>NZ_CP102486.1:0-1200000 GCF_026261605.1 Dechloromonas sp. A34
ATGGCCGGTTTCTGGGAATCCTGTTTGCTGCGTTTTGAGGAGGAATTGCCCGCGCAGCAGTTCAATACCTGGATCAAACCCTTGCGGCTTGAAGGTGAAAATGCCGCCCTTGAAGAAGGGTTGCGTCTGATTGCACCCAACGGCTTCATCCTGAAATGGGTTCGCGACCGTTATCTCTCACGCATCGAGGACTACAGCCGGGCCTTTTTCGAGGCCCCGGTGACGATCGCGCTGGTCATCGGTAGCGGCCGGTCATCGCCCAGCCGCAGCGAAGCGGGGGCGGACAGTACGGCCAAGGCCACGCCGCCCAAGGAAGTGCCGGCACCAGACAGATCCCGGGCCAAGGGTGGAAATTACGAGAAATCGCGCCTCTTCCATTCCTTTACCTTCGACAACCTGGTGGTCGGCAAGGCCAACGATCTGGCGCGGGCGGCGGCGATTCAAGTGGCCAACAACCCGGGCGGCGCCTACAACCCGTTGTTCATTTACGGTGGCGCCGGTCTCGGCAAGACCCACCTGATTCACGCCATCGGCAACACCATCCTCGCCGAGAACCCGGAAAAGGTCGTCCGCTACGTTCATGCCGAAGACTATTACTCGGACGTGGTGCGCGCCTATCAGCAAAAATCCTTCGACAGCTTCAAGCGCCTCTATCGCTCGCTCGATGTGCTGTTGCTCGACGACGTCCAGTTCTTCAACGGCAAGAACCGCTCGCAGGAAGAATTTTTCTTCCTGTTCAATGCGCTGATCGAGGCCCGCAAACAGATCATCATCACCTGCGATACCTATCCCAAGGATATCAACGGCCTCGATGATCGTCTGGTGACCCGTTTCGACTGGGGTCTGACCGTCCAGATCGAACCGCCCGAACTGGAAATGCGCGTCGCCATCCTGAAGAAGAAGGCCGAAGCCGAGGGCATGCAGCTCGACGACGAAGTCGCCTTCTTCATCGCCAAGCATCTGCGCTCCAATGTCCGCGAGCTGGAAGGCGCCCTGAAGAAGGTGCTGGCCTATTCCTCGTTCCACGGTCGGGTGATCGCCCTCGATCTGGCCAAGGAAGCGCTCAAGGACCTGATCGGTTCGGTGCGCAACGTCGGCATGGACAATATCCAGAAGACCGTCGCCGACTATTACAAGATCAAGGTCGCCGACCTGTTCTCGAAAAAGCGCACCCGTGCCATCGCCCGGCCGCGTCAATTGGCCATGTGGCTATGCCGAGAAGTCACGTCGCACAGTTTTCCGGAAATCGGAGATGCCTTCGGCGGCCGCGATCACACCACGGTCATCCATGCCGTGAAGACGATCGATTCCCTGCGCCTGAAAGAGAACGAACTCAATCACGACCTGCATGTTCTGCTGCAGGTGTTGAAAGGATGAGGCCTGTCGATAACGCTGTGGATACCCTGTCCATGCTTTGTGGATCATCAGGGGGTTTCCACTTTGTGGGAAAATTGTCCAGATTTCATCCACAAGCAATTCAGAGGCTTTCCAAGAGCAAAATTGCTAGTCCAACACCATGAAAATAAAAGAAATTAGCCAGTTATCAACAGAATTGTTCCCGATATAGTCTTTAAAGGAATTTTATTTATGGTTCTTATCAAAAGCCAAAGAGACACGCTTCTGACCCCTTTGCAGTCGGTTTCGGGAATCGTTGAACGTCGTCATACCCTACCCATCCTTTCCAACGTCTTGCTGGAAAAGAAGGGCGACCGCCTGACCCTGCTCGCGACCGACATCGAAATCCAGATCACCACGGCGACCGAAGGTGCCGGCGGTGACGGCGATGGCGCAGTAACGGTCGGTGCCCGCAAGCTGCAGGAAATCCTGCGTTCGCTGCCGGATACTGCCGAAGTCAGCCTGCTGCTCGAAGACAAGCGTCTGCAAGTGCGCGCCGGCAAAAGCCGTTTCAGCCTGCAAACGCTGCCGGCCGACGATTTTCCGCGGATGACCCTGACCGAAGGCGAAACCAAGCAGTTCTCGATTTCGCAAAAGGCCTTCCGCCAGCTGCTGAGCAAGACCCAATACAGCATGGCTGCCCAGGACGTCCGCTATTACCTGAACGGCCTGCTGCTATTGGTCGAAGGCAAGGAACTGCGTGCCGTGGCGACCGACGGCCACCGTTTGGCTTTCGCCAGCGTTGAAATCGATACCGATCTGCCGCGCCAGGAATTGATCCTGCCGCGCAAGACCGTGCTCGAACTGAACCGCCTGCTGCTCGACAACGACGAGCCGCTGAACATCACGCTGGCCTCGAATCAGGTGCGCTTCGCCTTTGGTTCCGTCGTGCTGGTCTCCAAGCTGATCGACGGCAAGTTCCCGGATTACGAGCGCGTCGTGCCGGCAACCCTGAAGAATCACATGTCGGTCAGCCGGCTGACCCTGATTCAGGCCTTGAACCGTGCCGCCATTCTGACCAACGAAAAGTTCCGCGGCATCCGCGTCGTGCTCGGCGAAAATAGCTTGAAACTGATTGCTGCCAACGCCGAGCAGGAAGAGGCGCAGGAAGAAATTGAAGTTCAATACACGGGCGACGCCATCGATGTCGGCTTCAATGTCAGCTACCTGCTCGATGTATTGAATAACGTGCATGTCGAAGAAATCCAGTGGAGCTTCAACGATGCCAATTCGAGCGCACTGATTTCCGTGCCGGGCAACGACCGCTTCAAGTACGTCATCATGCCGATGCGGATCTGAACGCCGGATAGCGAATTCATCAAACCCAAGTTTCACGTGGAACACAAGCAATGAGCGAAGAAAACACGCCGATGGGCAGCCCGCAGGACAATTCGCCAGCCTATGGCGAATCCAGCATCCAGATCCTCGAAGGCCTGGAGGCGGTCCGCAAGCGCCCGGGCATGTACATCGGCGATACGTCCGACGGTACCGGCTTGCACCACCTGGTGTTCGAGGTCGTCGACAACTCCATTGACGAAGCCTTGGCCGGGCACTGTGACGACATCGTCGTTACCATCCACACCGACAATTCGATCAGCGTCACCGACAACGGCCGGGGCATCCCGGTCGGCGTCAAGATGGACGACAAGCACGAGCCCAAGCGTTCGGCCGCTGAAATCGCGCTCACCGAACTGCACGCCGGCGGCAAGTTCAACCAGAACTCCTACAAGGTGTCCGGTGGCCTGCACGGCGTTGGCGTCTCATGCGTCAATGCGCTATCCAAGTGGCTGCGTCTGACCATCCGCCGCGACGGCAAGAAGCACTCGATGGAGTTTTGCCGTGGCCACGCCGTCGATCGCATCGTCGAGCTGCGCGATGGTGTTGAAGTGTCGCCGCTAAAGGTGATCGGCGAAACCGAGAAGCGCGGCACGGAAGTCCACTTCCTGGCCGACGAGGAAATCTTCGAACACATCGAGTTCCACTACGAAATTCTCGCCAAGCGCCTGCGCGAACTGTCGTTCCTGAACAACGGGGTAAAGATTCGGCTGATCGACCAGCGTACTGGCAAGGAAGAAGATTTCGCCTTCGCCGGCGGGGTCAAGAGCTTCGTCGAATACATCAACCGCAGCAAAACCATCCTCCACCCGACCATTTTCTATTCGTCGGGCGAAGCCAAGGTCGGTGATACCGGTGTCACCATCGGTGTCGAAGTCGCGATGCAGTGGAACGACTCCTATCAGGAGCAGGTGCTCTGCTACACCAACAACATCCCGCAATCCGACGGCGGTACCCATCTGACTGGCCTGCGCGCCGCGATGACCCGGGTCATCAACAAATACATCGATGAAAACGAGATCGCCAAGAAAGCCAAGGTCGAAATCGCCGGTGACGACATGCGCGAAGGCCTGGCCTGCGTGCTGTCGGTCAAGATGCCCGACCCGAAGTTCGCCTCGCAGACCAAGATGAAGCTGGTCTCGTCGGAAGCCCGTCCGGCCGTCGAAGAAGTCGTGGCCCAGAAACTGGCCGACTTCCTGCTCGAACGCCCGGTCGATGCCAAGATGATTACCGGCAAGATCGTCGAAGCCTCGCGCGCCCGTGAAGCAGCCCGCCGCGCCCGCGAAATGACGCGGCGCAAGGGCGTGCTCGACGGTGTCGGCCTACCCGGTAAGTTGGCCGACTGTCAGGAAAAGGATCCGGCCCTCTGCGAAGTCTACGTGGTCGAGGGCGACTCCGCCGGAGGCTCCGCCAAGCAGGGCCGCGACCGTAAATTCCAGGCCATCTTGCCGTTGCGCGGCAAGGTGCTCAACGTCGAGAAAGCGCGTTTCGACAAGCTGATTTCCTCCGAGCAGATCGTCACCCTGATCACCGCGCTCGGCACCGGCATCGGCAAGGACGAATTCAAGATCGAGAAGCTGCGCTATCACCGCATCATCATCATGACCGACGCGGACGTCGATGGCGCCCACATTCGTACCCTGCTGCTGACGCTGCTTTACCGCCAGATGCCGGAACTGATCGAGCGCGGCTACGTCTATATCGCCCAGCCACCGCTCTACAAGGTCAAGCACGGCAAGACCGAGCGCTACCTGAAGGACGATCAGGAATACCACCAGTTCCTGCTGCGTATGGCGATGGACGAAGCCAGCCTGACGCCGCGGGCAGGCGCCGAGCCGGTTGCCGGCCCGGCACTGGAAGAACTGGCCCGTTCCTGGCTGCTTACCGAAGCCGTCATCGAGCGCGTCTCGCACCTGGTCGATCCCATCGTGCTCAAGGCGCTGGTCCAGCACAACCTCAAGCTCGACCTGGCCTCGGCCGAGAGCGCGCAGGCCAGTGCCGACCTGCTGGCCAAGCATTTGCCGCTCGGTATCCGCACGCTGCCCAAATTCGACGACATCCAGGAACGCTGGACCCTGCGCGTCGAAAAGATGCACCACGGCAACCTCAAGGTCGGCCTGATCGATGACGATCTACTGCTGTCAGGCGATTTCATGCAACTGCGCCGCACTGCCGAAACACTGGCCGACCTTTTCGGACCGGGTGCCTACATGGCACGCGGCGAGAAGAAGCAGGTCGTCACCAACTTCGGCGATGCCATGAAGTGGCTGCTGGCCGATGTCGAACGTGGCATCAGCAAGCAGCGCTACAAAGGTCTGGGCGAAATGAACCCCGAGCAGTTGTGGGAAACCACGATGGACCCGAAGGTTCGCCGCCTGCTGCGCGTGCAGATCGACGACGCGATTGCCGCCGACGAGATTTTCACCACGCTGATGGGTGAACTGGTCGAGCCGCGAAGAGCGTTCATCGAAACCAATGCGCTGAACGCGCGGATCGACATTTAATCCGGTAATTTTTGTCGGATTAAGCTTCAAAAGGCTCCGCAAGGAGCCTTTTGTCATTTCGGAGTAAGAAGCTCATGCGAGTCGTTATTCAGCGTGTTCAAGAGGCTTCGGTTGCGGTAGATGGCCGGGTTTGCGGCGAAATCGGCCGCGGTCTGCTAGTGTTGGCCGGTTTCGAGGAGGCCGACAGCGAAGCCGATCTCGACTGGATGGCCGGCAAGCTCGTCCGTCTGCGCCTGTTTGCCGATGAGGCGGGGGTGATGAACCGCAGCGTTCAGGAGAGCGGCGGGGAGATTCTGGCGGTTTCGCAGTTCACGCTCTACGCCTCGGTGAAGAAGGGCAATCGTCCCTCGTGGAGCCGGGCGGCACGCGGCGATGTCTCGCAGCCATTATTTGCGCGTTTCGTCGAGCGTCTCTCGGCCGAGTTGGGGCGACCGGTGCCGACCGGGGTCTTCGGGGCCGACATGCAGGTAAGCCTGATCAACGATGGTCCGGTAACCATCAGCATCGATTCGCGGGCGCCGGAGTAGGGGTGTCAGCGTTCGGCGACGGCGGCAAGGAGGCGGGAAATTCCCTCGGCTCCGCCCAGCGCCAAGCCGATGCTTTGCGCCGGATCGGGAACTTCCGGCGCGCCGGGGTTGATCCGGATCAGCTTGCCGCCGCAGCTTTCGGAGAAATGGCGGATGGTTGGGATCTGCGTGCCGGCCCCGATTTCGACACAGACCAGACGGTCGACGCCGGCCAGCCAGTGCTGTAGGCGCTGCTCTTGCCCGGCGGTTCGGCGCTCGATCCAGCCCGCATCACCGAACATCAGGATATTCGGCCGGGCGAGCCCGCCGCAGCGCGGGCAATGCGGCAGTTCGCCGAGCAGCCGGCAGTTTTCGCTATCGACGGCGGGCTGAAAGGACTCGGCGGCCCAGATGTTGTCGCCGCAGGCGGCCGAGCATTGCAGGTGGTGAATGGAGCCGTGGACTTCGCAGACGCGATCGGCGGGAAAGCCGGCTTTCTGGAACTGGCCGTCGACATTACTGGTGACCGCCCAGACCCCGTGTTTCATTCGACTGCCCAGGTCGAGCAGCAGGCTGAAGCCGGCATGCGGGGTAGTCTGCCGATAGCGTTCGAGGCGGTGTCCGTAGAAGCCCCAGGCCAGCCGCGGATCGTGGGCGAAGGCGGCCGGGTTGGCGATCGTTTCGAAGGCGATGCGCGCCTTGCCCAAGGCTGGATAAACCGCCCAGAAGCCACCGGGACCGCGAAAATCGGGAAGGCCGGAGTCGATGCCCATGCCGGCGCCGGCGCTGACCAGCAGTGCATCGGCTTGCGCCAGCCAGGTGGCGGCCCGGGTCAGGCTTTCCGGCAAGGGCATTAGCGGCGGCTGCAGGTCAGTCGTCGTTCTGCTCGTCGTTGAGTTCCTGAATCTTGAACTCGAGATCGGTTAGGGCGCCGTATTCGTCGGCGTAGATGTCCTTGATGCGGAAGATTTCCGGTAGCGCCTGTTTGAAGGCAACCATCAATTCCGGATCGAAATGGCGGCCAATCTGGGTTTCCATCAGCGCCAGCGACTGTTCGGCCGAGTAGGCCGGCTTGTACGGACGCACCGAGAGCAGGGCATCGAAGACGTCGGCGATGGCGACAATGCGCCCGGCCAGTGGAATGTCCTCGCCTTTCAGGCCGCTCGGATAGCCGCTGCCGTCCCATTTTTCGTGGTGGGAGAGGGCGATGACGCGGGCGGTTTCGAGCAGCTCGTTTTCGTGGGCGCCGATGATTTCCGCACCCATGATCGGGTGCTGGTGCATGACTTTCCATTCGTCGGCATTGAGCTTGCCGGGCTTGAGCAGGATGCTGTCGGGGATGCCGATCTTGCCGATATCGTGCATCGGGGCCGTGCTGAACAGAACGTTCGAGGCTTCCTCGCCGAGACCGTGGCTCTGGGCGATCAGGCGGGTGTAGTGACTCATGCGCAGGACGTGGTTGCCGGTTTCGTTGTCCTTGAACTCGGCAGCGCGGCCGAGGCGGCGAATGATCTGCTGGCGGGTCGTGACCAACTCATGGGTGCGCTGATGGACCATGCGTTCCAGTTCGCGCGACTGATCGTAGAGGGCGAGATGGGTGCGCACCCGCGCCTTGACGATGGGCGGGCTGATCGGCTTGGTGATGTAATCGACGGCACCGATTTCCAGTCCGCGCTGCTCGTCCTCGATGCTGGTCATGGCGGTGACGAAGATGATCGGAATCCGCCGGCGGTCGGGATTGGCCTTGATCCGCCGGCAGATTTCCAGGCCGCTGAGGCCGGGCATCATGATGTCGAGCAGCACGAGGTCGGGTGGTTCGTCGGAATAGACGATCTTCAGCGCCTTTTCGCCCGTGGTGGCGGCCCGGATGCGGTAGTCATCGGACAGAGTCTTGCTCAGCAGGTCGATGTTTTCCGGCAGGTCGTCGACCACCAGAATGCTTTGTTTGGAGAGCAGCTTGGACATCGGGTCTCGGATCCTGTCAGGTAATCGGTTCGCTTCGGTGGTCTGGCCGTGCCACAGGAATGCGTATGGCGTGAATCAGTGCGACGTATACGACTCGCCGCGGGTAGTGTCAAGCTACCGTTGGATCAAGGGACGACGCTCAGGGCGGGGGACTGGCCGATGAACTGGAGACGCTGATGCAATGCCGCGGTGACTTCTATCCGGCCGTCCTGGTCGACGCGCAGGACCTGAGCGGTCTCCAGTTTTTGCGCCATCTCCCGCCAATGGCCAGGGCCGGCGACGAAGATCGGCTTGGACAGGGCATCGGAGCGGGTGCCGGCTTTTGGCCCAGCCGGGATCAAGATGGTGACGGCCTGGGTATGGGCGGCCGGGTAGCCAGTGCGGGGATCGAGCAGGTGGGGATAACGTTTGCCCTCGATCTCGAAGAAGCGCTGATAGTCGCCAGAGGTTCCGATCGCTTCGCCGTCGTCAAGTTCGACTGTGGCCATCGGGCCGGGCTGGCGTGGATGCTGGATGCCGACCCGCCACTTGCGGCCTTCCTTGCTGCCTAGCGCCATGACGTTGCCGCCGATGTTGATCAGCGCGTTCTGGATCCCCTGACCGCGCAAGATGGCTGCGGCACGGTCGAGGGCGACGCCTTTCAGGTAGCCGCCGAAGTCGAGGGCGACCTGGCGATTGCGGCTGCTGACGGTGGTGCCGCTGACCGCGATGTCGGCGATCGACGGTTTCCTGGCGAGCCAAGCCTTGATCTCGGCTTCCGGCGGCAACTCGGCCTTGAACTCGTCGGCCTGGAAGCCCCACAACTTGATCAGCTGGCCGATGCCGGGGTCGAACAGGTAATCGCCCTGGCGGCTGAGTTGCTGCGCTTCGCCGACCAGTTCGGCAAGTTCGGGTGCAACCTCGAGCGCCCGCCCTTCGCCGATGGCCCGGTTGAGATCGGTCAGTTCGGAGGATTGCCATGCGTGGTAGGCCCGGTGCAGGCGGTCGAATTCGCGCAGCACGGCGGCGATCGCCTGGCGGCCCTGGTCCGGCGCGGCGCTAACGACGATGACTTCGACCCGGGTCCCGAAGACATAGGCTTGCTGCTCCTGCAGTGGCGTGCGACCACAGGCCGCCAGCCACAGCGTGGCGAGCAGGATCAGGCAATACCGCATGCGTGCTCGATTGCGGTGATGAAGGCGCCGGCGGCGTCGAAGCCGGTCTGCTGGCGGATTTCGACCATGCAGGTCGGGCTGGTGACGTTGATCTCGGTCAGGCAGCTGCCGATGACATCAATGCCGACCAGCATCAGGCCGCGCTTGAGCAGGATCGGAGCGAGTGTGTCGGCGATTTCGCGGTCACGCGGTGAGAGTTCCTGGGCGATGCCGGTACCGCCCACCGCCAGGTTGCCGCGCGTCTCGCCGGCCTTGGGGATGCGCGCCAGGCTGTAAGGGACGACTTTGCCGCCGATGAGCAGGATGCGCTTGTCGCCCTGGCTGATCTCGGGCAGGTAGCGCTGCGCCATGACCGTCCGGTTGCCCTCATGGGTCAGCGTTTCGATGATCACGTTGCGGTTGGGGTCATTGCGGTGGATGCGGAAGATCTGGCTGCCACCCATGCCGTCGAGCGGCTTCAAAATGACGTCGCGCTGCTCCTCAACGAAATGCTGCAACTGGTGCATGTCGCGGGCGACCAGGGTGGGCGGCGTGAATTGGTCGAATTCGGCGATCGCCAGCTTTTCCGAGTGGTCGCGCAGGGCGCGCGGCCGATTGAAAACCTTGACGCCGCTGGCCTCGGCCCGTTCGAGCAGCCAGGTGGCAGTGACGTATTCAAAGTCGAAGGGCGGATCCTTGCGCATGATGACTGCGTCAAACGCCTTGAGCGGCGTCCATTCGCGGCCGGTTTCACGATACCAGTCGTGGTCGTCGGGGCGCAGGTGGAGATGCACGACCTCGCCGTAGACGCCGCCGGGATGGCCGTTTTCGGGACGACGCCAGGCCAGCGTCGCGCAGTCGATGGCGAAGACGTCGTGGCCGTGCTTTTCGGCGGCCCGCATCATCGCCACCGTCGAATCCTTGTAGGCCTTGAGGTGGGGCAGGGGGTCGAGGACAAAAGCCAGGCGCAGCGACTGGCTGCTGCCGCCGAGCAGGTGCTTTTCGAACTGGAGTTGCTGGGCCACCGGCTTATTCAGTCGTTTCGGGCGCCGAGCGCTCGAGTTCGACCGCCGCCGCCAGACAGGCCAGGCGGCCGACCACGCCATAGGCGTAGAAGCGGTTGGGCGGCGAATCTGGGTTGTTGCAGCCGTAGTCGGGCAGATTGCAGCCGGTGTCGAAGGCCAGTGGTTCGAAGTGCATGCCCGGCGCGTTGAGGTTTTCGTCCTTGCCGCGCCCGGTATGGACGCGGTAGAAGCCGCCGACGACGTAGCGGTCGATCATGTAGATCACTGGCTCGGCGACCGCCTCGTTCAGTGTCTCGAAGGAATGAACGCCTTCCTGAATGAGGACTTCCGAAACCTCCAGGCCTTCCTTGCCGACGCTCATTTTGTTGCGCTGCTTGCGGTTCAGGGCGATCACCTCGTCGGCGTCGCGCACCGTCATCACACCCATGCCGTAGGTGCCGGCGTCGGCCTTGACGACGACGTAGGGGGTCTCGTCGATGCCGTATTCCTTGTACTTCTCGCGCACGATGTCGAGCACCGCGGCGACGTTGGCGGCCAGGCATTCCTCGCCCTGGCGCTCGTGGAAATTGACGCTGCGGCAGACCGAGAAGGCGGGGTTGATGCGCCACGGATCGATGCCGATTTCCTTGGCGAATTCGTTGGCCACCTGGTCGTAGGCGGCGAAATGGTTGGACTTGCGGCGCACCGCCCACCCGGCGTGGAGCGGCGGCAGCACGAACTGCTCGTGGAGGTTCTGCAGGATGGCCGGGATGCCGGCCGAGAGGTCGTTGTTGAGCAGGATGGCGCAGGGGTCGAAGCCCTCCAGGCCGAGGCGGTAGTCGGTGCGGACCAGCGGTTCGAGCAGCAGGCTTTGGCCGTTGGGCAGTTCGATCGTGGTCGGCTTGTCGATTTCCGGCAGCATCGTGCCGAGGCGGACGTTGAGCCCGGTCTGCTTGAGGATGGCGGCGATCTGCGCGACGTTCTGCAGGTAGAACTGGTTGCGCGTGTGGTTTTCCGGAATTAGCAGCAGGTTGCGCGCTTCCGGGCAGATCTTTTCGATGGCGACCATCGCCGCCTGCACGCAGAGCGGCAGGAAGGCCGGATTCAGGTTGTTGAAGCCGCCGGGAAAGAGGTTGGTATCGACCGGCGCCAGCTTGAAGCCGGAATTGCGCAGGTCGCACGACGAGTAGAAGGGCGGCGTGTGTTCCAGCCACTGGCCGCGCAGCCATTGTTCGATCTGCGTGCTGTTGGCGAGGAAACTCCGCTCAAGTTCGAGCAGGGGGCCGGTCAGGGCCGTGGTGAGGTGGGGAACCATGTGCTGCCTCTCAATCCAGTGGGCTTTTATTGTGGCTGCAAATCTTACACCGCAGTGCACAAATTTGGCTCGCGGCAGCGCGGTCAACCCTTTGAAAGAAGGTAAAATTCTGCCCTTCGTTTTACCGCTTTCAGCAGATCGGAATCGCCGTGCTTGTCGCCGCCAATATCACCATGCAGTTTGGGGCCAAACCCCTGTTCGAGAACGTCAACGTCAAGTTCGGCGAAGGCTATCGCTATGGCCTGATCGGTGCCAACGGGGCGGGCAAATCCACCTTCATGAAGATCCTCTGCGGCGCGCTCGACCCGTCGGCCGGCAACGTCTCGAAAGACAAGCACGAGCGCATGGCCTACCTGAAACAGGACCAGTTCGCCTACGAAGACATGCGCGTCCTCGACGTCGTGCTCATGGGCCACGAGGAAATGTGGGCCTGCATGAGCGAACGCGACGCCATCTACGCCAATCCGGAAGCGACCGAAGACGACTACATGAAGGCCGCCGACCTCGAACACCAGTTCGCCGAGTACGACGGCTACACTGCCGAATCCCGCGCTGGCGAACTGCTGCTCGGCGTCGGCATCCCGACCGAACAGCACAACGGCCCGATGAGCCAGGTCGCTCCCGGCTGGAAGCTGCGCGTGCTGCTCTGCCAGGCGCTGTTCGCCAACCCGGACATCCTGCTGCTCGACGAGCCGACCAACAACCTCGACATCAACACCATTCGCTGGCTCGAGGACATGCTGAACAATCGCGAGTCGACGATGATCATCATCTCGCACGATCGCCACTTCCTGAACCAGGTCTGTACCCACATGGCCGACTTGGACTACGGCAAGATCACGACCTACGCCGGCAACTACGACGACTTCATGGAGGCCGCCCAGCAGGCTCGCGAGCGCCAGTCGAACGCCAATGCCAAGGCCAAGGAACGGATCGCCGAACTGCAGACCTTCGTCCGTCGTTTCTCGGCCAATGCCTCCAAGGCCAAGCAGGCGACCAGCCGCGTCAAATTGATTGAAAAGCTGAAGCCGGAAGACGTCAAGCCGTCCTCCCGCCAGTACCCGTGGATTCGCTTCGATTACGACGAGAAGGCCAAGCTGCACCGCCAGGCGGTGGAGATCGAGAATCTCTCCTTCACCTACGAAGGCGGCGAGCGCAAGATCTTCAACAACCTGACGCTGACCATCAACGCTGGCGAGAAGATCGCCGTGATCGGCGAGAACGGCGTCGGCAAGACGACCTTCCTGAAGCTGCTGATGGGCGAACTGCAACCGCAATTCGGGACGCTGAAGTGGGCCGAAAAGGCCAATCCCGGCTACTACGCGCAGGACCACAGCGCACAGTTCGCCGGCGAGCAGAGCCTGACCGAGTGGATCGCCGGCTACGCCCGGGCCACGATCGACGAAGGCGGCGACCTGGAAACCCTGATTCGCGGCACGCTCGGCCGCCTGCTGTTCTCCGGCGACGAGGTCAAGAAGCCGGTCAACGTCATTTCCGGCGGCGAACAGGGCCGCATGCTGTTCGGCAAGCTGATGCTCTCCAAGCACAACGTGCTGATCATGGACGAACCGACCAACCACCTGGACATGGAATCGATCGAGGCGCTGAACAGCGGCCTGGAGAAATTCCCCGGCACGCTGGTCTTCGTCTCACATGACCGGGAATTCGTTTCCTCGCTGTCGACCCGCGTTTTGGAAGTCAAAAACGATGGCCGGATCATCGATTACCTCGGCGGCTACGAGGACTACCTGGCCAGCCAGGGCGTCGACTAACTCGTCACACCCTCCCTTTCAAGGGGAGGGTTGGTGGGGATGGGTTACTGAACTTCCCCGCCGGCGGCGAGCGTGCGGATGATCCGCACGCAATCGACGTCGGACTGGTGATAGGCCGACTTGACGTACTCGATATAGGCCCGCTCTTCCGAGTTCGGGTTGGTGGCCAGCGTGGTCTGGTAGGCGAAGCGCAGGAACAGGAAGGTCGGTTCCGGCTCCTCGATGCTGATCGTCAGGCTGCCGCCGGCATGGGTCTCGGACGGCACGATGTCGAAGCGCACCCAGTGGGCTTCGGTCAGCGTCACCCGGTCCTGGATCGCAGCCGGGCCGAAATCCAGTTCGCGCAGCAGCTCATTAGCCTGGCGTTCGAGGATGGTGCAGGATTCCAGCCCTGGCAAAAAGGGAATGGGATTTTCGACGCGGTGCAGCAAGCCTTGCCAGAGCTGGTCGCGGGTCAGGGAGTCGACCAGCGGGTTTTCCGGGTCGTTGATCTGGATGAGATGTTCGAAATTCATGGCCGAATGTTAGCATTCCCACCATGCAACTCGAACGCCTCCTCCAAAAGCACGGATTCGGTACCCGCAAGGGTTGCCGGTCACTCATCCGGAACGAACGCGTCGCGGTCAATGGTCAGATCTGCGACGATCCCTTTGCTGAAATCGATACTACCGGGCTGATTTTCACGGTCGACGGCGTCGACTGGCCCTATGCCGAATTTGCCAGCCTGCTGCTCTACAAGCCGGCCGGTTACGAGTGTTCGCGCAAGCCGGTGCATCATCCCAGCGTTTTGACGCTGCTCCCGGTGCAACTGCGCGAACGCGACGTGCAGCCGATCGGCCGCCTCGACGAAGACACCACCGGCCTGCTGCTGATCACCGACGATGGGCAACTGAATCATGTGCTGTCGTCGGCCAAGCGCAAGGTTCCGAAGGTCTATCTTGCGACCACCAAGCACCCGGTCGACCAGGCGCTGATCGATCAACTGCTGGCCGGCGTGCTGCTCACCGACGAACCCGAGCCGATCGCCGCCGCGGCCGCCGAAAAGGCCGGCGACAATCTGCTGCGGCTGACGCTGACCAGCGGCAAATATCATCAGGTCAAACGCATGGTGGCCGCCGCCGGCAATCGGGT
Organism: Dechloromonas sp. A34; assembly: GCF_026261605.1. Classification (NCBI taxonomy): domain Bacteria; kingdom Pseudomonadati; phylum Pseudomonadota; class Betaproteobacteria; order Rhodocyclales; family Azonexaceae; genus Dechloromonas; species Dechloromonas sp. A34. The sequence goes on from NZ_CP102486.1 coordinate 14,061, forward strand.
CGAAGCGCTGCACCGCGAAGCGGTTGGCGATCTGAGCCTGTCGGCCGATCTGAAGCCGGGCGAGTGGCGCTGGCTGACGGCCGATGACCTGCAAAAACTGGGCTATTCGGCATGACCCTGACCGAAATGCGCTACATCGTGGCCCTGGCCCGCGAGCGCCATTTCGGCAAGGCGGCGGAAGCCTGCCATGTCAGCCAGCCGACGCTGTCGGTGGCCCTGAAGAAGGTCGAAGGCCAGCTCGGCGCGGCGCTCTTCGAGCGCACCGCTTCCGACGTGCGGATCACGGCGCTCGGCGAACGCATCGTCGTGCAGGCCAAACGGGTGCTCGACGAGGCGGTCCGCCTGGAAGAAATCGCCGGCACCGTTGGCGACCCGATGAGCGGCCCGCTGCGCGTCGGGGTCATCTACACCATCGCGCCTTACCTGCTGCCGCAGTTGATTCCGGCCCTGCACCAGCATGCGCCGGCGATGCCGCTGTTCCTCAAGGAAGACTTCACCGCCAACCTGATCCCGGCGCTCAAGGCCGGCGAACTGGACGTCATCGTTATCGCGCTGCCTTTCGCCGAGCCCGGTCTGGTCGCGCAGGCGGTGTACGAAGAGCCGTTCCGGGTGGTCGTACCGGCCGCCCATCCCTGGGTCAATCGGACGGATATCGAGGCCGATGAACTGGACGGCCAGGACCTGTTGCTGCTCGGTCAGGGCAACTGTTTTCGCGATCAGGTGCTGGAGTCCTGTCCTCAACTCGGCGCGCCCGACGCGCTGGCCCATTCGCTGGAAGGCAGTTCGCTGGAAACCATCCGCTACATGGTGGCGAGCGGCGCCGGCGTGGCGGTGATGCCGAGTACGGCGGCCGACCCGCTGATCGGCAAGGAAGCGCTGGTCAGGGTGCTGCCGTTTGCCGGCGTTCAGCCGAAGCGGACGGTCGGCCTGGTCTGGCGGGTGACCTTTCCGCGGCCGCAGGCGATCGATGCCGTGCGGGCGGCGGTGCTGTCCTGCCAGTTGCCGGGAGCCACGGCGACGCGCTGAGGTTTCACGTGAAACCCCGGCGCGATCGGTGAATCAGGCTTCGGCTTTCTTCTTCGGCGCCGCCTTGGGCTTGGCGACTTTCTTTTCGAACTCGAAGCCGACCTTGCCGTCCTGGGCGACCAGATAGGCCGAGAATTTCCGCCGCGTGCGGTTGGAGACGAACTCCTTGAGCAGGTCGGTCTTGCCGCCGGTGAGCAGCTTTTTCATTTGCTCGCCATCGATCGGCTGCTGCAGGATGACCTTGCCTGAGCGGAAGTCGCAGGTCTTTTCCGGGCCGACTGATTTTTCGCAGACGTAGGCGTTGCCATGCTCGTAGACGTTGGCCTTGCATTTCGGGCAGTTGCCGAGGCTTTGCTGGGCGGAAAAGTCCACCGGTTCGGCTGACTCGGAATCCGCCTTGTCCTGGCCGAAATCGAACTCCGGTTCCATCTTGTCGTTGAGCTTGATGGCGGCAGCGAAGGTGCGGCCCATCTTGTTGCGGAAGCCAGTCAGCGGCCCGATCTGCTTTTCGTTGATCAGGGTGTCGATTTCGGCCGGTTCGAACTGGCGGCCGGCGACGATCTTCCACAGCGAGTAGTCGCAGCCACCGCACTGGAATTTCTTGTAGGTTTCGCGAATCTGGCCGCCGCAGCGCGGGCAGGGCGCCGTCAAAACGCCAAAATCGCCGGGGATCGTGTCGCTGTCGAAGGTCTTGGCGCGCTCGACGATGTGGCGCGTCATCTCGGCGATTTCACGCATGAATTCGTCGCGAGTGAATTCACCTTTTTCGATGCGCCCGAGTTTCCATTCCCAGTCGCCGGTCAGTTCCGGCTGGGTCAGTTCGGTGATGCCGAGGCCGTTGAGCAGCGTCATCAGTGAGAAGGCCTTGGCGGTGGGCACCAGGTCGCGGCCTTCGCGCAGCATGTACTGCTCGCCGATCAGGTTTTCGATGATCTGAGCCCGGGTCGCCGGGGTGCCGAGGCCGCGGCCGGCCATCGCCGCCTTCAGTTCCTCGTCGTCGACCATCTTGCCGGCGCCTTCCATGGCGGAGAGCAGGGTGGCTTCCGAGTAGCGCGGCGGCGGCTTGGTTTCGTTGGCCTTGACGATGACGTCCTCGGCCTTGACCTTCTCGTCTTTAGCGACGGCGACCAGGTTGCCTTCGGTGCCTTCCTGGCCTTCCTTGCCATGCACGGCCAGCCAGCCCGGATTGACCAGCACCTTGCCCTCGGTTTTGAAGGGATGGCCTTCGACGCGGGTGATGCGGGTGGTCACCAGATATTCGGCGGCCGGGAAGAAGACGGAGAGGAAACGGCGGACGACGAAGTCGTAGAGCTTCTGTTCTAGCTCGTTGAGGTTCTTCGGGGCCTGCGGCGTCGGGATGATCGCGAAGTGATCGCTGATCTTTGCATTGTTGAAGATGCGCTTGTTTGGCAGCACCCAGTTGCGCGCCAGGATCTGATGGGCGAAGGGTGAGTAGCGGGCGAGCAGGACTTCGTCGTGGCCCTTGCCGGCGCCTTCGCCGGTCAGGATGGTCAGGGTTTCCTTGACCGTCGGCAGATAGTCTTCCGGCAGGCAGCGCGAGTCGGTTCGCGGGTAGGTCAGGACCTTGTGTTTTTCGTACAGCGACTGGGCCAGCGACAGCGTGGTCTTGGCTGAAAAGCCGAAACGGCTGTTGGCTTCGCGTTGCAGGCTGGTCAGGTCGAAGAGCAGCGGCGAGAGGCGGGTTTCGGGCTTGGCCTCTTCGCTGACGATGCCCGGCTTGCCGTGCGTGGCAGCGCGGATGGCGTCAGCCTTGGCTTGTTCCCAGAGGCGGTCGGCGCGGGCATGCTCGTCGTCTTCCTTGCCCTTGTAGCCTTCATCGAACCACTTGCCGGTGTAATTGCCGGCCTTGGCGGCGAAATCGGCTTCGACCTCCCAGTAGGAGCGCGGCTTGAATTCGCGGATTTTCTTTTCACGTTCGACGACGATGGCCAACGTTGGCGTCTGGACGCGGCCGACGGTGGTCAGGTGGAAACCACCTGTTTTCGAGTTGAAGGCGGTCATCGCCCGCGTGCCGTTGATGCCGACCAGCCAGTCGGATTCGGAGCGGCAGACGGCGGCATCGCCCAGACCCTGCATTTCCTGGCCATTGCGCAGGCGGGTGAAGCCGTCGCGGATCGCACCCTGGGTCATCGACTGCAGCCACAGGCGCTGTACCGGCTTGCCGGACTTGGTGTGCTGGGCAATGTAATTGAAGATCAGTTCACCCTCGCGCCCCGCGTCACAGGCATTGATCAGGCCGCTGACATCCTTGCGCTTGATCAGCTTGGCGAGCACCTTGAGACGGGATTCGGTCTTTTCGATTGGCGACAGCGCGAAGTGCGGCGGGATCACCGGGAGGTGAGCGAAAGACCATTTGCCGCGCTTGACTTCGAATTCTTCCGGACAGGACAACTCCAGCAGATGGCCGACGGCTGACGAGAGAACGTGCGTTTCGCTTTCGAAGTAGTCGTCGTGCTTGGTAAAGCCTCCCAGCGCCTTGGCGATGTCGGCGGCGACGGAAGGTTTTTCAGCGATTATCAGCTTTTTTGTCATGGGTTCTGCCTGTTAGGTGCCGGGGCATGATAAGTGCCCGGCGAGCGGCTTGGCAAGCCATCTCTATATATGGGAGTGATTCAGGCGAGGCGCTGGTAGCGGTTGCCCGGCAGCGTGGCTATTTGGCCGGCGAGTTCGAGCGTCAGCAGTTCGCCGAGCAGGTGATCGGCGGCAAATCCGGTCCGCTCGGCGAGGTCGTCGAGGCCACATGGGCCGTGGCCGAGCGCGCCGAGCAGGGCGCTTTCCTGGCTGGTTGGCGGCGGCGCGGTGGCGGCCACCGTTTCGTCATAATTGCCGAGTTCTTCCAGAATGTCCTGAGCGGTCTCGACCAGTTTTGCCCCTTGCTTGATCAGCTTGTGACAACCGCGGGCGACCACCGAATGAATCGAGCCGGGAATCGCGAAAACTTCGCGGCCCTGTTCGGCGGCAAGCCGGGCGGTGATCAGCGAGCCGCTTTCGGGGGCCGCTTCGACGACCAGTACGCCCCGCGACAGGCCCGAAATGATGCGGTTGCGGCGCGGAAAGTTGGAGGCAATGGCTGGCGTGCCGAGCGGAAATTCGGAAACGATGGCACCATGTTCGGCAATCGCCAGGGCGAGCTCCCGGTTGCGGGCCGGGTAAAGCCGGTCGGCGCCGGTACCGATGATTGCGATCGTTTCGCCGCTGGCGGCTAGCGCACCGCGGTGGGCTGCGGCGTCGATGCCGAGGGCAAGGCCGCTGATGATGCCGAACCCCTTGGCGGCAATGGCACGGGCAAAGCTTTCGGCGGTTTGCACGCCTTGCGGCGTCGCGTTGCGACTGCCGACCACGGCCAGTCCGCGCTTTTGCAACAGCGCCGGATTGCCGCGCACATAAAGCACGCAAGGCGGATCGGGGATTTCGAGAAGAGCTGCGGGATAAGCCGCGTCGGCCAGGGTGATGACGGATTGCCCGGGCTGGCTGGCCCAGGCCAGGCTACGGTCGATTGTTTCAGAGGGGTCGAAATCGAAGAGGGGATCGGCCCGATCGCCGATGACACCGCGTACCGCTAGCCGTCCGGCCGCGAAAATGGCTTCGGGTAAACCGAAAGCGGCGAGAAGCTTTCGTTGCGTCTCGCCGCCGATACCGGGGATCAGGGTCAGCCGCAACCAGGCGGCCAACCCGTCGGTGTCGTTCACGGATTTCGTGCCGAATCGCCGACAATGACCGACTTGGAGGATTCGACGACCAGCGCGTAGGCAATGCCGTCAAAAACCCGGAATACGAAGGCCAAGGCGTAACGCTCTTCCGGGATCGGCGTCGAGGTGCGGCGGCCATCGAAATCCACATTGACCGAGGCCCGATTGCGGAACAGGGCCAACACATGGCCGATTTCCAGGCCATTGTTCTTGCCACGATTGAGGGCAACGACCGAGTTGGCACCGCCTTCGTTTACGCCGCCATAGATCGAGACGACCCTGGCGCTGACTTCCTGTTCCGGGCGATGCGGGACGTAGGAAATGATTTCAGGTGCCGGGGCGGGCAGCAGGCGATCTCCGCGCCCGATTTCCTGCTTGGCCTGGACGATCCTGATGCTGGCCGGTTCGCCGGGTTTGACCAGCCGGGCCGAGCCGAGGAAAAACGCTTCATGGGCGATAACGGCACCCGTCTCGGGATCCTTCAGCGGCTTGCCGGGACGGAAGACGTTCCATTTTTCGATGCTGGCATCGGGAATGCCGGTGACGAAGGCTTCGTCACCATTGCCGACCACCATACGGTCTTCCTGGGTGGCGACGATGCGCGGCTGGCCGTCATGGGCGCCGGGTTCGATGACCAGCGGCTTCGATATGAAGGGATCGATGACGTTCGGCGGAATGCTCGGGATGACCTGCTGGACCGCTTCGCTGTATACCTGCGGTTGCAGCTTGCCACTGCCACCTCTGCCGACTCCCTTGCCGAGGCGCAGGCGCGGACTGCCGTCGGAGGTGTCGAGGAGGACGACATCGCCGGGATAGATGAGATGCGGGTTCTTGATCTGGTCGCGGTTCATGCGCCAGATTTCCGGCCAGCGCCACGGCTGCTTGAGGAATTTTCCGGATATGCCCCACAGTGTGTCACCGCGCACGACGATGTGCCGGTCAGGCGGATTGTCCACAAGCTTGAGGGGCTCGGCGGCGAATGCGCAGGTGGCCGTCACGGCCAGGATGAGCGCGGATATAATGCGAACCATAGTCGTAACCTCACGTGCCGGTGGAACGCGGTGCGTTTGTGATTGTCTCAGCGACAGCCAACAAATCCGCTTCCATATCTCGAGAATTGCTTTAGATTCTGCACGTAATAACCTAAGCGAGCAAGCTTTTATTCCGGTCCACCCATGGCACTGCTACCCATTTTGCGTTTCCCCGATACCCGCCTGAAAAAAGTGGCGGCCCCCGTTGTCAATGTCGATGACAGCATCCGAAAACTGGTCGCCGACATGGCGGAAACGATGTATGAAGCGCCGGGCATTGGCTTGGCTGCAACCCAGGTCGATGTGCACAAGCGCGTGGTGGTGATCGACACCTCGGAAGATAAGAACGATTTGCGCGTGTTCATCAACCCGACTCTGGAAAGCTGCGATGGATCGCAGATCGGTGAGGAAGGCTGCCTGTCGGTGCCCGGCATCTATGACAGGGTCGAAAGAGCCGAGCGCGTCACCGTGCGTTACCTCGATCTGGCAGGTAAGAAGCAATCGCTGACTACCGATGGGCTGCTTGCCGTGTGCATTCAGCACGAAATCGACCATCTGAACGGCACAGTATTCGTCGATCACCTGTCACAACTGAAACAGACCCGAATCCGCTCGAAGCTGGCCAAGCAGGCCCGGGTAACCGCATGAAGGTGATTTTTGCAGGGACACCGGAGTTCGCCGCGCAGGCGCTCAAGGCGATTGTCGAGGCCGGTCACGAAGTGCCGCTTGTACTGACCCAGCCGGATCGGCCGAGCGGTCGGGGCATGGCCCTGCAGCCTTCGGCAGTCAAGAAACTGGCCCTGGAAAAAGGGATCGAGGTCTTCCAGCCGCTGAGTCTGAAGGACGTCGCAGCACAGCAGAAGATTGCGGCGTTGGGCGCCGAGGTCATGGTGGTCGCCGCCTATGGTCTGATCCTGCCGCAGGCCGTACTCGACCTGCCGCGCTTTGGCTGTCTCAATATTCACGCTTCGTTGTTGCCGCGCTGGCGCGGGGCGGCACCGATCCAGCGGGCTTTGCTTGCCGGCGACGCGGAAACTGGCGTGTGTATCATGCAGATGGAGGCTGGACTCGATACCGGGCCGGTGTTGTTGCGTGGCGCTTTCCCGATCGTGGAGGAGGACACTACGGCCAGCCTGCATGACCGTCTGGCCGAACTCGGGGCGCAGCTGATCGTTGAGGCGCTGGGCAAGTTGCCGCTGAAGGCCAGCGTTCAGCCAGATGCCGGCGTGACTTATGCCCACAAGATCGAGAAGGCCGAAGCCGTCATCGACTGGCGCCGCAGCGCAGTGGAACTCGATCGGCACATCCGCGCCTTCAACCCCTTCCCCGGGGCGCAGGCGCTGTTGGGCGGGCAAACCGTCAAATTGTGGCAGGCGATGCCGGTGGCGGGAGCGGTGAGGTCGGGCAGATTCTGGCGGTCGACCGTAAAAGCCTGCTCGTCGCTTGCGGCGAGGGCGCCCTGGCGATCAGCGAATTGCAGAAGGCCGGCGGCAAGCGCCTGCCGGTGCAGCAATTCCTGGCCGGTAATCCGTTGAAAGTGGGCGATCGATTCGATCCGCCGGCTTGAAATAGGGGCGGCCCGGCATCATCTTGGTACTCGAGCGATAGCCACGAGGAGGTCATGATGTTCAACTGGGTCAAGACAGCCATGCTGATGGCGGCCATCATGGCGCTGTTCGGCATCGTCGGCGGCATGATCGGCGGCCAGTCCGGCATGTTGCTGGCGCTGGTCTTTGGCGGTGCGATGAACCTGTTCTCGTACTGGTTCTCCGACGGCATGGTGTTGAAGATGTACAACGCCCAGCCGGTCGATGAATTCAGCGCTCCGCAGTTCTACGCCATGATCCGCGATCTGGCGCAGCGCGCCGATCTGCCGATGCCCAAGGTGTACATCATCAACGAGGCCCAGCCGAATGCCTTTGCTACCGGGCGCAACCCCGAGCATGCGGCGGTGGCGGCGACCACCGGCATCATCCAGCTGCTCTCGGCGCGCGAACTGCGAGGCGTGATGGCCCATGAATTGGCTCATGTCAGGAACCGCGACATCCTGATTTCGACCGTCTCGGCGACGATGGCCGGGGCGATTTCGGCACTCGCCAATTTCGCGATGTTCTTCGGCGGTCGCGACGAGAATGGACGTTCGGTCAATCCGCTGGTCGGCATCCTGGTGGCGATTTTGGCCCCTCTGGCGGCCAGCCTGATCCAGATGGCGATCTCCCGGGCCCGCGAGTTCGAGGCCGACGCCGGCGGTGCGGCGATCAGCGGCGAACCGCAGGCGCTGGCCGATGCCCTGGGCAAGATCCAGATGTATGCCGAAGGGCGCATTCCGATGGCGCCGGCCGAGGCGCACCCGGAAACGGCCCAGATGATGATCCTCAATCCCTTGTCCGGCGGCGGCATTCGGGGCCTGTTCTCGACCCATCCGCCGACCGAGGAGCGCATTGCCCGCTTGCGGGCGATGGGACGTTAGGCGCCCTGCAGCAAACCGAGGTGGCCGCGCGCCACCTCTTGTTTTTCCAGCCTGGCCGGGGCGAAGGCGGCGACGATTTCGGCGAATAAGGTATGGGCCCGCCGGCTGTTGTCACCGCTGAAATTGCAGACATAGACGTCGAGCGTGACGCTGCCGATTTCCGGCCAGGTGTGCACGGCGAGGTGCGATTCGGCCAGTACCACCGTGCCGGTGACACCGGCTGGCTCGCCGGTCGCGTCGCGGAAGGCATGAAACAGCCGGCCGACCACGGTCAGGCCATGGCGGGTGCAGGCGTCTACACAAAAGGCTTCCAGCCTGATGGCATCGAGCAGGAAGCTCGGCTGGCAACGGCAGTCGTGCAGATCGGCAATCAGGTGCAGGCCATTCATGGGTGGATTTTAGGGCGTTTCACGTGAAACGCGGGTCTGGTAAATCGTCTCGAGCAGTCGCCCCAGACGGTAACCAGCCTCGACAAGGCGCCGGTTGGCGATCGCTCTGCTCTGTTGATGGAATTCTTCGCTGATCATGGGCAGCAGGCTGCCCTCGGTTTTCGGGTAGGCGCGGGCGAGCAGGCGATGGCTTTCGTCGCGCCACAGCACCACATCGCCTTGCTGCGGAGCCGGGAAATCTGCCATTAGGCGCTGCGCATTTTTCTCCAGCCGCTTGCCGCGCAGCCAGGGCGGGCCGGGCAGGTCGTCCCAGTACGTATGCAGGCTGGAGAAGGGCAGGCGTTTGTTGAACGGGTTCTCGATTTCGAAATCGTTGCCGCCTTCGTCCCCGTGGCGGCCGACATGCAAGGGTTGGTGGATGTCGGCGACGAGGTGCAACAGCCAGGGCAGGGCGGAGGTGAGCTGGTCATTCTGGCGCGCCGTAACCAGCAAGCGGCTCAATTCCTCGATCCGGCCGTCAAGTTCGCCGGCCTGCACTTTGCCGTTGCGGTCAAGGTCCATGTAATGCCAGCGCTTGTGGCGGGCAGTGTCGGCCAGTCCGGGCAGCGAGGGTGTCGGCGGTTCGCGACCGGGGTCGTAGAAGCGCGGGTCATGACGGATGTCGTCCGGCCAGGTCGCGGCTTCGGCAAAGATATCGGCGGCTTCGGCGGAATGCCCTTTCTTGACCCAGCGCTCGTGATCAGGATGACGCCCCAGAACTTCGGCAAAGAATTTCTGGCCGGCCGGTGACAGTTGCTGCCAGGCAATGACCGCCACCAGGCGGTGGCCGGCGGCATTCCAAGCGTGCGCCAGAATGGGGAAGGAGCAGAAACAGAAGGCAATCAGGAATCGGCGCATTGCGCCATTATGCCGCGTGCGATAATCGCGGCCTATGTCCAGATTACCGCTCGATTCACTGGCTTTTTCCCTGCTCCAGGCGGCGCGCATCGATGCCGCCATTTTTGCCGGGCAAAGCCTGGCCGATGGCCTGCTCGCCCGGGTTGATTCCGCTGCCCGGCCGGCGGTGCAGGATCTCGTCTATGGTAGCTTGCGCGCCTACGGGCGGGGCGATTTCTTCTTGAGCCGGCTACTCACCAAGCCGCTGGCCGACGAGGAAGTTCGGGCCTTGTTGCTGGTTGCGATCTATCGCCTGGAAACCCGGCCCGATGCCGAGCATACGGTGGTCGATCAGGCTGTTGTGGCGGCAGGGGAATTGGCTGAAGGGCGGTTTCGCGGCCTGGTCAACGGTGTGCTGCGCAACTTCTTGCGCCAGCGCGACACCTTGAGTGCGGCGCTGGCCGACGATGCCGTCGCCCGTGCCCAGCATCCGGACTGGTGGCTGGCGCATCTGCAGGCCGCCTACCCGCAGGATTGGCCAGCGATCGTGACGGCCGGCAACGAACCGCCGCCGATGGCCCTGCGGGTCAATCTACGCCGGTGCTCGCGCGACGCGTATCAGGCCCGGCTGGTCGCCGCCGGCATTCCGGCAACGACGGTCGGCGAGGCCGGGCTGGCCCTGGCCAAACCGCTGCCGGTGGAACGGTTGCCCGATTTTGCCGCGGGGCTGGTCTCGGTGCAGGACCCCGGTGCCCAATTGGCCGCCAGCCTGCTCGATCCGGCCGCCGGCAGCCGGGTCCTCGACGCCTGTGCCGCGCCGGGCGGCAAGACGGCGCATCTGCTGGAACGGGCCGACCTCGATTTGCTGGCGCTCGATCTCAAGCCGTCGCGCTGTCGGCGGGTTAGCGAAAACCTCGAACGCCTGGGGCTCACGGCCGAGGTGCGGAGTGCCGACTGCGCCAAATTGAATACCTGGTGGGACGGTCAGCCCTTCGATGCCGTGCTCGCCGACGTTCCGTGCACGGCCAGCGGCGTGGTGCGGCGCAATCCGGACGCTAAATGGCTGCGCCGCGAGACCGACATCGCCAGTTTTGCCGCGGCCCAATCGCGCATTCTCGAAGCCTTGTGGCAGGTCGTTCGGCCCGGCGGTAAACTGCTGTATGTCACCTGCTCGGTGTTCCCGGCTGAGAATGGCGAGCAGATCGATGCTTTTCTGGCGCGCCAGCCACAGGCCCGACGTTGTCATGAGGAACAGCTTCTTCCGACTGCCGAACATGATGGCTTTTTCTACTGTCTTCTCGAAAAGCATGCCTGAACGCCTGCGCCATTGGCTGTTGTTGCTGCTATTCATCCCGGTGCTGGGATGGACAGCCGAAATCGACGTCGCCAATGTCCAGCTTTCGCCCGGCGATGACGGCTACGTGCTGTCAGCCGATTTCCGCTTCGAGCTGAACCCGCGCCTCGAGGAAGCGGTAAGCAAGGGGGTGGTGCTCTATTTTGTGCTTGATTACGAAATGAGCAAGGCACGTTGGTATTGGCTCGATGAGAAACTGGTCAGCCGCAGTCTGACCTACAGCCTTTCTTACCACGCATTGACCCGGCAGTACCGCCTGTCCACGGGGATGGGTGGCCTGCACCAATCATTCCCGACGCTGACCGAGGCCTTGGCAGTTCTTGCGCGCCTGCGCAACTGGGTGGTGATTGAGAAGGGCGACAAGACGGTGCGGACCGGCGAGCTCTACCTGGCAGCCCTGCGCCTGCGCCTCGACATTACCCAGTTGCCGCGCCCCTTCCAGATCAGCGCGCTCGGTAACAAGGATTGGAGCCTGGCCTCCGACTGGAAGACCTGGCAGGCCGCCTTGCCGGCGCTACCATCGCCGACGGCTTCGGCGGAGGTCAAGTGAAGCGTTTTCTCGCCGCAGGCGGGGCGTTTGCAGCAGCGGTCGGGGGCATCCTGTGGTTTCTGCTGCTCATGTCGACGGCCGCCGACACGGTCATCTTTTCCCGTAACTATCCGCTGCTGATTGGTCTTAATGTCGTGCTCGCCCTCAGCATGCTTGGGCTGGTCGGCTGGCAACTGCGCTCGCTGTGGCGCGACTACCAGGCTCAGGTTTTCGGTGCCCGCCTCAAGCTGCGTCTGATGCTGATGTTCGGCTTCATCGCCGTATTGCCCGGGGCGCTTGTATACGGGGTTTCGGTGCAATTCGTGACGCGCTCGATCGAAAGCTGGTTCGACGTCCGGGTCGAGAAGGCGCTGGAGTCCGGACTCCATCTCGGCCGCTCGGCCCTCGATTCCCTGCTCGTCGATCTCGGCGACAAAGCGCGCAGCATGGCGACTGAATTGTCCGACATCCAGGAAGTCTCGCGCCGCTCCGCGCTGCTTCGTTTGCGCGAGGAAAAAGGGGTGCAGTCGGCAGCCCTGTTCTCGGTCGGTGGCCAGCTGTTGTCGAGCGCGACGACCGAGTTGGCCAGCGTCCTGCCTGATCTACCCAGCCAAGCCCAGCTCAAGCAGGCGCGCAACACGCGCGCCGTCAGTACGGTGGAGGCCGGCGAGGGCCAGCTCTACCTGCGCGTCCTGGTCCCGGTCTCGGCGCGTGATGTCTTCGAGGAGCCGCGCATCCTGCAACTGACCAATCCGGTTCCCGAGGGTCTGGCCTACGATGCCGAGGCGGTGCAGGGGGTCTATCGTGATTACCAGGAATTGCAGCTGGCGCGCGAGGGGTTGACCCGGATCTATGCCTTGACCCTGACCCTGACCATGTTGGTCGCCCTGTTCGGCGCCTTTGCGCTGGCCTACCTGATGGCGCGCCGGCTGGCGGCACCGCTCTACATCCTGGCCGAGGGCACCCAGGCCGTGGCGCAGGGCGACTTCTCGCCGCGCCAGGCGATCTACAGCGGCGACGAACTCGGCGTGCTGACCCAGTCCTTCAACCAGATGACCCGCCAGCTCGACGAGGCGCGCCGTGAAACCGAGCGCCACCGGGCCGAGCTAGAGTCGGCGCGCGGCTATCTGGAATCGATCCTGGCCAATCTGTCGGCCGGGTGCTGGTTTTCGACCGGCGCTATGTGCTGCGCACTGTCAATGAAGGCGCGCTGACCATTTTGAATGACGACTTCAACGGCCTGATCGGTGTCGCCGTCGACCGCTGGCCGCGCCAGCATGTGCTCGGCGAGTTCATCCGTCAGCATTTTGTGTCGAATGACGAGTCGGAATGGCAGACCCAGCTCGAACTGGAGCGCCCCAACGGCATGCCGCAGGTCCTGCTCTTGCGCGGCTCGCGACTGCCGGAGGCGAGCGGCGGTGGCGACGTCGTCGTCTTCGACGATGTGACGCGGATCATCGCCGCCCAGCGCAGCGCGGCCTGGGGCGAAGTCGCCCGTCGCCTGGCCCACGAAATCAAGAATCCGCTGACCCCGATCCAGCTCTCCGCCGAGCGCCTGCAGTTCAAGCTCGCCGACAAGCTCGGCAACGGCGATGCCGACATGCTGGCGCGCGGCACCCAGACCATCATCAACCAGGTGCAGTCGATGAAGCGCATGGTCGACGATTTCCGCGACTATGCCCGCCTGCCGGCGCCGGAGGTGGCGCCGCTCGAACTCAACGACCTGATCGGCGAAGTGCTGGGCCTTTACGAGAGTTCGTCGGCGACATTCGAAACCCGGCTGGCCGAGGATCTGCCGCCGGTGCTGGGCGATGCGACCCAGCTCCGGCAGATTATCCACAACCTGCTGCGCAATGCCGAAGATGCCCTGGAAGGCCGGCCCGCCGGTCGGATCCGCATCGTCACCGAAGTCGCCGGACGCAATGCCCGCCTGATGATCGGCGACAATGGCCCGGGCTTTCCCGCCGAGTTGCTGCCCCGCATCTTCGAACCCTATGTCACCACCAAGGCGCGCGGCACCGGCCTTGGCCTGCCCATCGTCAAGAAAATTGTCGAGGAACACCTGGGCACCATCGAAATCAGCAATGCACCGGAGGGTGGTGCGCGGATCGATATCCGTCTACCCCTGGTGAAGGAGGAGGAAGCCAAGCATGGCAATCATTCTGGTCGTTGACGACGAGGTCGGTATCCGCGAGTTGCTCTCGGAAATCCTGATCGATGAAGGCTACGACGTTCGCCTGGCCGAAAATGCCGGGGCGGCGCGTCGTATCCGCCAGGAGCTGCGCCCGGATCTGGTGCTGCTCGACATCTGGATGCCCGACATGGACGGCATCTCGCTCTTGAAGGAATGGCATGCGGCCGGGCATCTCAGCATGCCGGTGGTGATGATGTCGGGCCACGGCACGATCGACACGGCGGTCGAGGCGACTCGCTTTGGCGCCTTCGATTTCCTCGAAAAGCCGATTGCCCTGCAGAAACTGCTATCGACGGTGCAAAAGGCGCTCAAGCACGATACGCCCCCGCCGCGCCCGCCCTTGACGCTGGACGCCTTCGGACGCTCGGTCTTCATCAAGGAGTTCAAGCGGCGTCTCGAGCAGGCCGCTGCCAAGGCGGCGGTGGTACTGCTGCGCGGGGCCACCGGTGGCATGGCGGAAATTTGCGCCCGCACGCTGCTGCCTCCGCGCGCGCCCTGGCTCGACCTGTCCGGGGTAAGCAGTGCGCTGACCCAGGAAATGCTCGAAAAGCTCACTGGCGGCATTCTGTTCGTGCCCGATCTGGCGGCACTCGGCAAGATGCAGCAGATGAACCTGGCGTTTGCCGTCGAGCGTCTGGAGAAACTCCATCTGCAATTGGTGGCGGCGACCGTCGCGCCACTGGGGGCGCTTGGCGAAGCGGGCTGGGATAGCAAGCTGCTGGCCCGCCTCGGCGAGGTTTGGGTGGCGATGCCGTCGCTCGCCGGCCACGCCGACGAACTGCCCGAGATCGCCGGGTTGCTGCTGACCAATTTTGTCGAACGGGGCGAGGTCCAGCCCCGGCGGTTTTCCACCGGCGCACTGAATGCGCTGCGCACCTTGCCCTGGAAAAACCTGCCGGAAGCGAGCTGGACCGATCTCTATGTACTGGTCCGCAATCTGGCGCTGACTGCGCTCGATGAGGAGATCTCCGCCGACGACGTGATGCGCGTGTTGCCGCAGGAAGAGGGGGGCAACCGCGAGCTCGACTCCCTGTTGCCGATGCTCGACCAGCCGCTGCGCGAAGCGCGCGATGCTTTCGAGAAACTCTATTTCGAACATCACCTGCGGTTGGAGGGGGGCAACATGACCAAGCTGGCTGAGCGCTCCGGGTTGGAGCGCACCCACCTCTACCGCAAGCTGAAACAGCTCGACGTCAAGCTAGGCAAGCGCGGCGAAGAATAAGCCGGCAGTCAATCGGGGGTTATATGAAAGTGATCATTCTGGGGGCCGGCCAGGTCGGTGCCAGCGTTGCCGAAGGCCTGGTTTCCGAAGAAAACGACATCACGGTGGTCGACTATGACGCCGTGCGCCTCGCCCAGTTGCAGGATCGCCTGGATCTACGGACGGTGGTCGGCAACGCGGCGACGCCCTCGGTGTTGCGCGAGGCGGGGGCCGACGACGCCGACATGGTGATCGCCGTGACCCAGAGCGATCAGTCGAATCTGGTGGCCTGTAAACTGGCGCACGGCGTCTTCAACGTCCCGAAGCGGATTGCCCGCCTGCGCTCGCGCGACTTTCTCGAAGACGCCAGCTTGTTGTCGACCGACAACTTTGCCGTCGATTTCGCGCTCTGCCCGGAACAGGTGATCACCGAATACATCCGGCGCCTGATCGAATTTCCTGAAGCGCTGCAGGTATTGAATTTTGCGCGCAACCGGGTCAGCCTGGTTGCAGTCCGTGCCTACGAGGGCGGCTTGCTCGTCGGCAAGCAGATCAAGGAGATGCGGGACTTGCTGCCGCCCGAAATGGATGCCCGGATCGCCGCCATTTTCCGTGGCGACCAACCGGTATTTCCCGAGGGCGAAACGGTCGTTCAGGCCGGTGACGAGGTATTCCTGCTGGCTGCTGCCGAGCACATCCGTCCGGTGTTGCGCCAATTGCGCCGGATGATGAATCCGGTCCAGCGGATCATGATCGCGGGGGGCGGCAATATCGGTTTGCGGCTCGCCAAGAGCCTGGAAAAGCGTTACGAGATCAAACTCCTCGAAGGGCGCAAGGATCGCGCTGAACTCCTGGCCGGCGAGCTCGACAATACGCTGGTACTGCTCGGCGATGCTACCGACGAGGAACTGCTAGAGCGGGAAAATATCGCCGAGATGGATCTTTTTCTGGCGATGACCAATGACGACGAGGACAACATCATGTCCGGCAGCCTGGCCAAACGCTTGGGTTGCAAGCGGGTCGTCGCGCTGATCAACCGCCGTGCCTATGCCGAAATGATCGAGGGCGGACCGATCGATATCGGTATCTCGCCGGCTCACGTCTCGATCGGCACCTTGCTGGCCCATGTCCGGCAGGGCGATGTGGCGGAAGTCCATTCCCTGCGCCGGGGGGCGGCCGAAGCGCTGGAGATCGTCGCCCACGGCGATGCCGCGACTTCCAAGGTAATCGGCAAGCGGATCGATCAGATCGACTGGCCGCATGGGGTAACGGTCGCCGCCATCGTCCGCCATTTCGACCGGGCCATCGTGATCGGCCAAACTGACGACTGGACGGCGATCACCCGCCACGGCGAGGTGGTGATCGCGCACCACGACACGGTCATCGAGGCGGACGATCACGTGATCGTCTTCTGTACGCGCAAGAAGGTAGTCCGCAAGGTCGAGAAGCTGTTCCAGGTCGGCTTCCACTTCTTCTAAAGGGCCGCCATGACACGTTTCGCTCCGGTCTACCGTGCCCTGGGCATGATCATCATGCTTTTCGGCCTGACCATGCTGGCTCCGCTGGTCGTCTCCTATGTCACCAATGACGGTGCCCAGTCGGCCTACGACGAGGCCTTCCTGCTGACCATGTTGAGCGGTGCCTTCCTCTGGTATCGCTACCGCAATTGCAAACGCGACCTGAATATCCGGGACGGCTTCCTGATGGTCGTGCTGGTCTGGTCGGTCTTGCCGGCCTTTGCCGCCGTTCCGCTGATGATCCATCTCGGCATCAGCCATACCGATGCCTATTTCGAGACGGTGTCCGGCCTGACCACCACCGGTTCGACCGTGCTCAGCAATATCGACCGCCTGCCGATGTCGATCAACCTCTGGCGCCATCAGCTGGTCTGGGTCGGCGGCATGGGCCTGATCGTGCTGGCCATCGCCATTCTCCCATTGCTCGGGATCGGCGGTCGGCAGATGTTCAAGGCGGAGACACCGGGGCCGATGAAGGACGCGAAGATGACCCCGCGCATCGCCGAGACGGCGAAGGGCCTGTGGTTGGTCTATCTCGGCGTTTCCGTCGCCTGCATTCTCGCTTTCCGCTGGGCCGGCATGAGCTGGTTCGATGCGGTTTGCCATGGCTTCTCAACCATGGGTCTCGGCGGTTTTTCAACCCACGATGCCAGCTTCGGTTTCTTTGATTCGCCGGCCATCGAGGCCGTCGCCATCGGTTTCATGCTGATGGCCGGGATGAATTTCGGCACGCTGTTCCTCGCGGTCAACGGGCGTTCGCTGCGTCCGTATCTGCGGGATCCCGAGGCCGGCTGGTTCCTCGGCGTGACGCTGCTCAGCGTCCTGGTCGTGGCGATGTACATCTGGAAGGATGGGGTTTATCACGACTTCGACACCGCACTCCGCCATTCGGCGTTCAACCTGGTGTCGATCGCCACGACCACCGGCTACGCCAGCGTCGATTTCGCCTTGTGGCCGATCTTCGCGCCCCTCTGGATGTTGTTTCTCTCCAGTTTCGTGACCAGTGCGGGCTCGACTGGCGGCGGCATCAAGATGATGCGGGCGCTCCTGCTCTACAAGCAGGTCTATCGGGAACTGCTGCGTGCCATGCATCCGAGTGCGGTCTATAACGTCCGGATCGGTGGCCAGGTGGCGCCGCAATCCATCCTCTTCGCCGTGCTGGCCTTTGCCTTCATGTACATGGTCTGCATCGTCTCCCTGACATTGGTCATGGCCTTTACCGGGCTGGATATCGTCTCGGCGTTTACGGCGGTGGTGGCCAGCATCAACAATACTGGCCCGGGCCTGGGGGTGGTCGGCCCCGCGACGACTTACGAGGTTCTGGAAGACTTCCAGACCTGGATCTGCATCTTCGCCATGCTGCTCGGCCGTCTCGAAATCTTTACCTTGCTGGTCGTGCTGACCCCCGCCTTCTGGCGGAAGTGACCTGCGGCCCGGAAAGGCGGATAATCCCGCCTTTCCGATTTTCTGGCGGAGTCCCCCGTGAGCCGACCCAAGAACGACAATTTCCTGCGCGCCCTTCTCAAAGAGCCGACCGATTACACCCCGCTCTGGCTGATGCGCCAGGCCGGCCGCTATCTGCCGGAATACTGCGAAACGCGCAAACGCGCCGGCAACTTCCTGAACCTGTGCAAGACGCCGTCGCTGGCCTGCGAAGTCACGCTGCAGCCGCTGGCGCGTTATGACCTCGACGCAGCCATCCTGTTCTCCGACATCCTGACGGTGCCGGATGCGATGGGGCTCGGCCTCTATTTCGCGGAGGGCGAGGGCCCGAAGTTCGAGCGGCCGCTGCGCGAGGAATGGGCGATCAACGACCTGACGGCGCCCGATCCTTACGATCATCTGCGCTACGTGATGGATGCCGTGGTCGAGATCCGCCGCGCCCTGGACAATTCTGTGCCGCTGATCGGCTTCTCCGGCAGCCCGTACACGCTCGCCTGCTACATGGTCGAAGGGCAGGGCTCGAGCGATTTCCGCCATATCAAGGGCATGATGTACAACCGCCCGGATCTGCTGCACCGCATCCTGTCGGTGACCACCGACTCGGTGATTTCCTACCTCAACGCCCAGATCGACAGCGGCGCCCAGGCAGTGATGATTTTCGATACCTGGGGCGGTTCGCTCTCTGCCGCCGCCTACCCGGAATTCTCCCTGCAGTACATGCAGCGCATCGTCGCCGGACTGAAGAAGGAAAAGGACGGCCAGCGCATTCCGAGTATCGTCTTCACCAAGAATGGCGGCCTCTGGCTTGAACAGATTGCCGGCATCGGCTGTGACGCAGTGGGCCTCGACTGGACCATCGACATCGGGGAAGCTCGCCGTCGCGTTGGCGACAAGGTGGCGCTGCAGGGCAACCTCGATCCGAATGTGCTCTTCGCCCAGCCGGAAATCGTCGCTGCCGAAGCGAAGAAGGTGCTCGACAGCTACGGTCCTGGTAACACCGGCCATGTTTTCAATCTCGGCCACGGTATCTCCCAATTCACGCCGCCGGACAGCGTGACGGCCTTGGTCGAGGCGGTGCACTCGCACAGTCGCCAATCGCGTAAGTAGTATCCATAAACCGGGGGCAGAGCTTGACTTATACACAGAGTTTTGCCCTCCGGAAAAAATAAATGGCGAAATTGGCTTGACAGCGGCGATCCTGCATAAGCTGTTGAAATATAAGCAAACTTTGTTTTTCATGATATTTCGGAAAAAAGACAAAATCCTTTAATCACCGCTACTTAGCGTAACTTCCCCAGAAAAATCCACAAAGTTATCCACAGGTTTTGTGGTGGGTGAAATTCTCCGTTTTAATCGCGCCGCTCGCTGAATTTTGGAGAAACGACGGCCCCTGCCGGCAAAACCATGCCCGTCTTACGCGTCGCTCTCGATTTGCCGCTCCACCGTCTGTTCGACTATATCGCCCCGTCGGCCACGCTTGCGGACGCCGGCCTGCGGGTGCGCGTGCCGTTCGGCCGGGGCGAGAAAATCGGCGTCATCGTCGAAGTGGTCGACACCAGCGACTGGCCGCTGGAGCAACTGAAGCCGGCCGGCGAAATCCTCCGCGATCTCTTGCCTTTGCCCGCCGATTTCTTTGCCCTCTGTGAGTTTGCCAGCACTTACTATCAGGCTGCGTTCGGCGAAGTGGTGATGCAGGCCTTGCCGGCCGGTTTGAAACGGATCGCGCCACCGAGTCGCCGCAAGGCGCGCACGGTGGCTCCTGTCGCGGCGGTCGCACCGCCGGCCCTGACCGCGGAACAGTCGGTGGCAGTTGCCGCGGTCGCCAGCGATGGCGGTTTTTCCGCCTACTTGTTGCATGGCGTTACCGGCAGCGGCAAGACCGAGGTCTATCTGCGCTTGATCGAGCGCACGCTGGCTGCCGGAAAGCAGGTATTGCTGCTGGTCCCGGAAATCAACCTGACGCCGCAGCTCGAGGGCCGGGTGCGGGCCCGCTTTCCGGCGGCCGGCATCGTCTCGCTGCACAGCGAGCTGGCCGAGGCGGCCCGCGAGCGCAACTGGCTGGCGGCCAGCGCCGGCGAAGCCGAGATCGTGCTCGGCACCCGGCTGGCCATCTTCACCCCGCTGCCGGCCCTCGGTTTGATCGTCATCGACGAGGAACACGACCCGTCCTTCAAGCAGCAGGATGGCATGCGCTACTCGGCCCGCGATGTCGGCGTCTTCCGGGCTCACCAACTGGGCATCCCGATCCTGCTCGGGTCGGCCACGCCCTCGCTCGAATCGTGGGCCAACGCGCAGAACGGGCGTTATGGCTTGATCAACTTGCGTCAGCGGGCCAATCCGCAGGCGACCCTGCCCAGGGTCAAAATGATCGATACCCGGCGGATCGTCCTCAAGGAAGGCGTCAGTGAGCCGCTGATCGCGGCGATCAAGCAACGCCTGGAGCGCGGCGAGCAGAGTCTGGTTTTTCTTAACCGCCGCGGTTACGCGCCGGTGCTGGCCTGTCCGGCCTGCGGCTGGGTGTCGCGCTGCACGCGCTGCGCCGCCAACATGGTGCTGCACCTGGCCGACCGCCGCTTGCGCTGCCACCACTGCGGTCTCGAACACCGCGTGCCGAAGGCCTGTCCGACTTGCGGCAACCAGGATATCCATCCCTTCGGTCGCGGCACGCAGCGCCTCGAAGGCTGGCTCCAGGAGCAGTTTCCCGAGGCCCGCGTCGTGCGCGTCGACCGCGATTCGGTGAAGAGCCGCAAGCAGTGGGAAGCCATGCTCGAACGGATTCATGGCGGCGACGCCGATATTCTGGTCGGGACGCAGATGCTGGCCAAGGGCCACGATTTCCCGAATCTGACCCTGGTCGGCGCGTTGGGTGCGGATTCCGCGCTGTTCGCTGCCGACTGGCGGGCGCCGGAGCGGCTGTTCGCCCAGCTGATGCAGGTTGCCGGGCGGGCCGGGCGGGCCGAACTGAAAGGCGAGGTGCTGATCCAGACCGAGTATCCGGATCATCCCTTGTACGCGGCGCTGGTCGCCCACGACTATCCCGGCTTTGCCGCCTCCATGCTCAAGGAACGCGAACAGGCCGGCTTCCCGCCTTATGCCTTCCAGGCGATGTTGCGCGCCGAGGCACCGGAGATGGCCGATGCCATCGCCTTCCTGAAGGCCGCCGCCGCCTTGCCGGAGGTGGCGGAGCACGACAACGTGATGATCTACGATCCGGTGCCGATGAAGATGTCGCGCCTGGCCAACCTGGAACGCGGCCAGTTGCTGGCCGAATCCTTCTCGCGCCCGGCCCTGCAGGCCTTTCTGCCGCACTGGCGCGAGGCGGTCGACGGCCTCAAGGCGCCGTCGAAACTGCGCTGGCATCTCGAGGTCGATCCTTTCGAATTCTGACGGGCATGGCCCTTGCAGTGAGGTGAGTCCAAACACCGTACGGAGGTTGTCATGAAAATCCAGGATTCGTCGGTTCAACTGTCGGCCAGCCATGAAGCGAGCCGCAGCCAGACTGTGGAAATCACCCACGAGCAGGGCTTTCGCAAGCTATTCGACAGCCTCGCCGCTCCGCGCAGCGACGAGCAGAGCGAAGCCCGCCAGCGCGTCCAGAAGCTCTTGCAGTCGCTGATCGACGCCATCCTGGCGGCCATGGACGGCAAGAAATGCGAGGCAGACTTTGCCGCCTGCGATGCCGCCCCGCCGCTCGCCGAAGCGCCGCCCGGCCGACCGGAAATTGCCTGGCAACGGACGACGACCGAAAGGCTCAGCGAATCGGAAAAGACCACCGTTTGCGGCAAGGGGCAGGTCAATACCTGTGACGGCCGGCAGATTGACTTCGATTTCTCGATGGCCATGGCGCGTGACTTTACCAGCACGAAAATAACCGACGAGAGCGGTACCGTCGCCTTGCGCGATCCGCTAATCCTCAGTTTCGACGGCAAGGCCTGCGAATTGACGGAAGAGGGCATCGCCTTCGACCTCAATGCCGATGGCAGCGCCGAGCAGATTCCCGGCCTCGGTAGCGGCAGCGCCTTCCTAGTCTTCGACCGCAACGGCAACGGCAAGGCCGACAACGGCAGCGAACTGTTCGGGGTCGCCAGTGGCAACGGCTTTGCCGACCTTGCCCAGCTCGACGGCGATCACAATGGCTGGATCGACGAGGCGGACCCGGCCTTCAAGCAACTCGCCGTATGGTCCGGTAGTGATTTCGCCTCCCTGACCGAGCGCGGGGTCGGGGCGCTGTACACCGGTTCGGTCGATGCCCCGTTCTCACTGAAAACCGGGGCCAACGAACTGCTCGGCCAGATCCGGGCGGCCGGGGTCTATCTGACCGAGGCCGGCGAGGTCGGCCATATGCAGCAGGTCGACCTCGCGGTTTCAGCCTCGCCGGGCGGAGACAAACAGCCAGCCGAGGGCCAGCAGCTGGCCGCCTAGCAGGGTAAAGAAGGCGGCGCGGAAGGCGGCGTCGGTCGCCCAGCCGGCCGCCTGCAGCGCATCAACCAGTCCGCCGATACCCCATTGCAAGCCGAAGGCGCCGGCAAAGACCAGCAGGTTGAGGGCGGTGTTGGCGCGTCCCGAAAGGTTGCTGGGAAAGGCCTGGGAGACCAGCGAATAGGAAATGTTGGACAGCGAGAAGCAGATGCCGAGGACCGGCCACAGCAGGTTGCCGGCAAAGGTCGGTCGGCTGCTGATCAAGGCGAGCAGGGCGATAGCGACGACCATGGCCCCGAGGTAGACGCGTTCTAGCTTGATCCCGCGGTGGACCAGCTTGGTGGCGAAGAAGCCCATGAACAGGAAACCGGCGAGCATGGCGCCGCTCAGCCAGGTCAGGCGGATGGCGATGGCGGCGCCGTCCATGCCTTCGAGGACGGTCATCCAGCGCGAGGCCCACAGGCCCTGGACGGCCATGAAGCCGCCGGTGAACCAGAAACCCATTGGTGCATAGCGCCAGAAATGGCGGCTCGAGAAGACGGTCTTGACGCCGGCCAGTTGCGCCGCGATGCCGGTACCTTTTTCCTCGCTCTCCTTGTCGGGGGCGAGGAAGCCGATCAGCGCGGCGACTGCCAGCGTCGCCACGGCCAGGCCGAGGGCGATTTCGCGCCAGCTGGCGAAGCCGAGCGCCAGTTCCAGCGGCTTGGAGGCGGCCAGCGCGCCGAGTCCGCCGGAAGCCATGATCCAGCCGGTCAAGGACGCCTGGCGTTCGGGCGGAAACCATTGGGCGAAGGCCTTGAACGACGCCATCAGGCAGGCCGAGACGCCAAGGCCGATCAAGGCGCGGCCGAGCGCCAGGCCGCCCAGGCCGTCGGCCAGGCCGAAGCTGGCAGCGCCAGCAGCCGCGATCAGCAGCAGTCCGGCTTCGACCCGGCGCGGCCCGAAGCGGTCGAGCAGCATGCCCAGCGGCAACTGGGCGGCACCGAAGGCGAGGAAATAGGTGCTGGTCAGCAGGCCGAGCGCGTTGTCGCCGAGATCCAGCTCGCGAGCGAGGACCGGGCCGATCACGGCATTGGCGGTGCGATAGAGGTAGGATAGGAAATAGCCGGCCGCAAACGGCAGGAAGAGCCTGATCCACAGGCTGCGGGCATCGGGGTAAGTCACGGGTTCTCCGGTTTCACGTGGAACGGCTGGTCGGGCCGGCGGTTATTGTTGGGCTTGTTGAGCGAGCCATCTGACCCGGTTCTCGATCTTTTGTTTCCACTGGCCGGCGATACCGGGTAACGCAGCCAGTTTTTCGAGATCGGCCAGCGGCGGGCGATGGGCCTGCCAGAGCAGCATCGCTTCGGCCAGCGAGCAGGCAGCGGCTGCTTGTTCCAGCAGCAGCGGGTCGCCGGGGGCGACCTGGCCGGGCGTCAGAACCCGCCAGTACCAGCCGGTCAGCCGCTCCTCGGCGATGAAGGCGGCCATGCCATCGCAGGCGAAACGTTCGTCGATTTTCCAGCACGGGCTGCGTGGCTGGCAGACCTGCAGGCGGGCGCCGCCGAGTTGCCAGATGTCGCCGATCCGGACGTCGCTTTCGTCGAGATCGGGGGTCGAGATGTTTTCGCCCATGCTGCCGGGGACGAGTTGCGGCGCAGCCTCGGGGAAGCGGGCGGCGAGCCGAGCGAAATGGCCGGCGGGGTAGAGATGGACGGCCTTTTCCGGACCGCCATGGACACGGCGGTCGGCCTGCTGGTCGCCGGCCAGACCGTCGACGCCGATGGTCAGCGCCTGGTGGACCGCTTGCTTGTAGATGCCGCTCGGGCGGCCGGATTCAGGGAGCGGCCGGATGCCGCCGATAAACAGGGAGATATGTGCCATGGTCGCGAAATTGTGCCATCAATCCCACAGCCACGCCGCGCCGCGTACTCCCGATGAGTCGCCATGGCTCGGCGGCACGATACGGGTTAGGCAGGTATCCGAAAAAACGTACGGCCAACAGGCGGCCGGCAGGTTGCTATAGAGGCGCTGCAGGTTGGACAGGCCGCCGCCGAGCACGATGACCTGCGGGTCGAGCAGGTTGATGACGCCGGCCAGCGCTTTTCCCAGGCGCGCTTCGTAGCGTTGCAGCGACGCTTCACAGGCTGCATCGCCGCTGGCAGCGTGGGCGGCGATGGCCACGGCATCGAGCGATTGTCCCGTCCGCACCCAATGGTCGACGGCCAGTGCCGGGCCGCTGAGATAGGTTTCGATGCAGCCTTGCCGGCCGCAGTAGCACGGCGGTAGCGGCAAATCGTCGGGCCCGGGCAGAGGCAGGGGGTTGTGCCCCCATTCGCCGGAAATGGCGTTGGCGCCGCTCAGCACCTGCCGGTTGACGACGATGCCGCCGCCAACCCCGGTGCCGAGGATGACGCCGAAGATGACCTCCGCATCGTGCCCGCTGCCGTCGACGGCTTCGGAGAGCGCAAAGCAGTTGGCGTCGTTGGCCAGACGGACCGGGCGCTGCAGAACGGCCTGCAAATCCCGGCGCAGGGGCTTGCCGATCAGGCAGGTCGAGTTTGCATTCTTGATCAGGCCGCTGGCCGGTGACTCGGCTCCCGGGATGGCGATGCCGACCGAGCCGCGCCGACCAAGTTCGTTCTCGACCGTTTCGACCAGCCCGGCCACGGCCATCAGCGTTGCCATGTATTCGCCCTGTGGCGTTGGGATGCGGCGGCGCAGCAAGGCCTGGCCGTCATCGGCCAGCGCGACGACTTCTATCTTCGTTCCCCCAAGATCGATCCCGATACGTAACATATTGAAATAAAACAAATATTAATAATTTCGTTATTAATTAGCTACGCAATTGGCTACAATAATACTTTAGCGTGCAACCGAGACATAGTGTTGACTGTGAGGTGATTGCAAGCGATTTCAATTTTATAGCTGGAGAAAGGCGAGTTGTCCTTGTTTTTCATTGACGGGCTCGATTGAGAACAAAACCTATTGCAGTAAAAAGATTGGTGGCTATAAAAAGATAGTTGCCCCTCTTTCATTAAAGCTTCTGAAGTTCTGCAAGTTCCCGTTTAAGTTCTTCGAGTTTAAGTCGTTGGTTCAAATACTTGTTGTCATAAGCGGTTTTTGCAGATGCTCGTGCTCTGCCGCACACTAGCAGTTCTGGCATTGGAATATTATCGGCTCTGCATTCTGGCGCTGGACGATAGATTGCATCAAAGTCCGGGATCTTTTTGGCCAAGGAATCAATGTCGGCAATCAATGCAGCTCGCCTTTCGAGTCGATCTAATCTAATTTCATTACGAACCCGTTCGTTTTGCCGTCGAATTTCTTCCCCTTTCGCTAAAGCAATAGCAACCTCAGTATCGTGTATGCGCTTATTTACATCTTCAAGGCTAGTTTTCGTTCTCAGAACCTTTTCTACAATGCTCGTAAAACCAAATATTGGCTCCACACAGTATTTGCAGTTGGCCTCTATATTCAATATATTGTTATTGGTGAGTATTATTCTGTCTTGATTTGTAGTCGTGTTAACGTACAGCATCCAGCGATATTTTTCTTCTCCGCCAAAAAAAACAAGTCTGTTTGTTTGAGCGCTAACGATATAGCTTCCAGGAGGGAGCTTGATTGAAAAATTACCGTTTGAATCGGTTACACTGGATGCAATCGGTTTTAAAAGTGTTTCTGCTTTATATTCGTAGGGATTCTCTAAGTAGGTTTTGTAAAACTTAATTAACGAAATCAATTCATCTCTGTATTCATACAGGGATAGCAAATCTGCTGATTTGACTCTCTGCTGAAGTGTTTCCTCCTCCGCTATTGCTGATGAGCGCTGCCGTCGGATTAAATATTCCATTTCGTTAGCTGAGTACGCATTCACCTCAACGGCACCAAGTCTAATGTTCTCGCGA
This sequence comes from Dechloromonas sp. A34, assembly GCF_026261605.1. Classification (NCBI taxonomy): domain Bacteria; kingdom Pseudomonadati; phylum Pseudomonadota; class Betaproteobacteria; order Rhodocyclales; family Azonexaceae; genus Dechloromonas; species Dechloromonas sp. A34. The sequence continues at coordinate 40,107 of NZ_CP102486.1, forward strand.
CCTCTTGTTGAAACGAAAATCTCGCCTTTAATTGACGCGGGCGATTGGCTATTTTCATAGAGTACTACTGCGAAAACAAAAACTATCAGAGTAATAACGAAGGCAGTGACTTTAAGCTTGGATAGTTGACGAAAATATAAAGATAGCTTGGTATAAAGTCCAATTTCGTCGGAAATGTCCAGAGATATTAAATCGTTCTCGGATGATTTATCTGCGGTGCTGCCATATGGTTTTGACGGAATGCAGGGAGCTACGGCTTTGCTATAGATTACCCCGCAGTGTGGGCACTCTTCGTTAGCCGCGCTGTCTCTCTCTTGCCGTTCATAGCCACATTTGACGCAAACCTTGTCCATATCACGCTTTATCCATCGTCAATAAGTTAGAACTATAGCATGTTGAGCGGAGCTTGATTTTTGGGGGCGTGGATTAGTGGGTGGCAGATTAGTTAGTGTTAAGGGGTGACCAGAAGCGTCGTTAGTAGATCGCTTAGGTGGTCCTCCCTAGCGCATGTAACGGCAAGCCTTAGCGGTGTAAAACATGAATTATTGCTAGTGGGGCGCCGTAGCTTCCAGCCTGGTCTCTATGGTTGGCGAGCTATTAGATGGCTCTTCAAAAAATCCTTGTGGGGCGATTATTTAGTCATGTTAACGATAAAAAGCTGTTGCGCCACCTTTAAGAATTTGACACAAATCTCCACGGTCGATTTTTTGTGGGAATTATCTTAAATTCTCATAAGGTGACGATTTGGTTCGCTTCTGTGTTTAATGTTGGTTTAGCTATTTAACTGGTAGACGCGATCAATTGAATCGCCCCGGTTTCCGTGGAGGCCGGTTGGTTTAAGTCAGGCCACGATGGCGGCCTGATCGGCGAGTTGCCTGTAGTAGTTTGCCTCAGCTTCTGCGGGGGGATATAGCCAATCGGTTCAAGCAGCCTGTGGTGGTTAAACCAAGACACCCATTCCAGAGTTGCCAGCTCCACGGATTCCCTGGTTTTCCAAGGGGCGCGCCGGTGGATCATCTCCGCCTTGTACAAGCCATTAATCGTCTCGGCTAGCGCGTTGTCGTAGCTGTCGCCCTTGCTGCCGACTGATGGCTCAATCCCGGCTTCGGCCAGTCGCTCGCTGTAGCGGATCGAGACGTACTGCGAGCCCCTGTCCGAGTGGTGGATCAAGGCCTCGTCGGGACTCGGCTGACGGGCGTACAGCGCCTGTTCCAGCGCATCGAGCACGAAGTCCGTATGCATGGAACTGCTCACTCGCCAACCCACGATACGGCGGGCAAAAACGTCGATGACAAAAGCCACATATAACCAGCCTTGCCAGGTCGAGACATAGGTGAAGTCCGAGACCCACAACTGATTGGGACGGTCGGCCTTGAACTGTCGATTGACCCGATCCAGCGGGCAAGCCGCTTTGCTGTCGCTGATCGTGGTGCGCACCACCTTGCCGCGCATGACTCCGCGCAAACCTTGACGCCGCATGAGTCGCTCGACCGTACAACGGGCCACCGCGATGCCTTCGCGGTTCAGTTGCCGCCAGACCTTGTCGGCACCATAGACCTGCAGGTTGGCCTGCCAGACGCGCTTGATCTCGGGCACTAACACCTCGTCACGCCGCACTCTCTGACTGCGCTGTTCAGGATTGCGCCGCCGAGCGACATGACGCCGGTAGCCCGACGGGGCAATCTGCAATTGCCTGCAGATCGGCTCGACCCCGAAGGCAGCACGATGCTCGTCGACGAAAGACCTCAAGACTTGAATCGGCGGTCGAGCTCCGCCTGGGCGAAAAACGCGCTGGCAAGCTTGAGGATCTCGTTGGCTTTGCGCAGCTCTTTGACCTCGCGCTCCAGTTCCTTGACACGCTTCTGGTCCGCCGTGGTCGGCCCTTCGCGCTGGCCGGCATCTCGTTCGTGCTGACGCACCCAGGTCAGCAGCGTCTGCGGCGTGCAACCGATCTTGACCGCAATGGATTCAACGGCTGACCACAGCGACGGATGATCGGCACGGCTTTCGGCAACCATGCGCACGGCGCGCTCACGAAATTCGGGGGAGAACTTAACTGACTTCTTCATGGCTCTATCTTCTCAAGAGTTAGAGCCTCCACCAAACCCGGGGCGATTCAATGCTGGTCAGTTGGCATAGGCGAAGCTCTCTATAAGTAGGGGTGCGGTTTAGTCTTCGCCTTGCTTCCACGCGCAAATACGGGCCTCGCCGCAAATGTTTCTGCTGATCCCAATCGGCTTGTCTTTTGTCGTACAAGCAAAATGAGCAGGGCCGTCCTAGCCGACCATCATTAAGAACAATGGTTCTTGAATTTCCGTTGTGGGAGGTATACAAAACTTCAGTCATTAGCGGGTTGTACGTGTCTATCGTATTGACATCAATGCCATAGAAATCAGCTGCAAACTCTACTTTATTAACGTACGCATCTTCCAATAGGGAAGAGTATCCCCCGTTAGGGACTAGATCACCGATTACTTGATGAAAGCGTTCGCACGCAATAGGGTTGGTAATTAGTTGCTGAGCGTTGTAGGCAAACTTTGCATACGGATGCAATGCCCCTTTCCTATCTCTTGCTATTCCAGTTTCTACTATGAGGTTCAGCTTTCTTTTGGTGAGTAAGGGAAACCGGGTTATAAATGAAGGGTTGCGATTGTTTGGGTAATGGTTTGCTCCAGCGTTAAATGCCTCCTTCGAATCTTTATACATTTTAATAATGTCGTTGATGATTTGCAGTGAAACAAAATTATTTTTTCCGTAACGTAGACTTACTTCGATTCTGTCCACTTTTAGATCTCTTCTAATGATTTCATTTGCCATGACGTTACCCACCGTAAACCTAGTAACGACAATGATTTCAATGTTATCTATCTATTAATCCTATAACTTGTTAGATGAGATTTTGAAATCGATTTCAAAACAATATTGGTTGCACTGTCGGCGTGCCAGTCCTAAAAATTTCGGATTTGCTGCCGAAAATCTTAGAGTAATGTGATTCTCTAGGGGGTCCCTAGTAGCACGCCTAAACGAGTGCTAACTTAATTCGTTACGCTTTGAGAGTGTTTGTCGATGATAGGAATGCACGAATGGTTTGTGTATTCCAATAATTCATCTTTCCATCCCTGCCATCCGGGGGAGGGAAGTTGCCTGCTTTCAACCGGGAGTAAAGAGTTGAATGGGCTATGCCACATAGCGCTAATACGTGCGCAGTCCTCAATCGACCGGGACCGGATAGATCAATTAAAGGGCGTTGTGGAGATACATGAGAAGATCGCCTAACCCTGTTAGGTACTTCATCTTTTGAGCGATCCCGAGTTCGACGGATCCGGTTTAACTGTAGCATAGCTATTTCTCCTTGGTTTGGAATCAATAAGCCACGCCCAATGTGGGATCGCGATTTATCCTATTGGTTGATAGGATTTGATTATTATATCCAGTTAAATCTATATGTCAACCGATTGATATTTTTGAATCCAGGTGAGTGAATATTTATTAAGTTGATGATGGTTTCGCATAACGCTAACTAATATCCGACATTTATTACAACGATTATCCTTAATGCCGAATTATGCAATGCCGTGTAACGAGATAACATTGGACCTGTCAGATTTTTCCCCTGTTTCGCAATCTTGCAGAAAAGTTGCCCATGTCTCCAATGCACGGCGGCGTTCATCGAGGTAGTCGTGTTTGTCGTAGATTGATATTAGGTTTCCTAAGTCATGATTGAGGCAGCGCTCGGCTACTATGATGTTTACCCCCATCGCAGCTAAGTGGCTTCGCGCGGTTGAGCGCAGGTCGTGCGGTGAAAATTCCCTTACGCCAAGTTGTATTCGATCAAGGGCGGCGTTAAGTGTGCTTGTGGAAATCGTATCGCGCTTTTTTCCATAACCATTTTTTCGTGCGGGCAACACAAATTTGCTGTTTTCCGCGAAGGTGCGCAATTCATCAAACCAACCAGAGACGGTAGGGGCAAGAGGTATTACAAACGCTTTCTTGTTCTTTGCGTTTTCTGCTGGGATGGTCCAAAGGCCATTGTCGATATCTTGCCACCTTGCTTTTATTAGCTCACTTTTGCGAGTACATGTCGCTAACAATATTTTGATAGCTAGCGCATTTTCCTTGCCGAGTTCCTGTGCCATTGGAAGGATGATTCGAAGCTCTTCTTCGCTTAGATTTACGCGTGGCCGTCTTGGCTTTGCTTCCCCAATAATTGCAGCCACCTTGAGGTCGGCGCATGGGTTTCTTGGCACTGCGTACCGTGCAACGCCAAATGAGAAGATGACTGATAGGGTTTCAAAGGTGCGCCGGGCCACTGAATGGGAACGTTTGGCAACTTGCTCGACAACATAGACGATTTCCCTAGCCGTAATTTCCGCTGCTGGAGTTTTTCCGATTCGGGGAAGGATGTCTTTATCAATATAGCGAGCGACTTCTTTCTTGGTGCTTTCCTTTAGCTTTGGGCCTGCAAGTTCCAGATATTGCAGGGCAAGGTTTTCAACGCTTTGCGCTGTACGCTGCGCTAACTTCTCTTTGCGCTTCTCTGAAGCAACGTCAATTCCGCGATCAACTTTGGCGCGTAGCAATGCGGCTTCGCTTCTCGCTTCACTGATCCCCAAATCTGGGTAGTTCCCAATGGTGCATTCCTTGGCCTTGCCACCATAGCGGTAACGAAGAACCCATGAGTTTGTACCAGCTTCGGAGCGGGTGAAGGTGAGGCCGTCGCCGTCACTTTTTCCGGCTATTGGCTTTTCAGCCCTAATCCAAGCCTTGATCTGTAGATCAGTTAGTTTTCCCATACCCCTCCCGATGTGTGGCTAGATAGCGACTACAGAACTAAGGCTACATATCTAGCTACGTAAATTTACCGGGTTGTTATGGATAGATCAAGATCGATGTGAATAAATAAACCAATAAATACATGCAGTTGCTATATGGTCGTGGGTTGTGTCGGATTGATATGGATTTGGTTTTATCTTTGTACCACCGAGATCAACGCCGATCCGCAAGTTCAGACCCGGACGCCGACGCCCTTGACGTTGCCGTAGGTGGTGGTCAGCGTGCGTAGCACGCTGGCGCCGGCTTCGAGCAACAGCATGAAGAGGTTGCGTTCGGTATAGAGGCAGACCGGGCCATCGATGGCGTATTTTTTCGCGAGCGGTGGCGCCAGCCGGGAAAAACGCTGATCGACGGGCTGGATATGGTCGGCGTAGCCTTCGCCCAGTTCGGAATGCAGGCCGAGGATGGAGACGTACATCTTGCCACCGATCTTGAGCCTGAGCAGCAGGCTGCGGATCACGATGCGGGCTTCCTCGTAGGGCATGTTGCACAACCCGCGACGGACGAAGATGATGTCGTAGGGCTCGTCCGGCAGATCTTCCGGCAGTTCGCTCAGGGTGGCGGCGGCGAAACCGATGTCGTCGGAAAAGCCCGCGGCCAGAACGCGGCCGGTGATATCGCGGTGCAGGGCAGCCGCGTCGGCCGCCGTCACATGCGCGCCGAGACGAGCGAATTTGACGGCGATTTCGCAGTGTCCGGCGGGGATGACCAGCACCGAAACCCGACGGTCAAGACGCTGGCGTTTGACGCATTCTTCAAGGGCCTGCCGCTCATTCTCGTCATTCCCCACCTCGAGCGGATTGGCGGTAGTATCTTTTTTCATAGGGTGTCTCCTGCTGCGCTCCATTCTGCATGAATGCCGTGCACTATGACAACCCGAAACGACGAAGCCAAAGGAGGATTCCATGCTGGTGACATTTACTTCAAGCGAGACCGGCGAGATCCTGATGTTTGCCGAAGCGGCGCGCCCCCTGTTGCAGGCGATGGGCAAGGCGACGACGGCGCGTGGGACCTTTACCCGGGATGAAATGGCGGCCGCGGCGGAGCGCTTGCGCCAGGCCGTCAAAGGCCATGAAACGCCGCCGCCGGACCGCGAAAACGCCGATGGCACCAAGGAACCGGTCGTCGTCCTCGGTCAGCGGGCCTGGCCGCTGATCGACATGCTCGAGCGCACGGCCCGTGGTGGCCCGAAGGCCAATATCGTCTGGAAGGCGGCGGCTGATTTCTGAGGCGCCGGCTTCACCAGTCGCCTAGCACCACAAAAGCAAAGGCTGGCGCTAGAAGAGTTCGATGTCGTCGGTCCTGACCTTCTTGTCGGCCATGAACTTGCCGATAGCCTGATGCACCGGGACGCCCTGCATGACCGCCTCGAACATGGCGACCTCATCCGCGGTGGAGTACTTGGCCTTGATCCGCTGTTGCAGGGCTACCCATTCATTGGGGTTGAACAGACGGCGACCGTCGGCAACCAGATCGCTCAGTTCACCCAGGCTGAGTCCGACGTGCGACAGCCGCTGGACCAGCTTGTCGTAAAACTGGAAGGCGATGATCGCCTGCTGCATCATGCCCGACACGTCGTCGGAAACGCCGCTCAGACGTTGCTTGGCGGCGCCGACTTCGCCTTGGTCGGGCAAGGTTTTGACCGTTTCGGAGATCATCTGCATGAAGCCGGCCATGGTCGTGAATGAATGGGCCAGGACGTCGACCGAAGCATTGCTGTCGGTCATCGCCGTTTCGATCTGTACCGCCGCCAGCTCGAGCATCAGCACCGTTTCGCGGACCTGACTCCAGTTCAGGTCGGGCTGATGGGCCGTGGTGCCGCGGACAATTTCTGGTTCCATTTTTATCTCCTCGGGGGCCGCAAACTATAGCGCAAATCCCGCTGCGGTCAGTCTCGAGGCTGGCGCCGGGCATTGGCCTTGCGGCGCCAGCGTGCGATGTCGGCCGCCGTGGGCTCGACAAATTTTCCGCCGCCGGCGTTGGCCATGTAGATCACCCCGCGCGCCACTTCGAGGTCGCTCAAGGCCGGATTGCCGCCTTTTGCCGGCATTTTGCGGAGGCCACCGAGCGCTGCCGGAACCAGATCGTCGAGGCCTTCCCGAACCAGCTTGCGCCAGACCTTGGCATCGCCGTAGCGGGGCGCATGGTGTTTGCCGCTGGCGTGGCATTCGTGACAGGTCGATGCGTAAACTTCGGCACCGGATTGGTCATCGGCGCTGGCCGGTAGGCAAAACATCAAGAACAGCAAGGGCAGGAGGCGCATGGGAAATTCTGAGGGGGCGAGGGTGTCGGGCATCTTAAATTGCCGCGATAATTTGCGCATGGTTTTAATCCGAACAATGACCCTCGCGGTCCTCCTGGCGGCCAGCGCGGCCAGCGCGGCATGCGCCGGTGCGCCGACAGTGGCGGTGGATGTCGGCCACGGCCTGAAAGATGGCGGCGCCAGCAGTGCCCGTGGGCGTTCCGAGTTTGCCTTCAATCAGGCGCTGGCCGTTCGTCTGGCCGAGGCATTGCAAGGGCGCGGGCTGGGGGTGCGCGCCGTGAATTTTGCCGGCGCCATTTCGAGTCTCGCCGAACGCCCGCAGCAGGCGGCGGGCAGCGATTTTTTCATTTCCATCCATCACGACTCGATCAGCCAGTCCCATCTCCAGTTCTGGGACTGGGATGGCAGCGAAGCGAGCTATACCGAGGTCAAGCGTGGCTTCGGAATTTTCGTTTCGGCCCGGAACCCCGATCTGGCCACCAGCTTGCGCTGCGCCTCGAGCGTCGGCGCCGTGCTACGCCGGGTCGGCTTCGTGCCGACACCGTGGCATGGCCGCAAGCATCTGGCGGCCGATGCCGAAAACGGCGTCTGGTATTACGACAATCTCGTCGTGCTTTACCGGACCACGCTGCCGGCGCTGCTGTTCGAGGCCGGGGTGATCAAGCATCGCGACGAGGAGCTGGAACTGCTTGATCCGGCGCGCCAGGAACGCATGGCCGATGCCCTGGCCACCGGCCTGGCCGCCTGCCTGTTCGTTACAGAAAAATCGGTTCGGGAGTGAGATTGACGTCGAAGCGCGCCTTGACTGCAGCCTGAACCGCCGCCATGGTGCGCCGGACATCGGCGCCGGTGGCGCCGCCATGATTGACCAGGACCAGCGCCTGCTTTTCGTACATGCCGACCGGGCCGAGTTTTTTGCCTTTCCAGCCGGCTTGCTCGATCAGCCAGCCGGCGGCCAGTTTGACCCGGCCATCGGGCTGCGGGTAGCTCGGCAGCCCAGGGTGTTTGGCGACCAGAGTGGCGGCCCTATCGCTATCGAGCAGCGGATTGTGGAAGAAGCTGCCGGCATTGGGGATGCTTGCCGGGTCCGGCAGCTTGCGCTGGCGCACGGCCACGATGGCATTGGCGACATCTTGCGGGCTGGGGGTTGCGATCTGCTGCGCTGCCAGTTCATTGGCCACATCCGCATAGCGGCAGTTGGCTACCCAGGCCTTGGGCAAACGGAAAATGACTGAGGTAATCGCCATGCGCCCGCTCAAATGCCAGCCTTGCTGCTTGAATAGGCTGTCGCGGTAGGCAAAGCGGCATTGGTCGGCATCCAGGGCGATGAATTCCCGTTTTTCGAAATCCCAGGCGTTGAGGCTGTGCAGCCTTTCGCAAACCTCCAGGCCGTAGGCGCCGATATTCTGGATCGGCGCGGCACCGACCATCCCGGGAATCAGGCTGAGATTTTCCAGCCCGGGCCAGCCCTGTTGCAAAGTCCATTGCACGAAGTCGTGCCAGTCCTCGCCGGCGCCAGCTTCGATGTACCAGGCCGTGTTGTCCTCTTTGACCAGGCGTTTGCCGGGGATGGCCATGTGGAGGACCAGGCCGGCGAAGTTGCCGGTCAGGACGAGGTTGCTGCCGCCACCGAGGATAAAGCGCTTGTCGTTGGACAGTTCCGGTTCAGTTAACTGCTCGGGGGCGGTGATTTTTTGGTAGCGGGCGGCCTGGACGGGGAGAGCCAGCGTGTTGAAGGGGGTCAGGTCGACGTTTTGTTCGGTGTTCATGGTCTTGATTTTCGTCGATTTTTGGGTGGTTTGCATGGTTTGAGCTTGTTTTCCGCCCTTGCGGGGCGGCTTACTTTCTTTTGCTTCGCCAAAAGAAAGTAAGCAAAGAAAAGGCGACCCTGGGTCGGTGCCGGCTACGCCGGTTCCCTGCGCTACTCGGTGGGCCGGGCGGCTTGCTAAACTCGCCTGCGGCTCAGACAACGCAAGCCGAAGGCCCCCGGCCCGCCTGCGTTGCTCAGCACCTCTCAAGGGGCCCGGAGAAACGATCCGGTTTGAAGCAGTGATGCGACTGCAAGTATGTTCGTGGGAATGAAGGCTGGAGTCTGGCTCGGTGTTGATTCTCGGGTCCCTGTGTGCAGCGCCGAGCAACGGAGCTGCTGGCGGATAAAGGGCGAGGACTGTCTGAGGCCCACATGGCCGAGTTCCGCAGCCCCCCCCAGTAGCGAGTAGCGCAGGGAAGTCGGCAACGCCGACCGCGCAACCGGGGCCGCCTCTTCTTTGGCTAATTTCTTTTGGCGAAGCAAAAGAAAGTAAGCCCGCCAACAAGGCGGAACCCCAAGCTCAAACAATCACTAAAGCCAATTACAGCAACGGCGCCAGCCAGTACTCCGCATCCTTCACCGACATCCCCTTGCGCTTCGCCCAATCCTCCAGTTGATCCCGTCCAATTTTCGGAATCGCGAAGTAGGAAGCGCCTGGATGCCCGATGTAGAAGCCCGAGACGGCTGCCGCCGGCGTCATGGCGCAGGATTCGGTGAGGTGCATGCCGGCGTTGGCCGGGGCGTCGAGCAGGGCGAACAGTTCGCGCTTGGCGGTGTGGTCCGGGCAGGCCGGGTAGCCGGGGGCGGGGCGGATGCCCTTGTACTGTTCATTGATCAGCGCATCGTTGTCGAGCTTCTCGTCGCTGGCGTAGCCCCAGTAGTCGGTGCGCACGCGCAGGTGCAGCCATTCAGCGGCAGCTTCGGCAAGGCGGTCGGCCAGCGATTTGAGCATGATCGCCGAGTAGTCGTCGTTGGCCGCCTCGAATTCGGCGACCCGGGTTTCGATGCCGAGGCCGGCGGTGACCGCGAAGGCGCCGACGTAATCGCGCTGGCCGACGAAATCGGCGAGGGCCAGGTTGAAGCGTCCGGCGGGTTGCTTGTGCTGCTGGCGCAGGCCGACCCAGCGGGTCAGCTCGGTCGTCCGGCTTTCGTCGCTGTAGATGATGATGTCTTCGTTTTCGCTGCTCGCCGGGTAGAGGCCGAACACAGCACGAGCCCTGAGCCAGTTTTCGCCGACGATCTTGGTCAACATTTCCTTGGCGTCGGCGAACAGTTGGCGGGCGGTTTCGCCGACCGTTTCGTTCTCGAGGATGGCCGGATAGCGGCCGGCCAGATCCCAGCTCTGGAAGAAGGGCGACCAGTCGATGAGCAGCGCCAGGTCGACCAGGTCGAGGTTGATGGCGTGCAGTCCGGGCTGGTTGGGCACGGTCGGCGCGAAGCTGTCGTTCCACGTGAAACGGTTGGCCCGGGCTTCTTCCAGGCTGACCATGGTGGCACCCTTGCGGCCGGCGTGTTCGCTGCGGACAGCGGCGTATTCGCTGACGATTTCCGCCATGTAGCCGTCGCGTTGGTCGGCGGAAAGCAGCTTGGTGGCGACGCCGACGGCGCGCGAGGCATCCGGCACGTAGACGACGGCGCCTTCGGTATTGGGCGCGATCTTGATCGCGGTGTGGGCGCGGCTGGTCGTTGCACCGCCGATCAGCAGCGGCTGCTTCATGCCCTGGCGCTGCATTTCGCCGGCAACGTGGGCCATTTCCTCGAGCGACGGGGTGATCAGGCCGGACAGGCCGATGATGTCCACCTTGTGCTCGTGGGCGGCCTTCAAGATGTTGTCGCAGGAGACCATGACGCCGAGGTCGATGACATCGTAGCCGTTGCAGCCGAGGACGACGCCGACGATGTTCTTGCCGATGTCGTGCACATCGCCCTTGACCGTGGCCATCAGGATCTTGCCCTTGCTGCCCAGGCCGGTGCGGGTCTTCTCGGCTTCGATGTAGGGCAGCAGGTGGGCCACCGCCTGTTTCATGACGCGGGCCGACTTGACGACCTGGGGCAGGAACATCTTGCCGGCGCCGAAGAGGTCGCCGACGTGGTTCATGCCGGCCATCAGCGGGCCTTCGATGACTGCGAGCGGCGGTTTGCCTGCGGCGGCCAGTTGGGCGCGGACTTCTTCGGTGTCGGCGACGACGAAGTCGGTGATGCCCTTGATCAGCGCGTGTTCGAGGCGTTTCTCGACCGATTGCTCACGCCAGGAAAGATCGGGACCGGTATCCTTGGCCTTGCCTTCCTTGACGGTCTGGGCGAAGTCGACCAGCGCTTCGCCGGCATCCGGGTTGCGGTTGAGCACGACATCCTCGACTTTCTGGCGCAACGTCGGTTCCAGGTCGTCGTAGATGCCGAGCATGCCGGCATTGACGATGCCCATGGTCATGCCGGCCTGGATGGCGTGGTAGAGGAAGACGGTGTGGATCGCTTCGCGCACGGCGTCGTTACCGCGGAAGCTGAACGAGACATTGGAAACGCCACCGGAAATGTGGGCATGCGGCAGGTTCTGCTTGATCCAGCGCACCGCTTCGATGAAATCGACGGCGTAGTTGTCGTGTTCCGGGATGCCGGTGGCGATCGCGAAAATGTTGGGGTCGAAAATGATGTCTTCGGCCGGGAAATTGGCTCCGCCTTGCTCCGGCGATGCTGTCAGCAGGTCGTAGGCGCGCTTGCAGATTTCGGTCTTGCGGGCATAGGTATCGGCCTGGCCCTTCTCGTCGAAGGCCATGACGATGACCGCCGCGCCGTAGCGACGGGCGAGCCTGGCCTGCTCGATGAACTTGGCTTCGCCTTCCTTCATCGAGATCGAATTGACGATGCCCTTGCCCTGGATGCACTTGAGGCCGGCTTCGATGACTTCCCATTTCGACGAGTCGATCATGATCGGCACGCGGGAAATATCCGGCTCGGAGGCGATCAGCTTCAGGAAACGGTCCATGGCGGCGATCGAGTCGAGCATCGCCTCGTCCATGTTGATGTCGATGACCTGGGCACCGTTCTCGACCTGCTGACGGGCGACGGCCAGCGCGTCGTCGAAGCGGCCTTCGAGGATCATGCGGGCGAAGGCTTTCGAGCCGGTGACGTTGGTCCGCTCGCCGACATTGACGTACAGCGAATCGGCGCCGACATTGAAGGGCTCCAGGCCGGAGAGACGCAGCTTCTTTTCGACTTCAGGGAAAGCGCGCGGCGTGACGGTGGCAACCCGCTCGGCGATGGCGTTGATGTGTTCCGGCGAGGTGCCGCAGCAGCCGCCGACGATATTGACGATGCCGGACTTGGCCCAGCTCTCGATTTCGTCGGCCAGCATTTCGGCCGTTTCGTCGTAGCCGCCGAAGGCGTTGGGCAGGCCGGCGTTGGGGTGGGCCGAGACGTAGCAGTCGCAGACGCGCGACAGCTCTTCGACATACTGGCGCAGTTCCTTGGCGCCGAGTGCGCAGTTCAGGCCGAAGCTCAAGGGTTTGATGTGGTTAAGCGAATTCCAGAAGGCTTCGGCGGTCTGGCCGGACAATGTGCGGCCAGAAGCGTCGGTGATGGTGCCCGAGATCATCACCGGCCAGCGGCGGCCGGCGCGCTCGAAGAAGGTCTCGATGGCGAACAGCGCGGCCTTGGCGTTGAGAGTGTCGAACACGGTTTCGACCAACAGGATGTCGGCGCCGCCGTCGACCAGGCCCTGGATCGCGGCGAGATAGTCGGTGACCAGTTCGTCGAAAGTGACATTGCGGTAGCCCGGATCGTTCACATCCGGCGAAATCGAGGCGGTGCGGCTGGTCGGGCCGAGCACGCCAGCGACGAAACGCGGCTTGGCCGGGTTGGCGGCGGTGAATTCGTCGCACAGTTCGCGGGCCAGGCGGGCGCCCTCGAAATTCAGTTCATGGACCAGTGCTTCGAGTTTGTAGTCGGCCTGCGAGACGGCGGTCGAGTTGAAGGTGCAGGTTTCGAGGATATCGGCACCAGCCTCGAGGTAGGCCCGGTGGATGCCGCCGATGATGGTGGGCCGGGTCAGGACCAGCAGGTCGTTGTTGCCCTTGAGGTCGTGCGGGTGATCCTTAAGGCGCTCGCCGCGATAGTCCGCTTCCTGCAGGCCGTGGCGCTGGATCATGGTGCCCATCGCGCCGTCGAGGACGAGCAGGCGCTGTTGAAGGAGGGCGGAGAGTTCGGCGGAACGGTCAGGTTGCATCATGATCACCTCGGCAAAGCGGGAATACCGGGGACGCCGCAAAAACAAACGGCGCCACAAACCGGCTTATGGTTTGCGAGCGCCGTTGATCATTGCCGAGCCTGGCCCCATCGCAGGGTCGCAGCGCTCCTCGGCAGAGGCTGTAGTTTACCGGCCATGGTCCCGACTGCCAAGCGCCTTGATTTATCTAGCCTTTCGTCGCTACCCGCTGCGAGGTCTTCTTGACGCCGCCGTGGGTCGTGTCGAAATGGACCATGAAGTAGGTTTCCTCGATCGGGGGAACGCCTTCGACCCGCCATTCCCAGATTTCTTCCTGCAGGTTGTCGAAAACCACTTTGGAGCCGGGGGCGCCGAGCAGGCGGCGGACATCATCCTTGGCCATGCCGTCGCGGACGCGGGCAAAATTGGCCGCATTCAGGACCTGTTCGACCTTGCTGACGACCTGCTGGCGGTCGAAGCTGATCATGTAGCAATGGACGCCGCTCGGCTGTCGGCTGTATTCCCAGGTTGCCGTGCCGTCATCGTTCCAGTGTTGAAACCCGGGCTCGCCCATGCGGGTACGGACTTCGGCGGCAGTCGTCAGGCCGGGTTTTATTTCCCGGAGATTGACGACATCGCAGGCCGGCAACAGGGCGGTGACGATGGCGGCAGCAGTGGTGGCGATCCTGACAGGAAGTTTCATCATGGCTCCGGGATTGATTATGACGAGAGTTTACGTCGAGCTCGGCTTACTTTCATAATATCGCCAGACTCTAATTTACGGACTGTCCCATGCACCACCTCGATCCCGGCGCCGCCCATGCCCTGCTCCAGAAAAACCCGCAGGCGGTGCTGGTCGATTGCCGGACGGAAATCGAACACATGTATGTCGGCCACCCGATCGGAGCCGAACATGTCGCCTGGCAGGAGGGGCCGGATTGGGAGGTCGATCCCGAATTCGTCGACAAGGTGAAACGCCTGGTCAAGCGCGACCTGAGCTGCCCGGTGCTGCTGATCTGCCGCAGCGGCCATCGCTCGTTGTATGCCGGCGAGGCGCTGGAGGCGGCGGGGTTCAGTGCGGTGATCAATGTGCTGGGAGGCTTCGAGGGACCGCTCGACGAGAATTTCCACCGCGGCACCCTCGGCGGCTGGCGCCAACGCGGCCTACCCTGGCAGCAGTCGTGATTTCTGGTGGGCGAGGGCAGCGCAACCGCCCACGGCCATCAGGCCGGCCATGCCGAGGGCCAGACTGAGTGTCGATCCCCACAGCGCCGGCGCGATCAGGGCGGCAGCCAGGCTGTTGAAGCCGGACTGGAAGAAGGTCTGACAGGAGGCGGCCAGACCACGCTGGGCCGGAAAGGGATCGAGGGCCAGAATGGTCAGGCAGGGCATGGCCAGGGACATCCCGCTGGTGTAGATGAATAGCGGCATGACGCTCCACGGCAAGGCGGGCGGCAGGGCGAAGTTGAGGCCGAGGTTGATGGTCGCCGCACTGCCCATCACCAGATAGCCGAGGGCGATGGTGCGGCCCAGTGAAATCCTGCCGGCCAGGCGACCGGAGAGCCAGGCGCCGGTCATCAGGCCGCCCATGGCCGGACCGAACAGCCAGAGAAAGCCGGTTTCCGGGACGCCGAGGTGCTGCATCAGGAAAACCGGGGCCGACAATACATAGATGAAAAAGCCGGCAAAATTCAGCGACAGCGCGGCGCAGGCGAACAGGAAAGCGGGCGAGGTCATCACCTTCCAGTAGCTGCGGCCGAGGTAGGCGGGGCGCAGGGACTGGCGCTTTTCCGGCGGCAGGGTCTCGGGCAGCAGTTTCCAGCAGGCCAGCCAGAGGGCGACGGTGGCCAGCACCAGAAAGACAAACACCGAGCGCCAGCCGAAGAAGGTCTGCAGCCAGCCGCCGATGACCGGTGCGATGGCCGGGGCCAGGGCGAACATCATCGTGATTTGCGACATCAGGCGCTGGGCCGAAGCGCCGTCGAAGAGGTCGCGGACGATGGCGCGGCTGATGACGATGCCGGCGCCGGCGGTGATGCCCTGCATCGCCCGCCAGAACCACAGGTGTTCGATGCGGGTAGCGAAGGCGCAACCGGCCGAAGCCACTCCGAACAGGGCGAGGGCGATCAGAATGACGCGACGGCGCCCGAAACGGTCCGATATTGCGCCGTGCCACAGGGTCATCACGGCAAAGGCGAGCAGGTAGGCGGACAGCGTCTGCTGCACCTCGAGTTGGCTGGCACCGAGCTTTTCGGCGATGTCGTGAAAGGACGGCAGGTAGGCGTCGATCGAAAACGGGCCGAGCGCCGACAGTGCAGCCAGCAGCAGCGCGATGCCGCGCGTGCTGGTCCGAGCTTCCGGCTCAGCCACGGGCGAACCGGCGATACTGGATGGCTTCGCCGACGTGCGCGGCGCGAACGCTGTCGCTGCCGGCTAAGTCGGCGATGGTGCGGGCAACTTTGAGGATGCGGTGCCAGGCTCGGGCCGAGAGATCGAGCTGGCTGGTCGCCTGTTTGAGCAGTTTGCTGCCGGCTTCGTCCGGGGTGCAACAGGCATCGACTTCGGCAGCACTCAGCCGGGCATTGGGTTTTTGCTGACGGGCCCGTTGCCGGCCCTGGGCGATTTCCACCCGGGCGCGGACAGTGGCCGAGGCTTCGCCCTCCGGCTTGCCGGCCAAGGCATCGGCAGGTAAGGCCGGGACTTCGATCAGTAGGTCAATGCGGTCGAGGAAAGGCCCTGACAGCTTGCCGCGATATCGGGCAATCTGATCCGGCGTGCACCGGCATTTGCCGTTCCCGTGACCCATGAAGCCACAACTGCAGGGATTCATCGCGGCAACCAGTTGAAACTCGGCAGGAAATTCAGCCTGGCGGGCGGCGCGGGCGATATGGATCCGCCCGGTCTCAAGCGGTTCGCGCAGGGTTTCGAGCACCTTGCGGTCGAACTCGGTCAGCTCATCGAGAAAAAGCACCCCTTGGTGGGCCAGACTGATCTCGCCTGGTCGCGGCGGGTTGCCGCCGCCGACCAGGGCTACCGCTGAGGCAGTATGGTGTGGCTGGCGATAGGGACGAATTCCGAAACATTCCGGTCGGAACTGGCCGACCAGCGAGAGGACCGCAGCCGAAGACTTGGCGGCGTCACCGTCGAGTGCTGGCATCAGGCCGGGCAGGCGGGCGGCAAGCATCGATTTGCCCGAACCGGGTGGGCCGACCATGAGGAGCGAGTGAGATCCGGCGGCGGCAATCTCCAGTGCCCGTTTGGCTTGAGCTTGCCCGCGTACTTCGGCGAGGTCCGGGAAGCCCAGGGTTTCTGGGCTGGCGACTGCGGTTGCCGGCGCTAGTGTGCTCCGGCCCGCCAGATGGGCGCAGACCTCAAGCAGTGATTTGGCGCCAAGGATTTCGCCGGAACCAGTCAGAGCGGCTTCCCGGGCGCTGGCTTCGGGCAGGATGAACGCCTTGCCGTTGCCCGCCGTTTGCAGCGCCATGGCGAGCGCACCGCGGACCGGCCGCAACTCGCCGGAAAGCGAGAGTTCGCCGGCAAATTCGTAATCGGCCAGGGCCTTGGTGGGGGTCTGGTTGCTGGCGGCGAGAATGCCGAGGGCGATCGGCAGGTCGAAACGACCGGATTCCTTGGGCAGATCGGCTGGGGCCAGGTTGACCGTAATGCGCTTGCTGGGAAATTCGAAACCGGAATTGACAATCGCCGCCCGCACCCGGTCACGCGCTTCCTTGACTTCGGTGTCGGGCAGGCCGACCAGGGTGAAGCTGGGCAGGCCGCTGGCGAGATGGACTTCGACCAGGACCGGCGGCGCGTTCAGGCCATCCAGCCCGCGGCTGTGAGCGATGGCCAGCGCCATGCCGGGTTACTGGCCCGCGCGGGCTTTTTCCAGCGCGTCGACGCGGGCTTCCAGTCCCTTGAGTTTTTCGCGGGTGCGGGCCAGTACTTCGGCTTGCACATCGAATTCCTCGCGGGTGATCAAATCGAGTTTGGAAAATACGCCGCTCATCACTGCCTTGGCATTCTTTTCAATGTCTTTGGCCGGCGAGTTGGCCAGCAGGGCGCTCATCTTGGCACCGAATTCTTCCAGGATTTTGGGATCAAGCATGGGGTTCCTCCGTGATATGACCAGTGTATCACAGGGAGAAATTTCGCCTTTCTGAGCGCTGCTCGCGTCTGGTGCGTAACATTATGTAACCGCACAGCTTTGGTGCGCGAACTTGGTGCATTACCAGCGATGCGAAACAAAAGCCTTTGATTGTTATCAAGAAAACAAGCTGGCACAGCTCATGCTATCGCTGTATTGCACAATTCAATTTTTTGCATTCGCATCATTCAACAGGAGAGAAACCATGAAGAAATCCCTTATCGCCTTGGCCCTCGTCGGCGCTTTCGCCGCTCCCGCCTTTGCCCAGACGGCCGCCCCGGCTGCTGCCGAAGCCAGTCCGCACACGCTGACTGCCAACGTTGGCTTGTTCAGCGAATACCGTTTCCGCGGCATCGCCCAGACGGCTTCCCACCCGGCCATCCAGGGCGGCTTCGATTACAGCCACTCCAGCGGCCTCTATGTCGGTAACTGGAACTCCAACGTCGATTCTTCCGCCGGCTTCCCCGACGGCAACATCGAAATGGACCTCTACGGTGGTTACAAGGCTGCGTTCGGCGACTTCGGCCTGGATGTCGGCGGTATCTTCTATTACTACCCGGGCAGCAGCGTTAACGGTGGCAAGAACAACGGCGACACCGTCACCAACAAGGAACTTTACCTGGGTGCTTCCTGGAAGTTCATTTCCGCCAAGGTTTACTACTCGGTGGACGACTATTTCTCGATGCGCGGCTTTGATAACACCGGTACCGCCACCTCCAAGGGTACGCGTGGCTCGATGTACGGTGACCTGTCAGCCAACTTCGACCTGGGTAGCGGCTGGGGCATCAACGGCCATGTCGGTTACATGGACGTCAAGAATCAGGCCAATGCTGACTACACCGACTGGAAGCTCGGCGTGACCAAGGACATCAACGGCTGGGTGATCGGGGCCGCCTACATCGGTACCGATGCCAAGGGTAGCAAGAACGCCTCTTCCTACCAGCCCTACCTGTTCACCAAGGCCAGCGGCTACCAGTACGACTCTGGCAAGGACACCGTTGTGGTTTCCGTTTCCCGCACTTTCTAATCATCTTTAGACCTTCCCCCGCAGGCGTACCGGCCGGAGCCGGCGGGGGAACGAAAATTTCAATCCTTTGAGGAACTCTCATCATGAAATTCGTTACCGCCATCATCAAGCCGTTCAAGCTTGACGAAGTGCGTGAAGCCTTGTCCGCCATTGGCGTGCAAGGGATCACGGTCACTGAAGTGAAGGGTTTCGGCCGGCAAAAAGGGCATACCGAGCTGTATCGGGGTGCCGAATATGTCGTCGACTTCCTTCCCAAGGTGAAGATCGAAGCTGCCGTCAAATCCGAGCAGATCGACCAGATCATCGAAGCCATCGAAAAATCCGCCAGCACCGGCAAGATCGGCGACGGCAAGATTTTCGTCTTCGACCTCGAACAAGTTGTTCGTATCCGGACCGGTGAAACCGGTACCGATGCCCTGTAAGGAGCGACCCATGAAACGCCTATTTGCCTTGCTCGCTCTGGTCGGCGCCGTCAGTTTCGGCGCCCCGGCCTGGGCTGAAGAAAAAGTTGCCGAGCCGGTAGTGGCCGCGGCAGTTGCCGCCGCTCCTGCTGCGGCTGAAGCGGCCGCTCCGGCTGCCGCTCCTGCACCCGTTGTCAACAAGGGCGACAACGCCTGGGTCATGGTTTGCGCCGCGCTGGTCATCCTGATGTCCATCCCCGGTCTGGCCCTGTTCTACGGCGGCCTCGTCCGCACCAAGAACATGCTCTCGGTGCTGATGCAGGTCTTCGTCACCTTCTCGCTGATTTCGGTGCTCTGGGTTATCTACGGATACTCGGCGGCCTTCACCGAAGGCAACGAGTTCTTCGGGGTTCTCGACAAGCTCTTCCTGAAGGGCGTGACGGTCGAATCGGTTGGTGCCACCTTCTCCAAGGGCGTGGTCATCTCCGAACTGGCCTTCGTAATCTTCCAGGGCGCTTTCGCGGCCATCACCTGCGGCCTGATCGTCGGTGCCTTCGCCGAACGCGCCAAGTTCGCCGCCGTCCTGGTCTTCATGGTGATCTGGTTCACGCTCTCCTACATCCCGATGGCCCACATGGTCTGGTACTGGGCAGGTCCTGATGCCTACATCGATGCCGCCGCTGGCGAAGCTGCCGGCAAGACCGCTGGCTTCCTGTTCCAGAAGGGCGCTCTCGACTTCGCAGGCGGTACCGTGGTGCATATCAATGCCGCGATCGCCGGCCTGGTCGGTGCCTACATGATCGGCAAGCGGACCGGTCTGGGCAACGTCTCGATGGCCCCGCACTCGCTGACCTTCACGATGATCGGTGCTTCCCTGCTGTGGTTCGGCTGGTTCGGCTTCAACGCTGGCTCCGCTCTCGAAGCCTCCGGCGGTGCTGCTTTGGCCATGGTCAACACTTGGGTTGCGACGTCCTGCGCCGCGCTGTCCTGGATGTTTGCGGAATGGATCCTTAAGGGCAAGCCTTCCATGCTGGGTGCTGCTTCCGGTGCGGTTGCCGGTCTGGTGGCGATTACCCCGGCTGCCGGCTTCGTCGGTGTCATGGGCGCCATCATCATCGGCCTGCTGGCTGGCGTGATCTGCCTGTGGGGCGTCAATGGTCTGAAGAAGATGCTCGGTGCCGATGACTCCCTTGACGTCTTCGGCGTCCATGGCGTCGGCGGCATCCTCGGTGCCATGCTGACCGGTGTCTTCGCCGACCCGGCGCTGGGTGGCACGGGTGTCTATGACTACGTCGCCAACGCCGTCGGTGCCTACGACATGACCGCTCAGGTCATCTCCCAGGCTTGGGGCGTGGGCACCGTGATCGTCTGGTCCGGTGTGGTCTCGGTAGTCGCCTTCAAGCTGGTGGATATCGTGATCGGCCTACGGGTGCCGGAAGAGGAAGAGCGCGAAGGCCTCGACCTTACCTCGCACGGCGAAACCGCCTATCACCACTAAGACCTTGGGCGCAGAGGCTGGTCCAGCTACCAGCCTCTGGCTCAACGGTACTTAGCAGAGGACTTAGTCTCTCTCCCTTCGGGCACCTTCGGGTGCCCGTTTTTTATTCGCCGCCGAATTGCGGATGAATGCAGTTTCGTCCCGCCGCCTTGGCCATGTAGAGCGCTGCATCAGCGCGTTTGGTCACCTCGTCCAGGCTTTCGTCGCCCGGCAGGCAGGAGCAGATGCCGGCGCTGATCGTCAGGGTCGTGCTGCCGCGTGGGCTGTCGATCGCTAGCTGGCTGACCGCGCTACGGATGCGTTCGGCGACCAGCGCGGCGCCCGCCGTTTGGGTTCCGGGCAGCAGGATGCGGAATTCGTCGCCGCCGGCCCGGGCAAAGATGTCTTGGTCCCGCAGGTTTTCCTTGACCGCCCTGACCAGTTGACGCAATGCCTCGTCACCGATGGCATGCCCGAAGTTGTCGTTGATTTCCTTGAAATAATCGAGATCGATCACGATCAGCGACAGGCTGCCGCCATTGCGAACGAAACGCTTGAATTCGTGGCTCGCCAGATCGTAGAAGGTTCGCAGATTGTAGATGCCGGTCAGGAAATCGGTTGATGCGGCGACCGCCAACTGCTGCTCCAGGCGTTTGCGCTCGCTGATGTCCAGCATGGTGCCGGAAATGCCATCAACTTCCCCGGCGGCGTTCCGGAAAACCGATTTGTGGAAGATGACGTCGTGATGCGTGCCGTCGGCATAGCACACGTTGGCTTCGTAAGATTGGGTGCCACCGGTCTGCATCAGCTCCTGGTCGGCCTTTTCATAGACCTGGGCCAGTTCGTGCGGGGCAACGTCATAGACCGTGCGGCCGATGATCTGCGCGCGCGCGAGGCCGAGGTAAGCCTCGAAGGCCTTGTTGCAGCCTATGTAGCGGCCTTCGCGGTTCTTGATGAAGATTGGGCTGGGCAGCGTGTCGAGGG
Organism: Dechloromonas sp. A34; assembly: GCF_026261605.1. Lineage (NCBI taxonomy): Bacteria > Pseudomonadati > Pseudomonadota > Betaproteobacteria > Rhodocyclales > Azonexaceae > Dechloromonas > Dechloromonas sp. A34. The sequence goes on from NZ_CP102486.1 coordinate 61,247, forward strand.
TGGTCTGCAGGCGGAAAGACAAAGCCAGCTCGTCGGTTTCCGGATCGCCGCGTGCATTTTCCCGGGATTGCCGTTTGAGGCGCGCGACAATCAAGGCCATGCGTTCGAGATCCTCGAGCGCACAGCAGTCGGCGGCATCGTCGTTCAGCGCCCGGCGCGCCAGATCCGGACAATAGGGATCGAGCAGGACGACATGCGGAAAGGCATCCGGGCACATCGGATGAAAGCGTTGCCGCCAGTCCTGATAGGCAGCATCGCCGTCGACCGCGACGAAAACTGCCAGTGCGGCCTTGGCGGCCTGACATTCGCCGTTCGCCGATGGATTGACCGGTTCCAGGCCAGGGAGTCCGGGCTGCGCGAGTCGCTTACTGCTGCGCAGATCGAGAAACAGAAGGCGGGATGGTCTGGAAGTGGGCAACCGCGAACCTCACCTGGGATGGGGGCGACCGGAGGGGTCCGGACGATGGGCTGGCAGCGATGCTAACAGATTATTCCGCGGGTTGCCGGCCCCCCGGTGATCCTACTTGATCAGCGGGAGAACGCTGCGGAACTCGTCGGTTCCCGCTTTTTCCAGCCACTCGAAAAGTACCATTTCGCTGGTCACGATGCGGGCGCCGCCGGCCCGCATCCGCTCGATTGCTGCCGAGCGATTCTCCGGCGAACGCGACGAAGCGGCGTCGGCCACCAGGAAAACGGTAAAGCCGGCGTCGATCAGCCCGAAGGCGGTTTGTAGGACGCAGACATGGGCTTCCATGCCGGTCAGGACGATCTGCCGACGGCCGGTGGCGCGCAGCATGTCGACCACCCCGGGTTCGCCGGTACAGGAGAAATGCATTTTCTCGAAGAAACGGGCCGTGCTTCCGGCGCTACGGATTTCTGGCAGGCTCGAACCGAGGCCGCGTACGTACTGTTCCGAGGCGAAACTCGGAACGCCGAGCAGACCTGCCGCGGTTAGCAGGCGGACAGTGTTGGCCACCGCCGCTTCTCGCTCGAAGATGGCCGGCGCCAGCTTGGCCTGGACATCGACCACTAGCAACAGCGACTCGTTACGGCGGATCAGCATGGCTTAGCGGAAAACCACGGTCTTGTTGCCATGGACCAGCACCCGGTCTTCCAGGTGGTAGCGCAGGCCGCGGGCGAGCACGGTCTTCTCGATGTCCTTGCCGTAGCGCACCATGTCTTCCGGCGAGTCCGAATGGTCGATGCGGATCACGTCCTGCTCGATGATCGGCCCGGCATCGAGCTCGCTGGTCACATAGTGGCAGGTCGCACCGATCAGCTTGACGCCGCGCGTGTAGGCCTGGTGGTAAGGCTTGGCGCCGGCGAAGCTGGGCAGGAAAGAATGGTGGATATTGATGATCTTGCCGGCCAGCGCGTCGCACAGCGCCGGCGACAGCACCTGCATGTAGCGGGCGAGCACCATCGAATCGCCGCGCACGTCGTCGAAAATGCGCTGGATCTCGGCGTAGGCCCCGGCCTTGTTGTCGGCAGTAACCGGCACATGGTGGAAGGGGATGCCGTGCCACTCGACGAAACCGCGGAAGGTGTCGTGGTTGGAAATGACGCAGGGAATCTCGATGTCGAGTTCCCTGGCCTGCCAGCGCGCCAGCAGGTCGTAGAGGCAGTGCTCCTGCTTGGATACCAGCACCACGACGCGCTTCTTGACCGCGCTGTCGTTGATCTGCCAGGTCATCGACAGCGGCTCGGCGACTTCCGTGCGGAAGCGTTCGCGGAATTCGGCGAGCAGGAAAGGTAGCGAATCGGCCTTGATCTCGATGCGCATGAAATAGCGACTGGTCAGCACGTCCGAATGGAAACTCGATTCGAGAATCCAGCCGCCATTGCCGGCAATGAAACCGGATACCTTGGCAATGATCCCGACCTGATCGGGACAGGAGGCTGAGAGCGTGTAGAAACGGTCGCTATGCATGGGCTTTGACTCAGGCGGCCTTGACGAATGCCTTGTCGATCTCGCTGCGCAGGTCGTCGTAATTGAGCACGACCGGATACTGCGGGAATTCGCGGATGACGTTTTCCGGCGGGTGGAACAGGATGCCGCCATGCGCTTCGCCGAGCATCGCGGTATCGTTGTACGAATCGCCGGCGGCGACGATCTTGAAATTCAGTTCCTTGAAGCGCTTGACCGCCTCGCGCTTCTGGTCCGGCATGCGCAGGTGGTAGGCGACCAGCATGCCCTCGGCGTCGTCCTCCAGCGAATGGCAGAACAGTGTCGGCCAGCCGAGCTGGCGCATCAGCGGGTGGGCGAATTCGTAGAAGGTGTCGGACAGGATGATCACCTGATAATCCTCGCGCAGCTTGTCGAGGAAGGCGCGGGCGCCTGGCATCGGACCCATCTCGCCAATCACCTTCTGGATGTCCGGCAGGCCGAGCTTGTGCTGGCGCAGGATGTCCAGGCGATAAGTCATCAGCTTGTCGTAATCCGGTTCATCGCGCGTCGTGCGCATCAGCTCGGGAATACCCGTGCGCTTGGAGAATTCGATCCAGATTTCGGGGACGAGGACCCCTTCGAGGTCAAGGCAGACGATTTGCACGGTTGGGCTCCAGCGGGCGTGTTCGGAAAAAAGGGATTTTACCTGATGCGGGGTGGGGTTCGGCTGAGCGGAATGGCCAGATGTCTAGCGTTTGTTTTTCTTGGCCTCGATCGCTTGTTGTCGAGCGGCCTTTTTCTGCTGGCGTTGTTCTTCTTTTCGCGCCTGCTTTTCACGCTCCAATCGGTTGTGCTCGTCGATCAGCGCTTTGAACCTGAGCGCCATGCGGATGAACCAGCGTGCCAGATCGATCGGCCGTAGCTTGTCGGGTTGCGGACTGGCATGGATCGCCAGGCTGCCGAAAAAGCGCTCATCGAGAAGATTGCTGACATGGAGGGGAAGCTCCGCGTCCGTGCTCATTTTCAGTTTTCGGCTGGCGAGGCGGGTGCTGCCGTCCGGATTGGTGATGATGAAGTTCTTGCTGCAAATGGGCAGCTGAATGCTGGCCGCGTGTTTCGGGATGTTTTGCTCGTGAAGGTCGTAATGGCATTCGCAGAGGATTTCGCCGGTATCTTTGCGCACGCCCTTGATCCGGTCGATGATCTGCAAATAGAGCTGACCGACGATGGTTTCGATGGCGATGACATCGCCGCGCTTGATGTCCGAGATGCCGACCCGGGACAATGGGTCGGTAACTTCAAAGCCCTCAAGCGAGTGTTTGAAGGTCACCACCTGCAGCCGTATTTTCCTTTGTTCCGCCGTCAACGGGGGGCTGGCCGGGCCGCTGGCCGCAGCATGGGCATGGGTATCATCCACATGGCCGCCGGGGAGCGCGCCATCCATATCAATGGTTTCAACTTCGCCATCGGCAAGTGCCGCCCGGTGGCGGGCCATCGACGCTATGTCGGATTCCTTGAATTTCAGCGCTGCAGCGTCAGTTGCTCGCCGGAGCGCACTTGAATCCGGAGTCTGGTTCGGAGCGTCTGAGGTCATGAAGAGGACGGGGGAAGGTGGCACATCGGCAAGTGTTTCCGGAGTGGCGGTTCGAGGTCAACCGATGGAAAATACAAAGGGAGTGGCCCGGCGGTCAGCGATGCGGGAAATGGCCTGGCCGGTAGCCAGCAATCAGTCTGCGGCCGGCAACGCTTCCAGCGCCTCATGTACTTCCAACCAGCGCATCTCCGCCTCATCGATCTGCTCGCCGAGCAGCCCGGCCTGACGATGCAGTTCCTCGCTCTTCATCCGGTCAACCGTCGTGTAGAACTCCGGATCGGCGAACAAAGCATCCAAAGCCGCCTTTTCCTCATTCCACTTGGCCAGCTTGCGTTCCAACTGCTCGATTTCCTTGACCAGCGGCCGGCGTTGCGCCAACAAAGCCTGCCGGTTGGCCTTGGCATCGGCGCGTTGTTGCAGACGTTCGGTCTTTTCGGCCGCGACTTCCGGTTCGGCCGCTTTCTCGGCATTGCGCTGGCTGGCCAGCCAGGCGGCGTAGTCGTCGAGGTCGCCGTCGAATTCGCTGGCCTTGCCGTCGGCCACCAGCAGCAGTTCGTCGGCGCAGGTGCGTAGCAGGTGGCGGTCGTGCGAGACGAAGACCATGCCGCCTTCGAAATCCTGCATGGCGAAGGTCAGGGCTTCGCGCATTTCGAGGTCGAGGTGGTTGGTTGGCTCGTCGAGCAGCAGCAGGTTGGGCTTGGTACGGATCAGCAGGGCCAGGGCCAGGCGCGATTTCTCGCCGCCGGAGAAGGGTTCGATGGCGCGCGTCGCCATGTCGCCGCGGAAGTCGAAGCCGCCGATATAGTCGCGCAATTCCTGTTCCGGTGTGGTCGGTTCGAGGCGGACCAGATGCTGCAGCGGCGATTCGTCCGGGCGCAGCTGTTCGAGCTGGTGCTGGGCGAAATAGCCGATATTCAGCGCCTTGGCTTCCTTGCGCTCGCCGCCTTGCTGGGCGATGGTGCCGGCCAGCAACTTGATCAGCGTCGATTTGCCGGCGCCGTTGCGGCCGAGCAGGCCGATGCGGCAGCCGGGTCGCAGGGTCAGCGAGACATTGTCGAGAATCTTGCGGTCGGCATAGCCGGCCGAGGCTCTTTCGATGCTCAGCAGCGGATCGGGCAGGGCGTTTGGCTGGCGGAAGCTGAAATGGAAAGGTGAATCGACGTGGGCGGCGGCGACCATTTCCATGCGCTCCAGCGTCTTGATCCGGCTTTGCGCCTGGCGGGCCTTGGTGGCCTTGGCGCGGAAGCGTTCGACGAAGCTGTTGAGGTGGGCAATTTCGCGCTGCTGGGCTTCGAAGGCCGACTGCTGGTTGGCCAGGCGGGCGGCGCGGGCTCGTTCGTAGTCGGAATAGCCGCCACTGGTCAGGGACAGGCGCTGGAGGTCGATCGAGATGATCTGGCCGACCACGGCATCGAGAAAGTCGCGGTCGTGCGAAATCAGCAGCAGGGTCGCCGGCGTGTTCTTGAGCCAGCTTTCCAGCCAGAAGACGGCGTCGAGGTCGAGGTGGTTGGTCGGCTCGTCGAGCAGCAGCAGGTCGGCACGGCATGACAGGGCGCGGGCCAGGTTGAGGCGGACCCGCCAGCCGCCGGAGAAGTCGGCGACCGGACGGGCGAAATCGGCATCCTTGAAGCCGAGGCCGTGTAGGACTTCGGCGGCGCGGGCCTTGGCCGAATAACCTTCGATTTCGCCGTAGCGGGCATGCAGATGACCGATCGCGACGCCGTCGCCACGTGCTTCGGCAGCGGCCAATTCGCGTTCGACCCGGCGCAGCTCGACGTCGCCGTCGAGTACGAACTCCAGCGCGGCATCGGGCAGGGCCGGCGTTTCCTGGGTGACGCGGGCGATGTGCCAGCTGGCCGGGATTTCGACATCGCCGGATTCGGCGTGCAATTCGTTGGCGAGCAGGGCGAACAGGCTGGACTTGCCGCAGCCGTTGGCGCCGACGACACCGACCTTCCAGCCGGGGTGCAGTTGAACGGAGGCGTCGATGACCAGGGGGCGGCCGGCGCGGGCGAAGGTGACTTGGCGGAGGGCGATCATGAGGGCTCGGATTATAGCGGTCGTGATGCGCTAGAATCGGTCAAATTCGCCACGCATAGTCGCCATGATCAAGCAGATTCGCACCGACCAGCTCAAGCCGGGCATGTACATCCATGATCTGAATTGCGGCTGGATGGATCACCCCTTCATCTACAACGCCTTCCGCGTGCGGGATCAGGCGACTGTCGACAAGATTGTCAGTATTGGCATTCGCGAGTTGTATATCGACACCGCCAAGGGGGCCGATGTCCGCGAGGCGCCGACTGAGCGCGAGGTTAATGCCGATCTCGAGCGCCGGCTACAGGACATTGCCCGCAAGCAGCCGGAAAAGCCGGTCGTCAGCGAGTTAAAGGACGAAGCAGCTCGTGCGCGCCGGCTGCATGGCGAAGCCAACAAGATCGTCCGCCATATGATGGACGATATCCGGCTCGGTCAGCAGATCGAGATCGATCGTGTCGAACCGCTGGTCGAGCACATGGTCGACTCCATCTTCCGCAACCAGGATGCGCTGCTGCCGCTGGCTCGTTTGAAGAACCACGACGATTACACCTTCGAGCATTCGGTCAGTGTCTGTGCGCTGTTGGTCGCCTTCGGCCGGGCATGAAGCTGCCCCGGGAAGTCATCAAGGAGATTGCCCTCGGTGGGTTGCTGCACGATGTCGGCAAGGCGCGGGTGGCCGATGCCATCCTCAACAAGCCGGCCAAGCTCAGCGACGACGAATTCGAACACATAAAGTCGCACGTCGCGCAGGGCGTCGCCCTGCTGCGCCAGACGCCTGGCGTCGGCGAAACGGCCATGCAGGTCACCAGCGAGCACCACGAACGTTTCGACGGCACCGGCTATCCGGGCAAGCTGGCCGGGGCGGGATTTCGCTCTACGGACAGATGGCTGCCATCGTCGATGTCTACGATGCCATTTCCTCGGACCGGGTCTATCACAAGGGAATGTCGCCGACTCAGGCGCTGAAGAAGCTGCTCGAATGGAGCAGCCACCACTTCGATCCGCAACTGGTCCAGGCCTTCATCCGTGCGGTCGGCATCTACCCAACCGGCACCCTGGTCCAGCTCGATAGCAAGCGGATTGGCGTCGTGATCGAACAAAACGAAAAAAGCCTGCTCGAACCGATGGTGCGCATTTTCTATCATGCCGGCAAACTGCATTACATTCCGCCGGAGATCGTCGATCTCTCCAAGGTGCAGGACCGCATCGCCAGCTTCGAGAATTACGAAAAATGGAAAATCGATCCCTATCAATGGTTGCCCGCCTGATCGCCATGCTCGTCATCAGTTGCTCGGTACTGGCAGCGGATGGCGGAAGCAGTCCCGATCAGCAAGCCGATTGGCAGCAGCGGCTGGATGACGCGGCAGCGCTCCAGGCCGAGGCCCGGGGACGCCAGGTCGAAGCCGACGAACGGCTGGACCAGAAGAAGTCCGGATGTTTCAAGAAATTTCGCGTCAACGCCTGTCTGGACGAGGCACGCAGCGAACACATGGCCGCGATGCGCGAGGTGAGGCGCCTCGAAAATCAGGGCAAGGCGCAGGAGCGTGAGGTCAGGAAGGAGCAGTTGGCCGAGAAGGACAAGCGCCGGGCCGAGGCGGAGCGCCAGCACGAAGCCGATCTTCAGGTGAGAGAAACCGAAACGGCTACGGCACTCCAGGCGGGGGCGGCCGAAGAAGCTGCGGCCCGCGCCGCCAAGGCGACCAAGGCCGAAGAAGGTGTCCGGCGCAAGGCCGCCGAAGAAGAAAAGCAGCGCAAGAAGCAGGCCGATCACGCGGCTCGGGTCGCCGAAAAGATGCGCAAGGCCGAGCGGCCCGCCGCGGACGCTGCGGGAAAGTAGCCCAGGAGCGCCCGGGTGATCCGCAAGATTTCCATCCACCAATTGATTCCCGGCATGTATGTCGTGGATCTGCACAAGCACTGGCTGGAGCATTCGATCTGGCGGCAGAAATTTGCGGTCCGGGATGACACCCAGGTCAGCCGGCTGCTCGAGGAAGGGATCGTCGAAGTCAGCATTGACACCGAGAAGGGGCTTGATTTGCCGCCGGCGCCGCCCGCACCGTTGGCCCCGGTCATCGAGCCTGAACGCAAGTACGTTTCGCTGGCCGAGCGGCTCAAGGCCAAGCCGCTGACCGTCTCGCTCGGCGAGGAAAGGCGGCGTTCCGGGCGCCTGATCGTCGAGGCCAATGGCACGGTCACCGACCTGATGCTGGCGGCGCGCAGCGGCCGTAGTGTCGATGCCGCCCGTCTTGAACCGGTCGTCGCGAAGATGATCGAATCGGTGATCCGCAATCCGGACGCGCTGGCCCCGCTGGCCCGTCTCAAGCAGGCCGAGAGCTACGCCACCGAACACGCCGTGGCGACGGCGGCGCTGATCATCGCTTTCGGCCAGCAGCAGGGGATGGCGTTGCCGGAACTGGAAAAGATGGCGCTCGGCACCATGGTCAAGGACATTGGCCAGTCGGCGCTCGATGCCAAGCTGATCACCAAGCCGGGGATGCTCTCCCAGGCCGAATACTCGGTTGTGCAGAGCCATGTCGAGGAAGGACTGGCGGTGCTCGAGGCGACCGCCCGGCTTCCCGAAACTTCGATCGCCGTCGTCCTCGAGCATCACGAGCGCTATAACGGCTGCGGCTATCCCTACCGGATGGCCGGCGATGCGATCTCAGTGGTCGGCCGGATGGCGGCGATCGTCGATACCTACGATGCGATGACGTCCGACCGCCCCTACCGGCCGGCCATCTCGCCGGCGCTCGCCCTGCGTCAGCTTTACGATCAGGGCGGGACCCAGTTCGACCCGGCGCTGATCGCCGCCTTCGTCCGCACCATCGGCATCTACCCGGTCGGGACGCTGGTCCTGCTTGAAAGCGGACATCTGGCGGTGGTCGAGGAGGTGCATCACGACGACCTTCTGCGCCCGGTGGTACGGGTGATCTTCCATGCTGGCCGTCGTCAGTATGTCACCCCGATCGAAGTGGACCTGGCGCGGAAAGTCGGCAATCACTACGGGCAGATCGTCCGCGCCGAGACCTTCGAGCGCTGGGGCCTCAATCCCTTGAGTTGGCAACCTGCCTGATCAGTTTCCTGATCGGCGCCGGTACGCCGGCATCGGCGGCCCGCTCCAGTGCTATCCATTCCAGACCCGGTTCGCCGACCGTGAGCGACCTTTCCACTTCGCACAGCACGGGGTGCAGGGTCAGCCGAAAATGCGTGAAAGCATGTTTCAAGGGCGGTAGTGGGCGCTGAGCAATTAAATTCAGGCCGAGGCGCTGCAGAGTCCCTTCGACTTCGCCTTCCGGCGGCACCAGCAAGCCGCCCCACAGTCCGCTCGGCGGCCGGCGTTCCAGCAGCAGGCGCCCATCGTCGACGATCAGGGCAAAGCTCGCCGTGCGCTCCGGCACGGCTGGCCGCGGGCGGGCCGTCGGCAACTCGCCCTGCCGCCCGTCGCGGCGGGCGATGCAGTCGGCCGCAACCGGACAGTCGGCGCACCGGGGCCGGCTCCGACCGCACAGCGTCGCACCGAGATCCATCAGGCCCTGAGTATAGGCTTCGATGTCACCGGCGGGCAGCAGGCGCTCGGCCAGTTCCCAGAGCTGGTTGTGGATGGCGGCCTGACCGGGGAAGCCTTCGACGCCAAACTGCCGGCAGAGTACGCGCTTGACGTTGCCGTCGAGGATCGCGGCGCGCTGACCAAAGGCGAAGGCGGCAATCGCCGCCGCGGTCGAGCGGCCGATGCCGGGCAGTTCGGCCAGTTGTTCGGCCGACTGCGGGAATTCGCCAGCGAACTCGGCAGCAACCCGTTGCGCGCAGCGATGCAGATTGCGGGCCCGGGCGTAATAGCCGAGGCCGGCCCAGTGCTCGATCACGGCTTCGATGGGGGCGGCAGCCAGGGCCTGCACATCGGGAAAGCTGGCCAGGAAGCGCTGGTAATACGGAATCACCGTGCTGACCTGCGTCTGCTGCAACATGATCTCGGAAAGCCAGATCCGGTAAGGGTCGCGGGTCTTCTGCCAGGGCAGGTCGTGGCGCCCGGCGCGCTTTTGCCAGGCAATCAGACGATTGGTGAAGGTGAGGGGCATTGCCAAATTCTGCCTCGACGCGGGCTGCGGGAGCACGGATAATACGGCCTTTTTCCGCCGGCCCCAGCCCAATCGCCACCGATGACCCAACCTCAAATCGACAGCCGCGCTTTCCGCAATGCCCTTGGCCGCTTCGCCACCGGCATCGCCATCGTCACGGCCATCGATCCGGACGGGAACCCGATCGGCCTGACCGTCAATGCCTTCTCTGCCGTCTCGCTCGAGCCGGCCCTAGTTCTCTGGTGCCTCGACAACGGTTCGCACAACCTCGAAGCCTTCCGCCACGCCAGCCATCACGCAATCAACATCCTTTCGGTTGAGCAGAAGGATCTCTCCAACCGTTTCGCCACCTGGCCGACCGACCGCTTTGCCGGTCTGCCCTGGCAAAAGGGGATTGGTGGCGCCCCAGTCTTCCCCAATTGCTGCGCCACCTTCGAAGTCGCCAATGAAGCGGCGCACGCTGGTGGTGATCACACCATTTTTATCGGTCGGGTCGAGAATTTCACCGAAACCGTGGCCCTGGCGCCGCTGCTTTTCCACGCCGGCCAATACCGGAAGCTGGCTGACGTTCAGGAAGATTGAACCCGGCGCCGAGTGCGCTTAGAATGGCAGCCTTCTTGCCCAGAGCGGGCGTCGTATAATGGTAATACCCTAGCTTCCCAAGCTAGAGCCGTGAGTTCGATTCTCATCGCCCGCTCCACTCTCCCTCTACGGGACGCCAGTCGAGTAAAGCCTGCCAATTTGTTGGCAGGCTTTTTCTTTGGGCGCTTGCCGGACTATGGGACGGATTGCCAAATGCTATTGGATTGATTGGTGGCCAATACCTACACTGGACCGTACAGGCAATCACCAACAGGCAGAGGAGATAAACATGTCTACCGAATCAAAGTGCCCGTTCGCGGGCGATGTTCGCAAACACGCGGTAGCCGGCGCCCCGTCGAACGCCGACTGGTGGCCCAATCAACTGAAGTTGAACATTTTGCACCAGCACTCGGCCAAGTCCGACCCGATGGGTGAGGCGTTCAATTACGCCGAGGAGTTCAAGAGCCTCGATCTGGATGCCGTCGTCAAAGACCTCCAGGCCTTGATGACTGATTCGCAGGACTGGTGGCCCGCCGACTTCGGTCACTACGGACCGTTTTTCATTCGCATGGCCTGGCACAGCGCTGGCACCTACCGCATCAGCGACGGTCGCGGCGGCGCCGGGACCGGCAATCAGCGCTTTGCTCCGCTCAACAGCTGGCCGGACAACTGTAATCTCGATAAGGCACGCCGGCTGCTGTGGCCGATCAAGCAGAAGTATGGCCGCAAAATATCCTGGGCCGACCTGATGATCCTCACTGGCAATGTCGCGCTGGAATCGATGGGCTTCAAGACCTTCGGTTTCGCCGGCGGGCGCCAGGACACTTGGGAGCCGGACGAAGACATCTACTGGGGTTCCGAGAGCAAATGGCTGGATGACCAGCGCTACAGCGGCGACCGCGATCTCGAAAATCCGCTCGGTGCCGTGCAGATGGGCCTGATTTACGTCAATCCGGAAGGTCCCAATGGCAACCCGGACCCGCTGGCGGCGGCGCGGGATATTCGCGAGACCTTCGCCCGCATGGCGATGAACGACGAAGAGACGGTGGCCCTTATTGCCGGCGGCCACACCTTCGGCAAGACCCATGGCGCTGGCGATGCGAAACATGTCGGGGTCGAGCCGGAAGCGGCCGGCATCGAGGAACAGGGCCTGGGCTGGACGAGCAGCTTTGGCACCGGCAAGGGCGGGGACACGATCACCAGCGGCCTGGAAGTGACCTGGACCACGACTCCGACGAAGTGGAGCAACAACTTCTTCTGGAACCTGTTCGGCTACGAATGGGAACTGACGAAGAGCCCGGCAGGGGCGCACCAGTGGACGCCGAAGCATGGCATGGGCGCAGGTACGGTGCCGGATGCCCACGATCCGTCGAAGCGTCACGCACCGTCGATGCTGACCACCGACCTGGCCCTGCGTTTTGACCCGGACTACGAAAAGATTGCCCGGCGCTTTCACGAGAATCCTGATCAGTTCGCGGATGCCTTCGCCCGCGCCTGGTTCAAGCTGACGCATCGCGACATGGGCCCGCTGTCGCGTTATCTCGGCCCGCTCGTTCCAGCCGAACCATTGATATGGCAGGACCCGGTTCCGGCGGCCGATCACGCCTTGGTCGATGAGCCGGACATCGCCGCCTTGAAGGCACAGATACTCGCCTCCGGTCTGTCCATTGCCCAGCTGGTGACCACTGCCTGGGCATCGGCATCCACCTTCCGCGGCAGCGACAAGCGCGGCGGGGCCAATGGTGCGCGTATTCGCCTGGCGCCGCAGAAGGATTGGCTAGTCAACCAGCCGGCCGAACTGGCCACGGTTCTTCAGAAGCTGGAAGCAATCCAGAAGGACTTCAACGGCGTTCAGGTTGGCGGCAAGAAGATTTCGCTGGCCGACCTGATCGTTCTGGCTGGCTGCGCTGCCGTCGAGGCAGCCGCCAGGAAGGCCGGGCACGGCGTGACGGTTCCTTTTGCGCCGGGGCGCACGGATGCTTCGCAGGAGCAGACCGATGTGAATTCGTTCGCCGTGCTCGAGCCTGCCGCCGATGGGTTCCGCAACTACGTCCGCCCGGGGCTGGAGGGAGAGGTGGCCGAGTTGTTGGTGGACCAGGCTCAGTTGCTGACGCTGACCGCGCCCGAGATGACAGTGCTGATCGGTGGCCTGCGCGCCCTGAATGCAAACTTCGATCATTCCGCCCACGGCGTGTTCACCAAGTGCCCGGAGACGCTGACCAATGATTTCTTCGTGAATCTCCTTGAAATGAACACCAAGTGGCAGAAGTCGGCCACCTCGGAAGGTGTTTTCGAAGGGCGGGATCGGACAACCGGTGAAATCAAGTGGACCGGCAGCAAGGTTGATCTCACCTTTGGTTCGAACTCCCAACTCCGAGCTGTGGCTGAGGTTTATGCCTGTAGCGACGCGCAGCCGATGTTTGTGCGTGACTTCGTGGCGGCTTGGAACAAGGTGATGAACCTTGATCGCTTCGACCTTACCTGATCTTCGCGGACAGGTTTCAAGAGTCCTCTAGCGCGCAGTCTCTACCTGGGATCGGGTTGTCCCGGGCCAGGTGGAGTTTGTGCGATTCTTGATGGCGGCTGGCTGGGACTGGATATGTTTGGTATTGAAACAGTACTCTGACGGACCCGCCAATTGAGCGGTGCAATTCGCGCCACCAGTCGTGAAACTTTTGCCAGGCATTGTCGGTCTCTACTTTTGAATATCAACCATAAGGAGACAGCCATGCTCAATCGAGCCGTAATCAAGGTTATAGAGAAACGCGAATTTCTGACCTCAACCCCGGAAAAGAGCGTTCGCGCCGTGGCCGCGCACATGAAGGAAATGCACCTCGGTGCCGTACTGGTGGTCGATCAGCCAGGTGGCAAGCTGGTCGGTATTTGCACCGAACGCGATCTCGCCTTCAAGGTCCTGGCCGAAGGTCTGGACGCCAATACGACGACAGTCGGCTCGGTAATGACGGCCGATCCGCAGGCGATCGGTCCGGACAAGCTGTTTGGTCATGCCCTGCATCTGATGTTTGAAGGCGGCTTCCGGCATCTGCCGGTGCTTGATCCGAGCGGCCGGCCGATCGGCGTAATTTCTTCGCGTGATGCGCTCGGGCTGGAATTGGCCGATTTCGGCCACGAACTTGAGCAGCGCGAGACGCTGACTGAAATTCTCTGATGTTCTAGGTGGGGCCGGTACGCCGGCCCCGCCTCAGCCGAGCAGTTTCCGCTGGTCGAGGAACTTTTCCAGCAGTTCCAGCCGGGCCAGCGGGTCTTCCAGTTCCAGCAGCTTCTGCTTGGCCAGATTCTGGATGGGCAGGACTTCGGTGATCCGGTAGCCGACCCATTCCGCATCGTCGTAGCGATGCGGTTCGGGGATGCGTTCGCTACCCAGGTCACCAACGATGCGCCGGAGCAGCGGCAGGAGGCGCTCGCGTTCGGCCGGCAGGGCTGCAGATAGGGTTTCGGGGAGCAGTTCCACGGTGCCTTCGCGCAGATTGTCCGGGCCGATCGCCGAATCGATGATGCGGAAGCGCCGCCCGCCCTGGGCGGTGATCATCAATATGCCCAGTTGTTCCATTTCCCAGTTGGCGATGGTGGCCAGCGTGCCGAGCGGGTGCGGTTCGGCGGCGCTGCCGGTTTCGTTGCCGCTGGCGATCAGGCAGATGCCGAAAGGGGTGTTTTCCTTCATGCAGGCGGCAGCCATGTCGAGATAGCGCTGCTCGAAAATCTTCAGAGGCAACAGGCCACCGGGAAAGAGCACTGCATTGAGCGGAAAGATCGGGATGCGCAGCGTATCGACAGTGGCGCCGGCCGGCGAGCGGACGAAATCGAACCAACCCATTATTCCCCCCAGCGCTGCATCAGCGTGTGTTCGACCCCGATCTGGTCGAGCACCCGGGCGACGACGAAATCGACGATGTCCTGCACCGTCTGCGGGTGATGATAGAAACCCGGGCTGGGCGGCAGGATCACGGCGCCGGCCCTTGAGAGGCGCAGCATGTTTTCCAGGTGGATGGCCGAAAACGGCGTTTCACGTGGAACCAGCACCAGCTTGCGGCCTTCCTTGAGCACGACATCGGCGGCACGTTCGATCAGGTTGTCGGCCAGGCCCTGGGCGATCGCGGCCAGGGTGCCCATCGAGCACGGGCAGACGATCATCGCATCGGGCGGGTTGGAACCCGAGGCGACCGGCGCAAACCACTCCTCGCGGCCGAACACCGTCAGATTTTCCGGCGTCGCCGACGGCAGGCGGGCGAGCAGGGCAGCTTTGGCCTCGGCCGGCCGCGACGGCAGTTCGAGGCCCATCTCTTGCCGCGCCACAACCTGTGAGGCCTGCGAGTAGAGCAACTGCACCCGACAGCCCGCAGCGAGCAGGCATTCCAGCAGGCGCAGGCCGTAGGGCATGCCGGAAGCACCGGTAAGGGCGAGGCAGATCGTCTTATGCATGGGGCGTATCCGATGACACGGGTTCAGCCAGCAGTTTAGCCGCGATCAGGCCGTTGATGGTGCCGAAGACCAGGGCTGCTCCGGCGAAGACCGGAATCAGCAGGAAGACGCCGTTATGCGGGATCAGCCAGACTCGGGCGAGCAGGATCTGCCCGCCGATATGGGCGAAGGCGGCGAGGATGGAGAGGCTGACCGGGCCGAACCAGCGGGCTGGCAGATGGCGGGCCAGCCCGAGGGTGAGCAGGCTGAGCGTGGTCCCGGTCAGTGATAGGAAGAAGCCGGGGGCGAGGAAGAAGCCGAGCAGCAGGCTGCCGGCCAGCACGCGCAAGACGCTGACCCAGACCGCCGTGCCCCAGCCGTAACGGGTCAGGACGACCAGGGTGACGATATTGGCCAGCCCCGGCTTGACGCCGGGCAGCGGCGAAGGAATCGCCGCGTCGACCAGCGACAGCCCGACGGCGGCGGTCGCCAGCCAGGCGACACGACGGTCTTCGGCGGTGACCGTGAGTTCAGTAACTGATTGAGTCATAGACCCGGGTGCGTCCGGTGATCTGGACGCTGACGCGATTCGGCGCGCAGATGGCGATTTCGCCGGGGCGCATCAGCCAGCCCTGGCGCACGCAATACTGGCGTGGACCGGGGTCGCTGACCACCCGGGCGCGGCCGGGCTCGACGGCGATTAGCGTGGTGCCGAGCGGCCCGCTGACTTCGAATTTCTGTTTGGTGCGCAAATCGACTTCGGCGAACACCTTCCCCTCCTGGCGGATGATGGCGCGGTCGGCCATGCCACCCTGCCAGAATAGTGGCACGCTGACGCCGACCAGGGCGGCAGAAGCGAGAATGACCAGCCAGTCACCGGGCCGGAGCAGGGCCAGCCAGTGCATCAGCCGCCGGCCAGCGTCCGGTGGCGAACCAGGACGCGCGCCCGGTCGGCGAATTCGCGGGCCAGCCATTCGGCCAGGTAGACCGAGCGATGCTGGCCACCGGTACAACCGATGGCGACGGTCAGGTAATTGCGGTTGTCGCGGATATAGCAGGGCAGCCAGTTCGCCACGAAACGGCTGATGTCGTCGCGCATCCGGAGGACTTCGGCTTCCGCCTCGAGAAAGGCGATCACCGGCTGGTCCTTGCCGGTCAGCGGCCGCAGCTCAGTATCGTAGTGCGGGTTGGGCAGGCAGCGGACGTCGAAGACCAGGTCGGCATCGAGCGGCAGGCCGTGCTTGAAGCCGAAGGACTCGAACATCAGGGTCAGACCCTGGCCGGGTTCGGCCTCGATGAACTGGCGCACCCATTCGCGCAGCGCGTTGGCCTTCATGCCGCTGGTGTCGATGCGGTGGCCGAGGCCGGAGATCGGTTCGAGCAGCTCCCGTTCGCTGCGGATCGCCTCTTCCAGCGATTGCCCAGGCTTGGTCAGCGGATGGCGGCGGCGCGATTCGGAATAGCGCTTGAGCAGCGTTTCCTCATGGGAGTGGAGGAACAGGAAGGTCGGGCGGACCCCGTCTGCGGTCAGCTTGGTCAGCTTGTCCGGCAGCAGTTCGATGCCGTGCCCGGAGCGGGCGTCGATGGCAACCGCCACCTTGCGGGTATCTTCCTCCTTGAGCATGCGGACGAGCACGGTCAGCATCACCACCGGCAGATTGTCGACACAATAATATCCGGCGTCCTCAAGTAGGTTGAGGGCGACCGATTTGCCCGAGCCGGAGAGGCCGCTGATCAGGATGAGTTCCATGCGGTGCAGCATAATCAAGGCGGCGCCCCCCGGCAAGCCGCGGCATAATGGAAACAAACAAGGAGACGACCATGCCCCCGACCCTTCCCCTGCTTGATTTGCCTTTTCTCGCCGAATTGACCGCGCAACGTCGCGACATTCATGCCCACCCGGAACTGGCCTTCGATGAGAACCGCACGGCCGAAACGGTAGCCCGCGAACTCGAGGCCTATGGTCTGGAAGTTCATCGCGGTATTGCCAAGACCGGCGTCGTCGGGGTGCTGCGCGCTGGCACTTCGCAAAAGATGATCGGCCTGCGCGCCGATATGGATGCCTTGCCGCTAGCCGAAATGAACGAGTTTCCACATCACTCGCGCTACACCGGCAAGATGCACGCCTGCGGTCACGACGGCCACACCGCCATGCTGCTTGGCGCGGCGCGCTATCTGGCGAGCAATCCCGATTTCGACGGCACCGCCGTCTTCATTTTCCAGCCGGCCGAGGAGTCGGAAGGCGGCGCCGCGGTGATGATCGAGGATGGGTTGTTCGACCGTTTCCCGGTCGAGGCCGTGTTCGGTCTGCACAACTGGCCGGGCATTCCGGTCGGCGAAATGGCGGTCATGCCGGGGCCGGTGATGGCCGGTACCTGCGCCTTCGAAATCTTCGTGCGCGGCCATGGTTGTCATGCCGCGATGCCTCACCAGGGCGTCGATTCGATCGTCGCCGGGGCGCAACTGGTGCAGGCGCTACAGACGGTGGTCAGCCGCACGCTGCACCCCTGCGAGTCGGCGGTGGTCAGCGTCACCCAGTTCCATGCCGGCGAGGCCTGGAACATCATTCCCGAGGAAGTTGTACTGCGCGGCACGATCCGCAGCTTCAAGCCGGAAGTCCAGGAAGGCGTCGAGCGGGCCATCGAACGCCTGTGCAGCGGCATTGCGGCGGCCAACGGGGCGCAGATCAGCGTTCATTTCGACCATCGCTATCCGCCGACCGTCAACAGCGCAGCCGAGGCGGCTTTTTGCCAAAGCGTTGCCGAATCGGTATTTGGGAGTGAGCGAGTGCTTACTGACATTCTGCCGTCGATGGGCGCCGAGGACTTCGCCTACATGCTCAAGGAAAAACCCGGCTGCTACGTCTGGCTTGGCAACGGACCGGGCACCGGCGGCTGTACGCTGCATAACCCGCACTACGATTTCAACGACGAACTGCTACCTCTGGGCGTCAGCTATTGGGTACGGTTAGTGCAGCGGGCGTTGCCCAAGGGCTGAGATTACCCGGCAGCCTGGCCGACGACGGTGAGCACCGGCCGCTCACCGACGCCTTTCTTCAGGGTCAGGTAGCGCAGGCAGGAGACGCGCAGGAAGGAGGCGAAATTGTCGATTTCGCCGCGATACTCGAGCAGCTCGTCGTAGAGCTTGGCGATCACTTGATTGGTCGTGTAGCCATCGGCCGCCGCCAGTTCGGCCAGGATGTCCCAGAACAGGTTTTCCAGGCGAATCTTGGTGACGCAGCCGTGGATGCGCAGCGAGCGCGAACGCGACTCGTAGAGGATGGGGTCGGCCTTGACGTAAATTTCGCACATGGATTTCTCCCAGGGGTGGGGGGGCGGCAGTGGCCCGCCGCCCAGATCCGACATCAGGCTTCGATGCGGGTTCCCAAGACCTTCAGGAACTTGGCCAGCCAGTCCGGATGCGCCGGCCAGGCAGGGGCAGTGACCAGATTGCCGTCGACATGGGCCTGGTCGACCGGGATTTCCGCATAGCGGCCACCGGCGGCGGTGACTTCCGGGCCGCAGGCCGGGTAAGCGCTGCACGAGCGGCTGCGCAGCACGCCGGCGGCGCTCAGGATCTGGGCGCCATGGCAGATGGCGGCAATCGGTTTGTTGGTGCTGACGAAGTGCTGCACCGCCGCGATCACCTTGGGGTTGAGGCGCAGATACTCGGGGGCGCGACCGCCGGGGATGACCAGGGCGTCATAGGACGAGACCTCGATGTCGTCGAAACTCGCATTCAGCGTGAAATTGTGGCCGGGCTTTTCCGAATAGGTCTGGTCGCCCTCGAAATCATGGATTGCCGTGCGTACTTGCTCGCCGGCCTTCTTGCCGGGGCAGACGGCATGCACCGTATGGCCGACCATGAGCAGCGCCTGGAAGGGCACCATGGTCTCGTAGTCCTCGGTGTAGTCGCCGGTCAGCATCAGAATCTTCTTGGCAGCCATCTTGGTCTCCTCGCGTATGGGTGTGGAGAGCTCATTCTGGTCGCATCGCCGGGCGAGCGGGTAGCAGCCCGGTGCTACGCCAAAGCGTTTGCAACACCGGGCGGTTTGCGCCTTACAGCTTGAAACGGGCGATCGCCTGGGTCAGCGCCGCCGAGGTCGAATTGAGGCGGCCGGCCGAGCCGATGACATCCTGCATGGCCCGATCATTGTGCTCGATCAGATTGCGGACCTCCTCGACATGGGACTGGATGGCGCGCTCGTTGGCGTTCTCGATACTGATCGCTTGGGCAATCTGCTGTACCACCTGGTTGACCTGCAGCGAGCTGTCATTCATCCGGTTGAAGGCGTCGCGCGCCTGATTCGACAGGGCGACGCTTTCGCTGACTTGACGCAATCCCGACTCCATGCCGGCGACGGCACGCTGGGTGCCGGACTGGATGCTTTCGACCATAGCCGAAATTTCGGCGGTCGATTGGCTCGTCCGTTCGGCCAGCTTGCGCACTTCGTCGGCGACCACGGCAAAGCCGCGGCCCTGTTCGCCCGCCCGGGCGGCTTCGATCGCGGCGTTGAGCGCCAGCAGGTTGGTTTGCCCGGCGATGTCGGAAATGACTCCGAGAATGGAATTGATCTGCGCCGACTGCGTCCCGAGTTGCTGAATATGGCTGGCGGTCGTCCGTACCGAGCCGGCCATCGCCTCGGTCTCGGCGGCGGCCTTGCTGGCCAGCGCGGCGCCGTTGCCCGAGAGGCAGCTCGAGTCCTCGACGATCCGTGTGGCTTCGCTGACTGACGTCATCACATCGCGCAAACTGGCGGCCAGACCGTGCACGTTGCCGACCATATCGTCCGCACGTGCCAGTTGCTGGCGACTGCCCGTGGCGACCTGGTCCGTTGCCGCGGCGACCTGATGCGCTGTCTGTTCGACATCGCGGGCATGGCCGGCTAGGGTGCTGACCAATTGTCGCAACTGCTCCTGCATGGTCGCCAGCGCGGCGAGCAGGCTGCTGCTATCGCCCCGGCCCAGCGTGATCGGCTGAGTCAGGTCGCCGATCGCCACGGCATTGGCCACCTGGCGGGCGTAGGCCGGTTCGCCGCCGAGCTCGCGGCGAACGTAGCCGAGCGTGGTCGCCGCACTGGCGATGCCGATCAGGACGGCGAGCACGGCCAGTGCCAGGATGATGCCCTGCAGTTCTTCGACCTGGCTGGACACTGCGCTGCGTTGGGTGTCGGTAATTTTGTGCAGGGCGGCAAGATCGTCGAGCAGGGCTTGCTTCAAGGCACGCCAGGCCGGCGTTTCGCTTTTGTTGATCAGCGCCTTGGCCTCGTCGAGCTGGCCCGCCTTGAGGGCAGCCATCACCGCGCTCTGAGCCTCGGCCTGAGCCGCGGCCAGCGTTTTCAGGCGACCGGTCGTGCTGGTGAAGCCTTCCACCCGGGCGCTCGTGGCGACGGCTGCATCGTGGGCCGCGGTGAAGTCCTGGCGGGCCTTGTCGAGGTTCTGGTAAGCCTTGGGATTGGCCGGGTCGAGCACGATGTTGCGCAGGGCCTGGCCCATCTGCAGGCCTTGGGCGTACATGTCGCCATAGTTATTGTTGAGGGCGCCAACCCCGTCGAGGAAGGCGCCGAATTGCGCTGAGGTGGCGCGTAGACCGCTATAGGAAACGCCGATGGCGGCGATGAAGGCGGCCATGATCAGAGCCATCCCGACGAGTAGCCGATTGCGGAAACTCATGATGAAACTCCCCGGTAAATTAGAGTTTCATTGTACGGCTGCGATTGGCGCGAAGCCAGCGGGATTCAGGCGGCGACGATGTCGTTTCCCTCGCGGCGCAAGGCATTGACCAGCAGCAGGTCGCGTTCGACGCGGGCGGCCAGCGTCTCTGGATCGAGCGCCAGGTAGCGGCTGTTCACATCGTTGGCGAAAGGCAGACTGATCACGAAGGCGCGGAATTCGCTGGCCGGGATGCGCCGCCGTTCGAGCATGGCGAAGGAAACGATGACCTTGATCGCGTGCCAGGCCAGCTTGTCGATTTCGTTGGTAAACATGTCGAGGCGCCGGAAGGCACGCTCGAAGGCCGCATCAACCGTGGCAAACGGGCTGCCGTGGCCGGGGATGACGATATCGATCGGCAGGCGGGCCAGCATTTCCAGTGTCGCCCGCGTGCTGGCCAGGCCGTCGGCCTCGCCCAGAAGCTCGGGGAAGATGACGCCGAAGCCATTCTCCCACAGCGCATCGCCGGAAATCAGCAGGCGTTTTTCCGGGTTGTAGTATCCGAGCGCTTCCATGTCGTGGCCGGGGACGGCCAGTGCCTGCCAGTTCAGGCCGCCCATCGCGATCTCGTTGCCGGCGCCGATCAGGCTGTCGTGCTGGAAGCGCGCTGCCTGCTGGCCGAGCGGCGAGAGCAGCAGGGCATCTACATCCCAGTCAGCAATTACGGCATGGAGGCCGGCCGGCACGATGATTTCGCAACCGAAGGCCGCCTGCAACGCCGCATTGCCGCCGATGTGGTCGGAGTGCGAGTGGGTGTTGATCAGCCGGCTCAGTTGTCGACCATCCAGCGCGTGGCGGACCAGATCGACGGTCTGGCTGGCGTGGGTGACGTAGCCGCTATCGACCAGCGTCGCCTGGTCGCCATCGAGGCAGAGGATGTTGTTGGCCGACAGCCACCCGCGTTCGAGAACGACCAGCGAGGCAGGAAGTTGGGCGGTCATTCCGGGGTGTCCGGATCGGCGCTGGTGTTGGGCGGTTCGGCGGAGGGATAGGCGGCTTCGGCGACGATCTGCGGCGTGCCGAGCGGCGGCCGGCCGCAGCCCAGGCAGTAGCCGGAGTCGGGGTCGGCCATGCAGATGCCGACGCAGAGGTATTGGTCTTCTTGCTGATTTTCCATGATCGGCCTAAGGCTTGTCGCCGCGCAGTTCTCCTGCCAGCGGCGCAGTCTCCGCGCGGCGCTCGGCGACGGCGGCCAGGATGCGGGTGCGATGGACGTCATCGGTTCTCGACCAGACGGTGATTTCATCAAGGGTGCGGAAGCAGCCGAGACACAGGCCGCTGTCCGCATCCATCTTGCAGACATTGATACAGGGTGAGGGGAGCATCTGGTGCCAGCTTTTGAATTCGTGGGTTTAGATAAGCATGAAACGGTGTTGTTGATCGCGCACCATCTCGACGGCTTCGCGGGCTTCATCGCGGCTGATCCGGGCCAGCATGGCCAGATGAAGACGCTTGTCGCGGGCGGTTAGTTCCGGGAAGTTGAGGGTGTGCACGCTGATGTCGTCGGTCAGCTCCTCCTGGACGACGCCCAGGCGGTCGACGGTAATGCTGCACGGCGACAGGCGCAGCGCCTGTTCCGGCGCCTTGAGAAACTCGGCCAGGGAGTCGAGCAGTTGTTTGGGGAGCAGGGAGTCCGCGGTTTCGCGCAGGCGGCTGTCGAGTTCGGCCAGGTGGCGGGTGTGCACCTCGAATTCGCGGCCGGGCGTTGCGCCGTGCAACACGGTCAGGTGAGCCCGCTCGACCGAGACATCGGAACGCAATCCCTCGCGCTCGTGGCGCAGGGTCGTCACGTGGTCGCGGAAGGTGCGCAGCAGGCTGTCCAGGGCCGTGCAGCGCAATTTCTGGCGCATCAGGTCCAAATGGCAGCACGGTTCGATCAGTGTATGGTCGCAAAAATAGAGGATCTTCTGCGGCACATCGTTCTGGATCACGTCGCCGCGCTGGATCATGCCGAATTGCCGCTTCTGCTGGCGGCGGGCGGCGAACATGGCGTAGAAGTGATCGCTCTCCCAGCATTCCGGGCGGGCCAGAAAGTCGCGCACCGCCTGGCTGCGGCCGAGCATCTGCTCGATATCGCCGGCCGTGGCGAACAGGGCGTGGACCAGCGGGTCGCTGACGAAGGCCTGGCGGTTGATATCGATCGGTCCGGGCAGCGCGCTGATCAAGCCATCGCAATAGCCCAGCGCGTACTGGACCGGTGCGGCCAGATGCTTGTCGAAATCGGGCGCCAGCTTGAGGACTGGATCGGCCAGTTCGGCCACCCGGTGCAGCGCCTTGGCCACCGTCGGGTCAAGGGGGGGAGCAGGTTTCAGTAAATCGGCAACAGCAGAAAAAAGGCTCACGCGCTCGCTTTGGCACACAGTGCCCGGCCGGCCTTGGCGCCGTTCGGGCGATTGATGGCGCTGGAAATCCAGTCGCCGACTAGTGCCAGTTTAGCCAGATCGATGCCGGTTTCAATGCCTAATCCATGCAACAGATAAACCACATCCTCGGTCGCCACGTTGCCGGAAGCGCCCAAGGCGTAAGGGCAACCACCCAGGCCGGCGATCGAGCTGTCGAAAACTGCCATCCCGAGTTGCAACGAGGCGTGGATGTTGGCGATCGCCATCCCGTAGGTGTCGTGGTAATGGCCGGCCAACTTGGCGATTGGTACGACGTCGGCGCAGGCCTCGATCATGCGCTGGATCGAGGCCGGATTGCCGACGCCGATGGTGTCGCCGAGCGAAACCTCGTAGCAGCCCATGTCGAACAGCGTCCTGGCAACGCTGGCCGCCTGCTCCGGGGCGATCGCCCCTTCGTAGGGGCAGCCGACGACGCAGGAGACGTAGCCGCGGACCGGGATTTCCAGCGCGCTGGCCGCCGAAACCACGGGTTCGAAGCGCTTCAGGCTCTCGGCAATCGAGCAATTGATGTTCTTGCGCGAAAAAGACTCGGAAGCGGCCCCGAAAATGGCGACTTCGGTGGCGCCGGCCTGCACGGCGGCATCGAAACCCTGCAAATTGGGCGTCAGCACCGGGTAGATCGTCCACGGATGGCGCTTGATGCCCTGCATCACCGCCGTGTTGTCCCCCATCTGCGGCACCCATTTCGGCGACACGAAGGAAGTCGCCTCGATGACGCGCAGCCCGGCCTCGGCCAACCGTTCGATCAGTTCGATCTTGGTAGCGGTCGGCACGACCTGCTTTTCATTCTGCAAGCCGTCGCGCGGGCCGACTTCGACGATTTTTACTTTGGCGGGTAAGGACATGGGCTAGGGCTCGACAGTGAAAATAGATGGATTGGGGGACGGCTAATAAGAAGTGGGAAAGTCAGAGAATGCTTTGATAGTGGGCTGCCAACTTACAGCGATAGTTCATAGAATTTGCTGTCAACGGCCATTACAGGAAAGCTCTCCGGCAAGGACTCGCGGGCAATCTCGCGGAAACCATTCTTCTCGTAGAAGCGGTGCGCTGCCAGGAACTTGGCCGTGGTTCCAAGGAAGACACTGCGCAGCCCTCGTGCGTGACACCAGGCGAGAAGTGTACGGAGTAGTTCCCTGGCCACACCATGCTCTGGCCCGCGGTGCGAACTGGCTACGAACATCTTGCGAAGTGCTGCCTGGTGGTTGCCGATGTCGAGCAGGGCCAGCGTACCGATCACTTGGCCAGCTTCCAAGGCGACCCAGAAGTTCCCATCGCCACGCTGATAGAAGCCAGGAATGTCTTTCAGATCTGGTTGCGCGTCGAGGGTGATTGGGATTTCAAACTCAATCTGCTGAATCGGCAGGATGACGGAAACGACACCCGCAGCGTGTTCGGGGGCGAAGGGCGAGATCTGAACCATGGACTCTATTCTGACGCCTAACGTGAAGCTAACCGGCCGCCGGAGCGCGAAGCGCGGAGGGAAACCAACAGCGTAGCTGTTGGGCGGTCAGCGTTGAGCGAAGGGTTAGGCGTCAACTATCGTCCTCACTGGTAGGTTTGACCTGCATGCTTTAGCCAGCCTGCTTGATGGCGACCGACTGGGTCATGGTGGGTCCAGTGAACAACGCCCCCCTTTATATTCCACTCGTACACGCCATTGAAGGCAACGGAGTCCCCTGATTTCAGCGTCGCGATTCGGGGAGCTAAATCGATGTTGTGCGCAATGAGAATGGTTTGGCCGGAAGAAAGTGCGAGGATGAAGCGTTGATGACGACTTCCGTCATTGTCGTCGGCTAGGAGCTTTGAAACTACACCTTTGCCTTGAACTTGTACGCCACTCTTCTGTTCATTGAATGCCGCCTGGACTGCGTTGGAGGAACTGGAGTACTCGGTGCTCGTTTGTGTTGCTGGTGACGTTGTGAGCTGGCGAAACCCGTTGGTCTTTCCATACCCTACGTAGAAGGCTGCTGCCACAAAGGCGATGAGTAGTATTTTTTTCATTGATTCTTTGTGAGTTATCAGATGCCAGGAAGTAGATCGTTGGTTCTTTGATGCTTAACTAGTAGTAGACGAAAAAGTGCCACCTAATCCGGCAGAGTGTCCAATAACCTGGCTCACTCGACAGCCGGATTGGCTTGTGTCACGGCATTCTTGAGCAGATGTCCGCATATATTTCATCATGCGCCGGTGATAAACCCGACACTACGCTTCGCCCTCGAACTCGACTAGCGCCGCGCCGTCGCCGACCTGTTCGCCGGCCGCATAGCAGAAGGCCTTGACGGTGCCGGTGGCAGGGGCGGTGATGGTGTGTTCCATTTTCATGGCTTCGAGGATCAGCAACGGCGTACCTTTCTCGACCTTCTGGCCAACTTGGGCGAGCAGGGCGACGACCTTGCCGGGCATCGGAGCGGTCAGACCGCCGCCCTGGGCGCCGCCGGCTTCGACCAGGTGTAGCGGGTCGTCGCGGAGCAGCGTGTAGGTGGCGCCATTGAGGAAGATGCTGCGCTTGTCGTCCACCGCCACAACGCTGGCGATCAGCCGGCGGTCGTCGAGTTCGACGGCGAAGCGGTCGCCTTCGAGCTTCTTGCCGCGGGCTAGCGTCGTTTCGCCGTTGATGGTGATCTGCCACTGGTCGCGCTGATAGCGGACCTTGGCCTCGATCAGGCACTCGCCATCGCGGAAGCCGATCATGCGGGCGGCCGAGAGGTTCATCCGCCAGCCGTCGCGGGCATGCCAGGGCGACCACGGGTCGCCGCTGGTCTGGGCGGCCTGTTTCGCGGCGCGTTGCTCCCAGAGCAGTTCGCCGACCGTGGCGACCAGTTGGGCGTCGCGCGGCACGGCCTGGGCGGCCGGGAAGAGGAAATCCTTCTGGCGTTCGATCAGGCCGGTATCGAGGTCGGCGCCGGCGAAAGCCGGGCAGGCGACCAGTCGCGACAGGAAATCGATATTGGTGGTGACGCCCGCTACCTGATAGTCGGCCAGCGCCTTGCGCATGCGGGCCAGCGCGGCGTCGCGGTGTTCGTCCCAAACGATCAACTTGGCGATCATCGGGTCGTAGAAGGGGGTTATCTCGTCACCTTCCTCGACGCCGGTATCGACCCGGACATTGAGGCTCTCGGCCGGCGGCGAGAGGCGGATCAGCTTGCCGGTCGAGGGCAGGAAGCCCTTGTTGGCATCCTCGGCGTAGATCCGCGCTTCCAACGCGTGGCCGCGAATCTGCAACTGCTCCTGGGCGAGCGGCAGCGGCTGGCCGGCGGCGACGCGCAACTGCCATTCGACGAGGTCCTGGCCGGTGATCATTTCGGTGACCGGGTGTTCGACCTGCAGGCGGGTGTTCATTTCCATGAAATAGAACGAGCCGTCCTGATTGGCGATGAACTCGACCGTGCCGGCGCCGACATAACCGACGGCCTGGGCGGCGGCGACGGCGGCTTCGCCCATCTGGCGGCGGCGCTCAAGCGTCATGCCTGGGGCGGGGGCCTCTTCGAGTACTTTCTGGTGGCGGCGCTGCACCGAGCAGTCGCGCTCGAACAGGTAAACACAGTTGCCGAGGCTGTCGGCGAAGACCTGGATTTCGATGTGGCGCGGCCGGGTGATGTATTTCTCGATCAACACGTGCTCGTTGCCGAAACTCGATGCCGCTTCGCGCTTGCAGGAGGCGAGGGCATCGGGGAAGTCTTCGCTCTTTTCAACGAGGCGCATGCCCTTGCCGCCACCACCGGCGGCCGCCTTGATCAGCACCGGGTAGCCGATCTGATCGGCCTCTTTGTGCAGCAATTCGGGCGTCTGATCGTCGCCGTGGTAACCCGGGGTCAGCGGCACGGCGGCTTTGCCCATCAGTTTCTTGGCTTCGGATTTGGAACCCATGGCGCGGATCGCCGAGGCCGGTGGGCCGATGAAGGCGATGCCGTTGGCGGCCAGCGCATCGGCGAATTCGGCATTCTCGGAGAGGAAGCCGTAGCCGGGATGGACAGCCTGGGCGCCGGTGCGCTTGCAGGCATCGACGATCTTCTCGGCGACCAGGTAGGACTCGCGGGCGGCGGCCGGGCCGAGCAGCACGGCCTCGTCGGCCAGCCGCACGTGGCGGGCGTTGGCATCGGCCTCGGAATAGACGGCGACGGTGCGGATGCCCATGCGGCGGGCGGTCTTGATGACCCGGCAGGCGATTTCGCCGCGGTTGGCGATCAGGATTTTGTTGAACATGGCTTATTCCCCAATCCAGGCGGGTGAACGTTTGTCGAGGAAGGCGGCGATGCCGTCCCGGGCTTCCGGTGTGGCGCGCAGGTGGGCGATGCGGTGGGCGGTGTCTTCGACCAGGGTGTGGTTGATCGGCTGGTTATCGACGGCACGAATCAGTTCCTTGGCCGCGGCCTGGGCCAGCGGGCCGCCCTGGATCAGCGCGTCGACGATTTCCTGGACTTTGGCGTCGAGCTGTTCCGGCTCGACGACTTCATGGACGAGGCCGAGTTCGCGGGCGCGGGCGGCATCGATGCGTTCGGCCGACTGGAAGTAACGGTAGGCCTGGCGGGCGCCGATGGCGCGCAGGACATAGGGGCTGATCGCCGACGGGATGATCCCGAACTTGACTTCGGAGGTGGCAAAGAAGGCCTTGCTCGAGGCGACGGCGATGTCGCAGGCGGCGGTGAGGCCGGTGCCGCCACCCAGGGCGGCGCCCTGGACGCGGGCGATGGTCGGCTTCTTCATCTCGGCCAGCGTGCGCAGCATGCCGGCCAGGGCGCGGGCATCGTTGAGATTGTCGTCGAGGCCGTTGTTGGCGGCGCGCTTCATCCAGTTGAGGTCGGCGCCGGCGGAGAAGCTTTTTCCCCGGCCGGCGAGGATGACGACGCGGACGTCCTGATCCTCGTCGAGGGCGATGCAGGCGGCGGTCAGCTCGGCGATGAGGATTTCGTCGAAGGCATTGTGGAGGTCGGGGTGGTTCATCCAGATCGTGGCGACCGGGCCGCTTAGTTCGATTTGTAGGGCTTGGAAGGGCATTTTGATTTGTCTCCGGTTTTGTTTTTAGTTGGTTGTTGTCGGGGGATTGGCTTGGGGGTTCGAATGAGCTTGGGGTTCCGCCTTGTTGGCGGGCGTACTTTCTTTTGTGTGGCCAAAAGAAAGTAGCCAAAGAAAAGGCCACCCCTGGGTCGGTGCCCGGCAGAGCCGGGTACCCTGCGCTACTCGAAACGCCAGGCGGCTGCGCAACTCGGGGCTACGCCCCTCAAACAGTGCTCGCCGACTGCCCCCGGCATTTCTGCGTTGCTCGGCACCTCTCAAGGGGCCCGGAAGAACGACCCGGGCTGAAACAGATGGAGCGTCGAAATAACGGTGGAAGCGGGATGTTTTTGACTTCAGGTCCCCGTGTGCAGCGCCGAGCAACGGAGCTGCTGGGGGAAAAAGGGCGAGGACTGTTTGAGGCCCGCAGGGCCGAGTTCCGCAGCCCCCGCCAGTAGCGAGTAGCGCAGGGGAGTCGGCGCAGCCGACCGCGTAACCCGGGGTCGCCTTCTTTTTGGCTACTTTTTCTTGGCGAAGCAAGAAAAAGTACGCCCGCCCACAAGGCGGAACCCCAAGCTTGTTCAAGGGAAAGCCCATCATCACATCCGAAAGATGCCGAACTTCGTCTCTTCCGCCGGCGCATTCATCGAAGCCGACAACCCCAATCCCAATACCCGCCGCGTATCCGCCGGATCAATAATCCCGTCATCCCACAGCCGCGCCGAGGCGTAGTAAGGATGCCCCTGCGTCTCATACTGCTCGCGGATCGGTGCCTTGAACGCCGCTTCCTCTTCGGCCGACCAACTCTTGCCCGTCGCTTCCATGCCGTCGCGCTTGACGGTGGCCAGCACGCCAGCCGCCTGCTCACCCCCCATCACCGATATCCGGGCATTCGGCCACATCCACAGGAAGCGTGGCGAGTAGGCCCGGCCGCACATGCCGTAGTTGCCGGCGCCGAAGCTGCCGCCGATAACGACGGTGAATTTCGGCACCTTGGCGGTGGCCACGGCCGTGACCATCTTGGCGCCGTCGCGGGCGATGCCGCCGTTTTCATATTTGCGGCCGACCATGAAGCCGGTGATGTTCTGCAGGAAAACCAGCGGAATGCCGCGCTGGGCGCAGAGTTCGATGAAGTGAGCGCCTTTGAGCGCCGATTCCGAGAACAGAATGCCGTTGTTGGCGACGATACCGACCGGGTAGCCGTAGATGCGGGCAAAGCCGCAGACCAGCGTCGTGCCGTAACGGGCCTTGAATTCGTCGAAGTCGGAATCATCGACGATGCGGGCGATGATTTCGCGGACGTCGAAGGGCTTCTTGCTGTCGGTCGGGATGACGCCGTAAAGCTCGCCGGTCGGGTAGCGCGGCTCGCTGGGAGCGGTCAGGGTGACCGGCGGCGCTTTTTTCCAGTTCAGATCCTTGATGATGCGGCGGGCGATGGCCAGGGCGTGGGCATCGTTCTCCGCAAGATGATCGACGACGCCGGAAATGCGCGTATGGACATCGGCGCCGCCGAGGTCTTCGGCCGAGACGACTTCACCGGTCGCCGCCTTGACCAGCGGCGGGCCGCCGAGAAAGATGGTGCCCTGGTTCTTGACGATGATCGACTCGTCGCACATGGCCGGCACGTAGGCGCCGCCGGCGGTGCAGGAGCCGAGCACGGCGGCGATCTGCGGGATGCCCTGGGCCGAAAGGTTGGCCTGGTTGAAGAAGATGCGGCCGAAGTGTTCTTTGTCCGGGAAAACCTCGTCCTGCATGGGCAGGAAGGCGCCGCCGGAATCGACCAGATAGACGCAGGGCAGACGGTTTTCCAGGGCGATTTCCTGGGCTCGCAGGTGTTTCTTGACGGTCAGCGGGTAGTAGGTGCCGCCCTTCACGGTGGCGTCGTTGGCGACGACCATGCATTCGATGCCATGGACGCGGCCGATGCCGGCGATCACCGAAGCCGCCGGTACATCGCCGCCGTACATGCCATAGGCCGCGAACTGGCCGATTTCGAGGAAGGGCGTACCGGGATCGAGCAGGCCGTTGACCCGCTCGCGGGGGAGCAGCTTGCCGCGGGCCAGATGCTTCTGGCGCGCCGCTTCCGGTCCGCCGAGGGCGATCTTCTCGACTTTTTCGTGGAGGTCGGCGACCACCGACTGCATGGCGGCTGTGTTGGCCTGAAAGTCGGCCGAACGCGGGTTGAGTTGGGTTTTCAGGGTAGTCATGTCTCGTCCTGGTTATTCGTCGTTAGTTATTAGTTGTTAGCGGTTGGGCATGTGGTCTTGCTAGTGACTAATGACTAGCAACTCACAACTGTCTTTCTTCTTTCAGCCACTTGCTGACCGGCTCCGGGCGGTAGGCAGCCATCGCTTCGAGCAGGCGGACCATGTCGTCGTCGGCCAGCGCCATCGCCCGGTTCTGTTCACGCAGGAAGCCTTCGCCGACCGCATGGTCGAACAGCGCCAGCAGCGGGTCGTAGAAGCCATTGACGTTGAGCAGGCCCATCGGTTTTACGTGGAACCCGAGCTGGCCCCAGGTCAGGATTTCGCAGAACTCCTCGAAGGTGCCGAAGCCGCCGGGCAGGGCGATGAAGCCGTCGGCCAGTTCGGCCATCCGCGCCTTGCGGGTATGCATCGAATCGACTACTTCGAGCCGGGTCAGCGCCCGGTGGTCGACGTGGCGGCCAGCGACCTCCTTGCCGAGCAGGGTTTCGGGAATGACCCCGATCACCGTGCCGCCGGCGGCCAGGCAGGCATCGGCGACGGCGCCCATGAGTCCGACGTTGCCGCCGCCATAGACCAGTTCGATGCCGCGCGCCGCGAGCAGGCGGCCGAGGGCTTCGGCCTCGGCGCGGTAGCGCGCATCGTGGCCGGCATTGGAACCGCAAAAGACGCAGATTCTTTTCATGATTTTTCCTTGCCATTCAGACGCAGAATGACGTACTCGGGCGGGCAGTTGAAGCGGACCGGCAGGATGCTGGTGCCGATTCCCGAAGTGACATAGGTCGGTGCCGGCATATCGGGAATCCAGCCGTAGGCATGCTGGCGCGGTGCGCGACCCGGGGTGATCAGCGCGCCATACAGCGGCAGGCGAACCTGGCCGCCGTGCGTATGGCCGGCGAAGGCGACCGCGGTTTGTCGGGGCAGGGCGGGGGCGTTGGCCGGGTCGTGCATCATCACGATCAGGCGGGCATCGGCTGGAATATTGGCGAAGGCCTGCGCAGGCTGGGCGTGTTCGGTCATGTCGTCGCCGATGCCCGCCAGCCACAGTGGGATTCCATTGGCCGACAGCGGGATGGCTGCATTCTCGATGACCGTTATCCCGGCGGCTTCGAGTGCCTTGCGGACTCGGGCGCCGTCGAACCACCAGTCGTGATTGCCCAGCGTGGCATAGACGCCGAGTGGGGCTTGCAGCAAGCGGAGTTCCTCGGCAATGGCTTCCGGGATGACTTGTTCGCCGCCAACGACGCCCTGGATCACGAAGTCGCCGGGAAGCAGGATGAGGTCCGGTTTGGCTGCGTTGATACCGGCGACGACCCGGCGCACGGTCTCCAGCCCCGCATGCGGGGCACCGACATGGAAATCGGAGGCGACCGCGATGGTCAGCGCCGAGCCGCTCCAGTTCGTCGATTCGAGCGCCAATTGCCGCTGCTGCAGCCAGCCCGGTTCGAAGCCGAAGCTCCAGCCGGCCATGAGCAGCAGGACAAGGTAGGCGAGCAGCCGCGATTTCACGTTCAGAAACCGCCGGTGGCCAGCCACTTTTCGATCTGCGGCAGGCGGTCGGCGCCGAAGAAGCCCTCGCCGTCGATGATCACGTAGGGCGAACCGAAGACGCCGACCTGCATTGCCTGGTCGACCTCGTACTTCAGGTGGGCTTTGAGTTCCGGGCTTTGCAGGGCGGTCGCCAGTTGCTCGCGGTCCACGCCCAGGCCGGCGGCGATGTCGAGCACGGTTTCCGGCGACGAAATATCGCGGTCATCGACGTACAGGGCGCGGAATGCGGCATGGGCAAAGCGGCGGGCTAGCGCGCAGTCCTGGCTGTGCAGCCAGTAATAGCTGCGGGCGGCGGCCTGGGTGGCGAGCGGGAACTGGCTCGGGTGCCGGTAGGGGATGCCCATGAAGCGCGCTGAACGCGCAAAGTCGGCCAGCGAATAGGCCGCCTTGGCAGGATTCTGCAAGGTCAGCGGCGCGCTGCCGGTGGCCTTGAAAACGATGCCGAGCAGGATCGGATGCCAGTGCACCTTGCGCTCGTAGCGGGCAGCCAGTTCGTCGATGCGTTCGCTGAGCAGGTAGGCGTAGGGGCTGGAAAAATCGAAATAGAAGTCGATCGGGTCGGCCATGTTTGTCTCCTCGGTGAGGCGGTCGCGGGCTTTGTTGTTTTGTGCCCGTCGACCGCGGTGTGAGTCTTTATTCGCTGGCGATGCTGCGCCCGATCACCAGGCGCTGGATATCGTTGGCGCCTTCGTAGATCTGGCAGATGCGGACATCGCGGTAGATGCGCTCGACCGGGAAGTCGCTGGTGTAGCCGACGCCGCCGTGGATCTGGATGGCGTCCGAGGCGATCTTCTCGGCGGCTTCGGAGGCAAACATCTTGGCCATCGAGGCTTCCTTGAGACAGGGCTTGCCGGCATCCTTGAGCGTCGCAGCGCGCCAGACCATGAGGCGGGCGGCGTCGAGCAGGGTGTTCATGTCGGCCAGGCGGAAATTGACGGCCTGGTGCTCGATGATCGGCTGACCGAAAGTGACAC
Organism: Dechloromonas sp. A34; assembly: GCF_026261605.1. Taxonomy (NCBI): domain Bacteria; kingdom Pseudomonadati; phylum Pseudomonadota; class Betaproteobacteria; order Rhodocyclales; family Azonexaceae; genus Dechloromonas; species Dechloromonas sp. A34. Next base: position 93,680 of record NZ_CP102486.1, read on the forward strand.
GTTCCTTGGCGTAGCGCACGGCGGCTTCGAAGGCGGCACGGGCCATGCCGATGCTCTGGGCGGCGATGCCGATGCGGCCGGCTTCGAGGTTGGAAAGGGCGATCCGGTAGCCTTCGCCTTCCTTGCCGAGCAGCGCCGAGGCCGGCACGCGGCAGTTTTCGAGGATGATCTGCACGGTGTCGGAGGCATGCTGGCCCATCTTCTCCTCGGTGCGGCCGACGATGAAGCCCGGCGTCGCGGTCGGCACCAGGAAGCAGGAAATGCCCTTCTTGCCGGCCGCCTTGTCGGTGACGGCGAAGACGATAGCCATCTGGGCGTGCTTGCCGGTGGTGATGAATTGCTTGACGCCGTTGAGCACGAAATGGTCGCCGTCGCGGTCGGCGCGGGTGGTGATCGCCGCGGCGTCCGACCCGGTGTGCGGCTCGGTCAGGCAGAAACAGCCGAGCTTCTCGCCGCGGGCCAGCGGCTTCAGCCATTCTTCCTTCTGGTTGTCGGTGCCGTACTTCATGGTGATGCCGCAGGCCAGCGAGTTCTGCACCGAGACGATGGTCGAGGTGGCGCCGTCGCCGGCGGCGATTTCTTCCAGGGTCAGCACCAGGCTCATGTAATCCATGCCGGCGCCGTCCCATTCCTCGGGCACGACCATGCCCAGGGCGCCGAGTTCGCCGAGTTCTTTCAGGGCCTGGGCCGGGAAGGTGTGGTTCTTGTCCCATTCGGCGGCGAAGGGGGCGAGGCGCTCCTGCGCAAAGCTGCGCATGGTGTCGCGGATCATTTCCTGTTCTTGCGTGAGAATCATGTTGTTCTTTCCTTTTGATAACTGGTCAGCCAGACGCCGGCGATGACCAGCAGGCCACCGGCCAGCACGGCGAGGCCGAGGCGTTCATTGAGCAGGACCGCGGCTTGCAGCACGGCGAACACCGGGACCAGATTGACGAAAATCGAGGCGCGGGCGGCGCCCAGGCGTTTGACGCCGTCGGCGAACCAGGTGAAGGCCAGCGCCGTGCCGCCGATGCCGAGAAAAACCACGCTGGCCCAGACCCGCCACGACCAGGCGGCGAGATCGGTGCCGCCCTGGAGCAGCGCGGTGGCGCCGAGCAGCAGGGCGCCGATCAGGCTGGCGTAGAGCGTTGCAGCCAGCGGCGACAGGGTTTTCGTGGCTTGCCGGCCGATGAAGGTGTAAGCCGTCCAGCACAGCGCGCAGCCGAGGATCAGCCATTCGCCGATGCCGACCGCACCATGCAGCAGGGCCAGCGGGTCGCCGTTGCCGATCACCGACAGGCAGCCGAGCAGGGCGATGATCACCCCCGCCGTCTTGCGTGGCGTCATCCTTTCCTGGCCGAGAAACCAGGCGGCGATGGCGACCACCACCGGATTCAGGGCGACGACCAGCGCGCCGCGGCCGGCCGTGATGTGTTTCAGGCCATAGAAGAAGCACAGGGCGTAGACGAAGATCCCCGTCATCGCCAGGCCGGTCACGACGCCCCATTCGCTGCCCGTCTGCGGGCGCGGGATGCGACCTTCAGTGGCCAGCGCGAAGCCGGCCAGGGCCAGTCCGGCGAGCAGGAAACGCAGGGCGGGGGCGGCCAGCGGCGCAGTCAGTTCCTGCGCCACGACGCGGCCCGCGATCCAGGTTCCACCCCACATGAACATGGCGCCGATCAGCTTGAGGTAGGTCGTTGCCCCGGCCCCTTGTGGCACTTAGAGCAGTTCCACCGCCAGGGCCGTGGCTTCGCCGCCGCCGATGCAGAGCGAGGCGACGCCGCGCTTCAGGCCGTACTTCTTCAGGGCGCCGAGCAGGGTGACGACGATGCGGGCGCCGGAAGCGCCGATCGGATGACCCAAGGCACAGGCGCCGCCGTGGATATTGACCTTGGCCGGGTCGAGCTTGAGGTCGTGCAGGGCAGCCATGGTGACCACGGCGAAAGCTTCGTTGATCTCGTACAGATCGACCGATTCGGCGGTCCACCCGGTCTTGGCGAACAGCTTCTGCATGGCACCGACCGGGGCCGACGGGAACAGCGCCGGGACGCCGGCATTGGTGGTGTGGCCGACGATGCGGGCGATCGGCTGGAGACCGAGCTTGGCAGCTTGCGAAGCGCGCATCAGGACCATGGCGGCAGCGCCGTCGGAAATCGAAGAAGAGTTGGCGGCGGTGACCGTGCCATCCTTCTTGAAGGCCGGTTTCAGGGTCGGGATCTTCTCGACATTGACGGCGAACGGGCCTTCGTCCTTGTCGATGACGACATCGCCCTTGCGGCCGGCGACGGTGGTCGGGGCGATTTCCCAGGCGAAGCTGCCGTTGTTGCTGGCTTCAATGGCGCGGGTGGTCGAGCGGACGGCAAATTCGTCCTGGGCTTCGCGGCTGAAGCCGTAGCTACTGGCACACTCTTCGGCGAAGGTGCCCATCAGGCGGCCGCGGTTTTCCTTGGAGTAGGCGTCTTCGAGGCCGTCCATAAACATGTGGTCGATGACCTGGCCGTGGCCGAGGCGATAGCCGCCGCGGGCCTTGGGCAGCAGGTAGGGGGCATTGGTCATCGACTCCATGCCGCCGACCACGGCCGCACCGTAGGAACCAGCGAGGATGCCGTCGTGGCCGAGCATGGTGGCCTTCATCGCCGAGCCGCAGACCTTGTGGATGGTGGCGCAACCGGCGGTGATCGGCAGGCCGGCCTGGAGCGCGGCCTGGCGGGCCGGGGCCTGGCCCTGGCCGGCTTGCAGCACGCAGCCCATCAGCACTTCGTCGATCAGGTCGGCGGTGATGCCGGCGCGCTCGACGGCGGCTTTGATGGCAACGGCGCCGAGATTGGCCGCGGTCAGGCCGGCGAAGCCGCCCTGAAACGTGCCCATGGCGGTGCGGGCAGCGGAAACGATAACGATCGGGTCATTCATGCTGATTTCTCCTGAGTGTTGCGGTAACTAGGCGTCCAACGCTTTCAGTGCGGCGTCGTAACGGGTGGGTAAATCTTCTGGGCAATCGATGGTGATGCCGAGGTCGTGCATCAAGCCGTCCTTGAGGCCGTAAATCCAGCCGTGGATGGTCAGTTTCTGGCCGCGCGCCCAGGCATCGCGGACGACCGGGTTGTGCGAGACATTGACCACCTGTTCGAGCACGTTCAATTCGCACAGGCGGTCGTGGCGCTGTTCGACCGGCAGGTTGTCGACGGCGGCCAGGTGCTTGTTGTGCACATCCTGGACATGGCGCAGCCAGAGATCGACAACACCCACCCGCGCCTTGTTCAGCGCTGCCTGGACACCGCCGCAGCCGTAGTGGCCGACGACCATGATGTGCTTGACCTGCAGGACGTCGACCGCGTACTGAATCACCGACAGGCAGTTGAGGTCGGTATGCACCACGACATTGGCGACGTTGCGATGGACGAAGACCTCGCCCGGCAGCAGGCCGACGATCTGGTTGGCCGGCACCCGCGAATCGGAGCAGCCAATCCACAGGAATTCCGGCGTCTGCAATTTGGCCAGCTTGTCGAAATAGCTCGGGTCGACTTCCTGCATGCGCTGCGCCCAGGCGCGATTGAAGTCGAAGAGGTGGGAGAGGTTTTCGCTGCGGATTTCCTCTTCCGACCAGTTCTCGAGATCGAGGGCGAGGAACATCGTGCCTTCGACCGGCGTCTGGTAATAGTTCGGCGCTTCGGTAAAGCCCAGTTCGCGGTAGAGCTTCACGGCCATCCGCATGTTGGGCAGGGTGTCGATCATCAGCTTGCGGTAGCCGATTTCCTTGGCCGCCTTGATCGCGGCCAGCGCCAGCGTCGCGCCGATGCCCTGGCCGCGCTGCTCGGGATCGACATAGAGGCGCTTCATCTCGCAGACGCCGTCGCTGTCGGACAGCGGGCGCACGCCGACGCAGCCGGCTGGTCGGCCATCGACTTCGGCAAAGAACAGGCGTCCTTCCGGGGTCGAGTAGGCGCCGGGAAGGGAAGCCATTTCCTGATCGAAATGCTGGTAGGACAGGTCAACGCCCAGCCAGGCCGCGTAGGTGCGGAAATACTGGCGAACCTGTTCCAGTGCTTCGGTATCGTCGGTGGTGAGGGTGCGCAGGGTAACGGTCATGCTATTCGGCTCCTTGATGCGGCGCCCCCGTTCCGGAGGCGCCGGCGGGAGCTTGTTAGGTGGTTTCGGCGAAAAGTTCGCGACCAATCAGCATTCTACGGATTTCGGAGGTGCCTGCCCCGATCTCATAGAGCTTGGCGTCGCGCCACAAACGGCCAGTCGGATACTCGTTGGTATAGCCAACACCACCCAGGGTCTGGATCGCCTCACCGGCCATCCAGGTTGCCTTTTCAGCGGAGTAGAGAATGGCGCCGGCGGCATCCTTCCTCAGCGTGCGCGAGTGGTCGCTCGCATCGCAGGCACGGCCGACGGCATAGACGTAGGCGCGGGTCGCCTGCCAGGTCGAATACATGTCGGCAACCTTGCCCTGCATCAGCTGGAATTCGCCGATCGCTTGGCCGAACTGCTTGCGCTCGTGCAGGAAGGGGACGACGACGTCCATGCAGGCGGCCATGATGCCCAACGGGCCGCCGCAGAGCACGGCGCGCTCGTAGTCGAGGCCGGACATCAATACCCTGGTGCCTTGGCCGACGCCACCGAGGACGTTTTCCTCGGGCACTTCGCAATCGTCGAAGAACAGCGGGAAGGTGTTGGAGCCGCGCATGCCCAGCTTGTCGAGGTGGGTGCCGTGCGAGAAGCCCTTCATGTCCTTCTCGACGATGAAGGCGGTCATCCCCTTGGCGCCGGCGGTGGGATCGGTCTTAGCGTAGACGACCAGGGTGTCGGCATCACCGCCGTTGGTGATCCACATCTTGGAACCGTTCAGGACGTAGCGGTCGCCCTTCTTCTCGGCCTTGAGCTTCATCGAGACGACGTCGGAACCGGCATTCGGCTCGGACATCGCCAGCGCCCCGACGTGCTCGCCGGAGATCAGTTTGGGCAGATACTTCTGGCGCTGCGCTTCCGTGCCGTTGCGGCGAATCTGATTGACGCAGAGATTCGAGTGGGCACCGTAGGAGAGGCCGACCGAGGCCGAGGCGCGCGAGATTTCCTCGAGGGCGACGATGTGGGCCAGATAGCCCATGCCAGTGCCGCCGTACTCTTCTCCGGCGGTCATGCCGAGCAGACCCATGTCGCCGAATTTCTTCCAGAGATCGGCCGGAAATTCGTTGACGCGGTCGATTTCCGCGGCGCGCGGCGCGATTTCGGCGTCGGCGAAAACCTTCACCGCATCGCGCAGCATATTGATGTCTTCGCCGAGGCCGAAGTCGAGGCTGGGAATGTTCATGTGGTTTGTCTCCGTTTTAAGTTTATTTTTCCGTCTTGCCGTGCATGACCATGATGGTCTGCTGCATCAGCGCGCACAAGGTTTCCCGGCCGTCTTTCACGGCGAAGACTTCGGCCTGGGTGATGATCAGCGTGCGCCCGGGCCGCACGACCTTGCCGCGGGCGATTAGTTGTTCGCCGTCGGCCGGGGACATCAGATTCATCTTGAATTCGACGGTCAGTACCGAGGCGCTGGCCGGCACCATAGTCATCGCCGCATAGCCGGCCGCCGAGTCGGCAATCATGCCGACCACGCCGCCATGCACGAAGCCGTGCTGCTGCTCGACCCCCGACCAGTGCGGCAGGTGGATTTCCGTCCGGCCATGCTCGATCAGCGGCATGGTTGCCTGGATCAGGGCCATGGCGTTCTGCAGCTCGAAACTGGCACGGACACGTTCGGCGAAATGGTGGTCTGAGATATGGGTCATGGCGTGATTGTATTGACGTTGACGTTAACGTCAACTGCTAGATTGAAAAAATTCACTTCTCGTCCCGACGAGCCAGCTCCAGTTGGCATTGCTGTTCGAACTGGGTGATTTCGGTGAGCATGGCCTCGATGTCCTCACGCTGCTGTTCCAGCGCTTCGCGGCGTTTCGACATGACACGCAGGCATTCGAGCAGTTGCGGCGTTTCATCCTCGGTCGACGCGTACATGCCGATCAGGTCCTTGATCTCGGCCAGGCTCAAACCGAGGCGCTTGCCGCGCAGGGCCATCTTCAGGCGGGCGCGGTCGCGGCGGGTGAAGACGCGCTTGCTACCTTCGCGCTCCGGGGCCAGGATGCCCTGGTCTTCCCAGAAGCGGATGGTGCGCGGCGTAATGCCGAACTCGCGGGCGAGGTCGGAAATGGCGAAGATGGTGGCCGGCTGGTTCACTGGGCGATTCCTGAAAAAGTGGGTCAAGTAAATCAGAAGGATGGGGTTTTTTCAATCCGCTACCGTATGGTAACTTGCTCTTCCCCAACCCAAGGTTTTCCTATGTCCCTGCATTTTCCGCATCCTGTTCCGCCGGCCGCCGGCGAACGGATCGAAGTTGCGCTCGGCGTCTTCTGGCTGCGCATGCCGCTGCCTTTCCAGCTCGACCACATCAATCTCTGGTTGCTGCGCGACGGCGATGGCTGGACCATCGTCGATACTGGTTTTCCCGATGATGGCGTGCGCGCCACCTGGTTGCGGGTGATCGAGCAACTGGACGGACCGGTCAAGCGCCTGATCGTCACCCACTTTCATCCCGATCATCTCGGCCTGGCCAGTTGGTTGATGGAAACCACCGGTGCGCCGCTGTCGATGACCAGCGGCGAGTTCCTGACCGCGCATGTGGTCTGGAACGAAATCGGCGGCCATGGGGCACGTTTCATGGTCGAGCAGTTCCGCCAGCACGGCCTGGATGAAGAGCGTCTGGCGAAATTCGAGAAGCGGGGATCGGGTTATCGCAAGGCGGTGCCGGCCTTGCCCGACTATTACGATCGTCTGAAGGCGGGCGATACGACAACGATTGACGGCAGAAGCTGGCAAATTCTGATCGGTCACGGCCATGCTCCGGAACATATGGCGCTTTACTGCGTCGAACTCGGCGTGTTAATTTCAGGTGACATGCTTTTGCCGAAAATTTCCACAAATATCAGTGTCTTCGCGGCGACGCCGGATGCCGATGCCTTGCGCTGGTTTCTCGAGTCGCTAGACGAACTGGCCAGTGGAATACCGGACAATACCCTGGTCCTGCCTTCACATGGTCTGCCCTTTGTCGGGGTTCAGCCCCGCATCGCGGCCTTGAAGGCGCACCACGAGGATCGTCTGCGGGCATTGGAGGAAAGCTGTGAACGCGCGCCGAAGAGCGCGGCCGAGTTGCTCGACGTGCTTTTTCAGCGGGCGCTCGATACGCACCAAACGATGTTCGCGATGGGTGAAGCAATTGCCCATCTGAACTATCTTGAACAAGCTGGACGGTTGTCGCGCAGCACGGGCACCGACGGGGTAATTCGATACTTGCGGTTGCAGCAGCAATCGACCGCGCACTGACAGAGGGAGTTTCAAGTATGGCGCAGCAAACCGAAGATAAGGGCGCGGATATGCCCAACCCGGCTGAAATGGCCAAGACCTACGCCGAAGTTGCCCAGCGCGCTTCGCGCCTGATTACGCATTTTGTCGAGAAGAAGGCCAAGGATGGCGTCAACGCACCATCCGACGAGTTGGGCGTGGCCAAGGCATTCATGGACATGTCGGCGCGATTGATGGCCAATCCGTACAAGATGGCCCAGACCCAGATGAACATGATGTGGGATTACTTCTCGTTGTGGCAAAACACTTCGATGAAGATGATGGGGGTGCCGGTCCATGCCCCGATCGCGGCGCCCAAGAAGGGCGACAATCGCTTCAAGGACGAAGAGTGGGAGGAACATTTCCTGTTCGACTTCGTCAAGCAGTCCTACCTGATCACCGCCCGCCACCTGCATGACACCGTCGCCGGTACCGAAGGTCTCGACGACGCGACCCAACAGAAGGTCAACTTCTTTACCCGTCAGTACATTGATGCGCTGTCGCCGTCCAATTTTGCGATGACTAACCCGGAAGTTTTCCGCGAAACGGTCAAGAGCCATGGCCAGAACCTGATCAAAGGCCTGAACAACCTGCTGCACGACGTCGAGTCCGGCGATGGCCAGTTGCGCATCCGGATGACCGACACCTCCGCCTTCGAAATGGGCAAGAACGTTGCGACGACACCGGGCAAGGTGATCTTCCAGAACGAACTGTTCCAGCTCATCCAGTACAACCCGACGACCCCGGAACAGAACAAGAAACCCTTCCTGATCGTGCCGCCGTGGATCAACAAGTACTACATCCTCGATCTGCGCGAGAAGAATTCGTTGGTTAAGTGGGCAACCGATCAGGGCCATACGACCTTCATCATGTCCTGGATCAACCCGGACGAGAAACTGGCCAAGAAGTCCTTCGAAAATTACCTGCTCGAAGGCTCGCTCGAAGCCATCAACCAGGTCTGCGCGCACACCGGCGAAGACAGCGTCAACCTGGCCGGCTACTGCCTGGGCGGCACGCTGACCATGACCACGCTGGCCTACATGGCCGCCAAGAAGGACAAGCGCGCTGCCTCCGCGACCTTCTTCACGACCATGCTCGACTTCGCCGAGCCGGGCGAGCTGGGCATCTTCCTTGACGAGGGCGCGGTCAGCGGCCTCGAGAAGAAGATGGCTGAACGCGGCTTCCTCGAAGGTTCGGAAATGGCCGGCACTTTCAACATGCTGCGCGCCAACGACCTGATCTGGTCCTTCGTGGTCAACAACTACCTGATGGGCAAGGATCCGTTCCCCTTCGACCTGCTCTACTGGAACTCGGACTCGACCCGGATGCCGGCCGCGATGCACAGTTTCTATCTGCGCAACATGTATCTCGGCAACCTGCTCAAGGAACCGGGTGGCATCACGCTGGGTGGCGTCAAGATCGACATCAGCAAGGTCAAGACCCCGTGCTACTTCATCTCGACCATCGAAGACCACATCGCCCCGTGGAAGAGCACCTATGCCGGTGCCCGTCTGCCCTCCGGCAATACCAAGTTCGTGCTTGGCGGTTCCGGCCACATCGCCGGCATCGTCAATCCGCCGGTCGCCAACAAGTACGGTTTCTGGACCAATGACGCGACCGATGGCAATCTGCCGGAAAGCCCCGAAGACTTCCTGGCCGGCGCGACCCAGAATGCCGGTTCGTGGTGGACGCACTGGAACCAGTGGGTAACCAGCCTGCCGGGCGGCAGTGCCAAGGTCAAGGCGCGCAAGCCGGAAGACGGCAGCCTGAAGGTGATCGAGGATGCGCCGGGCAGTTACGTCAAGTTCCGTCTGGATGCCCAGAAGAAGGACTGAATGGCGCTATCCGCACCATGAAAACGGGAGGCCGCGGCCTCCCGTTTTTTTCGAACTCCGCTTCCCGTGGGCTGTCTGACTGATACCACCCATCAGGAGGTCAATCATGCTCACTGAATCGCCCGTTGTTACGGTTCATATTCCTGCTGCCTTGCGCCCGTATGTCGGCGGTCATGAAGAAGTCATGGCCAGCGGTGAAACCGTCGGCGAAGTTCTCGAAGCCATTGGCCGCGAGTATCCGTGCTTTCGCTCGAGTCTGATGCACGGCGACGGCCGTCTGGTCGACGGGCTGGCCATCTATCTCGGGGCAACCAGCGTGCGCGATCTGCAAGGATTGGCAACGCCGGTTCAGCTCGAGGAATTGGTCAGTATCGTGCCGACCGGCGAACTGCTGGCCGTATCAGCGGCTGGGCAGGGGCAGGCTCGGCCACTCGATGGCGTCGAGCATGTTCTTGACGATCAATCCCAACTCGGTGTCGCCGGTGATCTCAAGCTCGCGATTGAAGAACAGCGTGTCGGGGTCCTCCTGGCGGGCAAGCAGTTGCAGGTAGGCGGAGAGATTGGCGGCAAATGCCAGGTCCGGGGCGCGGTCGGGCCGGAAAACGGGGCGGAACATGCCGTCTCGATAGGTGTATGACGCCTCGCCACCGGTGTCGTTGATCCGTACGCGGAACAGCTTGCCTTCGAGGCGGTCCAGTTCGTCTTCCGGCAATAGCTTCATTTTGTGCGCGGCATTCAGCCCGGCAACCAGGACCAGCGCATGCGGCCATTGCGGCAATTTTTGACCGAGGCTGGCGACGAAGGCCGGCAGGCGAAACTTGGGAATGGTGAAACCCGGATTCATGCTCATGCTCCCAGTTGTGCGATGGCTTGCGTGTGTCGCTGGACAATGCCGGCGTCGCCGAACCAGTAGCCGTCGACCAGGCCGCTGGCGTTCCAGCCGGCGCTGTTGATGCTCACCGATTGGCCTTTTCGCGCCGCGTCGAAGGCGGCGATGATGGCGTCGATGTGATCCTTTTGCGGGCTGATGCGGATGATGTCGATCCCCATGGTCAGCATGTCCGGAACTTCATGCAGCAGATTGTAGCTCTGCGCCGACATGGTCTGGATGCCGTTGATGGTCAGGAAGTCCTGTCCGTCACGGGTTTTAAGGGTCAGCCCCTCGGCATGGTCGAGGCACTTGAACTGGCAGTCGTCCTTGTTCAGGTCATAGTGGCGGGCTGTGAAGCAGCGCGCCGAAAAGGCCAGCGGAATCTTGCCGAAGACGAAAACCTCGGTCTCGACGCCGGCCGGTTTACTCTTGTGCAGAGTGTCGACCAGCGTGCGCGTGGCTTCCAGCGGCGGAACCCAGCGCTTCAGGCCATAGCGTGCATAGGTGGCGAGCGTCGTTTCGTTGTAAACATTGAGGTGCGGACCGGCTACGAAATCCTGGCCCTGAACCAGATTGACCGCGCCCAGATCGTTGGCTTCGACCATGCAGCCGGCTTCGTCAATCAGGCGGCGCAGCGCCTTGAGGTCGCTTTCCGATTCGAGCAGGGCCTGGGCCGAAACGACGACCTGTTTGCCGGCATCGGTCAGATCGCGGGCCAGGCCGATCCAGTCGGCGGTGCGCAGCTGCTGACGGCGCGAACAGACGACTTCGCCAACGTAGATGATATCGAGGGCGGGGTTCTGCGCCATTTCGGCATAGAACTCCATGACCTCGGCCTTGGGCCAGAAATAGAGCAGGGGGCCTAAAGAAAGACGCATGTGTTTATCTCCAGGGCCGGTTGTAGGCGCCCAGGGTGGCCTGGCTACCTTCGGATACTTTGGACAGTTCGGCCTGCCAGGCCGGCTTGACGTGGAAGCGCTCGCTGCCGCTGGTCAGCGAGTCGAGGGCGGCGCGCAGGGTGCGGGTGACCTGGGTGACGTAGGCCGGGCTGCGCTGGCGGCCTTCGACCTTGATCGCCCTGACGCCGATCTTCAGGATCTCGGGCAGGATTTCGAGGACGTTCAGGCTGGTCGGCTCTTCCAGGGCGTAATAGGTCTCGCCCTGAACCTCGAAACGGCCCTTGCACAGGGTCGGGTAACCGGCCGGCTCGTCATCGCCGAAACGGTCGATCAGCACGCCGTTGAGGCGGGTCTCCATGCCCCCCGGCTGCTTGTCCCACTTGACGTACTTGGCCGGCGAACAAGCGCCGACGGTGTTCGGCGACTCGCCGCAGGCATAGGACGACAGCCAGCAACGGCCCTCGTTCATGACGCACAGGCTGCCGAAGCCGAAGACTTCGATTTCGACGGTGGTGTTCTTGATTACATGTTCGACCTGGGCCAGGGTCAGGACGCGCGGCAGTACGGCACGGCGGACGCCGAATTCGCGCTGGCAGAAGTTGATCGCTTCGTAGCTGGTGGCCGAGCCCTGTACGGAAAGATGCAGGCGCTGTTGCGGATGGCGATTGCGGGCATAGTCGAGCAGACCGACGTCGGCCAGGATGATCGCATCGACCCCCTGATCGACTGCGGCATCGACTGCCTTGTGCCAGTCGCCGACCCGGCCGGCCTGGGGAAAGGTATTGATGGCGAGCAGTACTTCGCGACCTTTGGCGTGGGCATAGCGAATGCCGTCGGCCATGGTCTTCTGGTCGAAATTGAGGCCGGCGAAATTACGGGCGTTGGTGTCGTTCTTGTAGCCGAGATAGACGGCGTCGGCGCCGTTATCTACCGCAGCCTTGAGGGCCGGCAGGCTGCCGGCCGGGCAGATGAGTTCCGGTAACGAGCTCATGGGATCATCCTGAAAGTCAAGCCGGGCAGTATAGCCGTCCCTCCCGGGACGCCATTGATCCTGGTCAAAGGGAATGGATCAGCGGCTGACGACGGTCGGTTTGTAACCTAGCGCGGTGCGGATTTTCTCGGCGACGCGGTCGGCTTCGCCGCGGCTGGCGTAAGGGCCGAGATGCAGGCGGTGGATGCCGGCGCCGGGCTGGACGCGCATCGGTTCGGCCAGCCAGTCGAGTTCGCGGGTCAGGTGATTTTTCAGGTTTTCGGCGTTGTCGGCATTGGCGAAGGCGCCGAGCTGCAGGTAGATCCCGCTCGCCGGCGTGCCATTGCTCACTACGTTCTGCGCCGTCCGTTCTTCGAGCGCCATCCGGGCCGAAAGGCGGGTGATTTCATCGACCTCGGCCGGTGACCGCGCCGGAGGCGCCGTCTGGGCGTAGGTGGTGCTCGCCGGTTCGCCCGGAATGATCGCCTCGACCTCGACCTGGCCGCTGCCGCCGTTGATCAGGCCAAGCTTGTAGGCGGCAGTATAGGAAAGATCGATCACCCGGTCGGCGTGGAACGGGCCGCGATCGGTGACCCTGACGACGACTGATTTGCCGGTCTGCAGGCTGGTGACACGGACATAGGACGGCAGGGCCAGCGTGGTGTGGGCGGCGGTCATCGCGAACATGTCGTAGGGTTCGCCGATCGAAGTCTTCTGGCCGTGGAACTTCTTGCCATACCAGCTGGCGATGCCGCGTGCCTTGTACGGGCGAACGCTGCCGTTCGGGGTGTATTCCTTGCCCAGCACGACGTAGGGCTTGGTTGCCGGCTTGTGCAAAGGCTCCCATTTCGGCTCTGCGTCGGGAATGTCGTCGAGGCCGTCGGGGATGTCGTCGGCTGGGCCGTCGTCCTTGTAGAAACCGCCCCCCCTTTTCAGGGTGACATTCGGCTTTCGGGTCGGGGTCTTGGCTGTTGGTGTCCGGGCGCCATCGACCGTGGTCTCCGTTGGCAGCGGCGGCGTACCGCCGCAGGCCGCCAGCAATAGCGTAGCCAAGGCGCCGAGAGCGAGGCGCAAGCTCATTTTTTGACCAGCATCCGGTGAGTGTGGATCGACATCAGCATGCCGATGCCTAAAAACAGGGTGACCAGGGCGGTGCCGCCGTAGCTCATGAAGGGCAGCGGGACGCCGACCACCGGCAGGATGCCGCTGACCATGCCCATGTTGATGAAGGCGTAAGTGAAGAGGTTTAGCGAGATGGCGCCGGCCAGCAGGCGCGAGAACAGGGTTGGTGCGGCCGAGGCGATCATCATGCCGCGTGCGACGAGCAGCGTGTAGAGGAAAAGCAGCAGCAGGTTGCCAAGCAGGCCCCATTCCTCGGAATAGACGGCGAAGATGAAATCGGTGTGCTTTTCCGGGATGAACTCGAGATGGGTCTGGGTACCGTTCAGGTAGCCTTTGCCGACAAGCCCGCCGGAGCCGATGGCGATGGTCGACTGGATGATGTGGTAGCCGGAACCCAGGGGATCGGTGGTCGGGTCAATCAGGGTCAGAATGCGCTTCTGTTGATAATCGTGCAGGGCGTGCCAGAGTAGCGGCGCGGCCGCCGCGCCGGCGGCACCGAGGCCGATAATGACTTTCCAGGGCAGGCCGGCAAAGAAAATCACGAAAAAGCCGGCACCGCCGACCAGTAATGCGGTACCCAGGTCGGGCTGCTTGGCGATCAGGCCGAAAGGCACGACCAGCAGCAGGGCGGCGATCGCATAGTGCTTCAGTTTCAACGTCGCCTCGTATTTCTGGAAATACCAGGCCAGCATCAGGGGCATCGCGATCTTGAGAATTTCGGAGGGTTGGATGCGGGTGATGCCGATCGACAACCAGCGCCGGGCGCCATTGACCTTGATGCCAAAGAGGAAAACCGCAATTAGCAGGATGACACCCAGGATGTATAGGGGAACGGCGAAGTTCATCAATTTCTGCGGCGGCATGCGGGAAACCAACCACATGATGACCAGAGCGAAACCCATGTTGCCGGCTTGCGACAGCATGCGGTGCGCGCTGTCGATGGTTGCCGAATTGACGGTGGCGAGACCGATCAACATGATCGCCGCGGTAATCAGCAGCAGCGGGAAGTCGATGTGGGCGATGGCATTGAGCCACCAACGTTTCAGGGTGCTGGTAATGTCCATCACTCCTCCGGATCTTCCTCGACCGCTTCGCTATCTTCGGGAGCAGCTCCGGCCGGCAATTTGCCGAGCAGATAATAATCGAGCACCATGCGGGCAATCGGCGCTGCTGACTGGGCGCCGAAACCACCATTTTCCACCAGTACGGCGAGGGCGATGGTCGGCTTGTCGATCGGTGCGTAGGCGATGAACAAGGCATGGTCCCGCAAGTGTTGTTTGACCGCGGAGGCTTTGTACTCGGCGCCTTTTAGCGAATAGACCTGAGCCGTTCCGGTTTTGCCGCCAGCCAGGTAGGGAGCGCCGGCAAAGGCCCGGTTGCCGGTGCCTTCCTTGATGACGCCGAGCATCGAACGGTGGATCACTTCGAGATTTTTCTCTTTCCATTGCAGGTCGCGGATCGGCTTGGGCTCAATCGCCCGTTTCTCGCTCGTCCGGGTATCGACAATATGGCGTACCAGATGTGGTCGGAACATCACGCCGTTATTGGCCAGCGTCGCCGTTGCCTGAGCCAGTTGGATCGGCGTGTAGGCGTTATAGCCCTGACCGATGCCGATCGAAATGGTTTCACCGGCATACCATTTTTGCTGCTCGGGTTTCTTGAAGCGCTGTTTCTTCCACTCCTGAGAAGGCAAAACGCCCTTTGATTCGCTGAACTCGTCCTTGCCCAGGTCGACGCCGGTGCGCTGCCCGAAGCCCAGCTGCCCCATGAATTTCGAAATGTTGTCGATGCCCATGTCGTTGGCCAACATGTAGTAGTAGGTGTCGCAGGAATGGACGATGGACTTGTACATGTCCACGCTGCCGTGTCCGCCCTTCTTGTCATCGCGGAAGGTGTGATTACCGAAGGTGAAAAATCCCGGATCGCTGATCGCTTGTTGCGCCGTGCGTTTGCCGCTTTCCAGCGCGGCCAGGGCCATGAAAGGCTTGAAGGTCGAGCCCGGTGGATAAGCGCCGTTGATGGCGCGGTTGACCATCGGCTTGTCGGGATGATCGTTCAGTTCCTTCCAGTTTTCCGGCGAGATGCCGTCCACGAAAAGATTCGGATCGTAGGTCGGATTGGAGACCAGGGCGAGAATGCCGCCGGTGGCCGGATCGATCGCGACCAGCGAGCCTTTGCGTTCGCCAAAGGCCTTTTCGGTGATCTCCTGTAGCTTGATGTCGAGGGTCAGCTGGAGATTGTTGCCGGATACCGGCGGAATGCGTTTCAGGCTGCGTAGCGCACGACCGCCGGCATCGATCTCGACCTGTTCGTAACCGGTCTCGCCATGAAGCTCGAATTCATAATGCTGCTCCAGGCCGTTCTTGCCGATATGGTCGGTGCCCTTGTAGTTGGCCTGTTTTTCCGCTTCCTCGATCCATTTCAGGTCGCGGTCGGTGATCCGCCCGATGTAGCCGAGGGCATGTGAAGCAACTTTGCCCATCGGGTATTGGCGGAACAGCCGGGCCTTGACCTCGACGCCGGGAAAACGGAAACGCTGGGCGGCGAAGATGGCGACTTCGGCATCCGAGAGGCGGGTTCGAATGGGAATCGACTCGAAATTCTTTGCCTCGTCGAGCAGTCGCTTGAAGCGCTTGCGATCCTTGGCCTGGATGTCGATGATCTCGGCCAGCGCGTCGATCGTGGCTTCCAGATTCCCGGTTTGCGACGGGGTGATTTCCAGCGTGAAAGCGGAATAGTTGTGGGCGAGGACGATTCCGTGGCGGTCGGTGATGACGCCGCGGTTGGGGACGATGGGGATCAGGGCGATCCGGTTGTCCTCGGCGCGGGTCTGGTAAAAATCATGCTGGATCACCTGCAGCCAGACGAAACGTCCCAACAGCAGTCCGAAGGCGAGCAGTACGACAACTGCCGCAAAACCGATTCGGAAGCGGAAACGGTCGACATCGCCTTCCGGATTGTGAAAATCACCCACGGGCGGCCCGCCTTAAATCGGTCGGTTTGGATCCTGATCGACCGGTCGGTATTGCGGCAGAAGCAGGATGAAGGTGAGGGGGATCCAGAGCAAGGTGGCGATCAAGGGGGAGATGAAGTAGCCCCAGCCGGGAAAGTCGGCACCCACAGCGAGGCGCATCAGAGCCTGCACGACCTGGGCGGCGAGCAGCAGCGGCATCACCTGCAAGGCCTGCTGGGCGAGCGGGAACCACAGCAGGCGGCGGGAAAGCGAGGCCGCGACGTAGGCGAGCAGGACATAGGCGAAACAGTGCTGGCCGAGGACAGCGCCGTCGGCGACATCCATCACCAAGCCAAGGACGAAGGCCCAGCCCATGCCGACCCGGCGGAATTCGCGGACGCTCCAGAAGCACAGGACCAAAGCCACCCAGTCGGGCATGCCTGGCCAGTGAGCGGTGGGCAGGAAATTCAGGGCGGTGGCGGCGAACAGGCTGAAAAATATGAACCAGGGTCGGACCGGCTGCAGGATGCGGGAGGAGGAAAAAGTCGGTTGCATCAGTTGTCCTTCGCTGCCCGCCGCCGCTTCATGCTGTTGCGCTCATTGCCTGTCGTGCCGCGACTGGCGGCTTCCGGGGGGCTGGCGGAAGTGCCTGGCGGGGGTCGAGGACCATGATTTCGCCGAAGTTTTCGACGCCGGCCACCGGTACGCAGAAGATCCGGGCGAAGGAATAGGCGCTGTCGCGTTCGATATTGACCACCTTGGCGACCGGGAAGCCGGGCAGGTAGACGCCGTCCAGCCCGGAAGTAACCAGCAGGTCGTCGACCTGGATGTCGGCATTGGCCGGCATGTAGCGCAGTTCGAGCTGGCCGTTGCCGAGGCCGAACACGACCGAACGCTGACCGCTACGCACAACCTGGATCGGCACCGCCTGATCCTTGTCGGTAATCAGCGTGATTTCGGCCGAGAAAGGAAAGACCCGGGTAACCTGGCCAACGACGCCGGCTTCGTCGATCGCCGGCTGGCCGGCAACGATGCCCGATTGCTGCCCCTTGTCTACAATCACCTTGCGCGAGAAAGGGTCGCGGGCGGTGTAAAGAATCTGGGCGACCTGGCCCTTGGCCTTTTCACGCTCCTTGACGGCAAGCAGCTTGCGTAGCCGCTCGTTCTCGACTTCAAGCTGGGCGAGGCGCTCAAGATCGGGTGCAGTGGTCAGTTTGGCGTGCTTCAGTTCATTGTTGTCATTTTGCAGGGCCTGCATGCCCTGCAGATAGCCGGCGGCATAGTCGACCAGACTACCCGGGGTCTGGGCAACACGTTGGACCGGGTCGACAATCAGCGCAATGCTCTGGCGCAATAGTTCCAGGCTGCGGAAACGCAGGTCGACGACGAAGATCGCCAGTGAAATGGCGATGTAGAAAGTCAGGAGGGCCAGCGGTGCTGGCCCTCTTTTGAAGAACGGTGGGGGTGCGTGGTCGATGCCGGCCATCGCGATCAGCCCTGACTGTGCGGCAAGAAATTAGTCCGAAGCGAAAATGCTGCCTAGCTTGTCCATCTTTTCCAGCGCCATGCCGCAGCCGCGGGCGACACAGGTCAATGGTTCGTCAGCAACGATCACGGGCAGACCGGTTTCTTCCATGAGCAGACGGTCGAGGTCGCGCAACAGGGCGCCACCGCCGGTCAGGACCATGCCCTTTTCGGCAATATCGGCACCGAGTTCGGGCGGCGTCTTTTCCAGCGCCGACTTGACGGCGGAAACGATCTGGTTGAGCGGGTCGGTCAGCGCTTCGAGGATTTCGTTGGAGGAAATCGTGAACTTGCGCGGAATGCCCTCGGCCTTGTTGATGCCGGAGACTTCCATCTCCTTGACCTCGGCGCCCGGGAAGGCGGAACCGATGTTCTTCTTGATGTTCTCGGCGGTATTCTCGCCGATCATCATGCCGTAGTTGCGGCTGATGTAATTGATGATTGCTTCGTCGAGCTTGTCGCCACCGACGCGCACGGAACCGGCGTAGACCATGCCGCCGAGCGAGATGACGCCGACTTCGGTGGTGCCGCCGCCGATGTCGACGACCATGGAACCGGTCGCTTCGGAAACCGGCAGTCCGGCGCCGATGGCAGCCGCCATCGGTTCCTCGATCAGGTAAACCTGGCTGGCGCCGGCACCGATCGCGGATTCGCGGATGGCGCGACGCTCGACCTGGGTCGATCCGGAAGGCACGCAGATGATGATGCGCGGACTCGGGCTGAACAGCTTGGAGTCATGCACCTTCTTGATGAACTGCTTAAGCATCTGCTCGGTGACCGTGAAGTCGGCGATCACGCCGTCTTTCATCGGACGGATGACGGTAATGCTGCCGGGGGCCTTGCCAAGCATTTCCTTGGCTTCCTTGCCCACGGCCTGAATGGTTTTTTTGGCGTTGGGGCCGCCTTCGAGGCGGATGGCGACGACCGACGGTTCGTCGAGAACGATGGAGCGACCGCGCACGTAAATCAGCGTATTCGCTGTGCCAAGGTCGATGGCCAGATCATTGGAAAAATATTTGCTGAGGAAACCGAACATCTGCTGTGACTCCGCTGGGGGGGGTGCGGTAGGGAAAACTTTTATGATACCTTATAACGCTTTCCATTTTAAGACTTTGTGCACTGCAATAAAGTCTTTTCGGTACCATGTCGCTCACACTTGAACAGGTTCAGCGTATCGCTCATCTCGCCCGTATCGAGGTCAGCGAATCCGAGGCTCTCAGCACCCAGGGCCATCTCAACGGCATTTTCCAGCTGATCGAACAGATGCAGGCGGTGGATACGCGCGGCGTCGAGCCCATGGCGCATGCCCAGGACGTCAGCCAGCGCCTGCGTGAAGATGTGGTCAGCGAAGTCGATCGCCGCGCCGCCTACCAGGCCGTGGCGCCCGAAACCGAAGCCGGTCTTTACCTTGTGCCGAAGGTGATCGAATGATCAACGCCGGCCTCAAGCAATTGTCGCAGGCGCTAGCCGCGAAGCAGATTTCCAGTGTCGAACTCACTCAGCTTTTCCTCGACCGGATTAACCGCCTCAATCCGACGCTCAACGCCTTCGTCACGGTCGATGCCGAGAAAAGCCTGGCTGCCGCCCGTGCCGCCGACGCCCGGATCGCTGCCGGGTCGGCCGGTCAGCTGACCGGCATCCCGATCGCCCAGAAAGACATTTTCTGCGCCGAAGGCTGGCGGACGACCTGCGGTTCGAAGATGCTGGCCAATTTCGTCTCGCCCTACGACGCGACGGTGATCCGCAAGATGGAAGCCGAGGCCGGCATGGTCTCGCTCGGCAAGACCAACATGGACGAATTCGCCATGGGGTCGTCGAACGAAACCTCGTTCTTCGGCCCGGTGCGCAACCCCTGGGACCGGGAACGCGTGCCCGGCGGTTCGTCCGGCGGTTCCGCCGCCGCAGTGGCCGCCCGCCTGGCGCCAGTGGCGACCGGGACCGATACCGGCGGCTCGATCCGCCAGCCGGCGGCGCTGTGCAACCTGACCGGCCTCAAGCCGACCTATGGTGTCGTCTCCCGCTACGGCATGATCGCCTTCGCCTCCTCGCTCGACCAGGCGGGCCCGATGGCGGCCAGTGCCGAAGACTGTGCCCTGCTGCTCAATACCATGGCCGGTTTCGACGAGCGTGACTCGACCTCGCTGGACCGTCCGCTCGAAGACTACGCCCGCGATCTGGACAAGCCACTGAACGGTCTGCGCATTGGCCTGCCCAAGGAGTTTTTCGGTGAAGGCTGCGATGCCGAGGTGATGGCTGCCGTGCGTGCCGCCATCGCCGAGTACGAAAAGCTCGGGGCGACCACGGTCGACGTCTCGCTGCCCAACTCGCATCTGTCGGTGCCGGCCTATTACGTGATCGCGCCTGCCGAGGCCAGTTCCAACCTGTCGCGTTTCGATGGTGTCCGTTACGGCTATCGGGCGCCGGAATACGACAACCTCGACGATATGTACATGAAGAGCCGGGCCCAGGGCTTCGGGGCCGAGGTCAAGCGCCGCATCATGATCGGCGCCTACGTGTTGTCGCACGGCTACTACGATGCCTACTACCTGCAGGCCCAGCGCATCCGCCGGCTGATCGCCAACGATTTTGTCGAGGCTTTCAAGTCCTGTGACGTGATCATGGGGCCGACCTCGCCGACCACTGCCTTCAAGCTCGGCGAAAAGGCGGCCGATCCGGTGCAGATGTACCTTTCAGACATCTACACTATCGCCGTCAACCTGGCCGGCCTGCCCGGCATGTCGGTGCCCTGCGGTTTTGTCGGCGGCTTGCCGGTCGGTTTGCAGTTGATCGGCAATTATTTTGCCGAAGCCCGACTGCTCAACGTCGCGCATCGCTACCAGCAGGCGACCGACTGGCATCAGTGGCGTCCGGTCGGCCTCGAGTAAGCATGCGTCAGGTTTGGCTACTTCTGGCGGCATTGTTGGCAGCGGGATGTGCTGAGGTCGAGAAACAGCCGGAAACCAAGTCAGTTGACGAAGTGCCTGCCGAAAAACCTGCCCCGGAAGTCAGCGAGCCAAAATTCAAGAACTCGACGCTGAAATACCTGGCCGGCCGTAATCTGAAACCGCAGCCGACCCGGCCGCTCAATGTCAAATCGCGCTGCTCGCATCGCGATGCAATCGGGACAACGACCAAGCTCGACTTGCTGGTCAAGGAAGCGGTCGTCAAGACCTTCGATGCGCAGGTGACAATGAAGGGGTACGGCACCTGCCGCTTCAACCTGAATGACTTCGAACAGGCGGAGAAGCTGCCGCAGGCCTTGCTCAAGCACAAGCGGGATTCGGGTTGCCTGGTGCGCATGTGGGAACAGGGTCCCAAGGTGACGGTAGCCTTCAACAGCTGCGCCAAGTCCTGCGAGGGGAAAGCTTTCGATTATCTGTGGCCCATCGTCGTCGAGGCGAAGAGCGGGCGTTGCTATTGAACGGATGAAATCATGAATCAATGGGAAGTAGTAATCGGCATCGAGACGCACGCGCAGTTGGCGACCGTCACGAAAATTTTTTCGGGCGCTTCGACGGCCTTTGGTGCAGAACCCAATACGCAAGCCTGCGCTGTCGACCTGGCGCTGCCTGGGGTCTTGCCGGTGCTCAACCGGAAGGCGGTTGATTGCGCCATCCGCTTCGGTCTGGCGATCGGTGCTGAAGTCGCCCAGAAGTCGGTGTTCGCGCGCAAGAATTATTTCTACCCGGACTTGCCCAAGGGCTACCAGATCAGCCAGATGGATTTGCCGGTCGTCGTCGGCGGCAACATTGCCTTGCAGGTCGGCCAGGGCGACAAGGCCTACGAAAAAGTGGTCCGCCTGACCAGGGCCCACCTTGAAGAGGATGCCGGCAAGTCGCTGCACGAAGATTTCCATGGCAAGTCGGGCATCGACCTCAACCGCGCCGGCACCCCGCTACTCGAAATCGTTTCCGAGCCCGATATGCGCTCATCCGACGAGGCGGTTGCCTATGCCAAGTCGTTGCACGCGCTGGTGCAATGGATCGGTATTTGCGATGGCAACATGCAGGAAGGCTCCTTCCGCTGTGATGCCAACGTTTCCGTGCGCCCCAAGGGCCAGGCCGAGTTTGGCACACGTCGCGAGATAAAGAACCTGAATTCCTTCCGGTTCCTGAAAGAAGCAATCGACTACGAAGTCCAGTGGCAGATCAACGAGATCGAGGAGGGCCGCAAGATCCAGCAGGCTACCGTGCTCTTTGATCCCGACAAGGGCGAGACACGGATGATGCGGAGCAAGGAAGACGCCCACGATTACCGCTACTTCCCGGATCCCGACCTGCTGCCGCTGATCATTCCTGCCGATTGGATCGCCCGCGTCAAGGGCGAATTGCCGGAATTGCCGGGCCAGATGCGCGAACGCTTCGTCAACGATCTCGGCTTGTCCGCCTATGATGCGACGACGCTGACCGCCAGCCAGGACATGGCCGACTATTTCGAGGCTGTCGTGGCCATTGCCGGCAAGATCAACGCCAAACCCTGTGCCAACTGGGTGATGGTCGATCTGGCGGCGCGCCTGAACAAGGACGGCCTGGAACTCGGCGCCTCACCCGTTAGCGCTGCCCAGCTTGCCGGCCTGATCTTGCGCATTGCCGACAACACCATCTCCAACAACATCGCCAAGAAGGTCTTCGAGGCCTTGTGGAATGGTGAGGGGGCGACGGCCGACGGGATCATCGAGCAGCAGGGGCTGAAGCAGATCACCGACAGCGGTGCCATCGAGGCACTGGTCGACGAGGTGCTGGCCGTCAATGCTGCCAATGTCGCCGAATTCAAGGCGGGCAAGGAAAAGGCTTTCAATGCCCTGGTCGGTCAGGTAATGAAGGCCGCCAAGGGCAAGGCCAATCCGCAGCAGGTCAACGACTTGCTACGCGCCAAACTGGCAGGCTGATTAGCGCTGGCTGGCCGGGCTTGCTGCCGGCCTGGGTTTGGGCGTACGGCCGGTCAGCTCGCCGTAGCGCTTGCGATCGGCGTCGTACTTGGCTTTGATGACGTCGAATTCGCGTTTCTTGACGTCCTGCAGTTCCCGCTGGACCTTGATCTCGTGTTCCAGTGCGTGCAATTGTTTGGCGAGTTCGGCCGGCATCTCCTTCTTCTTGTAGAACTCCGCCTCGTCCTCGAATTTCTTGCGTTTCTTTTGAGCCACCGCAATGCGATCCTGAGCGGCCTGGATCGCCAGATTGAGATCGGCTTCCGCTTTGCTCTGGGCGAGGTCGATGTCCTCCGGCGCCGCATAGGTGTCGAGTAGCGCCTGGTCCTTGCGCCGTTGCTCACGGCTCGCTTCTTCGAGCAGCTTCTTGCGCTTGGTTTCCTGGGCCAGTTCAGCCTTCTGTTCTAGGGTGAGCGGCGGTCCGACTTCCTTGACCACATTCCCCCCGCTATCGAGAACTCGGTAGGCACGACCGCGGCACTGCTCGGGCAGGGTGTCGCCACAGACCCGGCGACCGGTAGTCGGGTCCTGGCAGCAATAGAATTCACCGGCCGCGCTAGCCGAAGCGGATAGCGACAAGAGGATGAGGCAGGCGAAAAAGCGTTTAGGCATCGACGCCGTATTGCTCGCGGTAAGTCGCTACCGCGGTGCGGTGGGCGGCAAATTCGGAATGATGCTCAAGGTAGGCCATCAGGTCGGCCAGTCCGACGACGGCAATGACCGGAATGCCGTAGTCGCGCCGCACTTCCTGGACTGCGGAAAGTTCCCCCTGGCCTCGCTCCTGGCGGTCGAGGGCAATCAGCACGCCCGCCGGGGTGGCGCCCGCGGCACGAATTAGTTCGACGGATTCGCGCACCGAGGTACCGGCCGAGATGACATCATCGACAATCAACACGCGACCCTTGAGCGGGGCGCCAACGATGCTGCCGCCTTCGCCGTGGTCCTTGGCTTCCTTGCGGTTATAGGCAAAGGGAAAGTTCCGACCGCGCTGGGCTAATGCCATTGCAATCGTGGCAACCAGCGGGATGCCCTTGTACGCCGGGCCGAACAGCATGTCGAACTGAACGTCGCCGGCCTCGGCGGCTTTGGCGTAGAATCCGGCGAGACGACCCAGCGAATTGCCGTCGTTGAACAGTCCGGCATTGAAGAAGTAGGGCGAAAGCCGACCGGCCTTGGTCTTGAACTCGCCAAAGCGCAGCACCTGGCAGGCGAGCGCGAATTCGATGAAATCCTGACGAAAATCCATATTATTCCAATTTCAAGGCCGGAAAACCCCGGCTGAGACTCGCTCAATGTTACGCATCATCTCCCTGAATCTCAATGGTATCCGCTCGGCCTGGAGCAAAAATGTATTGCCCTGGGCGGCGGTACAGAATGCCGACATCGTCTGTCTGCAGGAATTGAAAGCGCAGTTGCCGGATATGACTCCGGAAATGCTCTCGCCCGACGGTATGCACGCCTTTTATCACTGTGCCGAAAAGAAGGGCTACAGCGGCGTCGGTATCTGGAGCCGGCTCCCGCCTGATCGCGTCATCGAAGGCTTCGACGGCGGTGAGTTCGATAGCGAAGGGCGCTATATCCGTGCCGATTTCGGCAAACTGTCTGTCATTTCACTCTATCTTCCATCGGGATCTTCTTCACCCGAACGGCAGGAGGCCAAGTTTCGCTTTCTCGACTGCTTCTTCCCTCAGATGCTGGCATTGCGCGCTGAAGGACGGGAAATCGTGCTGTGTGGCGACTGGAATATTGCGCACCAGGAAATCGATCTGAAAAACTGGAAATCGAATCAGAAAAATTCGGGCTTCCTGCCGGAGGAGCGCGCCTGGTTGAGCCGGGTCTTCGACGAGTTGGGCTGGGTCGATGTCTATCGCCGCCTGCATCCGGAAGTAACCGGTGAGGCCTACACTTGGTGGAGTAATCGCGGTCAGGCCTGGGCGAAGAATGTCGGTTGGCGGATCGACTATCAGATTGCCACCCCGGGGCTTGCGGCAAGTGCGCAGCGCGCCGAAGTCTACAAGGCAGAACGCTTCTCGGACCATGCGCCACTGACGATCGATTATGAATTCGCCAAAATGCCGGATGCGAATTGATTTCGCGGACTGGACGGGCTAACCTGTAATCCCTGCTTAACTCTCAACAACGAGGTTGAAAATGTCAGAACAATTCACCACTGCTAACAAAGACAAGCTGGTTTCCGATCTCAAGGTCGTGATTTCCGATACCGAAGAGTTGTTGCGTGCGACCGCTGGTGCGGCCGGTGAAAAGGTAGGTGACCTGCGCGAACGCCTCAGTGTTCGCTTGCGTGATGCCAAGGAGCGCTTGGTCGATCTCGAAGTTGCCGTCATTGACAAGACCAAGGCCGCAGCTCGGGCGACCGATGATTTCGTGCATGAAGAGCCCTGGAAGGCCGTTGGCGTTGCTGCCGCTCTGGGGCTCGCCCTCGGTGTTCTGATCGGGCGTCGCTAAACGCATGTCACAACAAGCAGGCGGTGAAGAGAGCCGGGCAGGCCTCTTTTCCGCCTTGAAAAGCATGATCGCGACCCTGATCGCGATCGGCAAGACGCGTGCCGAACTGCTGGTGACCGAGCTTGAGGAGGAGAAGCTTCGCCTCTTGTCGCTCTGGTCGAAAGCCATCGGCGCCGCTTTCATGCTCGCCGTCGGTGTCGTCATGGCGGTTTTCTGCCTGGCCCTGGCCTTCTGGGAGCAGCGCGTGCTGGTGTTCGGCATTTTTGCCGCGCTCTTCATTGGTGGCGGACTATTCCTGATTGGCTCGCTGAAGCAGCAGGCCAGGCAGCCGAGCAAATTGTTCCGGGCCAGTCTCAACGAGCTCGAAACCGACCTGGCGCAGTTGCGCCGTTACCCCCGCAAGCCGGAATGAATTCCCGACTGCTGGAACTGGCGACTCGCCACGGTGCTCTCAAGGCTCGTATCGATGAGCAACGGCGTACGCTGGTGCAACAGTCGGTGCCGTTGGAAAATGCCTTGGCGCGCGGCGACGTAGCGCTCGAGGGCGTCGACTGGCTGAAGCATCATCCGGTGGCCGTTGCCCTGGCAGTGTCCGCCATTGTCATCGCCCGGCCGCGCCGCGCCTGGCGTTGGGCCAAGCGTGGGTTCTTCGTCTGGCGTGGCTGGCAGGCCATTCGGCAATCGCTTTCCGGGGTGCGGTGATCGTGGCTGACAATGAAAGCTTGGCGGCTGCGGTACCCGGGTGGTGGCAGCAGGTGCTGACCACCCAGCGCCGGGAAGCTCGTCGCGTGCTGGCCGAATTGCTGGCAACACGCGGCATGATGCCATTGCTAATGAAGGCGCGTAATGGTGGACAGTGGACGCCGGCCGAGAAAGAAGAAGTTCTCGGTCACCTGCGCCGTATGGCGCATCTGTCGCCCTATCTGGTCGCGCTGGTCATGCCGGGCTCAGTGCTGTTGCTGCCGGCCTACGCGTGGTGGCTGGACCGTCGTCGCCTCAGGCGGGACGACTAGCCTCGTCGGCGCGTTCGTGCCAGGGGGCCACTTTCAGCAACAGGATCATGCCCGGGACGGCCAGTCCGGCGCATAACCAGTAGAAATTGAACCAGCCCAGTGTTTCGACCAGCCAGCCGGCTGAGGCATTGATGAAAGTGCGCGGTACGGCCGCCAGGCTGGTGAACAGGGCCAACTGGGTAGCCGTGTAGGCGGGATGCGTCGATCGGGCGATGAAGGCGACGAAGGCTGCCGTACCCAAGCCGACGCCAAGGGCTTCAAGACCAATGACAAAGGCCAGGGCCAGACGTTCGCTGGCGCCGATGCTGTCGTAATGGCCCTGGGCAGCCAGCCAGGCAAAGCCGAAGATCGATACCAACTGGACTACCCCGAACAGCCAGAGGGCGCGATTGATACCCAACCGGACCATCCACAGCCCGCCGAGCAGGGCGCCGATCACTGCCGGCCAGAGCCCGGCATGCTTGGCGATCAGCCCAATGTCGGTCTTGGTGAAGCCCATGTCGAGGTAGAACGGCGTGGCGAGAGCCGTGCACAGGCTGTCGCCGAGCTTGTAGAGAAAGATGAAGCCGAGCACCATGGCTGCCCCGCGCCAGCCCTGGCGGCCTACGAATTCGTGGAAAGGCTCGGTGACCGCCTGGCGCAGCGTCTTCGGCGCACCCTTGACGAGCGGCTCGCTGACCAGCCAGGCCATGGCCATACCTGGAATCATGAAGGCGCTGGTAATCCAGAACACTTCGTTCCACGGCAGGCGATCGGCGAGAATCAGTGACAGCGAGCCGGGAATCAGGCCGGCAATGCGGTAGGCATTGACGTGCACGGCGTTGCCGAGACCGAGTTCCTGGTCGGTCAGAATCTCCCGGCGAAAGGCGTCAATCGCGATATCCTGGGTTCCCGAGAGGAGGGCCAGCAGCGTGGCCAGCCAGAGGATAGGCCAGATATTTTGTTGAGGGTTGAGGCCACCCATAAAGCCGATGGTGAATAGTAAACCGATCTGAGTCAGCAGCATCCAGCCGCGCCGGCGGCCGAAACCGGGTACGCTGAAACGGTCCAGCAAGGGGGACCAGAGGAACTTCCAAGTGTAGGGGAACTGGATCAGCGCGAAGAAGCCGATGGTCTTGAGATCGACTCCTTCGCTGCGCAGCCAGGCCGGCAGCAGATTGAGCAGCAGATAGAGCGGCAGCCCCGAACTGAAGCCGGTGAAGATGCAGATCAGCATCTTCCTGGTTAGCAGGGCGGCGAGCCAGGCCGGCATCAACGGGCGCGGGTCAAGCGATAGACGGCCAGACTGCCGAGGAAATTGACATCTTTCTCAACCGGATTGCCCTGCTCGTCGAGGACGCTGCGCTCGCGGATGATCAGCTCCATCTGCTCGCACAGCGCCTCGAAATCGAGCAGCGTGAAGAAGCGAACGTTGGGCGAGTCGTACCACTGGTAGGGCAGGTCCTCCGAAACCGGCATCCGGCCTTCGAGTACGGAGCGCAGGTTTTTCCAGTAGGCGAAGTTCGGGAAGGAGACTACCGCTTCGCGCCCGACGCGCAGCATTTCGCGCAGGATGCCTTCGGTGTGGCGGACGGTTTGCAGGGTGCGCGAGAGGACGACATGGTCGAAGGCCTGATCGGCGAATTCATCGAGTCCCTTTTCCAGGTTGCCCTGGATCACGTTGATGCCATTCTTGATCGCGGCAAGGATGTTGGCGTCGTCGATTTCGACGCCCCAGCCTTGTACGCCGCGGGTATCGATCAGGTGTTTGAGAAGTGTGCCGTCGCCGCAACCGAGGTCGAGGACGCGATGGCCAGGCTCGATCCAGGCGGCAATCAGGTCGAAGTCCGGGCGGCCCAAGGTATGTGTCATAGCTTGATGTTTCGCAGGTAGGCGTCGACCACGCCGTGATAATGCGCGTCGTCCATCAGGAAGGAGTCGTGGCCGAAATTGAGGTCGATTTCCGCGTAGGAGACGTTGCGGCCGTTGGCGAGCAGGGCGGCGACGATTTCCTTGGAACGGGCCGGCGTGAAGCGCCAGTCGGTGGTGAAGGAGACGATCAGGAAATTGGCTTTTGTCCGCGCCATGGTTGCCTTGAGGTCGCCATTGTCTTCGCGAGACGGATCGAAATAATCGAGCGCCTTGGTCATCAGCAGATAGGTATTGGCGTCGAAATAGCCGGCAAACTTGTCGCCCTGGTAGCGCAGGTAGGACTCGACCTCGAATTCGACATCGAAGTCGAAGGCGAACGATCCGTTGCGTAGTTCGCGGCCAAATTTTTCGCCCATTTGGTCATCGGACAGATAGGTAATGTGGCCGAGCATGCGGGCCAGGCGCAGGCCACGCATCGGCCGCGTATTGTGTTCGTAGTAATGGCCGCCGTGGAAGTCCGGGTCAGTCAGGATGGCCTGACGGGCAACGTCGTTGAAGGCGATGTTTTGGGCCGAGAGTTTGGGTGCGGCGGCGATCACGATCGCGTTGCGGACCCGTTCCGGGTAGGTGATGGACCAGCGCAGTGCTTGCATGCCGCCGAGGCTGCCTCCCATGACGGTGGCCCAGCTGTCGATGCCGAGCAAGTCGGCAAGGCGGGCTTGGGCATGTACCCAGTCGTTGACTGCGACGATCGGGAAATCGGCGCCCCAGGGTTTGCCGGTAGCCGGATTCGGTGATGAGGGACCGGTCGAGCCATGGCAGCCACCCAAGTTGTTCAGGCCGACGATGAAAAAGCGATCGGTATCGAGCGGTCGGCCGGGGCCGATGATGTTGTCCCACCAGCCGATGTTGTCCGGCTGGTCGGCATAATGTCCGGCCACGTGGTGGTGGCCGGACAGCGCGTGACAGACGAGGATGGCGTTCGATTTGGCCGCATTGAGCGTGCCGTAGGTCTCATAGACCAGATCGTAAGCCGGCAGAACACCGCCGCTGCGCAAATGCAGTGGCTGGTCGAAATGAGCGCGCTGTGACTGGACGGCGCCGACGGATTGTCCTGGCATGCTATTCCTGAAAACAAAAAACCCAGTTGGCCGAAAACGCGAACTGGGTGGTTCCCGTTTTAGCAGTATTTGTGTCGCGCCCGCAATCGGAGCTCAAATCGGCGCGGCTGGCATAAATCCAGCGTGTGGAAGACAATACCGAGCGGCTGACGAAAAGTCAATGTAAGGGGGCAGCTATGGCGATCATGGTCAGATTGTGAAGTTTTGTTAAACTGCCGAAAAAGACAATTTTCCATGAAGGGCTTGGGCGACCATGCTGGATCAACGACGGCATCAGCGCATTCGTTTTGCCTCGCCACCGAAGGTGAAGATAGGCTACGGTGGTTCGCTTGGCGGAGGGGGGATCGAGAATCTATCTCTTTCGGGGTTGATGGTACGCACCAGTCTCGCCCTTGAGGTTGGCCATTCGGCCGGTTGCGAGTTTTCCCTGTTCGGATCGCCGGTGATCGATGTGCCGGTGACGGTAGTGAGCCGGATTGGCGACGTTTTCGGGGGACGCTTCCAGACCGGGCCGATCAACCAAGTATTGATCGAAGATGCGATCAACGGCGCCCTAATCAAGGGGCAGGCCTCAATCCTTTCAGTAAATGAAGTCGGCGGGCGAAAAATCATGCGGATTACCGGTGGCCTGAATGGCTCATTGCGCAGTGATTTCATGCATGCGCTGACCCGCGTCGGGGTCGATGAAATCAACCTTGAAGCAGTGACTGCCGTAGATCAGGGCGGTCTTGCGCTTTGTTTGGTAGCGACTAATCGTTATAGCATTGGAATCGGCACGCAGTCAGAGTGTTTTGCCCTGGCGTGGAAACAAGCTTTGTCGGTTCCCGGTGCGCTGGAAGGTATTTGATGGGTAAGCAGATGGAACAGAGTTGTCGTGCACGGTGCAAATCGCTGGTGGTGGCATTGGCCGGTGCATGGCTGGCCGGAAGCGCAAATGCTTCGGATGAAAGTCTTTATTTTAGCGACCTGCCTGTCGTTGCTTCGGTGAGCCGTTTGCCGCAGCGTCTGGCTGATGCCCCGACAGCCGTAACAGTAATTGATCGAGATATGATCAAGGCCTCTGGGGCCCGTGATCTCAATGACATTTTTCGGCTAGTCCCGGGCTTTCAGACTTATCCCAACAATACCGATGCGGCGCGGGTGACCTATCATGGCCTAACCGATGAGGATTATTCACCCCGTGTTCAAGTGTTGATCGATGGTCGTTCCCAGTACTCCCCCTTGTTTCGGAACGGGGTGAACTGGGCGACATTGCCGGTGGCGCTTGAAGACATTGAACGCATCGAGGTGGTGCGCGGCTCGAATTCGGCCTCCTACGGATCCAATGCCTTTCTTGGGGTGATCAATATCATTACGGTCGACCCTGCACTGGTGGAGGGCTTTTCGGTATCAAGCAACCACGGTAGCCAGGGCGTTAGGGACTACACCGTGCGTAACGGGGGAAAGTTGGGAGAAGCGGGGGACTTCCGCTTTACCTATCAGCAACGGGATGACGATGGGTTTTCCAATCAGTTTGACTGGATAGATTCGTTCCGCTCAAAACTGGTCGATTTTCGCGCCGATTTGGCTCCAACCGATCATGATGTGCTGCAATTTAGTGCCGGACATATCGAGGCGATCACCCAGCGTGGCCGGCTGGCGAAGAGCGGCAACGTGCTGACCGGGGGCAATGATCCGGGCTGGCCGATTCATGACTACTCCCAATCAAACAGTTATCTCCAACTCCTGTGGCGCCGGGCCTTGTCGCCGGATTCGGATTTTCAGATTCGCTACGCCTATGTCGCGGATTGGGCATCTGATCGCTATGCCGCCAAGGACAGCGGATTTCTCTATAGCGTCGATGAATTTGGGGACCGCGGGGTTCGTCATGAGATCGAGGCGCAGCATAATTTTTCACCATTTGACCACACGCGTGTCGTATGGGGAGGCGGTTGGCGAAACGATTCCCTGCGGTCCGAAACCATGTTTTTCGGGAATCCGACCGTTAAACGGGATGTCGGACGTCTCTTCGGCAATCTTGAGTGGAAACCATCCCATTGGTTTACTGGAAATCTCGGTGCTTCCACAGAACACGATTCATTGGCCGGAACGCATACCTCGCCGCGGCTCAGCGGCAGCTTTCATCTGACACCGGAAAACACGGTCCGTCTTGGCTATGCACGCGCCTATAGGACGGGCAGCACCGCCGATTATCGAGGCAATAGCTGGGCAGTTCCTTATGCCAGAGCGGATGGTTTGCCGCTGGCACCCGGGGTAGGGGTCGCTAATCAGTTCACTGGTGATCCTGATATGCCGGCGGAGAAGCTTGATTCTTGGGAGCTTGGTTATCTTGGCGACTGGAAACGCTGGAAAATGAGCCTTGATGTCCGTGCTTTCGTGGAAAAAGTGCCGAATCGTCTGATGGTGATCGATCAGAATCGGAACAGCGATCTAATCGGTGATGCCACCGTGGCTGTGCAGAAGGTTCGCATCCAGGGAATTGAATACCAGTGGAAATGGCAGCCGTTCGAGGCGACCCGCTTGATGCTGAATCAGGCGTTTATCCGCGTCTACGCCGATTTCCTCGATGACGCCCTGGCGAACACCAACAACACCCTGAGCAATCTCAAGGATCGAAGCAATATCGACATGCACGCTGATCGATCCGCTCCCCGACATACGACGGCTGCGATGCTAATGCAGAAGCTGCTACTCGGGCTTGAGTTTTCGCTGGCCGGTTATTGGGTCGACCGGATGAAATGGACGCGTAATAGCGAGGTGAATGGCTACACGCGGGTTGATGGCCGGCTCGGCTATCCCTTCCGTTGGGTAGGGGGTGGTGGTGAAGTGGCGTATACGGTTCAATCGCTTAACGGCGCTCACGGCGAGTTCAAGTCCTCAGGACTGGTGAGCGATCGCGTGGTCGACCGTCGCCAGTGGGTTAGCCTGCGCCTCGACTTCTAGGCGCTTAAGAAGTTCGGAAGACCGCCCCCTCCAGCCACACCTCGAAAGGTTCGCTGGGGGCGAGGGCATTCCCCTGGGCATAACTGATGCCGAGTGATCTCAGTTGCTCGGCGGCGCCGTTCTGCTCAATACCGTCGGCAATCGAATAGATATCCTGGTCGGCGGTGATTTCCTGAATGGCGCGCAACAGCGCGGTAGATGCCCGGTTGCCACCGAGGTCGCGGGTCAGGCTACGACTGAGCTTGACGCAGCTCGGCGCAATGCTGCGTAGATGGCTGAACGATGATAAACCGCCGCCGAAATCATTGAGGCCGATGTGGCAGCCCAGGGCGCGGGCCTGCCGAGAAAACTCGATGGCCTGGCTGGTCTGGTGAGTCGAGACGTCTTCAGAAAAAATCAGGTACAGGCCGTTCCCAGAAATATTGTGACTGGACAGCTTGTGGGCGATGGCGTCGATGACTTCCCGGCAGCCGAGCGAAGCTCCGGAAAGCGGCACCAGGCAATGCAGTTTTTTGGTCCGGCGCTGGGCGCTGGCCAGGGCATTGACCGCTGTTTCGATAAAGTATTGGTCGATGCTCGGGGCCAGGTCGTAGCGCTCTGCTGCATCCATCAGCGCCGATAGCGCGACTGGCGTTTGTCCCGGCTCGTTGAGGCGGGCGGTCAGCTCGACGAAATGTCCGTCGAGCCTGTCCTTCTGCAAGGCGATTAACGGCATGGCCTCGATCTGCAGGCGGTTTTCGGCTAGGGCGGAGGCGATCCGGGTTGCCCAGCCGTTGGTTTCCTGGCGCCGTTCCTGGGTGTTGAGGGCCTCCTGTTCGCAGACCTGGTTGCGTCCGCTCTCTTTGGCACGATAGCAGGCGGTGTCGCCGGCGGCGAGAATCTCGGTAATGTTGCGGACGCGCCGGTTGATTGGGGTCAGGCCGATGCTGGCCCCGATTGCGAAGACTTTGTCCTGCCAGATGAAACGGTAAGCCGCCGCGAGGCCGCAAATGTCTTCGGCGACCTGGCGGGCCCGGGCGCCGCTGCAATTGGCCAGAATGACCCCGAACTCGTCGCCGCCGAGACGGGCCAGCGTGTCGTCCTCACGCAGCCGCCCCTGGAAGAGCAGCGATATCTGGCGCAGCAATTCGTCGCCGGCCAGGTGGCCGCAGGTGTCATTGACCGGCTTGAAACGGTCGAGATCGATAAACAGCACGCTGCATTCGTCGCCGCCGGCCTGTACGCTGGTCAGCATTTTTTCCAGCCGGTGTTCGAACTCGCGGCGGTTGAGCAGACCGGTCAGTGCATCGTGGCGGGCCTGGAAGGCGAGCTGGGCCGTGGCTTCCTCGATCCGCGCCTGCATCGAGTAATGGGCTTCCTCGATGTGCTGGGCCATTTCGTTGAAGCCTTGTTCGAGGACGCCGATTTCGCCGCTCGACAGCGCGGGAACCCGGCTGTCGAGCCGGCCGGATGACATTTCGCGAACGGCATGGACCAGGCGCATCACCGGTTTGGCCATGTTGTCAGCCATCGCGATGGCCAGGATGGCGAGCAGGAAGAGCCCAAGAAGAACGATGAGCAGTCCGCGGACGAGCAGTTCGCGCTGCCGGCTGGCCAGTTCGCTCTTGTCAAATTCGACGAAGACGTGCCCGATGACTTCGGGGGCCTGAGCTTGCTTGAGTGGCGTGGCCGGTTCAAACAGCGAGTCGGTTTCGTTGAGCGAGCGCCGTACCGGGGCAGCGAAAGCCATCCAGCGCTCGGTTTCGGCGACCATGGTCGGTTTATCCAAACTCAGGCGCAGGGTCTCGCTGGCCAGCGAAACCCTGCCGCTGACGGCAATCGCCCGGCCCTTCTGATTGACGACCAGGGCGGCCTTGACCCCGGATTCCTGGACCGTGGCCTGGGCCAGTGCGTGCAGCGTCTCGATCTGGCCGGCGATGATGCCGTACTCGCTGATCGGCGCCAGGTAGCGAACGGTAGCCATGCCTTTGGCGCGCAGTTCGCCTTCCAGCGTGCGGATGCCGCTGACGGTGAAATAGACGACAAGGGCGATGGCGATCAGCGTGCTGGGCAGCAGGGCAGCAGCAACAGATGATGGCGGAGATTGAGCCGGTTCATCGTGCCTCCCGATCGGCGAGCATGGCCCGCCGGATAGTGGTTTCATCGGGCACGGTCAGCCCGAGTGCCTGGACCACGTTCTGATTGATGGCGACGGCGAACAGGCTGGGTGCCATCGGCCCGGGCAGATTCGTCCCGGAACCGACGATCAGATCAGCTGTCTGGCGCGCGATCTGGGCCGGTGTTGTGAATAGCGCGGCCAGCGCCCGGCATTGACGAAGGCGGCCGAAAAGGCGACCACCGGGCGCTGGTGCCGGTAGGAGGTGATCAGTAGCGCCTTGATGTTCTCGCGCCGGTAAATTGTGCTGTCCGGAATGGCCAGCAGGACGCCGACTCGTGGCAGCAGCGCATTGGCGGCGGGTAACAGCGTTTTTTCGGCATCGCTGTCTTCACTGTCGAGTGTCAGGCCGGCATTGGCGAAGGTTTGTCGATAGTGACCGATCTGGGGCCGAGTTTCGTTGCTGACCAGCATACCGATTCGTTTCTGGCTCGGTAACAACTGCCGCAAGAAAACCGCTTGACGCGCCGGCGGCTGATCGAGATAAATGGCGGTAACGCGAGCGCGGACCCGGCCGGCGTCGGACAGTATGCGGTCGTAGCTCTGGCGGGGGAGCAGGGTGGCGAGAACCGGAGTTGTGCCGCCGCGCGCCAGGGCCAGCCGGAACGCTTCGCTGCCGGCGGTCACCAATAGATCCGGCCGCGTGGCCGGTGACTCGGTGCCATCGGACTTGCCGGTCGCAGTGACTTTCCAATTGGTTCCGGCCAGCGCTTCGTCCAGCGCCTTGGAAAATTCCGCGTAGGGGCCGCTGTTGTCGCTGAGTGTCAACGCGATGTTTCCCGCCCAGGCGAGCGGGGAGACAAAGGTTAGCAAAATGAAGGCATGCAGGGCAAAGCGAAGCATTCCCGGATATTGCCTCAGCAGCTATGCCTGTGCAATGAGTGTTTTTGCCCTCAGGGACGCCTTACAAATTCCCCGATCTGCCTGGCGAGTTCGGCCACTGGCGTGGCAAAGGCGAATTTTTTTATGAATTGGCCATCGGGGCCAAGCAGGATCATGCCCGCCGAGTGGTCGACGGCATAGTGCTCCGGCTGGCTGCCCGGTTCGCGAACCTTGGCGTAGCGAATCTTGAAGTTATCCGCGGCCCGTCGGACCAGGGCCGGTGAGCCGGTCAGGCCGATGATCCGGGAGTCGAAGAATTCGGTGTAGGTTTTCAGTATCGACCCGTTGTCGCGCTCCGGGTCCACCGTGATGAAGAGCGCCTGGAGCCGTTCGGCGTCTGCACCGAGTTCCTTGAGAACGGTCGCCATTTCGACCAACGTGGTCGGACAGATGTCCGGGCAGTAGGTGTAGCCGAAAGCGATCAGCTGGAAACGGCCACGAAAGTCATCGCTGCTCACCGCGCGCCCGTTCGGATCCTGCAACAGGTAACGCGGGATGATGCCGACGCTTTCCTCGGGCGCCATTGGCGGCGCCGAGTGGGCGGTAAGTGGGCCGCCCAGGAAGAGCATCAAGCCAAGGACCAGCCAGCGGCTCATTGCCCAGGCTTGAATGCCGCCTGCAAGCGGCTTTCGGCTTCGCTCAGGCGCTTGGTCAGGGTCGGCGCATCGGGACAGGGAAGACCTTTGCCCTGCTCGAGGTAGGCGGCATTGGTGGCATTCTCGAAGGCCTCACCGTAAGCGCGGGTCTTGGGTGCGGTGGTCTGCACGGCGTTGCGGGCCCGGCTGACGATGGCAGGTTGCTGGCAGGCGAGGGCCAGGCCGTTGATCTTGCCGACTTCCTCGACGGCTGCCGTGCCTTGATCGGCGGCGATGCCGGTGAAGCTCAGGCTGGCCAGTGCCAGGGCGACGATGGGGGCTGCAAGTTTCATGATCGGTTTCCTCCGGGTTGGGGTCGATTATAGGCAGGCGCCTGCCGGAGACCTTTTCACAGATCAAAGATTTCCAGCAATTGCGGCAGGCCTTCGCTGATCGCGACCGGTCCCGGGGTCAGGATGATCGCCGACTTGATTTCGTGCAGCCGGCCGCTGCGCACGGCGCTGACCTCGGTCCAGCCCGGCCGGGCGGCGATGTGCTCGGGGCGGAAATGCTTGCCGCACCACGAACCGATGATGATTTCGGGGTCGCGGCGGACGACTTCCAGCGGGTCGGCCAGGATGCGGTCGCGGGCCAGCGGTTTGACGGCGAGGTCGGCAAAGACATGCTCGCCGCCGGCGATCTCGATCAGTTCGGAAACCCAGCGCACGGCAGTGATGTTGGGCTCGTCCCATTCCTCGAAATAGACGCGCGGCCGGTGGCCGGTTTTGGCGAAACGTTGGGCGGCGACGGCGCGGGCCTGTTCGACCTGCGTTTCGAGCCCGGCGACCAGCGTGGCCGCCTTCGTCTCGGCGCCGACCAGCCGGCCGAGGGTCTCGACCATGCCGAGGATGTCCTCGATGCTACGCGTGTTGAAGGCATAAACCGGCACGCCGGCCTTGATCAGGTCGCGGGCAATGTCGGCCTGGAGGTCGGAGAAGGTCAGCACCAGATCGGGCTGGACGGCGAGGATCTTGTCGATGTCGCCGCTGGTAAAGGCATAGACCTTGGGTTTTTCCTTGCGCGCCTCGGGCGGGCGCACCGTGTAGCCGGAAATGCCGACGATACGGTCGGCTTCGCCCAGGGCGTAGAGGACTTCGACGGTTTCGGTGGTCAGGCAGACGATGCGTTGCGGCAGGCGGCTCATGTAGTTCTCACTTGGGACGATGGCTGCGTGCGACATCGAGATGGGTGCAGAGTTTCTCGGCGCCGTCGAGAATGCGCGGCGTGTGGCGCTGCATGATGTCGGGATTGATGTGGAACAGGTTGTCGCGCTTGACGGCGGTCAGCCGGGTCCATTTGTCCCAGTCGTGCAGCCACTCCGGCTTGGCGTCGCCCATGCCGGTGGCGACGACGACCTCGGGGTCGGCCTCGAGCACGGATTCGACACTGACCGTCGGCGCCATCTGCTTGAGGTGGCCGAAGACGTTGGTGCCGCCACAGAGCGTGATCGCATCGCTGATGATCTGCGGGCCGCCGACTGTCATCAGCGGCGATTTCCATATCTGGTAGAAGACGCGGACTTTCGGCTTGTTGGCGTTGGCGGCGCGCAGCCCGGCCAGCCGTTTGCGGAAACTGGCGGCGGCGGCGTTGGCGGCGGCTTCGGTGCCGGCCAGCTGGCCCATGCGCTCGAGCTGGTCGGCGACGTTTTCCATCTTGTTGGGTTGCGAGACATAGACGGTCAGGCCGAGCGCCCGCAGTTTCTCGACCTGCGTCATGTTGTTGCCGCTTTCCCAGGCCAGGACCAGGTCGGGCTTGAGGGCGGCGACGGCTTCGAGGTCGATCCGTGAATAGCCGCCGACGCGCTGTACCTTTTTGGCTTCCGGCGGGTAGTCGCTGTAATCGACGGTGCCGACCAGCCTGTCGCCGGCGCCGGCGGCGTAGAGACTTTCGGCGGCATGCGGGGCAAGGGTAATGATGCGCCTGGCCGGGCCCTTGAGGCGGATTTCATAGCCGGTATCGTCCTTGACGACGAGATCGGCCCGGGCGGGGGGAGCAGGGCGAAGATAGCGGCCAGCGCCCAGAGATGGCGGTTTTTCATGCGGGTTTCCAGTTGGCCAGGGCGCTGCCCAGGCGCTGCCATTCCGCCTCGTTGCCCGGCAGGCCGAAGCGAAGCAGCGGCTGCTGTTCGAAATGGCGGGTCAGGATGCCCTGACGGGCCAGGCTTTCATGCAGTTCGGGCGTATGCGGCGAGGTCAGCGTGGCGAACAGAGAGGTCGATTTGATTTCGCCGAGCGGGGCGAGCAATTGGTGCAGGCGCTCGCTGGCGGCCAGCAACCGGCTGCGCGCGGCGCTCTGCCAGACCGTGTCCTGCAAGGCGAGGCGGGCGGCTTCGCGGGCCGGGCCGCTGATCGTCCACGGCCCCATCGCTTCCTGCATCCGTTCGCGGATGTCGGCGGCCGCGAAAACGAAGCCGACGCGGGCGCCGGCCAGCCCGAAGAACTTGCCGATCGAGCGCAGCACGATCAGGTTCGGGGCATCGGTGGTGCCGGCCAGCGGCGTCAGGCTGTATTCCGGGGTCGGGTCCATGAAGGCTTCGTCGACGATCAGCCAGCCGCCGCGCTTCTTGAGCTGGTGGGCGGCATCGAGGGCGATGTCGTGCGGGTGGCGGTCGGCGGTCGGGTTGTTCGGGTTGCAGAGCAGCACGTAGGGTGTCGCCGCGGCCAGGGCGCGGGGCAGCATGGCGTTCTGCAGGAAACGCAGACGGTGGCCGGCGCGTTGCCAGGCTTGCGGATGCTCGCTGTAGATCGGCGAAATGCAGGCGACGACGGCGGTTTGCATCAGGGTCGGCAGCAACTGGATGGCCGCCTGCGAACCGGCGACCGGCAACAGGTTGGCGTTGCCGTAATAGGCGGCGGCGGCCGCTTCCAGCCCGTCGCCGTTTTCCGGCAGGCGGTGCCAGCAGGCGGCGGGGATAGTCGGCACCGGCCAGGGGTCGGGATTGATGCCGGTCGACAGATCCAGCCAGTTGGCCAGCGGAATGTTGTATTGCGTCGCCGCTTCGCGCAGGCGGCCACCGTGTTCAAGCATTGAGAATTCCCATCACGAAAAGGACAGCCAGCCACAACCACAGGCTGTGGCGGATCAGGGCAATCGCCCGCCCGAGGTCGGCGGCGACCGGTGCCGGGCCGGACCCGAGCGGCGGGCGGATTTCTTCCTGGCCATGATAGACCGCCGCGCCGCCCAGCTGCACGCCGAGGCTGCCGGCGCCGGCCGCCATCACCGGCCCAGCGTTCGGGCTGTCCCAGCCCGGTGCCTGGGCGCGCCAGCAGGCCAAGGCATTACGGGTCTGGCCGAGCAGGGCATAGGTCAGCGCGGTCAGCCGGGCCGGCAGCCAGTTCAGGCCATCGTCGATGCGTGCTGCGGCGCGGCCGAACAGGTTGTAGCGTTCGGTGCGGTAGCCCCACATCGCATCCAGCGTATTGGCCAGCCGGAAGAGCAGAGCACCGGGGCCGCCGAGCAGGGCGAACCAGAACAGGGCGCCGAAGATCGCATCGTTGCCGTTTTCGAGCACCGATTCGACGCCGGCCTTGGCGACGCCGGATTCATCGAGCTCGGCGGTCTCGCGCGAAACGATCCAGCCGACGCGCCGGCGGGCTTCGTCGAGCCGGCCTTCGCGCAGCGGCCGGGCGACAGCTTCGGCGTGCTCGGCCAGGCTGTGGGCGCCGAGGGCGAAGTAGAGCAGGGCGACGTCGACGGCGAAGGGCGCGTAGGGTCGCAGCTGCAGGGCGAGCGCCACGGGCGGCAGTACGACCAGGGCCCAGGCCAGGATGCCGGCGAGCTGAGTCCGCCGATTCAGGCGTTTCTCGACGGCGGCGGCCAGCTTGCCGAAGCCGACCAGCGGGTGCCAGCGGCCCGGTTCGCCGAGCAGGCGGTCGAGCAGCACGGCGCTCAGCGCGGCCAGGGGCATCGCGTACGGGGCCAGGGCTGCCAGACTCCAATTCATTTCGGGAAGACGCCCTTGTGTTGGATATCCGCCTGCATCTCGCGCAGAACTGCAGCCAGCGGGGCTTCGGCCGCGTTCTGCGCGCCCCACTGTTCATGGAACACCAGTTCCTCGACCGGCAGGCGCGGCAGCCAGCCGGCTTTTTCCAGTTCGGGCTTGTCCTTGAAATGGCTGACGTAGCCGATGCACAGGTAGGCGATCGGCACGATGTGATGCGGAATACCCAGCGCGTCTTGCAGGGCCTTCTCGTGGAAGATGCTGACCCAGCCGACGCCCAGACCTTCGGCGCGGGCCGCCAGCCAGAGGTTCTGCACGGCGCAGACGCTGCTGTAGAGGTCCATGGTCGGGATATGGGTGCGGCCGATGACCACCGGGCCGCTGCGCGAGCGGTCGCAGGTGATGCAGAGGTTGATCGGCGCTTCGAGAATGCCCTGCAGTTTCAGGCCGCTGTAGATTTCGCGCTTTTCGTCCGGGAACATCCGCGCCGCTTCATCGTTGGCCTGGGCGAACACGTCGTGGACGCGCTGCTTGACCTCGGGCGAACGGACCAGCAGGAAGTTCCACGGCTGCATGAAACCGACCGAGGGCGCATGGTGGGCCGCCATCAGCAGGCGGCTGAGCAGGTCGTCCGGCACCGGCGTCGGCAGAAACTGGCCGCGCACATCGCGGCGGTTGAAAATGGCTTGATACACCGCTGCCCGGTCGGCAGCGGAAAAAGCGTGCGCCTGAGGCGCGGATGGGTTTTCCATGGATTCCCCTTCTGGAAAAGCGGCGGTTGCCTGGCCGGGCAACCTTGTTTCGTCTCCCGGCCGGTCTTCTGACTCGGATTCAACCGCACGATGCGCCTTCCCGACCGTGGTCAGTGGCTCGCTGCATCGCCCGTCATCCTTACAGCGCTGGGCACGTGGCGGACTTGCACCGCCTTCCCGATTCTCCGTTCAGTACTGCTGAACGGCACCTGGAGACACCTGCCCAAAGCAAAATTGAGCGGGGCCGATGGTGCCATAATTACGGACTTTTTTCACACCTCCCGCCATATGTCCTGTTCTACCCTGATGGTCCAAGGCACTACCTCCGATGCCGGAAAAACGACCCTGGTCGCCGCGCTATGCCGCATTCTGAAGCGGCGCGGTGTGCGCGTCGCGCCGTTCAAGCCGCAGAACATGGCGCTCAATTCGGCGGTGACCAGCGATGGCGGCGAAATCGGCCGGGCGCAGGCGCTGCAGGCGCTGGCCTGCGGCCTCGAGCCGCATACCGATTTCAACCCGGTGCTGTTGAAGCCGACGACGGACAAGAAGGCGCAGGTCATCATCCACGGCAAGGTGGCGACCGATCTCGACGCCAAGGCCTACCACGCCTACAAGCCACGGGCGATGGGGGCCGTGCTTGAGTCCTGGGGGCGGCTGACCGCTGCCTACGATTGCGTGCTGGTCGAAGGTGCCGGCTCGCCGGCCGAAATCAACCTGCGCGACCGCGACATCGCCAATATGGGCTTTGCCGAAGCTGTGGACTGCCCGGTGATCCTCGTTGCCGACATCGACCGCGGCGGCGTCTTCGCCCATCTGGTCGGCACCCTGGACCTGCTCTCCCCCTCGGAGCAGAACCGGGTCAAGGGCTTCGTGATCAACCGTTTTCGCGGCGACATCGGCCTGCTCGAACCCGGCCTGACATGGCTCGAAGAACGGACCGGCAAGCCGGTGCTCGGCGTGCTGCCCTACCTGCATGGCCTGATGCTCGATGCCGAGGATGCCATCGCCACCGCCGCGCTGGCCAAGGGCGAGGCTAGGCTGAAGGTGGTGGCGCCGGCCTATCCGCGCGTTTCCAACCACAACGACCTCGACCCGCTGCGCCTGCATCCGGAAGTCGATTTCCGCTGGATCGGTCCGGGTGAGGCGCCGCCGGCGGCTGACCTGATCGTGCTGCCGGGGTCGAAGGCGGTCCGTGCCGACCTCGACTGGCTGCGCGAGAAGGGCTGGGCCGACGCCATCCGGAAGCATCTGCGCTACGGCGGCAAGGTGGTCGGCCTGTGCGGCGGCTACCAGATGCTGGGTGCGATGATCCACGACCCACAGGGACTGGAAGGCCAGCCCGGCAGCACGCCGGGCCTGGGGGTGCTCGATGTCGAAACGA
This sequence comes from Dechloromonas sp. A34, assembly GCF_026261605.1. Taxonomy (NCBI): domain Bacteria; kingdom Pseudomonadati; phylum Pseudomonadota; class Betaproteobacteria; order Rhodocyclales; family Azonexaceae; genus Dechloromonas; species Dechloromonas sp. A34. The sequence continues at coordinate 135,285 of NZ_CP102486.1, forward strand.
CGCTCGAAGCCGAAAAGCAGCTACGGAATGTGAGCGGTCACTTGGCGCTGCCGGGCCGGCCGGCGATGACCGGTTACGAAATCCATCTCGGCGTGACGCGTGGCGCGGGCCTGGCGCAGAGCGCCGTGCAGTTCGCGGATGGCCATCGCGATGGCGCCATTTCGGCCGACGGTCAGGTCTTTGCAACCTACTGCCACGGCGTTTTTGACCATCCGGCGGCGTTGACTGCATTGCTCGCCTGGGCCGGCATGACGGAGAGCGCGCCGGTCGATTTCGCCGCCCGCCGCGAAGCCGATCTCGAGCGCCTGGCTGATTCGGTCGAGGCGGCGCTCGACTGGGACAAGCTGGCCGGCTATCTGCCCAGGGGTCAGGCCGAAGAACGCAAGGTATAAGCCAAACAAAGACGCAGCGGGATGTCGGCGGCCGTAAACAGGTCGGTCAGGTCATTGGCGCTCAGCGGGGCGGGCGCGACCACGACGCGGCCGGCCCCCGCCTCGAAAACCGGGGTTTCGAGCAAGGCCAGGCGTGCCGCTTCGAGTCCGGAAATCGTTTCATCGTCGAGATTCGTGGTCGACAGCACCAGAAAATGAATGACCGGGGCCGGGGTGTGCATCTTGGTGTCGTCTCCCGGCAGGCGGGGGAGCGGTGAGTTGCGGACCCGGGCATCCTCTTCCAGGCGCCATGGCCAGACGAAGAGACCGGGGGTGTCGTCCGGGCGGCCGATCCGGATGGGTACTGTGGTGTGCGTTGCAAGCGTCTGGCACAAGGTGGTCAGGCGGGTGAAAAGGGGCATGGTGTCCTCCTGAGAAATGCCGGATCGATCCTCAGGTTAGCACACGGGCTGCCGCCTCAGTCTTTGCAAGGCGATTTGAGGCTCAGCGGCAGGCCGGCGGCAACCAGCGTCACCTGCTCGCACACCGCGGCAACGCGCTGGTTGAGCCGTCCCTGCTCGTCGGCAAACAGCCGCGATACCGGATGCATGGGTACGATGCCCCAGCCGACTTCATTGGAGACCAGGATGATGTGGCCGGGCAGTTGCGGCAACAACTCGATCAGGGCCGTCGTCTCGCCGTCGAACAGCGGGCAGGCGATCGCTTCGCCGGCCTCGGCCTGGCGGGCCGCCTGGCCGGCAAATAACAGGTTGGACAGCCAGAGGGTCAGGCAATCGACCAGGATGCAGGTCTCCGGTGTCGCGAGTTGGCGCAGTCTGGCCGCTAGATGCAGCGTTTCCTCGGTGCAGCCCCATTCGGCCGGGCGGCGGGCGCGGTGATGGGCGATGCGGTGGGCCATCTCGCCGTCGCGAGCTTCGGCGGTGGCCAGGTAAATGACCTGCTGGCCGGACTCCGCGGCCCGTTTTTCGGCCAGCAGGCTCTTGCCCGAACGCGCACCGCCAAGGATCAGTTCTTTCATGGCAGGCATTGTGGGCGAATGTCGGCGTGGACGGCAACCGGTATAATTCGCCCCGATTCGATAAAACGGAACACGGTGCAAATCCGTGGCGGGCCCGCCGCTGTAATCGGGGACGGATGTCGCGACATGCCACTGCTCAGGGGAAACAGACCCGGCGGGAAGGTGCGACAGACCGGCTGATCCGAGAGCCAGAAGACCTGTCGAATCGTTTGGGCTGGAGCCTGTGGACAGGGCTTCGCGGTGGCGTTGCAAGGCGCTGCTGCGAGGCCCTTTTGTTTATTTGGACAGGAAGAATCGGATGCATTCAAAATTCAAGATCGTCGCCCCGGACCAGGGGTTGGCCGCTGCGCTGCAGCACAAGATCGACCAGAAAACCAAGCCGCTCGGCGCCCTCGGGCAGCTGGAGGGGGTTGCCAAACGGCTGGGCCTGATCCAGCAGCGTCTCGACCCGCAGTTGAGCCAGCCGCAGATGCTGGTCTTCGCCGGCGATCACGGCGCGGCCAAGGCCGGCGTCTCTGCTTTTCCGCAGGATGTGACCTGGCAGATGGTCGAGAACTTCCTGGCCGGCGGCGCCGCGATCAATGTCTTTGCCCGCCAGAACGGCATGGAACTGGCCGTGATCGACGCCGGCGTGGCGCATGATTTCGGCAAGCGCGATGGGCTGATCGACGCCAAGGTCGCCCGGGGTACCGCCAATTACCTCGAACAGCCGGCAATGAGCAGCGAGCAGTGCGCCGTCGCCATGAGTCGCGGCGCCGAAATCATCCGCTGGCTGGCCGCCAAGGGGGTCAATGTCGTCGGCTTCGGCGAAATGGGCATCGGCAACACCGCCGCCGCTTCGCTGATCACCCATTGCCTGACCGGCACGCCGCTTGCCGACTGCATTGGGCGCGGCACCGGGCTCGACGACGCCGGCTTGGTCCGCAAGCAGGGATTGCTGGAAAAGGCCCTCGCCCGCTATCGCGCGGCCGGTGGCAAGGATGAACCAATGGCCGTGCTCGCCGAATTCGGCGGTTTCGAGATCGCGATGATGGCCGGGGCCATGCTGGCCGCGGCCGAAGCCCGGATGGTCCTGCTGATCGACGGCTTCATCGTCGGCTCGGCGGCCTTGACCGCCGCCCGGCTGGTGCCGGCGCTGGCTGAGTATTGCATCTTCTGCCACCGCTCGGCCGAGCCCGGCCACGCGGCGCAATTGGCGGCACTCGGCGCCGACCCATTGCTCGACCTTGGCCTGCGGCTGGGCGAAGGCACCGGCGCAGCGCTGGCTTATCCGCTGGTCAAGGCGGCAGCCAATTTCCTCAAGGAAATGGCCAGCTTCGAATCGGCCGGAGTCGCCGAAAAAAGCTGATGTTGCGCCGCGAGCTCGAATATTTCTTCGGTGCCGTCCGCTTCTTCACGCGGCTGCCGGTGCCGGCCTGGGTCGGGCATTCGGCCGAGGCGCTGAACCGCTCGGCGCGCTATTTCCCGGCCGTCGGCCTGCTGATCGGCGGCATCGGGGTGGTGGTCTATCTCGGCGCCGCGCTGCTCTGGTCGCAGCCGGTCGCCGTGCTGCTGTCGATGGCGGCGACTCTTTATGCGACCGGCGCCTTCCACGAGGATGGCTTGTCGGATACCGCCGATGGCCTGGGCGGCGGCTGGGAAAAGCTGCGCATCCTGGAGATCATGAAAGACTCGCGGGTCGGCAGCTATGGCGTGGTCGCCATGGTGCTGGCCCTGCTCGGCAAATTCACGCTGCTCGCCGCCCTCGACGGCGCCCTGGTGCCGTGGGTGCTGCTTGCCGGTCATGCCCTGTCGCGCTTCTGCGCGACGATGCTGCTGGCGACCATGGACTACGTGCGGGAAGACCTGCTGGCCAAGGCCAAGCCGTTGGCCACCAGGCTGTCGGCTGGCCAGATGCTGTTCGCGCTGGCCTTCGTCGTAGCGGCGCTGGCCCTGTTGCCGCTGGAAAAGGCCGTCGCCGGCTGTCTGCTCGCCGCCCTGTCCACGCTCTGGCTGGCCGCCAAGTTCCGGCGCTGGCTGGGGGGTTATACCGGCGATTGCCTGGGCGCGACGCAGCAGCTCAGCGAGATTGCCTTCTATCTCGGCGTACTGGCAAACTGGCCGCATTGAGCCAGCGGAGATTGCCGTGGAAAAGCCGAACGCCCCATCCTGCGAGCGGAACCGCGAACCCATCCTGGAAGTCCTGAAAGCGCATTTTGCCGATCGCCGGGAGGTGCTGGAGATCGGCAGCGGTACCGGCCAGCACGCGATATTTTTTGCGGCGGCCCTGCCGCACCTGAACTGGCAGACCTCGGACCGCTGCGAGAATCTGCCGGGAATCGCCGCCTGGCTGGACGACGCCGCGCTGTCCAACACGCCGCCGCCACTCGAATTCGATGTTGTCGAAGCCGGGCCGGGACGGCGCTTCGACGCGATTTTCAGCGCCAATACGCTGCACATCATGCCCTGGGCGGCCGTCGAAAGCTTCTTTGCCGGCCTGCCGGACTTGCTGGCCGAAGGCGCAAAGGTCGTCATCTATGGCCCGTTCAATTACGGCGGCCGATTCACCAGCGACAGCAACGCCAGCTTTGACCGCTGGCTCAAGGAGCAGGCAGCGCATCAGGGGATCCGGGATTTTGAAAGGGTCAATGAAATGGCCGAACGGGCGGGCCTGCGCCTGGTCGAAGATCGAGCCATGCCGTCCAATAACCGGTGCCTGGTCTGGCAGGTACCGTCGAATCGGCGCTGACGCTTCCCGTCGGCACTTGCTTGAAGTCCGCACTGCCAGGTGTTCGACGCTTAACCAAAATCTGTGAGAGGTCCCGACCATGCGCTCCATCCTGCTTCTGCTGCATCTTTCCGGTGTCATCGTCTGGATTGGCGGCATGTTCTTCGCGCAATTCTGCCTGCGTCCGGTGGCGGCGTCGCAGTTGCCGCCACCCCAGCGCCTGCCCTTGCTGGCCGCGGTGCTCGGACGCTTCTTCACTGCGGTCGCGCTGAGCATCGTGGCCATTCTCGGCTCGGGGTTCGCGAGCATGGCAGCCACGGGTTTGCCCAGGCGCCGCTGCATTGGCATGTGATGTCCGGCCTCGGCGTGCTGATGGCGGCGATCTTCGGCGTGATTTATTTTTTGCATTACCCGCGCCTCAAGGCGGGCGTCGCCGCTCAGGACTGGCCTGGCGCCGGGGCAGCGATGAACCGCATTCGTCTTCTGGTGGCAAGCAATCTAGGGCTGGGTGCGCTGACGGTGGTCGTCGCCACGCTCGGTGCCCATTTCGTTCGGTGAGAGCGGGATTCCAAGGAGCGTTTTTGGCGATCGGCGCTGCCCAATGATCCTTCATCTGATCCGCCATCCACCGCCAGTGGTCGAGCCGGGGACCTGTTACGGTCGGCTTGACGTTGCTGCGGAAAATGTTCGGGCGGTGGCCGATCGACTGCGTGGCGAACTGCCGCCCGGCTTGCCGGTGTGGAGCAGCCCGCTGCGGCGTTGCCGCATGCTGGCCGAACTGCTGCACCCGGCGCCACAGATTGATGACTTGCTGGTCGAAATGGACTTCGGTAGTTGGGAAGGCTTGCGCTGGGACGATGTGCCGCGTGCCGAGCTCGATGCCTGGGCGGCCGATGTCGCCGCTTATGCGCCGCCGGGCGGCGAGTCGCCGCTGATGTTGCAGCGCCGCGCGCTGGCTTTTGTGGCCGGACTGGCGGTGCCGGAAGCGGTGATCGTCACTCATGCCGGCGTGATCCGCACCTTGCTGGCTCATTGGCGCGGGGTGCCGCCGGACGAATGGACGCAACTGGTTTTTGCCTGCGGATCGCGGACGACGGTCGAAGTCCCTCGCTGACGCGGCAACGCCAGCGGCGGGCACTGGACTAAAATGGCGGCCATGGAAAATTTCAATCCTCTGCGCGACGCAGTCCCTGTTGGCGAAATCAAGCGGGCGCTGGTCATCAAGCTGCGCCATCACGGCGATGTGCTGGTCAGTTCGCCGGTCTTTTCGGTGCTCAAGGCGCATGCCCCGCAGGTCGAGATCGATGCCCTGGTCTATGCCGATACGGCCGAGATGCTGACATTTCACCCGGCGATCACTACTGTTCACACCATCGACCGCAAGTGGAAGCAGCTCGGCGTCGTCGGCCAGTTGCAGGCCGAGCTGGCGCTCTACAACAGCCTGAAGGCGCGCGGCTACGACCTGATCATCCACCTTACCGAGCACTGGCGCGGCGCCTGGCTGTGCCGGCTGCTCCAGCCGCGCTGGTCGGTCGGGCCGGCGGTCGGCGGGCGCAGCAAGCGCTGGAAGAGGAGTTTCACGCATCTCCAGAGCTTTCCGCGCAATGCCTTGCGCCACATGGTCGAGACCAATCTCGACGCGCTGCGCCGGATCGGCATCCAGCCGGCGCCGGCCGAGCGGCGCATGCGGCTCGTGCCGGGGGCGGCGGCTGAAACCAGCGTCGCGGCGTATCTGCAGGGTTTTGGGCTCGCGGGGCGGGATTTCATCCATATCCACCCGGCGTCGCGCTGGTTCTTCAAGTGCTGGCCGGTCGAGCAGATGGCGGCGCTGGTCGGGCGCCTGCAAGCCGAAGGCCACGCCGTGGTGCTCACCGCCGCCCCGAGCGCGGATGAAAAAGCCATGCTGACGGCGATCCAGTCTCGTTTGACACAGCCGGCCTTCAGCCTCTCCGGCCAGTTGTCGCTCAAGGAGCTGGCGGCACTGACCCAGGCCGCCAAACTGTTCATCGGCGTCGATTCGGCCCCGATGCACATCGCGGCGGCGGTCGGTACGCCAACCGTGGCGCTGTTCGGACCCTCCGGCGACAAGCAGTGGGGGCCGTGGGGCGTGCCGTTCCGCGTCGTCAGCAGCCAGCAGCATCCCTGCCGGCCCTGCGGTATCGACGGTTGCGGCGGCGGCAAGGTCAGCGATTGCCTGACCTCGCTGGGCGTCGATGAGGTGCTGACCGCCGCCCACGAACTGCTCGCGCCGTGAAGATCGCCATCGTCCGCCAGCGCTACAACCCCTACGGTGGGGCCGAGCGCTTCGTCGAGCGGGCGCTTGGCGCCCTGGCCGCCGAAGGCGCCGAGGTCAGCCTGATCACCCGCAGTTGGGACGGCGCGCCACGCGAGGGTTTCCGACAGATTACCTGCGACCCGAAGTATTCCCGACTGCTCGGCGGACGGGCGGCGCGCGACCGCAGCTTCGCCGCTTGCGCCCAAGCCGAGATGAGCCAGGGCGGCTTCGACATCACGCAATCGCATGAACGGATTCCGGGGTGCATGATCTTTCGTGCCGGCGACGGCGTCCATGCCGCCTGGCTGGCCCATCGGGCGCGGATTTTGACGCCACTTGAACGGCTGGCCCAGGCCCTTTCGCCCTATCACCGCTATGTGCTCGGCGCCGAGCGGGCGATGTTCGAGCATCCGGCGCTCAAGGCGGTGATCTGCAATTCGCAGATGGTGGCCGATGAGATTGGCCAGCATTACGGCGTCGCGCCCGGCAAGTTGCGGGTGATTTACAACGGCGTCGATACGGCCGTCTTCCATCCGCATCTGGCCGACGAATTCCGGCAAGCGACGCGGGCCCAGCTCGGAGTTTCGGAGCGGGTGCCGCTGCTGCTTTTCGTCGGCAGCGGTTTCGAGCGCAAGGGCGTGCCGCAGTTGCTGCGCGCCATGGCGAAAATGCGGCGGACCGAGACGCGGCTGGTCATCGTCGGCGCTGACCGCAAGCTGCGGACCATGCAGCTGCTGGCCGCCCGCCTCGGGCTGGACAAGCGTATCCACTTCACCGGCCCGCTCAAGGATGTCCGCCCTTGGTACGGGGCGGCTGACGGTTTCGTCCTGCCGACCCTCTACGACCCCTGCCCGAATGCGGCGCTCGAAGCGCTGGCCTGCGGCCTGCCGATCGTCACCTCGACAACCTGCGGCGCCCGGGAATGGGTGCGTCCGGGGGGCAACGGCTGGGTGGTCGATGCCCTTGATCTTGCCGAACTGGCCGACCGCCTCGACGATCTGGCCGCGCTGGCCGGCCACCCCACGCCGCGCGCCGGCGCACGGGCCAGCGTCGAAGCCTTGACCCTGCCGGCGATGGCCGACCGTCTGTTGGCGCTATACCGTTCGCTGAGCCCGGCCTGACACGCAGGTATAATCGCGAGTTCCATTTTTTCATCAAGGATTTGCATGGCCAGTGACATGACCAGCCGTGAGCTCTATCTCCGGCTGCTGACCTATGTCCGACCGTACTGGAAGGCTTTCGCCGCGGCGCTGGTGGCCATGGGCCTATCGGCACTGGCCGAGCCGGTCTTTCCGGCGATGATGAAGAAACTGCTCGACGACGGTTTCTCGGCGGCGGCCGGGCAGTGGGACTGGCTAATCTATCCGCTGGCCATCATGGCCATCTTCCTGGCCCGCGCCGTGTTCGGCTTCATCGGCGAATACGCCATGAGCTGGGTGTCGAACAATGTCGTCACCGAATTGCGGCAAGCGATGTTCGCCCGCATGGTGCGCCTGCCGACCCGCTATTACAGCGACAATCTTTCCGGCCGCCTGATGTCGCGCATCGCCTATGACGTGACCGGGGTCGCTGGCGCGGCGACCAATGCGCTGACCTCGCTGATCAAGGACTCGCTGGCCATCGTCGGTCTGATGGCCTGGCTGCTGTACCTGAACTGGCAACTGACCCTGATTACCCTGAGCGTGGTGCCTTTCATCGCCATCGTCGTGCGCACCTTCAGCAAGCGGCTGCGCGGCGTGGCCCGCGGCCAGCAAGAGTCGATGGGGCGGATTACCCAGGTCCTGCAGGAAACCATCGAGGGCCACAAGGTGGTCAAGATCTTCGGCGGCCAGACCTACGAAGAAGAGCGTTTCTACAAGTCGGTCCGCGAGCAGCGGCGGCTGGCGATGCGGGCGACCATGGCGGTGGCGGCGCAGAGCCCGATCGTCCAGTTCTTCGCCGCCACCGGCGTCGCCATCATCATGGGGGTGGCCTTGAAGCAGGCCTCCGGCGAGCAGGCGACGGTCGGCAGCTTCGTTTCCTTCATTACCGCGATGTTGATGATCCTGCCGCCGCTGCGCCGTATCACCGACGTCAATGCGCCGATCCAGCGCGGTCTGGCGGCGGCCGAGAGCGTCTTCTCGCTGATCGACGAGGCCTCCGAGGAAGACCTGGGCAAGGAAGAATTGGGCCGTGCCCAGGGCCTGGTCGAGTTCGACAAGGTATCCTTCACCTATCCCGGGGCCGAGCGTCCGGCGCTCGATGCCCTGTCGCTGACCATCCGCCCAGGCGAATGCGTCGCGCTGGTCGGTCCGTCGGGCAGCGGCAAGACGACGGCGGCCAACCTGCTGCCGCGTTTCTATGCGATCGACGGCGGCGAAATCCGGGTCGATGGCCATGCCCTCCCCAATATCCGCCTCGCCAGCCTGCGCGACAACATCGCGCTGGTCAGCCAGGATGTCGTGCTCTTCAATGACACGATTGCCGCCAACATCGCCTACGGCGGCAAGCGCGACGCGACGGCCGAGGAAATCCGGGCGGCCGCCAAGGCGGCGCATGCCCTGGAATTCATTGATGCGCAGCCCGAAGGCTTCGCCACGATGATCGGGGAAAACGGCGTCAAGCTCTCCGGCGGCCAGCGCCAGCGTCTGGCCATCGCCCGCGCCATCCTCAAGGATGCGCCGATCCTGATTCTCGACGAGGCGACCTCGGCACTCGACACCGAATCCGAACGCCATGTCCAGGCCGCCCTCGATGAGCTGATGCGCGGCCGCAGCACATTGGTCATCGCCCACCGCCTGTCCACCGTCGAACGGGCCGACCGCATCGTCGCCCTGGCTCATGGCCAGAAGCAGGAAGAGGGCTCGCATGCCGAACTGCTGGCCCACGACGGCCTCTATGCCCGCCTCTATAAGATGCAGAAGGCAGAAGAGGGCGTCGCCTGATGCGTATTCTGCATACTGAATCGTCCGTCGGCTGGGGGGGCAGGAGAACCGCACGCTGAACGAACTGATCGGCATGCGCGAACGCGGTCACGAGATGGCTGTGGTCAGCCGGCCCGGGGCGCGCATCCTCGAGCGCGCCCAGGAGGCCGGATTTACGACTTTTGCCATCGAGATGCGCGGCGCCATCGACCTGCCGGCCATGCTCCGCCTGCGCAGCGTAATCAAGCGTTTCCGGGCCGATATCGTCAACACCCACAGCGGCCGCGATACCCAGCTCGCCGGGATGGCGGCGCGCAGCATCATCGGCGGGCGCCCGCGTATCGTTCGCACCCGTCACCTGGCGCTGCCGATCACGTCGAAATTCAGCTACAGCGTGCTGCCGGATCATGTCGTCACGGTCAGCAAGTTTGTCGAGAATTATCTGGTCGAGGCCGGCGTGCCGCGCGAGCGGATCACCACGGTGTCGACCGGCGTCGATTTTGCCCGCTACGACCGGTCGACCATTGAAGGCGACCTGCGGGCGGAGCTTGGACTGCCGCCGGACGCCCTGTTGATCGGCACGGTGGCGATTCTGCGCAAGAAAAAGGGGCATGCCGAAACCATCGAGGCGGCAGCGCAGGTCATCGAGCGCTTCCCCGGAGCCCACTTCGTCTTTGCCGGCGACGGACCGCAGACGGCCAACCTCGAACGCCGCATCGCCGAACTCGGCCTCGGCCAACGGGTGCACATGCTCGGCTTGCGCCGCGATGTGGTCAATATCCTCAAATCACTCGACGTCTTTGTCCTGCCAACCCATCAGGAAGCCCTCGGTACCGCCTTTATCGAGGCGGGCGCCATGGGTTTGCCCGCTGTTGCGACCAATGTCGACGGTGTTCCGGAGGTCATTCAGGACGCTCGTACCGGCCTCCTTGTGCCGGTAGGCGATAGCCGGGCAATTGCCGAGGCGATTTGCCGGCTGCTCGATGATCCTGTTTGCCGTCAGGGTATGGGGGCCAATGCCGCCGAGTTCGTGCGCCGGAAATTTTCTCGTGAGGCGATGGCCCACGGGATGGAGGCGCTCTATCAGCGCCTGATCGATGCGGAGCGTCCGTGAGCGATATCGCCAGCGACTCGATTCGCGACATTCTGTTGATCGGCGTCGCCCGCATCGGCGACACCCTGCTGTTGACGCCGGCGATGCGGGCGCTGAAGCAGCGCTATCCGGCGGCCCGGCTGACCGTCCTGGCCCATCCGAAACGCTGCGAAGTCCTGGAGAACCTCGATTTCATCGACACGCTGGGCCCCATAACCAAAAACACCGCGTTGCTGAAGGGCTGGCTGCCTGGTCGACAATTCGATCTGGCCTTTGTCTATGGCCGTGACGCCGCATTGCTACGTTATGCCCTGCGTTGTTCGCAGCGGGTCTATTGCTTTGCCGACCAGGAACTTCCGGCGGCAGCCGACGGCCGCCTGTTCCCTGTCGAACGATCGCATGGTGTGCACGCTGTGCGAGAGAGACTGGCGCTCGTCGAAGCCGCCGGCGTACAGGCGAGTGACTGGCGTCTGGCCTATAGCGTGACGCCGGCAGAAAGGCAGGCTGCCGAACAGCTGCTTGCCGGGCGCGGCGCGCTCGGGCGGCGTCCCCGGGTCGGCCTGCAGGCCTTCAGCTTTCCGACCAAGGCTCACCGCGACTGGCCCCTGGAAAACTTTTCCCGGCTCATCGAGCGGGTTCTGGATGCGCATCCGGACGCCCTGTTCCTGATCCTCGGCGATGCCGGTGCGGCAGTTCGGGCCAAGCCGCTGGCCGAACGTTTTCCGGCGCATGTCGAGGTTGTCGCCGGCAACCAGTCGTTGCGCGCCAGCGCCGCCTTGATGAGCCTTCTCGATCTCTATGTCGGTGTCGATACCGGGCCCACCCATATCGCCGGAGCGCTCGGCGTGCCGATGGTGGCGATGTATCACCATCTCTATCCCGGCGCCAACCTCGCGCCCTTGCAGAATCCGCAGTGCACCATCGTCGAGCATCCCGCCACCGGTCACTCCGCTACTGCCGCGACGTCCGGCATGGAAGCGATCCCGGCCGATACCATTACCGCTCATGCGCTGGAACACCTGGCGTTGGCGGCTGCAATCGGCGAAAAGTCCTAAGCCATGTGCGGCATTCTCGGCTATCTCGATTCCGCCCGCAGGCCCGGTGCCTGGCGCCTCGATGCGGCGGTCGGCGCACTCCATCATCGCGGTCCGGACGACTCCGGTACCTGGCTGGGCGGCGGGGTCGGCCTTGGTTTCGTCCGCCTCTCCATCATCGACCTGTCGCCGGCCGGCCATCAGCCGATGCTCAGCCCGGACGGTCGCTACACCATCGTCTTCAACGGCGAGATCTACAACTTTCCGGAACTGCGTAGCCAACTCGAAGCGGCGGGCGAGCGCTTTGTCGGTCATTCCGATACCGAGGTCCTGCTCCGGCTCTTCCAGCGCCTCGGCCTCGAGGGCTGCGTCGCCCGTCTGCGCGGCATGTTCGCCTTTGCCGTTTGGGATAGCAGCGAGCACACGCTGTCCGTGGTCCGCGACCGCCTCGGCGTCAAGCCGCTGGTCTATGCCGAGACCGCCAACGGTTTCGCCTTCGCTTCCGAGATCGGCAGCCTGTTCGAACTGGTGCCGGATCTTTCGCGCCGGGTCGATCCGACCGCCATCGACCATTACCTGACCTACCAGTACGTGCCTTCGCCGCGCACCGGTTTTGCGGCGATCCGCAAGCTGCCGCCGGCGCACGCCATGGTTGTCCGCGACGGGCGCATCGAGCGCTGTTTCCGTTACTGGGACATCGATCCGACGCAGCGCAGCCAGCTTTCCTTCGCCGAGGCGGCCGAAGCGCTGCGCGAGCAGGTCCTCGAAGCCACGCGTCTGCGCATGGTGGCCGACGTGCCGCTCGGCGCTTTTCTTTCCGGCGGCGTCGATTCCAGCATCACGGTGGCCGCGATGGCCCGCCAGCGCGGCGATGCGATCAAGACCTATGCCATCGGTTTCGAAGACGAAGGCCTCGACGAGTCGCGCTATGCCCGCGAGGTCGCCCGTCATCTCGGCACCGACCACCATGAGGCGATCTGCCGTCCCGACGCCGTGGCGCTGCTGCCGCAGCTGATCGGACAGCTCGGCGAGCCTTTTGCCGACAACTCCATCCTGCCGACCTACTACGTCGCCGAATTCGCTCGCCGCGACGTCACCGTTGCCTTGACCGGCGATGGCGGCGACGAAGCTTTCGCCGGTTATCGCCGTCACCTCCATCTCGACCGCGTCGACCGGCTTGAGGGACGTGGCCTGCTGCCCGCCTGGCGCGGCCTGCGCCGGGCCACGGTGGCGCTCGAGAACGGCCTGCGGCGGGGCGGGCGCAAGCGCGCTTTCCCGCATGCGGTCGGCGACCAGATACTGACCCTGCCGCCGCTCGAACGCTTCCGCCATCTCGTCGCCTACTTCCCGGAAGCCGAGAAGGCCGGGCTGCTCGTGCCAGCCTTCCGCGCCGCCATCGAGGAAGACTCGCTGGCTTCGCTCCAGGCCGCCTGGGACCGCAGCGCCGGCCAGAGCGATCGGCTCAACCGCTGGCTCTACGTCGATAGCCAGACCTACCTGCCAGACGACATCCTGGCCAAGGTGGACATCGCCAGCATGGCCGTCTCGCTTGAATGCCGCTCGCCCTTCCTCGACCATCGCGTCGTCGAGTTCGCCGCCAGCCTGCCCGCCGCTTACAAGCTGGGGCCACGTGGACGGGGCAAACACCTGCTGAAGAGCGCTTTTGCCGACTGGTTTCCAGCGGGTTTCCTCGACCGCAAGAAAATGGGCTTTTCGGCGCCGACCGGGCGCTGGTTGCGCGAAGATCTGCAACCGATGTTGCGCCACAGCCTGCTCGGCTCCCCGGCCTTGCAAGGCTGGCTCCAGCCAGCCACGGTAAACCGGCTGGTCGATGATCACCTGAGCGGCCGCGCCTCGCACGCCAAGCGTCTCTGGTCGCTGCTCTGCCTGGCGCTGTGGGTCGAGCGTTTCGGAGTCGTTGGGTGAGCCGCGCCCTGCCGATCCTGATGTACCACCACGTCAGTCCGGCCCCGGGACTGGTCACGCTGTCGCCGGCCTGCTTTCGCGACCAGATCTCGGCGCTCGCCCGGGCCGGCTGGAAGAGCGTCGGCAGCGCCGAGCTCGAAGCCTTCCTGGCCGGCAAGCCCTTGCCTGAAAAGCGGGTCATGCTGAGCTTTGACGACGGCTACCTCGACAACTACCTGCATGCCCATCCGGTGCTCCAGGAGTTCGGCATGCGGGCCGTGCTCTTTGTGGTTACCGATTGGATTGGTGACGGGCCGGCCCGGGTGACCGGCGAAGCGCCCGACCACCGTGAATGCAAGCGTCGCATCGCGGCCGGCGAGGCCGACAGTGTCATGGTCCGCTGGTCGGAGATCGAGGCGATGCAGGCGGCCGGCAGCTTCGAGTTCCACTCGCACACCCACACGCACACCCGTTGGGATCAGCGCCTGCCCGACAATACAGCCCGCCTCGCGGCGCTCGAAGCTGACCTCGTTGCCTCGCGCGCCACGCTGAAACGCCGCCTGGGCATCGATGACCGGCACCTGTGCTGGCCGCAGGGCTATTTCCAAGACGATTACCTGCCGCTCGCCAATCGGCTCGGTTTCGATCATCTCTACACGACGCGCCCCGGCACCAACGGTCCGCGCCAGGATGCCAACAGGCTGCGCCGTATCGTGACCAAGGAAAAATCCGGCGCCTGGCTGACCCGCCGTCTCTGGCTCTACGCCACGACCGGACGCGCTGCCTGCTATGGCTGGCTGAAGGGGGAGCAATGAGCGCTCCGCGCCTGGCCTACATCGATCCCTACCCGGTGCCCGGTCCGACGCCGTCGGCGCTACAGATCCTGCAGATGGCCGATGCCTTCGCCCAGGCCGGCTGCGGGGTCGACCTGGTGACGCCGGCCACAGCTCTCGATCCAGCGGCGATCCTCGGTCGCGCGCCGCATTCCTTGCTGCGCTTCTCCCCATTGCCCGACTTCCGCAAGCGCTGGTTCTTTCCCTTCTCCTCGCATCGTCCGTTCTTCGTGCTGGCCCTGGCGTGGATCCGCCGCCACCGGCCGCAGACCCTGTTCGTCCGCAACGTCAAGCTGGCCGCCTGGCTGTTGCCGAGGATCGAAGGTATTCCCCTCTATTTCGAGACGCATGAGCTGTTCGCCCAGTCCTTTCTCGAAAACCAGCAGCGCCGGATGGGCTGGCAGGCGCGGCGCAAGCTGGCCTTGCTCGACCGCCGCGAGGCGGCGGTCTATCGTGGTGCCGCCGGCGTCTTCGCGCTGACCAGGGCACTGGCCGATGATCTGGTCGAGCGCTATGGCTTGCCCGTCGTGCCGACCGTCCTGCCCGACGGCGTCGATGCCCTGGCCCTGGCCGCTGCCCAGGCCACGCAGTCGGGCGTGCGGGCGGTCGATGCCGCGCCGCGGGTGCTTTACCTCGGCAGTCTGCATCCCTGGAAGGGCGTCGACATCTTGGTTCGCGCCATGGCACACCTGTCGGGCGTCGAACTGTGGATCGCCGGTGGCGAGCCGGTCCGCATCGCGGCCTTGCAGGGGCTGGCGGCGCAGCTTGGACTGACCAGCGTCAATTTCCTCGGCAAGGTACCGCCCGCGCAGCGCTTCGCGCTGATCGGCGAATGCGACCTGTGTGCCCTGCCCCTGGGTAGGACATCGATCGGCAGTCGCTATACCTCGCCGCTCAAGCTGTTCGAGTATATGGGCATGGGCAAGGCAGTCGTCGCGTCCGACCTGCCGTCCTTGCGCGAGGTCATTCGCCATGGCGAAAACGGCTGGCTGGTCGAACCGGAAAACCCGTCCGCCCTGGCCGACGGCATCCGAACCCTGCTCGCCGATCTCGAGCGCCGTGCGGCGATCGGCCGCCAAGCAGCCGCCGACGCCGCCGAACTCACCTGGTTGAGCCGGGCCCGGCGCGTCCTCGACTACATGGGGCAAAGTCCCGCAACGGAATCGCGCTGATGAAAATTGCTTTCGTCGATGTCACCGTCACCGTCACCTATGGCGGCATCCAGACCGCGGTCTGGGAACTGGCCAGAGCCCTGCACGATCTCGGCCACACGGTCAGCGTCTTCGGTGGTGATGGCACGATTCGTCCGGATCTCGGCGGCCGTGCCATCGAGGTCAGGACCTTCCCCTTCACCCCGCGCGAAAAGGCCCCCGACCTCGGCAACCGCTTCCGCCGGCTCTGGGAGCGCTGGACCTTCGCCCGCCATGCCAAGGCCGCAGTCATCGCCGGCGATTTCGACTGGGTGGTGATCACCAAGCCCTTCGACTTCTTCTGGCCGATGCTGATGCCGGCCGGCAGCAAGACCCGTTTCGCCTTGCGCAGCGGCGGCACCAGCTTCATCGCCGGCGACCGCTATCTGGCCCGCGGCATCGATGCCTTGTTCGCCAACAGCTATTTCAACGGCTGGCAGATCAAGAGCCGCTACGGCCGCTTCCCGACCATCATCTACAACGGCGTCGATCTCGACCGTTTCGGGCCGCAGCACCGCGCCCCCGCCCTGCGCGCCGGACTCGGCCTGCCCGACGATGCGCTGCTGTGCATCTTCGCCGGCCGCCTGGTCGGCTGGAAAGGGGTAGCCTACAGCCTGCGCGCCCTGGCCAGCGAACGCCTCGCCGGCTTGCCGCTGTACTTCGCGGTGATCGGCAGCGGACCAGAGGAAAAGAAACTCAAGGCCCTGGCCGAGAGTCTCGGGCTGGCCGATCGGGTCTTCTTCCTGGCCGGCAGGCCGCACGGCGAACTGCCCGCCTGGTGGGCGAGTGCGGACATCGGGCTGTTCGCCAGCGTCGGCGACGAGGGTTTCAGCAACAGCATGGCCGAGGCGCTGGCCAGCGGCCTGCCGGTAATCGCCACCGCCTTCAGCGGCAACCCGGAAACCGTCGGCAACGAAGGCAGTTGCGGCCTACTGGTCGCGCCCGAGAATGCCGATGCGCTGGCCGATGCGCTGTTTGTCCTGGCGACCGATGGCGAATGTCGCAAGCGGATGGGAGAGGCGGCCCGCCAGCGGATCGCCAGCCAGTTCACTTGGGACCGCGTCGCGCAGCGCCTGCTGGCGGGGCTGAAATGAATCGTCTGGCGCGGATCATGCACGTCCATTTCTGGGGCGATGTTCGCCTCCAGGCCGGTAGCGTGGACAAGGTGATCGCTGCTTTTGCCCGCATGGATGAGCCGGATTTCGACATTGCCGTCGCCTGTCCGGGTAGCGGTGGGATGGAGCGGAGCGCGGCGGCGACCTGGCACTTCTTTGCCGAGGATCGCCTGAAGAATCGCCTTGCCAACAAGCTGCTCGGCCTCAAGCTCTTCACCTACAGCGAACTGGCGGCACTGATCGAGCGCGAGCGGCCCGACCTGCTTCACATGCACAACCGCCATGCCCTGCTCGCTCCGCTGCTGGCCCGCCTGGACTATCGGCCGCGCGTGCTCTGCCACTACCACCGCAAGTTCGGGGAATTCGTGGTTCCTCCGCAAGCCGACGGCTTGATTGCGGTCAGCGACGCCGTGCGGGCCGCCCTCCAGGCCGCGGCATCGCCGACCATGCCGGTCACGGTCTTGCACAACCCGGTGCCGGAAGCGCTCGGCGTTTCCCTGCCCTACCAACCGGGCAACCGGCCGCGCCTGGTCTATGGCGGCGGACGTCAGCAGAACAAAGGTTTCTTCGAACTCGAGGCGGCGCTGGGCAACGGGCTGGCCGAGCAGTTCGACGTCGTCCTTTGCGGCCCGGGTTTCGACGGCTATCAGCCACCGTTCCCGGCAAGAGTCGCCGGGATGTTGCCTTCGGATGCCTTTCTGGCGGAACTGCGGGCCGCCGATGTCGTTGCCATGCCCTCGCACCATGAGGGCTTCAGCATTCCTGCCCTCGAAGCCCTCGGACTGGGCAAATTGCTGGTCGCCACCCAAGGGGGCGGACTGGGTGAGATCCTCGATGCCGACAACGCCCTGATCCATCCGGCGGGCGATCCGACCGCCCTCGCCGGCTGCCTGCGCCAAGCCCTGGCCCTGCTGAGCCCGCAAGGGGCAGCGGCCGGCAAGCGCCTGCGCGACGCCGCTTCGCGCACGGCTGCTCGCTTTTCGGTCGCCGCGATCAACCGGCAGCTGGCTGCGATCTATCGACAATATCTGGGAATGACGCCCACGGAGTCTGTGTGAATCTAAGCTGGATAACGGAAAATCGGCGCGCCCTGGCCTTCCTCTGGGGCGGCCTCGTCGCGCTGAGCATGATGCGGGTGTGGTCATCGCTATTCTTCACGCCGATCTATCTGATGACAGTCCTTGCCCTGTTCGACCGCGAGACCCGCGACGGCCTGTGGCAACTGGCCGGCCGCTTGCCGCTCACCCTCGGCTATTTTGCGTTGGCGGCGTGTTCCCTGCTCTGGGCTGCTTCTCCGCATCTCGTACTACAGGCCTTGCGGGCTGATATCTTGATTCCCTGCCTGGCCTTCGTCGCCTCCTTCCACGCCGCCCGTCGGCTGGATGCGCAACGGACGGCGGAGGCCTTGCTGCTCGGTGCCTGGTGCTGCTTCCTGCTGGGCGGCGCAATCGGCTATCTGGTCCTTGGTTCTGGCTGGTCTGAACGATTGTTCGACAGCGTTGGTTATTACTCGAGCTATGTGTTCATGCTTGCCGGCGCCTCGCTTCCCTTCCTGACGCGGAATCGTCGTCTGCTTTTCTACCCGCTGGTCGCTGTGTTGCTTTTCCTTTCCCAGCAAAGGGTGGCCTGGGTCGTGTTCCCCTTCATCGGCTTGGCCGATATTTTGCTGTGCCGCCGCCAGGGAGCGAGCCTCAAAGGCTTGTTCGTTT
The DNA here is from genome assembly GCF_026261605.1 of Dechloromonas sp. A34. Classification (NCBI taxonomy): domain Bacteria; kingdom Pseudomonadati; phylum Pseudomonadota; class Betaproteobacteria; order Rhodocyclales; family Azonexaceae; genus Dechloromonas; species Dechloromonas sp. A34. The sequence continues at coordinate 153,459 of NZ_CP102486.1, forward strand.
TTGGCTTGCTAATCGTTGTCGCATCGATCGGGATGCTGAAATGGGTCGCCGAACAGAAGCCAGTCGATGGCCTCAATCCGGGGGTTCAGGCGAGCAGCCTGCTCGATCGCCTGGCCAAGAACGAGCGTCTGCGTCCATGGCGGGAATGGTTCGAGCGCGGTCTGGAGTCTCCGATTATTGGCCATGGTTTCGGCCGCGACAACGTCAAGGAACATTTCGCGCGAGGCGCCGACTGGCCCGAGCGCAACCTGAATCACGGCCACAACATCCTGATTAACAACTTTCTGCAACTTGGCGCGCTTGGCGTTGCGGCTTACCTGATGGCGCAATTCCAGCTTGGCCGATTCCTGTTCCGGCAGCGCGAACCGCTGGCCTATGCCGCCTTGTGCATCCTGGGCCTGTTTTTCCTGCGCAACCTATTCGACGATTTTTCCTTCAAGCGCCTGCTGATTGTGTACGCCCTGCTGCTGGGCTGGAGCATCGGCGGACTCGGCAAGCGCAGCACCTCGCCTAACACAACTGATTGACAAGAATTCCCTGATGTCAGGAACTGCCCCATCCCCCTCGGCTGCCGGCGTGACCGCAAGCGCCTATCGTCCGGATATCGATGGGCTGCGTGCCGTCGCGGTGCTCGCCGTACTTTTCTTCCATTGCTTTCCCACCGTGCTTTCCGGCGGTTTCGTCGGGGTCGACGTCTTTTTTGTCATATCGGGATACCTGATCGGACGCTCCGGTTTCGACGAAATGGCGGCCGGTCGTTATTCGGCGCGAACCTACTTCGGTCGCCGTGCCCGGCGGATTTTCCCCGCCCTGCTGGTCGTCCTGCTCAGCGTGATCATGGCCGGCTGGTGGATGCTGCTGCCCATTGAGTACGAACTACTCGGCAAGCACGTCGCCGGGGCCTCGGTCTTCATTTCCAACTGGCAATTCTGGCGCGAGGTGGGGTATTTCAATACCGAAGCCACCCTCAAGCCTTTGCTGCATCTGTGGTCGCTGGCGGTTGAGGAGCAGTTTTACCTGATCCTGCCACTCTTTCTGCTCTATTCGCTGTGGCGCAGGAAAGCGCCGCTCGTCCCGCTGCTGCTCTTTACCGTGATCTGCTTCGCCAGCGCCGTCTGGCGCCTGCCGGACCACAAGGCCTGGGGATATTTCCACCTGCTCAGCCGCGGCTGGGAGCTGATGATCGGCGTTCTGCTCGCCTATGCCGAGCATCGTCGTGCCGCACAATCGGGTGATGCTTCCCTGGTCGGCAACTTCTGGCGCCCCGCTGTCGGCGGACTTGGCTTGGCATCGGTGATCGGCTCGGCATGGAGCTATTCGAGCGAAACCTTGTTTCCGGGGGCAGCCGCCCTGCTGCCGACGCTAGGCGCTGCGGCAATCATCGCCGCCGGCTCGGGCGCTCCCTTCAACCGCCTGCTAGGTCTACGTCCGTTGGTCTACATTGGCCTGATCAGCTATCCGCTTTACCTGTGGCACTGGCCGTTGCTGTCGATGCTGCGCATCGTGGATGGCAGCAACTTGGACCTGACCACCCGTCTCATGGTTTTTCTCGCTTCCTTTCCGCTCGCCGCATTCACTTATCACCTGGTCGAGCGGCAGCTGCGTGCCGCGACGGTGGTCCAGCGCCCCAATTTCGCACTGGTCCTCTGGGCGCTGCTTCTGGCCGTGGGCGGGGCTGGCTATGGGGTTTTGACCAAGCAGGGGGTGCCGGAGCGCTTCCCCGAGCTTGATACCAACCTGCAGCCGGCGACCGAGCGCCAGACGATGCCGCCCGCCGGTTTCTCCAGCGAGCACAAGGCCATTCTATTGGGCGACAGCAATGCCCTGATGTATTCCGCAGCATTGCGCAGCCACTTCTACCGGATTCATGGGCAGGAGTTGATCTACGGATTCCGGGCGGGCTGCAAGCCTTTTTACAATCTCGACAAGCATTCGCCGGGGGATTCGCCGCAGGGTTGCCCGCGGGGCGTCAATCCGGCGATCGACCAGGCGATCAATGATCCGCAGATCGACACCATCCTGGTGGTCAGTGCGCTTTATTCCTTCAATTACTATATCTATCCGGGATTCCCCAACAACCCGTCACCGGACCTCGAGCCGAACAACCAGATCATGAGTCGGGCGATGGACGAAACTTTCGCCATGCTGGCTGCCAGCGGCAAGAAGGTCGTCATCTTCTACTCGACTCCGCCTCTGGATTTCGTCGTTTCCGAATGTCAGAAGCGACCTTTCCGCTGGCGAACCGAAGCCCGTGCTGAGTGTTTCGTCACCGAGGAGCATTACCGCAACGTGCAGCAGTGGTCGCGCCGGAAGCTCGGCGAAGTCGCCGCCCGCCATGCCAATATCCGCCTCTTCGATCCGGCGCCTTCACTGTGCCGCAACGGGCGTTGCGAAGCGCGACTGGATGGCAAGCTGATCTATTCCGATGGAGCCCACCTCAATGCCTTCGGCGCCGAGCGGGTGGCCGAGCACTTCGATTTCTAGATCCGGATTCCCCATGAACTTTCGCAAAATTCTCATCATCCGCCGCGACAACATCGGCGACCTTATCCTGACGACCCCGTTGTTCGAGGCCATCCGCCAGCGTTATCCCGAAGCCTATGTGGCGGCGCTGGTGAATAGTTACAACGCGCCAGCAATTGCCGGCAACCCCCACCTCGATGCGATCTTTTCCTATACCAAGGGCAAGCATGCGGCAGGCGAGCCGGTATGGCAGGCCTACCTGCGACGGGCAAAGTTGCTGTGGCAGTTGCGCCGGATGCATTTCGATTGCATCGTCCTGCCCAACGGCGGACCGGTACCCCGCGCCTTAAAACTCGCCCGTTTGCTCAAGCCCCGCCATATCGTTGGATTCGTCGGCGATAGGGGGCGGGCAGCGGCTGTCGATCTGGCCGTGCATGGCGACGGCGGGAAGCTTCATGAAACCGAAGATATTTTTCGCCTGCTGGCACCGCTCGATGTGGCGGGGCCAATTCCCGGCCTGACGGTGGTGCCCGAGCCCGACCTGGCCCACAGGCTGCACAGCCGCCTCCCAGAGGCCGTAGCCAGCGGCAATGGCCCGCTGGTTGCGCTGCATATCAGTGCCCGCAAGGAAAAACAGCGCTGGCCGGTGGAGCGCTTTGCCGAGCTGGCCAAGCGTTTGCACGAGCAATATGCAGCGCGTTTCCTGCTCTTCTGGTCGCCAGGCGACGAAAATAATCCCTTTCATCCTGGTGATGATGCTAAGGCGGCTCGCCTGCTAACGGCACTAAAGGATTTGCCGATCGCGCCGGTAGCGACTGGCCAACTCTCCGAACTGATTGCCGGCCTCGCGCTGGCCGACTGTGCCGTGCTGTCCGATGGCGGCGCCATGCATGTCGCCGCCGGCCTCGGCAAACCGATCGTCTGCTTCTTCGGCAACTCGTCGGCCGAGCGCTGGCATCCCTGGGGTGTGCCTTATGAATTGCTGCAGAAACCTTCGCGTGATGCAGGAGACATCAGCGTGGTCGATGCTGCCGATGCTTTCGGGCGGTTGATGACGCGATACCTGCAGGAAACCTGATTCATTGTCCGTGATTGCCCACAATCCTCATCTCGCCTATCGGCCGGACATTGACGGCTTGCGCGCCATCGCCGTTGCCATGGTGGTGCTCTTTCACGGCTTTCCCACCGTGCTCGGAGCAGGCTTCATCGGCGTTGATCTGTTTTTTGTCATTTCCGGCTTCCTGATCAGCGGCATTATCGTCAAGGGGCTCGAGAACGGCCAATTCAGCCTTCGGGAGTTCTACGCCCGCCGTATCAAACGAATTTTCCCGGCACTGATTTTGGTCCTGCTGGCCAGCTTGGCGATCGGCTGGATGGTGCTTCGCTCTCCCGAGTACAAGGCGCTCGGTCGGCAGGCGCTCTGGGGGGCGGGCTTCGCGGGAAATCTGCTGATGAAGAAGGAAGCCGGCTATTTCGATTCGGCTGCCGAACTGAAACCGCTGCTCCATTTGTGGTCCCTGGGCATTGAAGAGCAGTTCTACCTGATCTGGCCTTTGCTCCTCATTCTGGTTTTCCGACTGCGTTTCAATCTGCTTTTCCCGATCGCCGGACTTCTGTTGCTCTCCTTCGGCATTAACCTGATGCAGGTCGGCGGCAACGCCAGTGCTGTCTTCTACAGTCCCCAGACGCGCTTCTGGGAACTCTGGATTGGTGCGCTGCTCGCCCATCTGAGCCGACATGGCCGAGCTCCGTTGAAAGCCTGGCTGGAGCGGGCATTTCCGGCGTGTGCACACAGTCTTCCGGTGGCCGATCTTCTGGCGTGGATTGGGCTCGGATTCCTGACCATGGCTCTGCTACTGATCGGGAAGGACAAGTCATTTCCCGGCGCGCTTGCCCTGCTGCCCACGCTGAGCGCCTTTTTCCTGATTGCCGCCGGGCCGCAGGCATGGTTCAACCGCCAGATCCTGGCCAGCCGTCCGCTGGTGGCCATCGGCATGATCAGCTATCCGCTATATCTATGGCACTGGCCCCTGCTTTCCTTTGCCAAAATCCTGGAACAGGGCAGACCGAGCACTGAAATCGTCGCGCTGGCGGTTGTTTTGAGTCTGCTTCTGGCCTGGGTAACCTATGCCGTGGTGGAAAAGCGCGTGCGTTTCAGAAGGCATTGGGCGACGACGGCGGGGCTGGCCGTGACGATGATCCTCCTGGCCCTGGCTGGCGACCAGATCACGCGCATGAAGGGCTTCCCGGAACGCATGACGGCGTACGAAGACAACCCGAAAATCGAGGACCTGAACACCTTCTTCCGGGAAATCACCAGCCTGTACCCACCTTGCATGCCTCAGGCGCTGCGTGACCAGGCATTGCGTCACAACGAGATCATCCGTTGCCGGCAGAGCCAGTCGGAGGACAGGGCGCAGACGGTCGCGCTGATCGGGGACAGTCATGCCGAACACTTTTTCCCAGGCCTGGCGAAGCATGGCTATCCCGGTGAAAATCTGGTTTATTTTTCGTATGGTTGCCCGCCGTTCTGGAACCTGACTGGCTATAAGGATTGCCCCAACGTCAGCGAGGTTCTGAACTACGTCGAGGCCAGCACCAGTATCCATACGGTCATTTTCGCCGCCGTCTGGCAGGGGCGATGGGCCTTTCCAAATATCAGGCTGGTCGGCAACGAAGGCTTGGCCGACCCGGTCACGATCTACAAGGAATCCCTGACCAATACCTTGCGACGGCTCGTCGAGGTCCGGAAAGATATCGTTTTCGTGTTCAACGTACCGTTGCTCGGCTTCCTGCCCGAATCCTGCCAGGGGCGCCCCTATACCTTACAGCACCAGGCGCGGACACCCTGCGCCGTTTCCCGGAGCGAGGTCGAGGCGCAACAGCGTGAGTATCGAGAACTGACCCGAGCGGTATTGCTGGACTTTCCCAACGTCAAGGTCTGGGATCCGCTGGACGTGCTCTGCGACGAGCACTGGTGTCGGGCTGCCGAGGATGGCGTGGCCCTTTATCGCGATGACAATCACCTGACTTCATTTGCGTCTTACCGGCTCGGGGCGCAATTCATCAAGGGCCTGAAACGGCCTTAGTGTGCCGCTTCCCAGTTCGGCCCGACCCCGACTTCGAGGACCAGCGGCACTTTCAGCTCTGCCACCTGACCCATCAGTCGGGGCAGATGGGTGCGGACTTCGATCAGTTCGCCGTCCGGCACTTCGAGCAGCAGTTCGTCGTGCACCTGGAGCACGAGCTGCGACTTCATCGCTGACTTTTCCAGCCAACTCTGAACGGCGATCATCGCCAGCTTGATGAGGTCGGCGGCGGTGCCCTGCATCGGGGCGTTGATCGCGGCGCGCTCTGCCCCCTGGCGGCGGTTGCCGTTGCTCGAACGAATCTCCGGGAACCACAGCCGGCGGCCGAAGGCGGTCTCGACGTAGCCGTGCTGGCGGGCCGCCTCGCGGGCCTCTTCCATGTAGCGGGCGACGCCGGGGTAGCGGGCGAAATAGCGGTCGATATAGGTCTGCGCCGCGCTGCGCTCGAGGCTGAGCTGGCGGGCCAAGCCGAAGGCGCTCATGCCGTAGATCAGGCCGAAGTTGATGCTCTTTGCGATGCGACGCTGGTCGGGGCCGACTTCGAGTGGCGTGACGCCGAAGATTTCGCCGGCCGTGGCGCGGTGCACGTCCTCGCCGTGGGCGAAGGCGTCGAGCAGGCGCTCGTCGCCGGAAAGGTGGGCCATGATGCGCAACTCGATCTGCGAATAGTCGGCCGAAACGATGCTGCTGCCTTCCGGCGCGATGAAGGCGGTGCGGATTTTCCGGCCTTCCTCGCTGCGCACCGGAATGTTCTGCAGGTTGGGGTCGCTGGAAGCCAGCCGCCCGGTGACCACGGCGGCCTGCGCGAAGCTGGTATGGACGCGGCCGGTGGTCGGATTGACCATGCGCGGCAGCTTGTCGGTGTAGGTGCCCTTGAGCTTGGACAGGCTGCGGTGTTCGAGCAGCAGCTTGGGCAAGGGGTAGTCGAGGGCGAGTTCGGAGAGTACTTCCTCGTCGGTCGACGGGCCGCCCGAGGGGGTTTTCTTCTTGACCGGCAGGCCGAGCTTCTCGAACAGGATGTCGGCCAGCTGCTTGGGCGAAGCGAGGTTGAACGGTTGCCCGGCCAGTTCGTAGGCCTGGGCTTCGAGGGCCATGATCTTCCGGCCCATTTCGTGGCTCTGGCGGGTCAGCACATTGCCGTCGACCAAGATGCCGTTGCGCTCGATCTGCCAGATCACCTGGCGGACCGGCATCTCGATTTCGTGATAGATGCGGGACAGCCCCGGTTCGTCGGCAAAGCGCGGATGCAGCGCCTGATGGACGCGCAGCGTGACGTCGGCGTCCTCGGCTGAATAGGTGGCGGCGCGCTCGATATCGACCTGGTCGAAGCCGATCTGCTTGGCGCCTTTGCCGCACAGCTCCTCGTAGGCGATGGTTTCCAACCCGAGATGGCGGCTGCACAACTGGCCGAGGTCGTGGCCCTTGTCGGACTCGATGACGTAGCTCTGCAGCATGGTGTCGTGGGCGATGCCGGCCAGCCGGATGCCGTGGTTGGCGAAGACATGCTGGTCGTACTTGGCGTTCTGCAGCACTTTCTTGCGCTCGGCGTTTTCCAGCCAGGGTTTGAGGCGGGCCAGCACTTCGGCGAGCGGCAACTGGTCGGCGACGCCGGGGGCGGTATGGGCTAGCGGGATGTAGCAGGCTTCGCCAACCTTGACCGAGAGCGAGATGCCGACGATACGGGCGGCGAAGGCGTCGAGGCTGGTCGTTTCGGTATCCAGCGCGGTCAGGTCGGCCGCCTCGATTTTCGCCAGCCAGGCGTCGAACTGTTCCCAGGTGAAAACGGTGTCGTAATCGACCGCGATCTTGCCGACCGGCGCGGCGCTGGTCGGCTCGGCCGAGACAGTCCGCGCCGGAACGGCAGCGGCCGCGTCCGGCCCGTCGATTTCGCCCAACCAGGTACGGAACTGGTAGCGGGTATAGAGTGCGCGCAGCGTTGCCGTGTCGCGCGGAGTAGTGGTCAGACTGGTCGGCGCCGGCAGGTTCGAGAGGTCGCAGGCGACGGTGACCAGCTTCCTGCCGAGCGGCAGGAAACCGAGGTGATCGCGCAGGTTTTGACCGACGACGCCGCCAATTTCGTCGGCATGGGCGACGATCTCGTCGAGCGAGCCGTACTGGGCCAGCCACTTCAGGGCGGTTTTCGGGCCGCACTTGGCGACGCCCGGTACGCCGTCCACGGTATCGCCGACCAGGGCCAGGTAATCGACGATCTGGCCCGGCGGCACGCCGAACTTGGCCTCGACGCCAGCCTCGTCGAGCAATTCGTTGCTCATCGTGTTGTACCAGCGGACATGCGAGCTGACCAGCTGGGTCAGGTCCTTGTCACCAGTCGAAATCAGGGTCTCGATGCCGGCCGCCGTGGCCTGGGTGGCCAGCGTGCCGATCACGTCGTCGGCCTCGACGCCGTCGATCATCAACAGCGGCCAGCCGGCAGCCTTGATCGCCGCGTGCAGCGGTTCGATCTGCTGCACCAGGTCGTCGGGCATCGGCGGCCGGTGGGCCTTGTATTCCGGGAACCAGTCGTCGCGAAAGGTCTTGCCCTTGGCATCGAAGACGACGGCCTTGTAGTCCGCCTTGTAGTCGCTTTCCAGCCGGCGTAGCATGTTCAGGACGCCATAGATGGCCCCCGTCGGTTCGCCTGCCTTGTTGCGCAGGTCGGGCAGGGCGTGGAAAGCGCGATAAAGGTAGGACGAACCGTCCACCAACAACAAGAGAGGCATACGAAGTGACGGAGAGTGAAAAACTGGTGATGGGTGTCGAATCCGAGGCCCTGTTGCAGTCGGCATCGGCCCGGGAGTCCTGGCGGATTTTCGGCATTATGTCAGAGTTCGTCGAGGCGACCGAACGCCTGGCCGCGATCCGGCCGGCGGTGACTATCTTCGGCAGCGCCCGGGTCAAGGAAGGCACAGCCTATTACGACCTGACCGAAAAGACGGCGCGCCTGCTGTCCGATTCCGGCTTCTCGGTGATCTCCGGCGGAGGTCCGGGGATCATGGAAGCCGCCAACAAGGGCGCCTTCTTTGGCAAGTCGCCGGCGGTCGGCCTCAACATCCAGCTGCCGCACGAACAGTCGTCCAATCCCTATCAGGACATCTCGCAGACCTTCCGCCACTTCTTCGCCCGCAAGTACATGTTCGTTCGCTTCGCCAGCGCCTATGTCGTGATGCCCGGCGGTTTCGGCACGCTGGACGAACTGATGGAAGCGCTGACCCTGATCCAGACCGGCAAGGCGCGCAAGATCCCGCTGATCCTGGTCTGCTCGGATTTCTGGAAAGGCATGATCGATTGGTTCAAGGAAACCCTGGTTGCCGAGGGCATGGTCGATCCCGAGGACATCAATCTGATCCAGTTGATTGACGAACCAGAACAGGTCGTCGAAGCCATTTTCAAGCACTACGAGTCGCGCCCCTTCGGTCCGCTACCCAACGAGCGCGAGCTGATGCTCAACCTGTAATAAAATTGGCATCAGACCAACGAGGAACAACCCATGCGCCGCCTTCTTCCCCTTCTGTTGCTTGCCGCCTTGCCCGCCTGGGCGCAGCAGGACTTGCAGCCGCTGCCTGCTGTCCCGCCGCCGCCGCCCGGCATGGAAGCCTTCGACGCGGCGCTCGAACCCCAGGTCACCATCGTCAAGACCGAGAAGGAGTCCCGCGAGGAATTCCGCATCAAGGGCAAGCTCTACATGGTCAAGGTCACCCCGGCCGTCGGTCCTGCCTACTACCTGGTCGACCGCCAGGGCGACGGCAACTTTGTCGAGGCCGACATCGCACCGAATCCGGTCAAGCCCCCGATGTGGATCATCCACAGCTGGTAAGCCTTGTCCGTCTATACCACGGTCGGGCATGACGAACTCGCTGCCTGGCTCCGACCGCTTGGCCTGGGTGAGTTGATCAGCCATGCCGGGATCGCCGCCGGCATGCAGAATTCCAATTATTTCGTGACGACGGCGGCCGGCCGTTATGTGCTGACTCTGTTCGAACGTATTGACCCGGCGGCGCTGGATTTCTATCTGGCCCTGATGGATCGCCTGGCCGGCCAGGGCATTCCCTGCCCGCAGCCATTGGGCGACGCGCAGGGGCAACACTGGCGCAGGCTGGCTGGCAAGCCGGCCGCACTGTTGTCCTGCCTGCCGGGTGCCGTGCTCGAAAGGCCCGGGCCCGCCCACTGCCGCATCCTCGGCGACATGCTGGCCCGCCTGCATCTGGCCGCCGCGGACATGCCCGACCCCTTGCCCAATCCCTGCGGGGCCGCCTGGCGACAATCCACTGCCGAAACCTTGCTGCCCCTGCTGTTGTCCACCGAGCGCACCCTGCTCAGCGACGAACTGGCCTTCCAGATGGCGCAGGATTTCTCCGCATTGCCGCGCGGTGTCATCCACGCCGACCTGTTTCGCGACAATGTCCTGTGGGATGACACTGGCCGCCTGTCCGGTGTGCTCGATTTCTATTTCGCTGGCGAAGACAGCCTGTTGTTCGATCTGGCGGTCGTCGCCAACGACTGGTGTTTCAACCACGCAACACTGGCCGAACTGCTCGCCGGTTATCAGGGGCGGCGCACCCTGAGTGCGGCCGAAGTGGCCGCCTGGCCGGCCATGCGGCGGGCCGCGGCACTGCGTTTCTGGCTCCTCCGCCTGGAAGTTCGGCACCGGCCGCGCGATGGCGAGGTGGTGACGATCAAGGATCCTGACCATTTTGCGCGCCTGCTGCAGCGTTTGCGCCTTGATCCCGAAGCGCTGCCCCGTTAGCATCCGCGGATGAACGAAACTACCGAATTTCCACTGGCTCCGGGATCTTTCAAAGGCGAAAGCCGCGAGGTCGATGCCGGCGCCTGCTTTGACTGGCTGCAACAGGGCTGGGCGATGTTCCTGGTCAATCCCGGCATCTGGATCGGCAGTACGGTGCTGCTACTGATCATCCTGATGGCCATTTCCATCGTGCCCTTTTTCGGCCAGATCGCCGCCCATTTGCTGGTGCCTCTGTTCGGGGCAGGCATGGTGCAGCTCTGCCGCCACATGTCCGGCGACGAGCCGCCACAGATCGGTGACCTGTTCGCCGGTTTTCGTCACAACGCCGGACCGTTGGTCATGGTCGGCGTCTTTTTTGCCGCCGGTGTCTTCGGGTTGGCCTTCATCGCCTTCCTGCTGATCAGCGGCGGCGTCTTCGGCGGGGCGGTGACCGGGCGCGTCGCCGGCTTCGGCATTGCGTTGGGCGGTGTCATGCTGGCCGGTCTGCTGGTCACGGTGCTTTCGGTGCCGATTATCATGGCCACCTGGTTCGCGCCGGCCCTGGTCTTCTTCCACGACATGAAGCCGGCTGCCGCGATGCGGGCGAGTTTCGATGCCGGGGCCAAGAACTGGTTGGCGATGGTGATTTTCGGGGTCTTCCTGGTGGTCGCCCTGTTCTTCGCAATGTTGCCGCTCGGTCTCGGGTTGTTGCTGTTGCTGCCGATTTTCTCGGGCGCGGTCTATGCGTCCTACCGCGACATTTTCGTGGGAGTCTGAGCATGCGCGCCCAGACCGTTCCCTCTGGTGCCGGCTGGCGCTGGATTGCCACCGGCTTCGTCATCTTCCGGCGTAATCCACCAATGCTGGCCATGCTGGTCGTCTCTTACTGGCTGACCGTGATTTTCCTCAACGTCTTGCCGATCGTCGGCGCGCTGGCCGCCTCGATGGTCATTCCCGGCCTCTCGGTCGGCCTGATGCAGGCGGCACGTAATCTCGAGCGCCGGCAGCCGATCGGCCTGCAAACGCTGTACGGCGGCCTCAAGGAAAACACCAAGACCCTGCTCGCGCTGGGTGGGCTGTACCTGTTCTGCACGCTGGCCATTCTCGGCGCCTCCACCGTGGTCGATGGTGGCGAACTGCTGCGCTACATGCTGGCTTCCAACCGTGTCGAGCGCGCGGCGGTCGAGGATTCGGACTTTACTTTGGCGGCCTTGGTCGTCATGACCCTGTTGGTGCCGGTCATGATGGCCTACTGGTTCGCGCCGGTACTGGCCGCCTGGCACCGCCTGTCGCTCGCCAAGTCGCTGTTTTTCAGCTTCGTCGCCTGCTGGATGAACTGGCGCGCCTTCCTCGCCTATTCGGTCGGCCTGCTGCTGGTCGCCGGTGTCCTGCCCGGCCTGCTGCTCGGTCTGTTGCTCATCCTCTTTCCCGGGGCGCAGGCCTTCATGACCGGCATCGTCATCGTGCCCATGGCGCTGATCGTGGCGCCGGCGATTTTTGCCAGTTTCTACGCCAGCTATCGCGACATCTTCGGCATTTCCGAAATTGTCTGAGCCGCTCGGCCTGTTCGGCGGGACTTTCGACCCCGTGCATTTTGGCCACCTGCGGCTGGCCGAAGAGGCAATCGGGCACCTCGGCCTCGGCGGTGTACGCTGGATTCCGGCCGGGCAGCCGCCACACCGCGGTACGCCGCAGGTGACCGGGGCGCAGCGTCTGGCCATGGTGCAGGGTGCGACTGCCGGTAATGCTTGCTTTTCGGTCGATGCCAGCGAAGTTGAAGCGCCCGCCCCGAGCTATACCGTGCATACGCTGGAACGCCTGCGCGTCGAGCTAGGCAGCGAACGATCGTTGGTCCTGCTGGTCGGGGCCGATGCCTTTGCCGGACTGACCACCTGGCACCGCTGGTCGGATATTTTCTCCCTGGCCCATGTCGCCGTTTCGCACCGCCCCGGTTTTCCCATCGAACCGGACAGCCTGCCGGCCGAGCTGAGCGGCATATTCAACGCGCGCCGGCTGGCTGACGCCAGCGGCCTGCAAACGGCACCAGGCGGCCGGATTGCGACTTTTGCCATGACCCAGCTGGCGATTTCGGCAACCCAGATCCGCCAGCTGCTGTCCAACGGCCGTTCGGCCCGCTATTTGCTGCCGGACAGCGTTCTCGACTATATTCAGACCCATCCCCTCTACAGAAACCCCTAATGGATATCCGCAAGCTGCAAAAAATCGTCGTCTCCGCCCTCGAAGACATCAAGGGCAAGGACATCGAAGTCATCAACACCGCCAAACTCACTTCGATGTTCGACCGCATCATCATTGCCACCGGTGATTCCAACCGCCAGGTCAAGGCGCTGGCCGGCAATGTTTCCGAGAAAGTCCGGGAAGCCGGCGGCGAAGTGCTGTCCACCGAAGGCGAAGATACCGGCGACTGGGTGCTGGTCGATCTGGGCGACATCGTCGTTCATGTCATGCAGCCGATGGTGCGTCAGTACTACAACCTGGAAGAACTCTGGCAGAGCACACCGGCCCAGCGCCGCAAGGCGGCGGAGCAGGCTGCCGCTGAATGAAACTGAGCGTGCTCGCTGTCGGCCATCGCCAACCCGGCTGGGTGAGCGAGGGCTGTGCCGAGTACCTCAAGCGCATGCCGCGCGAACTGCCGGCCAGCGTCACCCAAATCAAGCCCGAACCGCGCGGTTCCAAAACTCGCGAGCAGCTGCTGGCGGCTGAAAAAGGCCGCATCCGCGAGGCGCTGGCGACCGGTTCGCGTATCGTCGTGCTCGATGAAAAGGGCGACGACCTGACCACGCTGAAGCTCGCCCGCCGGCTCGAGACCTGGATGCAGGACGGCCGTGACGTGGCGCTGCTGATCGGTGGGGCCGACGGCCTCGACGAAGAATTCAAGCAGCAGGCCGACGACAAGCTGCGCCTGTCCAGCCTGACCCTGCCGCACGGCATGGCTCGGCTGCTGTTGTGCGAACAGCTTTACCGGGCAGTCAGTGTCTTGAAAAACCATCCATATCATCGGGAGGGATGATGCGTCTCTATCTCGCTTCGCGCAGTCCGCGCCGCCGTGAATTGCTGACCCAGATGGGGATCGCCTTCGATACCATCGTTTTCCGCGACGGGACACGGGCTGATTCGCAAACCGACGAAACGCCCCACCCGGGCGAAGACCCAGTCGCCTACGTCGAGCGCATCGCCCGGGCCAAGGCCGAACACGGCCTGAAAATCATCTATGAACGCAAGCTGCCGCTACGGCCGGTGCTTTCGGCCGACACGACACTCGAGCTGGAAGGCCAGATCATCGGCAAGCCGGTAGATATGGCTGATGCGGTGAGCATCCTGCGCCGGCTTTCCGGCAAGACGCACCGCGTGCTGACCGGCGTGGCGGTGACCCACATGGAGCGCACCGAGTACGTGCTGTCGTCCAGCGAGGTGACTTTCCGCGAGCTCGACATCGAGGAAATCCGCCACTACGTGATGAGCGGTGAACCGATGGATAAGGCTGGTGCCTATGGTATCCAGGGCCGGGCCGGGATGTTCGTCGAGCATCTGGCGGGCAGTTTCAGCGGTGTCATGGGCTTGCCGGTCTGTGAAACTGGCGAACTGCTCAAGCGTTTCGGCTGGCGTTTTTAAGCGGCTTCTGCCAAAGACCCAGCCTTGCCCAGGTGCTCTGCGATCCCCTGACGACAAGCGGATACTGGGTCGGAACTCGGTAGCAGCAGGCATATCGCCTTGCCGCCTCAAACCGTCGGACTATGATGAAAAGGCGGGTGCCGTCCAGCCGGGTTCCGCAAGCCCCCGTTGACTTGGCATCGATCGATGTCGTCGTCTTGGGCGTGATTTCCTAAAAGGCAGGGGAGGTGTGCATGCGCCGTACGATCTTTTTGCTATTGCTGGCTTGCTCGATGACCAGCCAGGCCGAGGTTTTCAAATGTCGCTCCCCATCCGGCGAAACGGTGTTCTCGGATGTGCCCTGCGATGAGGGCGAGAAATTTGAAAAGGTGCGGCCCAGCGAATCGGTTTCCGATCCTGTCGCAGCAAAACGGGAGCTGGAACGCCAGCGCGCCTATGCCGAGCGCGTCGCGGCGGAAAACGAAGCCGTGCGCTAGTCCAGGGAAGGGGCAAGCAGTCTGCCGGAGTATGTCAGCCCATCGCCCTCCTGGCCTTCTGAAACACCGCGCTCTCCGTCGACATCGCCTTCATCGGCTCCAGCGCCACAGCCCAGGGATTCGCCGCCCATGCCGTCGACCCTGCATCTGCCTCGATCATCGCCGCCGGTCAGCCGCTAGCTAGTCGGCGGTCGTACGTGCCGCCCTGATGTGGGCGGCGATGATGGCCGCCGCTGTTTCGACGCCTGACGGGGACGGCCGCGCGGTGGTGTGCTGACACCACAGATCGGCCAGGGCGGTGGCGAGATCGCCGCTCTGCAGTTGATGCGGGCTGATTTCCGCGCAGCAGGCATGGCCTTTCAGCCAGTCGATCAGGCAGTCCTGTTCCGGCCAGTCCTCGCGGCGCTGATAGAGGAGTGGCGTGCCGTTGCAGGCGGCCTCGGTGAAGGTGCCGTAACCCGGCTTGGTGACGACGGCATCGATCGAGCAAAGCAGGTCGGTGAAACTCAGACCGAATTGTTCAAAAGTGATGGCGTCGGGATGGGCGCATTGCCAGTCGGCGGCGACCAGCCAGCGGACGCCGGGTAGGCGCGGCCAGCGCTCGACGGGTAGGCGATGGGCGATGCCGCCCATGGCGACCAGCACCGCCCGGTCGTCGCCGAGGCCGAGATCGTGTTTGCGGCCGAGGGCGGCAATCGGGCCGACCGGCTCGACATTGCCCAAGGCCTCCATCGCCATGCCCGGCGTCACCCGCAGGAAGGCCCGGGCGCTGCGGTAGGCGGCCAGCATCTGCTGGTGAATCGGTGGCGCCCAGCTTTCGTGGCCGAAGAAATGGGCAAACAGATCGGCCCAGTTCAGCGAACAGAGGCTAAGCGCCGGAATGCCGGCCTGCACCGCTCCAGCCAGCGGCAGGTAGCTGACGTTGGTCAGCACGAGGTCCGCCTGCAGCCCGGCCAGGAACCTGGCCTCCGCAGCCACCCGGGCCGGCCAGTCGGCGTGGGCCTGGCGATAGGCTGCGGCACTGGCCGGCCGGTCGATGCGCGTGGCGTCGATCATCACGTAGCCGAAATCGGTGGCTGCCGCGATCAGCTCGAAGGGCGGCCGGATGCGTTGCCTCAACTTGGGTAGCGGCAGCCCGCTGCGCACGGTCAGCCGCAAGCCGGGGGCGATGGCGGCCAGGGCGTTGAGCACCGGGGCGGTAATCGCCAGGTGGCCGAAGCCATGGCTCGAAATGTCGACGAAGAGATGCAAGCTATCCTCGCTCGGCTTGCCGCGGCGCCTCCTCAGCGGTTCCTGAACGTCGGCTTGCGCTTCTCGGCGAAGGCGGCCATGCCTTCCTTCTGGTCTTCCAGCGCGAAAGCGGCGTGGAAGACGCGGCGTTCGAAGAGCAGGCCCTCGTTCAACGAAGACTCGAAGGCGCGATTGACCGATTCCTTGATCATCATCACCACGGGCAGCGAGAAGCCGGCGATGGTCTGGGCAGCCTTCAGGGTTTCTTCCAGCAGCTGATCGGCCGGGATGATGCGGGCGACCAGGCCGGCCTTCTCGGCCTCGGCGGCATCCATCATGCGGCCGGTCAGGCACATGTCCATGGCCTTGGCCTTGCTGACGGCGCGCGGCAGGCGTTGCGTGCCGCCGGCCCGGGCAGGGTGCCGAGCTTGATTTCGGGTTGGCCGAACTTGGCGGTATCGGCGGCATAGATCATGTCGCACATCATCGCCATCTCGCAGCCCCCGCCCAGGGCGAAACCGGCGACCGCCGCGATCACCGGCTTCCTTGTCGTCTTGATGCGCTCCCAGTTGCGGGTGATGAAATCCGTCTGATAGGCGTGCATGTAGTCGAAGTCCTTCATGAAGCCGATATCGGCTCCGGCGGCGAAGGCTTTCTCATTGCCGGTGATGACAATGCAGCCGATATTTTCGTCGGCTTCATAAGCATCGATCGCGGCGCCGATGCCGTCGACCACGTCGTTGTTCAGCGCATTCATCGCCTCCGGGCGGTTGATGCGGATCAGGCCGACCTTGCCGATGATTTCGGTCAGTACCACTTGTGTCATGTCTCTTCTCCAAAAAAATGGCCGCCGCGGGCGCACCCGGGCGGCCTGTCTGTTAACTGTGCTGCTTATTGGGCGACGGTCCAGTCGCCGTTCTTGACTTCCAGCATGCGGAAGGCGGAAAGGTCGAGGCCCATGTGATCGGTGGCGGACATATTAACCACGCCGCCGGTTCCGACATAGCCCTTGGTCGCCTCGATGGCGTCGCGCACCTTGGCCTTGTCGGTCGTGCCGGCGCGCTTGATGGCGTCGACGGCGAGCATCAGGCCGTCATAGGCATGGCCGCCGAAGGTCGACACGTCGGTTTTCCACTTCTCGGTGAAGGCCTTGGTGTAGGCGGTGACCACCGGCTTCTGCGGGTCCTTGGCGTCGAGCTTGCTGGCGACGAGCAGGGCAGCGGCCGGCAGACGCACGCCTTCGGCGGCCGGACCGGAGAGCTTGATGAACTCTTCGGAGGCAACCCCGTGGGCGTGGTAGAGCGGCAGCGTGATGCCCAGTTGCTTGTAGTTCTTGGTGGCGATCGCCGGGCCCTGGCCGAGACCGAAGATGAACACGGCCTGGACGCCCGGCGTCGTCTTGATCTTGGTCAGTTGCGGGCTCATGTCGGTATCTTTCGGACCGTAGGTTTCGTTGGCGACCAGGGTGATGCCGTACTTGCCGGCGACGCCCTCGGTTTCCTTTTTGCCGGATTGCCCGAAGCCGCTGGTTTCGGAGAGCAGGGCGACCTTGCTGATGCCGCGCTTCTTCATGTCCTCGAAGACTTTCTCGGCGGCCATGCGGTCGGTATGCGGGGTCTTGAAAATCCACTTCTTGACCGGTTCGACGATGACCACGGCGCCGGCCAGCGAAATGAAGGGAATGCCGGCCTTGTCGACCAGCGGTGCCATCGACATCGTGGCGCCGGTGGTCGTGCCGCCGACCAGGATGTCGACTTTGTCGTCGTCGATCAGGCGCTTGGTAAAGCCGTTGGCCTTGCTGGCGTCGCTGCCGTCGTCGTAATGCACCAGTTCGAGCGGGCGGCCGAGAACGCCGCCCTTCTTGTTGATGTCCTCGACATACATCTGGATGGTTTTCAGTTCCGGATCGCCGAGGAAGGCGGCGGGGCCGGTGACCGAGAGCACCGAACCGATCTTGATCGGATCGGCAGCCAGCGCATTGAAAGCGCCGAGGGCCAGGGCGGCACCGGCGACGAGTTTCTTGAGCGAATGATTCATGGATTTGTCTCCTCCGTTTGATTTTGTATTACGAATTGAGCAATGGATTCTATATAACAAGATAATGCTTGACTACACCTTATCAAAGACCAGGATGCCGTACCGGCAAACGCTGCGCCGAGCAACAGGCTACAAGCGATACAATATTTCAGTGTTAGTATTAATTTATGTAACACATTAAGCGGGCCGTCATGCGTACCCAACACTATCTGCATTCCCTGTTCTCGCCGCGCTCGATCGCCATCATCGGCGCTTCCGAGCGCGCGCAGTCGGTCGGCGCGGTGATCCTCGGAAACCTGCTGGCCGGCGGCTACAAGGGCCGGATTTTCCCGGTCAATCCACGCCACGCGGCGGTGCTCGGTCAGCCTTGCTGGCCATCGATCGAGGAAGTCGGGAGCCGGGTCGATCTGGCCATCATCGCGACGCCGGCCCGGAGCATCCCCGAGATCATGGCGCAATGCGGCCGGGCCGGGGTGCGCAACGCCATCATCGTCGCCACCGGCTTTTCCGAAACCGGCAACAGCGGCGCGGTGCTCGAACGCAAGGTGCGCGAGATCGCGCGCACCGGCAATGTCCGCATCCTCGGCCCGAACTGCATCGGTATCATGCGCCCGGACCAGAAGCTGAATGCCGCCTACACCCGCATTCCGGCGCAGGCTGGCGAACTGGCGCTCGTCTCGCAGTCGGGGGCGATGTGCTCGGCGGTGCTCGACTGGGCGGCGAGCAACCAAATCGGCTTTTCCTCGCTGATCTCGCTCGGACGCAGCACCGACGTCGATTTCGGCGAAATCCTCGATTACCTGATCTACGACGACAAGACCCGCCACATCCTGATCTACGTCGAGCAGATCCGGAATGCGCGGCAGTTCATGAGCGCTTTGCGCTCGGCGGCGCGCGTCAAGCCGGTCATCCTGCTCAAGGGCGGGCGGCATCCGGTCGATGGCGAAGGTTCGCCGACCGCCGACGCGGTCTTCGACGCCGCCATCCGGCGCGCCGGCGTCGTCCGTGTCCAGAACGTCGACCAGCTGTTCCACGCCGCCAAGTCGCTCTCCAGCGGCTTCCGGCCGCGCGGCCGGCAACTGGCCATCCTCACCAACGGCGGCGGGCCGGGCGTCATGGCCGCCGACCGTGCCGGCGACCTGGGCATCCCGCTGGCACGCCTGGCCAGCGATACCACCGAGAAACTCGATCGCCTGCTGCCGCGGGGCTGGTCGCATGGCGGCATGATCGACATCGGCGGCGATGCCACCCCGGAGCGCTACCGCGACGCGCTGCTCGCCGTTGCCGGCGACCCCAATGTGCACAGCACGCTGGTGCTGATGGCGCCGCACGCGATGGCCGAGCCCCTGGCGGTGGCCGAGGCGATCGCCGAAGCCGCAGGCAAGACGACGCAAACCATCTGCTGTTGCTGGATGGGCGGTGGCCAGGTCGCCGCGGCCCGGCAACTGCTCGAGAACGCCCGGCTGCCGGTCTTTCCGACCCCGGATACGGCGATCGAACTGTTCCACAATATCGCCAAGTACTACCGCAACCAGAAACTACTGGTCCAGACGCCGGGCCCGGCCGGCAAGACCACGGCGCCGCGCCCCGGCAATCCTCGCTTGCTGATCGAAACTCTGCTCGCCGAGCGGCGCAGCGTGCTGTCGGTGATGGAATCGAAGGCAGTGCTCAGCGCCTTCGGCATCGCCGTGTCGCAGACGGTGGTCGCCCACACTCCGACCGAGGCGATCTTCATCGCCCAGCAACTCGGCTTCCCGGTCGCCATGAAAATCGACTCTCCGGATCTGGCACAGAAATCCGAAGCCGGCGGCGTGCGCCTGAACATCGCGAGCACCGAATCGGTGCTCAACGCCTACCAGGACATCGTCGGCGCCGTCCGCCAGCGTCAGCCCGAGGCGCGCATCAACGGCGTCTCGATCGAGCCGCATCTGGCGCGCGCGAATGCCCGCGAAATCATGGTCGGTACCTTCCGCGACCCGCTGTTCGGCCCGGTCATCACCTTCGGCGCCGGCGGCGCCGACAACGACCTGTTCAGCGACCGGGCGCTGGCGCTGCCGCCGCTCAACGCCTTCCTCGCCCGCGACCTCATCGAGTCCACCCGGATCGGTCAGGCGCTGGGGCAGGCCGGCAACACGCCGGCGCTGGAGCGCACGCTGATCGAGAAGGTGCTGATCGCCATCTCCGAGCTGGTCTGCGAACTGCCCTGGGTCAGGGAACTCGAAATCAATCCGCTGATCGTCGATGAGAACGGTGCCATCGCCGCCGATGCCCGCATCGTCATCGACCATGCCCACAGCGCGGAGCATGGCGATTTCGGCCATCTGGCGATTTGCCCCTACCCCTCGCACCTGCTTCAGGAATGGCAGATCGATGGCACAAGCGTCTTCGTGCGCCCGGTGCGTCCGGAAGATGCGCCGCTCGAACAGGCCTTCGTGACCAGCATGTCGGAAGAGTCGCGCTTCTTCCGCTTCATGGATTCCATCCGCGAACTGCCGCCAACCTTGCTTGCCCGCTTCACGCAGATCGACTACGGCCGAGAAATGGCCCTGCTCGCCACGATCAACGACGACGGCAAGGAGCGCCTGGTGGGCAGCGCCCGCTACGCGCTGTCACCGGACGGCGAAGCGGTGGAGTTTGCCCTGGCAGTCGCCGACGACTGGCAAAAATGCGGCCTCGGCCGCCGCCTGATGGCCGCCCTGATCGACTGCGCCCGCCAAGCCGGCTATCGAACCATGGTCGGCGACGTGCTTTCGTCGAACGCCAAAATGCTGCGCCTGATGGAGAGTTTCGGCTTCTCGATCCTGCCGCATCCGGAGGACCGCAGCGCCAAGCGGATCGTCAAGACGCTGGGGGGGTGAGCTGGGAGCAATCGGAAGGGTTGGGGAATCGACTATCCGCCAACCGAAGCAGGCAACGTAAATGGCGGGTCAAGCTTTCGAACCAATCACTTTAATTGTCACATCTATAGCGGAAAATCATGCGGATTTGGCGCCAGCGTGAAAGCGAGCTATCCAGCGCTGCTTATTGAACGAACAGTCAGGTCATTGGGGCGTGGCGCAGCGTCAGTCACGGACAACATAGGCCCATTCATCGTCGTTTGCTTCAGCGGGGTACGGTTTACGGGGTTCCACCCCCACTTCGTACCCCACCAGATTCGCATTGTTCCTAATAACTTCTAGTACTGGTGCTCTTATTCGTTGGGTTTTACACCTTTGAGGTACTGAAACTTCACCGGCCAACCTTGACCGCCTGGCTGAACTACACCTTCAGTTTCCACCGTCTGAATAATATTGCCGTTCGCATCCTTCGTTACAGCGATTGATTTTGCGTAAGTTGTTGCTACGCAGCCAGATAGAGAAATAGCTGCGGTCAGGACCACGAAAACTGGTAGTTTTTTCATTAAATCGTCCTCGGAATGAGTTTTTGGTTTATCTGCATTGAAACTGAAATTGCAGGGGGATGGATTGTGCCTTAGAACCTGTTCACGATCTTTTGAGCAAAAGGGCGAGGAAGGCGAGGTGAATGAACTGTAGGCTGGTGTTGAGCTTGCGTTCGCAGTTTTTCCACAAACGGCGGTATTTTTCGATCCAGGCGAATGATCGCTCAACCACTCAGCGCTGAGGCATAACGGCAAAGGTGTGCAGTTCACTGCGTTTGGCGATTTGAACCTCAGCGCCGAGCAGTTCTTCAACGGCCTGGGCAAATGGCTGACCGACATATCCACCATCGGCCAAGATGCGCTGCACGGCTCGCAAATCAGCCGCCCAACGACCGAGAGCAAGCAATGCACCCTTGCGGTCTGTGACGTCGGCCGTCGTGACGGCGATCGCGTGGGGTAAGCCTTGGGTATCGACCGCAATGTGGCGCTTGATCCCCGATACCTTCTTGCCGGCGTCGTAGCCTTTCTCGCCCGCACTATCGGTATTCTTGACGCTCTGCGCGTCGACGATCAAAAAGCTCGTCGAGAATTTGCGCCCCTGTCTTGTACGAGCCTCGCCAACCACATTTTTTAAAGCCCGCTCCAGGACGCTGAAACCGTCTGGACCAGGCTCGCTCCACTTGGCGAAGTAGGCATGCACCGTTCGCCATTTCGGATATTCACTCGGCAACATCCGCCACTGGCAACCGCTTTTCAGCAAATACAGCACGCCGCAGAACACTTCATATAAATCAACCGTCCGCGGCTTGGTCTGTTTGCGCACGCTTTCCAGCAAGGGCCTGATCTCTTCGAATGCTTCCTTGCTGATATCGCTGGGGTATCTCTTTCTCATGCCCCAGTTTACGACATGCAAATGATTGTGAACATAGATGGTCGCCCCGGTTTGCCAAGCCCTCAATCAGTGACGTTCAACAGGTGGAGATTGCAGCCATAGATCCGGACTTTGATCGAGGCCAAGGCCTCTGTCCCTGATGGAATATGCAGATCGGTCGCTCAACAGCCCCCAGTACCCGAAGTACGAAGTTCACAGCAGCATTCACCGATCCCGGTCTAACCTATTTCGCCATCACGTCATGATTGCCTGTGCAATCGGTGGTTCTCCTTGATGTTTGCTGCCGTTGTATTGTTACCTTGCAGGGTTATCCATGGGGCCGATGGCCGAAGGTCCTTTTAGACCGTAGGGCAGCGGCACTGTGGATAACCCATATTCATGCCGCCGATCCGTAGCAGGGTTCGTAGTCTCGCTCGTGAGCCAGGAGTGCCCAAACAATTCGAGCGTTCTTGTTGGCCTGTGCCACTGCGGCCACGTTCTTGTGACGTCGTCCCATAACCTCCGCGAGCCAACTGCCGGCATAGGCAGCTTTGTGCTCGGCGATACGAACCACGGCTCGTGCTCCGTGGATTAGCAGGGTTCGCAGATAAGTGTCGCCTCGTTTGCTGATACCCAGCAGCGTTTGCTTGCCGCCGCTGGAGTTCTGGCGTGGTACCAGCCCTAACCAAGCTGCCAATTGGCGCCCATTCTCAAAGTTCCGCGCATTCCCGATCGATGCTACCAAGGCGCTTGCCGTGATCGGGCCAATGCCGGGAATCTGCGCTAACTTTCTACTCGCCACGCTCTCCCGGTGCCACGCTTGGATTTGTACTTCCAAGTCTTGGACCTGCCGATCCAACTCTTTGAGGTGGTCACCAAGGCGTGCAATCAGGTGGCGAAAAATGCCAGGCAAGCCGTTCTCAGCATCCTCCAGAATCTCGGGCAGTCGCTTACCGATGTACCCAATGCCTTGCGGGATGATGATGCCGTATTCAGCCAGCAGGCCACGAATCTGGTTGGCCTGAGCCGTTCTCGCCTTGACGAAGCCTTGGCGGGCTCGATGCAGTGCCAGAACTGCTTGCTGTTCGCCTGTCTTGATTGGCACAAAGCGCATGTTTGGTCGACTTACCGCCTCACAAATCGCCTCGGCATCGGCCACATCGTTCTTATTACTCTTCACATACGGCTTTACAAACTGCGGTGCCATCAGTTTCACCGTATGGCCCATCGCCTGCAGTTTGTTCGCCCAAAAATGAGCGCCACCACAGGCTTCCAGGCCGATCAGGCAGCACTGAAAATTGGCGAAAAACGGCAATACTTGATCGCGCTTCAGTTGCTTCTTGAGCACCGCCTTTCCTCGCTCATCAACACCATGAACCTGAAAGAGCTGTTTTGCCAGATCGATGCCAACTGTCGTAATCTTCATTTCGGTCGCTCCTCTCACTCAGTGGGATATTGCTATCGCCACTTTGGCACTTTGATGCCGTTTCTGGGAGGGGCGACCATCCCATTAGCCTCTTAGACCCATATGCATGCCAAATAACATTCCAAAGACTTCTGAGCACACTGAAAGTCCGGTTCAAATTGAGGGTTCTTGAATCATAGAAGGGCGGCTTCTGGCACAACTGAGGCCGTCCAGGCGACCCCATTTTCCATTCCGCCGTATCGCTGTATCGCATCCAAACATTACTGTTGAATATGGGCCTCGAATTTTCAAGATCCATGCGGTACTGTAATCATCGTCGGCGATCTCTCGCTCAAGGTCCTCTCATCTAAAGGAACCGTGCCATGGACACTTCATTGCAGTCGTTCGATCAGATCAGGGCTTCCGCCCTCGATATGGCCGTTCGTTTCGGCCCCAAAGTGATCGTCGCCATCCTCATCATGTGTGCCGGGTACGTAGTCGGGCGCTGGGTGGGGCGTGGCCTGGCGCGTCTCCTGATGCGCCTGAAGCTCGAGGCGCCGGTGCGTTCGCTGCTCGTCCGCATTGCCCAGATTTGCGTTCTGGCCATTTTCGCCATCATGGCGCTGCAGAATCTGGGGATCGAGCTATTGCCGCTGATAGCCGGGCTGGGCGTAGCCGGGGCTGGTGTTGCTCTGGCCATGCAGGGGATCCTCGGCAACATCGTGGCTGGTCTGAGCATCATTTTTACCCGGCCCTTTCATGTCGGCGACTACATCTCCATCGCCAAGGAGGAGGGGGAAGTCCTCGATATCAGCCTGTTCACCACCACGCTGGGCCATACTGATCTTTCACGGGTGGTGATTCCCAACCGCAAGATCGTTGGCGAGATTCTTCACAATTATGGACAGATCCGGCGCCCCAATATTTCGGTCGGCATTTCCTACCGCACCGATGTCAATGCCGCCCTCGAGCTGATCAACGGGATTCTGGGCACCAACCCCCGGGTTCTGAAGGATCCGGCGCCCATCGTCGGGGTGACCCGACTTTCCGAATCCGGCCTCACCATCAGCGTTTGCCCCTGGGTCAAGGTGCCGGATTACGACGGGGCGATCAGCGAGGTGAACAAGGCGATCCTCGAGACCTTCTTGGCGAGAAACATTGCCCTGGCCCTGCCGCAATACGAGGTCAGGATGCTGGGCGGCACCGCAGAATGACCGAACCGCAAGCGAACGCGATTTACCTGATCGAGTTGTGCAGCGGCGAGTGCCGGCGCTGGCGCTGCCTGGCGCAGCGGCCGGGCGACGCGACCCGCTGGTGGCGTGATCTGGAAAGCGGGCGCGACTTCAATGAAGCCAGCCTGATGTATGCCTGGCGCATCCTGTCCAAAGAGGACGAGCCCTTGCCTGACGAATCGAGGTTCCCATGAACGACAGCACGCAACCCGATATCGATCGCCTGATCACCGAACAGATGGCCGAGGCCTTGATCTATGCCGACACCGAAGGTGTCATCCGCCAGTGGAACGCCGCCGCCGAGGCGCTCTTCGGTTACCCGCGCCAGCAGGCGATCGGCCAGAGCCTCGACCTGATCATTCCGGAACGCTTGCGGGCGGCCCATTGGGCGGGTTTTCACCGGGCCATGGTGCAGGGCACGACCCGGCTTCACGGTCGGGCAACGGTGACCCGGGCGCTGACCAAGGACGGGAAGTCGATTTACGTCGAGATGAGCTTTGCCGTGGTGAGCGATGGCAATGCCAAGGCCATCGGTTCCGTGGCGGTGGCCCGGGATGCGACGCAACGCCATCTGGATGAGAGTGCCTTGCGCGCCCGACTGGCAGCACTGGCGGGTGACGCCTAGTTTTGCTGCGGCTCAATATGCAGTCAGGGCCGGCGAGGCGGGGCGACCAGTTGTTCCAGTGTTTGCAGCCGGAACAGGCCGCGATGGGCGGCCCGCAAGCTGCCGTCGCCGTCAATAATCAGGACATGCGGCAGGGTTGCCTCGGGAAACGGGCCGAGGTTGGTGACGCCGACGATGCTCAGTGGTAGGTCGAGTTTCCGCTCGCTGGCGAATTGCCGGAGTTGCGCCGCGTCGCCCTCGGTTGCTGCCGCGATGACGTTGATCTCGCCCGGCGGATGCCGGGCCGTGAAGCGCTGCAGTTCGCCAAGGCTCTTGCGCGAGGCCAGCGACTCGGGCGACCAGATGACGACGAGGGTGACGACGCCCCGACTGTCGCTTAGCGCCTGGCGGCTGCCGTCGAGCCGTTGTACTTCGAGTACCGGCAGGGCGTCGGCGTCCTCGCCGGCGGCAAGGAGCGGCAGCCCCGCCAGGATCAGCAGCAGGCTGGCGACGAGCCGGTTGCGCCAGGGGCTGGCCGCCTGGCGGGAGGGGGAATTGGGCTGGCTGGGCAGGTTCATGCGTTCATCCGGTGAGTTTTCATTAGGGGGCAAAGCGAGGCGGCCGCCGTCCTGGATGAGACTTTGCCAAGCCATAAAGGTTTGCGCTTTCCGCAGCGGCGGGCAGCGCAAACGCCTCACAGCCAGCTCGGCGGACGCTTGTCGAGGAAGGCGGCGATGCCGTCCTTGGCCTCTTCGGTGGCGCGCTGCCGGGCGATGCGCTGGGCGGTTTCCTCGCTGATCGCTGCGTCGATCGGTTTGCCGTTGACGGCTGCGATCAGGTCCTTGGCCGCTTTCTGAGCCTGCGGGCCGCCTTGCAGCAGGGCTTCTGCCAGTTGGCCGACGCAGGCATCGAGCGTCGAGAGTTCGACGACCTCGCCGACCAGGCCGATGGTCAGTGCCCGCTGGGCGGTGATCCGCTCGGCGCTCTGGAAGTAGCGCAGGGCGTGGCGCGGGCCGATGGCGCGCAGCACGTAGGGGCTGATCGCCGAGGGGATGATGCCGAACTTTACCTCCGAGGTCGAAAACACCGCGTCGCTGCTCGCCACCGCCATGTCGCAGGCCGCGGTCAGGCCGGTGCCGCCGCCCAGCGCGGCACCCTGGACGCGGGCGATGGTCGGCTTGCTCATGCCGGCCAAGGTGCGCAGCATGGCGGCGAACTTGCGGGCATCCTCGACATTCTGCACATGGGTGAAGCCGGCGGCGCGCTTCATCCAGTTGAGGTCGGCTCCGGCCGAGAAATGCTTGCCGCGCCCGCCGAGGACGACGATGCGCACGCCGGGGTCGGCGTCGAGTTCGGTGCAGGCGGCAGTCAGCTCGGCGATCAACTGTTCGTCGAAGGCATTGAAGACGGCCGGGCGGTTCATCCAGATCGTCGCGACCTTGCCGGCCCGTTCGATTTCCAGGGTCTGGTACATAGCGGGCCTCCTCAGCGGTTCTTGAAGCTTGGCTTGCGCTTCTCGGCGAAGGCGGCCATGCCTTCCTTCTGGTCTTCCAGCGCGAAGGCGGCGTGGAAGACGCGGCGCTCGAAGAGCAGGCCTTCGTTCAAGGACGACTCGAAGGCGCGATTGACCGATTCCTTGATCATCATGACCACCGGCAGCGAGAAGCCGGCGATGGTCTGGGCCGCCTTCAGGGTTTCTTCCAGCAGTTGATCGGCCGGGACGATGCGGGCGACCAGGCCGGCCTTCTCGGCCTCGGCGGCATCCATCATCCGCCCGGTCAGGCACATGTCCATGGCCTTGGCCTTGCCGACGGCGCGCGGCAGGCGTTGCGTGCCACCAGCGCCGGGCAGGGTACCGAGCTTGATCTCGGGCTGGCCGAACTTGGCGGTATCGGCGGCGTAGATCATGTCGCACATCATCGCCATCTCGCAGCCGCCGCCCAGGGCGAAGCCGGCGACCGCCGCGATCACCGGCTTGCGGGTTGTCTTGATGCGTTCCCAGTTGCGGGTGATGAAGTCCGTCTGATAGGCGTGCATGTAGTCGAAATCCTTCATGAAGCCGATATCGGCCCCGGCGGCGAAGGCTTTCTCATTGCCGGTGATGACGATGCAACCGATATTTTCGTCGGCTTCGTAAGCATCGATCGCGGCGCCGATGCCGTCGACCACGTCGTTGTTCAGCGCATTCATCGCCTCCGGGCGGTTGATGCGGATCAGGCCGACCTTGCCGATGATTTCAGTCAGTACGAGTTGGGACATGGAGGTCTCCAAAAAATGGCCGCCCCGGAGGGACCCGAGGGGCGGCCCAAGTGCAGTATTGGATAGGCGGAAATCAGCGCTCGTCGAAGCTGACCGTCAGTTGCTTGGTGGTGGCTCGGGCCTGGCAGCTCAGCACGTAGCCCTGCGCCATTTCGTCAGCTTCCAGGGTGTAGTTCTTGTCCATGACCACCTCGCCGCACATCACCTTGGCGCGGCAGGTGCAGCAGACGCCGGCCTTGCACGAGAAGGGCAGGTCGAGGCCGGCATCGAGCGCGGCGTCGAGCACATGTTCGTCGGCGCCGATCTGCAGCTCGTGTTCCTTGCCGTCGAGGACGATGGTCAGCGCGATGTCCTTGCTGGCCTTCTCGCGCAGCGGGGCGGCATCGGTGTCGGCCTGGATCTTGGCGGCCTGGGCCGGGCCGGAGGTGAAGCGCTCGGCGTAGACCCGGCTTTCCGGGACGCCGGCTTCGATCAGGGCCTTTTCGGTGGCCTCGATCATCGCTTCCGGGCCGCAGATGAAGACCTCGTCCATGCTGGCGGCCGGGAGCAGGGCCTTGATCACGGCGCGTACCTTGTCGCCGTCGATGCGGCCTTGCAGCAGGTCTACTTCCTGCGCCTGGCGGGAGAGGATGTGGATCAGCGTCAGGCGGTCCGGGTAGCGGTCCTTGAGGTCCTGCAGCGCCTCGTTGAACATCACGCTCGACATCCGGCGGTTGCCGTAGATCAGCGTGAATTTGGATTCCGGCTGCTCTTCCAGCGTGCTGGCGGCAATCGACAGGATGGGCGTGATCCCCGAGCCGGCCGCGAAGCCGACGCGGTGGATGGCACGCTGCTTCTTGACGACGAAGCGCCCGTCGGGTGGCATGACCTCGAGCTTGGCGCCGGCCTTGATGGTCTGTGCCGCCCAGTTCGAGAACAAGCCGTTTTCGACCGGGCGGATGCCGATCTCCAGTTCGCCGGCCTTGGCCAGCCGGCTGTGCGGGCTGCTGATCGAATAGGTGCGGCGAACGTCCTGGCCGTCGAGTTGGGTGCGCAGGGTCAGGAACTGCCCCGGCTGGAAGTTGAAGGTGTCCCGCACATTGGCGGGAATGTCGAAGGTGATCGCCACCGAGCCGGCGGCTTCGGGGTTAACACGCTTGACGGTGAGTTCGTGAAAGCGGAGGGCTGACATGGCTGGGGGCTCCGGTACTTTTTTAGTAAGGCTTGAAATAGTCGAACGGTTCCTGGCAATCCAGGCACTTGTACAGCGCCTTGCAGGCCGTCGATCCGAAATGCGAGGACTCGACCGTGTGGGCCGAGCCGCAATGCGGGCAGGGTACGGTCTCGGCCTTGGCCGGGCGGGCGATGAAGCGGACGACATTGCTGCCGGGCGGGGTCTGGTGCGGCGGCGCGATGCCGTAGGCGCGCAGTTTTTCCTTGCCGGCCTCGGTCATCCAGTCGGTGGTCCACGCCGGGGCGAGCTGGGTCACGACGCGGGCGACAATGCCCTTGGCGAGCAGGGCCGCCCGGACATCGTCCTCGATCTGGTCCATCGCCGGGCAGCCGCTGTAGGTGGGCGTGATGACGACTTCCAGTCCGTCCGCGCCCTGCCGGACATCACGCAGGATGCCGAGATCGCGCAGCGAGATGACCGGGATTTCCGGATCGGCCAGTTCGGCCAGCGCGCTCCAGGCGGCCTCGACGGTGGTCGTCATGGCTTTACCACACCCCTTGCGGATGGGCCCGGGCCAGGCTCTGCATCTCGGCGAGGAGGAAGCCGAGGTGCTCCGAATGCAGGCCGAGCTTGCCTTCCGGCACATAGCCGCCGACCGCCGGGCGCTTGAGCGTGGCTTCGGCGAGGGCGGTATCGACGATGCCATCCCAGTCGGCCTTCAGCGTTGCCAGGTCGACACCGATGCCGGCGGCGACGGCCGCCGTTTCGGCCGGGCTGCCGGCCCAGAATTCCTCGGTGTAGGGCAGCAGGTGGTCGACGGCGGCCTGGGTCCGGGCATGCGATTCGTCGGTGCCGTCGCCGAGACGGACTAGCCAGTCTCGGGAATGACGCAGGTGGTAGCGCACTTCCTTCTGCGACTTGGCGGCGATCGCAGCCAGATCGGCATCGGCCGACTTTTCCAGGGCTTCCCAGAGCAGCGCCATCAGGGCGCTGTAGAGGAAGTTGCGGACGATGGTCGTGGCGTAGTCCAGGCTGCCTTTGGCGTAGCCGGAGAGCGGGCCCGAATGCGGCAGTTCGAGCAGCGTGTAGTTGCGGAACTCGCCGCTGTCGCGGAAATAGGCCAGCTGGTCTTCGGTACAGTCGCCACCCTTGAGCCGGGCGGCCAGCTGGTAGAGCAGGCGGGCCTGGCCGATCAGGTCGAGGCTGACATTGGACAACGCGATGTCTTCCTCGAGGATGGGGCCGTGGCCGCACCACTCGGCATTGCGCTGGCCGAGGACCAGGGCGTTGTCGGCGAGGTGGAGGAGGTAGTCGAGGGCGCCGCTCATTACATGTGCCCCACTTCGTCCGGGATGTCGTAGAAGGTCGGATGGCGGTAGATCTTGTCGGCCGCCGGGTCGAACAATTCGCCCTTCTCATCGGGGTTGCTGGCGGTGATCGCGACCGAAGGCACGACCCAGATGCTGACGCCTTCCTGGCGGCGGGTATAGACATCGCGGGCCATGTCCAGCGCCTGGGCAGCGTCGGCGGCGTGCAGGCTGCCGCAGTGCTTGTGTTCGAGGCCCTGCTTGCTGCGGACGAAAACTTCCCAGAGTGGCCATTCTTTCAATGCGGTAGTCATGCTGCCTCCTTATGGGCGCGATCTTGCTGTTTGCGGGCGTGGGCCAGCGCGGCGTCGCGCACCCATTGCCCGTCGTTGTAGGCCTTGACGCGGGTCGCCAGGCGTTCCTTGTTGCACGGGCCGTTGCCGTTCACGGTGGCCCAGAATTCGTCCCAGTCGATCGTGCCGTAGTCGTGGTGCTGGCGTTCCTCGTTCCACTTGAGATCGGGGTCGGGCAGGGTGACGCCGAGCACCTTGGCCTGGGGCACGGTGGCATCGACGAATTTCTGGCGCAGCTCGTCGTTGGAGACGCGCTTGATGCCCCAGCGCATGCCTTGCGCGCTGTTCGGGCTGTCGGCGTCGGGCGGTCCGAACATCGCCAGGCACTTCCACCACCAGCGATTGACGGCGTCCTGGACCATCGCCTTCTGTTCTTCGGTGCCGGTCATCATGACGAGCAGGGCTTCGTAGCCCTGGCGCTGGTGGAAGGACTCCTCCTTGCAGACGCGCACCATGGCCCGGGCATAGGGGCCGTAGGAGCAGCGGCAGAGCGGGATCTGGTTCATGATCGCGGCGCCATCGACCAACCAGCCGATCACGCCGACGTCGGCCCAGGTCAGGGTCGGGTAGTTGAAGATCGAGCTGTACTTGGCGCGGCCGCTGTGCAGGCCGTCGAGCATCTGGTCGCGGCTGGTGCCCAGGGTTTCGGCGGCGGAATAGAGGTAGAGGCCGTGGCCGCCCTCGTCCTGGACCTTGGCGATCAGGATGGCCTTGCGCTTCAAGCTCGGGGCGCGCGAAATCCAGTTGCCTTCGGGCAGCATGCCGACGATTTCACTGTGGGCGTGCTGGCTGATCTGGCGGACCAGGGTCTTGCGATAGGCGTCGGGCATCCATTCCTGCGGTTCGATGCGGCCGTCGGCATCGATGCGGGCATCGAATGCGGCTTGCAGGGCAGGGTCTTCATGGGATGGAGCCAGGGCGACGGTCTTTGCACCGGGGGCGTCGGGTACATTGAAAGACTGTGTGTACATAGGGTTCTCCGTGGGGTTGGGCCGGTTCCGGAGGGGGCGCCGGAACCGGTTTGTCGTTATCGGGGCATCGGCTGCTCCGACGGCTTACTGGACCAGAGTCCAGTCGCCGTTCTTGACTTCGAGCATGCGGAAGGCCGAGAGGTCGAGGCCCATGTGGTCGGTCGGCGACATGTTGAAGGTGCCGCTGGTGGCGACGAAGCCCTTGGTCGCTTCGAGCGCGTCGCGGACCTTGGCCTTGTCGGTGGAACCGGCGCGCTTGATCGCGTCGACCGCGAGCATCAGGCCGTCGTAGGCATAGCCGCCGAAGGTCGATACATCCTGCTTGTAGGCAGCCTTGTAGGCCTTGTCATAGGCGGTGACGATCGGCTTCTGCGGGTCGTTGGCGGCCAGCTTTTCCGGAACCAGCTGGGCCGGCGAGGGCAGGCGGACGCCTTCGGCGGCCGGCCCGGCCAGCTTCAGGAATTCATCGGACGCGACGCCATGCGACTGGTAAAGCGGCAGCGTGATGCCCAGTTGCTTGTAGTTCTTGGTGACGATTGCCGGACCCTGGCCGAGGCCGAACACGAACACGGCCTGGACGCCGGCGCTGTTCTTGATCTTTGTCAGCTGCGGGCTGATGTCGGTATCTTTCGGGCCGTAGGTTTCGTTGGCGACCAGCGTGATGCCGTACTTGCCGGCAACGCCTTCAGTTTCCTTCTTGCCCGAACCGCCGAAGCCGGAGGTTTCGGAGAGCAGGGCAACCTTGGTCAGGCCACGCTTCTTCATATCCTCGAAGACTTTTTCGGCGGCCATGCGGTCGGTATGCGGGGTCTTGAAAACGAACTTCTTGACCGGTTCGACGATGACCACGGCGCCAGCCAGCGAGATGAACGGGATGCCGGCCTTCTCGACCAGCGGCACGGCCGACATGGTGGCGCCGGTGGTCGTGCCGCCGATCAGGATGTCGACCTTGTCGTCGTCGATCAGGCGCTTGGTGAAGCCGTTGGCCTTGCTGGCGTCGCTGCCGTCGTCGTAATGCACCAGTTGCAGCGGGCGACCGAGCACACCGCCCTTCTTGTTGATGTCTTCGACGTAGAGTTGCAGCGTCTTCAGTTCCGGATCGCCGAGGAAAGCGGCCGGGCCGGTGACTGACAGTACGGAGCCGATCTTGATCGGGTCGGCGGCGATGGCGCCGAAGGCGCCGAGGACCAGGGTGGCCCCGGCAACGAGTTTCTTAATGCTTTGTTTCATGGTTTGTCTTCTCCAGGGGTTGTTGTCAGACACGCTCGATGACCATGGCAATGCCTTGCCCGACCCCGATGCACATGGTGCACAGGGCGTAGCGGCCGCCACGACGTTTGAGTTCATAGGCGGCGGTGGTCACCAGCCGGGCACCGCTCATGCCGAGCGGGTGGCCCATGGCGATGGCGCCGCCGTTGGGATTGACGTGGGCGGCATCGTCGGCCAGGCCGAGGTCGCGGAGGACGGCAAGGCCCTGGGCGGCGAAGGCCTCGTTGAGTTCGATGACGTCCATCTGGGCCAGGCTCAGGCCGGTCTTGGCCAGCACCTTGCGCACCGCAGGTGCCGGGCCGAAACCCATGATCCGCGGCAGCACGCCGGCGGTTGCCATGCCGACGACGCGGGCCAGTGGTTTCAAACCGTATTGCTCGGCGGCGGTGCCGGAAGCGAGGAGCAGGGCGCAGGCGCCGTCATTGACGCCCGAGGCGTTGCCAGCGGTGACCGAGAGTTCAGGGCCATTGACGCCCTTGAGCTTGGCCAGCATCTCGAGCGTGGTTTCCGGACGCGGGTGCTCGTCGGTGTCGACGACCTTGGGCTCGCCCTTCTTCTGCGGGATGATGACCGGTACCAGTTCGTCGGCAAAGCGGCCGGCGGCGTGGGCGGCGGCCCAGCGCTGCTGCGAGCGGACGGCAAAGGCATCCTGGTCGGCGCGGTTGATGGCGAAGTCGGCGGCGACGTTGTCGGCCGTCTGCGGCATGGAGTGGGTTTCGTAGAGCTTCTTCATCGCCGGGTTGATGAAGCGCCAGCCGATGGTGGTGTCGAAGATTGCCGCGTTGCGCGAGAAGGCCGATTCGGCCTTGCCCATGACGAACGGGGCGCGCGACATGCTCTCGACGCCGCCGGCGATCATCAGCTCGGTTTCGCCGGACTTGATCGAGCGCGCGGCGAGGCCGATGGCGTCCATGCCCGAACCGCACAGGCGGTTGACCGTGGTCCCCGGCACGTCGACCGGCAGGCCGGCCAACAGGCCCGACATGCGGGCGACGTTGCGGTTGTCCTCGCCGGCCTGGTTGGCGCAGCCGTAGATGATGTCCTCGACGGCCGACCAGTCGACCTGCGGATTGCGTTCCATCAGCGCCTTGAGCGGGATGGCGCCGAGATCGTCGGCACGGACGCCGGCCAGGGCGCCGCCGTAGCGGCCGATCGGGGTGCGGATGGCGTCGCAGATAAAAGCTTCAGTCATGGTCATTTCCTCAGTCCTGCTTCGGGCGCTCGTCGAGCACGCGCTTGGCCTTGCCGACCTGGGTGCGGGGAATGGCGTCGAACTCCATGACCGTGATCTTGGTCGAGACGCCGATGATGGTCTTGATGCGGTGCTGCAGTTCCTTGCCGATGGTCTGGATCTCGGCCGGCGACAGCTTGCCGGACAGTTCGCGCTGGACTTCGCAGCGCACTTCGAGGTTGTCCATGTGCCCTTCGCGGGTGACCACGACCTGGTAATTGCCGGCCAGGCGCTGGTCGCGCAGGATCTGCTCCTCGATCTGGGTCGGGAAGACGTTCACGCCGCGGATGATCAGCATGTCGTCGGAACGGCCGGTGATCTTGTCGATGCGGCGGAAGGAACGGGCCGTCGGCGCCAGCAGGCGGGTCAGGTCGCGGGTGCGGTAGCGGATGACCGGGAAGGCTTCCTTGGTCAGCGAGGTGAAGACCAGTTCGCCTTCCTCGCCGTCGGGCAGCACTTCGCCGGTTTCCGGGTCGATGATCTCGGGGTAGAAATGGTCTTCCCAGATCACCGGGCCGTCCTTGGTCTCGATGCATTCGCAGGCGACGCCCGGGCCCATGACTTCAGTCAGGCCGTAGATGTCGATGGCGTCGATGCCGAGCTTGCGCTCGATTTCGTGGCGCATGCCCTGGCCCCAAGGTTCGGCGCCGAAAATGCCGACCTTCAGCGAGATTTCCTCGGGCTTGATGCCCAGGCGCTCGAATTCCTCGGCAATCACCAAAGAGTAGGACGGCGTGACCATGATGATCTCGGGCTTGAAGTCCATGATCTGCTGGACCTGCTTCTCGGTCTGGCCGCCGGACATCGGCACGGCGCAACAGCCGGCGCGTTCGACGCCGTAGTGGGCGCCGAGGCCGCCGGTGAACATGCCGTAGCCGTAGGCGACATGGACCATGTCACCGGCCCGGCCGCCGGCAGCGCGGATCGAGCGGGCGACGACGGTCGCCCAGTTGTCGATGTCGTTCTTGGTGTAGCCGACGACCACCGACTTGCCGGTGGTGCCCGACGAGGCATGCAGGCGGGCGAGCTTGGTGCGCGGCACGGCGAACAGGCCGAAGGGGTAGTTGTCGCGCAGGTCGAGCTTGGTCATGAACGGGAACTTGCTGAGGTCGCTCAGTGTTTTCAGGTCGTCCGGGTGTACGCCTTTGGCCTCGCACTTCTGGCGATAGGGCGCGACGTTGTCGTAGGTGTGGCGCACAGACCACTTCAGGCGTTCGAGTTGCAGCGCGGAAATCTCGTCGCGGCTGGCGGTTTCGATGGGGTCGAGATCGCCGGGCATTGGTTTCTTGACGGTCATGGTTGTCTCCTCTATTGGCTAAGGCTTAGGCAGCCTGTTGATCGGCTTGCTGCAATCCGGCGATGACTTCGCCGTTGATCCGGTAACTCTTGCCCCGGAACAGGGCGATGGTCCGTGCGCCGGCGCGCACAGTGATGTCGTAGACGCCGGTACGGCCCGAGGCGGAGCGTTCGACCGCTTCGGCTTCGAGCATCTCGCCTTCCTTGGCCGGGGCCAGGAAGTCGATGTGGCAGGCCGAAGCGACGGTGTTCTTGTTGTAGCTGTTGCAGGCGTAGGCGAAGGCAGTGTCGGCCAGGCTGAAGATCATGCCGCCGTGGCAGATGTGGTGGCCGTTGACCATGTCGGGACGGACCGCCATGGTGAGCAGCGCGGTGCCCGGGGCGACGCGGACGATCTTGATGCCCAGCGCCTGGGCGGCGCGGTCGCGCGCCCACATGGCTTCGGCGGTGGCTTCGGCCATGGCTTGCGCCTCGGCCGGGGTGAGTTTGTGTTCAGTCATGAATCTTCTTTCCGGCAAAAAACTGGCGCTGGATCAGCGGCGAAATCCGGTAGCGGTCTTCGCCGTAGCTGGCGCCGAGGTTGGCGAGTACGGTGCGGATGGTGGGCAGGCCGACCTGGTCGGCCCAGGCCAGCGGTCCCTGCGGGTAATTGACGCCGAGGCGCATCGCCGAATCGGCTGCCGTGGCCGAGCAGACGCCCTGGTTGACGGCATCGGCGGCCTCGTTGGCGAGCATGGCGACGGTGCGCATGACGGCCAGGCCGGGAATGTCGGCCAGGCGGCAGACGGTGAAGCCGGCGGCTTGCAGCAGGCCGATGGCGGCCTGGGCGGCTTCCGGCTCGCACTGTTCGGCGACGGCGACGGCCAGCCAGCCCGCCGTCGTGTAGTCGCGCGCCAGATCGATCAGCACCAGGTTGGCGACGCCGGTCTCAAAGGCCCGTTGCGTGGCGCTGCGGCCGTCGGTGACGGCGAGCACGGCGCGGCCGATCTCGGCGATCCGGCCATCATTGGCGGGCGCCCGGCTGAATGACAGGCTGCAGGTTTCCAGGCGCTCGGCCAGGGCTTCGGCAGCGCCTGACTCGCCATACACGGTGATCTTGCCGACCGGGGCTTGCGCTGCTTCGATGCGCGGTGTCGGGCGGACGGCGCCCTCGCGGTAATCGTAGAAGCCGCGCCCGCTCTTCTTGCCGTAGAAGCCGGCATCGACCAGTTCCTGCTGGATCAGCGAAGGCAGAAAGCGCTGGTCGTTATAGAAAGCGCGCCAGACCGAGTTGGTGACGGCGAAATTGACGTCGTGGCCGATCATGTCCATGAGTTCGAACGGCCCCATGCGAAAACCGCCAGCCTCGCGCATGACCGCATCGATGGTGGCGTAGTCGGCGGCACCTTCCTGGGCCAGGCGCAGGGCCTCGGCGTAGTAGGGGCGGGCGACGCGATTGACGATGAAGCCGGGCGTCGACTTGGCATGGACCGGGGTCTTGCCCCAGGCGGCAGCGGTCGCGAACAGGGTGTCGGCAATGGCCTGGTCGGTGGCCAGGCCGGAGACGATCTCGACCAGCGCCATCAAGGGGGCGGGGTTGAAGAAATGCAGACCGGCCAGGCGTTCCGGGCGTTTCAGCGCGGCGCCGATGGCGGTCACCGAAATCGACGAGGTGTTGGTGCCGAAGATGCAGTCGGGGCCGACGATGGCTTCGAGGTCGGCGTAGAGCTTCTGCTTGGCTTCTAGGTTCTCGACGATGGCTTCGGTGATCAGGCCGGCGTCGGCCAGATCGGCCAGTTGCTCGACCGGGATCAGCCGGGCGCCGGCAGCCTGGGCGGCTTCGGCGCTGATCTTGCCCTTCTCGGCGAGTTTGGCGAACTGGGCGCGAATGCCTTCGACCGCCTTTTCGGCAGCGCCCGGGCGGTTGTCGAGCAGCTTGACCGGATGGCC
Source organism: Dechloromonas sp. A34 (assembly GCF_026261605.1). NCBI lineage: Bacteria > Pseudomonadati > Pseudomonadota > Betaproteobacteria > Rhodocyclales > Azonexaceae > Dechloromonas > Dechloromonas sp. A34. Next base: position 190,369 of record NZ_CP102486.1, read on the forward strand.
GGCGGCTGCCGCGACCTGGGCGATACCGGCGCCCATGGCGCCGGTACCGACCACCGCGATGACGGTTTGTTGGGGTAGGGGTGGGTGACTCACGCTTTCACTCTCCGGTGAAATTCGGGGCGCGCTTTTCCATGAAAGCCTTGACGCCCTCGGCGTAGTCCGGGCTCCAGCCCAGTTCGCGCATCATGCCGCCTTCGAAGGACAGTTGCTGCTCCAGCGTGTGACCGGGGGCGGCGTGCATGGCCTGGCGGGTACGGACCAGGGCCTTGGTCGGGGCGGTGGACAGTTGCTTGGCCAGGGCGTCGATGCGGGCGGCGAATTCGCCATCCTCGACGCATTCCCAGATCAGGCCCCAGGCGGCGGCCTTTTCGGCGGGCAGCTTCTCGGCGAGCAGGGCGAGGCCCATGGCGCGGGCCATGCCGACGCGTTGCGGCAGGAACCAGGTGCCGCCGGTATCCGGAATCAGGCCGATCTTGGAGAAGGCCTGGAGGAAGGAGGCGGACTGGGTGGCGATCACCAGGTCGCAGGCCAGCGCCACCGAGGCACCGGCACCGGCGGCGATGCCGTTGACGGCGGCAATGGTCGGCACGCGCAGGTTCTGCAGGCGCAGCACCAGTTGCTTGTAGTTCTTTTCGACGACATTGCCGATGTCCGGCATCTTGCCGTCGATCATCTGCATGTCCGGGTCGGCCAGGTCCTGGCCGGCGCAGAAGGCGCGGCCGGCACCGGTCAACACCAGAACGCGGATGGCTTTGTCGTTCTGGACATGGTCGAGCGCGGCGCGCAGTTCGGCATGCATGGCGCCGGTGAAGCTGTTCAGCTTGTCCGGGCGGTTCAGGGTCAGGCGGGCGATGCCGTCGGTGACTTCAAATTTGATGTTTTCGAAATTCATGCTTGATCCTCAGACGTGGTAGCGGCGCTGGACGACCCGGAAGCGGTTGGCGACGAAGGCGGAGTCGGCATAGGAGGCGTTGGCCGAGGGGTTGCCGCCGGTGCCGTGGTAGTCGGAGTAGGCCGCCGACTGGTTCACGAAGACGCCGCCGGTCAGGTTGATCGACAGCGCGACCTTGGAACGCCAGGTGGCGGCGGTCATCGCCTCGATGACTTCGGGCCTGGTCGAATAGACGCCAGCGGTCAGCGCGCCGTGGGTGCTGATGATGCGTTCCGACAAGGCGATGGCGGCGGCGGTGTCGGCGACCTTGACGATGAAGCTGATCGGGCCGAAGCGCTCTTCCATGTACTTGGCTTCGTCGCCCGCGTCGCAGGCGAGCAGCACCGGGGTGCGTACTTCGGCTTTCGGGAAGTCCGGGTTTTCCAGTCTGCTCGGGGCGAGGATGACCGTGCCCAGCTTGCCGGAGCCGGCTTCCTCGATGCGCTTCAGCGTATCGGCCGACTGGATGGCGCCGAGCACGGCATGGGCGACTTCCGGCTTGCTCAGGAAGCCGGTGACGGCCTGGGCGAGATCGGCGCAGACCTCGTCGTAGGACTTGTGGCCGTCTTCGGTATCGATGCCGCCGGCCGGGACCAGGATCGCCTGCGAGGTGGTGCACATCTGGCCGGAGTACAGGGACAGTGTGAAGGCCAGGTTGCCGAGCATCTTCTTGTAGCTGTCGGTCGAGTCGATGACGATGTTGTTGACGCCGGCCAGCTCGGCATAGACCTGGGCCTGGCGGCAGTTGTCGATCAGCCACTGGCCGAAGACGTTGCCGCCGGTGAAGTCGACCGACTTGACGGCCTTGTGGGTGACCAGCTTCTGGGTCGTTTCGCGTTTATCGGTGACGCACAGCGTGACCAGGTTGGGATCGATGCCGTTCTCGGCGAGCACGGCGCGGATCGTGCGGACGGTGATCGCGGCGGGCAGGATGGCGTTGCTGTGCGGCTTGACGATCACGGCATTGCCGGTAGCCAGCGCGGCGAACAGGCCGGGGTAGGTGTTCCAGGTCGGGAAGGTACCGCAGCCGACGACGACGCCGACGCCACGGCCGACGATCTGGAAGTGTTTCTTCATGACCAGCGGCGGGTTCTTGCCCTGCGGCTTTTCCCAGGTCGCTTCGCCGGGCACGAACTTCTGCTCGCGGTAGGCGTAGGCCACGGCTTCGAGGCCGCGGTCCTGGGCGTGCGGGGCGCCGGCCTGGAAGGCCATCATCCAGCCCTGGCCGGTGGTCATCATCACCGAATGGGCGAGCTCGAAGCTCTGCTGGTTCAGGCGGGTCAGGATTTCCAGACAGATGCCGGTGCGGCCATCGGCGCCGGCGGCCTGCCAGGCAACCATGGCCTTTTCGCCGGCGGCGATCAGGGCTTCGATGTCGCAAACTGGGTACTGGACATTGAGAACGACGCCGTAGGGCGACTGCTCGCCGCCGGTCCAGCCGGTTTCGCCCGGCTGGTTCAGCGCGAAGTGCTGGCCGAGATGGCTTTCGTAGGCTTTCTTGCCGTCATCCGGCGCCGTTTCGCCATAGACCTTGGGGCTCGGCATTTCATTGAAGGCTGACCAGTAGCCGCGGGTGTGGATGGCGTTCAGGGCGCCATCGAGCGTGGCGCGGTGCTTTTCGAGCAGTGGGTGGGACATGGGCTTCCTCCGGGATGGGGTGTTTTCGTCGGGCAGCGGCTTGTGCCAGCCGCGTTCTGATTGATACGTTACAAAGCAATGCCAATGTTGTCAAATAAATGTATCACGTTGCGAGGTGTGCTGAGTAGATTATAAATAACAGAATAGGTTCCGAGGCCAATGAAAAAATATCATTAAAACAACAAATGTTTCCTGATTTATAAGGGAAATTTAGCAAATATTTTTGTCGTTCTGCTGCTTTGTTAGCAACTATTTTTACTAAAGCGATACAAAAAACGTTGACACAGTGTGCGATGTTGTAACATGATTCAACCACGGCAGCCCAAAACGGGTTGGCCAGCACCCTCTGACGATCTGAACAAGGAGTGAGACATGGCAAGTAATAAAGAGCGTTTTGCAGACAAGATGGAATTTCCACCGGAAACCCCGCAGCCGAACATCTACCCGCTGTCCTGGAATTCCAAGACCAAGAAGTTGCAGGAAGTCTGGGAAGCCTCCCTGCGCGAAAACTGGGATCCGGAAAAGCTGCCCTGGGATACGCTGGATGTAGACAGCTACACTTGGGAAGAGCGCGAATCGATCGCCTACTGGTGGAGCCTGCTCTCCGTGTTCGACGCCTCGGCGCCGCCGGTGTTCGCCGAAGCGCTGATCAAGACCTACGAAGTGCATGAGGAAGATCCGGTCCGCAAGTGCTTCTTCTCGGTGACCCGCGACGAACAGAACCACGAAATCATGTGTGGCCTGGCCATCACCAAGCTGCTCGGCCATCCCGATCCGATCACCTACGAGCCGAAGACCGATCTCGGCCGTCGCCTGCAAAAGAACGTCAAGTGGCTGTACTTCAATGGCGGCCGCTACTGGACCGGTTACAAGCAGGCCGTGCCCAAGTACGACCTGGCCGTTCTGTTCAGCTCCTTCCTGATGGGCGAAATCGCTGCCGCCACCATCTTCAAGCAGATGTACGAAAATTCCCGCGAAGCCGTCTTCAAGGAAGGCTTCAAGAACATCGGCCGCGACGAAGGTCGTCACATGGCGATCTGCATGGCGGTCATGGAGCGCGATTACCCGGGTCTCGACGACGCCACCAAGGGCATTGTCACCAAGCAGATCCGCGCCGGCTACCTGTTCCTGTCGGCCGTGCTGTTCGAGCCGCCGATGGAATTCTGGGACCTGCCGTCCGACTTCATCGCCAACCAGCGTGAAGGCGAGGAAGTGGCCCGCGGCGCCGGTTTCGGCATCCCGAGCTACGAAGCCAAGCTGGAAAACTGGAAGAACGCGATGATCAACCTGAAGGGCGTTCTCGACCGCTACAACATCCCGTTCCCGGCGATTCCGGAAGTCGGCATCACCGGCCAGGAAGTCAGCGAAATCGACATGGAAGACATCATTCCGGTCTTCTAATATGTAGAAAACTTGCTGCAGGCCGGCGCCCCCGACGGGTGCCGGCTTTTCCGCGACAGAGAAACGCAACAACAGAGGGAAAAGAAAATGGCTCGCATCGTGATGCAACCTTCGGGCAAGGCGGTCGATTGCGCCTACGGCGATACGGTTTTGACGGCACTTGAAAAGGCCGGCTACGCCCTGCCCAACAACTGCCGGGCCGGCGCCTGCGGCGAATGCAAGGTCAAGGTCACGTCCGGCCAGTTCGACCAGGGCATGGTGCTCGACATGGCGCTCTCGCAGGAGGAGCGCAAGCAGGGCTACGGCCTGATGTGCATGGCCAAGCCGATTTCCGAGGAACTGGTCATCGAATGGGGCACCCTCGATGCCAAGCCCAAGCTTTTCCCGCCCCGCGAAGACGCGCTGTTCGTCGTCGTCGACAAAAAGGCGGTCGCCGCCCGCGTCGTCGAGCTGCGCCTGCGCCCGGTCGGCCAGCCGATCCGCTACTGGCCCGGCCAGTACGTCACGGTCGGCAACCCGCGCGCCGACATCCCGGCCCGCGCCTATTCGATTTCCAATGCCCCGCGCCCGGACGGCGAACTGGTGCTCCAGGTCGCCCGCGCCGACGACGGCAAGACCAGCAACTGGATTCACGACACGCTGGCCACCGGCGACAACGTCAAGATTTCCGGTGCCTACGGCACCTTCATCGGCGACCCCTCGGTCGATACCCCCGTGCTCTGCCTGGCGGCCGGCACCGGCCTCGCGCCCATCCTCGCCCTGGCCGAGGCGGCCCTGCGCCGCGGCTTCAAGAAACCGGTGACCATGGTCTTCTCGGCCCGTACCAAGGAAGATGTCTACAGCCAGGGCATGATGGCCTGGTGGCGGACCAAGCACCGCACCTTCGACTACAAGATCACCCTGACCCGCGAACAGGCCGAAGGCTATCTGGCTGGCCGGGTCGATGTCGTGCTGCCGCAGCTGTTCAAGGATCTGTCGAAGCACACCATCTTCGCCGCCGGCAGCCCGGAATTCGTCGATGCCTGTGTCGCGGTCGTCAAGCAACTGGGCGCCAAGGATGAACTGATCCATACCGAGGGCTTCTTCGCCCAGCAGCAACCGGTCACCGCCGACGCCGACCACCTGCTGCCGGCTTGATGCCGCCCAATTCGCGCTGTTCAGGGAGGGAGGGAATCGCTACCATGCGCAGATTCTCCGCTCTGCCTGACACCGTGATCCCATCCATCAAGGCCCGCCTCGACGATTTTCGGCAGCAACGCCGCGTCCAGGCGGGTTCGCTCATCATTTCCGTCTTCGGCGACGCCATCCTGCCGCGCGGCGGCCGGATCTGGCTGGGCAGCCTGATCCACCTGCTCGAACCCTTGGAACTTAACGAGCGCCTGGTTCGCACCTCGGTCTTCCGGCTCGCCAAGGAAGAGTGGCTGCGCACCGAAACCGTCGGCCGCCGCGCCGACTACGTGCTGACCAACTCCGGCCGTCGCCGTTTCGAAGAGGCCTCGCGCCATATCTACGCCGCCCACGCACCGCTCTGGGACCGCCGCTGGCGCCTGATCCTGGCGGTCGGCGAATTCGATCCCAAAGACCGCGAACGGCTGCGCCGTGCCCTGTTCTGGCAGGGCTTCGGCGTGCTCGGCGCCGATTGTTTCGTGCATCCCTCGGCCGACCTGACGGCGGCTTTCGATGCCCTGGTCGCCGAAGGTCTGGCCGACCATCTCGATCGCCTGATGCCGCTGCTCGCCGCCGATTCGCGGGCCGGCCTGTCGGCCAACGACGCCGACCTCGTGCGCCGGGCCTGGAATCTCGAGGAACTGGCCAAGGCCTACGCCGCCTTCGTCGCCACCTACCTGCCGATCCTTGCTGAACTGCGCAGCGACCGCCAGCTTGAAGTCGGCGCCGAAGACGCCTTCCTGCTGCGCACCCTGCTCATTCATGACTACCGCCGCCTGCTGCTGCGCGACCCGGAATTGCCCGATGTCCTGCTGCCGGTGGACTGGCCGGGCCAGAAGGCGCGCCTGCTCTGCATGGAACTCTACCGCCGGCTGCTCGCCGCCTCCGAGCGCCATCTCGACCAGGTCCTGACCCTCGCCGACGGCAGCAATCCGGCGCCCGATGCGGCCTACGCCGAACGCTTTCCGGCCAACGATCCGCTGCTCAGCGTCGCCCTCTAAGCATCCTGCCATCTGCCTCCGGGCCCGCCCGGCCGGCGCTTCGCGCGATTGACCGATCACCCTGAACGATGACAGGGGGAACCGGTCCAATTTGCGAAGGAGGCAACCCGATGCTCAAGGAAGCCACGAAACTCGACGAACTCGTCAGCCGCGAATACCGCCACGGGTTCCATACCGATCTCGAAACCGACACCGTTCCGGTCGGGCTGAGCGAAGCCGTGATCCGCCTGATCTCGGCCAAGAAAGACGAGCCGGAGTTCATGCTCGAGTGGCGGTTGCAGGCCTATCGCCACTGGCTGACGATGACCGAACCCGGCTGGTCGACGATCCACCATCCGCCCATCGACTACCAGGCGATTAGCTACTATTCGGCACCCAAATCACGCGGGGACGGACCGCAGAGCCTGGCCGAGGTCGATCCCGAACTGCTCCGCACCTACGAAAAACTCGGCGTGCCGCTGCAGGAACGCGAAATCCTGGCCGGCGTCGCGGTCGATGCGGTGTTCGACAGCGTTTCGGTGGCCACGACGTTCAAGGCCAAGCTCGGCGAGCTGGGCATCATCTTCTGCTCCTTCTCCGAGGCGGTGCGCGAGCATCCGGACCTGGTCCGCCAGTACCTGGGCTCGGTCGTGCCCTACACCGACAACTATTTCGCCAGCCTCAATTCGGCGGTGTTTTCCGACGGTTCGTTCTGCTACATCCCGCCCGGCGTGCGTTGCCCGATGGAGTTGTCCACCTATTTCCGGATCAACGCCATCAATACCGGGCAGTTCGAACGCACGTTGATCATCGCCGACCGCGATGCCTACGTCAGCTATCTCGAAGGCTGCACGGCGCCGATGCGCGACGAGAACCAGTTGCACGCCGCAGTCGTCGAGCTGATCGCCCTCGACAACGCCCAGATCCGCTACGCCACGGTGCAGAACTGGTACCCCGGCAACAAGGAAGGCAAGGGCGGCATCTACAACTTCGTCACCAAGCGCGGCGAATGCCGCGGCGACAACTCGCGGATTTCCTGGACCCAGGTCGAAACCGGCTCGGCGATCACCTGGAAATACCCGAGCGTGATCCTCAAGGGCGACAACTCGCACGGCGAATTCCATTCGGTGGCACTGACCAACAATTACCAGCAGGCCGATACCGGCACCAAGATGGTTCACCTCGGTAGGAATACCCGCAGCAACATCGTCTCCAAGGGCATTTCGGCCGGCCACGGCCACAACGCCTATCGCGGCCTGGTCAAGGTTGCCAAGAGCGCGGTCGGCGCCCGCAATTACAGCCAGTGCGACTCGCTGCTGCTCGGCGACAAGTGCGCCGCCCACACCTTTCCCTACATCGAGGTCAAGCATCCGTCGGCCCGCGTCGAGCACGAGGCGACCACCTCGCGGATCGGTGAAGACCAGCTGTTCTATTGCCAGAGCCGCGGCCTGTCCGCCGAGGATGCGGTATCGATGATCGTCAACGGCTTCTGCAAGGAAGTTTTCCAGGAACTGCCGATGGAGTTCGCCGTCGAAGCGCAAAAGCTGCTCGGGGTCAGTCTCGAAGGCAGCATCGGCTAAGGAGCACGACCATGCTCGAGATCCACAATCTGCACGTCAGTGTCGACGGCCAGCCCATCCTCAAGGGGCTCGACCTCAGCGTCAAGGCCGGCGAGGTTCACGCCATCATGGGCCCCAATGGCTCGGGCAAGAGCACGCTGGCCCATGTCCTGGCTGGCCGTGAAGGATATGTCGTGACCGGCGGCGAAGTGCTCTACCAGGGCGCCAATCTGCTCGAACTGACGGCCGAGGCGCGGGCCGGGCAGGGCATCTTTCTCGCCTTCCAGTATCCGGTGGAGATTCCGGGCGTCGCCAATGTCTATTTCCTGAAGGCCGCCCTCAATGCCCTGCGCCGCCACCGCGGCCTGCCCGAACTCGACGCCATCGATTTCCTGGCCCTGATCCGCGCCAAGCTGAAGCTCATGGACATGGACGAGAGCCTGCTCTACCGACCAGTCAATGAAGGCTTCTCGGGCGGCGAGAAGAAGCGCAACGAGATCCTGCAGATGGCGCTGCTCGAACCGAGCCTCGCCCTGCTCGACGAAAGCGATTCCGGCCTCGATATCGACGCCCTGAAAGTTGTCGCCGCCGGCATCAACGGGCTGCGCAGTCCGCAGCGGGCGATCGTCCTGGTCACCCATTACCAGCGCCTGCTCGACCATGTCGTGCCGGATCGCGTCCATGTCCTGGCCGACGGTCGCATTGCCCGCTCCGGCGGCCGGGAGCTGGCCATCGAACTGGAGCGTACCGGCTATGGCACGCCGGCCGAGGCCGTGTCATGAACGCCCGCCTGGTCGGTAGCGCCGACGATTACCAGGGCGCCTTCCGGCGCATCTGCCGCGACCTGCCGGGGCAGCACCTCGACTGGCTGCGCGAGGCCCGTGCCGAGGCGATCGGGCGCTTTGCCCAGCAAGGCTTTCCGACCCTGCGCGACGAGGACTGGAAATACACCAACGTGGTGGCCATCGAAAACGGTCGCTTCAACGTGTTGCCGTCGCCCGGCGGCGTGTCTCTGGCCGCGCTGGTCGATGCCCACGCTTTGCAGCACAGCCATCTGCTGGTTTTCGTCAATGGCCGGCTCGCTCCCGACCTGTGCCGCCCGGGCCGCCTGCCAGCCGGTGTCGTGCTCGGCAGCCTGGCGTACCACCTGGCGCAGGAGGCGGAGGATCTGGAGAAACATCTGGTCCTCTTCCATCCGGCCTCGCCCTTTGCCGACCTCAATCTCGCCTTCATGGCCGATGGCGCCTATCTGCACCTGCCGCCGGGCGTCACCGTCAAGGCGCCGATCCACTTGCTGTTCATCGCCAGCGAAGCGGCGCTGGCGATCCAGCCGCGCAACCTGATCGTCGCCGGGGAGGGTAGTTCGGCCGCCATCGTCGAGCACCATGTCGGGCTCGACGAGAGCAGTTACTTCACCAATGCGGTGAGCGACATCGTGCTCGGGGCGGGCGCCAGCATCGAACACCACAAGCTCCAGCAGGAGAGCCCGAGAGCTTTTCACATTGCGACGGTCAATGTGGCGCAGGCTGCCGACAGTCGCTTCGTTTCCGGCTCCTTCGCGTTCGGCGGGCGGCTCGCCCGTACCGGCATCACGGTCGGGCTGCAGGCTGCAGGGGCATCGTGCACGCTCGATGGCCTCTACCTTACCGACGGTCGCCAGCACATCGATCACCACACTCGCATCGATCACCGGCAAGCCCGCTGCACCAGCCGCCAGCTCTACAAGGGCGTCGTGAACGGTGCTTCGCGGGCCGTCTTCAGCGGCCGGGTGGTGGTTCATCCCGATGCCCAGGGCAGCGACGCCGTGCAGACCAACCACAACCTGCTGCTTTCGGAAAACGCCGAAATCGACACCAAACCGCAACTCGAAATCTGGGCCGACGACGTCAAGTGCAACCATGGCGCCACGGTCGGCCAGCTCGACGAAGCGCAGGTCTTCTACCTGCGTTCGCGCGGCATCGGCGAGGCCTCGGCCCGCGCCATGCTGACCCGGGCCTTCGCCATGGAAATCATCGAGCGGGTCCACGTGCACGCGTTGCAGGGGCGGCTCGACGAAGCGCTGCAGGTCAAACTGCCGCGCCAGTAAGGGAGGGACGATGCTGGGCAAGCTGATCGATTCGAAAGCCGGGGCTCCCGCCCTCGACGTCATTCGTCGGCGTCAGGACTTCCCCATCCTGCACCGCGAGGTCCACGGCCATCCGCTGGTCTATCTCGACAATGCCGCGACCAGCCAGAAGCCGTGGTCGGTGATCGAGGCCGAACGCCACTATTACGCCCACTACAACGCCAATATCCACCGCGGCGTGCACCACCTGAGCCAGGAGGCGACCGAGGCCTACGAGGCGGCGCGCGAGCGGGTGCGCGACTTCATCCAGGCGCCGGCCCGCGAGGAAATCGTCTTCACGCGCGGCGCCACCGAGGCGATCAACCTGGTGGCGAGCAGCTACGGCCAGCGCCTGCAGGCCGGCGACGAAATCCTGATCAGCGCAATGGAACACCACTCCAACATCGTGCCCTGGCAACTGCTCTGCCAGCGCAGCGGCGCCGTGCTGCGGGTGGCGCCGATCGACGACGCCGGACAGTTGATCGTCGACCAGTTCGCCGACCAGCTTGGCCCGCGCACCAAGCTGGTCGCGCTGACCCAGATGTCGAATGCCCTGGGCAGCATCAACCCGGTCAAGGCCATGATCGCCATGGCGCATCGGGCCGGCGCCGTGGTGCTGATCGACGGGGCGCAGGCGGTGGCCCACATGATGGTCGACGTGACCGACCTCGACTGCGATTTCTATGTCTTTTCCGGCCACAAGCTCTACGGCCCGACCGGCACCGGCGTGCTCTACGCCCGGCGCACCCTGCTCGAAGGCATGCCGCCTTACCAGGGGGGCGGCGACATGATCCGCGAAGTGCGTTTCGCCGGCTCGACCTGGAACGATCTGCCCTACAAGTTCGAGGCCGGTACCCCCAACATTGCTGGCGGCATCGGCCTCGGCGCCGCCATCGACTATGTGCGCAGCGTCGGTCTGGAAGCCATTGCCGCCCATGAAGCCGAGCTGCTCGCCTATGCCACGGCGCAGGCCCGCGAATTCCCCGGCCTGACGCTGATCGGCACCGCTGCCGACAAGGGCGCCATCCTCTCTTTCACGCTGGCCGGGATCCATCCCCACGACATCGGCACCATCCTCGATACCCAGGGCGTCGCGGTGCGCACCGGCCACCATTGCGCAATGCCGGTCATGGAGCGTTACGGCGTGCCGGCCACGGTGCGCGCGTCTTTTGCGCTGTACAACACGCGGCACGAGGTCGATACCCTGTTCCGTGGCCTGGCCAAGGTCCAGGAGGTGTTCGCATGAGCGGCGGCCTGCGCGATCTGTACCAGGAAGTGATCGTCGACCACGGCCGCCGGCCGCGCAATTTCGGCCCCTTGCCCGAGGCCAGCCACCAGGCTGAAGGCTTCAACCCGCTGTGCGGCGACCGCCTGACCCTGCGCCTGAAAGTAGTCGATGGCACGATCGCCGAGGCCCGCTTCGAAGGCGTCGGCTGCGCCATCTCGACGGCCTCCGCCTCGCTGATGACGGAAGCCCTGAAAGGCTTGGCGGTCGGCGACGCCGAAGCCTTATTCGCCGCTTTTCACGCCATGCTGACTGAAGACGGGCGCCTGCCCGCAGGCGGCCTGGGTAAGCTGGAGGTGCTGGCCGGAGTCCGCGAATTCCCGACCCGGATCAAGTGCGCGACGCTCGCCTGGCACACCCTGCAGGCCGCGCTGCATGCCGAACAGCGGCCGGTGTCCACGGAGTAGACGCCATGGGATTCCGTCAATGGCTGTCCAAAGCCGAACGCGCCGAAGCCGACCGCCTGCCGCCGAAAAGCGAGCCGAAGAGCGAGCTGGAAAGCGACATCATCTTCGTGCTGCGCACCATCTTCGACCCGGAAATTCCGGTCAATATCTACGACCTGGGGCTGATCTACGAACTCAAGGCCAACCCGGCGAACGGCCATGTCCATATCCGGATGACCCTGACTGCGCCGGGTTGCCCGGTCGCCCAGACCTTTCCCGAAACGGTGGCCGACGCGGTGCGCGAAGTGCCCGGGGTCGAGGAGGTCGAGCTGGAACTGGTCTGGGAGCCACCGTGGTCGAAAACGATGATGAGCGAGGCGGCCCGCCTGGAACTGGGCTTGCTGTAAAAAAGGGGAGTGGGATGAGCGAATGGACCGATGTCGATGCCGCGGCGGAATTTGTCCCCGGCACTTGTCGCTGCGTCGAGGTGGATGGCGTGGTGATCGCCGTTTTCAATGTCGATGGCCGCTACTACGCGATCGAGGATCTGTGCAGCCACGAGTCATCGACGCTGTCCAACGGCACGCTGAGCGGGCTGGAAATCACCTGTCCGCGCCATGCCGCGCGCTTTTCGCTGGTTACCGGCGCCGCCCTGTCGCCACCGGCCTACGAGCCGGTGCCGGTCTTTCCGGTGCGGGTCGAAGCTGGCCGGGTCGAGGTCAGGGATTCCCGTTTCGATTGATCCGCAGTCTGCCGCATCGGCGGCGGGGCGGTGCCCCAAGCGGCCGCGACGATCAGGCGTCGTCCATCCCCAGCCGGCGCATTTCCCAGCCGGCGAGCCAGCCGGCCAGTTCGTCGGCCGGCATCGGGCGGGCGATGAAATAGCCTTGCGCCATGTCGCAGCCGCAGGTGCGCAGGAATTCCCAGTCCTCCCGGTCTTCGACGCCTTCGGCCACGGTTTTCATGCCGAGTTGGCGGGCAACGTGGTGGCTGGCGTCGAAGATGGCGCGCAGGGTGTCGTTGTCGCTGGCGCCATGGACGAAACTGCGGTCGATCTTGAATTCGTCGAAGGGAATGTCGCGCAGTTGGGCCAGTGACGAGTGGCCGGTGCCGAAATCGTCGATCGACAGGCTGATGCGCTTGAGGCGCAGGCGGGTCAGGATGTCGAGCGAGGCCAGCGGGTCGTTCATCAGACGTGATTCGGTGACTTCCAGGATGAGGTCGGAGGGCGCGATACCGGCCTGGCGGATTTCGGCCAGCACCAGGTCGTAAAAATCGACATGGGCCAGATTGTCCATCGAGATATTGACCGCCATGCGCCAGGGCAGTCCGGCATCGCGCCAGGCCCGGACCTGGGTCACGGCGGCGGCGAGGACGGCGTGCGTCAGCTCGTCGATCAGCCCGTGCTCTTCGGCGACACCGATGAATTGGTCGGGGAAGACCATGCCGTGCTCGGGATGCCGCCAGCGTACCAGGCACTCGGCGCCGGCTACCGCCCCGGTCGCCAGTTCGACCTTGGGCTGGTAGTAATTGACCAGTTCGCCACCGGCAATCGCCCGGCGCAACTCGTCGGCACCAAAGCTCCGGGGGGCGGTGGCCTTGGGGGCGCGCGCCGTTCGGACAAGGTTCTTGTCCAGTATTTTCTTCAGACTTTCGGGCGCCACCGGCTTGTGCAGGATGCCGAGCACGTTCAGATGGTGGGCCCGGGCCAGGTTTTCCGCCGTCCTCAGGATGCGTTCGTCTTCGCCGCTGACCAGGACGAGATGGCCAAGGTAGGCGATGCGCGCCAGGTGGCGCACGAACTCGACGCCATCGAGTTCCGGCATCTGCAAATCGCAGAACACCAGATCGCAGGCAGCGACGTCCTTTTCCAGCGCGGCCAGGGCGTCATGGGCCCGGATGCAGCAGGTCACCTCGCTGAACCCGAGGTTGGCCAGCTGTAGCGTCAACAGGTTGAGCTGGAATAGTTCATCATCGACCAACAGGATTTTCATGATTTTCCTCCGAAGCGACGCTCAGGTCGCTTCGATCAAATCGGCAACGCAGGTATCGACTGCCGCCAGCGCAGCCATGAAATTTTCGCTGCCGGCGGTGATGGCAGCCTGGTCTCCGGCCCGACAGGCGTTTTCCAGCTCGGCGCAGAGATCGCCCAGTTCGAGGGCGCCGACCGAGCGCGACGATGCTTTCAGGCGGTGCGCAATGCCCCCGATTCCGCGCGCATCGTTCGTTGCCAGGGCAGGCAGAAGCTCTTCACAGGCGGAACGGATCGAGGTCAGGTAGATGCCGAGCAGCCGACGCAGGTTGGCCTTGTCATCGCCGACCAGCGCCGTCAGCACCGAGACATCGACCAGTCGTTTGCCGGCTGCCGGTTTGGCGACCGCTGGTGCGGGCAACTCCGGCCTGGCGGCCATCCCGGGCAGCCATTTATCCAGTGCGTTCTCGAGTTGGCCCAGTTGCACCGGTTTGGTCATGTACTCGTCCATGCCCGCGGCCCGGGCCCGGTTGGCCTCGCCGCGCAAGGCATTGGCGGTCAGGGCGAGAATCGGCATGCGCCGGGCGCCGGCCTCTTCGCGGCGGATGGTAGCGGCCAGGGTGTAACCGTCCATTTCCGGCATGTGCAGATCGGTCAGCAGCAGGGCGTAATTTCCCTCGCGCCACAAGCGCAGCGCCTCGCTGCCGGTGCCGGCGATTTCCGCCGCATAGCCGAGCAGGGCGAGCTGGCGCAGGATGACTTTCTGGTTGATCTCGTCGTCCTCGGCGACCAGGATTAGCCGCCCAGCAGCGCGGGCTTCGGCAATGCTCGGTGCCACGACCTCTTCGTCACGGAAGTCGTCGATGTCGTCCTGAACGACCTCCGGCGAAGCCTGGCCGGCGGCGATCGCCACGGCGCGCAGCAGGGACTGCCGGCGCATCCCGTCGCCATCCAGGCTGACGGCGTCCGGCGCCTCGAGGCGGGCCCGCCGCCCCTGGCCACGGGTCAGGATCAGGTAACGGACGCCGGGCTGGGTCGCAAAAGCCAGCCGTAACGCATCGAGCGGAGACCCATCATGCCCGGCGTCGTAGATGATCACCGGACTGTCCAGGGCGGCGGCGTGACAGGCAGCCTGTTCGAGGTCGCCGGCCACGACCACCTGTGCCCCGGCATGCGTTAGATGGGCGCTCAAATCTTGCGGGGCGAGATCATGGCCGGCGATGACCACACAGTGCACGCCATCGAGCCTGAGCAGGGAGCGTAACGGTTGCTGGTCGGCCAGCGCGAAAGGCAGCGTGACGGTGAAGGTGGAGCCACTGCCCGGCGTGCTGCTGACGACGATTTCGCCCTGCATCAGCGTCACCAGGCGCTGGCAGATGGCCAAGCCCAGACCGGTGCCGCCAAAGCGCCGGGTGGTCGATACCTCGGCCTGGGTAAAGGGCGTGAACAGGTGTTCGATGGCTTCCGGTGCGATGCCGATGCCGTTGTCGGAAATGCTGAACCGGAGTCGCAAGGGCGCCGTCGCGGCGACTTCGGCGCGGATCGCCACGCGGCCGCGGTAACCCGGCCGGCCGGCCGAAAACTTGATGGCATTGCCGATCAGGTTGTAGAGAATCTGGCGCAGCCGCACGTCGTCGGCCAATACGCGCTCGGGAATGTCCGGCGAAATGAACAGCAGCAGGTCCACGCCCCGGCGGAGGGCGACGGTGATCAGCGAATTGGCCAGACCTTCGACCAGGTTGGCGATGGAAACCGGTGCCTGCTCGACTTCGAGGCGGCCGGCCTCGATCTTGGAGAAGTCGAGGATGTCGTCGATCAGGCCGAGCAAGGTGGCGGCCGACTCGCTGATCGTCTGCAGCAGATCGGCCTGGTGCTCGGAGAGGCGGCTGTGGGTGAGCAACTCGACTATGCCGACGACGCCGTTCATCGGGGTCCGGATCTCATGGCTCATGGTTGCCAGGAAGGCCGATTTGGCACCATTGGCCTGCTCGGCATCGGCCCGCGCCCGGGTCAGTTCGGCGATGAAGCGCTTGCGTTCGCTGATGTCGCGCAGGGTGCCGATGAAGTAGTGTTCGCCGCGCACGGTGTATTCACTGACCGACAGTTCGAGTGGCACCGGCCGCCCGTCCTTGTGGCGGCCGACAACTTCGCGCGGCGTGCCAATCACGTGCGCCTCGCCGGTGCGCAGGTAGCGTTCCAGATAGCCAACATGCTGGCTGTTATGGGGCTCGGGCATCAGCAGGGATACATTGCGGCCGACCGCCTCGTCCACCGCGTAGCCCATGATCCGTTCGAGTGCCGGATTGGCGTTGCGCAAGATGCCCTGGCGGTCGATCGTGATGACGCAGTCGCTGAGGTTCTCGACAATGGCGCGGATTTCCTCTTCCTTGTTGTGCAGCGCTTCCAGTGCCGCGACGTGATCCCGCTCCCGGGCTTTGAGTTGCTCGTGCAGGCGCTCGAGGTCGATATTTTTCCGGTATTCGGCGCCATGCAGTTCGGCCAGCCTTGCATAGAGCACGCCGTTCTTGAGCAGCAACTTGACCAGCACGAAAGTCGCGGCCAGCAGCCCGAAAATTCGGCCGGCGTAGAAGCCGAGATCGAACCGCCCCTGATTGAGCACGGCGGACAGGGCGATATCGAACAGCCAGGCGCACATCACCACCATCAGCCAGAGGTCGAGCAGCGAATGCGGCCGCTTCCGCCACAGGACGAGCAGGGCAAGCAGGCTGAGCAGCCAGACTCCCGAAACGACGACAATCATGGCCGGCGTATAGCGATTGCCCTGCATGATCGGGGGCAGCAGGTCATGTCCTGCGGTCGCCAGGGCGGTCAGCCCGAGCACCAGGGCAGCAACCACGGCAAGGCTGGAGATGATCGCCGGAGCGGCAGCCAGAGGCCCCGGCATGGTCCGCTGCGGCGCATCCTTGTACCAGGCATAGGCGATTACGAACAGCGGAAAGCCGCCATGCCAGGCCATGTACAGCCAGGCGGTGCTCTGGGCGCCGGCGCCGAGCAGGCCGCCCGGAGCAAATAGCCCGGGGAAGCTCAGGGCGTGGGCGACGGTCATCAAGGCCGTGAACAGGTAGCCCGCCGCCAGGACCAGCAAGGCTTTCGAACGCAGCATGGCGAACTGGCCGAAGAGCAGGACCGCAGTGACCAGATCGTTGATGATCAGCACCGCTTCGTAAATCGGAATGAAGGCCCAGACCGGCGTCAGCGGCAGCTTGGCGAACGGGGCGATGACAACGAAACTGGCGACGGAAAGCAGAACGACGAACAGGGCCAGCTGCCGCTGCCCGCGGTCGGCCGCCAGTGTCGGCAGGAAAACCGAATCATCAGGCATCAATTCGTGAACCAATTTGCCCCCAATCTGCAGTATTGGCCGAACCTCGCCGGCGATGCTTGTCGGACAGGTGGGGTTTAGGGAAGTTGCCGGAAGATTCTAACAACATATGACGAGAGCCGGGGTAATCAAGTGCAATGGCATAACTTAGGGCGTGTTGTTATACCGGATGACTAGCCCGCGGCGCGGGCCAGCCGAACTTGCAGCTGGCGGAACCGGTCCAACCGGGTGTAAGTAATGAGGGCTGCGCGATGTCATGCGTTCTGCTGCTTCCATCCGAGGTACGTTCCGAACTGGTCGCCCAGGCCGATGTCGGCTATCCCGACGAGACCTGCGGCCTGCTGCTCGGTCTCAATGAGGCCGCAGGGTGCCGTGTCGTGCTCCAGCACACGGCGCGCAACGTCAATGTGGAGCGGGCCGGCGACCGTTTCGAACTCGACCCCCGCGACTACCTGGCGGCCGAGCAGGCGGCGGCGGCCATGGGCATCATGGTGGTTGGGGTCTGGCACAGCCACCCCGATCACCCGGCCAGGCCCAGCGAAACCGACCGGGCGCTGGCCTGGCCGGGCTGGTCGTACCTGATCATGTCGGTGACGCCTGGCGGTGTGGTCGATCTGCGCTCCTGGCGGCTCGCCGGGCACGATTTTTACGAAGAGGAGGTTCGCCATGGTTGAACATCTCAGCGACTTGGTCACCATCCGCATTCCCACCCCGTTGCGCGGCTATACCGACGGTGCCGACCAGGTTGCGGTGGAAGGGGCAACCGTCGGCGATGCCCTGGTCGCCCTCGGCGAAGCCCACCCTGGCATCCTCGAACGGGTCATGGCGGCAGATGGCAGCCTGCGCCAGTTCGTGAACATTTACGTCGGCCCCGACGACATCCGGGCTCTGAACGGGTTATTGACGCCGGTCACCCCTGGTGCCGTGCTCGCTATCGTTCCCGCGGTGGCCGGCGGGGCGGGTGGCAAGGAGCGCAGGCTGGCCGAATTGCGGGCCCGCATTCCCGAAGTGACGCCGGCCGAGGCCCTGGAGCTCCTGGCCAATGGGGCCGTCCTGATCGATGTCCGCGAGCCGGACGAGGTCGCCCAGGGCAGTCCGCCGGGTGCCCTGCGCATCAACCGTGGTTTCCTCGAACTGCGCGTCGAGTCGGCGCTGCCCGACTACGACCAGCCGCTGATCACCCTGTGCGGCGGCGGCGTGCGTTCGCTGTTCGCCGCCGAGGCCCTGCTCGATCTCGGCTACCGCCAGGTCGTCTCGGTGGTCGGCGGCTATGCCCGCTGGAAGGCAGAGGGGCTGCCCGGCGAGCTGCCGCAGACGCTGAGCCGCGACGACCGGGAGCGCTACAGTCGGCATCTGGCCATGCCCGAGGTCGGCGAAGCAGGGCAGACCAGATTGCTCGAGAGCAAGGTGCTGCTGGTCGGCGCCGGCGGTCTCGGCTGCCCGGTTGCGCTCTACCTGGCGGCAGCCGGCGTCGGCACCCTCGGCATCATCGACGACGACCGCGTCGAACACAGCAACCTGCAGCGCCAGGTGCTCCACACCCATGGCCGGATCGGGCAGCTCAAGGTCGATTCGGCGCGCGCCAGCCTGCTCGCGCTTAACCCGGGAATCCGCATCGAGACCTACGCGGAGCGCCTGACCAGCGCCAATGTCGAGCATATTTTCGCCGACTACGATCTGGTGGTGGATGGCTCCGACAATTTCCCGACCCGCTATCTGGTCAACGATGCCTGCGTCAAGCTGGAGATCCCCAATATCCACGGCTCGGTGTACCGCTTCGAGGGGCAGGTCACGGTCTTCTGGCCGGGCTATGCCGAGCGCCGCGGTCCCTGCTACCGCTGCCTCTACCCCGAACCGCCTCCGCCCGAACTCGCCCCATCCTGCGCCGAAGCCGGCGTGCTCGGCGTCCTGCCTGGTATCGTTGGGCTGCTCGAAGCGATCGAAGCCCTCAAGATCCTGCTCGGCCTGGGCGACCCTCTGGTCGGCCGCCTGTTGTGCTACGACGCCCTGCCCGGCCGCTTCACCGAATACGCCCTGCACCCCGACCCGCTCTGCCGCTACTGCGGCGACTACGGGGCCTTTCCCGGCTATGTCGATTACGCGGCGTTTTGTCAGGCGGCAGCATGAGCAGGAAGCAGGGGCCCCGCGCGAGCGGGGATGCGCCCGTCCGCGAATGCTGCCCACCGCCGACCGACAGCGGCCACGAGCCTTATGAGCGCCAAGGAGGCGGTGCGATGAGCGGGGGGGCTGACTCACACGCCAGCGAGAATGCCCTAGCATGAGTGCCGCCGCCCTGCTCGCCGCCGTCGGCCATACCCCGCTGGTAGAAATCCCGTTCGCTGGCGAGGTCGCGCCCGGCGTGCGCCTCTTCGCCAAGCTGGAGAGCGTCAACCCCGGCGGTTCGATCAAGGATCGGCCGGTCGCCCGGATGCTGCTCAGCGCCCGGGGCAGCGGCTGTTTTGCCGGCCAGCGCCGGCTGCTCGACTCTTCCTCGGGCAATGCCGGCATTTCCTACGCGATGTTCGGCGCCGCCCTCGGCATCCCGGTGACCCTGGTCGTGCCGGGCAATGCCAGCGCCGAGCGGCTGGCGCGGATTCAAGCCCATGGGGCCGAATTGGTGCTGACTGATCCGCTCGAGGGCTACGACCATGCCCTGCGCACCGCCCACCGGCTGGCCGAAGAGCAGCCGGAACGCTACTGGCTGTGCGACCAGTACGCCAATGAGGAGAACTGGCGGGCGCATTACGAGGGAACCGGCGAGGAGATTCTCGCCCAGCTGGCCGAGCGCGGCCTTGGACCGCCCGATGCGCTGGTTGTCGGGGTCGGCACCGGCGGCACCTTGACCGGCATCGGGCGCCGCCTGCGGCGCGACAAACCGGATGTGCTGATCGCGGCGGCGATCCCCGAAACCTTTCCCGGCATCGAGGGCCTGAAACCGCTTGGTCATCCCGGGGATATCGTGCCGCCGCTGCTCGACCAGCAATTGATCGACCGGCGCTATCCGGTCAGCCTCGAGCAGGCGGCGGCGATGTGCCGGCGCCTGGCCGAACTCGGCCTCTATGTCGGGCCGTCGTCCGGCGCCTATGTCGATGTTGCCTTGCGGCTGGCGGCCGAGGGTGACCGCCGGACGCTGGTTACCGTGCTCAGCGACACCGGGGAACGCTATGTTTCAACCGGGCTCTGGCAGTGAGGCTCGGGACCGGCATCGCCAGCGGAAAATCCCCCGGCGCTTGGGTAAGCGGCGGGGGCGGAGGAGTGCATCAAGGCCGGGCAAGGCCCGGCGGAGATGCGTCAATAAGCTTTTTTGGGTTCGCTTGATGAAGTCGCCGGCGCGGCGCTGTCGTCCAGGACTTTCGGCGGTGACATGGCGGGCGACGAGCTGTCGGGTGTGCTTGGCGCGCCGGCAGCCGGGGCCGATTTTTCCAGCATCCGGTCTTCGGCAGATGGCGTGTTCGCCTGCCTTTCAGCGCTCGGGTTGGCCGCGGTCGGCGACTGTTCGGCCCGGTCGCAGCCGAGCACAAGCAGCGGCAGGACGAGGCTGGCAGCGAGTAGGGATTTATTGCGCATGATGGAGACTCCTCTGTGGGGTTGGTGATTCGAAGCCCGGGCGCTGACGTGCTGCCCGGGCTCCACCGTCGTCGCCTCAGGCCGGTGACTTGGCCGTTTCAGGACGGCGATTCTTTTCCTGCAGGGCTTTCAGGAGGCCGGCAACGCCACCCTTGTCGACTTCGCTGGCAAAGCTGCCGCGATAGTTGGTGACCAGGCTGACGTTGGCGATCGCAACGTCGAAAACCTTCCAGCCGCCGTCAGTCCGGGTCAGGCTGTAGTTCAGCGAAATCGGCTGGCCGCCCGGCTGGTTGATCTGGCTGCGGACGGTGACCTCGTCGCCGCCGGCCGGCCGGGCCGGGAGCTTGAAACTCACCGTTTGGTCGCGGTAGGCGGTCAGCGAGTTGGCGTAGGTGCGGACCAGCAGGGTGCGGAATTCGCTGGTCAGCGCCTTGCGCTGGCTGGCGTCCGCCTGTTGCCAGGCGCGGCCGACTGCGAGACTGGTCATCCGGTCGAAGTCGAAATGGGGGGCGACCTTGTTCTCGATCAGGGTGATCGCCCGCTGGCGATTGCCCGACTGAATGTCCTTGTCTTCCCGCAGGATGGTCAATACGTCGGTCGTGACGTTCTTGACCAGGTCGTCGGCGCTGCCGGTTTCGGCCTGGGTCAGGCCCGGGGCCAGCCAGAAGACCGGCAACAGCCAGAACAGATGTTTGCGCAGCATGGTGTCCTCCTTGCAATCGATCAGCCGCCGGATGCGGGAAAAAATATCCCGCTGCCGCAGCGATGGCTTGTCCGGCGGCTTGATTTCATCCTAGATTCGCCCCGGCCAAAAACAGTCGGCGGCCGCTGATTGGCATGTAGGACGGTTCCGACAGCCGCCCAAGCCGACGACCGCGGGCTTTCAGACTGCTCGGTGCGCTCGTCTGAACTCTGACCGACAATCGCGGGTCAGATGCTTATGCCATTAAAAAGGGATTGCCTATGCTCCAGGTTGCCATCGTCGATGACCATGAGATCGTCAGGGCTGGATTGCGCGAGATGCTCTCGGAAGAAATCGGCATCGGCATCGCCTTCGAGGCCGGCTCCGGCGAGGAGGCGCTCGCCAGCCTGCACGAAACCGCTTGCGACGTCCTGCTCCTCGATCTTGCCCTGCCCGGGCAAAGCGGAGTCGATCTGCTGCGCACCCTGCGCCAGCGTCATGGCGACGTGCGGGTGCTGGTCTTGAGCGGTTATCCCGAAGAACGTTACGCCATGGCGATGATCCGCAACGGTGCTGACGGCTATCTGTGCAAGGAATGCGGCCGGGACGAACTGCTGCAGGCCGTGCGCACGGTTGCCCAGGGCCGCCGTTACCTGTCCTCGCGGATGGCGGAGTTGCTCGCCGACGAGGTGCTCGGCGGTGGCGCCCCGGCTCCTCATCAGCAGCTTTCCGAGCGCGAGTTGCAGGTTTTCCTGCGCCTCGCCCAGGGCCAGTCGGTCTCGGTGATCGGTGGGGCGCTCAACCTCAGCGTCAAGACGGTCAGCACCTATCGCTCCCGGCTGCTCGACAAGTTGGGGGTGGCGAGCAATGCCGAACTGGCCACCTACGCCGTGCGCAACGGGCTGCTGGCGGACTGAGCGAGAGAGCGATGAGCCGTCCTGATCCGAACGCGCCGCTGACGATCGTTCTGATCGAGGATTCCCTGCTCCTGCGCGAGACTGTGGGCGCCGTCCTCGGGGAACTGGCCGGGGTCAGGGTGGTGGGGGCGGCGGCTGACGAGACAACGGCCATCGAGTTGCTGCAAAGCCAGCAGCCCGACCTTGCCATCGTCGACCTGGAGTTGCGGGCGGGCAGCGGCCTGGGCGTCCTCCGGATGCTTTACGGCAACCCCGATCGTTTCGGCCGGCCACGCGCCGTGGTCTTTTCGAATCATAACCAGAGCCAGTTGCGCGAGCGCTGTATCGCCCTCGGCGCCGAGCGCTTCTTCGACAAATCGACCCAGATGGACGAACTGCTCGCTTATGTGCGGTTGGCCTTGGCGCACTGAGGGCCGCAGGGGTCGAGCTGGCCGGATTTGTGAGAATTGTCCTACAGAAAAATCAGCGGCTTCCGACACCGGTGCTTAAGCGACGGTCATATACTGGAGCCAAATCTCTTGAGGCTTGCCCAGGGATAGGGTGGCAGTTCGCGCTCGGCAACACTCCACCATAAGAGGCGAGGTCCGCCTCGCCGCCCCTTGATTCTCGGAACCCAGCATCCAGCGATGGCCGCACTCCGGCGGCCGGATGATGAAAACGAGGCTGAACGCCGTTCGTTTGGTGAGCAGCGCTCGAGGAGATATTGCTATGCCATGTGACAACGTCCAAGTAATGCGCCGGCGGCCCGCCGTGCGCTTGATGAAACCGCTGCCCGCATCGCCACTGCAGAATCACCTGCTGGCGTCACTGCCGCCGCTGGTTCTCGAACGACTGAAACCCGATCTCGAACTGATCTGGATCCCGCCCGGCAAGATCTTGCACGAGTCCGGAGACCATCTGCATCACGTCTATTTTCCGACAACCGCCATCGTTTCCCTGCACTACACCATGGAAAATGGCAGTTCGGCCGACCTGGCGGTGGTCGGCAACGACGGCATGGTCGGCATCGCCTTCTTCATGGGCGGCGGCAACATGCCGCATCGCGCGATGGCGCTGGGGGGCGGCCATCTCTATCAACTGCACTGCCAGTCTTTCAAAAATGAATTCGATCGCTCCGGTGGACGGCGCGGCGGTGCGCTCAATGACCTGATGCTGCGCTACACGCAGGTTCTGCTGACCCAGATGGCGCAAACGGCGGTTTGCAACCGGCACCATACGGTCGTCCAGCAACTCTGTCGCCTGCTGCTGCTCAGCATCGACCACGCGCGTTCGCCAGAACTGAAGATGACCCATGCCTTGATCGCCGACACGCTCGGCGTGCGCCGCGAGGGAGTCACGGAGGCAGCCGGAAAACTGCAAGCTGCCGGACTGATTCGTTATCGCCGCGGCCAGATCACCGTCCTCGACCGAGCCGGCCTCGAGGCGGGCACCTGTGAGTGCCACGAAGTGGTCAGGAATGAATACGATAGGCTGATTCCCGGCCGCCTCGCTGGGGCGCCACGCTGCCTGAATGCGGCCTAACTGTGTAAATCCGCCAGCTCGTTCAGTGCGCTAATGCGTGCTTGCCGGTCGCTCAGGCCGCGGCAGCAGGCGCCGGCACGGTAGCGCTCAGCGGCAGGTGGACAATGATCCGGGTTCCCGCCCCGGGCTGGCTGGTCAGCGTGAATTCCCCGGCGTACATCTGGACCCGGTGGCGCATCCCGGCCAGCCCGTGATGCCGGCCGCCGTCGCCGCCGCTCGGGAAGCCCTTGCCGTCGTCTTCAATCTCCAGTTCCAGCCATTCGGCCGTCACCCGCAGGGCGAGCTTCACCCGGCGGGCGTCAGCGTGCTTGCGGATATTGGTCAGGGCCTCCTGGGCGATACGGAAAAGCGCCAGCGCCGGTGCCGGGGCAATCTCGACATCGTCCTCCGGTAGCTCCATGGCCAGGGTTTCCCCGTCGCCCTGGGCGAACTCTTCGCCGAGGGCGCGCAAGGTGGCGACCAGGCCGAGCATTTCAAGCAGCGGCGGGCGCAGGCCGTCGATGATCCGGCGCTTCAGGGCGATACCGCCATCAAGCAGTTCGTCGAGCCGGGCCAGCCGCTCGCGGCAGGGCACGAGTCCGGTCGCATCGAGATGGCGGGCGATCCATCCCGACTCCATCTTGGCGGCGGTGAGCAAGGCGCCCAGTTCGTCGTGCAGTTCGCGCGCCAGCCGCGCCTTTTCGGCCTCGCGCGCATTGGTCAGGTAGCTCGCCAGGTCGCTCAGCTCGGCTGTCCTCTCCTGGACCTGCGCATCGAGGCGCTGGTTCTCGCGGTGCAGCAAGTAGGCGATCTGTTCGCGCAATTTGAATTGTCGTTTGAGGACGAAGTGCATGAGGACCATCAACGCCAGAGCACCGACGGCCAGGGTGGCGACCACCCAGCGCGTGCGCTCGACATGGCGCGTTGAGCGCGCGAAAGAATCGTCGCCCTCCACCGCCAGGCGCTTCTTCAGTCCGAGTATGCGGCCACGGATCCGGTCGGTGTAGCGCTTGCCCTCATTCAGCGTTTCTTCGCCCGCTACGCCGCGCTCGACCAGCTGGCCTAGGCTGCGCAACTTGATCGCGACCAGCCCGGCAAGGTCGGCCAGGGCATCGTCGTTGGTCGGCCCCGCCAGGTCCCGGCGGATATCATCGACCAGTGCGCTCGCCGTTGCCCGGCTGCTTTCGTAGGGCCCGAGGTGGGCACGATTGCCGCTCAGCAGATAGCCGCGAACGGCATTTTCGGCGTCCATCAGCTGGATCAGCAGGCTGTCCAGGTGTTCGACCCGTACCGCCTGCTGGCGCAGGTCGCCGAGCGCCTGCAGGCTGGCGGTGGCCTGCCAGTGACTCGATCCCAGCACCAGCAGCACGAAGGTGCCGCCCAGTGCGAGGAGCAGGTGGTGCCACTGGCGAAAGCGGCGGCCGCTGAGGAGGGTCCGCAGCGATTGAGGAACGGCTTGCATGGTATTGCCTCCTTCCCCGGACCGGGGTGCTGGACCGCGCGTGCAGGGCTCTTCCTACAGGCGATTCAGCCGGGTCTGACAGCCAGTTCGTGGTCCGGTTCGTATGCTGAAAATACCCCCGGCAGTTATGTCGCGGGCAAATCCGGAACATTTCATAACTACCGTTAAAGGACAAGTCATGACGATCAGTAAATCAGGATTGGCAGCACTGCTGCTGGTCGGGCTGCTGGCCGCTTGCGGTGGCAGTCCGAGCAAGGAAAGCACCGGCGAGTATATCGACGACACGGCGCTCACCGCCAAGGTCAAGGCTGCCTTCGTCAAGGATGACGAGGTCAAGGCCGCCAACATCAAGGTCGAGACCTTCAAGGGTACGGTTCAGCTTTCGGGCTTCGCCGATAGCCGCGCCGAGATCGACCGGGCGGTGCGGACGGCCAGCCAGGTGCCGGGCGTCAAGGCCGTGACCAACGATATCCGCCTCAAACAGTAGTCCATGCGCCGACCTCGCCGGAGCTTCCCCAGGCCTTCCTCCGGCGCGGCGAACGGTTGTCAGAAGGCCTGGTCCCAGCGAATCGAGCGGTGCACGGCGGTATTGGTCCGGCCGACCCTGCTCGAGGTCTGGACGAAATTGCCGTTCGCCGGGCTTCGGATCGTGTGCTCGGCCAGCCGGCCGAGGGCGGATCGGCAGTGTCAATTACCTGTTCTGTTTAGGCCGCTTCTTTCCTGGCGAGGTCGTGCGACAGGTCCTTGTCGACCTTGAGGATGTGGTTGACCAGCCAGTCCCGGATAAAGCCCATGAGCTCGATCGAGATGCCGGCATTGCCGCTGTCGAACTGTTGCTTGAACTTCGAGACGTCGGCGATCAGCTTTTTGTGTTCGGCGGCGTGCAGGTTGCGCCCGGCGTAGGCATGTTTCTCCATCAATTTTTCTTCGAAGTCGAAGTGGTTGAGCGTGTAGTTGACGAGCTCATTGAGGATGGGTCCGGCGATTTCGCGGCCGTGGCCGGCGTGCATGGCAGCGTTCAGGCGGTTGGCGATGGCGATCAGCACCTGGTGCTGGCGATCGATTTCGGCATGCCCGACCGCGAGCGCCGACGACCATTCCATCAATGCCACGGCTGGGCCATTGTCGGCTCGCTGCCTGGAGGCCACGGCGACCTCGCCGACGTTGAAGCGCTGCACCATCGAGAACATTTCATTGGCCGATTTTTCAAGTTCGCTCGAGGTTTGCTGCGACTGGCGAATAACGTTTTCGGTGCGTCCGGAGGCGTGCATGACTTCATCGACATTGCCGACGATTTCCGCGATCTGCCGCGTCTGGTCGTGCGTGGCTTCCGCCAGTTGCTGCATCTTGAGCAGGGTTTCCTTGGCCTGTTCCTCAATGGCGTGCAGGGTTTCGGCGGCCGAATTGGCCTGGGTCACCCCCTTGGCGATGACCGGAGCGGCGGCATCCATGCCCTTCACGGCACGTTCGGTATCGCCCTGGATACTGTGCAGGATTCGGCCGATCTCGCTGGTCGCCTTCGCAGTGCGTTCGGCCAGCTTGCGCACTTCGTCGGCAACGACCGCAAAGCCACGCCCCTGTTCGCCGGCGCGGGCCGCCTCGATGGCCGCATTGAGCGCGAGCAGGTTGGTCTGGTCGGCGATGTCCTTGATGACATTCGCCATCTTGTCGATCTCCTGCGTACTGGCGACCAGTCGCGAAACCTCGGCCGATGAGGCGGCCACGGTATCGGCAATGGCGTTCATCTCCTCGGCGACCTTGACCGCGACGTCAGCGCCGGCACGGGCGCGCCGGGCAACTTCCTGCGATCCCTGCTCGGTATCGCCGGCGAGCACATTGACGGTTTCGACGCTCAAGGAAATGTTGTTGATCGCCGAACGCGTCTGTTCGATGGCGTTTGCCTGCAACTGGGTTGCCAAGTTGATTTCGTTCGATTCCGCCGACAGGCGAACGATGCTCGATTCGACCTGGTGGGCATTGCTGAACACGGCGCGCAGCATGTCCTTGAGGTTGGCCTGCATGCGGGAAAGAACGAACAGCAGGCTGTCGCCGTCGCCGTTGCGCAGGCGGATCTCTTGGGTCAGATCGCCCTCGGCAATGCGACTGGTGATCCCGGCTGCAACTCGCGGTTCACCGCCGAATTCGCCGATGATGCTGCGCCGGACGACCCAGGCCGCACCGAGCAGGATCAGCGTGCCGCCGATGGCCAGTGCCAGGCTATGCGTTGCGTGTTGCCAGAAAATATTCTCTACGTCGTCGATGTAGATACCGGAGCCGACCACCCAGCCCCAGGGCTCGAATTTCTTGACATAGGACAGCTTGGTGAAGAGTTCGTCGGTGACGCCGCCGCCAGCTTTGGGTTTCGGCCAGAGATATTCGACGTAGCCTTGGCCGGCCTTGTCTGCCACCGTGACGAAGGCTGCGAACAAGTTGGTCTTGTCGGCTTTGACGCGCGGGCCATCGAGGCCAGCCTGGAGCATCGTCGCCCGATTGAATTTAGCATCGTCGAGAATCTTGCCGTCGAGCGCCGGGACGGTCGGGTGCATGATCATTTTGGGTGCCGGCTTGCCGAGGTCGTTGATCCAGAAGTATTCCTTCTCCTCGTAGCGCAGACCCTTGATGACCTTGATCGCACCGGCCTGCGCCTGCTCGGTGGTCATCGCGCCCGCCTGTTCACTCTCGTGGAACTGCTTTAGTACGCTGTAGGCGGTCTCGACCAGGTGTCGCGTCTTGACCTGGCGGTCCTCATAGACCAGTTCGTGGATCGTGTCGATCGCTTCCGACATGATCACGACCATGCATACGAATGCCAGTACCGCCGAAATCGACAGTCGGCTCATCAGCGTCAGCCTGCGCAGTCCGGTTGTCATCCTTTTCCCTCTTTTTGTCAGCCTGTTCGGCGGGCAGCCTGATGCCCGGTTTGTCCTGCTTGGCAAATGGTGCTTGGGTTGCACTCGCCATGCAGGGCGCGGCAGGTTCTGCGACGGCCGCAGTCCACTTTCTGGCGAGTGCGACTATTACTAAAGCAATAGTCGAGCCGGGTTGGGTTGGGCGCATCCGTGCTTGCTGGGTGTTACTGCAAGATATTGATCCAGATCAATTTATATCGGATCTGTAGGTATTGCGAATGTGATCGTTCAGCTTCTCATAACGCGGAAAGCAGCTTGGGCTTTCCCGCAATCGAGAAGCGTCGGCCCGTGGTTTCATGGGGGAAACGTCGGTGTCGGCAAGTTGTCCCATTTGCTACCGTGAGGGCAGGCTCGTCGCAGTTAGCCGGCTTTCCTTCGGGCTTGCCTTGCTTCCGGACTCGCCGCTGCCGACGCTTGCAGCGAGCAGGTATTGCCGATGCGGCGCCTTTGCTTTTGTGGTGCTAGTTGGCGGATTTGGCCAGGCGCTGCAATTCGAGCCAGGCCAGCCCCAGCCATTCGTGCAGGGCGTAATAGGAGGTCTGCAACGCCCGAGCCTGCGGTAGCCAGTCGAGTACCCTCCAGGGCTGCTCGCGCCGTTTCGCGAGTTCGGTCGGGGCCGGCACGACCTCGAGTCCCGCCGCTTCGAACAGGCGTTGCGCCCGCGGCATATGGAATGCTTGGGTGACCAGTACGACGCGCCGAATGCCTGCGTCGCGCAGTATCTTTGCCGAGAACGCGGCGTTGTCGGCAGTGTCTTCAGATTCGGTTTCCCGCCAACGCACCGCCACCTTGAATTCGCGCTCGAGTATGTCCCCGATCACCTCGGCCTCGGAGCGGCTGGCATTGAACGGCCGGCCGCCGGTGACCAGCACCGGCAGATGGTGTCGTTCGGCCAGTGTGGCGCCATAACGCAGGCGAATCAGGCTGCGGTCGGTGACCGTGTCGCCGCCGTACTCCTCGGCGTCGAGATTCAGGCCGCTGCCGAGGACGACGATGGCCCTGGCCCCCTGCGGATCGGTCATCGCCGGCCCGGCCCGCTGTTCCAGCGGGGCAATCAGCAGGCCGGCGACCGGCGGCAGGCTCTGGGCCAGCAGCAGGCCGCCGCCGATGATGGCCACGGCGAACGCCCAGCGCCGCCGACGGCAGATCGCGGCAAGGGCGAGAAAGAGCAGGCCGTTGGTCGGAGGTAGCAGCAGATTGCCGAGCAGGCTTTTCAGAAACAGGGCAGTGGACATGCGCTGAGAAAATGGGCCGGTGGTTTCGGGTTGCCGAGTTTGGCCCGACAAGCCGACAGCGTCAATTCAGCCTTGCCGTCGGCATTGATCCAGCTGGCCTGCGGCGATCGGTCGCGGCAATGTCAATTGCATATAACGGAGGGCTGTAATACCCTTTCGCCGGGGTGTTCAGTGCAGGCAGCCAGCCGGCGCCAAGTCTCGGCAGCCGCCCTCACGCCTTCCGCATCGGTGGAAGGTCTTCACAATCCGCAACATTTGCGAGAGGACATACGATGACTCTTATTACCTGGACTCAGGAGCAATTCGGTACCACGGTCGCCCAACATGACGAAGAGCACCGGCAGCTCTTCAAGCTGCTCAACGATCTGCACTACAAGGTCGGCAACAGCGGGCGCTATGCCATTGGCGCTTCACTCGACAACCTGATCGCCTTCGTCGCCGAGCATTTTTCGTCCGAAGAGCGGAACATGGCGGCAGCGGCTTACCCGGCGCTGGAGGATCACAAGCTGGAGCACGACAAGCTGGTGCAACTATGCCTCGACCTGCAGCACCGCTTTCACGCCGGCACGGTCGAGATCAACGAACAGACCACCGGTTTTCTGCGGGATTGGCTGATCGACCATATTCCCCGGGTCGATTTCCAATATGGCCCGACACTGGCTGGCAGCGACAGCAGGTAATTTCCAGCAAGCAAGCTGTTGGCGATGGTGTGAGCCGCTGCCGCCAACGTCAGCTGCAGATCCCTGCGAGCAATGAGCAGGCAGAAGGCCGGGTCGGCCCGGCCTTCTGCCTTCCTGCGGGGCTGGCGGCTTCCGTCAGGCTTCACTGCTCCGCTTCTTCATTTCCACCAGCGGAATCACCTCCGGCAGGTGAATGCGCTGGCGATCGGCCTCGATCGCGGTCAGCGGGGCGCATTCGGTCATGGTCGCCAGACTGCGCCGGGTTAAATCCTGATAGGTGCGCGTCCCTTCGCTTTTCCAGGCGATTTCCTCGTCGGAGAGCTGGCGGATGATCTTGGCCGGCATGCCGGCGGCCAGGCTGCGGGCGGGGATTTCGACTCCGGCCTTGACGAAGGCGCTGGCGGCGACGATGGTCGACTCGCCGATGATGGCGTTATCCATGATCACCGCGTTCATGCCGATCAGCGCATTCCTGCCCACCCGGCAGCCGTGCAGCACGGCACCGTGGCCGATATGGCCGTCTTCCTCGACCACGGTATCGGTGCCGGGGAAACCATGCATGACGCAGGTGTCCTGCAGATTGGCGCCGCGCTCGAGGATTAGCCGGCCGAAATCGCCACGCAAGCTGGCACAGGGGCCGACATAACAGCCCGGGCCGACGATCACGTCGCCAATCAATACCGCGCTGGGATGAACATAAGCCGTCGGGTCGACGACCGGAACGATGCCGTCGATGGCATAAACGCGCAGGGTGGTCACAAAAAAGCTCCTGACAAGGGGATGTGGAATTCTATAAAATAAAAGTCGTTTCGACATGTGTAATTTTTAAGGGGTGAATATGAGTGAAGAATCGGAAAGCCGGCCGAGTGAGGGCAAGCACGGCGTCCAATCGCTGGAGATCGGCATGGGCATCCTGCGCGCCATGGTCAATGGCCAGCGATCGATGATGCTCAAGGACATCGCGGCGGCGGCCGACATGCCGGCTTCGAAGGCCCATCGCTACCTGGTCAGCCTGATTCGCGCCGGCCTGGTCGAGCAGGATCCAATGAGCTCGCGCTACGACCTCGGGCCTTTCGCGCTCAATATCGGCCTCGTCGCCATCGACCGTCTCGACCGGATTCGCCTCGGCCTGTCGGCGATCTCCGAATTGCGCGACCAGATCAACGAAACCACCGCGCTCGCCGTGTGGGGCGACGGCGGCCCGATCATCGTGCGCTGGGAAAGGCCGCGGCGGCCGATCACCGTCAATGTTGTGACCGGCACCGCGCTCGACCCGCTGACTTCGGCCAGTGGTCGCGTGTTCACCGCCTGGCTGCCGAAGGAGACGGCCAACCGCCTGACCGATCGCTATTTCAAGGCCGGCAAGCTGGCTCCCGACCTCCAGACCCGGGCCGATGTCGAGGCCATGCTGGCCAAAGTCCGGACCGACGGCTATGCCAGCGTCACCGGCTATCACCTGATCGCCGGGGTGGAGGCGGTGGCGGCGCCGGTCTTCAACTTCAAGAGTGAAATTACCATCGCCATGCTGGTCGTCGGGGTCAGCGGCATGTTCGACATGTCGCCGGACGGACCGGTGGTCGGGCCGCTGAAAGCGGCGGCGACCGAGCTGTCGATGCGCCTTGGCTACACCCCGCCGAAGTGAGTCAGGCCGGACCAGGGTGGTGCACTCGGCCATGCGGTCGTCGTCTTGTCCCTGTATTGATGCAGGGGGCATGAGAAAAACCATAAATATCAGGCACCTGTCATTTGATACAAAAAATTTGATTGATGATTAAATTTGTATCATTTCTCTTGACAGAAGTTATTCCATATTTCAGAATCAATTACACAGAAAAGAATTGATGCATCCGTCAGCCGCGGCTGACACCCACAGGAGACGACATGACCAACCGACAGCTAGCCCCGTGCAGGGCCGCGCCCGATGAGAGAAGGGGCCTCTGATGCTTGCCCAGTTTCTACAATTCCTCTTTTCCGGCGTCACCGTCGGCGCCACCTATGCGTTGGCGGCGCTCGGCTTCACGCTGATCTACAACGCCAGCAACGTGATCAACTTCGCCCAGGGCGAGTTCATCATGTTGGGCGGCATGCTGGCCGTCTATTTCACCCAGGCCGGGCTGCCCTTGCCGGTGGCGCTGGTGCTCGCCATCCTGATCCCGGCCGTGGTCGGCATCGTGGTCGAGAAACTGGCCATCGAGCCGGTCAAGGGCGCCGAGACGGTGACCCTGATCATCATCACGATTGGCGCCTCGCTGGTCATCCGCGGCCTGATTCAGGTCTGGCTCGGCAAGAACACCTTCAGCCTGCCGGCCTTCTCGGGTGACGAGCCGATCCATATACTCGGTGCCACGCTGCTGCCGCAGAGCCTGTGGGTGCTCGGCGTCACGGCTCTGGTCGTGATCGCGCTCTGGTACTTCTTCAACCGTACCCTGCAGGGCAAGGCCATGCTCGCCACCTCCTACAACCGGGTGGCGGCCGAACTGGTCGGCATCAACACCAGCTGGGTGCTGTTCATGAGTTTCGCCATGTCGGCCGCACTCGGCGCGCTGGGTGGCATCCTGGTCACCCCGATCACCCTGACTTCCTACGACGTCGGGATCATGCTCGGTCTCAAGGGCTTCGTCGCCGCCGTCGTCGGCGGCCTCGGCAACGGCCTCGGTGCCGTGGTCGGCGGCCTGCTCGTCGGCATCCTCGAAGCCATGGGCGCCGGCTATATTTCTTCCAGCTACAAGGATGCGATTCCCTTCGTCCTCATCCTGCTGATCCTCTTCTTCATGCCGCGTGGCCTGTTCGGCGGCAAATCGACGGATCGGGTGTAAGCATGAAAAAGAATGCGTACTTCGGCCTCTATATCGTGATGGCCATCCTCGTCGTGCTGCCCTTTGTGCTGCCCAACAGCTTCTATGTCGATCTCGTGATCCGCATGGCGATCAACGCCGTGATTGTGCTCGGCCTCAACCTGCTGATCGGCTTTGCCGGCCAGATCAGCCTCGGCCATGCCGGCTTCCTCGGCATCGGGGCCTATGCCTCGGCCGTGCTGCCGACCCATTTCGGCTGGCACCCGGTACTCGCCATGGCGGCCGGCGCCGTCGTCACCGGGCTGCTCGCCGGCCTGGTCGCCCGTCCGATCTTCAAATTGAAGGGTCATTACCTGGCGATGGCCACCCTCGGCCTCGGCATCATCCTGAATATCGCGCTCAGGAACGAAGCGACCTGGACAGGCGGCCCCGATGGCATGCCGGTGCCGGCGATGGGCCTCTTCGGCTTCGAGCTGACCAGCGACAAGCACTGGTACTGGGTCGTCGCACTGCTGCTTTCGGTCAGCGTCTGGGCCTCACTCAATCTGATCGACTCGCCCTTCGGTCGCGCCCTGCGGGCACTGCACGGCTCGGAAGTCGCTTCACAGGTGGTTGGTGTCGATGTCGTCCGCTACAAGGTCGCCATCTTCGTACTCTCCGCCGTCTTCGCCAGCCTGATGGGCAGCGTCACCGCCCACTACGTCGGCTTCGTGACCCCCAACCTGGCCGACTTCTTCCACTCCATCGAACTGGTGACCATGGTGGTGATCGGCGGCATGGCCTCGGTCTATGGCTCGCTGGTCGGCGCCGTACTGCTCACCGCGCTGCCCCAGGCGCTGGCCACCTTCGAAGGCTGGGAAACGGTGGCCTTCGGTTCGATCCTGATGCTGTGCATGATCTTCATGCCCAAGGGCCTGGTGCCGACCCTGGCCGCCAAGTTCGGGAAGGGAGACTGACATGGCGCTCCTCGATGTCAAAGACCTCTCCATCCACTTCGGTGGTGTCAAGGCCGTCCAGAACGTCAGTTTCAGTATCGACGCCGGCATCGTCTATGCCGTGATCGGCCCGAATGGCGCCGGCAAGACGACGCTGTTCAACCTGATCACCGGAGTCTACAAGCCTACCAGCGGGGACATCCGGCTCGACGGCGAGGCGATCGGCGGCAAGTCGCCCAACGAACTGGCCACTCGCGGCGTTGCCCGTACTTTCCAGAACCTGCAGATCTGCCTGAACATGACAGCGATCGAGAACGTCATGGTCGGCGCCCACCTGCGTCTCGACCGCAACCTGATCAAGGCCGCGCTGCGCTTCCCGACCCTGAAACGGCGTGATGCCGAGATGCGGGCCGAAGCCGCCGAGCTGATGCGCTTCGTCGGCCTGGAAAAATTCGTCGACTCGCGGGCCGACGCCATGCCCTACGGCGCCCTGAAACGTCTGGAAATCGCCCGCGCCCTGGCCATGAAGCCGCGCCTGATCTTCCTCGACGAGCCGGCGGCCGGCCTCAACCCCAAGGAAACCATCGAAGTCGACCATCTGGTGCGCAAGATCGCCGATTCCGGCGTCACTGTCGTGCTCGTCGAACACGACATGAAGATGGTGATGAACCTCTCGGACCGCATCCTGGTGCTCGACTACGGCAAGAAGCTGGCCGAAGGCACGGGTGCGGAAGTCCGCCAGAATCCCGACGTGATTGCCGCCTACTTGGGCGCTCACGCGTAACGAAGAGGGAACAGTATGGAAGCACTCAGAGTCATCAGCGAAGACCACCGCAACCTGTGGCGCATCGCGGCCACCATCGACCTCGTGGCCGATGAAATGGAAGCCGGCAGCAAGGTCGATCCGGCCTTCTTCACCTCGGTGTTCGACTACATCGAACAGTTCATGGATGCCTGCCACCACGCCAAGGAAGACGACTACCTTTTCCCGGCGCTGCGCGCGCGGAGCGCCGAAGCCGCTGCCGTCCTCGACCGCCTGCAGGCCGAACACCGCAACGGGCCGGAAATCCTCAAATCGCTGCGCGTCAAGCTGGCCGAAACGGCGGTCGGCAGCCTGGGCAATGGCGATTTCGCGGCGGCCCTGCGCATTTACACGCAAAGTCTGAAGAGCCACATCAGTACCGAAGAAAAGGATGCCATGCCCTTGGCGCGCGAAGTACTGAGCGCCGAAGACTGGGCCCGGATCGACCGTGCCTTCCTCGACAGCGAAGACCCGCTGTTCGGCGAGAAAGCGAAAGCCGAATTCCGTGAGCTCTATCACCGCATTGCCAGCCTGGCGCCGGAATCGGTCGGCCTCGGCGCGCAGAGCGCCGGCGAACTGCAGCGCGGTGCCGGCCCGGCCGGCGGCGACGTGCTGCTCTCGGTTTCCGGCATGGAAAGCTGCTATGGCCGGATCAAGGCCCTGAAGGGCATCGACCTCGAAGTACGGCGTGGCGAAACGGTCGCCCTGGTCGGTGCCAACGGTGCCGGCAAGACGACCTTCCTGCGCACCTTGTCCGGCGTCCAGCCGATGAGCGCCGGCAGCATCCGTTTCGATGGCGAAGACATCAGCAAGCTGCGCTCCGACATGCGCATGCGCCGCGGCATCTGCCAAAGTCCGGAAGGGCGGCAGGTTTTCGGGCCGCTGTCGATCGA
Source organism: Dechloromonas sp. A34 (assembly GCF_026261605.1). Taxonomy (NCBI): domain Bacteria; kingdom Pseudomonadati; phylum Pseudomonadota; class Betaproteobacteria; order Rhodocyclales; family Azonexaceae; genus Dechloromonas; species Dechloromonas sp. A34. The sequence continues at coordinate 225,512 of NZ_CP102486.1, forward strand.
GGACAACCTGCGCCTCGGCGCCTATACCCAGCCCAAGGGCCAGGTCGCGGAAGACATGGAAAAGGTCTTCTCGATGTTCCCGATCCTCAAGGAAAAGCGGAATCTGCCGGCCGGCACGCTGTCCGGCGGCCAGCAGCAGATGCTCGCCATCGGCCGCGCCCTGATGGGGCGGCCCAAGATGCTGCTGCTCGACGAACCCTCGATGGGCCTGGCGCCGCTGCTGGTCGAGGAAGTGTTCAATGTCGTCAAGTCGCTGAAGGCGCAGGGCATGACCATCTTCCTGGTCGAGCAGAACGCCTTCGCCGCCCTGGCCATCGCCGACCGCGGCTATGTGCTGGAGACCGGCCACATTACCTTGACCGGGACTGGGCAGGAACTGATCCGCAACGAGCAGGTGCGGGCGGCCTATCTCGGGATGTAATTAGAAACGGACCGGGCGATGCCCACCCGGCCTGTTTTCTCGTGTGGGCAGGGGCACGCAACCGCCTCCTAATCCGGAAAATTCACCATCCGGATTTGCTCTCTTGGAACTGTTGCGTTCCCCCATGGTGCTTCGCTGACGCGCTGGGGTATCCCCGGGGCCGCTAATCGCACTCGTCGGCATGACCGTGATCGCCCTGCAAGCTCCAGCGCAATGCCATGCAGCAGGCCAAGCCGAAATTTTGGAAATTGTATTTCGGCTCACAGGGATGCCCAGCTGACCAAAGCCCATCGGCAATAATTAGAAAGGCCCTCAGGGCTATTCGCCAATCAGAGGGCCTTGCCAGAAGCTAACTCGAATCACCATCCACATCCCCACTCCGCAGAGTGTTTTAGCCAAGACTGTGAACTAATTCGATTTATCTTGCTGGTAACTATTAGGCTATGGGAATCGGGATGAGTTCCGGTAATCAACTCTTCACTACCATTTATTTTCTGTTGCCAGCAGGCTGCGGTTTCACAGAACCCGCCAATCAAGGCTTGATGTTCGCCCAATCCTTCTTTGCCGGCAGGGCGATGCGTGCAATCGGGGCGCGTTCGGCGGCGATCACCTTGTCCATCACGTCGTAGAGCTGCTTGATCAGTTCCGGGCCGAAGGCCTGTTCGATGATCTTGTACTGCTCGACGATCAGCGGGCCGAGTTCGGAAACCAGTTTTTCGCTCTTCGGGGTCAGGCGGACGATGACCCGGCGCTGGTCTTCCGGCATGCGTTCGCGGGTGACCAGGTCCATTTCTTCCATGCGCGAGAGGACGCCGGTCATGCTCGGGCTCAGGATGTGGCAGATCTCGCAGATTTCCCGCGGCTCGAGCTGTGCCATTTCGGCGAGCGTGCGCAGGATGCGCCATTGCTGCTCGGTCAGCCCGAAGTGGGTGATGATCGGTCGGAAGTGGCACAATAGTTCTTCCCGGGCTTTCAGGAAGAGTTGCGGCAGGTTGCGGTAGGCGAGCTTGCGGGACATGGCGGGTGCTCTCTGGTCAGGTTCAGGGGCCGGCATCGAAAGCGGATGCGTTGCTTAAATGATACCAGTTGACTGACTAATATGTTAGTGATCGAATCGGCAATGTTGATTTGAGCAATACCGTGACGGGAGGTTTCGTGAATCCGAAGGAAGTGTGGGAATGACCGCGGCGCCGCTCCAGGCCATCCCGGATATCCATATCGGCCGGGTCTACGATCAGCGCGATCCGGAGTGCGAGATCCACTACGAGACCTTCGGCCGCCTGGCCCAGTTCTTCGGGCGCAACACGCCGCCTCATCGCCACTACTGCTTCTTCCAGGTCCATCTGCTGACCCGCGGCAGCATCCGCCTGAATCTCGACGAGGGCGTCTATTGCGGCGATGCGCCGCTGGTCATCTTCACGCCGCCGACCGTGCCGCATTCCTTCTATTCCGAGGAGGATACCGATGGCCATGTGTTGACCGTCCGCCAGGAAGTCGTGCGCAGCTGGTACCGGGCGATGCCCGGCCAGTGGCCGGATGCTTTGCTGCGCGAGGCGGCGTTTATCGAGCTGGCCAGCCTGCCGGCCGAAAGTGCCGCCGATTTCACGGCCCTGGTGGATACGGTCGAGTTGCTGCAACGCGAAACCGAGCGCGATGCCAAGGGGCATTCGGCGCTGGTCCGGGCTCTCGGCGAATGCGCCTTCATCCATCTCAGCCGCCTGCTCCTGGCCCACGAGCCAGCCTCGGCGCCGCGCCCGGAGCGCAGCGAGGATCTGCGCCTGTTCCTGCAGTTCTGCGATCTGGTCGAAGCGCATTTCCGCGATCACCTGACGCTGTCCGAATACGCCATCCGTCTCTCGGTCACCGAGGCCCGGCTCAACGACATCTGTCGCCGGATGGCCAACCTGCCTTCGAAGGAAGTCGTGCACGAACGGCTGCTCCAGGAAGCGCGCCGCCTGCTGCGCTTCTCCGCGGTGCCGGTCAGCGAGATCAGCTACCAGCTGGGTTTCGTCGATCCGGCCTATTTTTCGCGCTTCTTCACCAAGCGCACCGGCGTGCCGCCCAGCCAGTATCGCCTGGCCGGCCAGGCCTGATCCTCCCGGTTACGAAAAGTACAAGTCATTTCCCCAAACGTCCATTCATTAATATCTTAGTAAAAGATTTAATGTGCTTCATCAGAGAACTGCCCGACAAGGCGGTCTAACGAATGAGGAGCGAGACGACATGGCAGAAGGTAATTTCGACATCACGCGCAAGTTCGTGCGCGTCATGCGCACCCTGTCGAACGGCCTGATCGAATTCGAATTCGCCATCGGCGACCCCGATGTCGCGGTCGAGCTGGTCATGCCCAAGGCGGCATTCGACGAGTTCTGCGCCAACAACCGGGTCGAATTCATCACCGACGGGCCGGCCGTGGCCGTCGATGCCGATGCTGCCGATGCCGACTTCAAGTGGAACCTGCACCAGGCCACCCACCAGCGCTTCCGCTAAGGATTTTTGACTTTCCGGGGCGGGCGACCGCACCGATCTGTTTTTTGAGGAGACAAGCATGGCAATAGATTTGCGGACAGTCAGCATCACACCGCTGCGCCAGACCTTTGGCCATTTGGCCCGGCGCATGGGTGCCGACAAGCCGGCTTCGCGCTACATCGAAGCCACCATGGACCTGCAGCCAGTCGAGAACTACCACTACCGCCCGACCTGGGAGCCGCAGTACGAGATCTTCGATACCACCCGTACTGCGATCACGATGAAGGACTGGTATGCGCTCAAAGACCCGCGCCAGTACTACTACGGCGCCTGGACCCTGGCCCGCGGCAAGATGCAGGAAATCGCCGAAGGCGACTTCGATTTGGTTGACGAACTCGGGCTGGCCGCCGCCTATCCGGCCGCCGGCAAGGAGGAAGCGCTCAAGGTCTTCCTGCCGCTGCGCCACGTCGCCTGGGCCTCGAATCTCAACAAGGCTTACGTCTCGTCCTACGGCTACGGCATCGCCATTTCCCAGGCCGCCTGCTACGCCAGCATGGATCAGCTGGGCGTCGCCCAGTACGTGACCCGGCTCGGCATGGCCTTCAACGACCTCGATGCGCTGGCTACCGCCAAGACCGCCTGGCTGGAAGGCGCCGAGTGGCAGGAACTGCGCCGCTACGTCGAGGACCTGATGGTCGAGAAGGACTGGTTCCAGGTGTTGGTTGCCCAGGATTTCGCCCTCGAAGGTCTGCTCTATCCGCTGATCTACGAGCGTTTCAACGAAAAGCTCAACGCCGCCTACAGCCCGGTCTTCTCGATGCTGACCCGCTTCCAGCGCGAATGGTTCGGCGAAACCACCAAGTGGATGGATTCCATCCTCAAGACGACCGCTGCCGACAACGCCGAGAACAAGGCGCAACTGGCCGAGTGGGTCAAGCACTGGCGCGAGCGGGCGATCAAGGCCCTGAAGCCGGTCGCCGCCCTGGCCTTCGGCGGCGAAGCCGACCTCGTCATGGAAGAACTCGTTCTGAACCTGAATGCCCGCGCCGCCAAGGCCGGTATCACCCTGTAAAGGAAGCCGCATGTCCAACGCATTTATCGCATTCCAGAAGAACGACGACTCCCGCTGCATCATCGAGGCCATCCTCGACGACAACCCAGGGGCCATGGTCGACGATCAGCCGTCGATGGTGAAGATCGACGTGCCGAACCGTCTGGTCATCAAGCGCGAGACGGTCACGGAAAAGATGGGTCGCGAGTTCGATTTGCAGGAGCTGCAACTGCACCTGATCACCATCTCCGGCAATCTGGACGAGACCGACGACGAATTTACCCTGACCTGGAATTCCTGATTCCGGCCGCCAAGGAGAGAACACCATGGATATGAAAGCTGCCAAGAAGCTCGGCCTCAAAGAGCGCTACTCGCTGATGACCCGCGATCTGGCCTGGGACACGACCTACCAGAAAATGGAAGACGTCTTCCCGCAGACCACCTACGAGGGGATCAAGATTCACGACTGGGACAAGTGGGAGGATCCCTTCCGCCTGACCATGGACGCCTACTGGAAGTACCAGTCGGAGAAGGAACGGAAGCTCTACGCCATCCTCGACGGCTTCAACCAGAACAACGGCCACCTGTCGGTCACCGACGCCCGCTACATCAATGTCCTGAAGCTTTTCCTCGGCTCGACCCCGCCGCTCGAACTGATGGCAGCCCGCGGCTTCTCGATGATGGGCCGGCAGATGAACGGCGCCGGTCCGCGCGTCGCCTGCCAGATGCAGGCGGTCGACGAGTACCGTCACTTCCAGACGCAGATCCACTCGATCTCGAATTACAACAAGTACTACAACGGGATGGACGAGTTCGCCCATCAGCAATCCCGCATGTGGTACCTGTCCGACGGCAAGTCCTTCTTCGACGACGCGATCACCGCCGGCCCGTTCGAATTCATGGTCGCCATCGGCTTCGCCTTCGAATACGTGCTGACCAACATCCTGTTCGTGCCCTTCATTTCCGGCGCCGCCTACAACGGCGACATGGCGGCGATGACCGTCGGCTTCTCGGCGCAGTCCGACGAAGCCCGTCACATGACGCTCGGCCTCGAATGCATCAAGTTCATGCTCGAGCAGGACCCGGACAACCTGCCCATCGTCCAGCGCTGGATCGACAAATGGACCTGGCGCGGCACCCGCAAGCTGGCCTCGGTCGGCATGATGATGGATTACATGCTGCCCAAGCGCATCATGAGCTTCAAGGAAGCCTGGGAAATGTACGTCGAGGAAAACGGCGGCGCCCTGTTCAAGGACCTCGCCCGCTACGGCATCACCATCCCGAAGTGCTTCGGCCAGACCATCGAGGAAAAGGAACACGTCACCCACCAGTCGTGGATCGGTTTCTACATGAAGCCCGATGCGACGCCGTTCCATACCTGGATTCCGTCGCCCGACGAAATGGATTGGCTGTCCGAGAAATATCCCAACACCTTCGATAAATACTATCGTCCGGTGCTCGAGTACCTCGACGCCCAGGAAAAGGCCGGCAACCGCTACAACAACAAGACGCAGCCGATGAACTGCCAGGTCTGCGTCAGCACCATGAAGTTCAACGAGCCGGGCGACCCGATGGAAATGTGCTTCCGCGAGTCGGTCTATAAGGGCGAGAAGTTCCACACCTGCTCCGACCACTGCAAGGAAATCTTCGACAACGAGCCGGAGAAGTACATCCAGACCTTCATCTCGTCGCACCAGGCCCTGCAGGGCAACTGCGAACCGGACGGCGTCGATGTCAATGCGTCGGACTACAAGCCGGGCAGCCAGATGCTCGACTACTGGAAGCTCGACAAGCGCGCCACCGGCGACTTCAACGGCTCGGACGACCAGAAAAACTTCGCCGCCTGGCGCGAACAGGCCACCAAGAACTAAGGAGACAGCAATGACGATGTTGAAAACCCTGGCGCCGTACGAGTTCAAGTCCAGCGACGCCCTCGAGAACTACAAGGGCAAGCAGTTGCTGTACGTGAACTGGGAGCGCCACCGCATGTTCTCGCGCCCCTTCGTGCTGGCGTTGCCGCCGGAAACACCGTTTGCGGTGATCCTCGAGCAGATGGCCGAGTGCTTCAGCTACCACCCGGACTGGTCGCAGATCGACTGGAACACGGTCGTCTGGCAGAACGGCAACACGCCCTTCACGCCGGATCGCAACAAGAGCCTGAAAGAGAACGGCATCGGCCACAAGGACCTGATCCGTTTCCGGACGCCGGGTCTGGACGGTATTGCCGGTACCGGATATTGATTAGTTGCTAGTTATTAGTCGCTAGTTGTTAGCAAAGCAGCGCTGGTTCGCCTTTGCTAGCAACTAGTAACTAGAGACTAACAACTCAGGAGCAAACATGAGTTACGAACTGACCATCGAGCCGCTCGGCCGCAGCATCGAAGTCGAAGACGGCCAGACCATCCTCGACGCCGCGCTGCGCGCTGGCATCTACCTGCCGCACGCCTGCGGCCAGGGCTATTGCGCGACCTGCAAGGTGTGCATCACCGACGGCGAGGTCGATCACAACAACGCCTCGAGCTTCGCGCTGATGGACTACGAGCGCGAAGAAGGCCAGGCGCTGGCCTGTTGTGCGACGCTCGAAGCCGATACGGTCATCGAAGTCGAGATGGAAGTCGACGAGGATGCGCGCGACATCCCGGTCAAGGATTTCCATGGCACGGTCAGCCGCATCGAGAACCTGACGCCGACCATCAAAGGCATCTGGCTCAAACTGCCGAACGACGAGGTGCTCGACTTTCAGGCCGGCCAGTACATCAACCTCTACCTGCCGAACGACATGGGCCACCGCGCCTTCTCGCTGGCCAACGCGCCGTCGACCGGCAACGAGATCGAACTCAATATCCGCATCGTTCCCGGCGGCGCCGGCACGACCTGGCTCCACAACGAACTCAAGGTCGGCGACAAGATCACCGTCTCCGGCCCCTACGGCCGCTTCTTCGTGCACAAGTCGGCCAATGTGCCGTCCTTGTTCATGGCCGGCGGTTCCGGCCTCTCCAGCCCGCGCTCGATGATTCTCGAGCTGCTGGAGGAGGGCGGCGATCTGCCGATCACGCTGGTCTACGGGGCGCGCAATCAGGGTGAACTCTACTATCACCAGGAATTCGTCGAACTGGCGGCGAAGCATCCGCACTTCACCTATGTGCCGGCTCTCAACGACGAGCCGGCCGACAGCGGCTGGAGCGGATTCCGCGGTTTCGTCCATGAAGCGGCCAAAAACCACTTCGACAACGATTTTCGCGGCCGCAAGGCCTACCTGTGCGGGCCGCCGGTCATGATCGAGGCCTGCATCACGACCCTGATGCAAGGCCGCCTGTTCGAGCGCGACATCTACACCGAGAAGTTCTTCTCGGCCGCCGACGCCCAGCAGGTGCGCAGCCCGCTGTTCAAGCGGGTGTAACAACTTTTCTCTGCAGTACCCACCCTTTGAGGCCGCGCTTGTCGCGGCCTTTTTTTGACCAGACCTCTTCGATGACTGAATTCACCATTCCCCAGCAACTCGAAAGCGAACGCCTGATCCTCCGCATGTTTCGCGAAGACGACTGGCGCAGCATGCACGCCCATTATTCCAACCCGGAGTGCACCCGCTACACGCTGGGCCGGGTGCTGACCGAAGGCGAGAGCTGGCGGCAGACGGCCACCCTGGCCGGCCACTGGCTGCTCCGCGGCTACGGTCCCTACGCTCTGGAGGAGAAAGCGAGCGGGGCGATGATCGGCGCCGTCGGCCTGTGGTACCCGGTCGATTTTCCCGAGCGCGAAATCAAGTGGGCGCTCAATCCGGCGTGCTGGGGCAGGGGCTACGCTAGCGAGGCGGCGCGGGCGGTCCAGCGGGTGGCGCAGGCCGCCTACCCGGAGCAGCCGCCGATCAGTTTCATTCACCGCGACAATCTTGCCTCTCTGCGCGTCGCCCGTTCGGTGGGGGCGGTGTTCGAAGACGAAATCGATTTTCGCGGCAGGCGCTTCCAGATACATCGCCACCCGCTTATCGATCGGGCCTGACGTCGGAAAAGAATTCGCAAAAATATTATTCAAGAGCGTTGACTCACTAATATCGTAGTGATTTAATTGCTAACATATTAATGAAACTGGGTGCTTGCCCAAGTCCACAAAGAGGAGATGTCGCATGAACTACCGTCACATAGCCGTTCTCGGCGCCATGGCTGTTTCGCTGTCGGCCGCCGCCCAGGAAGTCACTTTCAAGATCGCCCACTTCCTGCCCTCCGCCGCGCCGACCCAGCAAAAGGTCCTGCAGCCCTGGTGCGACGAAATGAAGAAGGAATCGAACGGCCGCATCGCCTGCCAGTTCTACCCGGCCATGCAGCTCGGCGGCACGCCGGCCCAGCTGGTTGATCAGGTCAAGAACGGCGTCGCCGACGTGGTGTGGACCGGCCCGGGTTATTCGGCCGGCCGCTTCCCGGCGATCGAGGCTTTCGAACTGCCGTTCATGGTGGCCGACGCCACCTCCAGTTCCAAGGCGCTGTGGAAGTATTACCAGCAAAACGCCCAGCAGGAATTCGCCGCCTACAAGGTCCTCGCCTTCCATACCGACGGCGGCCAGGCCGTGCATACCGCGAAGAAGGCCGTAGTCGGTCTGACCGGCTTCAACGGCATGAAGCTGCGCACTTCGACCCGCGTCGGCGCCAAGACGCTGGCCGCGCTCAGCGGTTCGCCGGTCGCCATGCCTCCGGCCCAGGTCACCGAGGCCATCGCCAAGGGCGTCGTCGACGGCTCGCTCGGCGCCTGGGAACTGGTTTATCCGACCAAGCTGTCCGAAGTCACCAAGTTCCATGCTCAGCCGGCCGCCGGTGTCGCTCACCCGACCGCCACCGTGCTCACCGTGCTGATGAACAAGCAGCGCTACGACAGCCTGCCGGCCGACCTCAAGGCCATCGTCGACAAGACCACGGGCGAAGCCATGGTCGGCAAGTTCGGCGCCATGTTCGACGGTGTCGCCGCCGACACGCGCAAGAAAATCGCTGCCCAGGGCGACCAGATCACGACCTTCAGCGCCATCGAAGTCGCGGCCATGAAACAGGCCACGGCCAGCGTCGAAGAGGAGTGGGCCAAGCAGGTCGGCGACAAGGGCCTGGACGGCAAGAAGCTGATCGCCTCGGCCCGCGAATTGACCGGCACCAACAAATAAAAAGATCCGGGAAAGGAGAACAGCATGCACGATCCAATGGGGATACCCCATGAACTGGTAGAGCACGACAAGGTCGAGCACTACCTGATCATGGCGGGAAAAACGATGGCGATTTCCGGTGGCGTGCTGTTCATCGCCCTGATCGCGATGTCGCTGGTCTCGATCATCGGCCGCAAGCTGGGCTTCGGCTCGGTCGACGGCGATATCGAACTGATGCAGGCGGGTACGGCGGTGGCGGCAACGGCCTTCCTGCCGTACTGCACCCTGCTCGGCGAGCATATCAAGGTGGATTTCTTCACCGAAAGCATGCGTGATTCGCTGAAGCGGCCGATCGACGGCGCGACCGAATTGCTGTTCGCCATCGTCGCCGGCATCCTCGCCTGGCGGACCATCCTGTCGGCGATCGCCACCCACGAGTCGCAGGAAGTGACGACGCTGGTTTCTCTGCCGCTATGGATTCCGACGGCGCTGCTCGTGCCTGGCCTGGCGCTGATGATGGTCTGTGCCATCTATCGGGCCTATGCCCACTTCCATCCGACCAAGAAAATCCCGGGAGCACACAAATGAGCGGCACCACCATCGGCCTGATCGGCTTCGGCACGCTGTTGGCGATGCTCTCCATCCGGGTTCATATCGCGATGGCGATGTTCATCACTGGCTCCGGCATCTACCTGGTGATGAACAGCGGCGCCGCCAACGGCCTGCTGTACACCCTGAACAACCTGGTCTACGCCCGGGTTTCCAATTACGACCTGGCGGTCATTCCGCTGTTCATCCTGATGGGCCAGTTCGCCACCCACGGCGGCCTGTCCAAGGCGCTGTTCAAGGCGGCCGGCACGCTGATCGGCCACTGGCGCGGCGGCCTGGCGATGGCCTCGACGGCAGCCTGCGCCGCCTTCGGCGCGATCTGCGGCTCCTCGCTGGCGACCGCCGCCACCATGGGCCAGGTCGCCCTGCCTGAACTCAAGGCGGCTGGCTATTCCGGCAAGCTGTCGACGGCCACGCTGGCCGCCTCGGGCACGCTGGGCATCCTGATTCCGCCCTCGGTGCCGCTGGTCATCTACGCCGTACTGACCCAGGAATCGATCGGCAAGCTCTTCGTCGCCGCCGTGGTGCCGGGCATCATCGCCGCGCTGGGCTACATCCTGGTCATCGCCTTCATCGTCCGCCGCGACCCGGCGGCTGGTCCGGCCGGCAAGAAGGTGCCGTTCGCCGAAATGATCAAGGCCCAGATCAACATCATTCCCGTGCTTTGCGTCTTCCTCGTCGTCATCGTCGGCATCTACGGCGGCTGGGCCAACCCGACCGAGGCCGCCTCGATCGGCGCCGCCGCCTGCGGCATTATCGCCGCGGTTTCCGGCGGCATGCGGACCAAGGATTTCCTGCAGAGCGTCTACGGCACGGCCCACGCCACCGGCATGATCTTCATGGTGCTGATCGGCGCCGACCTGCTGAACTCCAGTCTCGCCCTGTCGCAAATGCCGACCGAGCTGGCGACCTGGGTGCAGCAGAGCGGCCTGCCGCCGCTGGTCGTGCTGTTCTCGATCCTCATCATCTACATCCTGCTCGGCTGCGTCATGGATTCGCTGGCCATGATCCTGCTGACCATCCCCATCTTCTACCCGATGGTCATGGGGCTCGACTTCTTCGGCATGAGCGTCGACGACAAGTCGGTGTGGTTCGGCATCCTGGCGCTCATGGTGGTCGAGATCGGCCTGGTCCATCCGCCGGTCGGCATGAACCTCTACGTCATCAACAAGATCGCCAAGGACGTGCCGATGAAGGAAACTGCCTGGGGGGTCATGCCTTTCCTGGCCTCCGATTTCATCCGCATCATCGCCCTCGTCTTTTTCCCCGTCATGTGCCTCGGCCTGGTGCACTACCTCGGCTGATTGGAGACTGAATCAATGATTGAACAGAAAGTCAGCGGCACGGTTTACGGCGTCGTCCTCAACGACCGCGCTTCCGTCCGCAAGATCGGCAGCGAAGCGCTGGAAGCGGCGCCTTACAAGGGCGCCCCGCAGGCCCCGGCGATGTACATCAAGCCGGCCAACACCCGGGTTGCCTGCGGCGGGACCGTCAGCCTGCCGGCCGGCGCGAATAACGTCGAAGTCGGCGCCACCATCGGTCTGGTCATCGGTCGCGCCTCCGGCCGCCTGAACCGCGACAATGCGCTGGCCGCCGTGGCCGGCATCGTGCTCGCCGCCGACCTCAGCCTGCCGCACGCCAGCTACTACCGCCCGGCGATCCGCGAAAAGTGCTTCGACGGTTCGCTGCCGCTGTCCTCGGTCAAGCCGCTGGTCGATCTGGCCCATCTGCAATTGCGCACCGAATTCGACGGCCTGCTCGTCGAGCAGCGTTCGTTGGCCGATCTGGTGCGCGATCCGGCGCAACTGCTGGTCGACGTCAGCGAGTTCATGACGCTCGCCCAGGGCGACGTGCTGCTGGTCGGAGTTAGCTACCAGGCGCCGCAGGTGGCGGCCGGCAGCCAGGTCAGGATTAGTGCCGAAGGCGTCGGCAGTCTCCAATTCTCGATTCAAGGAGCGCAGGCATGAAGCGCGGTCGCATTGCCTATCAGGGCGCCATCCACCAAGTGACGCAGGCCGCCGATGGCCGTGTCCGTCTGGCCGATGGCCGTTTGCTCAATGAAGCCGACGTCAGCTGGCTGCCGCCGGTCGTCCCCGGCGCCGTCTTCGCGCTCGGCCTCAACTACGCCGACCACGCCAAGGAACTGGCTTTCAAGGCGCCGGAAGTGCCGCTCGCCTTCTTGAAAGGGCCGAACACCATCGTCGGTCACCGGGCCCAGACCCGCCGCCCGGCCGACGCCACCTACATGCACTATGAGTGCGAGCTGGCCGTGGTCATCGGCAAGACCGGCAAGAACGTCGCCAAGGCCGAGGCGATGGAGATGGTTGCCGGTTACACGGTGGCCAACGACTACGCCATCCGTGACTACCTCGAGAACTATTACCGCCCGAACCTGCGCGTCAAGAACCGTGACGGCTGCACGCCGCTCGGCCCCTGGCTGGTCGACCGCGACGATGTGACCAACCCGATGGCACTGAAGCTGACGACGCGGGTCAACGGCAAGACGACCCAGCAGGGCACGACCGCCGACATGATTTTCGACATCCCGACTCTGATCGAATATCTGACCTCCTTCATGACCCTGAACCCCGGTGACATCATCCTGACCGGCACGCCGGAAGGCCTGGCCGACGTCAAGGCCGGCGATGTCATCGAGACTGAAGTGGAAGGTGTCTGCTGCCTGATCAACACCATCGTCGACGACCAGACGTATTTCGCCACCGTATAAAGAAAGCGAGAACAGCATGATTCATCACATCATCAACGGCCAGAAGGTCGGCAGCAAGGAAACCTTCGAAACCCTCAACCCGGCTACCGGCGAAGTCATCGACACCGTCGCCAGCGGCGGCCAGGAAGAAATCAACGCCGCCGTCGCCGCCGCCAAGGCCGCCTTTCCGGGTTGGGCCGCGACACCGGTCAAGGAACGCGCCCGTCTGGTGCGCAAGCTGGGCGAACTGATTGCTGCCAATGTCGAGCCGATTGCCGACATGGAAACCGCCGACTGCGGCCAGGTCACCAACCAGACCAAGCGCGTGCTGATTCCGCGCGCTTCCGACAACTTCAACTACTTCGCCGAGCTGATCCAGCACATGCATGGCGAAACTTACGATTCCGACACCGGCCACCTCAACTACACGCTGTGGCAGCCGGTCGGCGTCTGCGCGCTGATCTCGCCGTGGAACGTGCCGTTCATGACTGCCACCTGGAAGACCGCGCCCTGCTTGGCTTTCGGCAATACGGCCGTGATGAAGATGTCGGAACTCTCGCCGCTGACCGCCAATCGCCTCGGCGAACTGGCCCTCGAAGCCGGCATCCCGGCCGGCGTCTTCAACGTCGTTCATGGCTTCGGCGACAAGGCCGGCGAACCGCTGGTTTCGCACCCGGATGTCCGTTCGATCTCCTTCACCGGCTCCACCGCCACCGGCAACCGCATCGTCAAGGCCGCCGGCCTCAAGAAGTTCTCGATGGAACTGGGCGGCAAGTCGCCCTTCATCATCTTTGACGACGCCGATTACGAACGCGCCCTCGACGCCGCCATCTTCATGATCTTCTCGAACAACGGCGAACGCTGCACGGCTGGCTCGCGGATCATTGTTCAGGCCGGCATCTACGACAAGTTCGTCGCCGACTTCGCGGCCCGCGCCTCGCGCCTGACCGTGGGCGACCCGATGGACCAGAACACCATCATCGGCCCGATGATCTCCAAGGGTCACATGGACAAGGTCAATTACTACATCGAACTCGGCAAGCAGGAAGGCGCCAAGGTCGTCTTCGGCGGCGGCACGCCGCTGGTCGACGACAAGTTCAAGAAGGGTTTCTGGGTCCAGCCGACCGTCTTCGCCGATGTCGACAACAAGATGCGCATCGCCCAGGAAGAAATCTTCGGGCCGGTGCCCTGCATCATCCGCTTCAAGGCCGAAGAGGACGCCGTGCGCATCGCCAACGACACGCCCTACGGTTTGTCGTCCTATCTGTGGACCAACAACACCGGTCGCGCCATCCGCCTGGCCAAGGCCATCGAGTCGGGCATGACCTTCGTCAATAGCCAGAACGTTCGCGACCTGCGCCAGCCCTTCGGCGGTTCCAAGGCCTCCGGCACCGGCCGCGAAGGCAACCACTACAGCTACGAAGTGTTCTGCGAGGCCAAGAACATCGCCGTCTCCTACGGCAGCCATCACATCCCGCGCTGGGGGGTATAAGCCATGGGCAAACTCGTTCTCGCCGCCAAGATCACCCACGTGCCGTCGATGTACCTGTCAGAACAGGACGGCCCGCACAAGGGCTGCCGCCAGGCCGCCATCGACGGCCACAAGGAAATCGCCCGCCGCATGCGTGAGCTGAACGTCGATACCATTGTCGTCTTCGACACGCACTGGCTGGTCAATTCCGGCTACCACATCAATTGCGCGCCGAGCTGGGAGGGCATCTACACCTCCAACGAACTGCCGCACTTCATCAAGAACATGCCCTTCTCGTACCAGGGCAATCCGGAACTGGGCAAGGCCATCGCCGAGCAGGCCACGGCCGCCGGTGTGCTGACCCGCGCCCACGACGCGACCAGCCTGGCGCTCGAATACGGCACTCTGGTCCCGATGCGCTACATGAACGAGGACAAGCGTTTCAAGGTCGTCTCGATCTCCGCGCTGTGCACTGTGCATAACCTGCCGGACTCGGTCGAACTCGGCCGCGCCGTGCGCCGCGCCATCGAGGAAAACTGCGCAGGCAACGTCGCCGTGCTGGCTTCCGGTTCGCTGTCGCACCGCTTCGCCCAGAACGGCGTTTCCGACCAGTTCCTGCACAAGGTCTGGGATCCGTTCCTGGAAACCGTCGATCACCACGTCGTCGACCTGTGGCAGAAGGGCGACTGGAAGACCTTCTGCGGCATGCTGCCCGAGTACGCTGTCAAGTGCCACGGCGAGGGCAACATGCACGACACCGCGATGCTGCTCGGCGTGCTCGGCTGGGACCAGTACGAAGGCAAGGCCGAAGTGGTGACGCCTTACTTCGGTTCCTCCGGCACCGGCCAGATCAACGCCATTTTCCCGGTCTAAAAGAGCTTTAAGCCAGACGCCAGACCATTCGATTCCCCGATAGAGAAACCGACAACAATTCTTCAGGAGACAAACTCATGGGCGAAATCCTTATGGCCATCAAGTGCACCCACGTGCCGTCGATGCTTATTTCCGAAATGCCCGGCCCGGCCCAGGGCTGCCGCCAGGCGGCGATCGACGCCGAGCGCGAACTCGGCCGCCGTGCCGTCGAGCTGGGGGTCGATACCTTCATCGTGTTCGACACCCACTGGCTGGTCAATGCCGGTTACCACATCAACAACAATGCGGTGCACAAGGGCAACTACACCAGCCACGAGTTCCCGCATTTCATCCAGGACCTGCCCTACGAATTCCCGGGCAACCCGGAACTCGGCAACCTGATCGCCGAGGAAGCCACCGCCATGGGTGTCAAGACGCGCGCCCACCAGGTCGCTTCGCTCGATCTCGAATACGGCACGATTCTGCCCATGCGCTACATGAACCCGGAAGGCAAGATCCGCGTCATTTCGATCGCCGGCTGGAGCACCTTCGGCAGCCTGGAAGAGTCGCGCATCCTTGGCGAAGCGCTGGCCAAGGCAGTCGCCCGCAGCAACTGCAAGGTCGCCATCGTCGCTTCCGGTTCGATGTCGCACCAGATCTGGGAAAACCGCCTGGTCGAGGAAGGCTTCAATTCGATCAGCCGCGAATTCAACAAACAGGTCGACCTGCGCGCCCTGCAACTCTGGGAAGGCGGCGAGTGGGACACCTTCCTGCGCATGCTGCCCGAGTACGCCCAGTACTGCACCGGCGAAGGCAAGATGCACGACACCGCGATGCTGTTCGGCGCCATCGGCTGGGACAAGTTCGAAGGCAAGGCCGAGATCGTCTGCCCCTACTTCGAAAGCTCGGGTACCGGCCAGGTCGTCGTCAGCCTGCCGGTGGCCGGCATCCCGGCCGTCAGCCACCGCGAAGAAGCCGAACTGGCCCTGGCCTAACCTCCCAAGGAGCGGGAAATGCCCCATCTTGTTTATGAAATCACCAACAACCTCGATACGGCGAAAGCCGATATTCCGGGGCTGCTCAAGAAATCCAACCAGGTGCTGATCGCCCAGGGTGGGGTATTCCCGATCGGGGCATCCGCTCCCGCGTCGTCTGGCTCAGGGACTATTGCATCGCCGACGGCAGCCAGCCCGACGACGCCTTCGTCCATGCCTCGCTGAAGGTCGGCGCCGGGCGCTCTGAGGCGGAAAAGAAGAAAGCCTGCGACGAACTGTTCGCAATGATCACTGAACACTTCGCCGCCATTTTTGCCGAGCGCGGACTGGCGCTGTCGATGGAATTCTCCGAATTCAGCGAAGCCGGCACCTGGAAGAAAAACAATATCCACCCGCGCTACAAGAAGACCTAATTCCTTGCGCAAGCCAGCCGTGACTTTGTCGACATCGCCTTGCCGTGCTAATCGCACTGTCTGCGGCTCGTCTTCGCGTCACAACTGACTTGCACAAGGAATAGCCCACCAAGAGGACTGACCATGTTTCCCCAAGACCTGATCGAAGCGACCGCCCGCCGCTTCCACGAAGCCGAGAAGACCCGCCAGCAGATCCGCCAGGTCTCGCTGGACTACCCGGAAATCACCATCCCCGACGCCTACGCCATCCAGAAGGCCTGGGTCGACATGAAGATCGCCGAAGGCCGCAAGATCGTCGGCCACAAGATTGGCCTGACCTCACGCGCCATGCAGATGTCGTCGCAGATTGACGAGCCGGATTACGGCACACTGCTCGACGACATGGTTTTCGCCGATGGCGGCGAGATTCCGGTCGACCGCTTCATCGTGCCGATGATCGAAGTCGAGCTGGCCTTCATCCTGAAAGACCGCCTCGAAGGTGAAAACGTCACGATGCTCGACGTGCTGTCCGCCACCGACTACGTGATCCCGGCGCTCGAACTGATCGACGCCCGCTCGCAGCGCATCGACCCCGACAGCAAGCGGCCGCGCAAGGTTTTCGACACCATCTCCGACAACGCCGCCAACGCCGGCATCATCATGGGCGGCCGGCCGATCAAGCCGATGGATGTCGATCTGCGCTGGGTTTCCGCCTTGCTCTACCGCAACGGCATCATCGAGGAAACCGGCGTCGCCGCCGGCGTCCTGAACCACCCGGCGAATGGCATCGCCTGGCTGGCCAAGCGTTTCGCGCCGCACGGCGTGGCGCTCGAGCCGGGCCAGATCATCCTCGCCGGCTCCTTCACCCGGCCGGTGCCGGCCAGCCGCGGCGACACCTTCCATGTCGATTACGGCCCGCTCGGCAACATCACCTGCCGTTTCGTCTAAGCCACCGGAGCCGATCATGGACATGCCCCTCAACTCATTCAAGCGCGCGCTGGCCGCCGGCGAAACCCAGATCGGCCTCTTTCTCGGCCTGGCCAACGCCTACACCGCCGAAATAGTCGCCGGCACCGGATTCGACTGGCTGCTGATCGACGGCGAGCACGGTCCGAACGACCTGCGTTCGATCATCGAACAGTTGCAGGCCCTGGCCCCGTACCCGGTGCGGCCGGTGGTGCGCACCGTCGATCACGACGTGGCGCGCATCAAGCAGCTGCTCGACGGCGGCGTCCAGACGTTGATGGTGCCGATGGTCGAAAGCGCGGCCGATGCCGAAAAGCTGGTCCGCGCCATGCGTTATCCGCCGCACGGTATGCGCGGGGTGGGCACGGCGATGGCCCGGGCGGCGCGCTGGAATGGCGTAGAGGGCTACTTTGCTCACGCCGACGAGGAAATGTGTTTGATCGTGCAGATCGAGTCGATGGCTGGGTTGGTTGGGCTGGACGATATTTTGTGCGTTGAGGGTGTCGATGCGGTGTTCATCGGGCCGTCCGATCTTGCGGCTTCGATGGGGTATCTCGGGAATCCGGGGCATCCGGAGGTCAAGGCAGCGGTTGAGGGGGCGATTCGCAGGATTGCGGCGGCTGGCAAGGCGGCTGGGGTGTTCTCTGCCGATCCAGTGGCTGCCGAGGCTTATCGGCAGATTGGGGCAAACTTCCTGTTGGTTGGGGTGGATGCGCTGCTGCTGCGGAATTCGGCGGTGGCTCTGGCCGACAGGTTCAAGAAGGCTGAATCCGGGAAGACCGGGGCGGCTTACTAATGCTGTTTCCCGTGCTCGGGCTTGGGTTTCCGCCTTGTTGGCGGGCGTACTTTTTCTTGCTTCGCCAAGAAAAAGTAGCCAAAAAGAAGGCGACCCCGGGTTACGCGGTCGGCGTTGCCGACTGCCCTGCGCTACTCGAAGTCGGCGGGGGCTGCGGAACTCGGGCTACGCCCTCAGACAGTCCTCGCCCTTATCCGCCGGCTTCTGCGTTGCTCGGCGCTCCACACGGGGACCCGAAAGTCAAAACCGAGCCCGGCCCCAACCACCGTCACTCCCGCGCAGGCGGGAGTCCAGTCCCAGGCATGGATTCCCGCCTGCCCGGGAATAACGAGACAGACCGTTCAGCGCGCGTTGTTTCACCGGGCCCCTTGAGAGGTGCCGAGCAACGCAGAAGCGCCGGGGGCCTTCGGCGAGCACTGTTTGAGGGGCGCAGCCCCGAGTTGCGCAGCCGCCCGGCGTTTCGAGTAGCGCAGGGTACCGGCGTAGCCGGCACCGACCTAGGGTCGCCTTCTTTTTGCTTACTTTTTCTTGGCGAAGCAAGAAAAAGTGAGACGCCCCGCAAGGGCGGAACCCCGGCTAATTAGTCGCAAAATGCCCAATTAAAGAAACCAATAGGAGAACAACCCCATGCTGTCCCTAACTGACCCCAACCTCCTCCGCCAATCCTGCTACATCAACGGCACCTGGACCCCCGCCGACAACGGCGAAACCTTCCCCGTCACCAATCCGGCGACTGGCGAAACCATCGCCACCGTCCCCCGCTGCGGCACCGCCGAAACTGAGCGCGCCATCGCCGCCGCTGATGAAGCCCTCAAAACCTGGCGCGAAACCACCGCCGCCGAGCGTTCCCGCATCCTCCGCCGCTGGTTCGACCTGCTCATGACCCACCAGGAAGACCTCGCCGCGCTGATGACCGCCGAACAAGGCAAGCCCCTCGCCGAATCCCGTGGCGAGATCGCCTACGCCGCCGCCTACATCGAGTGGTTCGCCGAGGAAGCCAAGCGCGCTTACGGCGAAGTCATCCCGTCGCCCTTCAAGGACCGCCAATTGGTCGTCACCAAGGAACCAGTCGGCGTCTGCGCCGCGATCACGCCGTGGAATTTCCCGTCGGCAATGATCACCCGCAAGGTCGCCCCGGCCCTGGCCGCCGGCTGCACCATCATCCTCAAGCCGGCCGAGCAGACCCCGCTTTCCGCCCTGGCCCTGGCCGAACTGGCCGAACGGGCCGGCGTCCCTGCAGGTGTCTTCAGTGTGGTGACCGGCAAGGCGAGCGCCATCGGTGGTGTCATGACGGCCAGCCCGATTGTCCGCAAGCTGACCTTCACCGGCTCGACCCCCATCGGTCAGTTGCTGATGCAGCAGTGCGCCGGCACGGTCAAGAAAATGTCGCTGGAACTCGGCGGCAACGCCCCGTTCATCGTCTTCGACGATGCCGATCTCGACGCCGCCGTCGCCGGCGCCATGGCCTCCAAATACCGCAATGCCGGCCAGACCTGCGTCTGCTCCAATCGCTTCCTGGTCCAGGACGGCGTCTATGAGGCCTTCGCCGCCAAGCTGGCCGCCGCCGTTTCGGCGCTCAAGGTCGGCCACGGTACGGAAGAGGGCGTCACCCAGGGGCCGCTGATCGACGATGCCGCGATCAACAAGGTCGAGGAACTGGTCAAGGACGCCGTCGATAAAGGCGCCCGCGTCGTCACCGGCGGCAAGCGCCATGCGCTGGGCCGCACCTGGTTCGAGCCGACCATCCTGGCCGACGTGGTGCCCGGCATGGCGGTGGCGAAGGAAGAAATCTTCGGGCCGGTCGCCCCGCTGTTCCGCTTCAAGACCGAAGCCGAAGCCGTGCAGATGGCCAACGACACCGAATTCGGCCTCGCCGCCTACTTCTTCTCGAAAGACCACGGTCGCGTCTGGCGCGTCTCGAAGCAGCTCGAATACGGCATGGTCGGCGTCAATACCGGCCTGATTTCGACCGAAGTCGCGCCGTTCGGTGGCGTCAAGATGTCCGGCATCGGCCGCGAAGGTTCCAGTCACGGCCTCGACGAGTACATGGAGACCAAGTACCTGGCGCTGGGTGGGTTGTAGACAACCGTTGTCATTCCCGCGTAGGCGGGAATCCAGAAATGCACTGCGGCCTGGATTCCCGCTTTCGCGGGAATGACCTATCAAGCGGACACATTCTTAATGACCACTCCCGCCATCGAACCGGCCCGCGAGGGCCGTTTCATTTTGTTGCTCGGGGCGCTGGTCGCCTTCGGGCCGCTCGCCATCGACCTCTACCTGCCGGCCCTGCCGGCCATCGCGGCTGGCCTCTCGGCCTCGGCCGAGGCGGTGCAACTGTCGATCACCGTCTTCCTCGCCGGCTTTTCGCTGGGCATGCTGTTCTACGGCCCGATCTCCGACCGCTACGGCCGGCGCACGGTGATGCTGACCGGCATCGCGCTGTTTGCCCTGGCCAGCCTGGCCTGCATGTTGGCGACTTCGGTCGAGCAACTGATCGCCGCCCGCTTCGTCCAGGCCCTGGGCGGCGGGGCGGCCTCGGTGCTGGCGCGGGCCGTGGTCCGCGACGTTTACACGCCGACCGAAGCCATCCGCAAGCTGTCGCTGATGGCCATGGTGACAGCCATCGCGCCGCTGCTGGCCCCGGTGCTCGGCAGCCTGCTGCTCGGCCAGTTCGGCTGGCGCGGCACTTTCGCGGCGGTCGTTGTCTGGGGCGTGCTCAGCCTGCTGGTCGTCTGGTTCCAGCTGCCGGAAACCCTGCCCGCCGAGCGCCGCGGTCAACTGCCGCTGGGCCGGGCCTTCGCCATCTACGGCAGCCTGCTGCGCGACCCCGTGGCGCTCGGCCTGCTGTTGGCCGGCGGCATGTCCTTCGCCGCGATGTTCGCCTACATCACGGCCAGCCCCTTCTATTTCATCGAACTCAACGGCTTTTCGCCCACCGCCTACGGCCTGCTCTTCGCCGCCAACGCGGTCGGCATCTTTGCCGCCAATTACCTGAACAGCCGCCTGGCCAAAAGCCAGGGTCCGGCCGTGATGGCCGGCATCGGCTCGGCCGCCGGCTTTACCGGGGCGCTGCTGCTCTGGCTGGCGAGCGGCCTGGCCGACGCCGTGCCGGCAGTGATCGGCAGCCTGTTCATCGTGGTCAGCATGACCGGCCTGCTCGGCGCCAACTGCGTCGGCCTGCTCATGTCCCGTTACCCGCAGAATGCCGGCGCCGCGGCCGCCCTGTTCGGGGCCAGCCAGTTCGGCCTCGGCATGCTGGCCAGCGCGGCGGTCAGCTATCATCACGACGGCAGTGGGCGACCGATGGCATGGGCCATCCTGGCGACCACCGCCGCCTCGCTCGCCGGTTATCTGCTGTACCGGCGCGGCCAGCGCTGACTCCCGACCCTCGATGACCGCATCCTCCCCACGCACCAGCCGTCTGCCGGCCGGCATGCGCGCCTTGGCCCACCGCAATTTCCGCCTCTATTTCGCCGGCCAGGCGGTCTCCATCCTCGGTTCGTGGATCCAGCAGGTGGCGCTCTCCTGGCTGGTCTACCGGCTCACCGGCTCGGCCGCGCTGCTCGGCATCACCGCCTTCTGCGGCCTGATCCCGCAGCTGGTGGTCGGCCCGCTGGCCGGCGCCTGGATCGACAAGCACGACAAGAAAAAATGGCTGATCGGCGTCCAGTCGTTGATGGCCCTCCAGGCCTTCGTGCTCGCCGGCCTGTGCTGGCTGGACTGGATAACCCCCAGCTTCATCGTGCTCATGGCGCTGGCCCTCGGCACCCTGAGCAGCTTCGACGCGCCGCTGCGCCAGTCGCTGATCGGCAGCTTCGTCGGCAGTCGCGATGACCTGCCCAACGCCCTGGCCTTGAACGCCATGCTGTTCAACGCCGGCCGCTTCATCGGCCCGCCGATTGCCGGCCTGCTCCTCGGCGTGACTTCGGAAGCCTTCTGCTTCGCGATCAACGGTTTTTCCTTCCTCGCCCTGATCGCCGCCATCCGGCTGGTTCGCAGCGAACCGCCCAAGCGCGCCCAGGGTTCGGTCGGCCAGGTCTTCAAGGAAGGCGTGCGCTACGCCTGGCAGACCTGGGCCATCCGCTGGCTGATCATCACGCTCATCGCCCTCAACCTGACCGCCTCGGCCTACGCCGTGCTGCTGCCGGTCTTCGCCCGCGACGTCTTCGCCGGCGACGCGACGACCCTGGGCTGGCTGTGGGGGGCGGCCGGCTGCGGCGCCTTTGCCTCGACGGTCTTTCTCGCCACCCGCAAATCGGTCTCCGGCCTGATCGGCGCCGTGGTCGCCGGCGTCGCGCTCAGTGCAGCGGCGCTGCTGGTCTTCGGCGCGACGACCCGGCTGCCGCTCGCGCTGGCCGCCATGGTCGCCCTCGGCTTCGGCATCTCGGTGTGTAACGTCGGCATCAACATGATCCTGCAAAGCTCGGCCCCCGAACAGTTCCGCGGCCGCATCGTCTCCTTCTTCACCTCCGCCCGCTTCGGCTTCGACGCGCTGGGCGGTCTGCTCGCCGGCTTCGTCGCCGTCGTCCTCGGTGCCGGCCAGACCCTGCTGGTCGAAGGGGTGGTACTCACCGTTTTCGTATTATTCCTGCTGACCCTGCGCCAACGCCTGACGGCGCAGGTTTCGGCAACACATGGAGAAAGTCATGGACATTGAAATGATCGCCTCGCTCGGCCTGGGCAGCGCCGATGAACTCGCCAATCGGGCGCTCGCCGCCGCCAGCGAGGCCGGCGTCAAGATCTGCGTCGCCGTCGTCGACCGCGCCGGCTACCCGCTAGTCTTCAAGCGCCACCCGGGGGCGCCCTTCCACTCGATCGACATCGCGCTCGACAAGGCCTACACCGTGGTCAGCTTCGGCCCCGCCACCGCCAAATGGGACGCCCGCCTGGCCAAAGGCTCGGAAATGCTGCGCCACGGCCTGATGCAGCGCGAGCGCTTCGTCGGATTCGGCGGCGGCTTGCCGGTCAAGCACGAGGGCGTGCTGGTCGGGGCGATTGGCGTTTCCGGGGGGAGCGAGGCGCAGGATGTGGCGTTTGCTGAGGCGGCGCTGGCGGGGTTGGGTGCTGGCGGGTGATTTGTCAGGCCTTTGGGAAGTGTCAGTCCCTAGCGTAGGATCCGTCTACCCCGTACACGCTTTTCTCCTCGACGACAGCCCGCCACGCAGCGAGTGCGGGAAGCTCTAGGGCTTGGTCTGCAAGGCGTTTGTTTGCATGCTTCTTTAGTTCCTTCAATGAGCAATAGGCTTCTATCTTTGAACGGTCGTCAGGAAGCGAATAACGCTGGCCCTTAGTGGAGTCGAAACTGTGACTAAGTATGGCAAGTGAGAAGTCATCGAGCGAAGGGTTCGCGAACTTCATGGCTGCAAATACCTTCGAACACTCACTGGGCGCCACACTGCTCAGTCTCCAAAGAATCAAGCCTGGGTTGCATGTCGTTAATAATCGGCCTGCTTTGGCGGCTTCCAGGATGTTTTTTGCTAGCTTGTCCGCGAGCCTCGCTTGGGCCTCGGGGGGCAGCGCAGCATTTCATCTTGCTTCTTATCGAATAGATAGCTGTCCGAGAATAGCTCTATGGCAACCGTGAGGTTGTTGGGATCGAGAACGATCTTCTCGGCCAGATTCGCCTCTTGGCCGGTAGCAGCGGCCTTGACGATCAGTCGAATGGCTCTTACTGCCACATCCTCGACCGGCAACCGGAAAAACCCGGAACGGTCTTTCGACCTCGCCGGAAACGGCTCTATATCAGCCAAACGTGCGATGTCCGTAAGCGCCCGGCGAACTCAGGTCAGTCGGTGATTTGAGGTTGCCAGCGGTGCGGCAGCAGGTCGCCGACGCGGCTTGCCGGTTGGGTCGGCAGGCGGGTCAGGACATCCTTCAGGTAAGCCAAAGGCTCGTGACCATTGAGCTTGGCGGATTGGATCAGGCTCATGATCGCGGCGGCGCGTTTGCCGGCGCGCAAGCTGCCGGCAAATAACCAGTTCTTGCGGCCGAGCGCGATCGGCCGGATCTGATTCTCGATCCAGTTGTTATCGATCGGCACCTGGCCATCCGTTAGGTAATGCGTCAGCGCCACCCAGCGTTTCAGGCTGTAGTCGATCGCCCTGGCGGTCCCCGAGCCATTGGGTACCACCTGTCGTTGCCGGGTCAACCAGGCATGCAATTCATCGGCAATCGGTCGGGCTTTCGCCTCCCGAATTCGTCGTCGCTCATCGATGTCGAATCCGGCAGCTTCCTGCTCGACCCCATAGAGTTTGCCGAAACAATCCAGTGCCTCGCCGGCGATCAGGCTCTGCTTC
Source organism: Dechloromonas sp. A34 (assembly GCF_026261605.1). Taxonomy (NCBI): domain Bacteria; kingdom Pseudomonadati; phylum Pseudomonadota; class Betaproteobacteria; order Rhodocyclales; family Azonexaceae; genus Dechloromonas; species Dechloromonas sp. A34. The sequence continues at coordinate 249,659 of NZ_CP102486.1, forward strand.
TGGCTGTGTAGCTCGAAGAACTTGCGCCGGGCATGCGCCATGCAGCCGGCTTCAGTCAACCCATTGGCCAGCAGTGCCTTGTAGCCTGAGTAATCATCGCAAATCAGTGTGCCGCGCCAGTCACCCAGGAATTCCTGGGCGTGCCTGCCGGCACGGCTTTCAGCAAAGTCATAGATCACCGCCTTGGTCGGCTCGAAGGCGCCGATGCTGTAGGACCAGAGGTAGGCTCGATGCGTCTTGCCAGCCCCCGGATCAAGCATGGCCACCGGCGTTTCATCGGCATGCAGCACCCGATGCCCGAGCATCTCATCCTTCAGGGCATCGACCAGGGGCTGGAGTGCCACACCGCATTTCCCTACCCACTGGGCGAGTGTCGATTGCGGAATGGCCAGTCCGGCCCGACCGAAGATCGCTTCCTGACGATAGAGCGGCAGATGGTCGAGGTATTTGGCAACCAGCACCTGCGCGAGCAAGCCGGTCGTCGGAATACCCTTGTCGATAACGTGCGCCGGAACAGGCGCCTGGATCAGCGTTTCGCACTGCCCGCAGACCCACTTGCCACGAATGTGGCGCTCGACGCTGAAGACGCCTGGCGTGTAATCGAGCTTCTCGGCCACATCCTCGCCGATGCGCTTCATCGTGCAGCCGCAAGGGCAGACCGTGGATTCAGGCTCATGATGAATGTCGGCACGCGGCAGACTCGCCGGCAGCGGCTGGCGTTTGGCCTGGCCTTTCGCCTTCGGTGGCGTCGGCGACAGTTGTGCGAGTTCTTCTTCCATCGCCGCCAGATCGGCATCGATGGTTTCCTCGAATAGTTGCGCCTGCTCGACCGGCCAGTGCTCGGTCTTGACCCCGAAGCGCCAGCGCTTGTGCATCGCCAGTTCATGCGTGAGTTTGTCGATCTTGGCTTGGCGCCAGTCCAACTCGCGGTCTTTCTCGACCAGCAGGCGACGCAGTTCGTCAGCGCTGAGTTGGTCGAGGTGGGTTGGCAAGGACATGGCCGGCATGATGCCGTCCGCCGCCCGATCTGACCATCGTGGACTTCCCCAATGGTGGACCGTCAAACAATCCGGATCACACCGCCGTCAGCCAGTCGTTCCCATGGCAGACCGAGGACGAGTGCATCAAACTGCGGCCGGCTGAGCTCGACGCTGCTGTTGCCGTGCCGCCAGCAGAATCGCCCCTGATTGAGCCGACGGTTCGCTAGCCAGATACCGTATCCATCATGGACCAGCACTTTCATCCGGTTGGCTCGGCGATTGGCAAACAGATAGGCATGGTGGGGTCGGGCTTCGCCAAACATCGAGACGACCCGGGCCAGGATCGTCTCGGTCCCCGCCCGCATATCCAGCGGCGTGGTCGATAACCACAGGGCATCGACCCGAATCACCGTAGCCAATCTCGCAACCAGGCGGCGCAATCGCTCGCCGCCTGTCCAGGCCATTCAATCTTCACCGCCGTGTTGCCACGCCGAACTTCGATCCGAATGTCGGGGATACTTGAGACGATGGGTGGCATCGGTACCGGCACAAAGGCGGGTTCTGTGCCGCGCGCCGGTGAAATCGACCGTGCCGGCAGGCTGCGGCTCGGTGGCTCAATGCCCCGTTCCCGCATCCAGCGACGGACCTGATTCGCATTGACGCTATTGGCCAACGCAATGCCGGCAACTGAAGCGCCGGCCTCACAACAGGCAGCAATCACTGCCTGCTTGAACTCCTCGGGGTGAGTCCGCCTGCGGCGGCTCGGCTTCTTAACTTCCATCGATCGTGTCCACCATCTTTTTTAGTGGACACTATCTTCACGGTCTAAGCCGTCAATTCACAGATGAGTTCGCCGGGCGCTTACCGATGTCCAGGCAGAGCCTCTCAATATCATCAACACCCCTAGCAGCTATGGCCTCGGCAACGTCACCGATACATTCCAAAAATTCGAGGCAGTTTTGCTGTGTTAGCGCGCTAACAATTTGGCTTCTCTGGTCAGCGTGAATCAGGTAACGGCGAGCCATGACGAAGCTAACGTCGGCACCGCTGACATGAAGCTGAAGCGCAACAAGCAGTCGCGCTGGCGCCGCGATATGCCCCTCGACATCGAGCACACGTCCCATCGTAAATTCATCATCTGCCCGTGCCGTGAGAGGAAACAGGCGATGTACCAACCTGCGAACGGCACTCGGTTTGCTGCACTGGTCAAATGCCACATCGCGATCTGTTGCTCCCTCCTTGATAAGGTCCTCGCTCTTCTTAAAGAGAGCACGATCTGCAGGTAGTAATCCCACAAACCATCGAGGCTCCATACGCATGAGTTCGTAGACGCTTGGTGCTTTTACCATTAGCGCTGCGAACCCAATGATGTCTGCCAACACCACCTCTCCGCGCAGCATGGGTTCGATGACTGCGACGGTGTTAAAGACTCGCGCGAAGTCTCGTGGCTGCTCCAGTAGTTCGCGTAGACCAGAGAAGTACAACTCCCCTAACCGGTCCTGGGAATTGGCAAAGTAGGGCCTGTCTGCGTCGAGATGCAGTCGTGCGAGAGCGTCGTTGATGAGGGCGCCACGAGCTTCCAGACTGATAGCGGGCAGTGGAAGCCGTAGCTGGACGACCTTGTCCAGGTACGTCGTTGAGCGTGGCACATTGACCGCCTTCAATGCGTCGCTCACGTACTCCGGGTCCCAGGCCAGGACGTAGCCCACATTCGGTAAGTCGCCAACCGCTTTGACGATACGGACCATCTCGAACACTTCGGACGGGAATAGACGGTCGATGTCATCAATGAAGACGATAACCGGTCGCCCGAAGCGTCGCAGTGCCTCCTCAACCTTTTTCTTCCTGACCTCGATATCAGGTGTTTTATAGCTAGCTACCGAGTCGACCGTTTCACCAGTAGACTCAATGACGGTCTTAACCAGCGATGCCCAGGGTTCTGCGCCCGGGACCAACTTGATGAAGTCGAAAATCTTGGCGTAGGCCTTGAGCTCGCGGGCGACCTTCTTACCGTTGGTAGCATGGTCGGCAAGCTTTACCTCGGAGGCAATCTTCGAGAGGAAGTGAATCGCCCCGGTTTCCGTGGAGGCCGGTTGGTTTAAGTCAGGCCACGATGGCGGCCTGATCGGCGAGTTGCCTGTAGTAGTTTGCCTCAGCTTCTGCGGGGGGGATATAGCCAATCGGTTCAAGCAGCCTGTGGTGGTTAAACCAAGACACCCATTCCAGAGTTGCCAGCTCCACGGATTCCCTGGTTTTCCAAGGGGCGCGCCGGTGGATCATCTCCGCCTTGTACAAGCCATTAATCGTCTCGGCTAGCGCGTTGTCGTAGCTGTCGCCCTTGCTGCCGACTGATGGCTCAATCCCGGCTTCGGCCAGTCGCTCGCTGTAGCGGATCGAGACGTACTGCGAGCCCCTGTCCGAGTGGTGGATCAAGGCCTCGTCGGGACTCGGCTGACGGGCGTACAGCGCCTGTTCCAGCGCATCGAGCACGAAGTCCGTATGCATGGAACTGCTCACTCGCCAACCCACGATACGGCGGGCAAAAACGTCGATGACAAAAGCCACATATAACCAGCCTTGCCAGGTCGAGACATAGGTGAAGTCCGAGACCCACAACTGATTGGGACGGTCGGCCTTGAACTGTCGATTGACCCGATCCAGCGGGCAAGCCGCTTTGCTGTCGCTGATCGTGGTGCGCACCACCTTGCCGCGCATGACTCCGCGCAAACCTTGACGCCGCATGAGTCGCTCGACCGTACAACGGGCCACCGCGATGCCTTCGCGGTTCAGTTGCCGCCAGACCTTGTCGGCACCATAGACCTGCAGGTTGGCCTGCCAGACGCGCTTGATCTCGGGCACTAACACCTCGTCACGCCGCACTCTCTGACTGCGCTGTTCAGGATTGCGCCGCCGAGCGACATGACGCCGGTAGCCCGACGGGGCAATCTGCAATTGCCTGCAGATCGGCTCGACCCCGAAGGCAGCACGATGCTCGTCGACGAAAGACCTCAAGACTTGAATCGGCGGTCGAGCTCCGCCTGGGCGAAAAACGCGCTGGCAAGCTTGAGGATCTCGTTGGCTTTGCGCAGCTCTTTGACCTCGCGCTCCAGTTCCTTGACACGCTTCTGGTCCGCCGTGGTCGGCCCTTCGCGCTGGCCGGCATCTCGTTCGTGCTGACGCACCCAGGTCAGCAGCGTCTGCGGCGTGCAACCGATCTTGACCGCAATGGATTCAACGGCTGACCACAGCGACGGATGATCGGCACGGCTTTCGGCAACCATGCGCACGGCGCGCTCACGAAATTCGGGGGAGAACTTAACTGACTTCTTCATGGCTCTATCTTCTCAAGAGTTAGAGCCTCCACCAAACCCGGGGCGATTCAGAAGTGACGCAGCAGCGCGTCGCGGTCACCGACAAGCCAGGGGTTGAAGTGCACAATAACTGGCGCGGGGTTCTTGGTTCGAAGCAGCGCCTCCATCATGGCCAGTGTTGACGTCTTACCGCTTCCCCAAGCGCCTTCGACTGATATGACAAACCCGGCCATTGAGCTCACTCGTCCCAAGGCATTGACCGCAGCCTGCGCGTAACCTTGGCGCCCAAGCTTATCAGCTATGAGTGCATCTTTCGGGCTTAGTGGCCGGTCGAAGCCGAGCTCCACGTTCTGGTCGTTCGAATTCTCCATGTTCTTCTTCTCTGTTCGATTGGGTAGCTGTTGGACCCATATCCTAGTCGATTGTACGCACGCGGCATCAGGACCAGAGGCCGCCTATGACCCGACAGTTGTCTGTTATGTGGCGAAAGGTTGCGATAGCTGACCGGACCACTTTGGCGCATATTCGGGAGATGCTTACTTTACGGATCGGGCAATAGCCAACGAGGGAGGGGAAGATGGACGAATTCATGCAAGCCGCCATGGCGGAGGCCCTGGCCGGGTTGGGCGAGGGCGGCATTCCGATCGGGTCGGTCCTCGTGCATCGCGGCGTCATTCTCGGTCGCGGCCACAATCGGCGCGTGCAGCAGGGCAGCGCGATCCGGCACGGCGAAATGGATGCCCTGGAAAACGCCGGTCGGCAGCCGGCCGATGTCTATCGGGAGTCCGTCCTCTATACGACCTTGTCGCCCTGTGCGATGTGCAGCGGGGCGATTCTGCTTTATGGTATTCCCCGGGTGGTCGTTGGCGAAAACCGGACCTTTCTGGGCGAGGAGGATTTGCTGCGCTCCCGGGGCGTGCAGGTGGAGGTCCTCCAGGACTCGACCTGCATGGCCATGATGCAGGGCTTCATCGCCAGCAATCCGAGACTCTGGAATGAGGATATTGGCGAAACCGACTGAGCGGGTGCCGAGAACGTCGGGCTCGCCGTTCAGCGAATCAGCAGCCGCTTGAACCAGCGCGTTTCCGGCGCGATCTCCGAACGGTCCACCGGTCCGTAGGGCGGCGTCGAAGGGTCGGCGGGTGGGGCGCCGATCTGGGCCAGATCGACGGCCTCCGGTGTGCCGACCAAACCTTGGTCGGTTAGTTGCAGGCGGTAATAGAGGCCATTCCAGAGTATGGCGCCGAATTCCTTCTGCGCCTTGAATAGGAACAACAGCGAGTGTTCGAGCCAGCGCAGGTCGGCCGCGCTGACCGTACGCGGATTCGCGTAAGGGTAGGGCACATGGCACTGGATTTCGCTCTGCCCCTCGAGACACTTGAATTCCTTCATCGACAGGAAATAGTCCTTGAAGACCTGGTGATCGAGCTTGATCTCGAACTGAGTCAGCTCACCCGCCGGCTTGAAGACTATCGTCCCCAGACGAAGCGGACTGCCTTCGCGGGGTTCGATGAGCAGCGTTTTTTCGCCGCGCATTTCCCAGGCCAGTGCCGGCCATGCGAACAGCAGCGGCAGGGCAAGCAGTCCGCAGGCAATCTTTCCGGCCAGTGTCTTCATTGCATTCCCTCTCTTCGTCGTCGCGCTGATTGGCAACCGGCCATTCGCCGCTGGCTTGCCTTTCCGGGTTCGCCCACTAACATGAATATACGTTGTTTATTTGTGTGCTGTAGCGCTCCCGGTGCCGTCTCCGGCACCGGAAAACAGAGAAAGCGGTAAGCCAATCTGAAAGGCTCGTGTGGAGGGGCAATGAGCTACGCCGAACGGGCGCTTAAAACCTTGAGCGCGGGAAATCGCACTCTGTTGCGGGCAGTGGACGAACCCAGCCTGCTGCAGGACATGTGTCGCGTCATTGTCGAACTCGGCGGCTATCGCATGGCCTGGGTCGGCCGGGTTGAGCAGGATGCCGAAAAAACCATCCGGCCGCTTGCCCATTACGGCTTTGAGACCGGTTTCCTGGAGATGGGGCATTTCACCTGGGCCGGCGACGGCGACGACCACGGTCCGACCGCCCAGGCTGTGCGCACCGGCAAGCCTGCCATCGTTCAGGACATCGCGAGCTTGACCAGCCAGACCTTGCCGGTTCCCCTTAACGAGCCCCTGAAGCGCGGCTATGCCTCGGTCGCCGCCTTCCCGCTGATCATCGACGGCCAGGCGATCGGCAACCTGAGCATTTTCGCCGCCGAGCCGGATGCCTTCGACGAACGGGACACCCAACTGCTCGGTGAAATGGCAGACGACCTCGCCTTCGGCATCGCCACCCTGCAAATTCGCGAGCGCCATCGCGAGGCCGAGGCAACCATCCGCCGCATGGCCTATTTCGATGCCCTGACCGGGCTCCCGAACCGCACCGCGCTGCAGGAAAAGCTGGATACGGCAATCGATCAGGCGCGCCAGCTGCATCACCCGCTGGCCGTGCTGCTGGTCAAGGTCGGGCGTTTCCAGGAAATCAGCGACACCCTGGGCTACCAGGAGGGCAACGCCTTGCTGCTGGAAATGGCGACGCGGCTGCAAGGCATCTTGCCGACGCAATTTATTGCCCGGGTCGGCGAGGACGAGTTCGCCTTCATTCTGGCCGGTGTCAGTGCCGAAGCCGCCACCCAGACGGCCCGCCAGATTACCCGCAACATTTGCCAGCCGGTCAATCTGGCCGGGCTCGACATCGATGCCCACGCGCATGTCGGCATGGCGCTGTTTCCCGGCCATGGCGGCACGGCGGACGAATTGATGCGGCGGGCCAAGATCGCTGCCACCCAGGCCCGGCAGAACGTCGGCAATTACGCCATCTACAAAGGCGCGGCCGATCAGGAATCGCGGCGGCGGCTCGCACTGATGAGCGATCTGCGGCGAGCGATCGACAGCAACGAATTGCAGCTCTATTGCCAGCCCAAGGTGGGCATCGCCTCCGGCGCCATCTGCGGTGCCGAGGCGCTGGTGCGCTGGTTTCACCCCGAACATGGCGCCGTCGCCACCAGCCAGTTCGTCGCCCTGGCGGAGCGGGCCGGCCTGATGATGCCGCTTACCCGCTGGGTACTCGAAACCGCCTTCCGGCAAAGCCATAGCTGGCATGAAATGGGCATCGATTGTCCGCTGGCGGTCAATCTCTCGGCCCAGGACTTGCGCGACCCGCAACTGATCGAGCGCATCGCCGGCCTGTTCGCCACCTGGGCCGTGCCGCCCCGGCTGATCCAGTTCGAATTGACCGAAAGCGCCCTGATGGAAGATCCGGCCGGGGCGCTGGACACCATGTTCCGCCTGAAGGATCTCGGGGTCGAACTGTCGATCGACGATTTCGGTACCGGCTATTCCAGCCTGAGCTATCTGCAAAAACTGCCGGTCGATTCGTTGAAGATTGATCAGTCCTTCGTCGGCAGCATGCTGAGCAACAGCGGCTCGGCGGTCATCGTGCGCTCGACCATCGAACTGGGCCACAACCTGGGGCTCGGGGTGGTCGCCGAAGGCGTCGAAACCGAGGATCTGTGGAACAGCCTGCAGCAACTGGGCTGCGATACGGCGCAGGGCTACTTCGTCAGCCACCCGGTGCCGGCCGAAGGTCTTCCGGCCTGGCTCGGCAATTCGCCCTGGCGTGGCGGGGCGCTGGCAGCGACTGGGTAAACAAGATTTGAACCAAAGGCCGATCAGCCGCCGCTCAAGCGAGTTCCCAGGCCGGATTCTGGCCGAAGCGGGCGACCAGGAAATCGAGCAGGGTGCGCAGTGAAGCCGGCACGTGGCGGCGGGTCAGGTAGACACCCCAGATGGTGAGTTCCGGCGGCTGCCAGTCGGGCAGCAGATGGACCAGTTGGCCGCTGCGGATCAGCGGCCCGGCGAGGTAGGTGGGTTGCAGGGCGATGCCGGTGCCGGCCAGGGCGGCCTGGGTCAGGACGGTGGCTTCGTTGGCGCTGAGATTGCCGGCAATCGGCACGGCGATGTCTTCGCCGGCCCGGCTGAAGCGCCATTCGCCCTTGCCGAAGTTGGAGTAGGTCAGGCAGTTGTGGCGGGCAAGATCGGCCGGTGTCTGCGGCGAGCCATGGCGGGCGAGGTAGTCGGGCGCGGCGCAGATTACCGAACGACAGGGAGCGATGCGCCGGGCGACCAGGTTCGGGTCGAGCTCGCCGGAGATGCGGATGGCTAGATCGACGCGATCCTCGATCAGGTTGATGGCGCGGTCGAGCATCAGCATGTCGACCGAAACGGCGGGGTATTGCCGCAGGTAGTCGCTGACCGCTGCGGCCAGGTGGGCGACCCCGAAGGACATGCTGGTCGTGATGCGCAGTTGCCCTTTCGGCGCCTGGTCGCGCTGGCCGGAACGGTCCTGCATTTCGGCCGACAGATCGAGCATTTGCCGGCATTGGGCGAGACAGGATTCGCCGGCCTCGGTCAGCGAGATGCGTCGCGTCGAGCGTTGCAGCAGGCGCCCGCCCAGCCATTTTTCCAGTTGCGTGACGTAGCGCGTGACCATGACCCGGGTCATGCCCAGGTGGTCGGCGGCGGCCGTGAAGCTGCCCCGTTGCGCGACTTCGCTGAAGACTTGCATTGCGGTCAGGCGGTCCATATGAACATTTCGTGAAACAAAGATGCTCATATTTGTCTATTTATCCGAGCTTATCAAGCGCCTAAAGTTCGCAGCACTTCACCACCACTCAGGAGATACCCATGAAGACGCTACGTAATTTTGCCGCCGGTTCGCTGCTGGCGATCGCCACGCTCGGTAGCGCCCTGGCTGATGAAACGCCGGCACTGGCCCTCAAGGTCTATAACGCCGACGGCAACAGCTTTCACGTTAATTCGGTGCTGGTCACCGGCAAGCAGGACGCCATGCTGATCGACGCGCAATTTACGCGGGCCGATGCCCACCGCCTGGTCGCCGACATCCTGGCCAGCGGCAAGACCCTGAAAACCGTCTATGTCAGCCATGGTGACCCGGATTACTACTTCGGCCTGGAAGTCATCAAGGCCGAGTTTCCAGACGTGAAGATCGTCGCCAGCGCGCCGACCATCGCCTGGATCAAGAACACGGTGCAGAAGAAGGTGGCCTTCTGGGGGCCGAAGCTGGGCGCCAACGCGCCGCGCACGCCGATCATCCCGGACGCGCTGCCCGCGGAAGGCCTGACGCTCGAAGGGCAGAAGCTCGAAGTGCTCGGGCTGGATGGCGCGCTGCCGGGCCGCAGCTTCGTCTGGATACCGTCGATCAAGGCCGTGGTCGGGGCGTGAACGTCTTTGGCGGGTTGCATTTGTGGACGGCCGATACGCAATCCGTTGCCCAGCGGGCGGAGTGGCTCAAGATTCTCGAGCGGATCGAGGCCCTGCAGCCGGCCACGGTCGTTCCCGGCCACGCCAGCGCAGCGGACAAGGGCGGTCTCGACGCCGTGCGTTACAGCAAGACCTACCTGCAGCGCTACGAAACCGAACTGGCACGGGCGGCAAACGCAGCCGAACTGATCGCGACGATGAAGCGCTTGTACCCCGAAACCGGCCTCGGCATCGCGCTGGACATTGGCGCCAAGGTCAACAAGGGCGAGATGAAGTGGTAGCGGCGGAGAATTGAACATGGTTTTGCATTACATCTACGATCCTTTCTGCGGCTGGTGCTACGCCGCCGCGCCGTTGGTTAGTGCGGCGCGCCAGGTGCTGGCCGTGCAGGCGCACGGCGGCGGCATGATGGCCGGGCGCCAGCGGCAAACGGTATCGCCGCAGTTGCGCGACTACGTCATGCCGCACGACCGCCGCATCGCCGAGCTGACCGGCCAGCCCTTCGGTGAGGCCTACTTCAACGGGCTGCTGCTGGACCGCGAGGCGGTCCTCGACTCGGCGCCGCCGATCGCCGCGATGCTGGCGGCCGAGCTCCTGGGCGGTCGGGGGCTGGATCTGCTGGGTCGCCTGCAGACGGCGCATTACGTCGAAGGGCGGCGGATCGCGGAAACGCCGGCGCTGATTGAGCTGGCCGGGACGATAGACCTGGAGCCGGCGGCTTTCGCGACGGCGCTTGAGGAGATGCAAGGCGAAGTGACGCTGGCGCATATCGAGGAAAGCCGGCGCCTGCTCGCCGAGGCCGGCGGCAGCGGCTTTCCGACCTTCGTGCTCGAGCAGGCGGGGTACCATGCGGTGCTCGACAGCTCGGTCTATCTCGGCCGCCCCGAAGCCTGGCAGGCGTTTCTGGAAGATTCGATCAGGCCGGGAGGGCGGGAGAAATGAAATATTCCTTCCGTTGCCTTCGTTTTTCGATAAAATGCGCGGCCTTTCGAGTCTGCCCAGGTGGCGGAATTGGTAGACGCACTAGTTTCAGGTACTAGCGGGTAACTCCGTGGGGGTTCGAGTCCCTTCCTGGGCACCAGACGCGAAAGCACATTCAGACGGGTTCCCATCGTCTAGAGGCCTAGGACACCGCCCTTTCACGGCGGTAACCGGGGTTCGAATCCCCGTGGGAACGCCAGCCTTCTGACGGCTGGCCAGCAAAACTGGAGTGGTAGTTCAGTTGGTTAGAATACCGGCCTGTCACGCCGGGGGTCGCGGGTTCGAGTCCCGTCCACTCCGCCAACACTTAAGGCGCTTGCCGCCGCCCTTTGGGCACACACTTACACCCTGCAGGCTGTGACCGCGCATTTCAGCCAGCGCGCCAGGCCGGCCAGTTATCCGGCGGTCAGTCGAGCGCCTGGCGCAACTGCCTGGCGTAGGCGTCGAGCAATTCGCGTGGCGGATTCTTGCGCGGCCAGGAGAGCGCGATGCCGTCGTTGCCGTGTCGCGGCACCACGTGCAGGTGGAAATGGAAGACGGTCTGGTCTCCTTCCTTGCCGTTGGCTTGCAGGAGGGTAATGCCCGGCGGGTCGAATGCCGCCTGGACCGCCCGGGCGACGCGTTGCGCCGTGCGCATGACGGCGGCCGCTTCCTCGGGGCTCAGGTCGAGCAGCGTTGCCGCGTGGCGCTTGAGGGCGACCAGCGTATGCCCCGGGTTCAACTGGCCGAGGTCCATGAAGGCCAGCGTCAGTTCATCCTCATAGACCCTGGCGGCGGGAATCTCGCCGGCGATCAGGCGGCAGAAGACGCAGGAATCGGATGTTGTGGGATCGACGGAAAGGGGCATGGCGAATATCTCCTTGGCGAAAGACTCGGACAACGGTGGCTGTCGGCCGATTGGCCCACATATTAGCCGTTCGCCTCCGGTTTCGCGGCTGCCGCCCTCGAGCGGCGAAAACCAGCCTCAAGCCTGACGTCCGGCGGCGCATTTCGGTAACATCGTGCCCTTATCCTTTTCGTTTCAGCCCGAGGAACCGACATGCAATACCGCGACGCCAGCACCGACTCCCTGATGTTCATCACCCCCCGCCCGGATATCGTCTTCGAGCGCGGCGAGGGTTCCTGGCTCTACGATCATTCGGGCCGCAAATACCTCGATTTCATCCAGGGCTGGGCGGTCAACTGCCTCGGCCACTGCCCGCCGGAAATCGCCCAGGCGCTGGCTAGCCAGGCTGCCAAGCTGATCAACCCGAGCCCGGCCTTCTACAACGGCCCGATGGTCGAACTGGCCGGCCTGCTCACCGCAAACTCGGTGTTCGACCGCGTCTTCTTCGCCAATACCGGCGCCGAGGCCAACGAAGGGGCGATCAAGCTCGCCCGCAAGTGGGGCCGGCTGCACAAGGACGGCGCCTACGAAATCATCACTTTCGGCCATTCCTTCCACGGCCGCACGCTGGCCACCATGTCGGCCTCCGGCAAGGCCGGCTGGGACACCATCTACGCGCCGCAGGTGCAGGGCTTCCCGAAGGCGACCTACAACGACATCGCCTCGGTCGAGGCGCTGATCGGGCCGAAGACCGTTGGCGTGATGCTCGAACCGGTGCAGGGCGAGGGCGGGGTGATCACCGCCGATATCGAATTCCTCAAGGCCCTGCGCGAACTGACCGCGGCGCACGGCCTGCTGCTCATCGTCGATGAAGTGCAGACCGGCATGGGCCGCACCGGCAAGCTGTTCGCCTACGAACACGCCGCCATCACCCCGGATATCATGACGCTGGCCAAGGGCATCGGCGGCGGCGTGCCGCTCGCCGCGCTGTTGGCCCGCGAGGCCATCTGCTGCTTCGAACCGGGCGACCAGGGCGGCACCTACAACGGCAATCCGCTGATGACGGCGGTCGGCCTCGCGGTCTTGCAGCGTCTGCTCTCGCCGGGCTTCCTGGCCGGGGTCGCAGCCCGCGGACAGTACCTGTCGCAACGGCTGCGCGAACTGTCGGCCAAGCACGGCCTGAAGGGCGAGCGCGGTTCCGGCCTGCTGCGCGCCCTGATCCTCGACGACGAACGCGGTCCGGACCTCGTGCGCCGGGCGCTGGAAGCCCAGCCCCACGGCCTGCTGCTCAATTCGCCGCGCCCCAACCTGCTGCGCTTCATGCCGGCGCTGAACGTCAGCGAAGGCGAGATCGACCTGATGATCGAGCAACTCGACGGCCTGCTGCGGAAATGACGGCCGCCCGGATTCCCGGCAAGTGTCCGGTCGATGACAGTCGACCACGCCGACTTGCTGCTATCTTCTGACGGTATATCCCGCCGGCCAGCCCGGCGCGGAACAAAAATCCAGGAGACAAGATGACCGAAGCCGTCGCTGCCAAGCCTTTGTGGCAACCCAATCCCGCCACCGTTGGCGATACCCGCATGGCGCAGTTCATGCAGGCCACCGGCCACGGCCGCTATGCCGATCTCTGGCAATGGTCGGTCGACCAGCCCGAGGCCTTCTGGTCGACGATCTGGCGCTTCTGCGGTGCGGTCGGCGAACCGGGTGGCGTGGTTTTGGCCGATGGTGACAAGATGCCCGGCGCCCGCTGGTTCCCCGAAGCCCGGCTGAATTTCGCCGAAAACCTGCTGCAGCACCGTGATGACGCGGAGGCGCTGGTTTTCTGGGGCGAGGACAAGGTCAAGCGCCGGCTGAGCCGCGCCGAGTTGTACCGCGAAGTCGCCCGCTTCCAGGCTTTCCTGGTCGCCAACGGGGTCGGGGAGGGCGACCGCGTCGCCGGCTACCTGCCCAACCTGCCGGAAACCCTGATCGCCATGCTGGCCGCCACGGCGCTCGGCGCCATCTGGTCCTCGGCCTCGCCGGATTTTGGTGTGCAGGGCGTGCTCGACCGCTTCGGCCAGATCGAACCCAAGGTGCTGATCTGCGTCGACGGCTACTGGTACAACGGCAAGCCCGTGGACTGCCTGGCCAAGAACGCGGAGGTCGTGGCCCAGATGCCGTCGCTGCTCAAGACCGTGGTCGTGCCCTACCTGAACGCGGCGCCGGCGATCGCCGGCATCCGGAACGCCGTTGCCTGGAACGACCTGCCGGCCGGGGGCGGGAATGTCACCTTCAAGCGCGTCGCCTTCGATCACCCGCTGTTCATCATGTTCTCCTCGGGCACCACCGGCGTCCCCAAGTGCATCGTCCATTGCCATGGCGGCGTGCTGCTCCAGCATCTTAAGGAACACCAGCTGCACAGCGACGTGCGCCCCGGCGACCGCCTGTTCTACTTCACGACCTGCGGCTGGATGATGTGGAACTGGCTGGTCTCCGGCCTCGCCGCCGGCGCCACGCTGCTGCTCTACGACGGTTCGCCCTTCGCCGGCGGCGGCACGGTGCTCTTCGACTACGCGGCGGCCGAGAAGATGACCCACTTCGGCACCTCGGCCAAGTTCATCGACGCCGCCGCCAAGCTCGGCTTGAGGCCGGGCAAGACCCACGATCTGTCTGCGCTGCGCGCCATGTTCTCGACCGGCAGCCCGCTGTCGCCGGAAGGCTTCGACTGGGTCTATCAGGAGATCAAGCAGGACATCCTGCTCGCCTCGATTTCCGGCGGCACCGACATCGTCTCCTGCTTCGTGCTCGGCCACCCGGTGCTGCCGGTCTGGCGCGGCGAAATCCAGTGCCGCGGCCTGGGCATGGCGGTCGATGTCTTCAACGACGACGGTCAGCCGGTGCGCCGGGAAAAAGGCGAGCTGGTCTGTACCAAGCCTTTCCCGGTGATGCCGGTCGGCTTCTGGAACGACCCCAACGGCGAGAAATACCACGCTGCCTATTTCGAGCGCTTCGAGAACATCTGGTGCCACGGTGACTTTTCGGAACTCACGGCGCACGACGGCATGATCATCTACGGCCGTTCCGACGCCACGCTGAACCCCGGTGGCGTGCGCATCGGCACCGCCGAAATCTACCGCCAGGTCGAGCAGTTGCCGGAAGTCGTCGAAGCCCTGGTCATCGGCCAGGACTGGCCGCCGGGGCGCCATGACGACGTCCGCGTCGTGCTCTTCGTCCGCCTGCGCGAGGGGGTGACGCTCGACGAGGCGCTGACCGAGCGCATCAAGCGCCAGATCCGCGACAACACGACGCCGCGCCACGTGCCGGCCAAGGTCGTCCAGGTCCAGGACATTCCGCGCACCAAGTCGGGCAAGATCGTCGAACTGGCCGTGCGCAACGTCGTACATGAGCGGCCGGTGAAGAACGTCGAAGCACTGGCCAATCCGGAAGCGCTGGACTTCTTCCGCCGACGTAGCGAACTGGGCGACTAGCACGGCTGAAAAATCCGCGAACCCGGCTACCATCAGGGTAGAGGGGGAACGGAACGATGAGCTACCAGGTCCAGGACGTCGCCAGCGGCAAGCCGATCAAGCTGTGGACCGACGGCGTGCCGGTCGAGGCCGAGGCCCGCCAGCAGTTGATGAACACCGCCCGGATGCCCTTCATTTTCCGGCATCTGGCGGTGATGCCGGATGTTCATCTCGGCAAGGGTTCGACCATCGGCAGCGTGATTCCGACGCAAGGGGCGATCATTCCGGCCGCCGTCGGGGTCGATATCGGCTGCGGCATGATGGCTGCCCGCACGACGCTGACCGCGGCCGACCTCCCCGACCACCTGCGCGGCCTGCGCAGCGCCATCGAGCGTGCGGTACCGCATGGCCGGACCACGCCGCGCCACGGGCGCGACCAGGGTAGTTGGGAAAATCCGCCGGCCGCCGTCGACGCGATCTGGGCCGGCCTGCTGCCGGGCTTCCGGCGCATCACCGAGAAATACCCGCGCCTGCTGAAGACCAACAACCACAAGCATCTAGGGACGCTGGGCACCGGCAACCATTTCATCGAAGTCTGCCTCGACGAGGCCGATCGCGTCTGGTTCATGCTGCATTCCGGGTCGCGCGGGGTGGGTAACGCCATCGGCAACCTGTTCATCGAACTGGCCCAGGCGGACCTCCGGAAACACATCGCCAACCTGCCCGACAAGGATCTCGCCTATTTCGAGGAAGGCAGCGCGCACTTTGCCGACTACATCGAGGCCGTCGGCTGGGCTCAGGATTACGCCCGCCGCAACCGCGACATGATGATGGCCAACGTCGTGGCCGCCGCCCGTTCGGTGATCGCCAAGCCGTTCACGACCGATGTCGAGGCGGTCAATTGCCACCACAACTACGTGCAGCGCGAAACCCACTTCGGGGCCGAGGTGCTGGTCACCCGCAAGGGCGCCGTGTCGGCACGCCGGGGCGAACTGGGCATCATTCCCGGCTCGATGGGGGCCAGGAGCTACATCGTGCGTGGCCTGGGCAACGAGGAGGCTTTCTGTTCATGCAGCCACGGAGCAGGGCGGGCGATGAGCCGCAACGAGGCCAGGCGCCGCTTCACGGTCGCCGACCAGATCAGGGCCACGGCCCACGTCGAGTGCCGCAAGGATAGCGAAGTGATCGACGAAATCCCGATGGCTTACAAGGACATCGATGCCGTGATGCGGGCGCAGAGCGACCTGGTGGAAGTGGTGCACACCCTCCGTCAGGTGGTCTGCGTGAAAGGTTGAGCCAGCAATATCCGCAGCCTGGCAACGCCGGAAGGCGGCGATAGGGGAAGCTCGGCAGTCATGCGACGGGCCGCTTGTCTGGATGGACGACTAGCGGAGAAAGCCGAAGCGACTCAGTCCAGGCACCTTGCGCACCATTTCCAGGCCTTTGCCGAACAGCCAGGCGAAGGCCGTGGTGATGCGCCGGCTGGCTTCCGGGCTTTCGATCCAGCGGTAGAAGTAGTTCGCGGCGACGATGCTGGCGGCCAATGCCAGAATCAGGCCAAGGAGGGCGCTGGCCGGCGACGACAGCTCAAGCTGGGCATAGAGACCGTTGGCGAGCAGCAGAACCGGGAAGTGCACGAGGAAGAGCGAGTAGGAAATCTGGCCGAGGAAAGCCAGCGCTCGGGCATTCGGCCATTGCTCTAGGAAGCCGGCCCGGCGACCGAAGCCGAGCAACAGGGCGACGCCCAGGGCGAGCACGATGCGCAGCCGGAAATCGACGATCAGCGCGGCAATCGCCACGGTGGCGATGACGCCCAGCCAGGAAGACATTTGGCGGCGCTCGGAGGCCCACCAGGCGGCAGCGCCGAGTCCGTAGGAGCCGAAGAAGTAGAGCGCCCAGTTGTCCCAGCTGGCATCGCGATTGAACCAGAACAGCGAGGCGCTGGCCACGGCGAGGACCAGCGCCGGGGCGACGCGCTTGATCTGGCCGCCCCAGAGCAGTAGGGCCATCAGCGCGAACAGTTGGAAATCGATGGCGATGTACCAGACGCCGGCCGACAGCGAATCGAAACCGAGCAGGCTTTGCAGCAGCAGGGCGTGGGCCAGCCACTGTTTGAAGGTGGCGCGGTCGGGAATCGCCTCGTCGTCCATCCAGTGGTCGGCAACGGCGGCAGCGGCGATGGCGAGGCCGATCGCCGCCAGGTAGGGCACGACGAGGCGCAGGTAGCGTTTCCAGATCAGCGGCAGCGGCGAGACGGTGAGGGCCTGGCCGTGGCCGGACAATGCGCGGGCAGCGAGGAAGCCGGCGATCACCAGAAAGACCTGGACAGCCATCCGGCCATAGCCGTAGAACCAGTCGACGATGCCCGGGAAGGCTTCACGGGTAGCCTCGGCCAGCGGACCGTAGGACGAGAAATGGTTGAGCAGGACGAGCAAGGCCGCAATCGCCTTGAGGGCGTCGATCAGCGGCATGCGGTTGGCGGGTTGACTCATATCAATAATTTTACACCGTATGCTGCGGTGCACCAATGTAATTCAGGCTTGATTCGTAAAGGGTTATCTATACAAAACGCGCGACGAAGCAATCGGTGTACCGCGCCGGCAAATCAACCCAGACCCGGTGGCCGCTGCCGGGGGCGACGCTGACCGCCTCGCCGGCCTGGTTTTCCATGCGGCTCAGCGTCCAGCTATGGTTGCCGGACGGGTGCACGCATTCCAGGCGGTCGCCGATCGAGAAGCGGTTCTTGACCACGATTTCCATCAGGCCGCGGGCTTCGTCGAAGCAAACCGCATCGCCGACATAGAGGCTGCGGTCGGATTCGGAATGGCCGCGCAGGTAGTTCTGGTAGTCGGCGTCGTGGTGGCGCTGGTAGAAACCGTCGGTGTAGCCGCGGTTGGCCAGGCCGTCGAGCTCGCCCAGCAGCTTCGGGTCGAGCGGCCGGCCGGCGACGGCATCGTCGATCGCCTGGCGGTAGGCCTGGGCGGTGCGGGCGACGTAGTAGGGGCTCTTGGTGCGGCCCTCGATCTTCAGCGAATCGACGCCGATCTCGACCAGGCGCTGGACGTGCTCGATGGCGCGCAGGTCCTTGGAATTCATGATGTAGGTGCCGTGCTCGTCTTCCTCGATCGGCATCAGCTCGCCCGGGCGCTGCCTTTCCTCGAGCAGGATTTCCTGGTCGGGGTGGGTGTAGAACGATACCGGCTGCGTCGTTGCCACGCCGGGGTTGTCCGAGGTCGAGACCTTGTAGTCCCAGCGGCAGGAGTTGGTGCAGCTGCCCTGGTTCGGGTCGCGGTGATTGAAGTAGCCGGAGAGCAGGCAGCGGCCCGAGTAAGCGATGCACAGCGCGCCGTGTACGAAGACTTCGAGTTCGATGTCCGGGCACTGCTGGCGGATTTCGGCGACCTCGTCGAGCGACAGTTCGCGCGACAGGATGATGCGAGTGAGCCCTAACTTCTTCCAGAAACGCACGGCCGCCCAGTTGACGGTATTCGACTGCACCGAGAGATGCACCGCCTGCTCGGGCCAGGTCTCGCGCACCATGTCGATCAGGCCGGGATCGGACATGATCAGCGCGTCCGGCTTCAGCTCGATGACCGGCGCCATGTCGGCGAGGTAGGTGGTCAGCTTGGCGTTGTGCGGGAAGATGTTGCTGACCACGAAAAACTGCTTGCCGCGGGCATGCGCTTCGTCGATGCCTTCCTTGAGCCGGGCGATGGTGCCGAACTCGTTGTTGCGGACGCGCAGGCTGTAGCGGGGCTGCCCAGCGTAGATCGCATCGGCGCCAAAATCGAAGGCGGTGCGCATCATTTCGAGCGAGCCGGCCGGGGCGAGAAGTTCGGGCGCCTTGCGCATAGTAGAATCCAGCAAAAAACCGCGAATTGTAGAGCGTATGAGCGAAGAAATACTGATCAATTTCACGCCGCAGGAAACCCGCGTTGCCGTTATGCAACAAGGAGTTGTCCAGGAATTGCATATCGAGCGCACCTCGAGTCGCGGCCTGGTCGGCAACGTTTATCTCGGTCGCATTTGCCGCATTCTGCCCGGCATGCAGTCGGCATTCGTCGATGTCGGCCTCGACCGCACCGCCTTCCTGCATGTCGCGGACATCTGGCAACCCCGCGAGACGGCCACCGACCGGCCGATCGAGAAGATCCTGGCGGAAGGGCAGAGCATCGTCGTCCAGGTTGTGAAAGACCCGATCGGCACCAAGGGGGCGCGGCTGTCGACGCAGATCTCGATTGCCGGCCGCATGCTGGTCTACCTGCCGCAGGAAAAGCACATCGGCATCTCGCAGCGCATCGAGTCGGAAGCCGAGCGCGAAGTGCTGCGCGAAAAGATCACCCGCCTGGTGCCGGAGGACGAGAAGGGAGGCTTCATCGTCCGCACCATGGCCGAGAACGCCAGCGACGAGGAATTCGCCACCGACATCGCCTACCTGCGCAAGACCTGGGCCGACATCCGCGACAAGGCCCGGACCTCGGGGCCGCCGACCGTGCTCTACCAGGAGCTCTCGCTCGGCCAGCGCGTGCTGCGCGACTTCGTCAATCCGGACACCGCGCGCATCGTCATCGACTCCCGTGAGAACTTCCAGAAGCTCAATGCCTTTGCCGATGAATACACGCCGGCGGTGCTGCCGCTGCTCGACCACTACACCGGGCAGCGCCCGCTGTTCGACCTGCACGGGGTCGAGGAAGAAATCCAGAAGGCGCTGGCCCGCCGCGTCGACCTCAAATCCGGCGGCTACCTGATCATCGACCAGACCGAGGCGATGACCACCATCGACGTCAATACCGGCGGCTTCGTCGGCGTCCGCAACTTCGACGACACCATCTTCAAGACCAATCTCGAAGCGGCGGTCACCATCGCCCGCCAGCTGCGGTTGCGCAACCTCGGCGGCATCATCATTGTCGATTTCATCGACATGGAGAACGAGGAACACAAGAAGGCCGTGCTCGACGAGTTCAACAAGGCGCTGGCCCGCGACCACACGCGGCTGACGGTCAACGGCTTCACCGCCCTCGGCCTGGTCGAGATGACGAGGAAGCGCACCCGCGAATCGCTCGCCCACGTGCTGTGCATGCCCTGTCCGACCTGCGGCGGGCGCGGCGAAGTCAAGACGGCGCGCACCGTCGCCTACGAAATCCTCCGCGAACTGCTGCGCGAGGCGCGCCAGTTCAATGCCCGCGAATACCGCATCCTGGCCGGCCCGGCCGTCGTCGATCTCTTCCTCGACGAGGAATCGCAAGCCCTGGCCATGCTCTCCGACTTCATCGGCAAGGCGGTTTCGCTGCAGTCCGAGCCGAGCTATTCACCCGAGCAGTACGACATCGTGTTGATGTGACGAGCATGCAGGAGAAGCGCCATGAACCCCAATCCGGAATTCGACAGCCTCGTGCCGGGGCAAACCTATGACCGCCGGAGTTTCATCGTGACCACGCTGGGTGCCGGCTTTGCCCTGGCCACGCAGCCGGTGATGGCGCAGACCGCGATCAAGACCGACGATGCCGGCCTGGTCGCCGGCGAAATCAAGGTCCCGGTCAGCGACGGCGAGCTGGTCGCCTACCGCGCCTTGCCCAAGGGCGCGGCCAAGCCGCCGGTGGTGCTGGTGGTCTCCGAGATATTTGGCGTTCATGAATACATCAAGGACACCTGTCGCCGCCTCGCCAAGCTCGGTTACTGCGCCATCGCTCCCGAGCTTTTCGCCCGCCAGGGCGACCCGCGCACGATCGAAAGCATTCCCGACATTCTCAGCAAGATCGTCTACAAGACGCCCGATGCGCAGGTGATGAGCGACTTCGATGCCTGTGTCGCCTGGGCGGCCAGCCAGGGCGCCGACAGCCAGCGCCTGGCGATTACCGGCTTCTGCTGGGGCGGCCGGATTGCCTGGCTGTACAGTGCGCACAACCCGCAACTGAAGGCAGCCGTGGCCTGGTATGGCCGGCTGGTCGGTGTCGCGAGCGAGATCACGCCAAAGCATCCCGCCGACCTGGTCGGGCAGATCATGGCGCCGGTGCTCGGGCTTTACGGCGGCCTGGATGCCGGCATTCCGCTCGAAACCGTCGAGGCCATGGAAAAAGCCTTGGCGCAGGGCAGTGCGGCGGCAAGGCTTTCGGAAATTCATGTTTATGACAACGCCCCGCACGCCTTCCATGCCGACTATCGCCCCAGCTACCGCAAGGCAGAAGCCGAGGATGGCTGGCAGCGCATGCTGGCCTGGTTCAAGAAGAGTGGTGTCTGAAATCCTGATTTTGCGGCAGCGCAGCCGGCCTTCGTGCTACGCTTCGCGCCTTGACCGACCTGTGCACCATCATGACCACTGCTGAATCCACTCCCGCCAAGCCGACCGATGCCCGCGTCCTGCTCAAGGACCTGCAAGCCCGCTTCGATGTCTTCCGCAACCACAGTCCGCTGGCTATCGGCATCGACAAACAGGTCTTTGCCCAAATGCCGGAGCTGGAAAAGAAGGCGCTGCGCATAGCCATGCGCAGCCATACCATTTCCACCCGCTATCTGAAGGAAATGGAAAAAGGCACGGTGCGCCTGAACCTCGACGGCACGCCGGCCGGCGAGGTCACCGACGAGAACCGTCAGCACGCCGCGGAACTGCTGCGCGAACGCTTCAAGAAGCAGGTCGAGCAGCGAAAGGCCGCCGAAGCCACGGTCAAGGCCGCCGAAGCCGCAGCCAAGGCCGAACAGCAGCGCGCCGCGAAGCTCAATCAGCTGGCCGAAAAGTTCGCTCGCCGCTAGGCGGATTGCGGACGGCGTCCGGCGCCGAACGGAAGGCCAAAGGCCAGTCGATTCGACTGGCCTTTTTGCTTTTCCGGAGGGCCTTTCTGCGCCCCCTTCTGTTGTCACGCCGTCTGGATGCAAGGGGTAAATTGACAACGATTATGAAAACAATATCCTCTGGCCAATCCCAGCTGGATAAACAATTTACTTCCTGCTGCTGGTTGAATTGAAGCCAGCAGCACGCAAGCAAATGGATAACTAGAACGTATAAAAAGGGGGAGGAAAATGCGCAACAATCAACCTGTTACTTCGGTCGAGACGCCATTACCCGACAATCTGTTCATCTACTCGACCACCGACCTGAAGGGCGTCATCTCCTCGCTCAATGACGCCTTTGTCGAAATCAGCGGCTTTTCCCGCGAGGAGCTCGTCGGCAAACCGCATAACGTCGCCCGCCACCCGAATATGCCCGAGGCTGCCTTTGAGGACCTGTGGCGCGACCTGAAAGCCGGTCGGCCGTGATGCGGACTGGTCAAAAACCGGTGCAAGGATGGCGGTTACTACTGGGTCGAAGCCAATGCTTCGCCAATTCGCGAAAACGGCAAGATCGTCGGCTATGGCTCCGCCCGCAACCAGCTCTCCCTGGTTCTCGGCGTCACGGCCGGTAGCGCCTTGGTCGCCGCGCCGAACCTGGCGATTCCCGGTCTGCTTTGGGGCAGCGCCGGCCTGTTGCTGGCTGCTCTCGCCATCCTGCTGCTGATCTGGCTGCCGCGCCTCTTCAAGGACCTGCAGGGGGGGGCGCCGAGGTGAACGGCATGCAACGCGATGGCGACTTCTCTGCGCATGTTTCTGTAAAGGGCCAGGGGCTGCTCTCCGAGGTCGCGCAGGGCATCATCGCCCTGGCCATCGACGTCGAAACAGTACTCCATGAAACCCAGACCGGCGCTCGGCGCGTCGCGGATGGTGCCAGCAGCCTGCGACAGGCCATGCAGCACGTGAGCGAGGCGCAAAGTAGCCTGTGCAATTCATCGACCGCTGCCGCCGTAACGCTGGAGCAAATCACCGTTGCCATCAACGAGGCGGCGATGAATGCCAGCGAAGGTGTCGACGCGTCGGAGGAAAATCAACGCACATCCGCCGCCGCCGAGGATGCCGTCGCCGAGATCGGCCAGATCGCTGAACGCGTCCGTTCTGCCGGCGATGCGGTGTCGCCCCTAAGTCGGCGCTCGCAGGAGATCGGCAGCATGGCCGGCGTGATCAAGGATATTGCCGACCAGACCAACCTGCTGGCGCTCAATGCCGCCATCGAGGCCGCCCGCGCCGGCGAGCAGGGCCGCGGGGTTGCAGTGGTCGCCGACGAAGTTCGCAAACTGGCCGAGCGCACGGCCAAGGCGACGATGGAAATCGATGCCACGATCCAGGCCATTCAGGACGAGATTGGCAGTGCCGTCGGCACCATGCAGGAAAGCTGCTGCCTGATGGGCGATGGAGTGCATCGCGTGCAATCGGTGCGCGACGCATTGTCGCTGATCCAGACTACGTCGCAACGCGCCCTGGAAAGAGCCCAGGCCATCGCCGACGCCTCGAAGGAGCAGGGTGTTGCTGCCAACGACATTGCCCGCAATGTCGAACACATTGCCCAGGCGATCGACACGCAGTCCGGCGACATCGTCGCCATCGAACAGCTGACGGCCGATTTCCAGAAAACCTCGGAGACCCTCCGCCGCAAACTGACTCACTTCCGCCTCAACGGATGATTGAAGCGGACCGTTGCCCCCGCCGCAAAAACAAAAAATGACCAGCGGCAGTTAAGCCGTTGGTCCTTCGCTGTGTTTCGTGGTTGCGGGGGCAGGACTTGAACCTGCGACCTTCGGGTTATGAGCCCGACGAGCTGCCAACTGCTCCACCCCGCGTCCGTGAGGCTTACTGATCGTCATCCGCGCTTGTGCGCAAGGCTGACGACCTTAAGGCAAAAAGCCTCGGCAAGTCGCCGAGGCTAGGTGCTTTTGAATCTGGTGGGGCGCGACAGATTCGAACTGTCGACCTACGGATTAAGAGTCCGCTGCTCTACCAACTGAGCTAGCGCCCCAGATTTTCCCCATTGGCGACTTGGTGGGTCGGGCGAGATTCGAACTCGCGACCAACGGATTAAAAGTCCGCTGCTCTACCGACTGAGCTACCGACCCGCCTTGGGAGCGCGAATTATATAGATCGACCTATTTGGCGTCAACGAAATTGCCGATCTTGAAGCATAGTTTTTTGCGAATTAGCCAACGCCGGCCGATTTTCATGGCTCGGCGCCGTGCGCTTGATGGATTCTTCAGGAAAGTCGGACTCTGACAACGAAATGACCCGGCCCGGAGCACGGTCTGCTACATTTCCCGTCTCAAGGAGGTAACGAACATGAACGATTTGCTACTTTGGTTGGGACGCGGCGTTGGACTCGGTGGCGCGCTGGTATGTTTGCTGAGCGCCATTGCGCGCCTCAGGGGCGATTACTTCGTCGCTGGATTCCAGGTCGGGACGCTGCTCCAGGCGGGAATCGCGCTGATGACCTTCGCCTGCCTCTGTCTGCTTGCCCGCCGCTAGGTCAGGATCGAGGCGAAACGAAGCCACGTAAAAGGAAAAAGCCATCCCGCGGGATGGCTTTTTTGCTTTTACGGGGTCAGCCGAGTCGTTTGCAGATTTCCGTGGTCAACGCCGACTGGTTCATGCTGTAGAAGTGCAGGCCGGGAGCGCCGCCCTTGAGCAGGCGCTCGCACAATTCGGTGACGACATCGAGGCCGAAGGCGCGGATCGAGTCGGCGTCGTCGCCGAAGCTCTCGAATTTCTTGCGCATCCAGCGCGGGATTTCGGCGCCGCAGGCATCCGAGAAGCGGGCCAGCTTGGTGAAGCCGACGATGGGCATGATGCCGGGGACGATCGGCAGGTCGGCGCCGCGTGCCCGGGCTTCTTCGACGAAGCTGAAGTAGGCGTCGGCGTTGTAGAAATACTGGGTGATGGCCGAATTGGCGCCGGCCTTGACCTTGCGCACGAAGGCGTCGAGGTCATCCTTCGGGCTGCGCGCCTGCGGGTGCCATTCCGGGTAGGCGGCGACTTCGAGACTGAACCAGTCGCCGGTTTCGGCCCGGATGAATTCGACCAGTTCGTTGGCGTAGCGGAATTCGCCGGTCTCCGCCATACCCGAGGGCAGGTCGCCGCGCAGGGCGACGATGCGGCGGATGCCGGCGGCCTTGTACTCGCTCAGGATCTCGCGGATGCTGGCGCGTGTCGAGCCGATGCAGGACAGATGCGGAGCGGCCGCGAAGCCTTCGGCGGCGATTTCCTTGACCACCGAGAAGGTGCGTTCGCGGGTCGAGCCGCCGGCGCCGAAGGTGACTGAAAAGAAGCTAGGCTTCAGGGGCGCCAGTTCAGTGCGGACGATGCGCAGCTTGTCGACACCTTCCGGGGTCTGGGGCGGGAAAAATTCGATGGAGATTTCGGGTTTCATTTGTTTAACCAGATGAAGAATTCGCGGTTGCCGTCGCCGCCGGTGATTGGGCTGTCGAGCCAGGCGCGGACGGTCAGGCGGAGGCCGGCAGCGCAATTGCGCAGCTTGGTTTCGACGTCCTTGTAGAGTGCTGGGTCGCGCACGATGCCACCCTTGCCGAGATTGCCCGGGCCGACTTCGAACTGCGGTTTGACGAGCAGCAGCAGGTCGCCATCGTCGGCGAGCAGCGCCGGCAACTGGGGCAGGACCAGGGTCATCGAGATAAAGGAAACATCGCCGACGATCAGGTCGAAGCCGCCGGCCGGGAAGGCAGAGCCGAGATCGGCGGCGGTCAGGGCGCGACAGTTGATGCCTTCGATGGCGGTAACCGCCGAATCATGGCGCAGTTGCGAGTGCAACTGGTCGTGGCCGACATCGACGCCGACCACATGTCGGGCGCCGGCCTGCAACAGGCAGTCGGAGAAGCCGCCGGTCGACTGGCCGACATCGAGGCAATGCTTGCCGGCAACCTTGAGACCGGTCTGGGCCAAAGCGCCGGCCAGTTTCAGGCCGCCACGCGAAACGTAATGGGCGTCGGGGTCAGCGGCCACGACCAAGGGTGTGGCGTCGGGCAATTCCAGTGCCGGCTTGTTGATCGGCCCGCCCGCCCAGCTGACGCGCCCGGACTTGATCATCCATTGTGCTGCGGTACGGGAAGGCGCGAGCTTCTGGGCCACGAGCAGGGCATCCGCCCGCAGCATCCCGTTCGGCCGCTCATGGGCCACCTGTGGCGCCGGGCGCGGCTTTTTCTGCCGCGCGTGGAAGGAATTCATGCTCATCGGTTGCCAGGTTTAGCTCTTGCGCAGCAGGAGCGCGCTCAACAGCCAGGAAATCAGGCTGTAAGCGATCGAGCCGAGCAGCGCCGACCAGAAGCCGCCGACGTGGAAGCCATCGATCAGCATGCCGGCCAACTGGAAGAGCAGGGCGTTGATGACGAAGATGAAGAGGCCCAGGGTCAGCAGCGTCACCGGCAGGGTGAGCAGCAGCAGCAAGGGCCTGAGCAGCGTGTTGATCAGGCCGAGTACGACGGCGACCAGCAACGCGGTGCCGAACCCGGCCACCTGGATCGACGGTACGACATAAGGCAAGGCCAGCAGGGCCAGCGCATTGACGATCCAGAGGGCGAGCAGGTTCAGCATGGTGGTTGCTTAGTAGCGGTAGTGGTCGGCCTTGTACGGGCCTTCCTTCGGCACGCTGATGTAGGCGGCCTGTTCGTCGGTCAGTTCCGACAATTGGGCATTCAGCGTCTTCAATTGCAGGCGGGCAACCTTTTCGTCGAGGTGCTTGGGCAGGGTGTAGACGCCGACCGGGTACTTGTTGGAACCCTTGACTGCTTCGGTCCACAGTTCGATCTGGGCGATCGTCTGGTTGGCGAAGGAGGAGGACATGACGTAGGACGGATGGCCGGTGCCGCAGCCGAGATTTACCAAACGGCCCTTGGCCAGCAGGATGATGCGCTTGCCGTCCGGGAAGATCACGTGATCGACCTGCGGCTTGATCTCTTCCCATTGGTACTTCTCGATCGAGGCGACATCGATTTCGTTGTCGAAGTGACCAATGTTGCAGACGATGGCGTTGTTCTTCATCGCTGCCATGTGGTCATGGGTGATGACGTGGAAGTTGCCGGTGGTGGTGACGAAGATGTCGGCCTTGTCGGCGGCGTATTCCATGGTGACGACGCGGAAGCCTTCCATGGCAGCCTGCAGGGCGCAGATCGGGTCGATTTCGGTGACCCAGACTTGGGCAGACAGGGCGCGCATGGCCTGGGCCGAGCCCTTGCCGACGTCGCCGTAGCCGGCGATGAGGGCGACCTTGCCGGCGATCATCACGTCGGTGGCGCGCTTGATGCCGTCGACCAGCGATTCGCGGCAGCCGTAGAGGTTGTCGAACTTGGACTTGGTGATCGAGTCATTGACATTGATGCCCGGGAACTTGAGTTCGCCGCGCTGATGCATCTGGTACAGGCGATGGACGCCGGTCGTTGTTTCTTCGGTAACGCCCTTGATAGCGGCCAGGCGCACGGAATACCAGGCCGGATCGGCGGCCAGCTTGGCCTTGATGGCGGCGAAGAGGATGGTTTCTTCTTCGGAGCCCGGCTTGGCCAGCACTGAGATGTCCTTTTCGGCACGGGCACCGAGGT
The DNA here is from genome assembly GCF_026261605.1 of Dechloromonas sp. A34. Taxonomy (NCBI): domain Bacteria; kingdom Pseudomonadati; phylum Pseudomonadota; class Betaproteobacteria; order Rhodocyclales; family Azonexaceae; genus Dechloromonas; species Dechloromonas sp. A34. The sequence continues at coordinate 276,911 of NZ_CP102486.1, forward strand.
GCAGCAGCAGGGTGGCATCGCCACCGTCGTCGAGGATCATGTTCGAGTAGCCGCCGTCGGCCCATTCGAAGATGCGGTGGGTGTAGTCCCAGTAATCGACCAGGGTTTCGCCCTTGACGGCGAAGACCGGGATGTTTTGCGCGGCAATTGCGGCGGCAGCGTGATCCTGGGTCGAGAAGATGTTGCACGAGGCCCAGCGGACTTCGGCGCCGAGCGCGGTCAGCGTCTCGATCAGCACGGCGGTCTGGATGGTCATGTGCAGCGAGCCGGTGATGCGGGCGCCCTTGAGCGGCTGAGTCTTCGCGAATTCTTCGCGAATGGCCATCAGGCCCGGCATTTCGGTTTCGGCGATGAGGATTTCCTTGCGACCCCAGTCGGCAAGGTTGATGTCAGCGATAACGCAGTCTTTGAATTCAGCCACAGTAAGCTCCTGATGAACTGTGGCCGGGAGGGGATGCTCACCCGGCATCCCGTGCCCGGCACGGATTAAATGGGTGAGCGCAGTTGCAAACCGAGCCTGGGAGATTCCTCCTGCAGCGCTCCTCGGTAGGCGGCGGATTATAAACCGCTTTCCGTTTTTGGGCGATTGTGTCCCCGGAGCAGCAGGCGACAAAAAAGGGAGCCGCGTGGGCTCCCTTGTCTGCGGCGGACGGCGTTTTACAGGCCGGCGTCGGAGCGCAGCAGCGTCGCGCGGTCGGTCGCTTCCCAGGTGAATTCCGGCTCATCGCGGCCGAAATGGCCGTAGGCGGCGGTCTTCTGGTAGATCGGGCGGAGCAGGTCGAGCATGTTGACGATGCCCTTCGGGCGCAGGTCGAAGTGCTTGCGGACCAGCGCGGTCAGCGTTTCGTTGCTGACCTTGCCGGTGCCGTAGGTCTCGACCATGATCGAGGTCGGCTCGGCGACGCCGATGGCGTAGGAAACCTGGACCAGACAGCGCGAGGCGAGGCCAGCGGCGACGATGTTCTTGGCGACGTAGCGGGTGGCGTAGGCGGCAGAACGGTCGACCTTGGACGGGTCCTTGCCGGAGAAGGCGCCACCGCCGTGCGGGGCGGCCCCGCCGTAGGTGTCGACGATGATCTTGCGGCCGGTCAGGCCGCAGTCGCCCTGCGGGCCGCCGACGACGAAGCGGCCGGTCGGGTTGACCAGATACTTGATGTCGCCCTTGATCAGTTCCTTGGGCAGCACCGGCTTGATGATCTGCTCGATGGTCGCTTCGCGCAGGTCTTCCAGGCTGATGTCCGGCGAGTGCTGGGTGGACAGCACGACGGTGTCGATCGAGTCCGGCTTGCCATCGACGTAGCGGATGGTGACCTGGGACTTGGCGTCCGGGCGCGCCCAGGGCAGGCGGCCATCCTTGCGCAGCATGGCCTGGCGCTCGACCAGACGATGCGACAGGTAAATCGGCAACGGCATCAGGGACGGGGTTTCGTCGCAGGCGTAGCCGAACATCAGGCCCTGGTCGCCGGCGCCTTGGCCGAGGTTGTCGTCGTAGGCGGCATTGACGCCCTGGGCGATGTCCGGGCTCTGCTTGTCGTAGGCGACGAGCACGGCACAACCCTTGTAGTCGATGCCGTAGTCGGTGTTGTCGTAGCCGATGCGCTTGATGGTGTCGCGGGCGACCTGGATGTAATCGACGTTGGCGTTAGTGGTGATTTCACCGGCCAGGACGACCAGGCCGGTATTGCACAGGGTTTCGGCGGCGACGCGCGAATGTTTGTCCTGGGACAGGATGGCATCGAGGATGGCATCGGAAATCTGGTCTGCAACCTTGTCCGGATGGCCTTCGCCAACCGATTCGGAGGTGAAGAAATACTCACTCATTTGAAGCTCCAATGGTCCTTTGATCCGGCGTTACCGGCTTCGGACCACGAGCGGGTGACGCTTTAGCAGAATTTGTGAATCGCCCCGCAAGTTGTCTGTTTAACTCGGCGATCCCATAATATTAAACTTTTCACGGTGGGTATCAACCCCCGGGGCCTCATGGTTTTTCTCTTTCGACTTCTCAGCAAGCTGCCTTTGTGGCTGGTACACGTGATCGGCGGCTGGCTTGGCCGGCTGACCTATCTGCTTTCCCCAACCTATCGCCGACATGTGCGCGACAACATGGCGCAGGCCGGTATCGATCCGTCCCTGCGAGGCGCAGCCGTAGCCGAAGCCGGCAAGCAGATGGTCGAGCTGGCGCGCATCTGGCTGCGCACGCTGGAGGAAACCAATGCCCAGGTGGTCGAAGTCCGCGGCTGGGAGCATGTCGAAGCCGCCCAGCGGGCAGGCAAAGGCATTGTTTTTCTGACCCCGCATCTCGGCTGCTTTGAGATTACGGCCCAGTACTATTCGGCTTTTGGTGACGTCACCGTGCTTTACCGTCCACCGAAACAGGCGTCGATTCAGCAGATGATTCTCGACGGCCGCAAGCGCGAGCGCCTGCACTTGGCTCCGGCCGATCTCTCGGGCGTCCGTTCCTTGATCAAGGCGCTGAAAAAAGGCCAGGCGGTCGGCATGCTGCCCGATCAGGCGCCCAAGGTCGGCGAGGGTGTCTGGCTCGATTTCTTCGGCAAGCCGGCCTATACCATGACCCTGGCTGCGCGGCTGACCGAAACCGGCGCCACGACCCTGATGGCCTGGGGCGAGCGTCTGCCGGACGGGCGGGGCTATCGGCTACATTTCCGGCCGCCGGTCAGGGCGCTGGCCGGCCCGACGGTCGACCGCGCCCAGCAGATCAATGCGGAAATCGAAACCCTGGTCCGTGAATGTCCGACCCAATATCTCTGGGGCTACAACCGCTACAAGCAACCGGGCGGCGCCGATGCGCCGCCGGTGGAGTGATTTGTCTTGAAACTATTCTTTACCTACATCCTGGTCGGCTTCCTCTGGCTCTTGCACTGGCTGCCCTTGCCCGTCCTGCGGGCGATTGGCGGGGCCTGGGCAGCCTGTTGTATGCGCTTGGCCGCGAGCGCCGCAAGGTGGCACTGACCAACCTGCGATTGTGTTTTCCGGAAAAGACGGAAGGCGAACGCGAGGAACTGGCGCGCCGTCATTTCATCGCCTTCAGCCGCGCCGTGCTCGATCGGACGCTCGGCTGGTGGGCGTCGAAAGAACGCCTCAAGCGCATCATCCGGATTCACGGTGCCGAGCATCTGAATGACCCCGAGGGCAAGCCGATCATTCTGCTGTCGCCGCATTTTGTCGGGCTGGATGCCGGCGCGACGCGCATTTCGATGTATGTCGTTGGTTGCAGCGTGTACTCCAACCAGAAGAATCCGGTTTTCAACAAGTTGCTTTATGATGGCCGCAAACGATTCAATGACACGGTGCTCTTTTCCCGGCAGGAGGGGATGCGCGGCATCATCAAGGCCATGAAGGCCGGACATCAGTTCTACTATCTGCCAGACATGGATTTCGGGCCTACCGATTCGATCTTCGTGCCCTTTTTCGGTGTCCAGGCGGCGACCATTCCCGGCGTTTCCCGGATCGTGCGCCTGACTGGCGCCAAGGTGGTGGCCTGCATTACCCGCCAGGTGGCCGATGGCTACGAGGTCGAAGTCATGCCGCCCTGGGAGAATTTTCCGGGCGAGAGCGTCGAGGCCGATACGGAGTACGTCAATCGCTTTATTGAAAGCCAGGTGCTGCGTATGCCGGAGCAGTATTTCTGGTTGCACAAACGTTTCAAGACCCGGCCACCCGGAGAACAAAGGTTTTACCAATGAACAGCCTGAAAATCGAAATTCGCCCCGTGACGCCGCCCGATGTGCCGGCGATCTCCGCCCTGGCCCGCGAAATCTGGCAGGCCACCTATCCGGGCATCATCACCCAGGAACAGATCGACTTCATGCTCGAGCAGCGCTACGGTCATGAGCGCCTGTACGACGATCTGGAAGATGCCGACAAGTGGCTCGATCAGGCCTTCCACGGCGGACGTCGGGTCGGCTTCGCCTTCAGCGAAATCTACAAGGGTGAGTTCAAGCTCGACAAACTCTATATCCACCCCGATGTCCAACGCCAAGGTGTCGGCGGTCAGTTGATCGAGCATGTCGCTGCCCGTGCCCGGAAGCTCGGCTATCCCTGCGTGGTCCTGGCGGTGAACAAGCGCAACGAAAAGGCCATCGGCTCCTACAAGAAATACGGTTTCGTCGTCCGCGAAGCGATCGTGGACGACATCGGCCACGGCTTCGTGATGGACGATTTCGTGATGGAGAAAAAACTTTAGGAATTTGAGACAAGCCACTGTCTCTGCTATCCTTTTTTAATTACCCAGCGGAGCAGCGTGTGAACCTGAAATTCTCGAAAATGCATGGCCTGGGCAACGATTTCGTTGTCCTCGACGGCATTCGCCAGCACGTTTCGCTGACCCCGGAACAGCTGCGCTACTTGGGTGACCGCCATTTTGGCGTCGGCTGCGACCAGATTCTGCTGGTCGAAAAGCCGACCCAGTCCGGTGTCGATTTCCGTTATCGCATCTTCAATGCCGATGGCAGCGAGGTCGAGCAGTGTGGCAACGGCGCCCGCTGTTTCGTGCGTTTCGTGCATGAGGCCGGGCTGACGGAGAAGCGTGAGATCCGGGTCGAGACAAAGTCCGGCATCATCACGCCGCGCCTCGAGGCCAACGGCAGCGTTACGGTCGACATGGGGGTTCCCCGTTTTCAGCCGAACGAGATTCCCTTTCTGCACGACGACGATGTCGTGATCTACAACCTCGATGTCGCCGACGAAACGCTCGCCATCAGCGTCGTCTCGATGGGCAACCCGCATGCTGTGCAGGTCGTCGACTGTGTCGACGGCGCGCCGGTCGCCGAGCACGGGCCGCTGATCGAAAACCACGAACGCTTTCCGCAACGGGTCAACGCCGGCTTCATGCAGGTCGTCGATCGCCACGCCATCAAGTTGCGGGTCTATGAGCGCGGCGCCGGCGAGACGCTGGCCTGCGGCACGGGGCATGCGCCGCCGTGGTCACCGGCATCCGGCGTGGTCTACTCGATTCACCGGTGCGGGTCACGACCCGGGGCGGCGACCTGACCATCGTCTGGGGCGGCGCCGAGCGTCCGGTATTGATGACTGGCCCGGCGGCAACCGTATTTACTGGAGAAGTTGAACTATGAGCGCCCTGTTCCCCGAAGATGTCGCGGACTACCTGAAAAACAACCCCGGCTTCTTCGAGCAGTATGCCGACCTGATGGCGCAGATCTTCCTGCCGCATCCACATGGCGGGCGGGCAGTGTCGCTGGCCGAGCGCCAGATGCTGACCCTGCGCGAGAAGAACCGGACGACCGAAAGCAAGCTGGCCGAACTGATTGCCTTCGGCGAAGAAAACGACGCGATCAGCGAAAAGGTGCATCGCCTGTCGGTCGCTCTGATCGCCGCCGAAACCTTTCAGGCGGTGATCCATCTGCTCAATTTTCATCTGCGCGACGATTTTTCCGTACCGCATGTCGCGCTGCGCCTTTGGCATAAGCCGGATGAGGTCGAGGGCCTGCCCGAATTCGCGGCGGTCAGCGAGGAATTGCAGGTTTTCGCCGAAACCCTGGCCCGGCCGTATTGCGGCTCGACCGCCGGCTTCGGCACGGCGTCCTGGTTTGGCGAGTATTCCGGCCATATCCGTTCGCAGGCTCTGATCGCGCTGCGCAACGGCGGTGGCACAATCGGCATGATCGCCCTGGGCAGCGAAGAGGCGCAGCGCTTCTACGCCGACATGGGTACGCTCTACCTCGAACGTCTCGGCGAAATGGTTTCCGCCGCGCTCGCCCGGGTCACCAAGAGCGTGCTGTGATCCCCGGCGACGCCGTTGCTGCCTATCTGGCCGAACTGGCCGAGCAGCGCCGGCAGTCGCCGCATACGGTCAGCAATTACCGGCGCGACCTTCGGCGCCTGCTGACCCTGGCCGGCGAGATTCCGCTGGCCGAGTTGCAGGTTCATCACATCCGCCGCTACGTCGCGCAACTGCATGGCCAGGGGCTGTCGGGCCGTTCGCTGGCCCGCCTGTTGTCAGCCTGGCGTGGCTTTTTCAAGTGGCTGGGGCGGGGTGACGCGGTACGGGCCAATCCCTGCGAAGGCGTGCGTTCGCCGAAGCCGCCCAAGCATTTGCCGAATGCCCTGTCGGTCGATGAAGCGGCGCGTCTGCTCGAACCCGACGACGAGTCCGATCCGGTCCTGGCGGCGCGTGATAGCGCGATGTTCGAATTGTTCTACTCGTCCGGTCTGCGCCTCGCCGAACTCGCCGCACTGAACTGCGACGCGCTCGATACGGCTCTGCACGAAGGCGAAATTCGTGTCCTCGGCAAACGCAGCAAGGCGCGGCTGGTGCCGGTCGGCAGCAAGGCCCGCGAAGCCCTGGCCGCCTGGGCAGCGGTGCGCACGTCGCTGGCAACCGAAGGCGAGCCGGGGTTGTTCGTCGGCCAGCGTGGCGGGCGGATCAGCCACCGGATGATCCAGCTTCGGCTGGCCCGTCGTGCCGTGCAGCTTGGTCTGCCGCGCCATGTCCATCCGCACATGCTGCGCCACTCGTTCGCCTCACATATCCTGCAGTCTTCCGGCGATTTGCGGGCGGTCCAGGAAATGCTCGGCCACGCCAGCATTGCCTCGACCCAGGTCTATACCCATCTCGACTTCCAGCATCTGGCCAAGGTCTACGACGCCGCCCACCCGCGGGCCAAGCGCTAATTCGCTGAAACGGCGGGCTTCAATTGACGTTTCGGCCGCCAGCCTCTATGATTCAACGTTTTGAAAATTCGCCGAAATCAAGGAGTTAGTCATGGCTATCAACCGCACCCGCCGTTCTTCCCTGGAACGCCGCAGCATTTCCAAGTCGGCCAAGCGTCTGTTCAAGGGCGACGGCAAGACCGCATTCAAGGTCATCTACGCTGCCGAATGCCACGCTCGCAACCGCAAGGCCCTGGGCGCCTAAGCGGATTCAAGCTTTTTAGGGCCCCGGTTACTGCAAGGTAACCGGGGCTTCTTGCTTTTGAGGTTTAGAAACTATGGCTCAGCTGGTACTCATGCCGGGTAAGGAACGTTCCGCCTTCAAGCAGCACCATCCGTGGGTGTTTGCCGGTTCCGTGGGGCGTCTGGAGGGCCGCGCGCGGCCGGGCGACACGGTCGAGGTGCTGGCCGACAATCTGCGGCCGTTGGGCCGTGCGGCCTACAGCCCGAAATCGCAGATCCGCGCCCGTTTCTGGACTTTCGATGCCGATGAATCGGTCGACGACGCCTTCTTCAAGCGCCGCGTCGCCGCTGCCGTCGCTCGTCGCCAGGCCTTGCCCGCCTTGCGTGGTCAGCAGGGGCTGCGCCTGATCCATGCCGAGTCGGATGGCCTGCCGGGTGTCATCGCCGACCAGTATGGCGATACCGTGGTCATCCAGCTCACCTCGGCCGGGGCCGACAAGTGGCGCAATGCCATCGTCGCCGGCCTGGTCAAGGCGACCGGCTGCTCCCGCATCTACGAGCGCTCGGACTCCGATGTTCGCGGCCTGGAAGGCCTGGAGCCGACCACTGGCTGGGTCCATGGCGAGGCGCCGACGACGGCGCTGGCAATCAGCGAAAACGGCGTACGGATGGCGGTGGATATCGTCGGCGGGCACAAGACCGGCTTCTATCTCGACCAGCGCGACAACCGCGCCCTGCTCGGCCAGCTGGCGGCCGGCAAGGAAGTCCTGAACTGTTTCTGCTACACCGGCGGCTTCTCGCTGCAGGCGCTGGCCGGCGGCGCGACCAGCGTGCTCTCGATCGATTCCTCCGGTCCGGCGCTGGAACAGGCTAAGGCCAATCTGGCACTCAATCCGCAATTGCCAGCCGAGCGGGCTCACTGGCAGGAAGCCGATGTTTTCCAAGCCTTGCGCGATTTTCGCAAGGATGGGCGACTGTTCGACCTGATCGTCCTCGATCCGCCCAAGTTCGCGCCGTCCGCCGCCCATGCCGAACGTGCGGCGCGGGCCTACAAGGACATCAACGTGCTCGGTTGCCGCTTGCTGAAGCCGGGCGGCCTGCTGATGACCTACTCGTGCTCGGGCGGTATAGGGCTCGAACTGTTCCAGAAGATCGTCGCCGGCGCCGCGCACGATGCCGGGCGTGAGGCGCGCATCGTCGGCCGGCTGGCCGGAGCGGCCGATCATCCGGTCGCGCTGAACTTTCCGGAAGGCGAATACCTCAAAGGCTTGCTCGTCCAGGTCGACTAAACCTTCCCAGTGAATCCGCTGCGTCAGTTCCTTCTCGTTGCCGTTCTCCTCTTCGCCCAGCTGGCGGCGGGGGCGCATGCCGTCGAGCATACCGCCGGCAAGGATGGGGTGCTGCCGACGCACGCTTGCGAGCTTTGCCTGGCCACCCACAATCTGGGCTCGGCCTTGCCGTCGCTGGCCGCCTTGCCCCGGTGGTGGCCGCTGCCCTCGTACCGGAAACGCTGGACAGCCATCCGCGCAGCGCCTTTCCTCCGCCCGCCGCCTGCCAGCGCGGTCCGCCGGCTGCCTGAAAACGTCTTGATTTGATCGTCGACCCTGCATCTTGCAGCCGGTCGAGTTGATTCCGTTTTCAGGAGAATTCCATGATGTACAAGCCATTTGTCATGGCTGCTCTGCTTGCCGCCTCGTGCGGCGCGCAGGCCGCCGATGCCGCCGATCTGGCCGCCATCCGCAGCCAGATCAACGAAATGAAGCAAAGCTACGAACAACGCATTGCCGCCCTGGAGGAAAAGCTGGCGCAGGCCGAAGCCGCGGCCGGTCGGGCCGAGACGGTGGCCGGCAAGGCTGAGCTGGTGGCCAACGACGCCAGCCTCAAGGTCCGCCAGCCGCAGACCTCAGCCGCCGCCTTCAATCCGGAAATCTCGTTGATCCTTTCCGGCAGCTACACCAATCTGACGAAGGATCCGCGCGAGCGTCGTCTGCAGGGCTTCATTCCGTCCAACGGTGAGCTGATGCCGGAAGGCCGCAGCTTCAATCTGGGCGAATCGGAACTGGCGATTACCGCCAATATCGATCCGCTATTCCGCGGCGCTCTGCGCCTGGCTCTGGCGCCGGACAACACACTTGGGGTCGAGGAGGCGAGCATCCAGACCCTGGGTCTGGGTGAAGGCTTCAACCTGAAGGCGGGGCGTTTCCGCTCGGGCATCGGCTATCTGAACGAGCTGCATCCCCATGAATGGGACTTCTCCGATGCTCCGCTTCCTTACCAGGCCTTCTTCGGCAACGCTCTGGGGATGGATGGCGTGCAGGTACGCTGGCTGGCGCCGACGCCGGTATTCCTGGAATTCGGAGCGGAAACGGCGCGGGCGATGAGTTTCCCGGCGACCGACGAGGCGAAAAACAAGAATGGCCTGATGTCGGCTGCCGCATTCGTCCACCTCGGTGGCGATGTCGGGGTGTCGAATAGCTGGCGCGGCGGCATTTCCTACTTTGCTTCGCAACCGAAAGATCGCAGCTACGACGATCCGCTGAACGGAGTCAGCAACAGTTTCAGTGGCCGCAGCCGAACCTGGATTGCCGATCTCTTGTGGAAGTGGGCGCCCAACGGCAACAGCAAAGTCACCAACCTGAAACTGCAGGGTGAATACTTCCGGCGCACCGAGACCGGCGATCTCGTCTACGACACCGCCAGCACGGCGCAACAGGGCGCCTATCGCAATGCCCAGTCAGGCTTCTATGCTCAGGCGGTTTACCAGTTCATGCCGAACTGGCGCATCGGTTATCGCTACGACCGCCTGAGTTCGGGGGCGGCCGATATCGAACTGCTCAATAACGGCAGCTTGACGGCGGCCGATCTGCCGCTGCTGGCGCACTACGCGCCGAGCCGAAATACGCTGATGGTGGATTGGAGCCCCAGCGAATTCTCGCGTCTGCGGCTGCAGTACGCCCAGGACAAGAGCCGTCCCGAGGCGACCGACAATCAGCTCTGGCTGCAATACGTCGTCAGCATGGGCGCGCACGGTGGACACAAATTCTAAGGAGTCAGCGATGAAGACCATTTCCGTCCGCTTCAGCCTTGCCTTGCTGAGCCTGATTTCCTTGCCGGCCTGCGCCGCTCTCAACGTCTTTGCCACCGTCCCCGAGTGGGGCGCGCTGGCCAGGGAAATCGGTGGCGAGCAGGTCCGCGTTTATACGGCGACCACTGCCTTTCAGGATCCGCACCGCATCGAGGCCAAGCCATCGTTGCTGGCCCAGGCCCGGCAGGCGAACCTGGTGGTCGCTGCCGGCGCCGATCTGGAGGTCGGCTGGTTGCCGCTGGTCTTGCGCGACTCGGGCAATTCGGCCATCCAGGCCGGGCGGCCGGGTTATTTCGAGGCCGCTAGTTTCGTAAACCGGCTTGAGGTGCCGAGCGTGCTCGACCGGTCGCATGGCGATGTGCATGCGGCGGGCAACCCGCACATCCATCTCGATCCGCGCAATGTGCTGAAAGTCGGCGAGGCGCTCAGTTCCCGCATGGCTGAACTGGATGTCGCCAATGCCGCCGTCTACAAGGCGGGGTTCCGGGCCTTCGCCGGCAAGTGGCAGACGGCGATGGCGCGCTGGGAGAGGGAAGCGGCGCCGCTGCGCGGCATGCCGGTGGTGGTCCATCATTCCTCCTTTTTGTACCTGGCGCACTGGCTGGGTCTCAAGGAGGTCAGTACGCTCGAGCCGAAGCCCGGCGTCGAACCAAGCAGTGGCCATTTGAGGGGCTTGCTGGCGCTCCAACAAACGACGCCGGCCAGGATGGTCTTGCGTACTGCTTACAACCAGGACGGACCGAGCCAGTGGCTGGCCGGCAAGTCCGGCATTCCGGCCGTGCTGCTGCCCTACACGGTGGGTGGCACACCGGAAGCCAAAGACCTGTTCGGCCTGTTTGACGACACCGTGCAGCGTCTGTTGAAAGCCGCGCGGTGAACACCTTGCTTGAACTCGAACAGCTGGTTGCCGGGTGGCAGCAGCCGGCTACCCTGCCCCTAGACCTGGTCCTGGGGGCCGGCGAGATCGTTGGGCTGACCGGCCCCAACGGGGTCGGGAAGAGCACCTTGCTCGCCGCCGTCGCCGGGCGGGCCCGGGTCTTTTCCGGGAGGCTGCGTCAACGCCCTGGCTTACGTCTCGCCCTGCAGACGCAGGATGTGCCGCCGGTTGACGGCCTGCCGCTCTCCGGCCGCGAGTTGCTGACGCTGACTGGCGCTAGCGCCGACGGCCTGCCGCCCTGGCTCGCCGAGCGCATCGACCTGCGCCTGGACCGCCTGTCCGGCGGCCAGCGCCACTATCTGACGCTGTGGGCCGTTCTCCAAGCGCCGGCTGACCTCGTGCTGCTCGACGAGCCGACCAATAATCTCGATGCCGCCGGTGTCGCCCATCTGACCGCCCACTTGCGCGAGCGCGCCGAGGCCGGGGCGGGCATGCTCGTGGTCAGCCACGATGCCGCCTTCGTCGAGGCCGTTTGCGATCGAGTACTGGTGCTAGGGGGCCGCGATGTGGAATGAGGTCTTCCTGATTCCCTTCCTGACCGGATTGGGACTCGCCATTCTCTTGCCCGTGCTCGGTTGTTATCTGCGCTTGCGCGACGAGTGGCTGGCGGCGCTGGCTTACTCGCACATCGCCGCCGCGGGAGCGCTGCTCGCCTTGGTTGGCGGCGCAATGCCGGCGCTCGGGGGAGTCCTCGCGGCGGGTCTGGCTGGCGCCGGGAAGCGGCTGTTTGCCCGTCGCCTGGCAGGCGGGGCGAGTTATGCCCTGTTATTGCTCGGGGGCTGGGCGGTGGCCGTCTTGCTGGCGGCCAACCATCCGCTGGCCGAGCGACTCGGTCATGCCTTGTTCGATGGCCAACTCTATTTTTCGGGCAGCGAGCAACTGTGGCTGGTGGCGGGCGGCGGGGCGGTGGCGCTTCTTCTCTTGCGAACAATTTCCCGACATCTGCTGCTGGCCAATGTCTATCCGGATTTTTTCCGGATTCGCGGCATCCGCACCTGGCCGACCCAGACCGGCTTTGACGTGCTGGCTGCTCTGGTGCTGGCACTGGCGACGATGAGCATGGGGGTCATGGGGGCGTTCGCCCTGGTTTTCATTCCGCCCTGGCTGGCGTTTCGCCGGGCGTCCAACTGGCAGGCGGGCCTGCGCGTCTCGTTGCTGGTCGGCATCATCGCCTACGTTGCGGCGTTCCTGCTGGCACTTGGCCTGGACCAGCCGTTTGGCCCGGTGCTGGCGCTTGTCCTGATTGTCATAGGCTTGGTCATTGCGTGACGCTGGCGGCCGTGCTAAAACATTGCTTCGGTACGCGGAGAACTCATGGTTTTTTCCTTCTTCAAAAAACAAGTGCAGAAAATGCCGGAGCGGCCGGTGGCACGACCACGCCCGCCCACGCCGGAGGTGCGTCCGCAAAACCTTCCGACTGAGGAGCCGGAGCCGCTGCCCGAACCGCTGCCCGATCTCGAATTTACCGTCGGCAACCGACCGTTACCGGTTCCAAACAAGGCGGAGGCGGCGCTTTCGACCGAGCCGAATCCCGCCCTTGATGATCTCGATTTCACCGTTGAGGATTTTGATCGCGATTTCATCGAATCCAGCGTCATGGGCATTGACGTCGAGCATGGCGGTGACCCGCTGCAGGGCGATATCGAGCACGTTGTCGTCCTCTTTGCGAATGGTCAGGATGCGGCGGCCCGCTCCCTGCTCGAAACCCTGGTTCGCGCCTATCCGGGCAGCGAGGGCAAGCGTTTCTGGCTATTGCTGTTCGATCTGCTGCAGTCCTTGGGTGAGCGGGCTGCCTTCGAGAAGCTGGGGATGGACTACGCAGAGGCCTGTGAAACCTCCCCGCCGCCCTGGCGCCAGGAAGAGGCGGCTGTGGTCAGCAAAGTCGGCGGCGGCCGACAATTTATCCTGCAAGGGGTACTGACCGCCGAAGGAGCGCAGCCGGTGGCGGAGCTCGGCAAGCTGATCGCCCAGAAGGTTCCGGTTATCGTCGATTGTGGCAAGCTGGTTGGCTGCGATGACGACGTGGCTGGCGAACTGGCCGACTTGCTCACCCGGGCGCGGCATACCGGTGCGGCGGTGACATTGGTTGGCGTCGAGGGATTTCTCGGCCGCCTCAATGAGCGACTGGTGGCCGGCGAAGCAACCCGGGCCACGACCTGGTTATTGCTGCTTGAACTGCTGCAGCGCCATGGAACCCAGGAAGCCTTCGAGGAACGTGCGGTCGACTATGCCGTGACTTTCGAATTATCACCGCCGTCGTGGGAAGCAGTGCCAGCGGCTCGTATCGCCTTGCCGGCGGTAAGCACAGGCCCGAGCGATGACGCTTACTACTTTTCCGGCGAGTTGAAGAACTGTCGTTTTGACGAACTGTTGAAAGTATTCGAGGCGGTCGAGATTCCCGTTCTTGATTTTGCCGGGGTTCGCCGAATGGATTTCTTCTCGGCCGGACAACTGGTCAACCGCATTGCGCCTTTCAAGGCCAAGGGCCGCGATATCCTAATCCGCAGTCCGAGTCATCTGGTCGCCGAACTGATGGCCGTCGTCGGCCTCAACAAACAGGCGCGCATCATAGTTCCCAAGTCTTAAGGATCAGGAAAAAACATGGAGCAATATCACGGCACGACGATTCTGTCGGTGCGACGGGGTAACTCGGTCGCCATGGCGGGGGACGGTCAGGTTACGTTGGGCAATATCGTCATCAAGGCCACTGCGAAGAAGGTCCGGCGGCTTTACCAAGGCCGCATCCTGGCCGGCTTTGCCGGCGGTACGGCCGATGCCTTTACGCTGTTCGAACGCTTCGAGGCCAAGCTCGACAAGCACCAGGGCAACCTCTTGCGCTCGGCCGTCGAACTGGCCAAGGACTGGCGGACCGACCGCGCCTTGCGCCGGCTGGAGGCCATGCTTTCGGTCGCCGACAAGGAGGTCTCGCTGATCATCACCGGTAACGGCGACGTGCTCGAGCCGGAGCAGGGCATCGTCGCCATCGGTTCCGGCGGATCCTATGCCCAGAGTGCGGCGCGGGCGTTGCTTGAGAACACCGATCTGTCGCCGCGCGACATCGTCACCAAGTCGCTGGAAATTGCCGGCGACATCTGCATCTATACCAACCGTAACTTTACGATCGAGGTCCTGGAATGAGTGGCGGCGCAACCATGACCCCGCAGGAAATCGTCTCCGAGCTGGACAAGCACATCGTCGGCCAGACCAACGCCAAGCGATCGGTCGCTATCGCCCTGCGCAACCGCTGGCGGCGGGCACAGGTCGCCGAGCCGCTGCGCCAGGAAATTACCCCGAAAAACATCCTGATGATCGGTCCGACCGGCGTCGGGAAGACTGAAATCGCCCGCCGTCTGGCCCGTCTGGCCGATGCGCCCTTCATCAAGATCGAGGCGACCAAGTTCACCGAGGTCGGTTACGTCGGACGTGATGTCGAAACCATCATCCGCGACCTGGTCGAGATCGCCATCAAGGCCAACCGCGAACGGGCCATGAAGCAGATGCGGGCCCGGGCCGAGGATGCCGCCGAGGACCGCATTCTCGACGTGTTGCTGCCGCCGGCGCGTAATCCCGGCTTCTTCGCCGAGAATGCCGGGCAAACCGAAGATGGGGCGACACGCCAGAAATTCCGCAAGAAGCTGCGCGAAGGCGAACTGGACGACAAGGAAATTGATGTCGAATTGGCCGCGCCGAACATGCAGGCCGAGATTTTCGCCCCGCCGGGCATGGAAGAGCTGACCCAGCAGATCCAGGGCATGTTCCAGAACATGGGCGGCGGGCGCAAGAAGTCGCGCAAGCTGAAGGTCAAGGAGGCACTGAAACTGCTGACAGACGAGGAGGCCGGCAAGCTGGTCAATGACGAGGAAGTGAAGCTGGAAGCAGTCAAGGCGGTCGAGCAGAACGGCATCGTCTTCCTCGACGAACTGGACAAGATCGCCAGCCGCTCCGAGATGCAGGGCGCCGACGTCTCGCGCCAGGGCGTCCAGCGCGATCTGCTGCCGCTGGTCGAGGGCACGACCGTGTCGACCAAGTACGGCATGATCAAGACCGATCACATCCTGTTCATTGCCTCGGGGGCTTTTCACCTGTCCAAGCCGTCCGATCTGATCCCGGAATTGCAGGGGCGATTCCCGATCCGCGTCGAACTGGATTCGCTGTCGGTCGCCGATTTCGAGTGCATCCTGACCCAGACCGATGCCTGCCTGACCCGCCAGTATCAGGCCTTGCTGGAAACTGAAGGCGTGCAGATCGAGTTCGCCGATGAGGGCATCAAGCGGCTGGCCGAGATCGCCTTCCAGGTCAATGAGAAAACCGAGAACATCGGGGCCCGGCGCTTGCACACGGTCATGGAAAAGCTGCTCGAGGAAATTTCCTTCGGCGCCGGCAAGAGCGGTCCGGAGAATATCCTGATCGACGCTGCCTACGTCAATTCCCGCCTCGGCGAACTGGCAGCCGACGAAGACCTGTCGCGTTACGTGCTTTGACCGACAGTAGTTTGACCTTCCGGCTCGTCGCGATTCTTTTTCCGATTTTCGGGATCGTCGCTGCCGGTTATTTCTATGCTCGCCATCACAAGCCGGAAATGGCGGTCGCCAACCGGCTGAACATGGATGTCTTCGTGCCGGCCTTGGTTTTCGCCGCGATGGCCGGCAAGTCCTTCGACCTCGCGGCCTATGCGCCGCTGGCCTTGGGCGGTTTTTTGGTGCTCGCCACCTGTGGCCTGCTCGCCTGGCCGATTGCCCGGCTGCTTGGCGTGCAGCCGAAAACCCTGGTGCCGCCGATGCTGTTCAACAACTCGGGCAACATCGGACTGCCGCTGGCCGTACTCGCTTGGGGCGAAGAGGCACTGGCGGCCGCGGTCATCCTGTTCATGGTCGAGAACACGCTGCATTTTTCCTTCGGTGCCCGCCTGCTCGACCCGAAGACGCGGATCCTGACGCTGTGGCGCATCCCGGTGGTTGCTGCGGCTATAGTCGGCCTGGCGGTTGCCGTGCTGAAAATCCCCGTCTGGCAGCCGGCGGTGATCGCCATCAAGATGCTGGGCGACGTCTCGGTGCCCTTGCTGCTCTTCTCGCTCGGCGTGCGGATGACGGATGTCAGCTTCGGCGAATGGAAACTGGCGGTGGGCAGCGCCCTGCTGCGACCGCTGGCCGGGATGGCCATCGCCTACGGAGTGATCCTGCTGCTCGGCCTGTCCGGCCGCGATGCGGCCATGTTGCTAGTCTTCGGCGCGCTGCCGCCGGCCGTGCTCAACTTCCTGTTCGCCGAGCGCTACAAGCAGGAGCCGGAGCGGGTAGCGTCAATCGTGCTGATCGGCAACCTGGCCGCCCTGGTTTTCCTGCCGCTGGCCTTGGCGATGGTCCTATGAGCCGCCGAAACGGTTGATCTGTCGCCGGTCGCGCTTGGTCGGGCGACCATGCAGATCGGCCGCCGGATCGACGACCAGTTGGTGGGTTTCGCGCTGTACTTCGCGGGCGGCGACACTTGCTGCGCTTTCCTCGTAGAGCAGCCGCGCCTCGGAGGCCGGCCCGCGTTTTTCGGATAGCCCTCTGACCGTCACTTCCCAGCGTGTTTCGCCATTGGCAATGTCCAGGCGATCATCGACCTTGACCTCGCGCGCCGCTTTGACGCGGCAGCCGTTGTGCTGAACCTTGCCGCCATTGATCGCATCGCAGGCCAGGGTGCGCGTCTTGAAGAAACGCGCCGCCCACAGCCATTTGTCGAGGCGCATCGCGGCCCTACTGAGGCAACAGGCTTTCGCCGGCGTAGAGTTGCTCGACGGTTTCGCGCTGACGGATGACGAAGACCTGGTCGCCGTCGACCATCACCTCGACCGCGCGCGGCCGGGTGTTGTAGTTGGAACTCATCGCCATGCCATAGGCGCCGGCCGACATCACGGCCAGCAGGTCGCCGGGTTCGATGTCCAGGGGGCGGGCCTGTCCGAGAAAATCGCCGGTCTCGCAGACCGGGCCGACGACGTCATAAGTGTGGGGTTCGCCCTGGCGCGGCACGACGGGCAGGATGTCGTGCCAGGCTTCGTAAAGCGCCGGGCGCATCAGGTCGTTCATGGCGGCGTCGATGATGGCAAAACTCTTGCCTTCACCCGGCTTCAGGAATTCGACGCGGGTCAGCAGCAGGCCGGCATTGCCGACCAGGCGACGACCGGGTTCGAGCACCACTTTCAGTCCGCGCCCGAGCAGTTTGTCGAGCAGCGGTGTCAGGTAGGAGGCGACGGTCGGCTGTTCCTGGTCATCGCGATACTTGATGCCGAGACCGCCGCCGAGGTCGAGGTGATGAATCGCGATGCCTTCGCCGCTCAACTGGTCGAGCAGGACCAGAATACGTTCCAGGGCCTCGACGAAGGGGGCGGGGTCGAGCAATTGCGAGCCGATATGGCAGTCGATGCCGGCGACCTCAATGTTCGGCAAGGCGGCAGCGCGGCGGTAGAGCGCCAGAGCGTCGTCGTAGGCGACGCCGAACTTGGCCTCCTTGAGACCGGTCGAGATGTACGGGTGCGTCTTCGGGTCGACGTTGGGATTGACGCGCAGGCTGACCGGCGCCTTCTTGCCGCACTGGCCGGCCACGTCGTTGAGGCGTTCGAGTTCGGGGGCGGATTCGACGTTGAAGCAGAAAATGCCGGCGTCCAGCGCCTGTTTCATTTCGGCCGCGGTCTTGCCGACGCCGGAGAAGACGACTTTTTGCGGATCGGCGCCGGCAGCCAGGACGCGCTGCAACTCACCGCCGGACACAATGTCGAAACCTGCTCCGAGGCGGGCGAAGACATTCAGAATGGCCAAATTGGAATTGGCTTTGACGGCGTAGCAGACCAGCGCATCCTTACCCGCCGGATGGCTGCCGAGGACGTCCTGGAATTCGTGCAGGGAAGATTCCAGCGCGGCGCGCGAATAAACATAGGCCGGCGTGCCGAATTGTGCGGCAATGCCGGGCAGGGCAAAGCCTTCGGCGTACAGGACGCCGTCTTTCAAGGTAAATGAGCTCATTGGGGGCTAGATTTGAGGTCCGTGCTAACATCGCCGGCACTTGGCCGCGGCGCAGGCTTGGCCGCTTTCGGACTGCCGAGCAGGGGTTCCGGCGCAGCGCCAGGTGGCAACTCAAGCGGGCCTTTCATGCCACAGGCGGCAAGGCTGAAACTTAGCAAAACTGCGGCAATTCTGGACATTGGCGACGGGTTTGTCAGCAAAGAGCGGGATGTTAGCACACGATGGATGACAAGGAATTCAACGGCTTGGCCGATGCCGCGCTGGCCAGGATCGAAGCGGCGTTGGAGGCCAGCGAGGCCGATATCGATTTTGAACTGGCCGCCGGCGGCGTTCTGGAAATCGAGTTCGCCGATCGCAGCAAAATTATCGTCAACCGCCATGGCATCGCCCATGAAATATGGGTCGCCGCCCGTGCCGGCGGCTTCCACTTCCGCTGGGATGGCAGCGGCTGGCGGGATACTCGCGACGGCACAGAACTGATGGAGAAGTTGTCAAGTCTCGCCAGTCAGCAGGCCGGAGAGTCTATCTCCTTGGTCTGATCAGTCGCTGGGCGGGCTGCTCAGGTCAGGTTTTGGCTCTGGTATCGCCGCCTCATCTTCTGGCGGTCGCTCCTTTTCGGCATTCTCGGCGTAGATATAGCTACGCTCACGCCCCTCGCCGATGCTGATCAAGCCCTCAGGGGGCGTCGGTAGCTGCACAGGAACGTCCTTGAGTGCGCGGTTCATATAACCGATCCAGATCGGCAAGGCGGCGGCCCCTCCAGTTTCCTTGTCACCCAGCTTCCGGGGCTGATCAAAGCCGACCCAGGCGCATCCGGCAACCGTCATCTGATAACCGCAAAACCAGGCATCGACGTATTCGTTGGTCGTGCCGGTCTTGCCGGCAAGATCGTGGCGCTTCAAGATCGCTGAGGCCTTCGCGGCGGTCCCGTAAATGGTTACGTCGCGCAGCATGGCATCCATCATGAAAGCGTTGCGGGGGTCGATAGCGCGGATCGACTCTTCTCCGGCCTGAACTTCAGCCGATTGGGCTAGAACCTGATTTCTCTCGTCCCGGATCTCATGCACGATGTAGGGGTTGATCTTGTAGCCGCCATTGGCAAAAACGGCGTAGGCGGTCACCATCTGCCACGGCGTCACCGAGCCGGCGCCTAGGGCCATGGTGAGATAGGGCTGATGCTTTGCGGCATCGAAACCGAAACGGCCGGCGTAGTCCTGGGCGTAGTGGGTTCCGATCGATTGCAGGATGCGGATCGAGACCATGTTTTTCGACTTGGCGAGGGCCGTACGCATCTTCATCGGGCCCTCGTACTTGCCGTCGTAATTGTGCGGCTCCCAGGCTTGGGCGCCGGTCTGGCTGGCCGGAATGACGATCGGCTCGTCGGCGATCACGCTGTTCGGGCTGAATCCTTTTTCCAGCGAAGCAGAGTAGATGAAGGGTTTGAAGCTTGAGCCAGGCTGGCGCCAAGCCTGAGTGACATGGTTGAACTTGTTGCGATTGAAGTCAAAGCCGCCGACCAAGGCGCGAATTGCTCCATCGGTCGGTGAAACTGCGACGAAGGCTGATTCGACTTCCGGTAGTTGGCTGATCTGCCAGTTCCCTTTGTCGTCCTTGAGCAAGCGGATGATGGCGCCGCGTTTCAGGCGTTTGTTGGGGGGGCCTTGTCGTCAAGCATTCGGGCGGCGAACTTGATGGCGTCCCCACTCAGCGTGACGACTTCCCCACCTTTCCGGTAAGCCTTGATTTGCTTTGAGTCGGCAGTAAGGACCAGTGCCGGAATCAGGTCTCCGGCATCGGAAATGTCCTGCAGGGATTCGTCGATGACCTCATCCTGATCGGATTTAAAGTCGGTCATGTCGAGGTACGACTCAGCACCGCGATAGCCATGCCGACGGTCATAATCCATGACGCCCTTGCGCAGGCTGTTATACGCGGCCTCCTGCTCAGTCTTGATCAGGGTGGTGTAAACCTTCAGGCCACGAGAGTAGACATCATCCGGGAAACGCTCGGCCGTTATCTGACGCGCCATTTCAGCCGCAAATTCAGCACGCACCGCAAATTCGGCCAACTCGCGTTTGACGACAAGCGGTTCTTTTAGTGCGGCTTGATGCTGTGCCTCTGTGATATATCCCAACTCGTGCATCCGCCGCAGCACGTACTGTTGGCGCAATCTGGCCCGTTTGGGATTGACAATCGGGTTATAGGCCGAAGGTGCCTTGGGTAATCCTGCCAGCATCGCTACTTCGGCAATCGACATCTCTTTCAGCGGCTTGCCGAAGTAAATCTGGGCAGCTGCGCCAAAGCCATAGGCCCGTTGCCCGAGAAAAATCTGGTTTATATAGAGCTCAAGAATCTGGTCCTTCGACAGGTTGCTTTCAATCTTGAAAGAAAGCAGGGCTTCATATAGTTTGCGCGTGTAAGTCTTTTCGCCAGTCAGGAAAAAATTTCGTGCTACCTGCTGGGTGATCGTTGAGGCTCCTTGTCGTTTGCCTCCTCCGAGCACATTGGCTCCGGCCGCGCGCAGTATGCCGAGGTAGTCGATACCACCGTGCTGATAAAAGCGGTCATCTTCTGCGGCCAGAATGGCCTGTTTCATGATCTCGGGAACATCGCCAATGGCGACCACTGCACGACGCTCTTCTCCGAACTCGCCTATCAGGTGACCGTCAGCGGTGTAGACTCGCAAGGGAATCTTGGGTCGGTAGTCGGTCAAGACTTCCAGCGAGGGCAGGTTGGGGTAGGTCAGAACGAGTACGATAAGGGTAATCGCCAGAACGATACCTACCAAACCAAGCAGAGCGACAAGCGGGTACAGGGCGACGCGAAGCGCTAAAGGCAGTGGGGACAAAATGATTAAGGGACTTAATTGGAGTTGTGCCGATTATACGCTGAGGCCAATCGCTGCCGTGAAAGTGCTTTACATGCCTAGAGCTTGTTGCTAGCATCTGAAGTAAATTATTGGTTGTTTTGCTAACCTCGTATTCCGTAAAGACTTTTTGGGGGTCTGGTGGGCTTCGATATCTCCGCGTTGTTAAATCCCAAGGCGCGTTCCTTGCTCGGTTTGGACATTAGTTCCTCCGCAGTCAAGATGGTCGAATTGACCGCCAATGGGAAGGACGGCTACCGTGTCGAGCGCTACACCATCGAGGTGTTGCCCAAAGATGCGGTTTCCGATGGCAATATTGCCAATCTGGAGGGGGTGGTCGATTGCGTCAGGCGGGCCTGGAAGCGCTTGGGCACGTCGACCCGCAATGTCGCAATGGCCTTGCCCGGCTCGGCAGTAATTACCAAGAAAATCATCGTTCCAGCAGGGTTGCGCGATGAAGAACTGGAGGCTCAGGTTGAATCGGAAGCCAATCAGTACATTCCATTTTCTATTGATGAAGTCAATCTGGACTTTCAGGTAATTGGCCCGGCTCCTTCTGTGCCGGATGAACTGGAAGTTCTGATCGCCGCCTCGAAGAAAGAGCGTGTTGAGGATCGGGTTGCGGTAGCTGATGCGGCCGGACTCAAGGCGGTGGTCGTGGATGTCGAGTCCTTGGCTGCCTTGTCGGCGTTTGAGTTGATTGAGCGGCAGTTGCCGGAGTCAGGTAAGAATCAGGTGGTTGCCCTGATAGATTCCGGGGCCAATGTCATGAACCTCACTGTCTTGCGTAACGGTCAACAGGTCTATTCTCGCGAGCAGGCATTTGGCGGCGGGCAATTGACTCAGGATATTTCCCGGCATTACGGCATGAGTTACGAGGATGCCGAGGCGGCCAAGCGTGCCGGAAACCTGCCTGAGGGTTATGAGGCCGAGTTGCTCAATCCCTTCATGGAAAATCTGGCTCTCGAAGTGTCGCGCGCTTTGCAGTTCTTCTTCACATCGACACAATACAATCAGGTTGACCACATCGTGCTGGCCGGCGGATGTGCAGTTATCCCCGGGATTGACGAAATAGTCGCCACCCGGACTCAGGTCAATACGCTGATTGCTAACCCGTTTGCCAATATGGTTCTCTCCGACCGCGTCAAGGCGAAGAGTCTGCTGGCCGACTCCTCCTCGTTGATGGTGGCCTGCGGCCTAGCTTTGCGGAGGTTCGATCCATCATGATTCGCATCAACCTCCTGCCGCATCGCGAAGAGGCGAAGAAGGCCAAGCGCGAGCAGTTTTTTGTACTCGTAGGCTTGGTGGCCATACTTGGAGCGCTCATCGTTTTTGCCGGGTATACGCTGATTTCGACGGCAATCGACAATCAGGTCGGTAAGAACGATTTCCTTAAGAAAGAGATTGCAGTTCTTGATAAAGAACTGGATCAAATCAAGCGTCTTAAGGAACAGACGCAGGCACTTCTCTCACGCAAACAAGTCATTGAGAATCTTCAGAGAGATCGGGGTGAAACGGTTTATCTATTGAGCGAACTTGTCAAACAGGTGCCCGAAGGGATCTACCTGAAGTCTCTCAAGCAGGATGGTTTGAAGGTAAATATCAGTGGTTACGCGCAGTCGAATGCCCGTGTCTCAGCGCTGATGAGAAATCTTGAAGCTTCTCCGTGGCTGGAAAGTCCGCAGCTGATTGAGACCAAGGCTGGTGTGCTTAATGGTCGTCGAATCAACGAGTTTGGGATGAATTTCACCCTGACTCGAGTCAAGCCGGAAGAAGCAAAGGGGGCAAAATGAACGCAAAAGCCATTTCTCTGCCCACCTCGATGCCAAAGGTAGATTTTCAGGCTATCGCCAATGATTTCAGGTTCATGAACCCGAATGATCCGGGTGCCTGGCCTTTGATTCCAAAAGTTACTGTACTCGCAGGTTTGTTGCTGGTCATCTTGCTGGCCGGTTGGTGGTTTCTCTGGAGTGATCAGCTGATCGAGCTGGAAACCAAACAACACGAAGAGGAAACCCTCAAGCAGCAATATCTGGAAAAAAAACGTCAAGCCGTCAATCTTGACCTCTATATCCAGCAATTGGCTGAGATCGATCGCTCTTTTGGGGCACTATTAAAGCAACTTCCGAACAAATCGGAAATTGAGGCTTTGCTTATTGAAGTAAATCAAGCTGGCTTGGGGCGTGGATTGCAGTTTGAATTGTTCCGTCCTGGTCAAGAACAGATCAAAGACTTTTATGCTGAATTGCCGATCGCTGTAAAGATTAACGGGTCGTACCACGATTTTGGCGCATTCGCAGCCGACATTGCGAAATTGCCGCGAATTGTGACCCTTAACAATATCTCGATCGCGCCAGCAAAGGATGGGGGGCTATTGTCCCTTGATGCCACGACCAAAACTTTCCGTTATTTGGATGAAGAGGAAATCGCCAGGCAGAAGAAGCCGGCACAAGGAGCGAAGAAGTGAAGCGAATATTTCTTATCGCCTTGTGTGGTGCTCTCGGAGGTTGTTCCGGCGGGGACCACGAAGATCTAAGGCAGTGGATGGCGGACAATACGAAGGACATGCGAGGAAGTGTCCCCAAGCTGCCCGAGGTGCTGCCCTATCAGCCTGTTCCATACGACGTGGAGGGGGTTCTGGATCCGTTTAAACCAAATAAGATTGAGCCCGAATCCAAGTACAAGCAGGCAGCAGGAAAGGGCGGAGCTTTTCAGCCCGATTTTGAAGCTCGTGAATTGCGCAATAGTTTGCTTGAGAAATATCCCATTGAGTCGCTCAAGATGATCGGATACCTGAATGTCAATAATCGACCGATGGCCGTGATTCAGGTGGATGACAAGGTCAAGCAGATCAAGGTGGGTGATTATATCGGCCTCGATTTCGGGATGGTGACGCAGATTTCCGACAAGGAAATTGAACTGCGCGAATTGATTCAGGATTCTGCCGGTGACTGGAGTGAGCGCAAGAGTTCGCTTTACCTGCAGAGCAAGGAGGGAAGCAAGAAATGAAATTTATCAACTATGCACTGCTTGCAGCTTCGGCCTGCCTTGCCTTGATCTCGCCGGTAAGCGCTCAAGACGCTGCCACTAATACCATAGAGGCAATCAATGTCGCCAAGCAGGGTAACGACATTGCCGTCAAGATTGACCTCAAGTCGCCTCTGACTGTGCCTCCGGCTGGATTCAGCGTGGCCAATCCTGCAAAAATTGCCCTCGATTTTCCTCTGACCACTAATGGGTTGGGGAAAAATAGCCAGGGCATTAACGAAGGTGATCTTCGTAGTCTGAATATTGTGCAAGCGGGAGAGCGTACTCGCTTGGTACTAAATCTCGTGCGCAATATGAACTACACAACGCGTCTGGATGGAAAGTCGATTTACGTAACCCTATCGCCGATCGCGCGGGTCGGCGATAGCGTGCAACGCGTTACTCGATTTGCCGATGAACGTGTCTTTGGCAGTAAACATGCGTTGCAAGACGTTCAGTTTCGTCGCGGTAAGGATGGCGAAGGGCGAATTATTGTTGATCTCAGCGATGCCGGAGCAGGCATCGATATCCGGCAACAAGGGGCAAACCTGATCGTTGATTTCATTAAGACCTCAGTTCCTGAACATCTACGCCGCAAACTTGATGTTACCGATTTTGCTACACCGGTTACCAGCGTCGAAACGCGGGCTCAGGGCGACAATGTACGCATGATAATTTCTCCCAAAGGCCAATGGGAGCACAACGCTTATCAGAGTGACTCTCAGTTTGTCGTCGAGGTTAAACGCATTGTCGAAGATCCGAATAAGTTGGTTCAGGGTACGAAGGTTGGTTATCAGGGGCCGCGCGTCAGCATTAATTACCAGAATGGCGATGTCCGTGCCTTGTTGCGACTGATGGCTGAAGAGTTGGGGCTGAATGCGGTGATTAGTGAAACAGTCACCGGAACTACCACCCTAGTGCTTAAGGATGTTCCGGCTGATCAGGTCATCGACATCATTTTTCAGCAAAAGGGCCTGGATATGCGCAAAAAGGGCAATATCATCATGATTGCCCCGCGCGACGAAATTGCGACCCGTGAAAAGCTGGAATTTGAATCCAAGCAGCAGATCAGTGATCTGGAGCCAATAAAACTCGAACAATTTGTTCTGAATTATCAAAAGGCGACCGATGTGGCGCGTCTTCTTGCCGGATTGGCTCCAGCAGGGGGGGGGGTCGCAGGACCCGCACAGCGAATTTTGAGTAAACGTGGTAGTGCGGTCGCAGATCCCCAGTCCAATATCCTTTTTGTCAATGACATTCCTTCTAAACTAGATGAGATTCGTTTATTTATCAGCGCAATTGATATTGGAGCGCGTCAGGTCCAGATTGAAGCGCGGATCGTTGAGGCTAATGACAGCTTCAAGCGTGATTTGGGAGTAAAGCTGAATTTTATTAATTCAAAACCTATCCAGGCGGGCGGGAGTGGGATTTTCGGTGTGGGGGGGACCATGACGCCACAGATTGGCACTACGCCCGCCACCTTGGTTCAAAACTCTAACATTGGAGTTAACCTGCCAATATCGCAAACAACCGGTGGAACGTTGGCATTTTCCTTATTTAATTCATCAATCACGCGAATTCTAAACCTTGAGCTAGCTGCGCTCGAATCGGATGGGGTGGGGAAGATTATTTCTAGTCCCAGAGTGGTCACGGCAAATAATGTCAAGGCCAAAATTGAAGATGGTACCGAAGTTCCCTATGTAACCCCGCAGGCGTTGGGGGCACCAGCCACCGTCACCTTCAAATCGGCGAAATTGAGTCTGGAGGTCACTCCCCAAATTACACCAGAGGGGGCTGTAAAAATGCTGCTGGTGGTCAAAAAGGAGGAGCCGGATTTTACCAATGTCGTGCAAGGAAACCCTCCGTTAAAAAGCTCGATAGTGGAAACTACTGTTGTGGTCGAGAATGGTGGCACGGTAGTAATTGGTGGGGTTTTTATCTCCAGTAACCAGGGTACGATTAATAAAGTCCCGCTGCTCGGGGACATACCGTTCTTAGGCTGGTTGTTTAAGTTCAAAGAAGATGTTAATAATCGTCGAGAATTGCTGGTGTTCATTTCTCCATCTGTGATTTCAGACAAGATGCGCCTCAACTGACTTTCAGCTGACTTCTTTTGATTAGAAAAGCCGGCTTAGCCGGCTTTTTTTGCGGTTGGCTGGGACTCGGATAGAATCCGGTCGTGGAAAATCGTCGAAATATCTATCTGGTCGGCCTGATGGGGGCCGGTAAAACCACCGTGGGGCGTCAGTTGGCGAAGCGTTTGGGGCGGACTTTTTATGATTCCGACCATGAAATCGTTGCGCGAACCGGAGTGCCCATTCCGACGATTTTCGAGATCGAAGGAGAGGATGGGTTCCGGCGACGCGAAGCGCAGGCGATCACGGAACTCTCGAGTGAGGAAAATATCGTCTTGGCAACCGGCGGAGGCGTTGTTCTGAACCCAGAAAATCGCCGTCGCTTGCATGATACGGGTTGGGTGGTCTATCTGAATGTGCCGCCGGCGCTACTGTATGAGCGAACTCGTCATGACAGAAATCGCCCGCTACTTCAGGTTGCCGATCCATTGGCTCGACTGGAAGAGCTTTATGCCATCCGTGATCCCCTCTATCGGGAAACCGCACATTTTGTGGTTAACGGAACCCACCTCGTTGCCTCCGGAATCGTACAGAATCTACTGCGCGAATTTAACCAATTGGGCCAATGATGACTCAGACATTGAATGTGGAGCTCGGCGAGCGCTCCTATCCGATTCATATCGGCTGTGGATTGTTGGCGGAAGTCGACTTGCTTGTTTCGCACCTGAAACAGAAAAAAGCCGTGGTGGTAACCAATGCCACGGTCGCTCCGCTCTATCTCGACGCCCTGCGAGCGACGTTGGAAAAAGGCGGCGTAACGACAATTCCGGTGATTCTGCCGGATGGCGAACAGTACAAGACATGGGAAACGCTCAATCTGATCTTCGATGCCCTCCTTACTGCTCATTGTGAGCGGAGTACGACCCTGATTGCCCTGGGTGGAGGAGTCATTGGTGATATGGGCGGGTTTGCTGCTGCCTGTTATCAACGTGGGATGCCTTTCATCCAGGTCCCGACGACCCTGTTGTCATTGGTTGACTCTTCTGTTGGTGGCAAGACGGCAATAAACCACCCGCTGGGCAAGAACATGATTGGGGCTTTTTATCAGCCCAAGTTGGTACTGGCTGACATCTCGACACTCGATACCTTGCCTGATCGCGAATTGAAGGCAGGTCTGGCGGAGGTGATCAAGTATGGGTTGATCCGCGATCCCGACTTCTTTGCCTGGCTGGAGGTCAACCTCGAGCGCCTTCTGGAGCGCGACAAGGAGGCATTGGCCTATGCTGTGCATCGCTCCTGTGCCAACAAGGCGGAAGTGGTTGCAGCAGATGAGCGCGAAAGTGGCGAACGTGCGCTGCTGAATCTGGGTCATACCTTCGGCCATGCAATTGAGACCGGCTTGGGGTATGGGATATGGTTGCATGGAGAAGCGGTGGCTGCCGGCACGTTAATAGCGGCGGAACTGTCGTCGAAGATGGGTTGGTTGGCACCTGATGCGGTGTTGCGGATCGAGAACTTATTTGTTCGGGCTGGTCTACCCGTGCACGGGGTAGCTTTGGGTTCGGTTCGCTATCTCGATCTAATGCGTCACGACAAGAAGGTGCTGGACGGCCGGATGCGATTGGTCTTGTTACGGTCGATTGGCGAGGCCGTAATGTCGGATGAGGCGAGCGAGCCCCAGATACTGGCGGCTATCGAAGCGCGATGCACCCCGACGGGGAGGTAGTGAGGGGTACTGCGCCGCGCTGCTGCGTTGCAGCATCTTGAATTGACAGCGTTTTGCCGGTATATTTGATGGTTGCCTCAAAATTTCCTACAGGCCGGCACAGAAATTATGTTGCTCGGCTTTTTTCATCATTGGTCACTATTCACTGGCCAAGTTATTTGAAGGAATGCGTGTGATGGAATCGGCGGTACCTGAGCGGCAGGGTTTGTACGACCCAGCCAACGAGCACGATGCTTGCGGTGTGGGTTTTGTTGCCCATTTCAAAGGCCAGAAAAGTCATAGCATCGTCGAGCAGGGTTTGTTGATCCTGAAAAATCTCGATCACCGCGGTGCGGTGGGTGCCGATCCCCTGCAAGGTGACGGGGCCGGCATTCTTATTCAGATTCCTGACCAGTTTTACCGTGAAGAAATGGCGAAGCAGGGCGTTACGCTGCCGCCGGTTGGTGAGTACGGTGTCGGCATGGTTTTCCTGCCGCAGGAAGCTGCTTCCCGCCACGCCTGCGTCGAGGAAATCGAACGCTCGGTCAAGGCCGAAGGTCAGGTGCTGCTGGGCTGGCGCGAGGTGCCGGTTAATCGCGAGATGCCGATGTCGCCGACCGTCCGAGCCAAGGAGCCGGTGATTCGCCAGGTCTTCGTTGGCCGCGGCCCCGATGTCTTCGTGACCGATGCCCTCGAACGCAAGCTCTATATCATCCGCCGGCGTGCCGCCAATGCGATCAAGTCGCTCAAGCTCAAGCACGGCCAGGAATTCTACGTACCCTCCTTCTCTGCGCGTACTGTCAACTACAAGGGCTTGCTGCTGGCCGACCAGGTTGGGGTCTATTACCTCGACCTCCAGGACAAGCGCAGCGTTTCCGCGCTCGCCCTGGTGCACCAGCGTTTCTCGACCAACACCTTCCCGACCTGGGATCTGGCTCACCCCTTCCGTTACATCGCCCACAATGGCGAAATCAACACGGTGCGCGGCAACGTCAACTGGTTCAAGGCACGCGAACAAGCCATTTCTTCCCCGATTCTCGGCGACGACCTGAAGAAGGTCTGGCCGCTGCATTACCCCGGCCAGTCCGATTCGGCCTCGTTCGACAACGCCCTCGAATTGCTGGTCATGGGCGGCTATTCACTGGCCCAGGCGATGATGCTGATGATCCCGGAAGCCTGGGAAAAGCACACGACAATGGACGAGAACCGTCGCGCCTTCTACGAGTACCACGCCGCGATGATGGAGCCCTGGGACGGCCCTGCCGCCGTAGCTTTCACTGATGGCCGTCAGATCGGTGCGACGCTCGATCGCAACGGTCTGCGCCCGGCACGTTATCTGGTCACCGATGACGATTTCGTGGTCATGGCCTCTGAATCCGGCGTGCTGCCGATTCCGGAAAAGAAGATCGTCAAGAAGTGGCGCCTGCAGCCCGGCAAGATGTTCCTGATCGATATGGAACAAGGCCGCATCATCGACGACAAGGAGCTCAAGGATTCTCTGGCCAAGGCCAAGCCGTACCGTGAGTGGATCGAGAAGATCCGGATCAAGCTCGACGAAGTTCCGGCCCCGGCTGAAAAGACCGATGCTGCAACCTCGCCTTTGCTCGATCGCCAGCAGGCCTTTGGCTACACCCAGGAAGACATCAAGGTCATCCTCGAGCCGATGGTCCAGAACGGCGAGGAAGCCACCGGTTCGATGGGGACCGACTCCGCCCTGCCGGTTTTGTCCTCTAAGAACAAGACGCTGTACGCCTACTTCAAGCAGCTGTTCGCCCAGGTGACCAATCCGCCGATCGACCCGATCCGCGAGGAACTGGTCATGTCCTTGGTCTCCTTCGTCGGCCCCAAGCCGAACCTGCTGAATACCACGGACATCAATCCGCCGATCCGTCTCGAAGTCTCCCAGCCGGTGCTGACCTGCACCGACATGGAGAAGCTGCGCCACATCCAGAAATACACCTCCGGCAAGTTCAACTCCTTTGAGCTGGACATCTGCTATCCGGTGGCATGGGGCAAGGAAGGCGTCGAAGCCCGCCTCGCCTCGCTGGCGGCTGACGCCGAAGATGCCGTGCGCTCCGGTGCCAACATCCTGATCGTCTCCGACCGCAAGGTCGATGCCGCTCACGTGGCAATTCCGGCACTGCTCGCCACTTCCGCCATCCACCAGCATCTGGTCAAGAAGGGCCTGCGCACCAGCACCGGTCTGGTCGTCGAAACCGGCTCGGCGCGTGAAACGCATCACTTCGCGCTGCTCGGCGGTTACGGCGCCGAAGCCGTGCATCCCTACCTAGCCCTCGAAACCATCGAGGCGCTGGCCAAGGGTGATGCCGAGAAGGCCGACAAGTACGTCAAGAACTACGTCAAGGCGATCGGCAAGGGCCTGAACAAGGTCATGTCCAAGATGGGCATTTCGACCTACATGTCCTACACCGGCGCTCAGATTTTCGAAGCGATCGGCCTGCAGAAGGATTTCATCGAGAAATACTTCACCGGCACGCCTTCCAATATCGAAGGGATCGGCGTTTTCGAAGTTGCCGAGGAAGCCATTCGTCTGCACGATGAAGCCTTCTCCGATGACCCCGTACTTTCCTCAATGCTCGATGCCGGCGGCGAATACGCCTTCCGTACCCGCGGCGAAGAGCACATGTGGACCCCGGATTCGATCGCCAAGCTGCAACATGCGACGCGTTCCGGCAAGACTGAGACCTACAAGGAATACGCCAAGCTGATCAACGACCAGACCAAGCGTCACCTGACGCTGCGCGGCCTGTTCGAGTTCAAGCCGACCGGCACCGCGATTCCGCTCGAAGAGGTTGAGCCGGCCAAGGAAATCGTCAAGCGTTTCGCCACCGGCGCCATGTCGCTCGGCTCGATTTCGACCGAAGCCCACAGTACGCTGTCGATCGCTATGAACCGCATCGGCGGCAAGTCGAACACCGGCGAAGGCGGCGAGGATGCCAAACGTTTCGCCCCGGTCAAGGGCGGCACGATGCTCTCCGAAGTGATCGGCAAGAACCGCATCGAGCGCGATATCGAACTGAAGGATGGCGACTCCCTGCGTTCCGCCATCAAGCAGGTCGCTTCCGGCCGCTTTGGCGTGACCACCGAGTACTTGGTCAATGCCGACCAGATCCAGATCAAGATGGCGCAAGGCGCCAAGCCGGGTGAAGGCGGTCAGTTGCCGGGGCACAAGGTTTCCGAGTACATCGGCTTCCTGCGTCACTCGGTGCCTGGCGTTGGCTTGATTTCGCCGCCGCCGCACCATGACATCTACTCGATCGAAGATCTGGCGCAGTTGATCCACGACCTGAAGAACGCCAACTCGCGGGCTTCGATCTCGGTCAAGCTGGTTTCCGAAGTCGGCGTCGGCACGGTTGCCGCCGGCGTCGCCAAGGCCAAGGCCGATCACGTCGTGATCGCCGGCTTTGACGGTGGTACCGGTGCTTCGCCGCAGTCCTCGATCAAGCATGCCGGTACGCCGTGGGAACTCGGCCTCGCCGAAACCCAGCAGACCCTGGTTCTCAACCGCCTGCGCAGCCGCATCCGTGTTCAGGTCGATGGCCAGATGAAGACCGGCCGCGACGTCGTCATCGGCGCCCTGCTCGGTGCCGACGAGTTCGGTTTCGCCACCGCGCCGCTGGTTGTCGAAGGCTGCATCATGATGCGCAAGTGCCATCTGAACACCTGCCCGGTCGGCGTTGCCACCCAGGATCCGGAACTGCGCAAGCGCTTCACCGGCCAGCCTGAGCATGTCGTGAACTACTTCTTCTTCGTTGCCGAAGAAGTGCGCGAAATCATGGCCCAGCTCGGCATCCGCAAGTTTGACGATCTGGTGGGCCGCGTCGACCTGCTCGACACCCGTCCTGGCATCGAGCACTGGAAGGCCAAGGGCCTCGATTTCTCGAAGATTTTCTTCCAGCCCAACGTGCCGGCCAGCGAGCCGCGCCGTCAGGTCGAAGACCAGGACCACGGTCTGGCCAAGGCTCTCGATCACAAGCTGATCGCTCAGGCCAAGCCTGCCCTCGAAAAGGGCCAGAAGGTCCAGATCGAAACCTCGATAATCAACGTCAACCGCACCTGCGGCACCATGCTCTCGGGCGAAGTTGCCCGTCGCTACGGTCACGCCGGCCTGCCGGACGACACCATCCACGTCAAGCTGACCGGCACTGCCGGCCAGAGCTTCGGGGCCTTCCTGGCCAAGGGGTGACGCTGGAACTTACCGGCGAAGGCAACGACTACGTCGGCAAGGGCCTCTCCGGTGGCCGTCTGATCATCAAGCCGAGCCCGGATTTCCGCGGCAACACCCAGGAAAACATCATCGTCGGCAACACCGTGATGTACGGTGCCATCGCCGGTGAAGCCTACCTGGCCGGTGTCGGCGGCGAGCGCTTCGCCGTTCGCAACTCCGGCGGCACGGCCGTCGTCGAAGGCGTCGGTGACCATGGCTGCGAATACATGACCGGCGGTACCGTGGTCGTGTTGGGGATGACCGGGCGCAACTTCGCGGCCGGCATGTCGGGTGGCATCGCCTACGTGCTGGACGAGGATGGCAGCTTCAAGAGCCGTTGCAACCTGGCCCAGGTCGCGCTCGAGAAGGTCTTGCCGGCCAGCCGTCATGCCGCTGGCGAGCCGTTGCATCGTGGTCTGGCCGACGAAGTTCAGCTCAAGGAGCTGATCACCCGTCACCTCGAATACACCGGCAGCGCGACCGCCAAGGCCATCCTGGGCAACTGGGATGCCTACCGCGAGAAGTTTGTCAAAATTTATCCGCACGAGTATAAGCGGGCGCTCACCGAGATGGCCGCTGCTGCACAGAAGGAGGCCGCATAATGGGCAAGCCGACTGGATTCATGGAATTCGAACGCCTTTCCGAGGCGTACGACCCGGTCGAACAGCGTCTGAAGCATTACAAGGAATTCGTTCATACCCTGAACGACGAGGATGCCAAGACCCAGGGCGCACGCTGCATGGATTGCGGCATTCCGTTCTGCAACAACGGCTGCCCGGTGAACAACATCATTCCCGACTGGAATGACCTGGTTTACCGCGGCAACTGGAAGCAGGCGCTGGAAGTCCTGCATTCCACCAACAACTTCCCCGACTTCACCGGTCGCATCTGCCCGGCACCCTGCGAAGCCGCCTGTACGCTGACCATCAACGCCGCGCCGGTGGGTATCAAGTCGATCGAGCACTTCATCATCGACAAGGGCTGGGAGTCGGGCTGGGTCGTGCCGCAGCCGCCGAAGAGCAAGACCGGCAAGAAGATCGCCGTCGTCGGTTCCGGCCCGGCCGGCCTGGCCGCCGCCCAGCAACTGGCGCGTGTCGGCCATGCCGTGACTGTGTTCGAAAAGAGCGACCGTCTCGGCGGCCTGCTCGCCTACGGCATCCCCGACTTCAAGCTGGAAAAGACCGTTGTCGACCGCCGTATTGCCCAGATGGAAGCCGAAGGCGTTACCTTCAAGACCAAGGTCGTGGTCGGCAGCAAGGATCTGCCAGCCGGCATCAACAACGATGCGGCAGAAGTCGTCTCGGCTGATCAGTTGAAGAAGGATTTCGATGCGGTGATCCTCGCCGCCGGTGCCGAAGTGCCGCGCGATCTGCCGGTGCCGGGCCGTGAGTTGAAGGGTATCTACGCCGCGCTGGAATTCCTGATTCCGCAGAACAAGGAAGTCCAGCAGGGCAAGGCCAATCCGATCAACGTCAAGGGCAAGCATGTCATCGTCATCGGTGGCGGTGATACCGGCTCCGACTGCGTCGGTACCTCCAACCGTCATGGTGCCGCCTCGATCACTCAGTTCGAGCTGATGCCGATGCCGCCGGAAGAGGAAAACAAGGCGCTGACCTGGCCCTACTGGCCGTACAAGCTGCGCACTTCTTCGTCGCACGATGAAGGTTGTTCCCGCGATTTCGCGGTGGCGACCAAGAAGTTCATCGACGACGGCAAGGGCAACGTCAAGGCGCTGCAGGCCGTTCGCGTCGAGTGGAAGGACGGCAAGATGGTCGAAGTCGCCGGTTCGGAATTCGAACTGCCGTGCGACAACGCCTTCCTGGCCATGGGCTTCACCAATCCGGTGAGCAGCCTGCTCGAAGCCTTCGGCGTCGCCAAGGACAACCGTGGCAACGCCAAGGCGACGACCGATGGTGACGGCTGCTATGCCACCAATGTCGCCAAGGTCTTTGCCGCCGGCGACGTCCGTCGTGGTCAGTCGCTGGTCGTCTGGGCGATCCGTGAAGGTCGTCAGGCGGCGCGCGAGGTCGATCAGTTCCTGATGGGCGCGACCACGCTGCCGCGCTAAACCGTACCGCACCCCAAAAGAGCCCCGCCGGTCATGAAGCCGGCGGGGCTTTTTGCTTTCTGGAGAATATGCCCCTAGATTTCAGATTGACCGAACCTGGCTGGTTCGAAGCAGTCAAAGAGGCGTAAGACAGGCTTCTCTGGCAGGCTGAAAGGAGTCGCATCATGCGCAGGCTCATCTCCCTCAACCCGACGGTGCGTTGCATCGGGGTGGCCAGTTGTCTGGGCGCGCCAGTTGTCGGCTGCGAAGGCGGTCCCGAAAGCCTCAAGCGCGCAGCGCTGTCGTCGGTCATTCGCCATAACGGACTCGAAGCCTACTGGCCGGATATGCTGATTCCCGAGCCGTCGGCCACGGCACTGAATTACTTGTTGAACCGCGTG
Organism: Dechloromonas sp. A34; assembly: GCF_026261605.1. Lineage (NCBI taxonomy): Bacteria > Pseudomonadati > Pseudomonadota > Betaproteobacteria > Rhodocyclales > Azonexaceae > Dechloromonas > Dechloromonas sp. A34. Next base: position 311,153 of record NZ_CP102486.1, read on the forward strand.
GCCGATGCGACAGCTGCTGCCCTTGCGGCGGGTGATCGGCCGCTGGTCATCGGCGGTGACCACAGCATGGCTGCCGGAACCTGGCGCGGCATCGGTCGCGCCCTCGGCGCGGCACCGGGACTGATCTGGATCGATGCCCACCTCGATGCCCATACCCCGGCCAGCAGTCCGTCCGGGAACGCTCACGGCATGCCCCTGGCAGCCTTGTTTGGAATGGGCGATCCGCTGATGACCGATATCCCGGGGCCGATCCTCGATCCGGCACGGACTGTGGTGATCGGTATCCGCAGCTACGAAACGGCGGAACGCGAACGTCTGGTGGCACTGGGTGTGCGCCTGTATGAGATGGCCGAAATTAACGAGCGTGGCCTGCCCGAGGTGTTTGCCGAAGCCCGCGCCGTGGTCGCCAACGGACCGTGGGGCATCAGCCTTGACCTTGATGCGATCGATCCCGGGCATGCGCCGGGCGTGTCGACCCCGGTCGCCGGTGGCCTGATGCCGGAGGCCCTGGAGCAGGTCTTGCGCGGCGCCCTGCGCGAGCGCAACTGCGTCGGCCTGGAAATCGCCGAATACAACCCGCTGGCCGATCCCGACGGCCGGACGGCGAGACTGGTTCTCGGCCTGATCGACTCCGCCGCCGCCCCTGATGGCGCTACCTTGCGGCGCTGGGAGGCCGGCTTCGGCGCCAACAACTATGCGCCGCTGCCGGTCGTCCTCAAGGAAGGGCGCGGTTGCTGGCTGACCGATGTCGACGGCAAGCGCTATCTCGACCTGATGTCGGCCTATTCGGCGACCAGTTTCGGCCATGCCCATCCCCGCCTGCTGGCCGCCATGAACATACAGGCGGGGCGTCTGGCGGTGACCTCGCGGGCTTATTCCAACGATCGCCTGCCGCTGTTCCTGCGCCGCTTGGCCCTGCTCACCGGTTACGAAAGCGTGTTGCCGGTCAATACCGGCCTCGAGGCCGTCGAAACGGCGCTCAAGGCGGCCCGCAAGTGGGCCTACAAGATCAAGGGCGTGCCGGAAAACCAGGCCGAGATCATCGCCTGCGACGGCAATTTCCATGGCCGCTCGATCACCATCGTCGGCCTCTCGTCCGAGCCCCAGTATCAGGACGGTTTCGGCCCCTTCCCGCCCGGCCTGAAGCGCGTTCCCTACGGCGACGCGGCGGCGCTGGCGGCGGCGATCACGCCCAATACGGCGGCTTTCCTGGTCGAAGCGATCCAGGGCGAGGGTGGCATCATCCTGCCGCCGAACGGTTATCTGGCCGCCTGTGCCGCCATCTGCCAGCGCCACGACGTCCTGCTGCTGGTCGACGAAGTGCAGACCGGGCTGGGCCGCACCGGCAAGTTGCTGGCCTGCCAGCACGATGCGGTTCGTCCCGACGGCATCATCCTCGGCAAGGCGCTGGGCGGTGGCCTGCTGCCGATCTCGGCCTTTCTCGCTGACGAACGGGTGATGCAGGTGTTCACACCGGGCGACCACGGCTCGACTTTTGGGGGCAATCCGTTGGCGTGCAGCGTCGCCCTGGCGGCATTGGATCTGCTGGAAGAGGAAGGCCTGATCGAAAAATCCGCACGACTCGGCGAACTTTTGCTCGCCGGACTACACCAACTGGCAGAGCATGCGTCAGTGATTCGGAGTGTGCGCGGTCGCGGTCTGTTTGCCGGTATCGAACTCGATCCCGAGCAGGCCGAGGCGAGTAAAGTCGCCGAGGCCCTGCTGGGCAATGGCGTGTTGACCAAGGATACGCACCGCACGGTGCTCCGCCTGGCGCCACCGCTGTTGATCAGCGAGGACGAGTTGGCCTGGGGCCTGGCGCGCATCGCCGAGGTATTGAACAATATTTCCAGCCGCCCGCGTCTGGTGGCATAAGCCAAACGGCCAGCCGAGCCGTTAAGAGAGAACAAGGGAGTACCGCCGAGCAGTCGAAGCAAACTTCAAGGAGGCAGCCATGTCGATATTCGCCCGCTACCAAAGTCGCTATGAAGCGCTACAGGAAGAGGAATTGTCGGTCCAGGAATACCTGGAACTCTGCAAGACCGACAAAACGGCCTACGCCAGCGTCGCCGAGCGCATGCTGCTGGCCATCGGCGAACCGGAACTGGTCGATACCCGATCCGATCCGCGTCTCTCGCGCATCTTCGCCAACAAGATGCTCCGGCTCTATCCGGCCTTCCGCGAGTTCTACGGCATGGAAGAGGTCATCGAGCACATCGTTTCCTACTTCCGCCATGCGGCCCAGGGCCTGGAAGAGAAGAAGCAGATCCTCTACCTGCTCGGCCCGGTCGGCGGCGGCAAGTCCTCGCTGGCCGAACGCCTGAAATATCTGATCGAGAAAGTACCCTTCTACGCGATCAAGGGCTCGCCCGTGCACGAGTCGCCGCTCGGTCTGTTCAACGTCATGGAAGACGGCCCGATCCTCGAAGAGGATTACGGCATTCCTCGCCGTTACCTGGGCACCATCATGAGTCCGTGGGCGGTCAAGCGCCTGCACGAATTCGGCGGCGACATCGCGCGCTTCCGGGTGGTCAAGCTGCACCCCTCGGTGCTGTCGCAGATCGCCGTCTCGAAGACCGAACCGGGCGACGAGAACAACCAGGACATCTCCTCGCTTGTCGGCAAGATCGACATCCGCAAGCTGGAAACCTATTCCCAGAACGACCCGGACGCCTATTCCTACTCCGGCGGCCTGTGCCTGGCCAACCGCGGCGTGCTCGAATTCGTCGAAATGTTCAAGGCGCCGATCAAGGTCCTGCACCCCCTGCTCACCGCGACCCAGGAGCAGAACTACAAAGGCACCGAAGGCTTCGGCGCCATTCCCTTCGACGGCATGGTGCTCGCCCACTCCAACGAGGCGGAGTGGCTGACCTTCAAGAACAACCGCAACAACGAGGCCTTCCTCGACCGCATCTACATCGTCAAGGTGCCGTACTGCCTGCGGGTGACCGACGAAATGCACATCTACGAGAAGCTGATGTTCAATTCCTCGTTGTCCAAGGCCCCCTGCGCGCCGGATACCCTGCGCATGATGGCGCAGTTCTCGACCCTGTCGCGGCTCAAGGAACCTGAGAACTCCAGCATCTACAGCAAGATGCGGATTTACGACGGCGAGAACCTCAAGGACACCGACCCCAAGGCCAAGAGCTACCAGGAATACCGCGATTTCGCCGGGGTTGACGAGGGCATGAACGGACTCTCCACCCGCTTCGCCTTCAAGATCCTGTCCAAGGTCTTCAACTTCGACCACCGCGAGGTGGCGGCCAATCCGGTGCACCTGATGTACGTCCTCGAACAGCAGATCGAGCAGGAACAGTTCCCGCCCGAGGTCGAAGACCGCTACCTGCGCTACCTCAAGGAATTCCTCAGCCCGCGCTACGCCGAGTTCATCGGCAAGGAAATCCAGACCGCCTACCTGGAAAGCTACTCGGAATACGGCCAGAACATCTTCGACCGCTACGTGACCTACGCCGACTTCTGGATCCAGGACCAGGAATTTCGTGATCCGAACACCGGCGAGATGCTCGACCGCGGCGCCCTCAACGACGAACTGGAAAAGATCGAGAAACCGGCCGGTATCAGCAATCCGAAGGACTTCCGCAACGAGGTGGTGAACTTCGTCCTGCGTTCCCGTGCTCAACATGACGGCAAGAATCCGGCTTGGACCTCGTACGAAAAGCTGCGGGCGGTGATCGAGAAGAAGATGTTCTCCAACACCGAGGAACTGCTGCCGGTGATTTCCTTCAACACCAAGGCCAGTGCCGACGAGCAGAAGAAGCATCAGGACTTCGTCAACCGCATGATCACCAAGGGCTATACCGAAAAGCAGGTCCGGCTGCTCTGCGAGTGGTACCTGCGGGTCAGGAAGAGTTCTTGATGCGGTGAGGATCGCGTTGTCAGGATCGGGTAACGGAAAAACCCCTGATCCTCGATCCTAAACAGGGAGTTCCCATGACGGTACGCATTGTCGACCGGCGGCAGGACAGCAGAAACAAGAGTTCCATCAACCGGAGCCGGTTCATCCGTCGTTTCAAGGGGCAGATCCGCAAGGCGGTGGCCGATGCCATCGCCAAGCGCGGCATTCGCGATCTGGAAAGCGGCGAGAAAATCGGCATTCCCGGCAAGGACATTTCCGAGCCGCAATTCCACCATGGCAAGGGCGGGGTGCGCGAGTCCGTGCATCCCGGCAATGACCGTTTCCAGTCCGGCGACCAGATGGATCGCCCGCCTGCCGGCGGCCAGGGGCAGGGCAGCGGTCAGGCCAGCCCCGATGGCGAAGGTATCGATGACTTCGTCTTCACGCTGACCCGTGACGAGTTTCTCGACATCTTCTTCGACGAACTGGCCCTGCCCAATTTGGTCAAGCGGCAACTGGCGCGGATCGACGAATACAAGCGGGTGCGCGCCGGCTATACGCAGAGCGGCGTGCCGACCAACATCAACCTGGTGCGCACCATGCGTGGCGCGGCCGGGCGCCGGGTCGCCGTCGGCGGCCCCTACGCCACCCGGCTGCGCGGCTTGCAGGCCGAACTGGAACAGGCGCTCGACGAAATGCCCCTCGATGAAACCGAGGTCGAGCGCCTGCAGCGCGAAATCGCTTGTCTGAAAGCCCGGCATGAAGCGATTCCCTTCATCGACCCCTTCGACCTGCGCTACAGCAACCGCATCCGCATCCCCGAACCCTCGACGCAGGCCGTGATGTTCTGCCTGATGGACGTCTCCGGCTCGATGGACGAGGGCAAGAAGCAGATGGCCAAGCGCTTCTTCATGCTCCTCTATCTGTTCCTGAACCGCAATTACGAGCACATCGAGGTCGTCTTCATCCGCCATCACACGGTGGCCGAGGAAGTCGACGAAGACGACTTCTTCCACTCCCGGGAAACCGGCGGCACCATCGTCTCCAGCGCGCTGAAGCTGATGCACCAGATCATCAGCGAACGCTATGCCAGCAACGTCTGGAACATCTACGGCGCCCAGGCTTCCGACGGCGACAACTGGAACGACGACTCGCCGCGTTGCCGCGAAATGCTGGCCGAGTCGATCCTGCCGCTGATGCAGTACTTCGCCTATATCGAAATCACCGACGGCGAACCTCAGAATCTCTGGTACGAATACGAACAGCTGGCCACCACTCACGCCGGCGTCTTCGCCTTGCAGCGCATCGCCGCAGCCAGCGACATTTACCCGGTGTTCCGCGAACTGTTCAGAAAGCGGCTGGTATGAGCAAAAAAAAATCCCGCCTGATTGCCGAGGGGTCGGACTGGACGCTCGAAGCGATCGTCCGCTACGACGAGGAAATTGGCCGCGTCGCCAAGCACTACGGCCTCGATACCTACCGCCACCAGCTCGAAGTGATCACCGCCGAGCAGATGATGGACGCCTACGCCGCGATCGGCATGCCGGTCTATTACCACCACTGGTCCTTCGGCAAACACTTCCTGGAAACCGAGAACCGCTACAAACGGGGCCAGATGGGCCTGGCCTACGAGATCGTGATCAATTCCGATCCCTGCATCGCCTACCTGATGGAAGAGAACACGCTGACCATGCAGGCCCTGGTCATCGCCCATGCCGCCTATGGCCACAATTCCTTCTTCAAGGGCAACCACATGTTCAAGCAGTGGACCAGCGCCGATGCCATCATCGACTACCTGGTCTTCGCCCGGAACTACATTGCCGAGTGCGAGGAACGCCACGGCGTCGATACCGTCGAGCAACTGATCGATGCCTGCCATGCACTGTCCAATCTCGGCGTCGATCGCTACAAGCGGTCGCCGCCCTTGTCGCTGGAAAAGGAGAAGACGCGGCAGCGCGAGCGCGAGGCTTACTTGCAGGCCCAGGTGAACGATCTATGGCGAACTTTGCCGCGTCGTGATGCGCCGTTCGCCGAGGCCGAGGAACGCCGCTTCCCCGAGGAGCCGGAAGAAAACCTGCTCTATTTCGTCGAAAAGAACGCCCCGCTGCTCGAACCCTGGCAGCGCGAAATCGTCCGCATCACGCGCAAGATCAGCCAGTATTTCTACCCGCAGCGCCAGACCCAGGTCATGAATGAAGGCTGGGCCTGCTTCTGGCACTACACGCTGCTCAACACGCTGTACGACGAGGGCAAGGTCAACGACGGCTTCATGCTCGAATTCCTGCAGTCGCATACCAATGTCGTCTACCAGCCGCCCTACAGCAGCAACTGGTATTCCGGCATCAATCCCTACGCCCTGGGCTTCGCTATGTGGCAGGACATCCGCCGCATCTGCGAGCGGCCGGACGACGAGGACCGCGAGTGGTTTCCCGACATCGCCGGCTCCGACTGGCGCGAAACCTTCGATTTCGCGATGCGTAACTTCAAGGACGAGAGCTTCGTCGCGCAATACCTGTCGCCCCGGCTGATGCGCGAATTCCGGCTGTTCTCGGTGCTCGATGACGACAGCAAGCCGAAACTGAAGGTCGATGCCATCCACGACGAGCAGGGCTACCGGGCCTTGCGCCGCAATCTGGCCGAACAGTACAACCTGGGCAGCAGCGATCCGAACATTCAGGTCTGGAACGTCGATCTGCGCGGCGACCGCTCGCTGACCCTGCGCCACTTCGCCCATCAACGCCGGCCGCTGTCCTCGGCCAGTCTGGTCGTGCTCGAACACATGGCCAGCCTGTGGGGTTTCAATGTCCGGCTCGAACACCAGACGCCGGCCGGCGAGTGGGTGCTGCTCGCCGAGCGCAAGACCGAGCGGCGCAAGCATCCAGACTGATCACGACATTTATCCATCCTGCTTCGACAGCCTCCGGTAATCGTGTGAAAATGGCGACGAACAGGGGGAGAAAAAATGTCGACTGAATTGCAAACCGCCTTCCAGGTCTCCGCGCCTAGCGCAGGCATCGATACACACATGCTGTTAATCCTGGCCATCATGGTGGTGGCCGGCATCCTGGGTGGCGCCGCCAACTACTTCCTGGCCGATCGCCAGGGCGAACCGGGCCGCCGCGACTGGATCAAGTATCCGGTTTTAGGGGTGGTTGCGGCGCTGACCGTGCCGCTCTTCCTGAACATGATTTCCAGCACGCTGCTCGAGGGGGCGCGCACCAAGCCGGTCGATTTTTTCGCCTTCGCCGGCTTCTGCCTGATCTATGTCGTCGCCTCGCGGCGCCTGCTCGAAAACGTTGCCCAGCGCCTGCTCGGACAGATCGACCAGGTCAAGCGCGAAGTCGGCCATCTCAAGCAGCAGCGCCGGGAGGAGCCGATGGTCCAGCTGCCCAAGGCCGAAGCCGAAAAACCGGCCGAGCCGGAACCGCGTGAAGTCCTCTCCTACAACGATGTCGAGATCCTGCGCGCCCTGGCCGAGGAAAGCTTCGTCTATGGCAATCTCGCCGCGATTTGCGAGCGCACCGGTCTGGCCCGCGATTACGTCAGCCAGCGCCTGACGGTGATGAAGACCATGGGCGTCATCGAAACCCGCATCAACGACAAGAACGTCCTGCACTGGGGCGTTTCGGCGCGCGGCAAGGCCGTGCTCGGCGAAATCCTGACCGGTCAGGACGACAAGAAATCCGCATGAATCCTGCCGGCCCTGCGCCGGCGCCAGAGTGAAACCGAAACCATCATGAACATCGTCATTCTCGCTGCCGGCCAGGGCAAGCGCATGCATTCCAATCTGCCCAAGGTCCTGCATCCGGTCGCCGGCAAGGCGCTCGCCCAGCATGTCATCGACACCGCGCGCACGCTGGCGCCGGAAAAGCTGATCGTGGTCTATGGCCACGGCGGCGACGTCGTCAAGGCGACGCTGGCCGCGCCCGACCTGGCCTGGGCCGAACAGGCACAGCAACTGGGCACCGGCCATGCTGTCGCCCAGGCCCTGCCCGAACTCGGCGCCGCCGCCCAGACCCTGGTCCTCTACGGCGACGTGCCGCTGACCACGGCGGCGACCCTGAAGCGCCTGCTCCAGGCCGGCCGGGACGGCCTGGCCATCCTCACCGTCGATCTCGCCGACCCCAGCGGCTACGGCCGCATCGTCCGCGACGCCGCTGGCAACGTCCAGCGCATCGTCGAACAGAAGGATGCGACTGACGAAGAAAAGACCATCCGCGAGATCAACACCGGCATCATGGTCATGCCGACGGCCCGGCTGGCCGACTGGCTGGGTAAGCTGAAGAACGACAACGCCCAGGGCGAGTACTACCTGACCGATGTCGTCGCGCTTGCGGTCGGCGAAGGCCTGGCGGTGCGCACCGCGCAGCCCGAAGGCGAATGGGAGGTGCTCGGCGTCAACAGCAAGGTTCAACTCGCCGAACTGGAGCGCCAGCACCAGCGCAACATCGCCGACCAGCTGCTGGTCGCCGGCGTCCGCCTGGCCGACCCGGCGCGCATCGACATCCGTGGCGAACTGAGCCACGGCCGCGATGTGTCGATCGACGTCGGCTGCGTCTTCGAAGGCAAGGTCGAACTGGCCGATGCCGTCGAAGTTGGCCCCTACTGCGTGCTGAAGAACGTCAAGGTCGGCGCCGGCACGCGGATCGCCGCCTTCTGCCATTTCGAGGATGCGGTGATCGGCCCGGACGGCGTGCTCGGCCCCTACGCCCGCCTGCGGCCCGGCACCGAACTCGGCCCCGAAGTCCATATCGGCAACTTCGTCGAGGTCAAGAAGAGCACCATCGGCGCCCAGTCCAAGGCCAATCACCTGGCCTACATCGGCGACGCCGAGATCGGCCAGCGCGTCAATGTCGGCGCCGGCACCATCACCTGCAATTACGACGGCGCCAACAAGTTCAAGACCATCATCGAGGACGACGTCTTCATCGGTTCCGACACCCAGCTCGTCGCGCCGGTGACCGTCGGGCGCGGCGCGACGCTGGGCGCCGGCACGACGCTGACCAAGGATGCGCCGCCCGACGCGCTGACCGTGTCGCGCGCCAAGCAACTGACGCTGGCTGGCTGGCAGCGGCCACAGAAGGTCAAGAAGTAATGGATTTCTGGTTTCTGACTTTTCTCTTTACCGTCGCCATCCTGATCGCCGTCGGCGGGGCGCTGCTGCTCGTCGGCTACATGGCGACGCTGCCGGCCGCCTTCGATTTCGGCTGGCGCGTCTGGCTGCCGACCCTGCTACTGCCGGTGTTTGGACCGTTGTGGTTTGCCCGGAGCCATTGGGCTGAATTTGCCCGACCCGGCAAACAATTGCTGTTCGGCGTGCTGTTGCTGCTCGCCGCCGTCGGCCTGCTTTACGGTGCCGGGCCGCATTTCGTCGATCGCATGGCGGCCGGCATCAAGTGATTTTCAACTGATTCGCATCAAGCCCAGGAGAAGAAGATGTCCAAGTACACCACCGAGGCACTCCGTTCCATTGCGCTGGTCGGCCACGGCGCCGCCGGCAAGACCCTGCTCGCCGAGGCGCTGCTCCAGGCGACCGGCGTCATCCAAACGAAAGGCAGCGTCGAGAAGGGCACCACGGTCTGCGATTTCGATGCCCAAGAGAAGGATGCCGGCCACTCGCTGAATTCGGCCATCGTCAATTTCGGCTACGAAGACAAGCAAATTAACCTGATCGATACCCCGGGCTATCCCGACTTTGCCGGTCAGGCCATCGCCGCTCTGGCCGGGGTCGACACCGCACTGGTCGTGATCAATGCCCAGACCGGCGTCGAACTGATGACCGAGCGCATGATGCGCCACGCCGCCGAACGCAAGCTGTGCCGGATGATCGTCATCAACAAGATCGATGCCGACAACCTCGATCTGCCCGGCCTGGTCGCCGATATCCGCGAGCGTTTCGGCCAGCAGTGCATGCTGCTCGACCTGCCGGCCCATGGCGCGGCTGAGGTTGTCGAGGTGCTCGAACACGATGCCGGCGATGCCGATTTCGCCTCGGTCGCTGCCGCCCATCGCGCCCTGATCGACCAGATCGTCGAGGAAGACGAGGACCTGCTCGCGCAGTATCTCGAGGATGGTGCCGATCCGAGCGCAGCCGCGCTGCATGCGCCCTTCGAGAAGGCACTGCGCGAAGGCCACCTGATCCCGATCCTCTTCGTCTCGGCCAAGACCGGCGCTGGCATCAAGGAACTGCTGCACGTACTAGCCAGCCTGGCGCCGAATCCGGCCGAAGGCAACCCGCCACCTTTCTACAAGGGCGAGCCCGGCGACCGCAGCGAACCTTTCCACGCCGCGCCGGATGCCGGCAAACATGTGCTGGCTCACGTCTTCAAGGTGGTGGCCGACCCCTACATGGGCAAGATCGGCATCTTCCGCGTCCATCAGGGCGCCATGAAGAAGGACATGCAGCTTTTCGTCGGCGACGGCAAGCGCCCGTTCAAGGTCGCCCACCTCTACCAGTTGCAGGGCAAGGACAGCGTCGAGGTCGACGAGCTGCTGCCGGGCGCCATCGGCGCCATCGCCAAGGTCGAGGAAATCGAATTCGACTGTGTGCTGCACGATACGCACGACGAGGATCACATCCACCTGGTGCCGCTCGAATTCCCGAAGCCGATGGCCGGGCTGGCCGTTGAAACGAAAAAGAAGGGTGACGAGCAGCGCCTGTTCGACATCCTCGGCAAGTTGGCCATGGAGGACCCGACTTTCATCGTCGAGCGCCATCCGACCAGCAATGAAACGGTGATCCGCGGTCTCGGCGAAATCCACCTCAAGGCCAAGCTCGAGAAGATGGCCAGCCAGTACAAACTGGATGTCGATACCAAGCCGCCGCGCATTCCCTACCGCGAAACCATCACGGCTTCCGCCGAGGCCATGCACCGTCACAAGAAGCAGAGCGGCGGCGCCGGCCAGTTCGGCGAAGTGCATCTGCGCATCGAGCCCAAGGCGCGCGGCGAAGGCTTCGAGTTCGTGGATGCGGTCAAGGGTGGCGTGATTCCCGGTGTCTTCATGGCGGCGGTGGAAAAGGGCGTCCGCCAGGGTCTCGAAGGCGGCGTGGTCGCCGGCTACGAGGTCGAGGACCTGAAAGTCACCGTCTTCGACGGCAAGACCCACGCCGTCGATGGCAAGGAAGTGGCTTTCGTGACCGCCGGGCGCAAAGCGGTGATCGAGGCGATCCGGGCGGCCAAGCCGATCGTCCTCGAACCCATCGTCAATATCGAGATCGTCGTCCCGGAAAGCGCCATCGGGGATCTGAGTGGCGATCTGTCGGGCCGCCGCGGTCATATTACCGGTACCGACGGACGCGGCCATGGCATGGCCGCGATCAGCGGCGAGGTGCCGCTGGCCGAACTCAACGACTACCAGTCGCGGCTGAAATCGCTGACCGGCGGCCAGGGCAGCTACACCATTGAATTCGCCCGCTATTCGGCGGTGCCCGGCAATGTGCAGCAACAACTGGCCGGCAAGTTCCAGTTGCACGACGACGACGAGTAAACGCCAACCCGGCCGCGCCGACGTGGCGCCAAGGTGTTGAAAGAGGGCTGATTTTCAGCCCTCTTTTTTTTCCGCCCGGCGTGCGCCGGGTGGATCGTTTTCGGGGCGCCGCGGTCGAACCGGCAGTTGCAGAAAAAACTCAAGTAATTCCGAACCTTGCCGATATAACTTTAGGCATAGTCTAAACGGGGCAAGCATGCTGACGCAGCATCAGTTGCATTGGGGGGTTGATCAATGGGCGGCTTATCTGAGCGCCCAGTCCTTGCCCTGCATGCCTCGCTCAAAACTGCTGTTGACCGCGCTCGAAGAAGTCAGCGGCGACCGGCTCGCGGTGCGTGAGCTGGCGGACATCGCCAGCGGCGACACTTTCCTCTGCATGCGCCTGTTGCGGGCGGCGGAAAGGCAGCGTACCCAGCGCCTGGCGCACGAAACGACGACGGCGCTGGCGGCGCTGATGCAGTTGGGCAGCGATGCTTTTCGCGAATTGCTGATGACCAGCCCGGAAACCGACGACGCCCATCCCGGCCTGGCGGCCTGCGAGGCGCGTTCGCACATGGCCATGCACCTGGCGCTGCACTGGGGTAGGGCCCGGGCCGATATCTCGCCCGACGAAATTGCCCTCGCCGCACAGCTCTCCGAAATCGGCGAATTGCTGCTCTGGAACTTCGCGCCCGAACTGCCGATGGCGGCCCTCGAGGAAATGGCCTTCGAGCGCGCGACGCGCTCGGTGCAGGCGCAGGAACAGGCCTGCGGCTTTGTCTTCCGCTCGCTGACGCTCAAGTGCGCGACCATCTGGCGCCTGCCGGCCTTGCTGATTCAATTGATCCGCGGGGCGGACAACGTGCGGGCCAATATGTCCCGCCTCTGCGTCGATACCGCGCGTCATCTGGCAGCCGGCGCGGATAATCCGGCACTGCCCTGTGATCTGGTCGAGGCAAAACGCCTGATGCCCCATGCCTCGCTCGAATGGCTGGCCAGTTGCCTGGTCGGGCTGGGGCCGGAAGAGATGGCGCTAGTTGTCGAGCGAGCCCAACAAAAGCTGCAGGAACAGGCTCTCGTCGACGACCACTGAGCTTTGACAGGGGTCGGGATTTCCCAGCCTCGTCCGCTCAGCGCTCTTGTTGATAGGTGCCGATCAGTTCGGCCAAGCCCAGCACGTGCCCGGCTACCTGACTTCCAGCCGATTAATCACGCCATCCACCGCATACAGGTACCAGGCGTCCATTTCGGCCCGTGACTTTTCGCCATGACTGGAAACAACCCCCTCCAGCGTGACGACATGGTCGGTGCTGCCGATGCCGATTCGGTCGGCGTGAACATAAGGATCGGCTTCGAGCACCAAGTGCAGGGCGTCGACGATCTCGTGGTCGTTGTCCTCCTCGGACGGCACCACCGCCAGAGCGTTGACCACATCCCGGCAGCCCTGGGCCCACCACGCCAGCACACCGGCCAGGCGTTTGTGGGAGAGGCTGATGACCTGCCCGGACAGCGTGACGACGCCGTCCTCGACCGCCACCTCGATCGTGCCGCTGGCCTCGGGCCCGGCATCCTGCAGGGTTTCCAGGAGCCCCTTGACGCGAGCGTGGAGTCCGCAATTGCGGAAGTCGATGCTGCCCGCCAGCAGTTTGCAAACGGCATCGCGCGTGGCGCCATCGCCCGGCGTCGAGCCGGCGGCGACCCGCAGATGGTCGGCGATGGCGCGGACCCCGTCGACTCCGGCCGCCGCCTTGAGGGCCCGCTTCTTGGCCGCGATATTGGCGACTTCGCCGACCAGCATCAGCGTGCCGGCGCTGAAAGTCAGCCCGATCGGGCTGTTCTGTCCGTCGTTTCGGGTTTCCCACTCGATGGCTGCCAGCACCTGTCTCACGACCTGATCTCGATTCGGCATGATCGTTTCTCCTCCAAAAAATAGCTTCAGCGCCGCCGGCCAGAGTGTCGGGGGCGTCGGTACAGGAACGCTGGCCGCCGCCAAGTCCTCCGCTATAGGACTCCGGAAGGGGTAGAGAGTTGCGACCATCCGCTGCGAACCTTGCCCTCCCGTCCAGGTCTGTTGACATGATGGCGGCGGGGTTGAGCACCCGGCCGGAATGCTCGTCAACGCTGTGCTCCAGGAGAACATCATGTCGCCACGCCTGACCCCAAGTCTCCTCGGCGCTACCCTGATTCTGATCGCCGCCAACGTCGTGGCCGGCGGCTCCAACTACGCGACCGCCCCTGGTGTCCTGGCCGATTTTCGCGGTGAAGTCAGGGAATGGCCGGTGCCGACCCCGGAATTCGCCCGTGACCCGGCCGTGGCGCCGGACGGCAGCATCTTCATCGCCGTCATGCGTGGCAACAAGGTCGCCCGCTTCGATCCGGCGACGGCGGCTTTTCGCGAGTGGGAGATGCCGCCCAGCCACCATCCGCATGGCCTGCTGGTCGATCGCCAGGGCATCGTGTGGACCACCGGCAACGGCAATGGCACGATCGGCCGCCTCGATCCCGGGCGCGGCGAGATCCGCGAATTCAAGACGCTCGCGGGCGGCGGCGGGCCGCATACCGTGGTCATCAGCGACGACGGCGCCAGCCTCTGGTTCACGCTGCAGGCCGGCAACCGGATCGGGCACCTGGAGACGGCCAGCGGCCGCATCGTCGAATACAAGACTTCAGGCGGGCCCTACGGCATCAGCCTCGACCGTCGGGGCCGGGTGTGGTTCTGCCGGATGGGCGACGACAAGCTGGGCATCCTCGATCCCGAATCGGGCGCCATGAGCGAACTGGCCCTGCCGGCCGGTTCCCGCCCGCGGCGCATGGCGACGGCGCCCGACGGCTCGCTGTGGGTCACCCTCTATGGCAGCGGCAAGCTGGCCCAGGTCGATCCGCTCGCCGCCCGGGTGATCCGCGAGGTGGCGCTGCCCGCCGGTCCGGGTGGCGGTCCCTACGCGGTAACGGTTGATGGCGCCGGCCTAGTCTGGGTCAATGAAATCGAGACCGACACCGTGCTGCGCCTCGATCCGGCCAGCGGCGAACAACGGGTGGTCAAGCTGCCGACGCGCGGCGCCGGCATCCGCAAGATGGTGGTCGATGCCCAGGGCCGGCTGTGGTACATGGGCAGCCACAACGGCCGCCTGGGCATGGTCCGCTAGGGCGCGGCCGGCGGCTGGTCGGACTGGGCCGCGTCGGGCCAGGTGACGGTGGCCAGGAACAGGTAGCCGGCGCCATAGACCGTCTTGATGAAAGCCGGGTTGTCGCTATCCGGTTCCAGCTTGCGGCGCAGGCGGGAGATGCGGACGTCGATGCTGCGGTCGGTCGGCGCCAGGTCGCGGGTGCCCATCAGCTGTTCGCGCTGCAGGATGCGGTTGGGGTTGCCGACGAAGACCTTGAGCAGTTCGGCTTCCGCGGTGCTGAGCTGGTGTTCGTCGCCGTTCGGCGCGGTCAGCGTGTTGTTGCCGATGTTGAAGCGCCAGCCGGCAAATTCGGCAATCTGCCGGGCCGGACTGTTCTGCGCATTTTCCCGGCGGCGCAGGATGCTGCGCACGCGGGCGACCAGTTCGCGCGGCTCGAAGGGTTTCAGGATGTAGTCGTCGGCGCCCAGTTCGAGGCCCATGACGCGGTCGCTGATGTGGGCGCGGCCGGTCAGGATGACGATGCCGCAGCCCGACTGGGTGCGCACCCGCTGCATGACCTCGAGACCGTCCATGTCGGGCAGGCCGAGGTCGATGATGCAGAGGTCGGGGGCCAGCGCGCGCAGGCGGCGCAGCAGGTCGGCGGCGCTGCGGCACCAGACGGTGCGGAAGCCGAAATCGGCGAGCACCTGTTCGATGATGCGGGCGACGTCGGGATCGTCCTCGACGATGATGATCAGCTTCTGGGATTCGCTTTCGCTCATGACTTGTTGGCCTTCTGCAGGGCGCGCGCCAGATCCTGGCGGACAAAGGGTTTGGCCAGCACCGGCAGGTCGCTGGCGCCATCCTCGGCTTCGTCGGCATAGCCGCTCATCAGCACGATGCGCATCTGTGGGTGGCCGGCCAGCACCTGCTCGGCGAGTTGCCGGCCGTTGATGCCGCCGGGCATGATGACGTCGCTGACGACGATGGCGATGTCGGGAATCTGCTCGATCATGGCCAGCGCCTGGGCGCCGTTTTCGGCCTCGATCACCGGGTAGCCGAGGTCGATCAGCTGCTGGCGCACGACGCGCCGGACATTCGGCTCGTCCTCGGCGAGCAGCACCAGTTCGCCACCGTGGGCGAGCGGCGCTTCGTCGGCCGGACGGTCGACATCGGGCTCCGGTGTGGTCAGCGGCAGCACCATGAGCACCGTCGTGCCCTGGCCGGGCTGGCTCTGGATCGAGATGCCGCCGCCCGACTGTTTGACGAAGCCGTAGGCCATCGAGAGGCCCAGCCCGCTGCCCAGCCCGAAGCGCTTGGTGGTGAAGAAGGGTTCATAGACGCGGGCCAGGGTCGCGGCATCCATGCCGCAGCCGTTGTCGGCGACCTCGATCAGCGCGTAGCGGCCGGGGGCGACGTCGAAGGCGCCGGCATCGGCCGACAGTTCGACAGCGCGGGTGGCGATGTGCAGACGGCCGCCGTCGGGCATCGCATCGCGGGCGTTCAGGGCGAAATTGAGCAGGGCGCTTTCGAGCTGGCCGGGATCGACCAGCGCATGCACCGTGCCGCTGGCGACGTCGGTCGACACGGCGATCGATTCCGGCAGCGAGCGGCGGACCAGCTTGGCGAGGCCGCCGATCAGGCGGCCGATCTCGACCGCCTGCGGTTCGAGCGGCTGCTGGCGCGAGAAGGTGAGCAGGCGCTTGATCAGCTGCACGCCGCGCCGCGCCGACTGCAGCGCCGGTTCGACGAATTCGTTGACCTCGGCGTCGTCCGGGCGGTGATCCTGCAAGGCGGCGAGGTTGCCGATGACGACGGTCAGCAGGTTGTTGAAGTCGTGGGCCAGGCCGCCGGTCAGCTGGCCGATGGCCTCCATCTTCTGGGCCTGGACGAGGGCGGCTTCCATGCGTTTCTGCTCGGTGATTTCGTGCGAGAAGACGAAGAAGCCCAGGGTCTCGCCTTCCGTAGTGATTTCGGGAACCAGCGTGCTGCGCGCATAGACCGTCTGCCCGCGGCGTTCCATCTGGTACTCGTAGGTTACCTGCTGGCCGGCCAGGGCTTTCTTCACCGGCTCGCGGACCTGGGCATAGACCTGCGGCCCGATGACGTCGAGCACGGCCCGGCCGGTGACTGCGCCTTCCGGGTGGCCATACCAGTCGGAATAGCCCTTGTTGGCGTACTGGTAGACCTCATCTTTGTCGACATAGCCGAGCAGGATGGGAATCGTGTCGTTGATCAGGCGCAGGCGTTCTTCGTTGCGGCGCAAGGCGGCGGCGATGCGGGTGTTTTCGCTGTTGGCACGGCTGAGATTGGCGTTGGCGTTTTCGAGCTGGGCGGTACGCCGGCGGACGCGTTCCTCGAGCTGGATGTTCTGATGCTCGGTCAGGTTCTCGATGTAGCGCTGTTCGGTGACGTCGCTGTAGAGCGTGACGAAACCCATGTGCGGCAGCGGCTCGCCGCGCAGCAGCAGGACCCGGCCGTTGGGCCGCTGGCGCTCGGTGATGTGCGGCGCGAAGCTGGCGGCCTTGGCGACGCGTTCGGCAATCTGGATTTCACGGTCACCCGGACCGTACTCGCCACGCTCGGCGTTGTAGCGGATGAAATGCTCGAAAGGCGTGCCGATCTGCGCCAGTTCCTCGGGGAATTCGAGCAACTGCAGGAAGGGCCGGTTCCAGGCGACCAGCCGCAAATTGGCGTCGAAGACGGTGATCCCCTGGTCGAGCAGGTCGAGCCCGGCCTGCAACATTTCGTGGCGCTGGGTGCTGTCGGGTAGCGGTGGAGCGGGGTTCATCGGGGCGATTCTAGTGCACTCCTGGGCAGGGCTTTGGCGATGTAACGATTCGTTACATTGTGCCAATAGTTATGCAAGAGTGTTTTGCCATCCTCACGCTCAATAAAAAGTAATTACCAGAGAACAGCACTCTGCCAGCAGTATTGTGAGGAGACTTTTGTGGCCAATCCGTACGCCGTCGGGCTCGACCAGAACCCGGCCAATTATGTTCCGCTTTCCCCGCTGAGCTTTCTCGAGCGCTCGGCTTTCGTCTATCCGAAGCGTATTTCGGTCATCCAGGGCGCCCGTCAATATACCTGGAAAGAAAGTTACGACCGTTGCCGTCAACTGGCTTCGGCACTGAGCAGTCGCGGCATCGGCAAGGGCGACACGGTCGCCGTGATGTTGCCCAACTCGGCACCGATGTTCGAGTGCCACTTCGGCGTGCCGATGACCGGCGCCGTGCTCAATACCCTGAATACCCGGCTCGACGCCGAGGCCATCGCCTTCATGCTGGCCCACGGCGAGGCCAAGGTGCTGATCACCGATCCCGAGTTCTCGGCCACCGTCAAGGGCGCCCTGGCGCTGCTCGACGGGCCGCAGCCGCTGGTCATCGACACCCTTGACCCGGAATTCACCGGCGGCGAAGCGCTCGGCGAGAAAGACTACGAAGCCTTCCTCAATGAAGGCGAACCCGATTTCGCCTGGCAACTCCCGGAAAACGAGTGGGATGCCATCGCCCTGAACTACACCTCGGGCACCACTGGCAACCCGAAAGGCGTCGTCTATCACCACCGCGGCGCCTACCTGAATTCCGCCTCCAACATCATTTCCTGGGGCATGCCGCCGCACGCTGTGTATTTGTGGACCCTGCCGATGTTCCATTGCAACGGCTGGTGCTTCCCCTGGACGCTGGCGGCCAATGCCGGCACCAGCGTCTGCCTGCGCAAGGTCGATCCGGTCCTGATCTTCGGACTGATCAAGGAACACAAGGTCAGCCACATGTGCGGCGCGCCGATCGTCTACGGCATGATGATCAACGCCCCGGCGGCCTTGAAGGAAGGCATCACTCATCAAGTCAACGGCCTGATCGCCGGCGCCGCGCCCCCGGCCGCCATCATCGAGGGCGCCGAGCAGATGGGCTTCAACATCACCCACGTCTACGGCCTGACCGAGACCTACGGCCCGGCTTCGGTCTGCGCCAAGCATCCGGAATGGGACCGCCTGCCGATCGAACTGCGCGCCGCCCGCAACGGCCGCCAGGGCGTGCGCTACCACATGCAGGAAGCGATCGAGGTTCGCGATCCGGTCAGCCTCGAACCGGTGCCCTGGGATGGCGAAACGATGGGCGAGATCATGTTCCGCGGCAACCTGGTCATGAAGGGCTACCTGAAGAATCCGACGGCAACGGCGGAAGCATTCGCCGGCGGCTGGTTCCACACCGGCGACCTGGCCGTCGTGCATAGCGACGGCTACGTCAAGATCAAGGATCGCTCCAAGGACATCATCATCTCCGGTGGCGAGAACATCTCGTCGCTGGAAGTCGAGGACGTGCTCTACCGCCACCCGGCGGTGATCGCCGCCGCCGTCGTCGCCAAGCCCGATGAAAAGTGGGGCGAGGTGCCGGCTGCCTTCGTCGAACTCAAGGATGGCGCGCAGACCAGCGAAGGCGAAATCATCGAGCACTGCCGCGCCCATCTGGCCCGCTTCAAGGTGCCCAAGCAGGTGGTCTTCGGCGCTTTGCCCAAGACCTCGACTGGCAAGATCCAGAAGTACGTGCTGCGCCAGCACGCCCAGTCCGTCCTCGCCATCGAGTAATCCGCATCCCCCTGTCGCCATGCCTTGGCCGGCAGGGGGCTGCTCGTTCGGAAAAAGGAATACCCATGAAAATTCTCGTCCCGTCAAACGGGTCATCGACTACAACGTCAAGGTTCGCGTCAAGGCGGACGGGTCGGGTGTCGATCTGGCCAACGTCAAGATGAGCATGAACCCCTTCGACGAAATCGCCGTCGAGGAAGCCGTGCGCTTGAAAGAAGCCGGCATCGCCACCGAAGTCATCGCCGTCTCCTGCGGCGTCGCCGCCTGCCAGGAAACCCTGCGCACCGCGCTGGCCATCGGTGCCGACCGCGCCATCCTGGTCGAGACCGATGTCGACCTGCAACCGTTGGCCGTCGCCAAGCTCCTGAAAGCATTGTGCGCCAAGGAAGCCCCGCAACTGGTGATCTGCGGCAAGCAAGCCATCGACGACGACGCCAACCAGACCGGCCAGATGCTCGCCGCCCTGCAAAACTGGCCGCAAGCCACCTTTGCCTCCAAGGTCGTGATCGCCGACGGCAAAGCCACCGTCACCCGCGAAATCGACGGTGGTCTGGAAACCCTGGCGATCAGCCTGCCGGCCGTGGTCTCCACCGACCTGCGCCTCAACGAGCCGCGCTACGCCACCCTCCCCAACATCATGAAAGCCAAGAAGAAGCCGCTCGACACCGTCAAGCCGGCCGACCTCGGTGTCGATGTCGCACCGCGGCTGACCACGATCAAGGTTGTCGAACCGGCCAAGCGCTCGGCAGGCATCAAGGTCGCCGACGTCGCCGAACTGGTTAACAAACTGAAAAATGAAGCGAAGGTGATCTGATCATGACGATCCTCGTTATCGCCGAACACGATCACGCCAGCCTCAAGGCCGCCACCCTGAACACCGTTGCCGCTGCCCAGAAGATCGGTGGCGACATCCACGTCCTGGTCGCCGGCACCGATTGCAATGCCGCCGCCCAGCAAGCCGCCGGCCTGCAAGGCGTCACCCTGGTCAAAGTGGCCGACGCCGCCCATTACGCCAGCCAGACCGCCGAGAACCTGACCGCCCTGGTCATCGCCAACGCCAGTGGTTACACCCACATCCTGGCCCCGGCCACCACCTTCGGCAAGAACCTGTTGCCGCGCGTCGCCGCCTTGCTCGACGTCGCCCAGATCTCCGAAATCACCGCCGTCGAATCCCCGGACACCTTCGTCCGTCCGATCTACGCCGGCAATGCACTGGCCACCGTGCAGAGCGCGGACAAGATCAAGGTCATCACCGTGCGCAGCACCGCCTTCGATGCGGTTGGCACCGGCAATGCCGCCCCGCTCGAAGCCATCGCCCCAGCCGCCGACACCCAGCAAAGCACGCTCACGAACCGCGAACTGACCAAGTCGGCCCGTCCCGAACTCGGTGCCGCCAAGATCATCGTCTCCGGTGGGCGTGGCCTGGGCAGTGGTGAGAACTACCACAGCCTGCTCGAACCGCTCGCCGACAAGCTCGGCGCGGCGCTCGGTGCTTCCCGCGCCGCGGTCGATGCCGGTTTCGTGCCCAACGACTACCAGGTCGGCCAGACTGGCAAGATCGTCGCCCCGCAGCTCTACATAGCGGTCGGCATCTCGGGTGCCATCCAGCACCTGGCCGGGATGAAGGAATCGAAAGTCATCGTCGCCATCAACAAGGACCCCGATGCGCCGATCTTCCAGGTCGCCGATTACGGCCTGGTTGGCGACCTGTTCGAGGTCGTGCCGCAACTGGTTGCCGCCGTCTAAACCAATAAATATTCAGGAGATAAACCCATGAGCACCTATATCGCCCCGATTCGCGACATGCAGTTCGTCCTCAACGAAGTCGCCGGTCTCGAAGAGATCTGCGCGCTGCCCGGCAACGAGGAATGTTCCGTCGATCTCGTCGAGTCCATTCTCGACGAAGCCGCCAAGTTCGCCACCGGCGTCCTCGACCCGATCAACCGCGTCGGCGACCGTACCGGCCACGTCTGCAAGGATGGCGTGGTGACCACCGCCCCCGGCTTCAAGGAGGCCTACCAGCTGTTCTCCGAAACCGGCTGGAATTCCATGCCCTTCTCGCCGGAATACGGCGGCCAGGGCCTGCCCGCCGTCGTCTCGATGGCGGTCAACGAAATGTGGAAGGGCGCCAACATGGCCTTCGGCCTGTGCCCGATGCTGACCGGCGGCGCCATCGAAGCCATCGCCCACCACGCCTCCGACGAACTCAAGCAGAAGTACCTGCCGAAGATGGTCGAAGGCACCTGGACCGGCACCATGAACCTGACCGAGCCGAATGCCGGCTCCGATCTGGCCGCCATTTCTTCCAAGGCCAAGGCCGTCGGCGACGGCACTTACCTGGTCAGCGGCACCAAGATCTTCATCACCTGGGGCGAACACGACGTCGCCGAGAACATCATTCACCTCGTGCTGGCCCGCCTGCCCGACGCCCCGCCGGGACTGAAGGGCATCTCGCTGTTCCTGGTGCCGAAATTCCTGGTCAATGCCGACGGTTCGCTGGGCAAGCGCAACGACCTGATCTGCGCTTCCATCGAACACAAGCTCGGCATCCACGGCAGCCCGACCGCGGTCATGTCCTACGGCGAGAACGAAGGCGCCGTCGGCTACCTGATCGGCGAAGAGAACAAGGGCATCGGCTACATGTTCACGATGATGAACCACGCCCGCGTCAATGTCGGCCTCGAAGGCGTCGGCATCGCCGAGCGCGCCTACCAGCACGCCCTGTGGTACGCCCGCGAACGCGTCCAGGGCGCCCCGGTCGGCGACAAGTCGGGCATCAAGAAGCCCATCCTGCATCACCCGGACGTGCGCCGCATGCTGATCGACATCAAGTCGCGCACCGAAGCCATGCGCACCCTGGCCTATTACACTGCAGCCAACATCGACCGCGCCCATGCCGGAGATGCCGCCGCCCAGACTCGCGTCGACCTGCTGACGCCGGTGGTCAAGGGCTGGAGCACGGAGCAGGGCGTCGAGCTGACCTCGACCGCTTTGCAGGTCTTCGGCGGCGTCGGCTTCGTCGAGGAAACCGGAGCCGGCCAGTACTACCGCGATTCGCGCATCACCACCATTTACGAAGGGACGACGGCGATCCAGGCCAATGACCTGGTCGGCCGCAAGCTGGCCCGCGAAAAGGTGCCGGGTGCCGCGATGAAGGCGCTGATTGCCGAAATGTCGGCCACCGCCCAGGAACTCGAAGGCCAGGCCGCATTGGCCGGCATCGCTAGCAACCTGAAGAATGGCATCGCCGCGCTGAGCAAGGCCGCCGAGTGGATTCTCGCCACCTACGAAGCCAATCCGCAGGCGGTCCATGCCGGTTCGGTGCCTTTCCTCAAGCTGACCGGCATCGTGGTCGGCGGCTGGCTGATGGCCAAGTCGGCGGCGATTGCCGTCAAGCACCTGGCCGCCGGCAGCAGCGACGACTTCTACCAGGCCAAGCTGGCCACGGCGAGCTATTTCGCCGCTCACCAGCTGCCGTTCGCCACCGCCTACGCCGCCGAAATCACCGGCGGCAGCGAGTCGGTCTTCGGCCTGGCCGAAAACCTGTTCTGAGCACGATCATGCGTACCGATCGCGAGGCGATGGAATACGATGTCGTGATTGTCGGCGGCGGCCCTTCGGGGCTGTCCGCGGCGATCCGCATCAAGCAGTTGGCGGAACAGGCGGGCAAGGAAGTCTCGGTCTGCCTGCTCGAAAAAGGCTCGGAAATCGGCGCCCATATCCTGTCCGGCGCCGTGCTCGAACCGCATGCCCTGGCCGAGCTGATTCCCGACTGGCAGGAACGCGGCGCGCCGCTTAACACGCCGGCCGGTGAAGACCGCCTGCTGTTCCTGACCGAAGCGGGCGCTCACAAACTGCCGACGCCGCCGCAAATGGGCAACCATGGCAACTACATCATCAGCCTGGGCAATCTGGCCCGCTGGCTGGGCGAGCAGGCCGAGGCACTGGGTGTCGAGATTTACCCCGGCTTCGCTGCCGCCGAAGTGCTCTATCACGAGGACGGCTCGGTCAAGGGCGTCGCCACCGGCGATCTCGGCATCGGCAAGGATGGCCAGCCCGGCCACAACTTTCAGCCCGGCATGGAACTGCATGCCCGCCAGACCATTTTCGCCGAAGGCTGCCGCGGTTCGCTGACCAAAACGCTGTTCAGTCAGTTCCAGCTGCGGGACGGCGTCGATCCGCAAACCTACGGCATCGGCATCAAGGAACTCTGGGAAATCGACCCGGCCAAGCACCAGCCGGGGCTGATCGTCCATAGCGTCGGCTGGCCGCTGCAGAGCGACACCTACGGCGGCTCCTTCCTCTACCATCTGGAAAACAACCTGGTGGCGGTGGGCATGGTCGTCGGCCTCGACTACAAGAATCCCTGGTTGTCGCCCTACGAGGAATTCCAGCGCTACAAGACGCATCCGGCGATCCGCGGCTTCTTCGAAGGCGGCCGGCGCATTTCCTACGGCGCCCGCGCGCTGTCGGAAGGCGGCTACCAGTCGGTGCCCAAGCTGACCTTCCCGGGCGGCCTGCTGATCGGCGACACCGCCGGCTTCCTGAACGTGCCGAAGATCAAGGGCACGCACATGGCGATGAAGTCGGGCATGGTTGCCGCCGAAGCGGTCTTCGAGCATCTGTTCAAGGATAACGCCGGGGCGGAAGCCACCGAGTACGCCGAGCAGATCAAGAAGTCGTGGCTGTGGGACGAGCTCTACAAGGTCCGCAACATCCGCCCGGCCTTCAAGTGGGGCTTGTGGGGCGCACTGGCTTACGGCGCGATCGACACCTATGTCTTCAAGGGCAAGGCGCCGTGGACGATGCATCACCACGACGATCACAGCCAGTTGGGCGACAAGAACGCCCATCCGAAAATCGCCTATCCGAAGCCGGACGGCCAGCTGACTTTCGACCGCCTGTCCTCGGTCTTCCTCTCGGCGACCAACCACGAGGAAAACCAGCAGACGCACCTGCGCCTGAAGGATGCCTCGGTCGCGATCAGCGTCAATTACGCCAAGTACGGCGCCCCGGAAACCCGTTACTGCCCGGCCGGGGTGTACGAAATCCTCGGCGAGGAAGAAGGCCAGCCCCGGCTGCAGATCAACGGGCAGAACTGCCTGCACTGCAAGACCTGCGACATCAAGGACCCGACCCAGAACATCAACTGGACGGTGCCGGAAGGTGGCGGTGGGCCGACTTATCCGAACATGTAAGGCATTGCGGACCGGCGGGCGACCTTTCGCGCATTGAGGCGACCCGGCGGCCGAATAACGATAAACACGAGAACGGCAAAACCCTAGTTTTGACCCACATGTAGTCTCTGGAGGAATCATGTCCCAACCCAATATCCAGGCAAGGATCCGGAGCAATCCGAAATTTGCCGAAATGGTCGGCAAGCGCACGCGCTTCGCCATCATCCTCTCCCTCGTCGTGCTGGTGCCGTACTACACCTTCATGATGATCACCGCCTTCAACCCGGCCTGGCTCGCCCAGCCGATCAGCGACGGCAACATCATCACCCTCGGCTGGCCGATCGGCGTCGTGCTGGTCGTCGGCTCCTGGCTGACCACCGGCATCTACATCAGTCGTGCCAATAGCGAGTTTGACTCGCTCAACGAGCAGATCCTCAAGGAGTCGGCCAAATGAAGCGCTCCCTGCTAGCCCTCGTCGCCGGCTGCCTCGTCGCCTTTGCCGCGATCGCCGCCCCGGGCGCCCTTGAAGGCGTCCAGAAACAGCCGATCAACGTCAGCGCCATCGCCATGTTCATGGTCTTCGTGCTGTGTACCCTCGGCATCACCTACTGGGCCTCGGCCCGCACCAAGTCGACCGCCGACTTCTACACTGCCGGCGGCGGCATTACCGGCTTCCAGAACGGCCTGGCCATCGCCGGCGACTACATGTCGGCAGCGACCCTGCTCGGCCTGACCTCGCTGGTCTATGCCAAGGGCTTCGATGGTTTCATCTACACCATCAGCTTCTTCGTCGGCTGGCCGATCATCCTGTTCCTGATGGCCGAACGGCTGCGCAATCTCGGCAAATTCACCTTCGCCGACATCGCCTCCTACCGCCTCGACCAGAACCGCATCCGCACTTTTGCCGCTTTCGGCTCGCTGACCGTGGTCTGCTTCTACCTGATCGTGCAGATGGTCGGTGCCGGCCAGCTGATCCAGCTGCTCTTCGGGCTGGAATACACCTACGCGGTGATCGCCGTCGGCCTGCTGATGATGGTCTATGTGACCTTCGGCGGCATGGTCGCGACGACCTGGGTGCAGATCATCAAGGCCTGCCTGCTGCTCGGCGGCGGCACGCTGCTCATGATCCTGGCGTTCGCCAAGTTCGGCTTCTCCTTCGACAACCTGTTCACCCAGGCCGTCGCTGCGCACAAGACCGGTATCAAGATCATGGCGCCGGGCTCGTTGATGGCTGATCCGATCTCCGCCGTCTCGCTGTCGCTGGCTCTGCTCTTCGGCACGGCCGGCCTGCCGCACATCATGATGCGCTTCTTCACCGTGCCCAACGCCAAGGAGGCCCGCAAGTCGGTGTTCTACGCGACCGGCTTCATCGGTTTCTTCTTCCTGGTGGTGATCATCCTCGGCGTCTCGGCCATCGTCATCGTCGGCCAGGATCCGCAGTTCTTCGAGGGTGGCGTCGTCGGCGGCAAGCTGATCGGCGGCGGCAACATGCCGGTCATGCACCTCGCCAAGGCAGTCGGCGGCGATATCTTCCTCGGCTTCCTGTCGGCCGTCGCCTTCGCCACCATCCTCGCCGTGGTTTCGGGTCTGGCCCTGGCCGGCGCTTCCGCGATCGCCCATGACCTCTATGCCCGGGTGATCAAGAAGAACACGGCGACCAGCGAACAGGAAATGCGCGTCACCAAGATCGCCTCAGTCGGTATCGGCATCGTCGCCATCCTGCTCGGCCTGCTCTTCCGGGACCAGAACATCGCCTTCCTGGTTGCGCTGACCTTCGGCGTCGCCGCCTCGGTCAATTTCCCCATCCTGATCCTGTCGATGTACTGGAAGGGCCTGACGACGCGTGGCGCACTGTGGGGCGGCATCGCCGGCCTGGTTTCCGCCGTCGGCCTGGTCATCCTGTCGCCGGCCGTCTGGGTCAAGGTGCTGGGCAACGCCCAGGCCATCTTCCCCTACGACCACCCGGCAATCATCTCGATGACCGCCGCCTTCCTGGTTACCTGGCTCGGTTCGGTCACCGACAAGAGCGCCCGTGCCGTCAAGGAGGCCGAGGCCTTCGAGGAGCAGTACATCCGCGCCCAGACCGGGCTGGGGGCTGCCGCCGCTTCGGCGCACTGATCACTCTGCGGGAGAGACTTCGGAGAACAGCAAAGCCGTCGTCTCTATCCTTTCGGGGCCTTCGGGCCCCCTTTTTTTGCTCTGGGACGAACGCGGTGCTCAGCCTCTGGTCGCCGCCTTCCGTCCGCCAAGGCGCAGATCGCCCTCGCCGAATTCGAGCACCATGCTGGCAATCGAGGGAAACCATGGCTCGGGCGCATAGCCTGCCAGGGGCGGCGGGGCGAGTTTTCCGGGGTCGCCGCCGCAGGTCAGGACGGGGACTGACTGGCGATGGCAGGCGGCTTGCACGGTCTCATAGACTTTTTGCTGCGCCGCCGTCGGGGCACTGGAGTCTACTGCGAGGGCGACCAGGGGCTCGGCATGGGTCGAGATTTCCTGGTTCAGTACCTTCAAGGCCTTGTCCGGCGATTGCCCGACGATCCGGAAGATCGCGACCGATCTCGCCGCGCCGGCATGACTGATTTCATCCCCGGCATCGCCCATCTCGTGGCGGCGCAGGGTAACCCGGGCGATCAATTGCATCGGCATGTCCTGGAAGTGGAAGGGGAAGCCACGGGGATCACTTGTCGTCACCGCGCGGGTTGCCGGCTGTCAGCCATTCGGGCAACTCGCGGCCCCCGGCGTTGGTGACGGTGTACTGGTGCACCAGTTTTCGGACGACCTGCGAGGGCGTCAGATCCTGCTCGACGCAGATTTCCTCAAAGAGCCGCTTCTTCTCGGGATCGATCAGAATGGTCAGGCGGGCAGTACGGCTTTCCATCACCAGTCCTTGTGCTGCATGTTAATCAAATGGTAATTGCAATATAAGTTGAATTTAATATAATTCTAACGAAAGAAGAATTCAATGATTTTTTCATGGGTTGGGTCCGGCCGGGGGCTTTTCGTTTGAACCGCCGGACCGGCTTTGCCACAGGGGGGACGGATGTCGCTGTCGGAAAATCTGACGGGTTCTGCCAACGCGGGGCGCTGCCGGACTGCGCTATTTGTCGTTTCGCCACTCCCGGACAGGGTTCTGAGGCATATCATGGGCGAAGAGAAAAAGTCCCATCCTGCAGTGAGCCGTCGGCTCTCGCGTGAACTGCCGCTGGTGCTTGATAGCGACCCGAGTTTTCAAAAAATTGGGGAAAACCGTTTTCGCCCTGGGGGGACGTTGATGGCATGGCCTGAAAAACGTGGTGGGTGCCGGGACTGGTCATGCTGACCTGGCTGGCCATCGACTGGGTGCTGTTCGCGGTCGTCGCCTGGCTGGCGATCGGCCTGGCCGGGGTGCTGGCCCTGCGCCAGTTCGCCTTCGTCGCGCGCGTGCTCTTTCCGCTCGGCGGCATGACCTGCCTGCTGGTCGCCTATGCCGGCCTGCAAGGCGTCGGCGGCACGCCCGAGGTCGCCATCCTGCCGATCGGCCTGCCGCAACTGCCCTTCCACCTGCGTTTCGACAGCCTGGCCGCATTCTTTCTGCTGATCATCGGCGCCGTCGGGGCCGGCATCTCGGTATTCGCCGCCGGCTATTTCCGCAAGGGTGAGGGCACGCCACCCGGCCTGCTTTGCCTCGAATACCACCTGTTCCTGGCCAGCATGGTGCTCGTCGTACTGGCCGACGATGCCTACGCCTTCATGGTCGCCTGGGAAACCATGGCGCTCAGCTCCTTCTTCCTGGTCACGGCCAATCACAAGGTTCCGGAGATCCGCCAGGCCGGCTTCCTCTACCTGCTGATCGCCCACATCGGGGCGATCGCGATCCTGCTTTGTTTCGGCGTACTGCAGGCCAATACCGGCGATTACACCTTCGCCAACATGCGCGCCCAGTCGCTCGATCCCTTCTGGGCCTCGGCCGCCTTCCTGCTCGCCGTCCTCGGCTTCGGCGCCAAGGCCGGCATGCTGCCGCTCCACATCTGGTTGCCGGAAGCGCACCCGGCGGCACCGTCGCCGGTCTCGGCGCTGATGAGCGGGGTGATGCTGAAGACCGCCATCTACGGACTGCTCCGGGTTTCGTTCGATCTGCTCCACCTGCAGCTCTGGTGGTGGGGCGCCACCCTGCTTGCCCTCGGCCTGGCGACGGCCCTCTTCGGCGTCGTTTTCGCCACGGTGCAGAGCGACATGAAGCGCCTGCTCGCCTACTCGTCGATCGAAAATATCGGGCTGCTGCTGGCCGGCATCGGCCTGGCCCTGATTTTCAAGGCTTACGGCATGGGCAGCCTGGCGGCGCTGGCGCTGACCGCCGCGCTCTACCACGTCGCCAGCCATGCCTTCTTCAAGAGCCTGCTGTTTCTCGGTACCGGCTCGGTGCTGCATGCCACCGGCGAGCGCAACCTCGGGCGCCTCGGCGGCCTGATCCGCTACATGCCCTGGGTAACCTGGCTGGTGCTGGTCGGGGTCTTCGCCAGTTCCGGCCTGCCGCCGTTCTCCGGCTTCGTTGCGGAATGGCTGCTGCTGCAGAGTTTTCTGTTTACCCCCGGCTTGCCCGATCCCTTCCTCAACATGTTCATTCCCATCGTTGCCGCGGCCATCGCCCTGATTGCCGCGCTCGCCGGTTATGCCATGGTGAAGTTCTTCGGCGTCGTATTCCTCGGCCAGCCGCGGGAGGACAAGCTCAGGGAGGCGCATGACGCCGGTCTCTGGGAAAAGATCGGGATGCTCTGGCTGGCCGTCTGGTGTGTCGCGCTCGGCTTGCTGCCGAACCTGCTGCTGCATCTGATCAACCCGGTTACCATGGCCCTGGTCGGCTTCGGGCTCGGTCAGCAGGCCAGTGAAACCGGCTGGCTGCTGTTGGCGCCGAGTTCCGTCGAGCGGGCCAGTTTTGCGCCGCTGCTCTTCCTGCTTGGCATTGCCGGCGGTTGCCTGCTGGCTTTCGGGCTGGTACGTAAGCTCTACCACGGTCGCCTGCGTCGGACCCCGGCCTGGGATTGCGGCTATCAATGGCAGACGGCACGCATGCAGGATACGGCCGAGGGTTTCGGTCAGCCGATACGGCAGATTTTCGAGCCTTTCTTCCGGCTCGATCGCCACTTGCCGAGCGCCTTCGATCGCCTGCCCTTCTACAAGGTCATTGTCAGCGATCACTTCTGGCCCTGGTTGTATCTGCCGATCGCCCGTCTCATCGAGCGGCTGGCTAGCCAGGTCGGGCGCCTGCAGCAGGGCAGGATTTCGATCTACCTGCTCTACAGCTTCCTGACGCTGCTCTTCATGCTCTTCCTGGTGCAACGATGACACTCTCGGGCCTGCTCTCGCAAACGCTGGCCATCCTGGCCGCCCTCGTCCTGGCGCCGCTGTTGATGGGCTGGGTCAATCAGTGGCGTGCCTGGTTGCAGAACAAGTCGGGTCCGGGACTGCTGCAGCCCTATCGCATGCTGCACAAGCTCTTCCACAAGGAGTCGGTGCTCGCCGAGCATGCTTCCTCGCTGTTCCGGGTCGCGCCGTACATCGTCTTCGGCTGCATGGTGCTCGCCTGCGCCATCATCCCGACCCTGTCGATCGAACTGCCGCTCGCCACGGCGGCTGACGCCATCGCCCTGGTCGGCCTCTTCGCGGTGGCCCGGGTCTTCATCTCGTTGGCGGCGATGGATATCGGCACCGCCTTCGGTAGCCTGGGGGCGCGGCGCGAGATGCTGATCGGCTTCCTGGCCGAGCCCGCCCTGCTCACCGTGCTGTTCACCGCCTCGCTGATCAGCCAGTCGACGGCCCTGCCGAGCATCGTCGAAAATCTGGCCCACCGGGAATTCGCGATCTATCCTAGCCTGGCCTTCGCCGGCATCGCCTTCACCTTCGTATCCTTCGCCGAAAACGCCCGGGTGCCGGTGGACAATCCGGCCACCCACCTCGAGCTGACGATGATTCACGAGGCGCTGATCCTCGAATATTCGGGACGCCATCTGGCGCTGCTCGAATGGGCCGCCGCCCTGAAGCTCTTCGCCTATTCCTGCATGGGCCTGGCCTTGTTTTTCCCGTGGGGGATCGCCGAGGCGGCGAATCCGTTGGCAATGATCCTGGCACTCCCGGTCCTTGTCCTCAAGCTGGCGATCGGCGGCTGCCTGCTGGCCTTGATCGAAGCGCTGTCGGCCAAGATGCGCATCTTCCGCGTCCCCGAATTCCTCGCCACGGCCTTCCTGCTGGCCGTGATCGGCATGCTGGTCCACTTCCTGCTGGGGGTCTGATGAACACGCTGGTCGCCCAACTGATCAATCTGTTCGCTGCCAGCATCCTGATGCTGGCCTTCGCCATGCTCTCGCAGCGCCGGATACTGACCCTGATCCACCTGTTCACCCTGCAAGGGCTGGCCGTGGTCGGGGCGACGACGGTGGTCGCCTACGTCACCCATCAGCCGCATCTCTACTACTCGGCCGGCCTGACCCTGGCCCTCAAGGTCTTCCTGATTCCCTACCTGCTGCACCGGCTAATCGCTCGCCTGAACGTGCGCTGGGACATCGAAACCCTGTTCAACATCCCGACCCTGATGATCGTCGGCATCGTCCTCGTCGTCTTCGCCTTCAACGTCTCGCTGCCGATCGCCCGCTTTTCGGAAACCGTCTCGCGCGGCACCCTCGGCATCGCGCTGGCCTGCGTCCTGCTCTCCTTCCTGATGATGATCACCCGGGCCAAGGCCGTGCCGCAGGTGATCGGCTTCCTGGCCATGGAAAACGCGCTGTTCTTCGCGGCGACGTCGGCGACCTACGGCATGCCGATGGTCGTCGAGTTGGGCATCGCCCTCGACGTGCTGGTCGGCATCCTGATTCTCGGCGTCTTCATGTTCCAGATCAGGGAACAGTTCGACAGTCTGGACATCAGCCACCTCGAAAAACTCAAGGAAGACTGAACCCATGGATGCGCTTCCCTTCGTTTTCGGCATCCCGCTCGCCGGTGGCCTGGTCCTGGCCTTCGTCGGGCATCGCGACTACGCCCGCGACGTCAATGTGCTGTTCAGCCTGGGCAGCTTCATCGCCGCCATCATCCTGACCATGGACGTCATCGCCCAGGGTTCGCTGTTCGCCCTCGACAAGCAGTTCTTCATCGATCCGCTGAATGTCTTCCTGGTCACCCTGACCGCCTTCGTCGGGCTGACCACGGCCATTTTCTCGCGTCCCTACATGCGCGTCGAGCAGGATCACGGCAAGATGACGCCGGGCCGCATGCGGCTCTATCACAGCATGTACCAGTTCTTCGCCTTCACCATGCTGCTCGCCCTGACCACCAACAACCTGGGCATCCTCTGGGTGGCCATGGAAGCGGCGACCCTGACCACCGTGCTGCTTGTCTCGGTCTACCGCACCCCAGCCAGCCTGGAAGCCGCCTGGAAATACTTCATCCTGTGCGGCGTCGGCATCGCCCAGGCCCTGTTCGGCACCATACTGCTCTACATGGCGGCCGATCGCGTGATTCCCGACGGCGTCGATGCCCTGCTGTGGACGAACCTCGATGCCGTCAAGACCCAGCTCAATCCGGCCATCATCTCGCTGGCCTTCGTTTTCCTGCTCCTCGGCTACGGTACCAAGGTCGGCCTGGTGCCGGTCCATAACTGGCTGCCCGACGCCCATGCCGAAGGCCCGACACCGATCTCGGCGGTGCTCTCCGGCCTGCTGCTCAATGTCGCGCTCTATGCCGTGCTGCGCTGCAAGGTGCTGACCGACGGCGCGCTGCATAGCCCCTTCGCCGGCAACCTGATGATCGGTTTCGGCCTGCTCTCAGTCGTCGCCGCGGCCTTCTTCCTGTCCCGCCAGAAGGACGTCAAGCGCATGTTCGCCTACTCCTCGATCGAGCACATGGGGCTGATGACCTTCGCCTTCGGGATGGGCGGCCCGATCGCCAATTTCGCCGGCCTGCTGCACATGACCGTGCATTCGCTGATCAAGTCGGCGATCTTCTTCGCAGTCGGCCACGCTACTCAAAAAGCCGGGACGCAGATCATGGACGACATCCGCGGCCTGCTGAAGGTCAGCCCGACCGTTGGCTGGGGGCTGATGCTCGGTTCGCTGGCCATCCTCGGCATGCCGCCGTTCGGCGTTTTCGCCAGCGAATTCCTGATCCTGACCACGGCCATGCGCGATCAGCCGTGGGCCACGCCCTTCCTGCTTCTCGCGCTCGGGGTGGCCTTCGCCGCCGTCTTCAGCCGCGTCCAGCCGATGGTTTTCGGCGCCACCGAACTGAAGCCGCTGGCCCACCCGCCGGCCTTGATCCCGGTCTTCCTGCACCTCGGGCTCGGCTTGATGCTTGGCTTGTACATTCCGCCTTACCTCAATGCCTGGTACCAACAGGCCGCCCGCCTGATCGGAGGAGGTTGAGTCATGCAATTTGCCGAACTGTTCAGCGATCTGCAACGCCTGCCCACGCCGCTGCCGATCTGGCGCGGCCAGTGCGCCGCCGACGACTGGCTGGCGGCGGCGCGCACTGTCGTCGAAGCCGGCGGCCGTCTGGTCAGCCTGTGGGGCAGTGACCGCCACGGCCAGTACGTGGTCTCGGCCGCCTATGCCACAGGCGAGGGCATGCTCTGGCTTGACCTGCCTCTGGCCGGTGCGCAATCGCGCTTTCCCGACCTCACCGGTCTGTTTCCCTGTGCCGGGCGGATGCAACGGGCGGTCGCCGACCTGCTCGGCGTCGTCAGCGATGCCGAAGAACCCGGCCGTCCCTGGCTCAACCATGGGGCCTGGGCGGACGACTATTTTCCGCTGCGCCACACGGCGAGCGGCGAGGAAAGCTTTGCCGAGCTGGCGGCCGGCGACTATCCCTTCGTCCGGGTCGAGGGCGAGGGCGTGCATGAAATTGCTGTCGGCCCGGTCCATGCCGGGATCATCGAGCCCGGGCATTTCCGTTTTTCCGTGGTTGGCGAGAAGGTGCTGCGTCTGGAAGAGCGTCTCGGCTACAAGCACAAGGGCATCGACAAGCGTTTCGAGAAATTTGCCGCCGGCGAGGGACATCGTCTGGCCGGCCGGGTATCCGGCGATTCGACGGTGGCCTTTGCCTGGGCCTATTGCATGGCGCTGGAGTCGATCCGCGGCACCGAACCGCCGCCGCGTGCCGCCTGGCTGCGCGCCCTGATGCTGGAGCGCGAGCGGGTGGCCAATCACCTCGGCGACCTCGGCGCCCTCGGCAATGACGCCGCCTTCGCCTTTGGCCTCGCCCAGTTCATGCGGCTCAAGGAGGACTGGCTGCGACTGAACAAGAGCCTGTTCGGCCATCGCTTCATGATGGATTGCATCGTGCCTGGGGGCGTCGCCGTCGATCTCGAGGCTTCCGGCATTGGGTCCATCCTCGCCCAGTGCAACGCCATCGAGAAGGAAGTCAAAACCCTGCGCGCCATCTATGAGAACCATGCCGGGCTGCAGGACCGTTTCATCACCACCGGCCGCGTCACGCCGCAACTGGCGGCACAACTCGGGCTAGCCGGCATGGCCGGGCGGGCGAGCGGCATGGCGATCGACCTGCGCGCCGGCTTCCCGATGGCGCCCTATGGCGACCTGGAAGTCCGCATGGCCAGCCATCGCAATGGCGATGTTGCCGCCCGCGTCACCGTGCGTTTCGAGGAAGTCCTTGAGTCCCTGCGCCTGATCCGCGGCTTTGTCGTCCAGTTGCCGCCGGGCGAAGTCACGGTGGCGCTTGCCGAGTCCGCTGGCGCCGGCCGCGGGGCCGGCTGGATCGAGGGCTGGCGGGGCGAGGTCTTCGTCGCCCTGGAAACCGAGGGCGACCAGATTCGCCGCTGCCATTGCCACGACCCGTCGTGGCAGAACTGGCCGGTGCTCGAACACGCGGTGATGGGGAATATCGTTCCTGATTTCCCGCTGATCAACAAATCCTTCAACCTCAGTTATTCGGGGCACGATCGCTGATGCTGAAAATCCTTTATCAGATTGCCCGCAACGGCATTTGCACGGAAGCGCCCCCGGTGCCGGCGCTCGATCACGACAGCCGGGTGCCGAGCCGCCTGCAGCAGGAAATACTCGACGTCCTCGGCCGGGCACTGGCCATCCGCCAGGTCGATGCCGGCTCGTGCAATGGCTGCGAGCTGGAAATCCATGCCCTGAACAACCCCTATTACAACCTTGAAGGGCTGGGCATCAAGTTCGTGGCCAGTCCCCGGCACGCCGACTTGTTGCTGGTCACCGGTCCGGTTTCCCGCCACATGGCGGTTGCCCTGAAGCGGACCTACGATGCCACGCCGGAACCCAAGCTGGTCGTCGCCGTCGGCGATTGCGCCTGCACCGGCGGCATCTTCGGGGCCAGCTACGCCACCCTGGGCAGCGTTGCCGAGGTGATCCCGGTCGATTTGACGGTGTCCGGTTGCCCGCCCGAGCCGATCGAGATCATGCGCGGCATCCTCAGCGTGCTGCGCGCCGCCCACCCCCGATAGCCAGTCCCATGGAAGCTTCTACCTGTACCCCCTTCATCGAGCTGCCCAGCCCGTTCGCGGTCGATTGCGGCGTCGTCAAAATGCTCGAGCCGGGCGACGCCGATCGCCAGGCCCTGCTCGATCAGGTCATTCATGGCGTCTACGACAAGCCCTTCGTCATCGACGATGGCTATGCGCGGACCCTCTACTTCTCGCTGCACTACGCGCAGAGCGCGATGCGCCTGAAGCGGCCTTTCGATCTCGAACTGCTCTACACTCGGAAAATGATGAGTTTCCTGCTCTTCATGGAGCAGCCGCCGGACAACATCCTGATGCTCGGCCTGGGCGGCGGCTCGCTCGCCAAGTACTGCTACCGGCGGCTGCCGGCGGCACAGATCCGGGTCGTCGAGGTTAATCCCCATGTCCTGGCCTTCCGCGAACAGTTCAGCATTCCGGCGGACGACGAACGTTTCCGGGTGATCCTCGGCGATGCCGCGGCCTATGTGGCCAACTGTCCGGAGCGGCCGGCGGTGATCATGATGGATGCCTTCGATCGCCACGGCTTTCCCGATTCGGTAAGCCGCCGCGACTTCTACGCCGACGTGTGCGGAGCGCTGGCCGAAAATGGCCTGATGGTGGCCAACCTGGCCGGCGAAGAAGAGCAGCGGCTGGCCCATCTCGAGATGATCCGCACGGTGTTCGGTCCGAACACCCTGGTCCTGCCCGTCTCCAACGACGGCAACCACATCGTTTTCGCCTTTCGCGATCCCGCCTATGTGCCCTGCTGGTCCACCATCGAACAGCGGGCCGTCGCGCTGGGCAAGGAAGGCAACCTCGATTTCGTCAGGTATGCGCAAAAGCTGGCCAAGGCCCAGGCGCGCGCTGCTGCCGCCTGACGCTTGGCATCACGGAAAGCGGCCGACATGAGTGAGAATAGCCAAAAGGTGCGCTTTTTCCGCCGGCAGATTCCGAGTTTCGTTTGCGAACCGGGCTGCCACGACTGCTGTGGCCCGGTCACCGCCTCCAGCGAGGAAATGGCCCGTTTGCCGGTGCGCAGCGCCGCGGTACACGCCGCCGCGCTGGCCGACTGGAGCTGCCCGCACCTTGGCCCCGCCGGCTGTCAGGTGTACGCCGAACGGCCGCTGGTTTGCCGCCTCTTTGGTACCACGCCGCGCCTGGCTTGTCCGCGGGGCAAACACCCGGAGATGATGATCGACGCCGAGGTCGAGCAGGCGATCTACCAGTACTTCGCCGAGGCGCCGCACCGGCTGGTTTGAGCGAGATCAGCCGGCCGGCGTCGTCGCCAATTCGCCCGCTGCCAGCTGTGCCGCCAAGGCCCGTTTTTGTGCCGGGCTGAGCTGCTTGACCCGGTATTCCGCCTTCGAGGCCGCCGAACGGTCGGCATATGCCTCGCAGGCCAGCAGCCGCAGGGGCGGGTGCGAGCGCGTGTAGCGGGCGCCGCTGCCGTTGAGGTGGGCGGCGTAGCGGGCGGCGACATCCACCGCGATGCCGGTGTAGATGCTGCCGTCGGTGCACTCGATCAGATAGAGAAACCAGGGTTTGCCGCCGCTCATTGGCTTTCAGGCGCGCCCGGCGGCGGCACAGATGGCGTCGGCGATCACGGCGCTGAGGGCGACCGGGAAATCGTGGCCCATGCCGGCGATCAGGCGCAGTTCGGCGCCCGCGATGTGGCGGGCGACATCCTCGCCGCAGGCGGCCGGGATCAACTGGTCGGCGGCGCCGTGCACGACGACGGTGGGCGCCGTGATGGTTTGCAGCAGCGGGCGGCGGTCGCCGCTGGCGATGATCGCCGCGAGCTGGCGGCCGACGCCGCGCGGATCGAAATTGCGGTCGTATTCGGTGGCGAACATCCGGCGCAGGCGTTCACGTTCGGTGGGGTAGGCCGGGCTTTCCAGCGTCGCGTAACGCGCCATGCTGTCGGCGACGATGCTTTCCCGGTCGCGCTGGCGGGGCAGGGGGGCGAACAGCGCCGTGGCGGCAGCCGGTGTCGAGGACGGCAGGGCCGGGTTGCCGCTGCTCGACATGATGCTGGTCAGCGACCGCACGCGCGCCGGATAGCGCGCGGCGGCGATCTGGGCGATGGCGCCGCCCATCGAGGCGCCGACCACGTGGGCGCGTTCGATGTCGAGCGCGTCGAGCAGGCCGATGCTGTCGGCGGCCATGTCGTCCAGCGTGTAGGGCACGGCGACCGGCTCGCCGCGCTGCAGGGCGCGCAGGTTGGGGACCGGGGTATCGTCGAAGTGGCTGGACAGGCCGCTGTCGCGGTTGTCGAAGCGGATCACCCGGTAGCCGCGGGCGACCAGCAGCTCGCAGAGCTCAAGGTTCCAGCGCGTCATCTGGCCGCCCAGGCCCATGATCAGCAGGATGGCCGGGGCGCGCTCGGGGCCGAAACTTTCGTATTCGAGGCGGATGCCGTTGGCGCGAACGGAAGCCATGCTTTACGGGCTGCCCAGTGTCAATTCGGCCGGCTCGAACAGCGAGCGGATGGTCACCTGGCGGATCGCCGGATTGTCCGGCACGGCATAGAGCACGTCGGTCATCATCTCTTCGAAAATGCCGCGCAGGCTGCGCGCCCCTGCCTTGTACTCGATCGCCAGTTCGGCAATCTGGTGATAGACCTCGGCCTCGATGCGCAATTCGACGCCGTCGCTCCGCAGCATGGCGGCGAACTGTTTGGCGATGGCGTTTTTCGGCTCGGTCATGATGCGGATCAGCATTTCCAGCGAGAGGTCCTGCAGGCGGGCGACGATCGGCAGGCGGCCGGCGAATTCGGGGATCAGGCCGAATTCGAGCAAGTCGGTGGGCTTGATGCGGGCATTCAGGCGTTCGAGGATCTGCTGGTCGTCGCCGCTGCCAGTCGAGATGAAGCCGAAGCTGTGGGTCTTGGTCAGGATGTTCTCGAGGCCGACGAAGGCGCCGCCGCAGATGAACAGGATGTGGGTGGTGTCGATGTGGCGGCCGTCCTTGAGGCGGACCGGCGCCCCTTCCATGATCTTGAGCAGCGCGTGCTGGACGCTTTCGCCGGAGGTGCCGCGCTGGTCGCCACCGACCGCCTTCAGCTTGTCGACCTCGTCGACGAAGACGATGCCGCGCTGGGCCAGCGCCAGGTCGCCGCCGGCGCGGTCGAGCAGGCGGTGGAGGATGGCCTCGATCTCGTCGCCGACGAACTGCGTCTGGGCGAGCGAGGTGGCGTCGGCGGTGACGAAGGGCAGGTCGAGAATGCGGGCCAGGGTTTCGCAGAGCAGGGTCTTGCCGGTGCCGGTCGGGCCGATCAGCAGGATGTTGCTCTTGGTCAGTTCGACGCTGTCGAGACTGGGGCTGGCCGCCATGCGCCGGAAATGGGCGTAGATGGCGACGGCCAGCGTCTTCTTGGCCGCCTCCTGGCCGATCACGTGTTCGGAGAGCTGGCGGACCAGTTCGCTGGGTTTGAGCAGGGCGGGCATCGGGGTTTCCTCGCGGCGGGATGCCCCGATGCTAGCCGCCTCAGGCCTTTTCGGGAAGAACGATATTGACTTCGAGAACCTCGTAGTTGCCCTGCTTTTCCAGGGAAACGCGGATGTCCTCGGTGTTCACCTTGACGTACTTGGAGATCACGGCGATCAGTTCGCGCTGCAGGTCGGGCAGGAAATTGACGCTGCTGCCGCCGCCATCGCGCTCATGGGCGATGATCAGCTGCAGGCGCTCCTTGGCGACCTGGGCGGTTTTCGGCTGGTTGCCGAACAGTTTCTGGAGCCAGGACATGTCATTTGCCTCCGAACAGGCGCTTCAGCAGGCCCGGCTTGACGTAGTCCACGAAGCGCAGCGGCTTGTCCTCGCCGAGGAAGCGGCCGACCACGTCGTGATAGGCCTCGGCGGCGTCGGTTTCCTTCTGGTGGATGACCGGCGAGCCTTGGTTGGAGGCCTGCAGGACTTCTTCCGATTCCGGGATGACGCCGATGATGGGCACCCGCAGGATTTCCTGGATGTCCTTGTAGGAGAGCATTTCGCCGGCTTCGACGCGGGTCGGGTTGTAGCGGGTGATGAGCAGGTGTTCCTTGACCGGGTCGCGGCCTTCGATGGAACGCCGCGACTTGGCCTGCAGGATGCCGAGGATGCGGTCGGAGTCGCGCACCGAGGAGACTTCCGGATTGGTCACGACCAGGGCCTCGTCGGCGAAAGTCAGGGCCATCACGGCGCCGGATTCGATACCGGCCGGGGAGTCGCAGACGATGTACTCGAAGCCCTGGTGTTCCAGTTCCTTCAGCACTTTTTCGACGCCCTCTTCGGTCAGCGCATCCTTGTCGCGGGTCTGCGATGCCGGCAGCACATAGAGGTTGTCGGTGTGCTTGTCCTTGATCAGGGCCTGGGTCAGCGTCGCTTCGCCGTTGATGACGTTGATCAGGTCATAAACGACGCGGCGCTCGCAGCCCATGATCAGGTCGAGGTTGCGCAGGCCGACGTCGAAGTCGATGACGGCCGTCTTGAAGCCACGCTGGGCGAGGCCGGTGGAGAAGCTGGCGCTGGTGGTGGTCTTGCCGACCCCGCCTTTGCCCGAAGTTACGACGACGATTCTGGTCACGGTGATTTCTCGCTGGGTTTTATAGGAATGGGTTTATCGAAGCGCCAGGGGCGCGATGTTCAGGCGGGCCTCGCCGCCGTCCTCGAGCAGGCTGACGGTGGCCGGCTGGCGGGCCAGTTCGGCCGGTACGCCGGCCTCAAAAGTGCGGTACAGCCCGGCCACCGAAACCAGTTCGGCCTCCAGGCTGGTCGTGAAGATGCGCGCCGTCTTGTCGCCGCTGGCGCCGGCCAGGGCGCGGCCGCGCAGCGGGGCATAGACGTGGATGTTGCCATCGGCGATCACTTCGGCGCCGGCGCTGACCATGGCCATCACGATCAGGTCGCTGCCTTTGGCATAGAAACGCTGGCCGGAGCGCAGCGGCTTGTCGAGGGTGACGGTGCGCGCTGCGGCTTCGGGCGCTGGGGCGGCGACCGGGGCAGGGGGCGGAGCGGGCGTCGGTTCGGGGGCTTCCGCCTTGGCGCGCGGCCGGCCCAGCGCATCGGCGCCGATGGTCGGCAGGCCGGCCTCGGCGGCGGCGCTCGCCAGGGCCTCGGGCAGGCCGCGGGTGGCCACGGCGTTCAGCCCGGAATTGCGCAGCAACTGGACGATGCCCGGCCAGTCCGCGGCCGCCGGCAAAGCCTCGGCCTGGCTGAAATCGAGCACCGACAACTCGTTCTCGAAAAAGTCCGGGCTGTTGCCGGTCAATTCGGCGAGGGCCTGGTGCAGCTTGGCGGGGTCGGTGGTGCGCAGTTGCGCCTGAATGATCTTCAGCGTCGTGCCTTTGAACTGGATCGGTGAATCTTTTGCCATGCCTGCTGCGTATTTAGCCGAAAGGCGGCAATTATCCCATAGGCCGGCCAGGTAAATGGAAAAACGCCGGTTGGCGGCCGGCCGGCGCCTTGCGACATAGTGTCGCGTGCGGCCTTATGCCGCAATTTCGCCGCCGCCGGGCGACCTAAGATTCGCCCCCTAAAAGATTCCAAAACCAGAGGGGCGGTTGATGCAAAACGAATCATCGGGGGCGCTACGACAGGGCGCGGCGAAACAACGGCAGGTCTGGCGCCAGTGGCTCGGCGTGCCGGTGGTGGCGGCCGGGGCACTGGCCGCTTCGGCGGCCCTGGCCGAGGAGGCGATCAAGCGGCTGGACGAAATTTCGGTTACCGCGACGCGCGAGGCCCGGCTCTCGGCCGATGTGCCGCAAGCCATTGCGGTCGTCGGCAAGGAAGCGCTGGCCGACAAGAAGATGTTCAACGTCAAGGAAGCCCTGCAGGACATTCCGGGCGTGCTGATCGACAGCAAGAACGGCGGTTTCGACGCCCGTCTGATCATTCGTGGCGCCGGCCTCAAGGCTGCCTACGGCATACGGGAAATCATGGTGCTGCGCGACGGCGTGCCGCTCAGCGATCCGGACAGCTTTACCCGGCTCGACTTCGTCGATACCCAGGACATCGAGCGCATCGAAGTCGCCAAGGGGCCAGGCAACCTGTTCGCCACCGGCAGCACCGGCGGGGCGATCCAGATATTCTCCAAGTCGGTGTTCGACGATAGCGCCAACAGCCTGAAAGTCGGCCTCGGCAACCAGGGGACGCAGAACTACCACCTGCGCTATGGCGGCAAGATTGCCAAGGATCAGGCGCTGGCCCTGACCGTGACGCATCGCGAAGTGAATAACGACTGGCGCGCCTGGAACAAGTTCGATACCACCCAGTTGTCGCTGAAGCACGGCCTAGTGCTCAACGATGCGGACATCCTGGAAAGCGAAGCCTCCTATTCCGAGGCCAACATGCAACTGCCCGGCGCCATGGACAACACAGCGGCCAATGGCTATCTGTTCAACCGCTTCCGCGACAGCGGCAAGCAGGAGGGGACTTCCGAGGCATGGAAACATTCCGGGCGCTACTCCAAGGTCTGGTTCTTCAATTCCCGCCTCGAAATGCAGCGTGGCGACTTCACTTTCAAGCCCCGGCTCTATTACAACACCTGGTATCACTACCATCCGGTGACCGGCATCATCAACGAGTCGGAAAACTGGGTGTGGAATATTGGGGCCGATCTCGAAGCCAACTACAAGCACCGCCAGGGCACGCTGGTCGGCGGTCTGACCGTGCGCCAGGAGCGCATCCCCGATTCGCGCAAGTACGAGTACCGCGACGTCACGAAGATCGCCGGCGGCCCGCAGGCCGGGCGGATCACCGCCACGCTGTCCGACGCCAAGGGTGCGCTGGCCGAAATCGACGAGGCGACGACGCTGCTCACCGGCCTCTACCTGCAGGAGTCGTGGCGGCCGGGT
This sequence comes from Dechloromonas sp. A34, assembly GCF_026261605.1. Classification (NCBI taxonomy): domain Bacteria; kingdom Pseudomonadati; phylum Pseudomonadota; class Betaproteobacteria; order Rhodocyclales; family Azonexaceae; genus Dechloromonas; species Dechloromonas sp. A34. Next base: position 352,625 of record NZ_CP102486.1, read on the forward strand.
GCGCGCTGGATCATCGACCTCGGCGCCCGTTACGACGTCGTCAGTTTCGAGGACGACAATTTGCAGTTGCGCAAGTACGACTACGCCACCGGCAAGTACGTCGCCGGCGACGGGCGTACGCTGACCGACAAGACCTTCAGGCTGTTCGCCCCCAAGCTGGCCGCCAGCTACAAACTGAACGCCAGCCTGAACCTCTTCGCGATGGTCGCCCAGGCCGGCCAGATGCCGTCGTCAGGCGAACTGGCGGTCAATCCCGGCCTTGAGGCACCGCTGTCGACCAACTACGAGCTCGGCCTCAAGGGGCGCGGAGAAAACTGGCAGGTCGATACCAGCATCTATTACAACCCGGTCGAGAAGGAGATCGTCCAGCAAAGTAACGGCGGGGTAACCCATTACGTGAACGCCGGCCAGACCGACAAGCGTGGCTTCGAGATCGCCGGCCGGACGGCTCTGGCGCGGCAATGGGAAATCGGTGGTCATTACAGCTACGCCGACTACAGCTATCGCGAGTTCAGCGAGCCGGTGCGGGTCGGCGCCCTGACCGTCAATCAGGATCGCAGTGGCAAGGCGCTGCCCTTCATTCCGCGGCATCAGTATGGCGTCTTCGTCGGCTGGAAACATCAGGGCTGGCGCGCCCGGGTCGGGGCCAATAGTTGGGGCGAATACTGGCTGGACAATGCCAACAGCGAGCAATACAAGGGCTGGGAATGGGTAACCAATGCCGCGCTCGGCTACCAGATCGGCAAGCACTCGCTGACCCTGAACGCCGACAACCTGTTCGATCAGCACTACGCCGCCGAAGTGAAGAAGGACACGACGAACCGCGTGACTTACACGGCCGCTGCGCCACGCACGGTGATGGTGACCTATCGCTACGACTTCCGGTGAGCGGCGTCATGCAACGCTATTCATTGCTCCTGTTGGCCAGCCTGCTGGCCGGCCCGGTCGCGGCGCAACACGAGCACGGCGGCACGACGCCGGCGGCCGCCACGGCGCACCCCTGGACCCGGATGCCTCTGCTGCTGCCTGCCGGCGGCCGGGGCGAGCGCGCTGCGGCGCAGGTCAAGGCGGTCGGCATCGCGGCCGAGGCGCTGAGCGTCCATGCTCCGGGCGGTCCGCCCGATGCCCGACAGCGCAATTTTCCGCTGACCGCCGAGGGCGCCAAGATCGCCAGCGCGGCGCCGAGCGTTGGCAACTATCACTGGCTGGTGGCGCGCGAGGCCAGTCCGGAGCTCGTCAAGGTCGCCTCGAGCGTCTGGTATTTCGGCAATCCCGGCCCGTCGCCGCGCGCCCTGCTCGGCGAACCGAAACACGAGCTGGAAATCGTCCCCGATCCGCTGCCGCGCGAACACGGCAGTTACCGGGAGAGCGAAAAGTGGCGCTTCGTGGTCCGTCTGCACGGTCAACCGCTGGCCAAGCAGCCGCTGACGCTGGAAACCGAGTTCGGCACGCGGACCACTTTCTTCACCGACTCGGCCGGCGTCGCCACCGTGCTCTTCCCGCGCGATTTCCGGCCGCCGCCTGCCGACGCGGAGGGCGGACGCGGCGGGCATGGCCGGCCGAGCGCCAAATTCGTGCTCAGCACCGAAACCGACCAGGGCGGACAGCGCTTCCTGACCGCCTTCAACCTGACCTACGGCCCCGATCCCGAGCGCGGGCGCAGCCTGGCCTGGGGGGCGGCCTTCTGCCTGGCCGGCATGGTCGCCGCGACGCCGCTGCTGCGCCGCCGTCCGGGCCAGCCGGGCAAGGAGTCTCGCGATGCTTAAAACCCTTTTTCCGACCCTGGGCCGCTTCCGGCTGAGCGTGCAGTTGCTGATGCTGATCGTCACCGTGTACGGCAGCCTGTTCGTCGGTAGCTACATGGCGGACAAGCTGTCCAATGCCTTGCCGGCCCTGTCTTGTGCCTACGACCAGATGAATGGCGGCTACTGCGTGCTGATCCCGACCCAGCACATCCTGCATCACCGAATCGGCGAGGCCATGGTGCGCGCCCAGCAGCTGACGCTGACCATGGTGCTGCCGCTGCTGCTCAGTTTCGCGGTCTTTTTCGCCTTCTTTTTCGTCCTCGGCAAGGCGTTCTGCGGCTGGATCTGTCCGCTCGGCACTCTGCAGGAGGTGCTGGGCCGGATCGGCCGGCGTTTCGGCATCGCGCCGCGCCGTTTCGCCGCCGGCGATCTCGGCCGGGTGCAGCGGGTGCGTCCAGTCAAGTGGCTGCTGCTGCTCGGCCTGGTCTTCCTCTTGCCTCTGCTCACCGGTCTCGGCGTGACACCGCATGCGCTCGGCAATCCGTATTGCGACGTCTGCCCGGCGCGCCTGGCGACGACGTTGCTCACCGGCAACACCGAGCAGTTTGCCGTGGCACTCGATGACAAGGTGAAATTCGCCCTCGGGGCGAGCGCCAATTTCCTTTTCGGCTTCATCGTGCTTGGCGCCCTGGCCATCCGCCAGCCCTTTTGCCGGATCTGCCCACTGCTCGCCTTCAACAGCCTGGCCCAGCGGCTGTCGCCGTTGCGCCTGCTCAAGACGCAGCAGTCCGCCTGCGGCAAATGCACGATCTGCAGCGAAGCCTGCCCGATGGACATCCCGGAAATCTCGCAGCAGGAAGGGCGCAAGGCCTACAACGAGGACTGTACGCTGTGCGGGCGCTGTGCCGAATACTGTCCGCAGGACGGCAATATCCAGCTCAAATGGGGGCCGTTCGCGCTGTTTTCGTCGCGCCGCGCCTACTACAAGGCACGGATCGCCGGCGAACTGCCGGACGGCAGCGTCAAGCCGCTGCGCTTCGTGCGGGCGGTCGCGGCGCCTGCGAAACGCGATGCTTGAGCAGATCGCCACCGGAAACATCAGCCTGGCCACGGTCTGGCTGCTTGGGGTGTCGATGGGCCTGACCGCGTGCACGGTGACCTGCCTGCCCTTCATCGGCACCTGGACGCTCGGCCGGGCCAGCGGCCAGCGCGAGGCTTTCCTGCATACCGGCGTCTTTCTCGGCGGCCGGGTGTTCACCTATACCGTGCTGGCCACCGTCGCCGGCGCCGCCGGACTTGGCCTGGCCAAGGCCATGGGCAGCACCTGGGGCAATGCGCTGATCGGCGCGGCCAGCATCCTGGCCGGCCTCTGGTTGCTGCTCAAGCCGGCCGGCAAGACCTGTGCGCCAACGCCGGCCACGCCGGCGCTGGCGCCGCTCCGTTTTCACCGCCGGGGCGACAGCCTCCCGCCGCTGTTCTTCGGCGCGGCGCTGTCGCTGACCCCCTGCAACCCGCTCGCCTCCCTGCTTGCCCTCGCCGCCAATACCGGCAGCGCCGCGCAGGGCGCCGCCTACGGCCTGGCCTTCGGACTCGGCGCAGCGCTGACGCCGATCATCGTGCTCGTGCCGTTGGCTGGGCGCCTGGGCCGGGAAATCCGTGCCGGCCGCGCCTGGCTCGGTCGCTGGCTGGCCGTTGGCGCGGCGCTGGTGCTGATCGTCCTCGGCCTGCGGCGCCTGGTGCTGATGCTGGGCTGAGCCTTGGCGGCCGGGCTGGCCGCGGGAAACTCTTCTGTTTGCTAAGCAGGTCTTCGGTTTTTTCGAAGGGTGGTTGATGCACCGGGGGCTGGTTTGCGGCGCTGCGGCTCACTACAATGCCCGATCTAACGCCAACTGCCCATTCCCATGCTCGAATTCCTGCTCGCCCCCGAAATCTGGATCGCCTTTTTCACGCTGACCGCGCTCGAACTGGTGCTCGGCATCGACAACATTATTTTCATCTCGATCCTGGTCGACAAGCTGCCCAAGGAAAAACAGGAGTTGGCGCGACGGATCGGCCTGTTCCTGGCGATGTTCATGCGTATCGCCCTGTTGCTGGTGCTGTCGTGGATCGTCGGCCTGACCGCGCCGGTATTTACGCTGTTCGGCTTCGGTGTCTCCGGACGCGACCTGATCCTGATCGCCGGCGGCCTGTTCCTGATCTGGAAGAGTACCGGCGAGGTCCATCAACTGCTCGAGGGCGAGGAAGGCTCCGAGTCGCACAAGGTGGCCTCGAGCTTCGCCGGGGTCATCGCGCAGATCATCGTCATCGACCTGGTCTTTTCGCTGGACTCGATCATCACCGCGGTCGGCATGGTCAGCGAGGTCGGCGTGATGATCGCCGCCGTCGTCGCCTCGGTCGGCCTGATGATGCTGTTCGCCAGCCATATCGGTCGCTTCGTCTCGGATCACCCGACGATCAAGATGCTGGCCCTGTCCTTCCTGGTCGTGGTCGGCGTCGTGCTGATTGCCGACGGCTTCGGCCACCATGTGCCGAAGGGCTACATCTACTTCGCGATGGCTTTCTCGGTCGGCGTCGAAATGCTCAACATCCGGATGCGCAAGAAGGGGCTGAAGCCGGTCGATCTGCGCGAACCCTACGTCCGCGAGCAGGATCCGGCCTGAGCGCGGTTGAGCCAATCCGGGGGCGCCTGTTCCCCGGAGCGCTGCGAAGCTGCGGCCGGCGAGGGCTGATTCGCGGGTAAAATGTCGGGTTTCCGTGCCGTCCGCGATGGCGCGCTTGCCTGTTCAATTCGCTGGAATCGACCACATGCTAAAAAAGCTCTCCACTTTCGCCGGCATCCAGGGCCCCGTCGTCATCATCGTGATGGACGGCTACGGCCTGCCCAAGTCCGAAGTCGGCAGTGCCATTGCCGCCGCCCGCAAGCCGACCCTCGACCGGCTCTTCGCCAATTATCCGAACATCCGCCTGCGCGCCCACGGCACCGCGGTCGGCATGCCGTCCGACGACGACATGGGTAATTCCGAGGTCGGCCACAACGCTATCGGCGCCGGTCAGGTCTATAGCCAGGGCGCGGCGCTGGTCTCGAATGCGATCGCCAGCGGCGCCATCTGGCAAGGCGAGGCCTGGCAGCAGATCGTCGCGGCGGCGAAGGCCGGAGCGAACGGAAAAGCGGGCGTCGTGCATTTCATGGGCTTGTTCTCCGACGGCAATGTCCATAGCCATATCGATCACCTTAAGGCCATGGTCGTCCAGGCCAAGGCCGAGGGCATCAAGACGGTACGTATCCACGCTCTGCTCGACGGCCGCGACGTGCCGGAAACCAGTGCTCTCGACTACGTGATCCCCTTCGAAGCCTTCCTCGTCGAGCTCAGCGCCGATGGCTTCGATGCCCGCATCGCCTCCGGCGGCGGCCGCCAGCACATCACCATGGACCGCTACGACGCCAACTGGAGCATGGTCGACAAGGGCTGGAAGACCCATGTGCTGGGCGAAGGCCAGCAGTTCGCCAACGCCACGGCAGCGGTCAATGGCCTACGCGAGCAGAACCCGGGCACCATCGACCAGGACCTGCCGGCCTTCGTCATCGGCGAGCACGGCAAGGCCATCGGCACGATCGAGGATGGCGACGCGGTGGTCTTCTTCAATTTCCGCGGCGATCGCGCCATCGAGATTACCCGCGCTTTCGAGGAAGCCGCGTTCGACAAATTCGATCGCGTTCGCGTGCCGCAGGTGACCTACGCCGGCATGCTGCAATACGACGGCGACCTCAAGCTGCCGGCCCGCTTCCTGGTCGCCCCGCCGGCGATCAAGGACACCACCGGCGAATGGTTCGCCAAATCGGGCATTGCCCAGTTCGCCTGCTCCGAAACCCAGAAGTTCGGCCACGTCACCTACTTCTGGAACGGCAACCGCTCCGGCAAATTCGAAGGCGAGACCTGGCAGGAAGTGCCGAGCGACGTCGTGCCCTTCGAGCAGCGGCCGTGGATGAAGGCCGCCGAAATCACCGACGCCATGATCGCCGCCCTGCAATCCGGCCAGTACCGGACGCTGCGCTGCAATTACGCCAACGGCGACATGGTCGGCCATACCGGCAACTTCCGCGCCGCGACGATGGCCGTCGAAGCCGTCGACCTGCAACTGGCCCGCCTGCTGCCGGTGATCGACGCCCTGGGCGGCGTCGCGCTGATCACTGCCGACCACGGCAATGCCGACGAAATGTACGAACTCGACAAGAAGACCAAGCAGCCGGCCGAAAACAAGGACGGCTCGTTCAAGGCCAAGACCGCGCACACCCTGAACCCGGTGCCGCTGATCCTCCACGACAACGTCAGTGGCGGCAAGCTGGGCCTCAAGCAGACCGAGAAGGCCGGGCTTTCCAACATCGCCGCCACCGTGGCCAACCTGCTCGGGCTGGAAAAGCATGCGGCTTGGGACGAGAGCCTGCTGGAAATCCGCTAAGCCGCCGGGCTCGATGAAAATGGCGCGGCGCCGCGAGGCCCGCGCCATTTTTCATGGGCCACGGCCCGCGACTTACAGAATCCGCGATCCGCGCATCCAGGCGAACTTGCGGCCGAAGCGGTAGTTTTCGCCATCGACGCTGAGGATCAGGGTTTCGCCGGGGAACTGCACCCGGTTCCGGATCTGCTGCAGTGCGTCCGCCTCGTAGCGTTTGCGCTGGAAGCGGAAGAAGCCCGTGACCCGGTAACCCAGCACGTAGCAGGGCAGATGGGCGAGGTGCTTGACCCGCTTTTTGACGAAATAGACCTTGGCCAGCCCGGTGATGGCCTGCAATTGGCCGCGCAGGGCGCTCAGTTGCTCGGCGTCCAGGCCGTGGCGGTCGAATTTTTCATTGACCAGCACCCGGTCGCGCTCGCGGGCGGCGGCATCGAGTAGCGTCTGTCTTTCGCTGAGGCGGCGATGCCAGTCGTCGGCCTCTTCGCGCCGACCCTGACGCCAGTGATAGTCGCGCAGCAATTCGCAGCATTTGGCGATCGCCTGTTCGTCGAGTTGCATCGCCCGCTCGAGCAGGGCGCAGCCGCTGGCATCGTCGCGATTTAGGCGGCGCGCGCCGAGCGCCACGCAGACCAGCAGGTTGTCCGGATACTCGGCGTAGAGCGTTTCGAGCTCGGCCAACGCCGCGTCCGGCGCCTTGCCGGCGGATTCGGTGAGCAGGGCGTGCTCGTAACGTTCCTGCTCGCTGAGTACCTCTCCGTCCTGTCGGCGCTGCTCGAGAACGGCGAGTTTCTGGCGTTCGTCCTGGACCTCGCGATAGCGGGCTTCCCAGGCGGCGGCGATACTTTCCTGCCAGCGCCGGTCGAAACTGGCGGCAATGCTTTCCCGCCGGCGGCCGAGCAGGCGGTCGGCCGCCGCGCCGGGCGGGGGCAGGGCGAGTTCGGCTTGGGCGGCGAGGGCGTTCAGGCGGTCGCTCAACGAGGGGTGCGTATCGGCCAGGCTGGTCGGCCGGGCCAGCGCCTGTTCCAGCCAGCCGTGGACGGCGGCTTCGTCGAGTTGGTCGGCCAGGCCGCCGGCCAGGCCGGAGTACGGGGCAAAGGCCGGTTGCGGCTGGTCGTCGGCCTGGCGGTGGATATCCTGCCAGTAGCGTTCGCTGAGGTAGCTGCCGACGACATTGACCGCGGTCAGCGCCTGGGCGGCGCTGGGCGCCGAGACGAGGCGGGCGGCGGTGCTGTCGGCGGCGTACTCGTTGGCCCGGGCCAGGGGGAAGGAATAGGCGTTGAAATAGGGCACGAACCAGTTGAGGAAGGGCTTGAACAGGAAGCTGCCATTGCTCTCGCTGGCCTCGAGGATGCCGAGCAGCCGGCTCCAGCGCAGGCGCTGGCGGTAGATCCAGTTGGAGACTCGGCCATGGCCGCGCGCCAGATGGCCGAATTCATGGGCCAGCACGGCCTTGAACTGCTCCGTCGACAAGGCGTGCATCAGGGGCAGGCCGAGCAGCAGATAGTTGCGCGGCCAGCCGAAAATGCCGAGGCGGGGCGACTGCACGACGCCGGCGTTGAATTCCTCGGTGATCAGCACGTGGTGGAAGCGTGGCGCATCGAGCGCGTGCTGCAGGTCCCTGATCATGGCGAACAACTCGGGCGCCTCGCTGGCGGAAATCTCGGTGCCGACCGGCGGCTCGATCTTGACCCAGAGCGCCCTGAGGATCATCCACAGGAAAAAGCCGACGACGATGATCAGCTTGATGGCCAGCGCCTTGAGCACCATGATCGAGGCGATCAGGCCGCCGAGCACGGCGCCGATGAGCAGCAATATGGTCGTCAGATAGGCATTGCCGAGCAGCGCCAGCATCAGCACCCGCTGCTTGTAGCGTCCGGGACTTTGCAGGGCAAGGGGTTCGAGGCGCTGCACCAATTGTTCAAAGCGTTCGTCGGTCATCGGAATTCCCGGTAGGTCGGTTTCACAGGGGGCATCGGGCGGGCGCAATGCCCACCTTATTCTGCATGCCCCGGGGAATATCGCAAGGGCATTTTTTGCCGCGGCCGGCGGGCCGGGCTGCACCGCGGAAAGGGCGTGTCGCTTCAATTTGATCGGCAAGCTGAACAACCGCGATCGATCGTTGTCTCTCTAGAAGGACTCCTGGAGCTACGCCATGAACCGAGAAAACAACACTTCGCTCCTCTACCGCTATTTTTTTTTCAGCTGGTTGTTTCGTGACGTGGACAGCGGTGATCGGCTGGAGCGCAGTGCCGCCTGGCGCTATAACCAGGCGCACTCGCACTGGCTGCTGATCTACCTGAAGCGCTGGGTCGTCTTGACCCTCTTCGTTTTTGCCGCAGCCGCCCTGAGTTCGCTGGTGTTTGCCGGGCACTGGATCTGCATCCCGTTCTTCCTGATGTTTTCCGTCGCGATTCCGGTCAGCTCGGTGATCGTCGTCGCCTGGCTGGGTTTGCAACTGCTGCCCGGCCCCTGAGCGCGAAATCGGGGGGCAGGTTTTCCCGTCGCTTTCAACCGGCGTTTGTTGGGCTTGACTGGAGTGCCGCGGCTAAAGTCTTGTTCCGGTTGGTGAATTGGAGTGGCTTGGGTAATACTCAGCGCATGTTCGAACTGCGCAAGCCACTTGTTTTCCTGCTTGTCGGACTGGTGCTGGCCTTGCCCGCCCTGGCTGCGTCGCCGCGCCTGTTGCGCGTGCTGTCCTGGCATGGCTATGCCGATGCCGATGTCGTCAGGGAATTCGAGCGGCGTAACGGAGTGCGGGTCGAGGTGACACAGATCGACTCCGATGCGGCGCTCTGGCAGCGAATGACGGCGAGCGGCGGCGAGGATTTCGATGTTTTCGCCGTCAATACCGCCGAACTGCAACGTTATATCGGGGCCGGCATCGCGCAGCCGATCGATCCGGCCGCCATTCCGAACATGCGTCGCCAGTTGCCGCGCTTTCGCGACGTGGCAGCGATTCCCGGCTTGGTGCACGGTGGCCGGCTCTATGGCATTCCGTACACCTACGCCGAAATGGGGTTGATCTACGATCGCGCCCAGTTCGCGCGGCCACCCGACTCGATCACTGCCCTGTGGGATTCCCGCCTGCAGGGCAAGGTGCTGGCCTATAACGGAGGCACCCACAATTTTTCGCTGGCCCAGATCAGCCTGGGGGCGGAGACGCCGTTTCGCCTCACACCGGGACAGTGGGAGGCGGCCGTGCGGCGCCTGATCGACTTGCGCCGCAACGTGCTGGCCTTCTACACCCAGCCCGACGAATCGGTGACTTTGTTCCGCAGCCACGGCATCGCGCTGCTGTTCGCCAATTATGGCCGGCAGCAATTGCAGTTGCTGCGTGCCGCAGGGGCCGATGTCGGCTATGTCATTCCCCGGGAAGGGACGCTGGCCTGGCTCGATTGCTGGGTCGTGGCGCGCGGGGCGAAGGATCGGAAACTGGTCGATGCCTGGCTCGACTACATGCTGGAGCCGCAGGTCAGCGGTCTGCTGGTCAGCCGCCAGGGGCTGGGCAACACGATCAGTGAGTCACCCGGCGAGCGGGCACAGGACAGGCTGCACTGGCTGGAGCCCGTCGAGGATGTCGGCCGCCGCGAAAAACTCTGGACGCGCATCATCTCCGGCGACCGGGCCGGGCGGGTGCTGGCGCCATGAGCAGGAAGCAGGGGCCCCGCGCAGCGGGGATGCGACCGCCGGCGAATGTCGCCGACCGCCAACCCGCAGTGGCCAAGGTAACGATGGCCGGCAAGAAGGCGGCACCATGAGCCGGCCAGCCGTCAAGTTCGGCCTGGGCGGGCGCTTCACGCTGCTGCTCTCGCTGTTTGGCGTGCTGGCTTCCGGACTGACCGGCTACTACGCCTATTCGACCAGCCGCGAATTGCTCGTCAAGGCCGCCGAGCAGCGCCTGCTCACGGCCACCCAGGTGCTGGTCCGCCAGTTGGTCGTGACTCTGGAGAGTTCAGTGCGCGACGTCCAGTTGCTGGCCCGCCACCCCTTGCCGCAGCAGGCGCTTTCGGCGACCAGCCCGGCCGCGCGGGCGAGCGCCGAAAGTGGGGTCGATGCCCTGTTCGCCAGCCTGCTGGAGACACGCTCCGAATATTTTCAGATCCGCCTGATTGCCGCCGACGACCATGGCATGGAGCGGGTCCGCATCGACCGCGACGGCAAGCTGTTGCTCCAGGTGGCGGGCGACGATCTACAGGAAAAGAGCCACTACCCCTACGTTTTCGAGACGCTGCGCCTGCCCCCCGACAAGGTCTATATCTCGTCGCCGGCGATCAATCACGAAGAGGGCGCGCACGCCGGCCTGGGCCGGCCGTCGCTGCATCTGGCGATGCCAATTCACGGCACCGGCCGGGTACTCGGCCTGGTCGTGATCAATATCGATCTTGACCGGATCTTCAGCCAGTTGTCGGCCGACCTGCCGTCCGAGATCACCTTCATGCTCGCCGGCCGCCATGGCGATTTCCTCGTCCATCCCGACCCAGCGCAGGCCTTCGCCTTCGACCGCGGCCAGCGCGTGCTGATCCATGATCAGTTCCCGGCCACGGCTGCGCTGCTGCACGGAGGTTCGGGGGAACTGGTGACCGTAACCGGCGCCGATGGGCCGGCGGCGACGGTGGCCGCCTTCGTCCGCTACCAGTTGCCGGTCGAACACATCGAGCGCGCCTTCATCATCGGGCTGGTCCAGCCCCTGTCCGATGTCCTGGCCGACAGTGACGCGGTGGGCTGGGCGACCGGGCGTATCGTCGTCGCCTTCAGTGTTCTTTTTGTGCTGCTGGCCATCTTCCTGGCGCGGGCGGTGATCCGGCCGCTGAACCAGATGCTGCGCTCGGTCGAATGTTTTTCCTCCGGCCAGACACGCACGCCGCTGCCGGTCGGCCGCCAGGATGAGATCGGTGTCCTCGCGCGCAGCGTCGACGCCCTGCAGAAACAGGTTGATGGGCAAATGGCCGAACTCCATGAAAAGCAGCTCGAACTCGACCACCTGGCCAGCCACGACAGCCTGACCGGGCTGCCCAACCGGCGCCTTTTCCTCGATCGTCTCGAACACACCCTGGCCCGTGCGCGGCGCAGCGGCGGGACGCTTTCGCTGCTCTTCATCGACCTCGACCAGTTCAAGGAAATCAACGACCGCCTCGGCCATGCCGCCGGCGATGTCGTGTTGCAGGCGGCGGCCGAACGGATGCGCGGCGTGGTCCGGGAAATCGATACCGTCGCCCGGCTCGGCGGCGACGAGTTCATCATCCTGCTCGACGCCACCGACGACACCACGGTCGTCGCCAATGTCGCCGACGAACTGCTGATCGCGCTGGCGCAGCCGGTCACTGTCGGCGCGGAGACGCTGACCATCGGCGGCAGTGTCGGTATCAGTTCCTATCCGCGCGACGGGGCGACGGCGACCGAAATCATCGCGGCGGCCGATCAGGCCATGTACCGGGCGAAAAACGAAGGGCGCAACCGCTTCCGCTTCGCTTGCGCCGAGTCCTGACGGGGCTGCCGTCCCCGGTCGGCTAGCGCCCGCTCCAGTGGCGCCGGTAATGCACGGGCGCCATCCCGGTCCATTCGACGAAGGCCCGGTAGAAGGCTGAGGGGTCGGCATAGCCCAGATCGGCGGCGATCTGGGCGATCGATTCCTTGGTTTTGGTCAGCCGGGCCAGCGCCAGATCACGGCGCAAGGCATCCTTGATAGCGCGGAAACTCGAGCCTTCCTCCTCCAGGCGGCGGTGCACGGTGCGTGGCGAGAGGTGCAGGCGACCGGCGATGTTGTCGAGGCTCAGCGTGGCGGGCAGGGCGGCGCGCAGCAGGTCGCGGACGCGAATCACCATTTCCCGGTCGCGCCGGTAGAGAGTGGTGATCTTGCCCGGGGCACCATCGAGAAAGGCGGTCAGCGCGGCCTCGTCGCGGCGCACCGGGAGGTCGAGCAGGTTGGCGTTGAAACTGGCGACCAGCGTGCCGACGCCGCCCGGTACGGTCGGCGCGAAGCGCGAATCCTCGGTGAAGATCAGCGCGTAGTCGGCGGCGTGGGGCGGCCGGCGGTAGGGAAAGATCACGCTGTCCAGGCCGAGGCCGCGGCCGGCCAGCCAGCAGGCGAGGCCGTGCAGCAGGCGAAGCAGCCATTCGAAGGCGAAGATGCGGCCGGGGTCTTCCGGGTCGTCAGCCAATTTTCGGCTTTCGCCGATCACCAGTTCGGCCTGGCCGTGGGCACGGCGGACGCTCACCGCGAGGTCGGGAAGGACGATATGCAGGAAACGGCTGGCCCGGTGCAGCGCTTCGGCAAGCGTCGGGGCGCTCAGGCAGCCGCGGCAGAGGAACTCGAAGCTGCCGAGCCGCATCGGCTGGGCGAACAGTCCGAAGCCTTCGTCGTCCAGCTGGCGGTTGATCCGGTTGTAGAGCGCGGCGTAGCGCTCGATCGGCACTCGGCTGGCGGTGTCTGCAATATCAATTCCGGTGGCGGAAAGCAGCGGTCCCGGATCGCGGCCGCGGCGGGCGAGGCCGGCCAGCATGCCGGTAACAAAGCCCATCGCGACAGTGGTTTGCGTGCGATTTGGCGATAGCGGGTTGGTGCGATGCAGCATTGGCGAGCCGGCAGGAAGTTATTGGCGACAGCATATCACCTTGGCGGAATTTGCATGATTGTCGTCAATCGCGACAATGGCATGGTGCTTAAAGGGGCATACCATGATCGCCTTTCCGTCGTTTTGATGAGGCTGGTGCCATGACCGATCTTTCCGTTGCCAAGAAACTTTCCCCCTACAAGCCGAAAAACAAGGTGCGTTTCGTGACTGCTGCCTCGCTGTTCGACGGCCACGACGCCTCGATCAACATCATGCGCCGCATCCTGCAATCGACCGGTGCCGAAGTGATCCACCTCGGGCACAACCGCTCGGTGCAGGAAATCGTCAATGCCGCCTTGCAGGAAGATGCCCAGGGTATCTGTATCACCTCTTACCAAGGTGGTCATGTCGAGTTCTTCAAGTACATGATCGACCTCCTTAAGGCCAATGGCGGCGAGAACATCAAGGTCTTCGGCGGTGGCGGTGGCGTCATCGTGCCCTCCGAAATCAAGGAACTGCATGCCTACGGCGTGACGCGCATCTACGCCCCGGAAGACGGCGTCCATATGGGCTTGCAGGGCATGATCAACGAGGTCGTGCAGAACGCCGATTTCGATGTTGCGGAATCCGGCGTGCCGAGCGCCGATGAAGCGCTGGCCGGCCTCAAGGCCGGCGACAAGCGCCTGCTGGCCCGGATCATCACGCTGCTCGAAAACGGCGAGGCGCCGGCCCTGAAAGAGCCGCTGCTCAAGGCGGCAGCCGAGCTGAACGTCCCGGTGCTCGGCATCACCGGCACCGGCGGCGCCGGCAAGTCGTCGCTGACCGACGAACTGGTCCGCCGCTTCCGCCTCGACCAGGGCGACACGGTCAAGATCGGCCTGGTCTCGATCGACCCGTCGCGCAAGCGTACCGGCGGCGCCCTGCTCGGCGACCGCATCCGGATGAACGCCATCGAGCATCCGAACATTTTCATGCGCTCGCTGGCCACCCGCGACACCGGCAGCGAAATCTCTGCCGCACTGCCCGAAGTCATCGCCGCCTGCAAGCTGGCCGGCTTCGACCTGGTCGTCGTCGAAACCTCCGGCATCGGCCAGGGCAATGCCGCCATCGTGCCCTACGTTGATCTGTCGCTTTACGTCATGACGCCGGAGTTCGGCGCTGCCTCGCAGCTCGAGAAGATCGACATGCTCGACTTCGCAGACTTCGTGGCGATCAACAAGTTCGACCGCAAGGGTGCCGAGGATGCGCTGCGCGACGTGCGCAAGCAGTACCAGCGCAACCGCGAACTGTTCAGCACGCCGACCGACGACATGCCGGTCTATGGCACGCAGGCCGCCCGCTTCAACGACGATGGCGTCACCGCGCTCTATCAGGCACTGGTCCCGGCACTTTCCGAAAAAGGCCTGACTCTGAAGGCAGGCAAGCTGCCGCTGGTCACCGTCAAGCAGTCGTCCAGCCAGCGGGCCATCGTGCCGGCCCAGCGCGTCCGCTACCTGGCCGAAATCGCCGATGCCGTGCGCGGCTATCACGCCCACACCGAAACGCAGGTGAATATTGCCCGCGAACGGCAGGCGCTGCGTATTTCGGCCGGCCTTTTCAAGGGCTGCGACAAGCCGGCCGGCGATTTCGACGAAATGATCGCCTGGAAAGACGGCGAACTCGACCCGAAGGCCAAAAAGCTGCTCGAGATGTGGCCGGACACCGTCGCCGCCTATGCCGGCGACGAATACGTCGTCAAAATCCGCGACAAGGAAATCCGTACCAAGCTGGTTTCCGAATCGCTGTCCGGCACCAAGATCCGCAAGGTCATCCTGCCCAAGTTCGGCGACGACGGCGAAACCCTGCGCTTCCTGATGCGCGAGAACGTGCCCGGTTCCTTCCCTTACACCGCCGGCGTCTTCGCCTTCAAGCGCGAGGGCGAAGACCCGACCCGGATGTTCGCCGGCGAGGGCGATGCCTTCCGCACCAACCGCCGCTTCAAGCGCGTTTCTGAAGGCATGCCGGCGCACCGCCTGTCCACCGCCTTCGACTCGGTGACCCTGTACGGCTGCGATCCCGACGAGCGGCCAGACATCTACGGCAAGATCGGCAACTCCGGTGTCTCGATCGCCACCCTCGACGACCTCAAGGTGCTCTACGACGGCTTCGATCTGCTCGCCCCAACGACCTCGGTCTCGATGACCATCAACGGTCCGGCCCCGATCATCCTGGCCTGCTTCTTCAATACCGCCATCGATCAACAGATGGTCAAGTTCAAGGCCGACAACGGCCGAGATCCGACCGAGGACGAGGCCGAGAAAATTCGCGAATGGACCTTGTCCACGGTGCGCGGCACGGTTCAGGCCGACATCCTCAAGGAAGACCAGGGTCAGAATACCTGCATCTTCAGCACCGAATTTGCGCTGAAGATGATGGGTGATATCCAGGAATTCTTCGTCCATAACCAGATCCAGAATTTCTATTCGGTGTCGATTTCCGGCTATCACATCGCCGAAGCCGGGGCCAATCCGATCAGCCAGCTCGCCTTCACGCTGTCCAACGGTTTCACCTACGTTGAGTCCTACCTGGCGCGCGGCATGAAGATCGACGATTTCGCGCCCAACCTGAGCTTCTTCTTCAGCAATGGCATGGACCCGGAATACTCGGTGATCGGCCGCGTTGCCCGCCGCATCTGGGCCATCGCCATGAAGAACAAGTACGGCGCCAACGAGCGCAGCCAGAAGCTCAAGTACCACATCCAGACGTCAGGCCGTTCGCTGCACGCCCAGGAAATGGACTTCAACGACATCCGCACGACGCTGCAGGCCCTGATCGCCATCTACGATAACTGCAACTCGCTGCACACCAATGCCTACGACGAGGCGATCACGACGCCGACCGAGGAATCCGTGCGCCGCGCCATGGCCATTCAGCTGATCATCAACCGCGAGTGGGGTGTCGCCAAGAACGAGAACCCGAACCAGGGCGCCTTCGTCATCGACGAACTGACCGATCTGGTCGAGGAAGCAGTGCTCAAGGAATTCGAGGCCATCGCCTCGCGCGGCGGCGTCTTGGGCGCCATGGAAACCGGCTACCAGCGCGGCAAGATCCAGGAAGAGTCGATGTATTACGAGCACAAGAAGCACGACGGTTCCTACCCGATCATCGGCGTCAATACCTTCCTGAATCCGAAGGGCATGGCGCAGCAGGAAATCGAACTGGCCCGCTCGACCGACGAGGAAAAGCAGGGGCAGATCAAGCGCCTGCGCGACTTCCAGGCCCGTAACGCGGCCCAGGCGCCGGCCATGCTGGAGAAACTCAAGCAGACGGTGATCGAGGACGGCAACGTCTTCGCCGTGCTGGTCGATGCAGTGAAGTGCTGCTCGCTGGGCCAGATCAGCACGGCGCTCTACGAAGTCGGCGGCCAGTACCGACGCAGCATGTAAGGCTTTAACCCGAACCCGCAAGGGTGCAGGAGACACAACGACGGCGAGGCGATGAACCTCGCCGCTTTTGCAGCTGGCCCCGCCAGAAGAGGCGTACCGCCACGCCGCGGGCACAGACGACAGCTTATAAAGTCTCTCGAGGAATGGCGGTTGAATTTCCTATTCTTTATGTCGGTCGTCAGGGTTTAGAATACGGGCCACCATGAAGAACGGATATTTATTCCTGTTGGCGTTGTGTCAGGCGTGCACTGCCGGTGCCGCGGAGTGGACCTGGTCCGGCTTCGGTACCCTCGGCTACGCCCAGTCGAATCAGCCTTACAAATACCAGCGCTTCATCGACGATCAGGGAACTTTTACCCGCGACAGCATTCTTGGTACGCAGCTCGACCTCAAGATCAGCCCGCAATGGGGGGCCACGGTCCAGGCGCGTCTCGCTCCGGCCGAGGATCACGACACTTCCTGGGATGCAACCCTGTCCTGGGCCTTTGTCTCCTGGCGTCCGGAGGATGACTGGCTGGTCCGCGTCGGCAAGCTCCGCCTGCCGCTGATGCTCAATACCGAGAACCGCGATGTCGGGGCGACCTATGAGTTTGCACGGCTGCCGGTCGAGGTCTATTCGATTGCCCCGACCACCGATGTCATCGGCCTCAGTATCAGCAAGACCTGGATGACCGGTCGTTTCGACTGGACGCTGGAAGCCTATACCGGCGAGATGGAAACCAGCGTCCGCTACTACGGGCGTGAGCGGAGGCTGGACTCGGCCACCCACGGAAGCTTTTTTATCGACATGGATGTGCGCAGTACCGGCCTGGTACTGACCGCACGCGATATCGACAATGTGTTCCGCGTCGGCGTGCACGAGGTCGACGCGCAGAACAAGTCCGGGGCGCTCCATGCCGATCTTCCCTTCCGTTCGATCGCACCGGGCATCGGCTATTACGATGTGATCAACACGCGTCTGGTCGATAACGTCATCATCCCCGTGCAGACGCTCGGTGCCAGTGTCATTCTGCCTGGTGATGTCAAGCTGACCAGCGAATATGCCCGCATGCGGGTGAGCAGCGCCAGCGAGGGGCTTAGCCGCTGGGGGGCCTATCTTGCGTTGTCGCGGCAATTCGGCAACTGGACGCCTTACGTCTATTACGCGCGGATGAAGTCGCCTGACGGCGTCCTCGAAAAATACAAGGCGATCAACGGCAACCGGGTGCCTGCCCTGCCGCCGCCTTACAGTGCTGCGGCAATCAACCAGTCGCAAAAACTGGCTGCGGACATTCTCAATCCCTACGATCAATGGACCGGTGCCATGGGCACTTCCTTCCGGTTGACGCCGACCAGCGTGCTCAAGGCCGAGTGGTCCCATACCGAAAGCGGGGTGGTATCCAGCTTCATCGATGCGCCGCGCGGTAGCGACAGCGCCAACCGACATATCAACGTCTTTTCGCTTTCCTACAGCTTTACGTTCTGATCGGGCGCCATGCGTAAGGGAATGCTCGCGCTGCTGCTGGTACTCCTGGTCGAGTCTTCGGGAGCTGCTGACGATGCGATTGTAGTGATTGCCTTTCCCGGCTTGCCCAAGGCCGACCTGCCAACTGTGCAGCGGCTATATACCGGCCGTATCGTCTCGATCAACCAGCAGTCGGCCATCCCGGTCAATCTCCCACCCGGCCATCCAGTCCGCAAGCAGTTTCTCGAAACCGTGCTCGGCCAGGACGAGGGGCATTACACCGGCTACTGGCTGGTTCGGCGCTACGTCGGCAAGGGGGCGCCGCCCCTGGAGGTGAGCGATATCGACGAGCTCATAAGGGTCGTCCAGAGTACGCCGGGCGCTGTTGGCTACGTCCCGGTATCGCGCCTGCCGCGGGGCGCCAATGTGATCTGGCGGCGCTAGGGTCTGTTACCCATTCAGACTTCCAGCCGCTCGCTGCATACCCAGGAAATGGACTTCCTGTTCTGTCTTGTAGTGTCTTGTGCCAAGCTTGTACGCAGATGTGAGAATTCTCCCGCGCAGAAGCCGGCAATGGCAGAGGCGAGCCACGCCTAGTCAAATTTGGATATCTGGGATGCCTACAACTTGGTCGATAGCAGTCTTCGCCCACAACGAGGCGGCCAACATTGCTGCCACACTCGAAAGCATTCGTGTTGTAGAAGACGGTATTACGATCCGGGTGGTTGTCTTGGCCAATGGCTGTATCGACAGCACTGCGAGCATTGTTCGGGAGCTCGCTAGGCTGCACCATAATCTCCAGGTGGTCGAGATTCCGCTGGCTGACAAGGCGAATGCATGGAATCTGTACATCCATGAAATTTCGGCAAACCCGTCTTTGAGTCTTGCCGAGATGCATGTTTTCATTGACGGTGATGTTCAGGTTGTCCCCGGTTCTTTGGCAGCCCTGGCGGCAGCGTTTGAGCAAGCGCCGACCGCAAACGCGGCTGGCGGCCTGCCTGTCACCGGGCGGGACCACGAAGCCTGGAGTCGGCGGATGCTGGCGAACGGGACGCTCGCCGGCGGGCTGTATGCGTTGCGAGGAAGTTTTGTCGAGCGTATTCGTCAACGCGGTATCCGTATCCCTCAAGGACTGATTGGGGAAGATTGGCTGGTATCGCTCTTGGCAAAAAGCGATCTCCAGCCGCTGGCGGGCAATCACTATGCCGTCTTGCGAATTGTGTTTCCATCCGCTGCCGGATTCTCGTTTCGCTCGCTTGAACCCTGGCACCTGAAGGATTGGATTATCTACTTGCGCCGGCTTTGGCGTTATGCGTTGCGCGGTGTTCAATTCGAAATGCTTTTCGGATGGCTGATGTATAAGCCTCCGGATGCCTTGCCCCCGAATGTGGAGCAGGTCTATCGCCTGGCGCTACCGCCATCGAGATTGAAATGGATTGGGCGAACTTCGCCCTTGCGTTTCCTCGCTATTCAGCGGATCAGGTCTCTGCGGACCAGGAAACCGCCAAACTGATATCGGAATAGCCCCAAGTGGTTTATTCAGTTCGACGGCGAGGCGATGACCCTCGCCGTTTTTCCATTGGGCTGCTCCGGCAAATGCCCACGTGCTAGCATGACGCCCGGAAAAATATCCGGCGACGCCAGGCAGGCGTCCGCCCGGCATAACGAATGGCCTGTTGCCCCGAACGCTCCGCTCGGCGGCCAGACAGGCGAAGTGAGGACATGCGATGTGGTTGGGCATCATCATCGGGTTGTTGCTGGGGGCCGCCTTCGATTCGTTTGCAGCGGCCATGTTGCTGGCGGCGATCGGGGGCGTCGTCGGCGTGATCGTCGCGCGCCGCCGGGCGCTGGCTGGCGACGCTAGTCAGCCAGTGGAGTTGCAGCACGATGTGCTGGAACTCCAGCTGCAGATGCAGCAGGCGATGCAGCGCATCGGACAGCTCGAAAAGTGCTTGCAGCAGCTCGCGACTGCCGAACCGGCCGTCGAGCCGCAGGCCAGTACGGCCTTCGTGGAGCCGACCGCGGCCGCAGCTGACGAGGAACTGCCTGAACTCCTGCTGCCCGATGAAGATGAACTGAGCCGCCAGGCCCTGACAGCGACGGCCGCCGATGCCGTGCCGGCGTCCGCCATCGAAACCCTAGAACCCGGCCCGAGCCCGGTTCAGCCGCCGGAAGTGGCGGCGCACGCCGAAACGGCTGGAGCCCGAGTTGCCGCCTCGCACCCGGCCGCGGAGACTTTCGCCTACCGCAGCGTCGAGCTGGAAATGCCGGCCACACCGTCGTGGCTGTCCGAGTTCGTCGCCCGCTGGATAACCGGCGGCAATCCCATCGTCAAGGTCGGGGTTCTGATCCTCTTCCTGGGCCTGGCCTTCCTGCTCCGCTACGTCGCCGAGAACACCGTCGTCCCGATCGAACTGCGCTATGCCGGAGTGGCGGCCGGCGCGGTCGGCCTGCTGCTCTTCGGCTGGCGCTGGCGCGAGCGGCCGGACAACTACGGCCTGATCCTGCAGGGGGCGGGCATCGGCGTCCTCTATCTGACGACGCTGGCCGGCATGAAACTGCATCCGCTGATTCCGGCCGGGCTCGGGTTCGCCATCCTGATCGCCGTCGCTGCCTGTGCCGCGTTGCTCGCCATCCTCCAGGATGCCCTGGCCTTGGCCGTGGTCGCCGCCCTCGGCGGTTTCGCCGCGCCGGTCCTGGCCTCGACCGGCAGCCAGAACCATCTCGCCCTGTTCGGCTACCTGACGGTGCTCAACCTCGGCATCGTCGCCATCGCCTGGTTCAAGGCCTGGCGCCTGCTCAACCTGGTCGGCTTCGGGTGCACCCTGTTCCTGGCCACGGCCTGGGGCGACAAGTACTACCAGCCGGCCCTGTTCAAGCTGGCCGAGCCCTTCCTGCTGCTCTTCTTCGTGCTCTACGTGCTGATCGCCTTCTTCTTCGCCCGGCGCACGCTGGCCGATGCCGACCTGCCGGCCGGCGACTCGTTCGCCGACCATGTCCGGCAGGCGGCGCCGCAGGTCAGCTACGTCGACGCCTCGCTGGTCTTCGGCGTGCCGCTCGCCACCTTCGGTCTGCAATACCTGCTGGTACGCAGCTTCGAGAACGGCCCGGCCTACAGCGCGCTGGGCTGCGGGCTGCTCTACATCTTCCTGGCGACGGCGCTGTTCCGGCAGAGCGGCCGGCGCTATGCCCTGCTCAGCGAGACGATGCTGGCGCTGGCCGTCATTTTCGGCAGCCTGGCGATTCCGCTCGGACTCGACGGTGAATGGACCTCCGCCGCCTGGGCGGTCGAGGCGGCCGGCGTTTATTGGGTTGGCGTGCGCCAGCAACGGGTCCATGCCCGGCTGTTCGCACTGCTCCTGATGTTCGGTTCGGCGGTGTTCTTCGCCCTCGAACTGCGCCCGGGCGGGGAGGCCAGCGTCATCGACGGCTCCTGGCTGGGCGGTCTGATGCTGGCGGCGGCGTTCTGGTGGGTCTATCGCCTGCTGCGCCTGGCACCGGCCGGCGGCCTGCATGCCTTCGAGCCCCGCTTGTGCCCCTGGCTGATCGCCGGCGGCTGCTTTTTCGTCGCCTTGCTGCCCTTCCTGTGGTGGCGTCTGAACTGGGCGAGTACCGCGCTGGCCTTGCTCGGCACGCTGGCGGTGTTCGCCGCCCGGCGACTCGCCGAGCGGACCTTGCTGGCCTGGGGTGGCGCCGGTCAGTTGGTCGCCGGCGCCCTCTATCTGACGACCTTGCATCGTGCCGATAGCGGCGTCGCGCTGGCCGACGGCTGGCATGGGCTGGTCGCCGTCGGCCTGATCGGCCTCGCCCTGCTTGCTGCGGCCTGGTCCAGCCTGCGCCAGTCGGACTCGGCGGCTGGCGAAGCCGAGGCCGGCGATGAGGAAAACCCGCTGCTTGTGCCGGTCCTGCTCGGTGGCCTGCTCTTCATCAACCTGGCGCCGCTGTTCGTGCTGCCCTGGCGGCTGGCGGCGCTGGTCTGGCCGCTGACCGGGATCGCCACGCTGTGGTGGGCAATCCGCCGCCGGCAGCCGGCGGCCCTGGCATTCGCCCTCGGCCTGCAACTGGTGGCCGGCGCCATCGCCCTCGGCAGTCGCCTGGCCTGGTTCGACGCCGTGCCCGGTCTGGCCGAGGCCCGCCCCTTCCTGCACAGCGGCTTCTGGAGCCCGCTGCTGATCGGCCTCGCCGCCTTCGTCGCCGCCCGCCTGTTGCAGCGGCGGGATGACGAGCCGTCGGCGCTCGCCCTCGGCTGGGCCGCCCTGGTCTGGGGTGCAGGCTGGTGGGGCTTTGCCTGGGCGGCCGAGTGCGACCGCGTGCTGGTCGCGGCGACGGCCGTGCCCGCCCTGCTCGCGGTGACGCTGCTCACTGCCGGATTGTGGCGGACGCTGGCCTTGCGCCTCGCGTGGCGGCAACTGGGCCAGGCGACCCTCGCCTACCTGCCGCTGCTGGCCCTGCTGCTCGGCGCCCAAGCGGCTTCCGGCAGCGAACATCCGCTGGCCGGCTGGGGGGCGTTGGTCTGGCCGCTGGCGCTCGCCATGCATGTCCGCCTGCTGCGCGATCAGCCGGCCTGGTTGGGGGCGCTCCTCCAGCAGGCGGCGCACATCGCCGGCGTCTGGCTGTTCCTGGTCGTTGCCGGCCACGAAGTGCATTGGCATCTGGCCGGCTGGGGCGGGCCCGACAGCGCCTGGGCCATGCTCGGCTGGTTGCTGGCGCCGCTCGCCTACCTCTGGGCCCTGAGCAGCGAGCGCCTGGGTGAGCGCTGGCCGCTGGCCGAATTCCGCGCCGCCTATGCCGTCGCCGCCGCCTTGCCGGTGGCGGCTTTCCTGCTCGGCTGGACCTGGCTGAGCACCTTGCTCGGTGACGGCGCGGCGCCGCTGCCCTATCTGCCGCTGCTCAATCCGCTGGAGATCGGGCAGTTCGCCGTGCTGCTCGGGATTGCGTTGTGGTGGCGTGGGCTGACCGAGCACAGCGTTTTCCGCGCGAGCGGCCCGCTCCTGTTGGCGGTCCTCGGTTTGACCGCTTTCGCGGTGATCAGCAGCCTGGTCCTGCGCACCTGCCACCAGTGGGGCGGCGTGCCCTGGCAGGCGTCCGCCCTGCTCGACTCGATGCTCGCCCAGTCCGCACTGTCGATCATCTGGAGCGTGATCGCCATCGGCCTGATGCTCTTCGCCAACCGTAATGGCTTGCGCTGGATCTGGATCGTCGGCGCGGCGCTGGTCGCCGTCGTCGTCGGCAAGCTGTTCCTGGTCGAACTGGCGGCGAGCGGCAGTCTCGAGCGCATCGTCTCCTTCATCGTGGTCGGTCTGCTGCTGTTGCTGGTCGGCTACTTCGCCCCCTTGCCACCCCGACCAACCGTCAGCGAGGCGCCATGAAAACTTCGCTTGCCCTGATCCTTGCCACCCTGCTAATCGCTCCGGTCGCAGCCGAGACGCCGCCGCGGCCGGAGCACTTTGCCCACCACGCCACAATCAGCGTCAGCGATGGCGGACCCTTCCACCAGCTGGCCCTGCCGCTGGTCGTCTATCAGGGCGCCAGCGATGCCGAACTGGCAGATCTGAGGGTCTTCAACGGTCAGGGCGAGGCCTTGCCCTATGCCTTGCTGCGCGCCCAGGCGCAGGCCGAGTCGCAACGGCGCGAATTGGCCGTGCCGTTCTTTCCGTTGCTGGTGCCGGGTCCGGGAGCCGCGGGCGAGCGCGATCTGGCGGTGACCGTCCGCCAGGGAGCAGACGGCACACTGATCGCGGTGCGCCAATCGCCGGCAGCGCCGAAATCCGCCGCCATCGTTCGCGGCGTGGTGGTCGATGGCAGCCAGCTCAAGGGCAGTATCCGTTCGCTGCGTCTGCTCACCGAGGCCAGCCCGACAGCATTTCACCGTTACACGGTCGAAAGCAGTAGCGATCTGCAAAACTGGCGTCTGCTCAAGCGCGATGCCCAGCTGGTTCGCCTGGAGCATCAGGGACACCGGGTGGAGAACGATGGCGTCGAATGGGACAGCGCGGCCGACCGTTATTTGCGGCTGCTCTGGGCCGACCCGCAACGGGCGCCGGCGATCCGCTCGGTTCGGCTGGCTGCGGTCGAGACCAGTTTCAAGCCGCCGCTTCGCCTCTGGTCGCCGGAAATGGCACCGACCGCGATCCAGGGCGGCAGCTACGACTATGCCTGGACTGGGCAGCTGCCGCTCGATCGGTTGCGGATCAACCTGCCGCAGGTCAACACGTTGGCCCCTCTGGTCATCCAGCGCCAGACCAGCCGGCATCGCCACCGCGATCGGCCACGCTGGGATACGCTGGCCCAGGCGGTGGCCTATCGCCTGCAAACTCCCCAGGGGGAGGTCCGCTCGGCCGATATCACCCTGCATGCGGCGGTAGAGAATCGCCTGCGTCTGGCCATCGATGCCCGGGGCGGGGCGATCGGCAGCCTGCCGCCGACCGTGCAGATCGGCTTCGTGCCGCACCTGCTGGTCTTTTTGGCGCGTGGCGAGGGGCCCTTCGTTCTTGCCTGGGGGGCCGGCGATCTCGGCCGCGCCGACCTGCCGATCGCAACCCTGTTGCCCGGCTACGATGCCGCGGTTGCCCTGAACGCGACGCCGGCCAGTCTGGCATCGCCGGGCAAGGCCAACGGCCAGCCGGTGGCGGCAGCCGGTGACGGCGGGGAGGATGCGCCAGTTGTGCCCGCCCGCTGGATTCTGTGGGCAGTTCTGCTGACAGGGCTATTGGTCCTCGCCGCCATGGCGCGCGCGCTGACCCGGCAATTGCGTCCGGATCCCGAAGTGAAGCCTTGATCCGCTCCTGAAGGCGCCTGTTCGGACGCGCAACCGCCATTCCATCAGGGTATTTGCGGGTGGGCACCCGGATTTTTGGGGTGCCGAGGCTAGAATGGGGGAAATCAGCCGATTTCCAGAAAGAATCAAATAGCCGTACGCCTGACCGCCGACGAAAAAACCGTTCCGCGCATTCACTTGATCGGTACGCTGGCGGTCGTCCTGTTTCTGACCTTGGGTCTGGCCGCCTTTTTTTCCTGGCAGAACCTCAATGAACGGCGTGCCTCGATCGCCCGCCTCGAACACGCTGGCCAGGAGCTGATTGAAACCCGCCTGAAGACCGAAATGCAGAGCGCGGTGAGCTTCATCGAGTTCTCCCGCCAGCGCACCGAGGATGTCCTGCGCACCAGCATCAGCGAGCAGGTCGATATCGCCATGCAGGTCGCCCAGGGTATCTACGACCGCGAGTCGCCGCGCCGGCCGGCCGCCGACGTCAAGCGCCTGATCATCGAAGCGCTGCGTCCGGTCCGTTTCTACGAAGGGCGGGGCTACTATTTCATCGACGACATGGCGGGCCAGTTCATCCTGTTGCCGACGGCGCCCCAGTTCGAAGGCAAGACGGTTCCCGACAACCGTGACGATACTGGCCACTACATCATGCGCGGCCTGATCGAGGCGGCGGGCAAACCCCGTGGCGAAGGCTTCTCGCGCTATCGCTGGTACAAGCCCGACGATCCGCAGCGGATGGCCGACAAACTCGCCTATGTTCGCCACTTCGCCCCCTACGACTGGCTGATCGGGACCGGTGACTACACCTACAAATGGGAGGCCGCCCAGCAGAAAGAGGTGATCGCCCGCCTGCGCGTGCTGCGTTTCGGCCGTAGCGGCTACATCAGCATCATCGACCGCGACGGGCGGGGCGTACTGTCGCCGTCCAATCCCGCGCTCGAAGGCATGCTGTTGAACGAGATGCCGGCCGATGAGCGGGCTGCGGCCGAGAAGCTCTATCGCCTGGGCAGCGCCAAGGGCAGCTTCGTTCGCTACGACTGGCCCGATGCGACGACCGGAAAAATACAGTCGAAGACGGCGCTGGTCCAGGTTTTCGAGCCCTGGGGCTGGGTGCTGATTGCCGCCATGGTCGACGATGAACTGCAGGCCATCATCGCTGACGAGCTTTCCGTTCATCTGGTCGACGGTTCGGCGCTACCCGGCAACGTCTTGCTGGTCACGCTCGGCGCGCTGCTCTTCGGCCTACTGGCCTCGTTCGCCTTCTCGCGCTGGTCGAATGGGCTGTTCGCCGCCTACTACGAGCAGAACCGGGCTCAGGAACTGGCGTTGCGCAGTCAGGCCGATGAGCTGAAGACGCTGTCGCGGGCGATCGAGCAAAGTCCGGCCTCGATCGTGATCACTGATATCGATGGCAGCATCCGTTACGTGAACCCGAAATTCGAGCAGGTGACGGGTTACACCAGCAGCGAAGTGCTGGGCCGCAATTCGCGCATCCTGAGTTCCGGCGACAAGTCGCAGGAGGAGTACCAGGCGCTCTGGCAGACCATCACCTCCGGCGCCACCTGGCACGGCGAGTTTCTGAACCGGCGCAAGGACGGCATCCTGTTTTGGGAGCGGGCCTCGATATCACCGATCGTCGACGAACAGGGCCAGGTGCTGCATTTTCTAGCCGTCAAGGAAGACATCACCGCCCGCCGGCGCGCCGAGCTGGCGCTTCAGGAGAGCGAAGACAAGCTGGCGATCATTCTCGACAGCGTCGATGCCTTCATTTACATCAAGGGCACCGACTATCGCTATCGCTATGCCAACCGTCGGGTCTGCGAGTTGTTCGGGCGTCCGATGGAAGGCATCGTCGGCCATCACGACGCCGAATTCTTCGATCCGGCGACGGCCGCCAACCTGCGCGCCAACGATAGCCGGGTCATCGAACGCGGCGAGCGGGTGGTCGAGGAGGAGGTGAATACCACCGCCGACGGCCGCATCACCAGCGCCTTCCTGTCGATCAAGATCCCGCTGCGCGAGGGCGACGGCACGATCTACGCGCTGTGCGGCATTTCAACCGACATCACGATTCGCAAGAAGGCAGAAGCCGAACTCGAACAATACCGGCATCATCTCGAAGCCCTGGTCGAATCGCGGACCTCGGAACTGGCCGAAGCCAAGGATGCCGCCGAGGCTGCCAGTCGTGCCAAAAGCACTTTCCTGGCCAACATGAGCCACGAAATCCGGACCCCGATGAATGCCATCATCGGCCTCTCCCACTTGTTGCAAAACGAGGTGCGCGATCCCGGCGTCCTCGACCGCCTAGGCAAGATCGCTAGTTCGGCTCAGCACCTGCTGCGCGTCATCAACGACATTCTCGATCTCTCGAAGATCGAGGCTGGCCGCATGGTGCTCGCGCTGACCGACTTCGCACCGCGCGAAGTGGTGGCGCAAGTCCTGGCCATGCTCGAGCAGCAGGCGGCAGCCAAGGGTCTGCAACTGCAGAGCCTCGTCGCCTCCGCCGTTCCTCCCCACCTGCGGGGTGACCCGGTGCGCGTGCAGCAGGCGCTACTCAACTTTGTCGGCAACGCCATCAAGTTCTCGGACAGCGGGCGGATCGTCATCCGCCTCGGTGCCGATGACATCGAAAACACTCGGGTGATGTTGCGCCTCGAAGTCGAGGACCAGGGCATCGGCATGACCCCGGAGCAGCAGGGCCGGCTGTTCGAGGCCTTTTCCCAGGTCGACGAGTCGATGACCCGCAAGCACGGCGGGACCGGCCTCGGGCTGGCCATCAACCGTCATCTGGCGCACATGATGGGCGGCGAGATCGGCGTCAGCAGCCGGGTCGGGGAGGGCAGCACTTTCTGGATGACGATGCGTCTGGAACCGGCGGTGGCGGCGTCGCCAGTGGCCGATGCCGGCGCCGCGCCGGTGGCGCCCGAGGAACTGATCGCCCGCCGCTACGGTGGCCGGCGCATCCTGCTGGTCGAGGACGAACCGATCAATCAGGAAGTGGCCAGCGAATTGCTGAGCATCGCCGGCCTGATTCCCGACCTCGCCTGCAATGGGGCCGAGGCCGTCGAGCGGGTGCAGACCAACGACTACGCGCTGGTCCTGATGGATATCCAGATGCCGGTGATGAACGGCATCGAGGCGACGCGTGCCATCCGCGCCTTGCCTGGTTGCGGGCAACTGCCGATTCTGGCGATGACCGCCAATGCCTTCGACGAAGACCGACAGGCCTGTCTGGATGCTGGCATGAACGACCATGTCGGCAAGCCGGTCGATCCCGATGTGCTCTACAACGCCTTGCTGCGCTGGCTGGAGCGTTCGGCGGCGGACTGATGGCCCCGCCGTCCGGTGCTGCCGGGGCGATCAGTCGCCGAAGCGGCGCAGGCCTTCGAGGTCAAGGACGTTGATGCCGCCATACTCGTTGCGCACCAGCCCGGCATCCTCCAGCACCTTGAGCGCCTGATTGGCGCGCTGCCGGGAAACGCCGGCCAGATAGCCGAGTTCTTCCTGTGAAATTTGCAGCAGCCGATTGGTCCCCGGGTAGAGCACCGGGTTGAACAGCGCGGCTAGGCCGCGCGCGATCCTGGCATCGGTGTCGAGCATGCGCTCGTTTTCGATCATCCCGATGAACTGGCCGAGGCGTTCGTTCAACTGCGCGATCAGGTAGCGGTTGAACGGGATGCTGTGGTCCATCAACCAGTTGAAGGTGCTGCGGTTCATGAAGGCGACGCGGGTTTCGCGCAGGGCCATGACGTCGTAGCGGCGCGGCTCCTTTTTGAGCAGCGAGCCTTCGCCGATCCAGGCGCCGCTGCTGATGCCGGTCAGCGAGGTGGTCTTGCCGGTGGTCCAGTGGCTGGCCATCTTGCCCAGGCCGTCGATGATCCCCATCCAGTAATCGACCGGCTCGCCCTTCATGCAGATGAAGGCGCCGGCGGCAAAGCTGCGTTCGCTGGTGCCGGCCAGCGCCTTGAGCATTTCCTCTTCGGTCAGCGATTGGCCCCACAGGGAAGCTCGCAACAATTCTTCGGCGTTTTTCAATTTATTTCCTGGATTGTCTGCCGGGTGACAATTATAAGCCCGGGCCGTGCCTACACTGAGGCGCTACTATCTGTGTCGCTGTGACGTACTGCAAGGTTTGTGTAAGCCTGTAACGCCCACAATGATTCAAACGAACGTTAGACCGTGTATCCAAAAGCGCGGCAACGAGGAGACTAAAGAATGCCCACGCAGGCAAATTTCGCTTCGCTGGACGGTTTGCATACCTTCCCGCGGCTATTGTTTCATCACGCCAAGATGCGTCCCGATGCGCCGGCCATGCGCGAGAAGTATCTCGGCATCTGGCAGACCTGGACCTGGTCCGACGTCGCCGAGCGCGTCCGCGCCCTGGCCTGTGGCCTCGCTGCGCTCGGCTTCAAGCGCGGCGACAACCTGGCGATCATCGGCGACAACCGCCCCCACCTCTACATGATGATGACCGCAGCCCAGTGCCTGGGCGGGGTGCCGGTGCCGCTCTACCAGGACGCGGTGGCTACCGAAATGCTGTTCGTGCTGCAGGATGCCGGCGTCCGCTTCGTTGTCGTCGAGGACCAGGAACAGGTCGACAAGATGCTTGAGATCAAGGATCAGGTCCCCACGCTCGAACACATCGTCTACGACGACCCGCGCGGCATGCGCCACTACACCCAGACTTTCCTGCACGACATTCACGAGCTCATGGAAATGGGGCGGATCCACGACCGCAACCACACGACCTTCCTCAATGCCGAGGTCGAGCACGGACATTTCGACGATATTTCGGTGATGCTCTACACCTCGGGCACGACCGGCAAGCCGAAGGGCGTCTGCCAGACCCATTCCGCCTTCATCGCGGCGGCCCAGGGCGGGGTGCAGGTCGACAACCTCGGTCCCGATGGCGACATCCTGTCCTACCTGCCCATGGCCTGGGTCGGCGATCACCTGTTCTCCTATGCCCAGGCGCTGGTCGCCGGCTTCACCATCAACTGCCCGGAGTCCGGCGATACGGTGATGACCGACCTGCGTGAAATCGGCCCGACCTGCTATTTCGCGCCGCCGCGCGTTTTCGAAAGCCTGCTGACCTCGGTGATGATCCGCATGGAAGATGCCGGCAAGTTCAAGCAGGCGATGTTTCATCACTTCATGGCGGTGGCCAAGCGTTGTGGCTCGGACATTCTCGATGGCAAGTCCGTTTCCCTCGGCGACCGCCTGCAATACTGGCTCGGCAACATTCTGGTCTTCGCCCCGTTGCGCAATGTGCTTGGTATGAGCCGTATCCGTGTCGCCTACACGGCCGGCGCGGCGATCGGTCCGGAGCTGTTCCGCTTCTACCGCTCGATGGGCATCAACCTCAAGCAGTTCTACGGCCAGACCGAAACCTGTGCCTACGTTTGCCTGCAGCCGGACGGCGCGATCAAGTTCGACTCGGTCGGCCAGCCGGCCCGGGTGTCGAGATCAGAATTGCCGACAACGGCGAGGTGCTGGTCAAGGGGCCGATGCTGCTCAAGGAATACTACAAGCGCCCGGACGCCACGGCGGAGTCGATCAATGCCGATGGCTACTTCATGACCGGCGACGCCGGCTTCCTCGACGAGGACGGCCACCTGAAAATCATCGACCGCGCCAAGGACGTAGGCAAGTTGTCGAACGGCGCGATGTTCGCCCCAACTACATCGAGAACAAGCTGAAGTTCTTCCAGCACATCAAGGAAGTCGTCTGTTTCGGCCACGACCGCGACATGGTCTGCGCCTTCGTCAATATCGACGTCGGGGCTGTCGGCAACTGGGCCGAGCGCCGCGGCATCGCCTACTCGGGCTATGCCGATCTGGCCGGCAAGCCGGAAGTGCTGGAACTGATCCGAGAGTGCGTCGAGCAGATCAATGCCGACCTCGTGCACGACACGATGGTCGCCGATTCGCAGATCCACCGCTTCCTGGTCCTGCACAAGGAACTCGATCCCGATGACGACGAACTGACCCGGACCCGCAAGGTCCGTCGCAACTTCGTCGCCGAGAAGTACAAGGTGCTGATCGATGCCCTGTATTCCGGCAAGGCCAACCAGTTCATCGAAACCGAGGTCAAGTTCGAGGATGGCCGGCGCGGCAAGGTCTCGGCCGACCTCAAGATCGTCGATGCCAAGACCTTTCCGATCGTGAAAAAGGCTGCCTGAACATGTCCAAGAAAATAGGCGAAGTCATTCTCGACCTGCAGAACATTTCCCTGCGCTTCGGCGGCGTCAAGGCGCTGACCGACATTTCCTTCAACGTCCGCGAGCATGAAATCCGCGCCATCATCGGCCCCAACGGCGCTGGCAAGAGTTCGATGCTCAACGTCATCAACGGCGTCTATCACCCGCAGGACGGCAAGATTTTCTGGCACGGCCAGGAGCGCAAGAAGATGGAGCCGCACATGGCGGCCCGCCAGCACATTGCCCGCACCTTCCAGAACATCGCGCTGTTCAAGGGCATGAGCGTGCTCGACAACATCATGACCGGCCGCATCACCAAGATGAAGTCCAACTTCATCGAGCATGCGCTGTGGTTCGGTCGCGCCCGGAAGGAAGAGCTGGAGCATCGCAAGAAGGTGGAGGAGGTCATCGACTTCCTCGAAATCCAGCACATTCGCAAGACCCCGGTCGGGCGCCTGCCCTACGGCTTGCAAAAGCGGGTCGAACTGGCCCGCGCGCTGGCCGCCGAGCCCTCGATGCTGCTCCTCGACGAGCCGATGGCTGGCATGAACGTCGAGGAAAAGCAGGACATGTGCCGTTTCATCCTCGATGTGAACGACCAGTTCGGAACCACCATCGTGCTCATCGAGCACGACATGGGCGTGGTCATGGATATCTCCGATCGCGTCGTGGTGCTCGATTACGGCAAGAAGATCGGCGACGGCGTGCCCGACGAAGTCAAGAACAACGAGGACGTCATCAAGGCGTACCTCGGTGCTGGCCACTAGGAGGCGGCGACATGAATTTTTTCCTTGAAGTGCTGATCGGTGGTCTGCTTTCCGGCGTCATGTATGCGCTGGTGGCCCTCGGTTTCGTGATGATCTACAAGGCCTCGGGAGTGTTCAACTTCGCCCAGGGCGCGATGGTCTATCTGGCTGCGCTGTCGGTCGTCGGCTGTATCGAGAAGGGGGCGCCGCTGTGGCTGGCGATCATACTGGCGTTTGCGATCATGACCCTATTCGGCATCGCGACCGAGAAGTTCGTGCTTCGGAAGCTGGTCAACCAGCCGCCGATCGCCCTGTTCATGGCGACCATCGGTCTGGCCTTCTTCATCGAAGGTCTGGCCCCGATGATTTTCGGCAGCGACCCGCGGGCGCTCGAACTGGGCATCGTCGATGAGCCAATTCCCTGGATCATGGACAACTGGAACATGGTGATTTCGAAGTTCGATCTGGTCGCCGCCGGTGTCGCCGCGGTCCTGGTTGCGACGCTCGCCCTGTTCTTCCAGTACACCCGGATCGGCCGGGCTCTGCGGGCGGTGGCCGACGATCACCAGGCCGCCTTGTCGATCGGCATTCCGCTACAGCACATCTGGGCCATCGTCTGGGCGTCGCCGGGTTTGTCGCCCTGGTCGCCGGCATGATGTGGGGGGCTCGCAACGGCGTACAGTTTGCGCTCACTTTCACGGCGCTCAAGGCACTGCCTGTGCTGATCCTCGGCGGCTTCACCTCGGTGCCGGGTGCCATCGTCGGCGGCCTGATCATCGGCGCCTCCGAAAAACTGGCCGAAATCTACATTCCGCCGGTCATGCAGGATCTGTTCGGCGGCAACTTTGGCGGCATCGAGGGCTGGTTCCCTTACGTGCTGGCTCTCCTGTTCTTGCTCGTCAGGCCCGAAGGGCTGTTTGGCGAAAAACATATTGATCGAGTTTAGGAGATCAATATGTTTTCAGTGGAGGCTCACATGAGCGTAGCGAATGTTAAGCGCAGCGGCCGTAGCAAAAGCACATCGACCGCGTGTAAGAGGGGATAGAACAACATGCTTTACCGTGAAGCCGGTCAATTCAAGACCACCTACGCCGCCGACCAGCAAATTTTCCCGATCCGCCAGGACCGGATCGGGGTCATCGCCCTGCTCGTCGTCGCTTTCATCGGCGTGCCGCTCTTTGCCAGCGAATACTGGTTCTCGGCCATCCTGATTCCCTTCCTGATCTTCGCCCTGGCCGCCCTCGGGCTGAACGTCCTGACCGGCTATGCCGGCCAGCTCTCGCTCGGCTCGGCGGCCTTCATGGCAGTTGGTGCCTACGCGGCCTACAACTTCCAATTGCGCATCGAAGGCATCCCGATTCTGCTCTCCTTCATCCTGGCCGGCCTGACCGCAGCCGGCGTCGGGATACTGTTCGGCTTGCCCTCATTGCGCATCAAGGGCTTCTACCTGGCGGTAGCGACCCTGGCGGCACAGTTCTTCATCGTCTGGTGCCTGACCAAGTTCCCCTGGCTGTCGAACAACTCGTCGTCCGGCGTAATTTCGACGCAGAAGCTGATCATCTTCGGCCACGAGCTGACGACTCCGGTCGAGAAATACCTGCTCGTGCTCTCCATCGTCGTCGTCATGGCGCTGGCCGCCAAGAACATGGTGCGCTCGTCGACCGGCCGGGCCTGGATGGCGGTGCGCGACATGGACGTGGCGGCATCCGTGATCGGTATCCGCCTGATGCCGACCAAGCTGCTCGCCTTTGCCGTCAGTTCGTTCTACTGCGGCGTGGCTGGCGCGATGTACGCCTTCTGCTACCTGGGCTCGGTTGAGCCGGACGGCTTCTCGCTCGAGATGTCGTTCAAGATCCTGTTCATGATCATCATCGGCGGGGTCGGCTCGATCATGGGCAGCTTCCTCGGCGCTGCCTTCATCCTGCTGCTGCCCATCTTTCTCGATGTGGCCCTGCCCTTCTTCGCCGACCTGTTCGGTTTGCCCTTTGCCAGCGCAACCGTATCGCACATCCAGATTACGGTGTTCGGTGCGCTGATCATGTTCTTCCTGATCGTCGAGCCGCACGGCCTGGCCCGGTTGTGGCAAATCGCCAAGGAGAAGTTGCGTCTGTGGCCGTTCCCGCACTAGGAATGACTGTGGTTGAAGCGGCGGGCCCGCCGCTTATTTGTAATAACTGGAGGAGACATTACATGATTAAAAATTTCAAACCTGCCCTTGCCGCCGCTGCGGTTTCCCTGGCCATGCTGTCGCAAACCGCGATGGCTGCCGAAGAGCAGTTCTTTCCGCTGATCGACTATCGGGTCGGCCCCTATGGCTCGAATGGCCAGGCCTTCTACGGTGGCTTCATCGACTATTTGAACTACGTCAATATGAAAGACAAAGGGGTCAATGGCGTCCAGATGACCTATGAAGAGTGCGAAACGGAATACAACAACGCCAAGGGCGTCGAGTGTTACGAGCGCCTCAAGGCCAAGGCCAAGGTCTCTTCCGGCCCGATCCACACGATGTCTACCGGCATTTCCTACGCCCTGGTCGACAAGGCGGCCCAGGACAAGCTGCCACTCGCCATGATGGGTTATGGCCGGACCGATGCGGTGGACGGCTCGGTCTTCCCCTACGCCTTCCCGCTGGTCACCACCTACCAGATGCAGGCCTCGGCCATCGTCAAGTTCATCAAGGACAAGAATGGCGGCAACCTGGCCGGAAAGAAGATCGTCTATCTCTATCACGACTCCGCCTATGGCAAGGAAGCCATCATCGCGATGGAAGCCGAGGCATCACTGAACAAGTTCTCGCTGGTCCAGATTCCGGTGGCGCACCCAGGCAACGAACAGGGCGCACAGTGGCTGAAGATCCGCCAGGAAAAGCCGGATTTTGTGGTCTTCTGGGGTTGGGGCGTGATGAACCAGACCGCATTGAAGGCAGCCCAGAAGGTCGGCTTCCCGCGTGACAAGATGATCGGCTCGTGGTGGACTGGTTCCGAGGAAGATGTCGTGCCGGCCGGTGATGCTGCCAAGGGTTACATGGCCGCGACCTGGAACGTTTCCGGCAAGCAGGTCCCGGTGATCGCCGACATCGAGAAAGTGGTCTACGGCGCCGGTAAGGGCAACCTGCAGGACAAGGCCAAGATCGGCACCATCCTTTACAACCGCGGTGTTTCCGCCGCCGTGCTGTCGGTCGAAGCGATCCGCAAGGCGCAGGAAAAATATGGCAAGGGCAAGTCGATGTCCGGCGAGCAGGTACGTTGGGCCTTGGAAAACCTGAACATTACCGATGCCCGCCTGAAGACGCTGGGTGCCACCGACCTGTTGCCGGAAATCAAAACTTCCTGCGACAACCATGAAGGCTCGGGCAAGGTGAAGATCCAGCAGTGGGATGGTGCCAAGTGGGTGCCGGTCTCTGGTTGGATCGAGGGCAACAAGGCGCTGATCCACCCCTTGTTCCAGGCGTCCGCCAAGCAGTACGCCAAGGAAAAGGGCATCACGCCGCGTGATTGCTCCAAGGAAAAATAAGGCGAGAGAGGAAGGGAGCGTGGTTTTTCCTCGCTTCCTTCCGGTTTTCACGCTTCGGGAACAGCTATGAGTACACAAACTGCCGCAACAGCCGCCGACCACTACCTGGCCATCAACAACATCGAGGTCATTTACGACCACGTGATCCTGGTGCTCAAGGGTGTTTCGCTGCATGTCCCCAAGGGGAAGATCGTCGCTCTGCTCGGCGCCAATGGCGCCGGCAAGTCGACGACATTGAAAGCAATTTCGAACCTGCTGCGCGCCGAGCGGGGCGATGTCACCAAAGGCTCGGTCGAATACAAGGGCGATCGCATCGACCAGCTGACGCCCAACGAACTGGTCAAGCGCGGGGTCATCCAGGTCATGGAGGGGCGCCATTGTTTCGGCCATCTGACGATCGAGGAGAACCTGCTGACCGGTGCCTACACGCGCAGCATTTCGCGTAGCGAGTTGAAGGATAGTCTGGAAAAGGTTTATCACTATTTTCCGCGCCTCAAGACGCGGCGCACCTCGCAGGCCGGCTACACCTCCGGCGGCGAGCAGCAGATGTGCGCCATCGGCCGGGCGCTGATGGCCAAGCCGGAAATGATCCTGCTCGACGAACCGTCGATGGGCCTGGCGCCGCAGATCGTCGAGGAAATCTTCGAGATCGTGAAGGACCTGAATTCGCGCGAAAACGTCAGCTTTTTGCTGGCCGAGCAGAACACCATGGTCGCGCTGCGCTATGCCGATTTCGGCTACATCCTGGAAAACGGCCGGGTCGTGATGGAAGGCGATGCCGAAGACCTGCGGACGAATGAGGACGTCAAGGAGTTCTACCTTGGCCTCTCCTCGGCCGGGCGCAAATCCTTCAAAGACGTAAAGCACTACCGCCGCCGCAAACGCTGGCTCTCGTAGCGGCAGTGCGCTGCTCATGGCGGCGTTGTCGGTCGGCTTGTTTGCAGGAGCAAACGGCGCCGGCCTCCGCCTTGCCCTGAGCGGCTACTTTGCCGCTCCGTCCTGCTGCACGCACTGAAACCATTCGCCCTGGGCGACCGCGAAAAAACGGAGAAAACCCACATGAGCTTTTACGACCCGCTCGAGACGCGCGACCCCGATGAGCGCGAGGCCGACCTGATGGACAAGCTGGCCCGCCAGGTGGCGCATGCCAAGGAAACGACGCCCTACTACTTTCACACGCTGGCCGGGATCAATCCCTTTGACTGCGTGACACGCGAAGCGCTGGCCCGGCTGCCGCTGACCCGCAAGCGCGACCTGATCGAGCTGCAGCAGAAGACGCCGCCCTTCGGCGGACTGAATTCGCTGCCCCGCCACAAGGCCAAGCGTGTCTTCGCCTCGCCGGGTCCGATCTACGAACTGCAGGGCAAGGACATCGATCCCTGGCGCATGGCCCGCGTGTTGTACGCCGCGGGCTTTCGCGACGGCGACCTGATCCACAACTGCTTTTCCTACCACTTCACGCCCGGCGCCTTCATCTTCGAAGGCGGGGCGCGCAAGCTGGGCTGCGCCATCTTCCCCGGCGGCACCGGGCAGACCGAGCAGCAGGTGCAGGCGATCGCAGCCCTGCGCCCGGATGGCTACGTCGGCACCCCGTCCTTCCTGCGCATCATTGTCGAGAAGGCCGAGGAAATCGGGGCCGACATTGGTTCGCTGCAGAAGGCCTGCGTTTCCGGCGAGGCCTTGCCAGGTGTCACCCGTCAGTGGTTGAGCGAGCGCGGGATTTCCGTACGCCAGTGCTACGCGACGGCCGATATCGGCGCCATCGCCTATGAAACCGAGGCCGAAGAGGGGCTGATCGTCGAGGAGGGGCTGCTGGTCGAGATCGTCCGCCCTGGCACCGGCGACCCGGTCGAGCCCGGTGAAGTCGGCGAAGTGGTGGTCACCACCTTCAATCCTGACTACCCGCTGATCCGTTTCGCCACCGGCGATCTCTCCGCCGTCCTGCCCGGACGTTCGCCCTGCGGGCGCAGCAACATCCGGCTCAAGGGCTGGTTGGGCCGAGCCGACCAGACGACCAAGGTCAAGGGCATGTTCGTGCATCCCGAGCAGGTTGCCGAAATATCCCGGCGCCACCCGGAAATACACCGCATGCGCCTGGTCGTCGACAATCCGGGCGGTCAGGATCGCATGGTGCTGCACTGCGAGATCGAGGCCGGCGGCGAGGCGCTCGATAAAGCGGTGGTCGCCAGCCTGCGCGAAGTCACCAAGCTGCGCGGCGAAGTCGCCTTTTCGGCCCCCGGGGGCTTGCCCAACGACGGCAAGGTGATCGAAGATAGCCGGATCTATTGAACCGGCAGTTTTCATGCGCACACTTCTCGTCGTCCTGGCGTTTCTTGCCCCACCGTCTTTCGCCGCCGACCCGGTGCTGCGCCCCTCGGCTCAACTGCTTTTCAAGCAACCGGAACTGCTCCAGGCCGGGCGCTGCGTGGCCTATCGCGAGGGCGGCAGCGGCTGGGTGATGACCGAACCGGTCTATTACCTGAAGGGCACCGTGCTTGCCGCCGAGGTGCGCACCCGTCATCTCGGCCGCTGCCCCACGGTACCGGGCAAGAACATCGAACAGTACAGCCGCGAGGAATTCAACCGCCACGCGCTGGCCTATCCCTGCGTTGCCGAGACGGCGCCGGAACGGGACGAGCAGCTCGGCGTCGTTCGCCTCCAGGTCGCCGACTGGGAAACCCCGCATGGTGTGCGGGCGGCCAGTGCCGGCCGCCTTTACCGCGGCATGTTCATCGACCGCAAACTGGAAAAGGGCATGGAAATCGAACTCGAAGCCGATCTGCTGGGAACCTGCGACCAATGACCCGGCCACCGCCGTTGACCGGGGTTCGCGTTCTCGACCTTACCCGCCTGCTGCCCGGGCCGGTCGCCACGCTGCATCTGGCCGATCTCGGCGCCGAGGTGATCAAGATCGAAGACCCCCAGGTCGGCGATTACGCCCGTACCCTGGGTGCCGGGCAGGGCGAGGACAGTGCCTATTTCCGGATGATCAACCGTAACAAGCAGGGCCTGCGCCTCGACCTCAAGAAGACGGAAGGTGTCGAAATCTTTTTGCGCCTGGCGCGTGACGCCGATGTCGTCGTCGAGAGCTTCCGGCCCGGCGTCATGGACAAGCTCGGCGTCGGCTATGCGACGGTCGCGGCCATCAACCCCAAGATCACCTACTGCTCGATCAGCGGTTACGGTCAGGACGGGCCGTACAAGGATCTCGCCGGACACGATATCAATTACCTCGGCTACGCCGGCGTGCTCGACCAGATCGGTTCTGAGGGCGGCCAGCCGGCGGTCCCCAATTTCCAGATCGCCGACTTGCTGGGCGGCGCATTGACCGCCGCCATGGGCATCCTGGCTGCCGTGGTCGAAGCGCAACGGACTGGTCAAGGCCGCTATGTCGACGTGTCGATGACCGACAGCGTGCTCGCCCATACTTATTTCACCATGCTCCGCCTCAACGATGCCGGCCATTCGGCACCGCGCGGCGGCGACCTGCTCTCCGGTGGCTTGCCCTGTTATGCGACCTATCGTTGCGCCGATGGCAAGTACATGGCGGTCGGCGCACTCGAGGGTAAGTTCTGGATAGTCTGCTGCACGGTGCTCGAGCGTCCGGAGTGGGTCAAGCGCCAGTGGGATGCCGGCCTGCGAGCAGAGATGGCGGCCGTCTTCGCCCAGCGTTCACGAGACGCCTGGGCGGCGCTGTTCGGGGCAGTCGATTGCTGTGTGACGCCGATCCTGACGCCGGAAGAAGCGCTCATCAACGAGCAGATCGTTGCCCGCGGCATGGTTCTCGCGAATGACGGCCTGACCCAGTTCGCACCACCGCTGAAGATGTCAGATTACTGCTTTTCTGTCCGCCAGGCGGCGCCGAAAGCGGGTGAGCACAACATGACCATTCTGCAGGCGGCCGGCTATTCGGAGCAGCAAATCGCCGAACTGCAACGGAGCGGTGCGCT
This sequence comes from Dechloromonas sp. A34, assembly GCF_026261605.1. Classification (NCBI taxonomy): domain Bacteria; kingdom Pseudomonadati; phylum Pseudomonadota; class Betaproteobacteria; order Rhodocyclales; family Azonexaceae; genus Dechloromonas; species Dechloromonas sp. A34. Next base: position 391,419 of record NZ_CP102486.1, read on the forward strand.
CGGCTGAGCATGGCTTTTGAATCGCCACGGGGTAAAACCGGGGCGTGGCGCGGTTCTTCCCCTCAGCCTATTGGTGTTTCCAGTCGCTGGCGCGGCGGCGCTGTGGATGCAGGACAACCCGCGCCACGACGGCGGGGGGGACGCCAGCGTCACTCATCAGCTTGACCCCGGATCGCAGGTCAACCAGCAGCGCCGTTGCCAGCCCCTTGTTCACGGCAGTTGCCGTCAGGTAATCAAGACGAACATCGCTCATCATTCACTCCTTCACCCGTCCAGCCCTGTTGCATAGCAGTTAAACGGTCCGGAACGGGCAAATTCCCTTATCCCGAAGGTTTTGACGCTGATTTGCTGGCTATGGTTCCCTGCGGGCGGAATTTTGTTCAACGATTCGAGAGGGCATCGCGCCCCGCCTGGGGATCAGGCCCGCCGCCCGAACAGCCCGCGCACGGCTTCCTGCAGGTCGGCTGGCAGCACGACGACCTTGGCGTTGTCCTTTTCGCCCATGCGTTCCAATGCGGCGATGTATTTCTCGCCGAGCATGTAGGACATCGGGCCGGTCTGCTCACCGATTGCCGCGGTGATGCGGCGGATGGCCTCGGCTGAGGCTTCGGCCAGCATGACTTGGGCGTTGGCATCGCGCTTGGCCGACTCCAGGCGCGCCTCGGCTTCAAGGATGGCTGCCTGCTTGGCACCTTCGGCCCGGATTACGACCGCCTTGCGCTCGCGCTCGGCGGCGGCCTGCATTTCCATCGCCCGCTGCATCGACTCGGAGGGCTTGATGTCCTGGATCTCGACTGATTTCACCGTCAACCCCCAGTCGACCGCCTCATCGGCAATGCTTTCGCGCAGTCGGGCCTTAATCTTGTCGCGCGAGGACAGCGCCTCGTCGAGTTCCATCTCGCCAACGATGGAGCGCAGCGTGGTCATGATCAGGTTGCGGATGGCTTCGGAAAAATCGGTGATGCCGTAGACCGCCTTGACCGGGTCGGTGACCTTGATGAAGGCGATGGCATTGGTCAGGATCACTGCATTGTCGCGGGTGATCACTTCCTGCTCCTGGACGTCGAGGATGATGTCCTTGGTCACCAGTTGATAGGCGACCTTGTCGAGGTAGGGAATGACGATGTTGAGGCCGGGTTTCAGCGTTCCGTGATATTTGCCGAGCCGTTCGACGATCCACTCTTCGCCTTGGGGCACGATGCGTACGCCCTTGGCGATGGTGACGACGACAAAGACCAGGATGGCCAGGGTGACGATGAGTCCTGCATTGATATCCATTTTTGCTACCTCGCTAAACTTTGCCAACCTTCAGGAAACTGCCTTCGATCGCCACGACCTTGACTCGCTCGCCGGCGGTAATCGCTGAGTCGGCCAGGCAGACCCATTCATCCGAGCCGAGCACCGGGCGCTGAAAACGTACCTTGCCCTGCTCGAAAGGGGCGACGGCACGGACCAGCAGGCCGATTTCCCCGATTACGTCGCCAGAGGCCGTGCCGGCCCGGGTCTTGATGAAACTCCGTTTGAAGACGCGGAACCAGAGCAGCACCATGGCCAGCGAAGTCAATGTCCAGGTCGCCAGCTGGGCGGTCAGCGAGAGTTCGAAGGCCAGGGCCAGCAAGCCGACCAGCAAGGCACCGAGTCCGAACCAGACGATGAAAAACGAGGGAATGAGCAGTTCGGCGAGAACCAGCACAATGCCGCCCACGATCCAGGCCCACCATTCGATATTCATACGTTTCTCCTTGTTGCGGCGAGTATTTCGAGTTTGCCGGTGGCGGTCAAGCCGGGCTGCGGTTTTCCACAGTTTGGCAGGGGTGGCAGCCGATCCTACAATGCGGCCATGAATACTGCATTGCTGCTGCTCCCAGATTTTGCGTTGATCCTGCTCGGTGCCGCTATCCGGCGCTGGATGCATCTCGGCGATCATTTCTGGAACGGGGTCGAGAAGCTGGTCTATTTCATTCTCTTCCCGGCGCTGCTGATCAATGCCATCGTCACGACCCGGCTCGATCTGGCGGCGGCGCTTCCGCTGCTCGCCACCGCTTTTGCCGTGATGGCCTGCGGCATGGTGCTCGGCATCGTTCCCAAGCTGTTAAGCCGGCTGCCGGCGTTGACCTACGCCTCAATGTTCCAGTGCGCCTACCGTTTCAATTCCTACATCGCGCTGGCAGTGGCTGGGATGCTGTACGGATCGCCGGGCATCGCCACGATGGGCTTGATCGTCGGCGCCGCGGTGCCGTTCGCCAACCTGGTCTCGGTCTGGATGCTCGCCCACCACGGCGAAGTCGGCCTGTGGCGAGAGGTCGCGCGCAATCCGCTGATCTGGGGAACGGCCGCCGGCTTCCTGCTAAATCTGCTCGGTTTCGTGCCGCCGGCGCCGTTGCAGGCCTTTCTCGGCCGCCTGGCCGATGCCTCGATCGCGCTCGGCCTGATTGCCGTCGGTGCCGCCCTGCGCCTGGAGAGTACGCCCGGCGTCCGGGGTTTTTCGGCCTGGCTGGTCGCGGTCAAACTGCTGGCCCTGCCGGCGATCGCCCTCGGCATCGGGGCCGGGCTCGGCCTCAGCGGCTTGAATTACCAGATAGTGGTTCTGTTCGCCGCGCTGCCGACGGCATCGTCGGCCTACATCCTGGCCATGCGCATGGGCGGCGACGGGCGCAGCGTCGCTTGGCTGATTTCGGTGACGACCCTGGGTTCCATGCTGACGCTGCCGTTCTGGGCAGCGTGGCTGGCGCGCTGACTATTTCTTGGTGCGTCGGCTCGGCTTGTCGGCCGGTGCTTCGTCGGCAGTAGCTGCGTGTACGGCGGCTTCGGCCGATTGCTGCATCTGCTCGCGCATCTGCTGCATCATCTGCCAGGGCCACATCGCGGCTTCGGAAAAGGCGGTCGTTGCCTGTTCTTCAGCCGCAGCCTCGGCGGCCGCTTCCGGGGACATCGATTTGGCCGCGGTGGTCGCCATCTTGCCCATGGCCTGCACGGTCGAAACGGTGGTACGCTGCATTTCCAGACCCTGGATGGTCATCTGGAGCATCGAGAGATTCATCCGCAACCAGCCTTCGACGGCCTTCATGTCCTTGATGCGCTTGTCGAGCTCGTCGAGGTCGAAGGTCGGGGCAACCATGCCGGGGAGGGTGAAGCCCATGTTCCCCCACAGATTGCGCATGAAATTGAGCGGATCGTGTACTTGATCGTTGGTCATGTCTCTCTCCTTCTTGTTGGGTACATTCATCATAAACCACTTTTCCGGGGCTTTTCCCGGTAATTGGCCTCTGAAGTGGCGAACGACGCCTTCAGGCCGGAAGGCTATGCCGCCGGTCAGATTCCATGAACATACCGACTGACAAAGTGATAAATTAGCGCCCGGTCGAAAAGGGGATCGTCATGTTGAAGTTGCTGGTGGTGGAAGATCATGCCTTGGTGCGCGAAGGACTGGCGCGCCTGCTCGGACAGATTGAGGAGGGGGCAACGGTTCTGGAGAGCGAGGATTTCGAATCGGCGCTGACCGTGCTCGACAATGAAGGCGAGTTCGATCTGGTGCTACTCGATCTGGCCCTGCCCGGGATCGACGGTTTCGCCGGGCTGGACATCCTGCGGCGGCGCTATCCGGCGATGCCGGTGGCCGTGGTCTCGGCCTTCGACGATACGCCGACCATCACCCGGGTGCTCAATCTAGGCGCCTCCGGATTCATTCCCAAGGCATTCTCCGGCGAGGCCTTGCTGGCAGCGGTACGCGAAGTGCTGGCCGGCAACATTTTCCGACCGAGTGGCCAGCAGGGCGCGCGCCTCGACGACGCGACACCGGTGCCGCCCTCGAAAATCAGCGTCCGGCCCGACGAAATAGGGATCACCGACCGCCAGGCCCAGGTTCTGGCCCTCATGGTGCGTGGCTTGTCGAATCGGGATATCGCCGATCAGCTTGAGCTTTCCGAAGGCACCGTGAAGATTCACGCGACGGCGGTTTTCAAGGCGCTTGGTGTCAATAGCCGGACTCAGGCCCTGGTTGCCGTGGCCCGTTACGGCATCGATTTCGCGGACGTCTTCTGAAGCTGATTCAGTAGCGCCCGCAGCTTGGCCGGACGAACCGGCAGCGGCAGCGCGTGGCTGCCATGCGGTAGTGGCGGGTTGCCCTCGGTGACCAGAACGATCAGTGGCGCGCCGGTTTCCCGTTCGGCGGCAACGGTAGCCGCCAGCTCGGCGTCGGTGACTAGAACGGCGGCGTGCGGTAGATGCAGGGGCGCCGTCCCGGCCTCGTCGCTGACCGCGAAGCTCCAGCCTTCGACGAGTTTCATGCAGCTAATCAAGGCATCCGAGTTGCCGATAAAATGGACCTTGCCGGCTGTCGGCGGGCGGCTTTCCGGTGGCTTGTGGCTGATCGGCTGGCCGAGCGGGATCTGAAGCGCGAAGGTCGTGCCTTCGCCGAGCCGTGAGTTCAGGCTGACCCTGATGTCCAAGGCGCGGGCCAGGCGATCGATGATCGAGAGCCCCAGGCCCAGACCACGACTTTGTTCACGGGCCGGATTCCCGATCTGGTAGAACTCGGCAAAGATCGCCGCCTGATGTTCCGGGGCGATGCCGACCCCACTGTCGCGGACTTCGATCTGTATCATCTCGCCACGGTGGCGGGCCGCCACCAGAACGCGGCCGCCGGTCGGGGTGTAGCGCAGGGCATTGGAGACCAGGTTGGCGATCATCCGTTCGATCATCACGGGGTCGGATGACAACCAGTGCTTGGTCGGCCGGAAACGCAGCGTAAGTTTGCGATCGACCGCGGCCCGCCGGAAGAAATTGTGCAGCCGTTCAAACATCGGGTTGAGCGGAAAGTCGCGAATTTCCGGCTTGATACCGGCGACGTCGAGCCGGGAAATGTCGAGCAGCGAATCGAGCAGTTCGCCGAGCACGGTGGTCGAGGTGGCGATCTGGTCGGCCAGGCGGGGCAGATCCTGTTGGTTGCCGGTCCGTACCTGGCGCCGGAGGTCGGCTGCGAACAGCGACAGGGCATGCAGTGGCTGCCGCAAGTCGTGGCTGGCGGCAGCGAGAAAGCGGCTCTTTGCCTTGTTGGCACGTTCCGCCGCATCCTTCTGTCCGGCCAGCTGTTCGGTGGCCGCCCGGACGCGCTCTTCCAGATTGTCGTGGCTGGCTGCCAGTTCGTCGGTCATCGCGCCCATTTCGCGCACCTGGCGGCGGACGAGGAGGGCGCCGACGAGCAGGACCAGGGTGACCAGCAGGCCGAGCGTGCCCAGTTCGAGCAGTCGGCTGCGCCAGCTGGCGAGCAGGGTATCTTCGGGGATGGCGGTGAGTATCCGCAGGTCGGAAAAGCCGGGCACTGGCGAGACCGATACCAGCAGTCCGTTGCCGCTGCTGAGACCGGTTTGCGGCAGCAGATCGCGCAGCCTGCCGGAAAACAGGACTTCAGTCGCCTGGGCACCGATTAGGGGTGATTGGCGACTGAGGTCGACCGGGCGACAGGAACCGACGACCTGGCCCTTGGCGTTGATCAGAACGGCCTCGAAGTCGTCGGAGAGGCGGTTCGACCAGCAGAAATCCTGAAGATAGGCCGGCTCGATGGCGCCGAAGGTGACGCCGGTGAAGCGCCCCTCCTCGCTGACGATGCGGTGGCCGATGGCATAGGTGTAGCGGCCGGAATTGCGGCCGATGTAGGGGCCGTACGATGCCGACTCGGCACCCCCTTCAAGGGCGACGAAATAGGGGCGATCCTTGACGTTGATGTGTGGTGCCGGGAAATAGGTGGAAATGAAGCGTTGGTTGCCGTGGTGATCGAAAATGATCAGGTCGCGCAGTTGCGGCATGGCGCGCGAATGGCGCTGGGCGACATATTCCCAGCCCTTGCTCGGCTCCCAGTTTTCCCAGTCGCGCCGGTTGTGCGAGAGGTCGGACGACATCTCGCGGAGCAGCACATCGATCGCCTCGAAGGAACGCGCCGTATGCTCGGCCATCATGATGCCGAAGTGCTGGAGCCGCTTTTCGCCAGCCTCGATGTCGCGCTGGCGGGCTAGCACCAGGTCGGTCAGAAAGACCGCAAGCACGCTCAGCGTACTGATCAGCGCGACAAACAGGGCGAGGGTTTCCGGCTTGCGGCGCAACATTGGGGTTCAGAGTTGGTAGCAGTAGAGCGGCCGGGGTGGCGTGCAATCGACTTCGATAATCTGGCTTGGGGTTGCGCCGGGAACCGGAAAACTGTTGCTGATCAGCAGGCTGCCGGGCTGCATTTCGGCTTGGGCCTTTGCCCAGAGCCGGGGCATCGGCACCGGCGAGAGGAAGGCATAGACCACGTCGTAATCGCCCAGATCGGCCTGCCAGAGATCGTCCCAGCGCCAGCGGATGTTGGTCCGGCCGAGGCTGAACAGACGGCCGAGCAGCCAGGTCAACGGTGCGTTCTCATAGCCGGTGAAATGGCTGTCTGGGAGCAGGTCGGCAAGCGGGACCGTGGTGCTGCCGATGCCCGAGCCGAGATCGAGAAAACGCGACGGGCCGCGTGCGGTCAGCAGTTCGGCCAGGCGGGTGACGGTCTGTTTGTTGGAGAGGTAGAGCGGCACCTGACCGGAGAGGGCGCCGCGATAGACCAGCAGCAGCAGGAAGAAAGCGAGCAGGAACCAACCCGGATCGATGGCGAGACGGTAGGTCGCCCAGACCAGCGGCATGAAGCCGGCATGGATAATCCGCCACCACCAGGGCTGGCGGGTTACCGTGGAAAAGATCAGGGCAACGCCGCCGATCGCGAGGCTGGTTTCGAACCAGGGCAGGGTTTGTGCCGTCCAGCCGAAATAGGGCCAGGCAAGGGACAGAACAAGGATGACCGCCGCCCCTTGCAGGGCAAACTGTCGGATCGGTGGCGAGGACATCCGCCAATTATGCCATCAGCGCCGCCCTCGCCGTTTCTCTGAGCGCTGTGGCCTTGGCCGCAGCCTGCGTCCGGATCGGCCCGAAGCCACGGACTTCGCTCGGCCAGTTGGCTAGTTTCAAGGCAGCTTCCGACGTGCCGTGCGCGCTGCCGAGTAGGTCGAGGTCGGCCTCGTAGTCAGCCAGCAGCTGGCGGTCGAGGGCCTTGTCGGGGCCATGGCGGAAGGGATCGAACCAGCTGCCACGCAGGCGGCGGGCTTTCGCCAGGACCTTCAGAACGCCAAGCAGCCAGGGACCGAAGGTGATCTTGCGTGGCCTGCCGTCCGGGCCGGGGCGGGCAAGTAGCGGCGGGGCGAAATGGAAGGTGAGGCGTGGGCTGCCCGCGAAGGATTCGCCTAGCTGGTGCAGGAAATCGCCCGTGGTATAGAGCCGGGCGACCTCGTATTCGTCCTTGGGGGCGAGCAGACGGGCGTACTGGGTGGCAATGCTGCGGCTCAGCGCTTCGTCGCCATGGGCGCGGATGCTGGCCAGTCGACGCTGATAGCGCTCGGCCAGGCTGGCGTCCTGGTAGGCGGTCAGGTGCTCGACCCGGCTGGCGATCAACTCGTCCAGCGTCGGTTCGACGAAGGGCGTGCCGTGCAGCGGGCCGGCGATAGCTGCCACCCGTTCCGGCACGACGGCGGCCCGGCGGCCCCAAAGGAAGGCTTGGCGGTTGGCGTCGACGGCCGTGCCGTTGAGGACGATGGCCTGGTCGAGTGCCGCCGCCGAGACCGGGACCAGGCCTTTTTGCCAGGCGTAGCCGAGGAGCAGAATGTTGGCGTAGAGTGCGTCGCCCATCAGCCGGGTAGCCAGGTGCTGGCTGTCGATGAACTCGACCTGCTGGTCGCCCAGCGTATCGACCAGGATTTTCTGCATGCCGGCCAGCGGGAAGCGCCAGTCGCGGTTCTTGGTGAATTCGGCGGTTGGCGTTTCGGTGCAGCTGACCACGGCCCGGGTGTGGCCTTCGAGCATTTTCGCCAGGGCTTCGGTGCTGGCGCTGACCACCAGGTCGCCGCCGAGGATGGCATGCGCCTCACCGGTGGCAATGCGCGCGGCGTGGATGTCTTCCGGCCGGTCGGCGATGCGCAGGTGCGAGAAGACCGCACCATACTTCTGGGCCAGGCCGGTCATGTCGAGGGTCGAGATGCCCTTGCCGTCGAGGTGGGCTGCCATGCCGATCAGGGCGCCCAGGGTGATGACGCCCATGCCGCCGACTCCGGTGATCAGCAGGTTGTAGGGCAGGGCGGTGGCCGGCAGGGTCGGTTCGGGCAAGGCTGTCCAGTCGTCGCCTCCCTGCGCGGCACTGCTTTTCTTCGGCTTGCCGCCTTCGATGGTGACGAAGCTCGGGCAGAAACCCTTGAGGCAGGAGAAGTCCTGATTGCACGATGACTGGTCGATCTGCCGCTTAGTGCCGAAGGTGGTTTCGACCGGCACTACCGACAGGCAGTTGGACTGCACCGAGCAGTCGCCGCAGCCTTCGCAGACCGCCTCATTGATATATACGCGCTGGCTGACCACCGGCATCTTGCCGCGTTTGCGGCGCCGCCGGGCCTCGGTGGCGCAGACCTGGTCGTAGATCAGCACCGTGACGCCGGGCTCCGCGCGCAGTTCGCGCTGAACGATGTCGAGCTCGTCGCGGTGGCGGACCGGCACGTTGGGGGCGAGATCGGTGACCTCAGCGTACTTGGCCGGGTCGTTGGTGACGATCACTGTGCGGTTGACGCCCTCTGCTTCGAGCTGGCGGGTCAGCCGGGCGACACTCAGGTTGCCGTCCACCGGCTGGCCGCCGGTCATCGCGACGGCGTCGTTGTAGAGGATCTTGTAAGTGATCGGTACCTTGGCGGCGATCGCCTGGCGGATGGCGAGCAGGCCGGAGTGGAAGTAGGTGCCGTCGCCGAGGTTGGCGAAAATGTGCTTTTCTTCGGTGAACGGGGCCTGGCCGACCCAAGGCACGCCTTCGCCGCCCATGTGGGTGAAGGTGGCCGTGCTGCGGTCCATCCAGGTCACCATGTAGTGACAGCCGATGCCGGCGACGGCGCGCGAGCCTTCCGGCACCTTGGTCGAGCTGTTGTGCGGGCAGCCCGAACAGAAATGCGGTTTGCGCTCGGCGAGGACGAGCGGCGTCAGGGCCGCCTTCTGCTTGGCTTCGATCAGCTGCAGGCGGGCGGCGATGGTCGGCGAGGTGAAGAAGCGGCCGATGCGTTCGGCGATGACGCGGGCGATGGTGGCGACCGGCAGTTCGCCGGTGGCCGGCAGCAGCCAGTTGCCTTCCGACCATTCACCAATTTCGTCGAACTTGCCGACGACGCGGGGCCGGACGTCTTCCCGCCAGTTGTAGAGCTCTTCCTTGAGCTGGTATTCGAGCAGCTGGCGCTTTTCCTCGACGACCAGGATTTCTTCCAGCCCCTCAGCGAAGTGGCGGACGCCTTCCGGCTCGAGCGGCCAGACCATGCCGACCTTGAAAAGCCGGATGCCGATCTCGGCGGCCAGTGCGTCGTCGATGCCGAGCTCGTCGAGCGCCTGGCGGACATCGAGGTAGGACTTGCCGGCGGTCAGAATGCCCAGCCGCGGGTTCGGCGAGTCGATGATCACCCGGTTCAGGTGGTTGGCGCGGGCATAGGCCAGCGCGGCGTAGAGCTTGTGGTTGAGCAGCCTTTCTTCCTGAAGCAGCGGCGGGTCAGGCCAGCGGATGTTGAGGCCGTCAGGCGGCAGGGTGAAGTCGGTCGGGATGACGATCTTGAAGGCGGCCGCATCGACGCGCACCGAGGCCGAGGTCTCGACGGTGTCGGCCAATGCCTTGAAGGCCACCCAGCAGCCGGAATAGCGGCTCATCGCCCAGCCGTGCAGGCCGTAGTCGAGGTATTCCTGGACATTGGCCGGGTAGAGAACCGGCATCAGCACCGCCTTGAAAATGTGCTCGGTCTGGTGCGGCATGGTCGACGACTTGGCGGCGTGGTCGTCGCCGGCAATCACCAGCACGCCGCCGTGCTGTGCCGTGCCGGTGGCATTGGCGTGGCGGAAGACGTCGCCGCAGCGGTCGACGCCCGGTCCCTTGCCATACCACATGCCGAACACGCCGTCGTACTTGGCGCCGGGAAAGAGGCCGACCTGCTGGCTGCCCCAGACGGCGGTCGCCGCCAGATCCTCGTTGAGGCCGGGCTGGAAGGTGATGTGATGGTCGGCGAGGTGCTGTTTGGCTTTCCACAGGCCGAGGTCGAGATTGCCGAGCGGGCTGCCGCGATAACCGGAAATGAAGCCGGCGGTGTTGAGCCCGGCGGCCAGATCGCGTTCGCGCTGCATCATGGGCAGGCGGATCAGGGCCTGGGTGCCGGTCAGGAAGACGCGGCCGGTCGTGCGGGTGTAACGGTCATCCAGTGCGGACGGATCGGCGCGTAGCGCCGGTTGAGCCAGATTGCTCATCGTTGTCTCCGGTTATGACGCCTTGTGGGCGTGGTTGATCAGTCCGCCGCCGGGGGTGGTGGCAACGGCTGTGTTGGAGATTGGATTGTGGCGGCCGGGCAATGTTCCGGCAAGTGGATTTATTCGCTGGCCGGGCCGGCCCGGCCGCTCCCGATCATTCGTGCGGCGGTGGCAGGATTTTTCCGGGATTCAGCAGGTTGGCCGGGTCGAGGGCCTTCTTGATGGCGCGCATCACGTCGACCGCGACTTCGCCGTGCTCGAGCGGCATATATTTGCGCTTGCCGAGGCCGATGCCGTGTTCGCCGGTGCACGTGCCTTCCATGGCGATGGCGCGCTCGACGACGCGCTGGCTGATCCAGGCCGCTTCGCCCATTTCCTCGGGGTTGGCGGTATCGACCAGAACGACGAGGTGGAAATTGCCGTCGCCGACATGGCCGAACAGCGCGATCGGGATGCCGACCCGGGCGATGTCCTCGTTGGTTGCGGCGATGCATTCGGCGAGCCGCGAAATCGGCACGCAGACATCGGTCGGGAAGCAGCGGCAGCCCGGCTTCAACTGCAGGCAGGCGAAGTAGGCGTCATGGCGGGCTTGCCACAGGCGGCTGCGATCCTCGGGGTGGGTCGCCCAGGCAAAGTTGGCACCGCCCAATTCGTCGGCGATGGCCTGCACCGTCTGCGCCTGCTCGGCGACCCCGGCCGGGCTGCCGTGGAATTCGAAAAACAGGGTCGGCGCTTCGGCGAGCGTGGTCTTGCTGAACAGGTTGATGGCTTTCAGCGACAGGGCATCGAGCAGTTCGATGCGGGCGACCGGCACGCCGAGCTGGATGGTCTGGATCACCGTCTGCACCGCCGAGTCGATGTCGGGGAAGGTGCACACGGCGGCCGAGATGGCTTCGGGAATCGGGTAGAGCTTGACGGTCAGTTCGGTCATGATGCCGAGCGTGCCTTCCGAACCGACCAGCAGCCGGGTCAGGTCGTAACCGGCCGACGACTTGCGGGCGCGGCCGCCGGTTTTCATGACCCGGCCATCGGCCAGCACGGTGGTCGTGGCCAGCACATTGTCGCGCATCGTGCCGTAGCGCACGGCATTGGTGCCCGAGGCGCGGGTCGCCGCCATGCCGCCCAGGGTCGCGTCGGCCCCGGGGTCGATCGGGAAGAAGAGGCCGGTCCCCTTCAGCGCATCGTTGAGCTGCTTGCGGGTGACGCCGGCCTGGACGGTGGCATCGCCATCTTCGGCATGGATGGCGAGCACCTGGTTCATGCCCGAGAGGTCGAGCGAGATGCCGCCGCTCGGGGCCAGGACGTGGCCTTCGACCGAGCTGCCGACGCCGTAGGGAATGACCGGCACGCCGTACTCGGCGCATAGTTTGACGGTCAGTGCGACCTCGGCGGTGCTTTCGGCGAGGACGACGCCATCCGGCAACTGCGGAGCGTGAACGGATTCGTCGCGGCCATGCTGGAGGCGGCTGGATTCGCCGCGCGAAAAACGCTGCTGGAAATGGTCGGCCAGTTGTCGGGCCAAGGCTTCGGGGAGGGTATTGTGGGTCACTGGAGGAAACGGGTGGCGTGGTCGAGATCGGAGTGAGTATGCCCTTCATAGAGGGCGGTGACGAATTTTCGCCAGACCAGGTCCGGTTCGCCGATGCGGAAGCCGCAATAATGGTGGTCGTTGGGTGCGGATTCCTGGACCGCCTGGACGGTGAGGCGCGAGACCTCGTTGGTGCCGAGCTGGATGACGGCGGTCAGCCAGACTTCGGTTGGAATCTTGCGCCCGATCCGGGCCCGGAAGCCGTAGCGAGAGACCTCGCTGACTTCGACCGGGATGGCCTTCTGGTCGGCGGCACCGATCAGGCGGGCTGGGCATTTGACGGAAAAGCGCTGGTGGCGGCGCACCTTGGCATCGGCCGGTTTGTCGGGTAGTGGCGGCAGGACGCTCTGGTACTCGGGCAGGTCGTAGATCAGGTGCATCAGGGTTTTCTTGCGGTCGCTGAGTTCGGCGAAGACATTGGTCCGCTGATTGAAAAAGTAGTCGATCAGTTTCGGCGTCAGGACCGGATCGTTGGTGGTAAAGAAGCGACGGTGCGGAATCTGGATGTTGGGCAGCGTCGTTTCCTTGAAGTAGTGGTACAGATTGCGCCGCAACGGCTTGCCGGCATAGGCCTGGCGCAGGATCTCGGGGGCGTGCTTGAGGTCGAGCGTGGCGCCGACCGCCGGGGCGCCATTAACGAAGTCGTAGCTCTCGACCACCGTGCTGGTTAGCCGGCGGAAGAAGAGCAGCGATTCATACATCTCGATGTGGCGAGGGTTGACCGCGATGACCAGGTGCCGAGTATCGAAAAAGGTCGTGCAGTACTCGTACATGAACTTCATCAGCGGAAAGAGGATTGTTCCGCCGGTGCGCCGAAAGCGCGGATGGACGGCCAGCGCCGAGACCTCGGCGATATTGCCTTCCTTTTCTCTGACGCTGGTCAGATCGAAGATGCGTTGTAGCGGAAAGCCGATGGCGCTCTCGCGGATCAGCGACAGCGTGCCGACCACCTGCTCGTCGTACTTGGCGCACAGCGTCGTCGTCGTCGGCAGGGCGTGGTAGATGGTGACCCGCATGCCGGAAGGGTCGGGGGTCATGAAGCCGCTGCTGACATAGGCGTCGTGCAGCAATTTGAAACAGGCTTCCAGTTCCTCGCGGGATTCGGCGATTTTCAGGACCAGGCGCTTGTTGGGCTCCGGGTCGCAATCGACAAAGGAGCGATAGACATTGTGCCGCTTGGCCTGCGGCAGCAGGGCAAAGAGTTTGCGCGCTAGCTGATGCAATGCGTTACGCAGGCGAGAAGTAGATGGCATTGGCAACACACTTTCCGAACGGTCGCGTTTTTCATCATAGCAGCTTGTTATTGACATGTATTCCGCCCCTCCGCACAATCGGCGGCCATTAATCAACCACCAGAGATCAGGAGAAACACCGATGCAAGCCAAGCTTTCCGTAGTTGCCCTCTCCGTAGTCGCCGCTTTTGCATTTTCCGCCTGTGGTCAGAAGGAAGAGCCGAAGCCTGTCGCTGCTCCGGCCGCACCTGCTGCGCCGGCCGCCAAGCCGGAAGTGGTGGTCAAGCTGGGTCATGTCGCACCGATGACCGGCCCGCAGGCCCACCTTGGCAAGGACAACGAAAACGGCGCCCGGCTGGCAATCGAGGAACTGAACGCTCAGGGCCTGGAAATCGGTGGCGCCAAGGTCAAGTTCGAACTGCTCGGCGAGGATGATCAGGCCGATCCGAAACAGGGCTCGATCGTCGCCCAGAAGCTGGTCGATGCCAAGGTCAATGGCGTGATCGGTCACCTGAATTCCGGTACCACGATCCCGGCCTCCAAGCTCTATGCCGACGCTGGCATCCCGCAGATTTCCGGTTCGGCGACCAATCCGAAATACACCCAGCAGGGCTTCGCCACCGCCTTCCGCGTGATGGCCAACGACGTCCAGCAGGGCAAGGCGCTGGGCGAGTTTGCCGCCAAGCAGGGGGTCAAGACCGTCGCCGTGGTCGATGACCGCACCGCCTACGGCCAGGGTCTGGCCGAGGAATTCAAGAAGTCGGCCACCGCGGCCGGTCTGAAGGTGGTTGCCGACGAATTCACCAACGACAAGGCGACCGACTTCAAGGCCATCCTGACCAAGATCAAGTCCAAGAAGGCCGATCTCGTCTTCTTCGGTGGCATGGATGCCCAGGGCGGCCCGATGGCCAAGCAGATGAAGGAACTCGGCATCAAGGCCAAGTTCCTCGGTGGCGACGGTGTCTGTACGCCGGAATTCATGAAGCTGGGCGGCGAAGCTACCGAGGGCCAATACTGCTCCCTGCCCGGCATGCCGCTCGAGAAGCTGGCCAAGGGTCCGGAGTTCAAGGACAAGTTCACCAAGAAGTTCGGCGCCGAAATCCAGCTTTACGCTCCGTATGTCTACGATGCCGTGATGGTGATGGCCGACTCGATGAAGCGCGCCAACTCGGTCGAGGCCGCCAAATACCTGCCGGAAGTCGGCAAGACCCATTACGATGGTGTGACCTCGATGATCGAGTTCGACCAGTTCGGTGACCTCAAGGGCGGTGCGATTTCCGTCTATCAGTACAAGGGCGGCAAGCTGGAGTACGTCGAAACCCTGGGTGGTGGTACGGTTGCCGCAGTCCAGTCGGACGTCAAGGAAGCCGTGGCCGAGGTCAAGGATGCCGCCAAGGCGGTTGCCGGTGCGGCGACCACGGCCGGAGCCGAGGCCGTCAAGGCCGGGGCCGACGCTGTCAAGAGCGCGGCTGAGGCGACCAAGGCAGCAGTCGAGAAGAAGTAAAACGTTTCAACGTGACGAGAACGGCGCCGCAAGGCGCCGTTTCCACATATTGCGGTCGACTTACGCTTAATGGATATTTTTCTTCAGCAGATCATCAATGGCCTCGTTCAGGGCAGCATCTATGCCCTCGTCGCGCTTGGCTACACGATGGTGTACGGCATCATGGGCCTGATCAACTTCGCGCATGGCGAAGTGGTGATGATCGGCACGCTGGTCACCATCACGGTGGCAGGCAGCCTGATCAAGGCTGGGATGCCGGTGGCGCTGGCCGGCCTGGCCGGGATCAGCGTCTCGGTGCTGGTCTGCATGGCGCTAGGCTGGGGGCTGGAGCGTATCGCCTATCGGCCGTTGCGCAATGCGCCACGCCTGACGCCGCTGATCACGGCGATCGGCATGTCGATCGTGCTGCAAAACCTGGCGATGATGATCTGGGGGCGCAATTACATGACTTTTCCGCCCTTGCTGCCGAAAGCCCACTTCGAATTTGCCGGCGCCAATTTCACCATGGTGCAGGTCATCATTGTCGTCGTTTCGGCCCTGACCATGGGCGGCCTGCTGCTGCTCATCTATCGCACCCGGCTCGGCATGGCGATGCGCGCCACGGCGCAGAATCCGGCGGTGGCCAGCCTGATGGGGGTCAATATCAACCGCGTCATTGCCGCTGCCTTCGTCATCGGCTCTGCGCTCGGCGCGGTGGCCGGGGTGATGGTCGGTTCCTACTACGAAATCGCCCATTACCAGATGGGCTTCATGCTAGGCCTCAAGGCCTTTACGGCGGCCGTACTCGGCGGCATCGGCAACCTCGGCGGAGCGATGGCCGGCGGCATCCTGCTCGGCCTGATCGAGGCACTGGGCGCTGGCTACATCGGCGATCTGACCGGTGGCTTCCTCGGTAGCCATTACCAGGACATCTTCGCCTTCATCGTGCTGATCGGCGTGCTGATGTTCAAGCCATCCGGCCTGTTCGGCGAAAAGACCGGAGACCGGGCATGAACAAGTGGCTGACTCCGCGTTCCGCGCTTGGCGTCGTCCTGATTGGCGCCGCCCTGATCGCCCTGCCGTTCGTCGCCGCGATGGGCGGTCAGGCCTGGGTGCGCATCCTGAATTTCGCCATCCTCTATGTCTTCCTGGCCCTCGGGTTGAACATCGTGGTCGGCTTTGCCGGCCTGCTCGACCTTGGCTATATCGCCTTCTATGCCGTGGGCGCCTATGTCTATGCCTTGCTGGCCAGTCCGCATTTCGGCCTGCACTGGCCGTTCTGGGTCATTCTGCCGATCGGCGCGATGGTCGCCTGCTTCTTCGGGGTGCTGCTCGGCTCGCCGACCCTGAAACTGCGCGGCGACTACCTGGCCATCGTCACCCTGGGCTTCGGCGAGATCATCCGCATCTTCCTGAATAACCTGAACGCGCCGATCAATGTCACCAACGGCGCCCAGGGCATTACGCTGATTGATCCGGTGGCGATCGGCGGCCTCAAGTTTTCCGGGACGACGCAGGTGCTCGGCATTTCACTGAGTGGTCCGCAGAAGTATTACTACCTGCTGGTACTGCTCGCCATCCTCGTCATCGTCATCAACCTGCGCCTGCAGCATTCGCGGATCGGCCGCGCCTGGCAGGCCATCCGCGAGGACGAGATCGCCGCCAAGGCTGTTGGCATCAACACCCGCAACATCAAGCTGCTGGCCTTCGCGATGGGCGCCAGTTTCGGCGGCGTCGCCGGCGGTATCTTTTCGGCCATGCAGGGTTTCGTTTCGCCGGAAAGTTTCTCGCTGATCGAATCGATCATGATCTTGGCCATGGTCGTCCTCGGTGGCATGGGCCACATTCCCGGTGTGATTCTCGGCGCAGTGCTGCTCAGCATCCTGCCCGAAGCCTTGCGCTACGGCGTCGGGCCGATTCAGATGGCGCTCTTCGGCAAGCTGCTGGTCGATCCGGAAAGCCTGCGCATGCTGATTTTTGGCCTCGCCCTGGTGCTGGTCATGCGCTTCAAGCCGGCCGGACTGTGGCCGTCACCCGAACGCAAGCGCGAACTGCAGGGGGATGCGTGATGGCTGAAACATTGCTCGAAGCCCGCGCCGTCGCCAAGCATTTCGGCGGCGTCAAGGCGCTGCGCGATGTCTCGCTGAGCATTCGGCACGGGGAAATCTACGGCCTGATCGGGCCGAACGGCGCCGGCAAGACGACCTTCTTCAACTGCATGACCGGGCTCTACATTCCTGATGGCGGCGGCTTCGTCTTCGACGGCGCACCGCTGGTCGCCGACGCGCCGCATCAGGCGGCCGAGCGCGGCATTGCCCGTACCTTCCAGAATATTCGCCTGTTCGCCAACATGACGGCCGTGGAGAATGTCATGGTCGGTCGCCACGTGCGGACCAGGGCCGGTGTGCTCGGTGCCATGCTGCAGACGGCGGCGACGAAAGCCGAAGAAGCGGCGATCCGCCAGCGGGCGATGGACCTGCTGCACTACGTCCGCATCGAGGAACGGGCCGACGACCTGGCCAAGAACCTGTCCTACGGCGACCAGCGCCGGCTGGAAATCGCCCGCGCCCTGGCCACCGAGCCCAAGCTGCTCTGCCTGGACGAACCGGCCGCCGGCATGAACGGCACCGAGACCGCCGAATTGCGCGAACTGATCGACGGTATCCGCCGCGACGGGACGACCATCCTGCTCATTGAGCACGACGTCAAACTGGTTATGGACCTCTGCGACCGCGTCGCGGTGCTCGACTATGGTGCCCTGATCATCGAGGACGTGCCGGCCGTGGTGCAGAAAGATCAACGTGTTATCGAGGCTTACCTAGGTGCTTGAAGTTACCGGACTCCGCGTCGCCTACGGCGGCATCCAGGCCGTGCGCAGCATTACCTTTCACGTCACCGAAGGCGAGATGGTCGCCCTGATCGGCGCCAACGGCGCCGGCAAGACCAGCACCTTGAAGGCGATCGCCCGGGTCATCGATGCCGCCGGCGGCGACGTCCATTTCGGCGGTGAAAAAATCAGCGGCATTGCGCCGCACCACATCATTCGCAAGGGGATCGCGCTGGTGCCGGAAGGGCGGGGCGTCTTCCCGCGGCTCTCCGTCGCCGAAAACATGGCGATGGGCGCTTTCCGGCGTCACGACAAGGCCGAGATCGCGGTCGATCTGGAGAAAATCTACGGCTATTTCCCGCGCCTCAAGGAGCGCGCCGCCCAGCTGGCCGGCACCCTGTCCGGTGGCGAGCAGCAGATGCTGGCCATCGGCCGCGCCCTGATGAGTCGGCCGAAGATGCTGCTCCTCGACGAGCCCTCAATGGGCCTGGCGCCGATCATGGTCCAGAAGATTTTCGAGGTCATCCGGATCGTTGCCGCCGAAGGGATGACGACGCTGCTCATCGAGCAGAACGCCAAGCTGGCACTGGAGTCCAGCCAGCGCGGCTATGTCATGGAAAGCGGCGAAATCACGCTGACCGGTGAATCGGCCAGCCTGCTCAACGACCCCAAGGTGCGCGCCGCCTATCTCGGCGAATAGTTGGCGGTATTTTCGGCTGGATCAAACGTTTGCCCAGACGGGCGGGGCACAATGGGCGCCTCGTCCAGACAGAGGAACGCCGCGCCATGAAGATTCGCCATTCACTTTCCGCGCTAGCCATTGCCTTGCTCGCCAGCGGACTGCACGCCGAAGAGGCCAACCCTGCTGTTAGTACGCCGAAATTTGCTTACGGCATGCTGTTGCAACACGATGGCCGGGTGATTTTTTCTCCCTGTCGCGACCGCAGCTACTCGATCATGGAAGACGTCTCGCCCGGTCATACCGTTACCCAGGCGCTGAACAGCATCGGGCTGGCTACCGGCAAAAAGCTCTATGTCGAATTGATGGCCGTCGTCGAAGGCGGCGCGCTGAAAGCCTCGGCCCTGAATCTGGCGCAGGTCGAGGGCCGTTGCCAATTGCCGGGAACCAGCGACGAGGCCTGGCGTGCGGCCGGCAACGAGCCAGGCTGGATACTGGCCGCCGGCGGCGAGCGCATCGTGCTCAAACGTCACGGCCAGGCCGATCTGAGCGCCCCTTATCTGGCTGCCAAACAGGACGGCAAGGCCGTCGTTTTCGCCGCGGACCATTTGTCCGTCCGCCTCGAAAACCTTGTCTGCAAGGACAGCACCGGCGCTGCCGTGTTTGGCTGGACGGCCAGTGTCACGGCCGATGATCAGGCGCTGCAGGGCTGCGCCTGGCAACGCTGATCAGTTGGTCGAGAAGGTAAAGGGGTCGGCGAAGAACTCTTCTTCCGGCAACCGGCAACGGGAGACGAAGTCGCTCTTGGCGACGTCGATCATCGTCGGCGAACCGCAGGCATAGACCTGGTAGCCGGAAAGGTCGGGGAAATCGGCGAGCACGGCGAGATGCACGAAGCCGGTGCGGCCGCTCCAGGCATCGTCGGCCGCCGGTTCGGAGAGCACCGGCACGTACTGGATGTTGCCGTGGGCGGCGGCCCATTGTTCGGGCAGGGCGTTCTGGTAGAGATCGACCCGCGCCTTGGCGCCCCAGTAGATATGGATCGGACGCTCGCACTTTTCGGCGATGGCATGCTCGACGATGGCCTTGATCGGCGCGAAGCCGGTGCCGCCGGCGAGCAGGATCATCGGTTTCTTCGAGTCCTCGCGCAGGTAGAAGCTGCCGTGCGGACCCTCGAAACGCAGGATGTCGCGGACCTTCATCGTGGTAAACACTTGCTCGGTGAATAGACCGCCCGGCACGTGGCGGATGTGGAGTTGCAGCAGGTCGTCGTTTTCCGGGCCGTTGGCCAGCGAGAAACTGCGGCGCTTGCCGTCCTTGAGCAGAATGTCGATGTACTGGCCGGCCCAGAACTGCAGGCGCTCGTTGGCCGGCAGGCGGAGATGCATCTCGATGATGTCGGGAGCCAGCTTCTCCATTTTCTCGATGCGCGAGGGCAGCATCTTGACCGGAATGTCGCTGACCGAGCCGAGCTGCTTGCATTCGATGACCAGATCGGACTTCGCCTTGGCGCAGCAATAGAGCGCCAGGCCGGCGGCTTTTTCCTCTTCCTTCAGGGCATGCAATTGCGCCGTGCCGTAATCGACGCTGCCTTCCAGCACTTTGCCCTTGCAGACGCCGCAGGCGCCGTCCTTGCAGCCGTAGGGCAGGGTCAGCCCTTGCCGTAGCGCGGCGTCGAGCAGGGTTTCATCGGCCTCCGCCGCAAACTCGCGGCCGCTCGGCTGGACAGTGATCTGGTAGCTCATGTGTTCCCCTTGGTCCGTCGGCTACAATGCCGGCGTGCAAAAAATCCTGATTGTCGGCAGCGGGGACGTGGCCCGCCGCACTCTCTCCCATCTTGCCCGCCGCTATCGCGTTTACGCCTTGTTGCGCGACGCCGGCCGTGCCGCCGCGTGGCGGGCTGCCGGTGCCATACCGCTGCTCGGTGATCTCGACGATCGCGCCAGCCTGCAGTGCTTGAGCGGCCTGGCCGATCTCGTCCTGCATCTGGCGCCACCGCCCGGCGAGGGCCGGCGCGACAGGCGTACCCGCAACCTGCTGGCCGCTCTGGGCAAGAGCAAAAGTCTACCACGGCACCTGGTCTACGTAAGCACGACGGGGGTTTATGGGGATTGTGGCGGTGCCCAGATCGACGAGACCCGGCGCCTGCATCCGGAAAGTCCGCGCGCGCTTCGTCGCGTTGATGCCGAGCGCTGTCTGCGTGACTGGGGCAAACGCAATGCGGTCAGCGTTGCCATCCTGCGTGCCCCCGGCATCTATGCTGCCGACCGTCTGCCCATCGAACGCCTGCAGAAAGGCCTGCCGGCACTGCTTGAAGCGGATGACGGCTACACTAATCACATCCATGCCGATGATCTGGCGGCGGCCTGCATTGCCGCGCTGGCTCGGGGGCAGGCGAACCGCGTCTACAATGTCGTCGATGATTCCGATCTGCGCATGGCCGATTATTTCGACCGGGTCGCCGATGCCTTCGCGCTGCCGCGCCCGCCACGCATCTCGCGCGGGGAGGCCGAAAGGACACTGCCGCCGGTACAGATGTCCTTCATGCGCGAATCGCGCCGGATCGGCAACGACCGGATCAAAAAAGAACTTAAATTGCGTCTCGCATACCCGACGGTCGACGCCGGGATCGCCGAGGCCGTTCGCTCTAGGAGAAACGCATGCTTGTCGTGAAAGCCTTACACATTTCGCTGGTGGTCGCCTGGTTCGCCGGCTTGTTCTATCTGCCGCGGATCTTCGTCAACCTGGCGATGGTCCCGGCCGATAGCGCGGCGGAACGCGACCGCCTGCTGTTGATGGCCAACAAGCTGTTCAAATTCATGACGCCACTCGGTGTATTGGCGGTGGCGACCGGCCTCTGGTTGTGGCTCGGTTTCGGGTTCGCCGGCGGTTGGCTGCATGCCAAGACGGCGCTGGTGCTGCTGCTGGTGATCTACCACTGGCATTGCAGCCGCGTGCTCAAGGCTTTCCTGGCCGGTACCAACAAGCGCAGCCACGTCTGGTTCCGTTTTTACAATGAAATGCCGGTCCTCGTGCTGTTCGCCGTGGTCTTTCTCGTCGTCCTGAAACCTTTCTGACATGAACAAATATTTCGCGATCTGCCCGCGCGGGCTGGAAGAATTGCTGGCTGATGAACTGCGGGGTGTCGGCGCCGAAGAGCTGCGCCCGACCCACGGCGGCGTTTTTTTCTCCGGCGACTGGAGTGTCTGCTACCGCGCCAATCTCGAGTCGCGCCTCGCGACCCGTATCCTCTGGCACATCGTCAAGGGGCCGTACGCCAAGGAAGAGGACATTTACCGGCTGGCCGTCCGCCAGCTCTGGCCCAATCATTTCGCGGTGAGCCGGACGATGCGCGTCGTGACGACGGCGATCAAGTGTCCGCTCAAGTCGCTCGACTTCGTCACCTTGCGCGTCAAGGACGCCGTCTGCGACCGCTTCCGCGAGGATCGCGGCGAAAGGCCGAATATCGAGACGCGCAACCCGGACGTCAGCATTCATGTCTTCCTCAGCGAAAACGAGTGCACCCTGTATCTCGATACTTCCGGCCAGCCGCTGTGGCAGCGAGGTTTCCGCAAGGCCAGCGTCGAGGCGCCACTGAAGGAAAACCTGGCCGCCGGCATCCTGACAATGACTGGCTGGCAACCCGGAATGTCGCTGGTCGACCCGATGTGCGGTAGTGGCACCTTCCTGCTCGAAGCCGTGCAGATGGCGCTCGACCGGGCGCCCGGTCTGGATCGCGGCTTCGCCTTCGAGATGCTAGGCAACTTCGAGGCACTGAACTGGGCCGCCATCCGGCAGGCCGCCGAAGCACGCGTCAAGCCAGCCGAGCCGCTGGCGATCCGCGGTTACGACATCGACGACAAGGCGGTGCGGGCGACCCGGCGCAATCTGCAGGAAGCTGGTTTTGGCGGCATCGTCACGGTCGATCATGCCGATATCCTGGAACTCGAACCGCTGACCGAGCAGGGCATCCTGGTCACCAACCCGCCCTACGGCGAACGGATCGGCGAGCAGGATGAACTGGCAGCCCTCTATCCGCAACTCGGTTCGGCCCTGAAAAAGCACTGGGCAGGCTGGAACTGCTTCTTCTTCACGGCCGACCTGCGCCTGCCCAAGCTGGTCGGCCTCAAGCCCAGCCGCAAGACGCCGCTGTTCAACGGACCGCTGGAGTGCCGGCTGTTCGAAATCCGCATGGTGGCGGGCAGCAATCGCAAAGCCTGATGGCGGCGATGTAATTTGAATACAATCTTGATTTTGGTCAGCCACGTGGGCTGACCATCGTGCGAGCATTTGCCCTTTATATAAAACAATGAGGAGATAGCAAGAATGTCCGTCCAGGCTCTTTACCAGCAAAAGCGCATGTCTGCCGCCGATGCCATTCGCGTCGTCAAGAACGGCGACACCATCGTCGTGCCGACCGCGGTGGGCGAACCGCCCGCCTTGCTGACCGCGCTCTCCGAAGCGCGCCGCGATTTTCGTGACGTCAAGGTGTCGCAGATTCTGCCGGTGCGCAAGTATGCTTATTTCGATCCCGAAACCGCCGAGCACGTCCGGCACACCGCCTACTTTTTCAGCGGTGCTTCACGGGCCGGCGGCCAGGAAGGCTGGATCGATTTCATTCCGGCCTATTTCTCCGAACTGCCGGGGCTGATCAACCGCGATCTGACGCCGGCCGATGTCGTCTTCTCGATCGCCTCGCCGATGGACGAGCACGGGTACTTTTCGTTGTCCTTGGCCGCCGACTATACGATGGCGGCCATCGAAAAGGCGCGCGTCGTGGTCCTCGAGGTCAATCCCAACGTTCCCTTCGCCAATGGCGACTGCCATATCCACGTTTCCCAGGTTGCCGCGCTGACCGAGAGCGAAGATCCGATCCTTGAAGTCGGCCTGCCCAAGATCGGCCCGGTGCAGGAAGCGATCGGCAAGTACGTCGCCGACATGATTCCGCACGGCGCCACGCTACAGATCGGCTATGGCGGCATCCCGGACGCCGTGGTGATGCAGCTGACCGACAAGCACGATCTCGGCATCCATACCGAAATGGTCGGCGACGGCATCATGACCCTGGTCGAAGCCGGCGTCATCACCAACCGCAAGAAGAACTACCACCACGGCAAGATGCTGGCCACCTTCGCGCTCGGCTCGAAGAAGCTCTACCAGTTCATGCACCGCAATCCGGCGCTCGAAATGCATCCGGTCGATTTCACCAACGACCCCTATCTGGCTGGCCAGAACGACAACCTGCATGCCATCAATGCCACCATGCAGATCGATTTCATGGGCCAGTGCGGCTCGGAAAGCCTAGGTTTCGCGCCGTATTCCGGCACCGGCGGCCAGGCCGACTTCGTGCGGGCCGCGAATCGCTCGAATGGCGGCAAGTCCTTCATCGTGCTGCCATCCACCGCCAAGAACGACACCATCTCGCGCATCGTTCCGACGCTGTCGGCCGGTACCCACGTGTCGACCAGCAAGAACGACATCAACTACGTCGTCACCGAGTTCGGCGTTGCTCAACTGCGTGGCAAGACGGCCAAGCAGCGCTGTGAGGCCCTGATCGGCATTGCCCATCCGGACTTCCGCGGTGAACTGCGCGATGCGGCCAAGAAGATGAGGCTGCTCTGATTTCAGCACGGCCCAGCGCTTACAAAATGTAGCAATTTAGTTCGCCCGGTCTGCCGATAATTCGCTATCTTGAAAGCGATTATCTGGAAGATCGGGTGTAGCAATGAGAGCGCAAAAAATCCTGGTGGCGCTGCTGGTTATGATGATCGTCGGGACCGGTGGCGCCTTGGCGCATGGCGGTCGGGCGCGGGTCGGCGTCTACTTCGGCCCGATGTGGAGCCCTTGGTACTATCCGCCGCCCTATTACTATGAGCCTCGGGTCGTGGTCGTGCCACAGGCACCACCGCCGGTCTATATCGAGCAGTCCGATGCGGCCGCGGCCCCCGCCTCGGGGCAGCAATACTGGTACTACTGCAAGAGTGCCAAGGGCTACTACCCGTATGTCAAGGAATGTCCAGATGGCTGGCAGAAGGTCATGCCGGAGCCGGCGAGGTGATCAAAGTGAATCTCAGCAAATCATTCAGGCTGCGGGCCTGCGCCATTTCCGGCGGGCTCCTGCTCGGCGCCTGCACGGTGATGCCGACCGGCCCCAGTGTCATGGTCCTGCCCGGTACGGGCCAGACCTTCGAACGTTTTCGCGATGACGACGCGACGTGCCGGCAATATGCCTACTATCAGGTCGGCGGCAAGAGCGCCGATCAGGCAGCGAAGCAGTCAGCGGTGACCAGCGCCGTGGTCGGCACCGCAGTCGGTGCCGTAGCCGGTGCTGCGATCGGCGGCGGCCGGGAAGGTGCGGCGGTAGGTGCCGGCGCTGGATTGCTGCTCGGTAGCGCTGTGGGCTCCGATACCGCCCGGAGTTCAGGAATAGGCACCCAGAACCAGTACGACAACGCCTACATCCAGTGCATGTATGCCCGCGGGCACCGCGTTCCGGTACCTGGCAACATGACCTATTCGAAACCGGTAAGGGCAACCGATGCCGGCATTCCGCCGCCGCCCCGGGCGCTCCACCCCCACCGCCCCCGACGCGGTAAGGGCGGGCCGAGATCAGGCGACGCCGGCGCTGTGCGCCTGCTGATCCGCCCAGTAGCTTGAACGCACCATCGGTGCGCAGGCGGCGCCAGTGAAGCCCATTTTCTTGGCTTCTTCTTCGTACATCTTGAAGATGTCGGGATGGACGTAGCGCGACACCGGCAGGTGATGGCCGGTCGGCGCCAGGTACTGGCCGATGGTCAGCATTTCGACGTCGTGGGCGCGCAGGTCGCGCATGACGTCGAGGATTTCCTCGTCGGTTTCGCCGAGGCCGACCATCAGGCCGGACTTGGTGGAAGTCTTCGGGTAGCGCGCCTTGAACTGCTTGAGGAATTCCAGCGAGTGCTTGTAGTCGGCGCCGGGGCGCGCCTGCTTGTAGAGGCGGGGCACGGTTTCCATGTTGTGGTTCAGGACGTCGGGCAGGGCGCCGCCGAGGACTTCCAGGGCCACTTCCATGCGGCCGCGGAAATCGGGAACCAGGGTTTCGATGGTGGTGCTCGGCGACAGTTCGCGGGTATAGCGGATGACGTCCACGAAGTGTTGGGCGCCGCCGTCGCGAAGGTCGTCGCGGTCGACGCTGGTGATCACGACATACTTGAGTTTCAGGGCGGCGACCGATTCGGCTAGTTCGCGTGGCTCGTCCGGGTTCGGCGGCAGGGGCTGGCCGTGGCCGACGTCGCAGAACGGGCAGCGCCGGGTGCAGATGTCGCCGAGGATCATGAAGGTTGCCGTGCCGCGGCCGAAGCATTCGCCGATGTTGGGGCAGGTGGCTTCCTCGCAGACGGTGTGCAGCTTGCGCTCGCGCAGCATGGACTTGATTTCGCCGAAGCGCCCGGCGCTATTGCCGGCCTTGACGCGAATCCAGTCCGGTTTTTTCAGGGGCTGGTCGACCGGCACGATCTTGATGGGGATGCGTGCGGTTTTCAGTTCGCCTTTTTGTTTGACGCCTTTTTCAGCCATGTTGTTTATCCAGTTGCTGTAGCAAGTAATGAGAGAGTCGCTCGCCGGCCTCGTGAGCGGTGAGCGGAATGTTGAGATCGGCGGTCTGCACGACTTTCAGGCCAGCATAGCCGCAGGGGTTGATCGCCGTAAATGGGGAAAGATCCATATCGACATTGAGCGAAACGCCGTGGTAGCTGCAACCGTTGCGGATACGCAGTCCGAGCGCGGCCACCTTGGCATCGCCGACATAAACGCCGGGAGCTCCGTCGCGGCGCTCGGCGATGACGGCGTATTCGGCCAGCAGATCGATGACCGCCTGCTCGATGGCGGTGACCAGTTCCCGCACCTTGATCTTCAGGCGCGGCAGGTTGAGTAGCAGGTAGATCACGACCTGGCCCGGACCATGGTAGGTGACCTGGCCGCCACGGTCGATCTTGACGATGGGGATGCCGACATCCTTGAGAATGTGTTCCGGCTTGCCGGCCTGGCCGAGCGTATAGACCGGCGGATGTTCGACGATCCACAGTTCGTCCGGCGTATCGGCCGTCCGCCTGGCCGTGAAGTCCTGCATGGCCTGGAAGGTCGGCGCATAGTCGACTTGACCGAGCCGTTTGACCAGCAGATTCACAGCACTACTTTGATCAGCGGGTGACCACTGAGGTCCGTATATAGCGCATCGAGTTGTGGCTTGGAGCGGGCGATGACCGTGCACGTCAGGCTGACGTAGTTGCCGCCCGAACTGGCGCGCATCTCCATGGTGGCACCGTCGAAATCGGGCGCGTGCAGGGTGACGATCTCGAGCACCACCTGGGCGAGCGTGTCCTCCGCCTTGCCCATGATCTTCAGGGGAAATTCGCAGGGAAATTCGAGGAGCGTGTCCTTGTACGAAGCCATCTCAGCCTTTGCGCATTACGGTGTTCTTGAAGTCCTGGTACCACTGCCACATCCGCTCGCCGACCGGTCCGGGCTGGCCGGTGCCGACGAGGGCGCCGTCGAGGGTGGTGATGGCCAGGATTTCCTTGGTCGATGAGGTCATCCAGACCTCGTCGGCGGCGCGAAGTTCCCCTTCGCTGATTTCGCGAACCACCAGCGCCTGGCCATGCTGCTCGGCCAGTTCGAGAATCACGTCGTACGTGATGCCGGGCAGCATCTGCTGGGTCTTGGGCGGGGCCAGCACGACGCCGTCCTTGACGACGAAGATGTTCGAGGCAGCCCCTTCTTTCAGAAAGCTGTCACGGATCAGCAAGGCTTCGGCGCAGCCTTCTTCCACCGCTTGCTGGCGAGCCAGGACATTGGCCAGCAGCGAGATGACCTTGAGGTCGCAGCGCGCCCAACGCTGGTCGGCGACGGTGATGGCGGCGACGCCCCGGGCCCGGACGTCGGCCGGCGTGGTCACCAATGGCGAGGCGAAGGCGAGGCTGGTCGGGGTGACCGAGGCCGGCGGGAAGGCGTGGTCGCGCTTGTCGTCGGCGCCGCGCGTGACTTGCAGGTAGATCGACTGATCTTCCCAGGGTGCTGCCGCGATCAGTTTCTCGACGACGGCTTTCCAGTCGCCAAGGGAGAGCGGGTTGGCCAGGCGGATGCCGGCCAGGGTCGCCTCCAGTCGCCGCAGATGTTCCTCGATCCGGAACGGCTGCCGGGAATAGACCGGAATGACTTCATAGACCCCGTCGCCATAGAGAAAACCCCGGTCGAGCGGCGAAATGCCGGCCTCGGCCAGCGGCAGGAACTGGCCGTTCAGATAAACGGGATCGGCGACGAATGGGGTCATCAGTCTCAGTTGAACCAGAGTTTCACGGAATCGACGGTACGTCCGAAGATGCCGGCGAGCGGCACATTTTCAAGAGCGGCAACCGGATATTCGCTGTAAACCTTGCCGTCGATGCTGACTTTCACAATGCCGACTTTCTGGCCGGCCTGAACCGGCGCCATCAACGGTTGCTGCGCGATGAACTGGGCCTGGATCTTGTCAGCGTAGCCTTTCGGCACGGCAATGATCAGGTCAGCGTTGAAGCCGGCCTTGACTTGGCTCTGCGCGCCCTTCCAGACGCGCAAGGTCGAAACGGCCTGCTCCTTGGTATACAGCGAGACGGCATCGTAGGACAGGAAGCCCCAGTTGAGCAGCTTCAGCGATTCGGTGGCGCGGGCGGAATCCGAACTGGTGCCGAGCACCACCGAGAGCAGGCGGCGTTTGTCGCGCATGGCCGAGGAGATCAGGCAATAGCCGGCGGCCTCGGTGTGGCCGGTCTTCACGCCATCGACCGTGGGGTCGATCCAGAGCAGGCGGTTGCGGTTGGGCTGGGTGATGTTGTTGTAGCGGAATTCCTTCATCGAGTAGTACTTCTTGTAGTCCTCGGGGAAGTCGCGGATCAGCGCACTGGCCAGGATCGAGAGGTCACGTGCCGTGGTGTAGTGCTGCTGGTCGGGCAGGCCGGTGGAGTTCATGAAGTGGCTGTTTTTCATACCCAGGCGTTGGGCTTCGCGGTTCATCATCTGCGCGAAGTTTTCCTCGCTGCCGGCGATGCCCTCGGCCAGCGTGACGCAGGCGTCATTGCCGGACTGGACGATCATGCCCTTGATCAGGTCTTCGACCGGAACCTGGGTGTCGACCCGGACGAACATCTTGGAGCCGCCGGTCTTCCAGGCTTTTTGCGAGACGGGCAGGGACTGGTTGAGGGCGATGGTCTTCTGGCGGATGGCCGAGAAGGTCAGGTAGGCGGTCATCAGCTTGGTCAGCGAGGCCGGTTCCAGGCGCTCGTCCGGCTTTTCGGCGCTGAGCACCTGGCCGGAGCCGATTTCGAGCAGCAGCCACGATTTGGCGGCCAGTGACGGGGGAACGGGCAACTGCTGGGCAAGGGCCTGAGCGGCGAAAAAGTGGCTCACGGCAAAGAGGAAAATCAGGCGAAACAGCGACATGGAATTTTTGCTTTGGAATGCGTTGGGGGGTGAAATTATACCCCCGGCTCGCTGGCACCCTGGGGCTCCGTGGCGCAAAGGACCTCGATGGCCGGGTGGCGAATGCGCCGTTCGTTGGAGATGGCGTAGATCTGTTCGCTGACGCCGCTCATCGGGCCCAGGGGCTGGGCATTGAGCTGGCTGGCGATCTGGTCGGCCAGGGCCAGCGGGGCGGGAAAAATGCCAAGCCCCCCACGGCCGAAGGTGTTGAGCAAGGCACTGTCCTCGAATTCGCCGACGATTTTCGGGCGAACACCGGTACTTTCCAGCCAGCGGTCGATCCGGTTGCGTAGCGCGTTGTGCCGGGTCGGGAGCAGTAGCGGGGCGCCATCCAGGCTTTTCGGAAATTCCTTGCTGTAGCGGGCGACCAGTTGTGGCGCGGCGAACAGGCCGGTGGCGAAATCGCCCAGCCGCGAGCTGAATACCTTCAGGTTGCCGCCGACCGGTGCTGCACGGTCGGTCAGCACGACATCGAGGTGGTGTAACGCAAGGTCGGCGAGCAGGGTTTCGAACTCACCCTCGTCGCAAATCAGCCGGACATCGGCTGGCATCTCGGTGACTTTCGAGAGCAGACGATAGGCGAGCAGCTTGGGAATGCCGTCGGAGATGCCGGCACGCAGCCGCAGGGTCGATTCGCTATCGCTGCTCTGTACGGCATCGACCAGAGCGTCTCCCAACTGGAAGATCTGGTCGGCGTAACCGAGCGCCACCCGCCCGGCTTCGCTCAAGACCAGCCCCCGCCCCTGGCTGTTGAACAAGGCCTTGCCGAGCTGGCGTTCAAGGACGGAGAGTTGGCCGCTGATTGTCTGCACGGCAACGCCAAGGCGTTCGGCGGCGCGCGTAATGCTGCCTTCCTGGGCGACAACCCAGAAGTAGTGGAGATGCTTGTAATTGAGTGGTGTCATTTGTTCAGCAGAAAAAACCGAATGATTATTCAATTTTCCTACGGTTTTTCGGGTTTGTGCAATGCAATACCATGACGCCCGTTTTCTTCATTCAATGGAGTTCGCCATGAAACGCGTTTTACTCTTCCTTGCTACCAACCTGGCCGTCATGCTGGTCCTCAGTGTGGTCACCAGCCTGCTCGGCGTCAATAAATTCCTTACCGCCAACGGTCTCAACCTTGGCATGCTGCTCGCCTTCTCGGCGGTGATCGGCTTCGGCGGCTCCTTCATTTCGCTGCTGATGTCGAAGACCATGGCCAAGTGGAGCACCGGGGCGCGTGTCATCGAATCGCCGAGCAGTTCGACCGAAGTCTGGCTACTCGATACCGTCGCCCGTCTGGCCGAGCGCGCCCAGTTGCCGATGCCGGAAGTGGCGATCTACGACGGCGAGCCGAACGCCTTCGCTACCGGGGCGAGCAAGAACAGCTCGCTGGTCGCGGTGTCCACCGGCCTGCTGCAAAGCATGACGCGCGAGGAAGCCGAGGCCGTGCTGGCGCACGAGGTTGCTCACATCGCCAACGGCGACATGGTGACCCTGACCCTGATCCAGGGTGTGGTCAATACTTTCGTGATCTTCCTGTCGCGGGTCGTCGGCTACCTGGTCGATTCCTTCCTGCGCCGCAACGATCAGGAAAGCAGTGGCCCGGGCATTGGCTACATGGTGACCAGCTTCATCTGCGAAATTGTCTTCGGCATCCTGGCTAGCATCATCGTTGCTTGGTTCTCTCGCCGTCGCGAGTTCCGCGCCGATGCCGGCGCCGCCCAACTGATGCGTTCGCCGTTGCCGATGCAGAACGCGCTGCGTCGTCTGGGCAGCCTGCATACCGAGCCGCTGCCGCAAAGCATGGCGGCCTCCGGCATTGCCGGCGGCCAGGGCTGGATGGCCTTGTTCTCGACCCACCCGCCGCTCGAAGAGCGGATTGCCGCGCTTGACCAGGCGCGATGAGCGACGCGTGGCATGGGGTTTGCTGAACGACAACTTATGATGCATTGCACAAAAATTATCACGCTGGCTTGCGGCTTGAGCGCCACGCTGGCGTTTGCTGAACCGACCTACGACCTGGCCGGGCTGGAAACGCTGGCCATGGCGTCCAGCCGCTCGGTGCTGGCGGCACGCGACCAGATCACGGCGGCGCGCCATGCGCTCGATAGCGCGGCTGCCTTTCCCAATCCCGAATTGGAGTATTTGAGCGGTACGGCGCGCGGGCGCAATCCCGGTGCCGCGACCGGCGATGCGCGCAGCCTGGCGCTGACCCAGCCGCTCGACATGCCGTGGCGGCGGACTGCCCGGATCGGTAGTGCCGAGGCCGGGCTGGAGGCGACGACGGCAACCGTTCGCGCTTTCGAGGCCGACCTCCTGGCCCGCCTGCGCAGCCGCTATTTCGAGGTGCTGCGCCGTGAGGCGGAGGTGAAGAACGCTCGTGAAGACGTTGCCTTGGTCGAGAGTGTGCGCTCACGTATCGCATTGCGGGTCGAAACCGGTGACGCTGCCCGTTTCGAACTGATCAAGGCCGATGCGGAGTTGCTCAACGCCCAGAAAACGGCGCAGGCGGCGGGTTTTCGCGTCGAACAAGCGCGCTCCCAACTGCGTCAGGCGGTCGGTAATGCGTTACCCGCCGAATTCGCACTGACCGGCCGTCTCGGCCAGGTGCCGGAGGTGCCGCCGCTGGCCAGTCTAAGCCAGCAAGTGGGTCAAATGAGCCCGGACTTGGTGCGCGCCCGCGCCGAAACGGTGCGGGCTCAACGCCAGCTCGATCTCGAAAGGGCGCAGCGCTGGCCGAGTGTAGCGCTCAAGGCAAGCATTGATGAGGATCCGGATGTTCGTGCCTCGAAGCTCGGCGTCGTCGTTTCGATTCCGCTCTGGGATCGCCGGCGCGGCCCGGTTGGTGAAGCGGCAGCGCAGCTGGCACGGGCCCGCAATGAACTGGCCGCCCAGGAGTTCTCGCTCGGCCAGACCCTGGAAGTCGCCTACCAACAGTACGAAATTGCCGAGGCCATGGTGACCGCGCTCGAATCGGGCATCGTCAAGCAGGCGGAGTCGGCGCTGAAAGTGGCGGAGGCCGCCTATCGCTTCGGCGAGCGCGGCTTCCTCGACGTGCTCGATGCCCAGCGCGTGTATCGGGCGGCACGTGCGGAACTGATTGCCGCCCGCTATGAACTGGCCACGGCCTGGGTGGATATCGAAAGACTACGGGCGACCCCCGGTGGAACAAAAGAATGAAAAAAACTCTGATCATGATTCTGGCCGCAGCCCTGCTGGCCGGGTGCAACAAGGACGATAGCAAAGCCGCGGCCCCGCAAGTCGCCGATCCGGCCCTGGTGACCCCGGCCCCCGAGTTGCTGGCCCAACTCAAGCTGGCCGAAGTCAGCAGCCAGCCGATTGGTGAGACCTTGCGTGTCGCCGGCCATATCGATTTCGACGAGCAGCGTCTGGCCCGTATCGGGGCGACCGTTACCGGCCGCGTCACCCAGATCGACGCCCTGCTCGGCAAGGAAGTGCAAAAGGGCGAAGTGCTGGCCCGTCTGAACAGCAGCGAGCTGTCCAGCCAGCAGCTGGTCTACCTCAAGGCGCGGGCGCAACTGGAGCTGAACCGGCGCAACGCCGAGCGGGCCAAGGCGCTGTTCGATGCTGACGTGATCGGCGCCGCCGAATTGCAGCGCCGCGAAAGCGAATACCAGATCTCGGTTGCCGAGACGCGGGCCGCGGCCGACCAGCTGCAATTGCTGGGTGTCAGCCCGACCGCGATCGATCGTCTGGGCCGACATGGCGCTGTCGATTCGGTGACCCCGGTCGTCGCGACACTCAGTGGCGTGGTCGTAGAGCGCAAGCTGGCCCAGGGCCAAGTCGTGCAGCCGGCCGATGCCCTGTTCGTCGTCGCCGACCTGTCGCGACTGTGGGCAGTGGCTCAGGTCCCGGAGCAACAGGTCAGCCAGGTCAAGGCCGGGCAATCGGTCAGTATCGAAGTGCCGGCGCTGGGTAATGAAAAATTGGTCGGCAAGCTGATCTACGTTGGTCAGACGATCAACCCGGAAACGCGGACCGTCCTCGTCCGCACCGAACTCGATAATCGCGATGGCCGCCTGAAACCCGCCATGCTGGCTTCGATGTTGATCGAGGCGAAGCCGGTCGAACGACTGGTTGTACCGGCTGGAGCCGTGGTTCGCGAAAACGATGAAGACCATGTCTTTGTCGCCGAGGGGGAGGGGGTCTTCCGTTTGCTCAAGGTCAAGCTCGGTGTCGAGCAGGGTGGCCAGCGTGTCGTGCTGTCCGGGCTCAAGGGCAAGGAAAAACTGGTCGTCGACGGCGCCTTTCATTTGAACAACGAGCGTAACCGCAAGGAAATGGAGGGCGCGTGATCGAGTCACTGGTTCGTGCGGCGCTCAAGCAGCGCCTGATTGTCGCGGTGATTGCCACCGTCCTGCTCTTTTTCGGGTTGGATGCGGCGCGCAAGCTGTCGGTCGACGCTTTCCCGGATGTCACCAATATCCAGGTCCAGATTGCCACCGAAGCGCCGGGTCGTTCGCCGGAAGAGGTCGAGCGCTTCGCCACCGTGCCGCTCGAAGTGGCGATGACCGGCCTACCCGGGCTGGAGGAAATGCGCTCGCTGAACAAGCCGGGCCTCTCCCTGATCACGCTGGTTTTCAACGACAAGACCGATCTCTATTTCGCCCGGCAACTGGTGATGGAGCGTCTGCTCGAAGTCGGCTCGCGCATGCCGCAGGGCATTACGCCGGTGCTCGGGCCGGTTTCGAGCGGTTTGGGCGAGGTTTATCAATACACCCTGGAGCGCCCGGATGATGGCGATCGGGCGCTGACCGAGGATGAACTGATGCAGCGGCGGACGGCCCAGGACTGGGTGGTACGGCCACTGTTGCGCTCGATTCCCGGGGTGGCCGAAATCAATTCGCAGGGCGGCTTTGCCAAGCAGTACCAGGTCCTGGTCAATCCGGACCGCCTGCGCCATTTCGGGGTCAGTATTGCCGATGTCTATCAGGCGGTCGGCCGCAATAACGCCAATGCCGGCGGCGGCGTTCTGCCGCAGTATGCAGAGCAATACCTGATTCGCGGCGTCGGCCTAGTCAAGGATCTCGACGACTTGCGCGCCATCGTGCTCAAGGAAAAGGACGGCGTACCGGTTTACGTGCGCGACGTCGCTGAAGTGAAGATCGGCCATGAAGTGCGCCAGGGGGCGGTGATCAAGAACGGTACGACCGAGGCGGTCGGTGGCGTCGTGATGATGATGACCGGCGGCAACGCCAAGGCGGTGGTCAGCAGGATCAAGGCGCGGGTCGATGAAATCAACGCCAAGGGCATGCTGCCCGACGGCCTGAAAATCGTCGCCTATTACGACCGGTCGGAACTGGTTGATGCCGCCTTGTGGACGGTCACCAAGGTCTTGCTGGAAGGTGTCGTGCTGGTCATCGTCGTCCTTTTCCTGTTCCTCGGCGATGTCCGCTCCTCGCTGATCGTGGTCGCGACGCTGGTCCTGACGCCCCTTCTGACCTTCGTTGCCATGAACAAGCTGGGCATTTCCGCCAACCTGATGTCGCTGGGTGGCCTGGCCATCGCCATCGGCCTGATGGTCGACGGTTCGGTGGTGGTCGTCGAAAACGCCTTTCTGCAACTCGGGCGCCATACCAAGTCCGGCGAGAGCCAGTTGCGGATCATCCTGCACGCCGTGGTCGAGGTTGCGACGCCGGTGATTTTCGGCGTCGGTATCATCATCCTCGTCTTCCTGCCGCTGATGACCTTGCAGGGCATGGAAGGCAAGATGTTCGCACCGCTCGCCTACACGATCGCCATCGCGCTGGCCATTTCGCTGGTTCTCTCGCTGACCCTGACGCCGGTGATGTCCACCTACCTGCTGAAGCCGCCGGCCCACGATGGGGACCACGACACGCGCCTGATCGCCGCGATGAAGCAGCGCTATCTGAAGATGCTGCACTGGGCGCTGGGCAACGAGAAGAAAACCGTGATCGCGGCCGTCGGGGTCTTTCTGCTGACCGTCGGCACGCTGCCTTTTCTCGGTACCGCCTTCATTCCGGAGATGAAGGAGGGCTCCGTCGTGCCCGGTATCAACCGGGTGCCGAACATCTCCCTCGACGAGTCGATCAAGATGGAAATGGAGGCCATGCGCCTGGTCATGCAGGTGCCGGGCGTCAAGTCGGCCGTTTCCGGGGTCGGTCGTGGCGAATCGCCGGCCGACCCGCAGGGATCGAACGAGTCGACCCCGATCGTCAGCCTGAAGCCGCGCAGCGAATGGCCGTCCGGCTGGAGCCAGGACGATATCCAGGATGCCATGCGCGAGAAGCTGAAGGCCTTGCCCGGCGTCCAGGTGGTGATGGCGCAGCCGATTTCCGACCGGGTCGACGAGATGGTGACCGGCGTGCGTTCGGATATCGCGGTCAAGGTCTTTGGCGATGATCTCGATCAGTTGAAGAAGATCGCCGGTCAGGTCGGCAAGGTCGCGCAGGCCCTGGAAGGCGCGCAGGATTTGCGCATCGAGCGGATCAGCGGGCAGCAATACCTGTCGCTCGAGATCGACCGGCAATCCATCGCCCGCCTCGGCCTCAATGTCTCGGATATCAACGATGTGCTGGAAACTGCCATCGGCGGCAAGGTGGCGACCGAGATTTTCGAGGGCGAGCGTCGCTTCCCTGGCGTCGTCCGACTGCCCGAGGCTTTTCGCAATAATGTCGAGGCGATCTCCAATGTGCTGATCACCTCGCCGAACGGTGCCCAGGTACGCCTGACCGATGTCGCGAAAATTCGCATCATGGATGGTCCGGCGCAGATCTCGCGCGAACTCGGCAAGCGCCGTATCGTGATCGGGGTCAACGTCAAGGATCGGGACCTCGGCAGCTTCGTGGCCGAGTTGCAGCAGAAAGTCGAGGCGCAGATCAAGTTGCCGGAGGGCTATTACCTGGAGTGGGGCGGTCAGTTCCAAAACATGGAGCGGGCCTTGGGGCACTTGACGGTGATCATCCCGATCACGATCGCGGCGATCTTCTTCCTGCTTTTCCTGCTTTTCAATTCGCTGCGCTATGCGACGCTGATCATTACCGTGCTGCCCTTTGCATCGATCGGCGGCATCATCGGGCTCTTCATTTCCGGGGAATATCTTTCGGTGCCGGCTTCGGTGGGCTTTATCGCGCTGTGGGGGATCGCCGTGTTGAATGGGGTCGTGCTGGTATCCTATATTCGTGGCTTGCGCGAAGACGGGCGCACCGTACAGGAGGCCGTGATCGAAGGGGCAACCCTGCGTTTCCGGCCGGTGATGATGACGGCAACCGTCGCCATGCTCGGCTTGATCCCCTTTCTGTTCTCGGATGGGCCGGGCTCGGAAGTGCAGCGCCCGCTGGCGATCGTCGTGATCGGCGGCCTGATCACCTGCACCCTGCTGACGCTGCTGGTCTTGCCGACCATTTATCGCTGGTTTGACGAGGAGAAAGTGGAAGCATGAAAGAGATCAAGGCAGTCATTCGCCCCAACAAGCTCTCGGCATTGCGCGACGCGCTGGTCTCCCTGCCCGGGTTTCCCGGCATGACGGTGACCAAGGTCGACGGTTGCAGCGCCCCAACCCGCCATGTTGCGCGGCACACCATCAAGGACGAGCTGACCGATTACACGGCCAAGGTGCGAGTCGAGATCGTCGCCCCGGACGATGTCGCCGAGGCCATTTTTCAGCGGATTACCGAGGTGGCAAAGACTGGCCATTACGGTGACGGCCTGGTCTGGATGACCGAACTGGAGAAAGCCGCTTTTATTTTCAAAAGCACGCCAGGTCCGGATTGAGCGAGGGAATGGAGTTCTTCTATTACTTAAGTAAAGCGTGAGGGATTTCACGGCGGGAATTTGTCATTTTTCCTAGAATCGATACTTATAAGCTGTGTCATCTGGTACAGCGATTTGTCGAGGGTTCATGGAATCTGTGCTCAATCCCGCTGCCGGCATTACGCTGATGTCGCCGGTCGAACTCCAGGAGGGGGTGGCCAGCCTGTCGCGCGGAGCCTATTTCAAGGAGGCGTCGCTCGACATGACGCTGAGCATCCTCACCGAGTCGGCGGCCCGGATGGCGGGGGTCGAGCGGGTCAGCATCTGGGCCTTGACCGACGATCAAAGCGAGTTGCGCTGCCTGGAGCTCTACGAACTGACGACGGGGCAGCACAGCTGTGGCGGCGAGATCGGCGCCAATCGTTATCCCGCATATTTTCGGGCCTTGCGTAGCGAGAACTGTATAGCGGCCGACGACGGCTATCTGCATCCGTCGACCTTCGAGTTTGCGGTCGACTATCTGCCGCAGCACAAGATTACCGCCATGCTCGATACCCCCATCCACATTCGTGGCGAGCTGCAGGGCGTGCTCTGCCTTGAGCAGGTCGGATCCCGCCAGCCGTGGACGACTTCGCATCGTCTCTTCGCGCACGCCGTGGCCAATCTGGTGACCCTGGCGCTGGTCGAGTACGAGGCGGAAGAGGCACGGCGCCTTGCCTTGAAGGCGAATGAACGCCTGAAAGCCGTGTTCGATGCCTCGCGCGATGCCTTGTTGCTGACCGATGGCGACAGCGGCGTGGTGCTCGATGCCAATCGTCAGGCCGAAAGCCTGTTTGGCTGCACCCGGCGCGATCTGGTTGGCAAACGCCAATCCCAGCTCTATCCGGAATCCATCGGGAGCGAGGTCGTCCGGAATTTTCGCCAGGTGGTCGACGGGCAGCGGCATTCCGATCTGGTCAGCGAAATTCAGCGCAGTGACGGTACGCTGCGGACGGTCGAAATCACCACCGAGGTGGCCGATCTGAGCGATGGCCAGCGTCTGGCGCTGGAGATCTTTCGCCCGCTCTAGTGCCAGCAGTTGATTTTATGGTACTAGGCGTCGACCACGGCAATGGCTGCGGCCAGGTTGTTCAGGCGTTCTTCGATGCCATGGCGCATTTCCGGATTGTCTAGATCGAGAGCTGCATTGACGATGCCGGCCAGTTGGCGGGCCTGATCCATGATTCCATAAAGTTCGAGATGCTCTGCCTGCTGCGCGATCTGGGCGGCTTCGGATTTCAAGGCATAGGCGTCCGGCGGCAGCACGAGCAGGGCATCGCGCATATGTTCGATGTGCTCACGGGCTTCGTCGGCGAACAAGTGATCGAGCACCGGCGACCGTTCGCTGGTACCCGGATGTGGCGCCAGGGCCGCTTCCAGGCGCTGGGCGAAATGGTCCACGCGGCTGGCAAAGGCCTCGTGTTCAAGGCCGCCCGGCTCGACCAGGCATTCGATGCTGGCGCTCAGCGCGGCGATCAGGCGCGGCGGCATCTCGTGCTGTTCCAGGTGGTCGGCGGCGCTCGCCAAAGCTTCGCCGAGGCGCAGGCAACCGCCGTCGGCGGCCTCCAAGGCCACGCCATAGAGAGCGAAAATGGCCGGACGTACGTAATCGATGCCCTGGCTATGGCGATTCGACCAAGCCGTGGCCAGCCGTTGCCCGGCGTCCATCCAGCGCTGATTGAGCGCACTGTCGAAACGGGGCCGTCGGGGCTTGGCCAGCCAGGGCAGGATGGCGGCAGTCGCCTCGAGGGTCGGGGCGAGCGCCGCACGAGTTTCCTCGAGATCGTCCTCGGGGATGTCGGCCATGCTTGTCTTACTGAGCGGCCAGCTTGGCGAAGGCCGAGACGACTTCCGGCGGGGCCTGCACCAATTCGATCAGCACGCCTTCGCCGCCGATCGGAAATTCTTCGTTGCCCTTGGGGTGCAGGAAGGTGATGTCGAAACCGGCCGCCCCCTTGCGGATGCCGCCGGGGGCGAAGCGTACGCCATTGGCCGACAGCCATTCGACGGCCTTGGGCAGGTCGTCGATCCACAGGCCGACGTGATTGAGCGGCGTGGCATGGACGGCCGGCTTCTTTTCCGGGTCGAGCGGCTGCATCAGGTCGACTTCGACCTTGAATGGTCCGCTGCCCATGGCGCAGATGTCCTCGTCGACGTTCTCGCGCTCGGAAACGAAGGTGCTGGTGATTTCGAGGCCGAATTTCTCGACCCACAAAGTGCGCAGCTTTTCCTTGGAAGGGCCGCCGATGGCGATTTGCTGGATGCCGAGAACCTTGAACGGACGTGTCATGAGTGGATTCCTGTCGGTGATTGAAAGACGTAATCCATAATTATAGAGGCTTCCTGCGGTGTGCCGTCACCAGCAGGCCAAGGCCGATCAGGATCATCGGCAGCGATAGCCACTGGCCCATGCTGATCGTGTAGGACTGGCCAAAAATGCCAGCGTCCGGTTCGCGGAAAAATTCGGTGATGAAGCGGAAGGCGCCGTAGCCGATCAGGAAAATGCCCGACGCCGCGCCGCGAGGTCGGGGGCGGGCGGTGTACAACCAAAGGATGGCGAACAGCGCCAGCCCTTCGAGTCCAATATGGTAGAGCTGCGAGGGGTGGCGTGGCGTCATGTCGCCGGCCTGCGGGAAGATCATTGCCCACGGCAGGCTGGGATCGGCGATGCGCCCCAGAGTTCGCCATTGATGAAATTTCCGAGGCGTCCGGCGGCCAGGCCAAGCGGCACCAGCGGCGCGACGAAATCCATGATATCGAGCCAGGCGAAGCCATGCTTGCGCGTCCATAGGGTCATCGCCAGCAAGACGCCGAGAAAGCCACCGTGAAAGCTCATGCCGCCTTTCCAGACGGCGACGATTTCCAGCGGGTGAGCGAGGAAGTAGGCCGGCTCGTAGAACAGCACCTGGCCGAGTCGGCCGCCGATGATGACGCCGAGCATGCCGTAGAAGAGCAGGTCGTCTAGTTGCTCGACGCTGAGCAGGCCAGGGCGGGTTTTGATCCGGTAGCGGCCGAGCAAAATAAATTGAACGAAGGCGACGAGATACATCAAACCGTACCAACGCACCGACAGGGGGCCAAGCGTGAAAGCGACGGGGTCGAACTGGGGGTGAAGAAGCATTGGGGGCGCAGAGTGGGCTAGAATTGCCCGATTATAGTTCGCGCCTTTCGTTACAGAATTTCGGCGCACAGTTTCAGACGGAGAGAGTCATGCCCCAGTACCGTTCCCGCACTTCCACCCATGGTCGCAACATGGCCGGCGCGCGCTCCCTGTGGCGCGCCACTGGCATGAAGGATGGCGATTTCGGCAAGCCGATCATCGCTGTGGTCAATTCCTTCACCCAGTTCGTGCCGGGCCACGTGCACCTCAAGGACCTCGGCCAGATGGTGGCCCGCGAGATCGAGGCGGCCGGCGGCGTCGCCAAGGAATTCAATACCATCGCGATCGACGACGGCATCGCCATGGGCCACAGCGGCATGCTGTATTCCCTGCCGTCGCGCGACCTGATCGCCGACTCCGTCGAGTACATGGTCAATGCCCATTGCGCCGACGCGATGGTCTGCATCTCCAATTGCGACAAGATCACCCCGGGCATGCTGATGGCCGCCATGCGCCTCAACATCCCGGTGATCTTCGTTTCCGGCGGCCCGATGGAAGCCGGCAAGGTCACGGTGCAGGGCCAGGTTGTTCACCTCGATCTCGTCGATGCCATGGTCAAGGCGGCCGACGCCGCTGTTTCCCAGGCTGACCTGGACGAGATCGAACGTTCGGCATGCCCGACCTGCGGTTCCTGTTCGGGCATGTTTACCGCCAACTCGATGAACTGTCTGACCGAGGCGCTCGGCCTCAGCCTGCCTGGCAACGGTACCGTTGTCGCCACCCACGCCGACCGCAAGCAGCTTTTCCTGCGCGCCGGGCGCCAGATAGTCGAACTGTGCAAGCGCTACTACGAGCAGGACGATGCCTCGGTGCTGCCGCGTTCGATCGCCACCAAGGCTGCCTTCGAAAATGCGATGACCCTCGATGTGGCAATGGGCGGTTCGACCAATACCGTGCTTCACATCCTGGCCACGGCGCAGGAAGCCGGGGTTGATTTCACGATGGCCGATATCGATCGCATCTCGCGTTCGGTGCCCTGCCTGTGCAAGGTGGCGCCGATGACCGACAAGTACCACATCGAAGACGTCCATCGCGCCGGTGGCATCATGGGCATTCTCGGTGAGCTCGACCGGGCCGGCCTGCTGCATCGCGACGTGCCGAACGTCCATGCCAAGACGCTGGGCGAGGCGATCGATCGCTGGGATGTCGTGCGTGAACACGACGTCAAGGTGCATGATTTCTACAAGGCGGCGCCGGGTGGCGTGCCAACCCAGGTCGCCTTCTCGCAGGATCGCCGCTACAACGAACTCGATCTCGACCGGACCCATGGCTGTATCCGTAACAAGGCCAACGCTTATTCGCAGGATGGCGGGCTGGCTGTGCTCCACGGCAACATTGCGCTTGATGGCTGTATTGTCAAGACGGCCGGGGTCGATGAGTCGATCTGGAAATTCACCGGCAAGGCGCGGGTTTTCGAGAGCCAGGATACTGCGGTCGAGGGCATCCTGGCCGGGAAAATTGTCGCCGGCGATGTCGTGGTGATCCGCTATGAAGGTCCCAAGGGCGGCCCCGGCATGCAGGAAATGCTCTATCCAACCTCGTATCTGAAGTCGATGGGGCTGGGCAAGGAATGTGCGCTGCTGACCGATGGTCGTTTCTCGGGCGGCACCTCGGGCTTGTCGATCGGTCACGCCTCGCCGGAAGCAGCGGATGGCGGAGCCATCGGTTTGGTAGAGGAGGGCGACACCATCGAGATCGATATCCCGAACCGCCGCATCCATCTGGCCGTTTCCGATGCCGAACTGGCGCGCCGGCGGGCCGCCATGGATGCCAAGGGCGATGCCGCCTGGCACCCGGTCAACCGCGAGCGCGTCGTTTCGGCTGCCTTGCAGGCCTACGCCCTGATGGCTACCTCCGCCGACAAGGGAGCGGTGCGCGACGTGACGCTAATTCAACGGCGTAAATGACTCTGGCCATCTGGCTGGCTTTCCTGCTGGCGGCGGTCCTGATCGCCGTCACGCCAGGGCCAGGGGCAGCCATCAGCATGAGCACCGGCATGCGCCATGGCTACCGGGCGGCACTGGTCGTTATTCTGGGCTTGCAGGCCGCCCTCCTAGTTCAGATCATCATAGTCGCCATCGGTTTCGGCACCTTGCTGGCTGCTTCCGAGACGGCCTTTGCAGTAGTCAAGTTCGCCGGTGCGGCATATCTGGTCTGGCTGGGTATCCAGAAATGGCGGGCGCAGCCCTGCCGGTTGATGGCGGCGCCGCAACGGTGGCGCGTCGGGGGCTTTTTCTCCAGGGATTGTTGGTTAACCTGACCAATCCCAAGGCGGTCATTTTCATTGGCGCCCTTGTCCCACAGTTCATCAATCCGACGAATCCCTTGTTGTCACAGTACGTGACCATCGCCATTACGCTTTGCCTGACCGACCTCGTCGTGATGTCCTGCTATGCGCTGACTGCGGCTCGCCTGGGGCGCTGGCTGCACGATCCCAAGTTGCTACGCCTGCAGAATCGGGCCTTTGGTGCCCTGTTTGTTTCGGCCGGTGCCGCGCTGGCTGTTTCGTCGCCAACTTCTTGAGCAATCGAGGTCAACGCCTGAGGCCGTCGGGCGTTAACTAAGGGCGGATGCTGTACTCCTCGTTTTCCCCTGATTCAGTGCGATGCCTGGTTTGCAAGGGCGGAAAAGGGCTTTATCATCCGCCGCTGTATTATCAACCAACCTGACAATCGGAGCGAGAGAATGAAGTCTGTTTATGTTGCCATGATGGCTGCCGCTGGTATCGTGATGGCAGGCCAGGCGCACGCCGACGAAGCGCTGGCCAAAGCCAAGAATTGCATGTCCTGCCACGCCATCGACAAGAAGCTGGTTGGCCCATCCTATAAGGATGTCGCTGCCAAGTACAAGGGCGATGCCAAGGCTCCGGCAGCACTGGCCGCCAAGGTAAAGGCTGGTGGCAAGGGCGCCTGGGGCGAAATCCCGATGCCCCCAACAACGTCACCGACGACGAGGCCAAGAAACTGGTTGCCTGGGTTCTTTCCCAGAAGTAAACACTTCCGCTTCACCGAAAAGCCGGCTTTTGCCGGCTTTTTTATTGTTAAAGTGTTGACAGGGTTTTAATAGGCCCGGATAATCTTGCGTTCCCTGGAGGGGTACCCAAGCGGTCAACGGGAACAGACTGTAAATCTGTCGGCTCTGCCTTCGAAGGTTCGAATCCTTCCCCCTCCACCAGATTTTTGCTGTAGCGGCCTGTGTTGCGGGCGAAGGATAAGCGGGTGTAGCTCAATGGTAGAGCTGAAGCCTTCCAAGCTTAAGACGAGGGTTCGATTCCCTTCACCCGCTCCATGCACGGTACGGCCGGAGTTTTAAGGTAGGCCCATGTGGCTCAGTGGTAGAGCACTCCCTTGGTAAGGGAGAGGTCGGCAGTTCGATCCTGCCCATGGGCACCACCGATTAGCTTGGATTCTGGATTTTTGACTTATTTGATTATTGAGGAACTGGAATGGCTAAGGAAAAATTCGAGCGTACGAAACCGCACGTCAACGTTGGCACGATTGGTCACGTTGACCATGGCAAGACGACGCTGACTGCTGCGATCACCACCGTGTTGTCCGCCAAGTTTGGTGGTTCGGCCAAGAAGTATGATGAAATTGACGCGGCGCCGGAAGAAAAGGCTCGTGGTATTACCATCAATACCGCCCACGTCGAATACGAAACCGCCAACCGTCACTACGCCCACGTTGACTGCCCGGGCCACGCCGACTACGTCAAGAACATGATTACCGGTGCCGCCCAGATGGACGGTGCTATTCTCGTCTGTTCCGCCGCTGACGGCCCGATGCCGCAGACCCGTGAGCACATCCTGCTGGCCCGTCAGGTCGGCGTGCCGTACGTGCTGGTGTACATGAACAAGTGCGACATGGTGGACGACGCCGAACTGCTCGAACTCGTCGAAATGGAACTGCGCGAACTGCTCTCCAAGTACGACTTCCCGGGCGACGACACCCCGATCATTCATGGCTCCGCCCTGAAGGCCCTCGAAGGTGACCAGTCCGAAATCGGCGAACCGTCGATCTTCCGTCTGGCCGATGCCCTCGATACCTACATCCCGAATCCCGAGCGCGCCATTGACCAGCCCTTCCTGATGCCAGTTGAAGACGTCTTCTCGATCTCCGGTCGCGGCACCGTCGTCACCGGTCGTGTCGAGCGCGGCATCGTCAAAGTTGGCGAAGAAATCGAAATCGTCGGTATCCGCCCCACCGTCAAGACCATCTGTACCGGTGTCGAAATGTTCCGCAAGCTGCTTGACCAAGGTCAGGCCGGCGACAACATCGGCGCCCTGCTGCGCGGCACCAAGCGTGAAGACGTCGAGCGCGGCCAAGTCCTGTGCAAGCCGGGTTCGGTCAAGCCGCACACCCACTTCACCTCGGAAGTGTACATCCTGTCCAAGGACGAAGGCGGTCGTCACACCCCGTTCTTCAACGGTTACCGTCCGCAGTTCTACTTCCGTACGA
The DNA here is from genome assembly GCF_026261605.1 of Dechloromonas sp. A34. Classification (NCBI taxonomy): domain Bacteria; kingdom Pseudomonadati; phylum Pseudomonadota; class Betaproteobacteria; order Rhodocyclales; family Azonexaceae; genus Dechloromonas; species Dechloromonas sp. A34. The sequence goes on from NZ_CP102486.1 coordinate 435,408, forward strand.
CCGATGTGACCGGCTCCATCGATCTGCCGGAAGGCGTCGAGATGGTGATGCCGGGCGACAATATCGCCATGACCATCAAGCTGATCGCACCGATCGCCATGGAAGAAGGTCTGCGCTTTGCCATCCGTGAAGGCGGTCGTACCGTCGGCGCCGGTGTCGTCGCCAAGATCATCGAGTAATCGATAGGTAGCAAAAGTTCAGAGGCGCTCCGGAAAACCGGGGCGCCTTGATGTTTCTGCAGCAGGGGTGTAGCTCAATTGGTAGAGCAACGGTTTCCAAAACCGTAGGTCGGGGGTTCGATTCCCTCCGCCCCTGCCACTCTCTTTAAAGATCGCGAACGTAATGGCTGACAAGATCAAGTTTGCGCTGGCGCTGGTTATTCTGGCAGCTGGCGTGGCTGGCTTCTACCTGCTCTCTGAGCAGGCAATGATTTTGCGCGTCCTGGCGGTCCTTGTCGGGTTGGCGCTGGCAATTGTCGTGGCCTGGAAAACCGAGCCGGGGCAACGCTTTTTCGTGTTTGCCAACGAGGCGGTGGTCGAAGCCAAGAAAGTCGTCTGGCCGAGCCGCAAGGAAACCATGCAGACCACTGGGGCGGTTTTCGCCTTCGTGGTGGTCATGGCGGTCTTCCTGTATCTGACTGACAAGAGCCTCGAGTGGGTTCTCTATGACCTCGTGCTGGGCTGGAAGAAATCATGAGCAAACGCTGGTATGTCGTACACGCCTATTCCGGCTTTGAAAAAAGTGTGATGCGCGCCATTCAGGAGCGCATTACCCGTTTGGGGATGCAGGATAAATTCGGCCGCATCCTGGTGCCGGTCGAAGAGGTCGTCGAAATGAAATCCGGCCAGAAGTCGATTTCCGAGCGCAAGTTCTTCCCGGGCTATGTGCTGTGCGAAATGGAAATGGACGACGATTCCTGGCACCTAGTGAAAAACACCCCGAAGGTCACCGGTTTTGTCGGTGGCACTGCCACTAAGCCAACTCCGATTTCGGAAAAGGAAGTCGAAAAAATCATGCAGCAAATGCAGGAAGGTGTTGAAAAACCCCGTCCCAAAGTGCTGTTCGAGGCTGGCGAAGTGGTGCGGGTCAAGGAAGGTCCGTTTACCGATTTCCATGGCTCGGTCGAAGACGTCAATTACGAAAAGAATCGCCTGCGTGTTTCCGTGACCATCTTTGGTCGGGCAACCCCAGTCGAGTTGGAGTTCGGTCAGGTCGAGAAGGCCTGAGCGCTGGTTTCAGGGCAAGCCGAGAGCCCTTCGTCTCGGCAAGAGGAGCGTTGGTAATGGGCAGCAATGTCTGTGAAAGCGCGCTACCACTCATCAATTAGGAGCCATTATGGCCAAGAAAATTGTTGGCTACATCAAGCTGCAAGTGCCGGCAGGCAAGGCGAATCCGTCGCCCCCAATCGGTCCCGCGCTGGGTCAGCGCGGTCTGAACATCATGGAATTCTGCAAGGCTTTCAATGCCCAGACGCAAGGCGTCGAGCCGGGCCTGCCGATTCCGGTTGTGATCACCGCCTTTGCGGACAAGTCTTTCACCTTCGTGATGAAGACCCCGCCGGCCACCATCCTGATCAAGAAGGCTGCCGGCATCAAGTCCGGTTCGGCCAAGCCGCATACCGACAAGGTCGGCAAGATCACACGCGCCCAGGCTGAGGAAATCGCCAAGACCAAGCAGCCGGATCTCACCGCTGCCGACCTTGAAGCGGCTGTTCGCACCATCGCCGGCTCCGCCCGCTCGATGGGCATCACGGTGGAGGGTTTGTAATCATGGCTAAGCTCACGAAAAAGCAAAAGGCTCAGGCCGGCAAGATCGTCGCCCAGAAGCTGTACCCGGTTCAGGAAGCCCTGACCCTGGCCAAGGAAACCGCAACTGCTAAATTCGACGAGTCGATTGACGTTGCCGTTAACCTCGGCGTCGACGCACGCAAGTCCGACCAAGTCGTTCGTGGCTCGGTCGTGCTGCCGGCTGGCACGGGCAAGTCCGTTCGCGTCGCTGTCTTCGCCCAAGGCGAAAAGGCCGAGGCCGCCAAGGCTGCCGGTGCTGAAGTCGTCGGTTTCGACGACCTGGCTGCCGAAGTCAAGGCCGGTAACCTGAACTTCGACGTCGTCATCGCTACCCCGGATGCCATGAGGGTCGTCGGCCAACTCGGCCAGATCCTCGGCCCGCGCGGTCTGATGCCGAACCCGAAGGTCGGTACTGTGACCATGGATGTCACCACCGCCGTCAAGAACGCCAAGGCCGGTCAGGTTCAGTACCGTACCGACAAGGCCGGTATCGTGCACGCGACCATCGGTCGTGCTTCTTTCTCGGTCGAGAATCTGGAAACCAACCTCAAGGCGCTGATCGAAGCGCTGCAGAAAGCGAAGCCTGCCTCCTCCAAGGGGCAGTACCTGCGCAAGGTTGCCGTTGCCGCCACCATGGGCCCCGGCGTTCGCGTCGATCAGGCCACCCTGGTTGGTTAATTAAGTACTTTGGGTCGTTGATTGCCGCTTTGTCGGCAATCAGCGAATCGTCAAAGACCGCAGGCGCTCCGGTAACGGCGCTTAATCGCGAAAGCACCCTGCGCAGACGGTGTCCCAGAACAAGATTTTCTGCCGACCGGCAACGGGCGGCATAGCTTCTGGTTCAGGTCGCCGTAGGTGCGGCGGGAATGTTTCCCGTCGTGTTATGACTTGAAAGGAGGAAAGACCTGTGGGTCTCAATCTGAACGACAAAAAAGCGGTTGTAGCTGAGGTGTCGGCACAAGTGGCCAACGCACAGACCATCGTGATTGCCGAATATCGTGGCATTGGGGTCGTCGACCTCACTGTGCTGCGCAGGAAGGCGCGCGAGTCTGGTGTGTATCTGCGTGTGTTGAAGAATACCTTGGTTCGTCGCGCGGTCGCGGACACCCCGTTCGCTGGCCTGGCTGACCAAATGGTCGGGCCGCTGATTTATAGCGTCTCCGCCGACCCGGTTGCTGCTGCGAAGATTCTTAGCGATTTCGCAAAATCCAACGACAAGCTCGTGCTGAAAGCCGGTTCTTACGCCGGCAAGGTGCTCGACAAAGCCGGTGTGCAGGCGCTTGCCTCCATCCCGAGCCGCGAAGAGCTGCTCTCCAAGCTACTGTATGTCATGCAAGCTCCGGTCGCCGGCTTTGTCCGCGGCTTGGCTGCACTGGCCAAGCAGCGCGAAGAAGCCACTGCTTAACCGTACCGCATACGAACTGATTTAGGAGTTATTTGAAATGGCAATTAGCAAAGAAGACATTCTGGAAGCCGTTGGCGCCCTGACCGTTATGGAACTGAACGACCTGGTCAAGGCGTTCGAAGAGAAGTTTGGCGTTTCCGCCGCTGCCATGGCCGTTGCCGGCCCGGCTGCTGCCGCCGCTGCTGTCGAAGAACAGACCGAATTCACCGTCATGCTCAATGCTGCCGGCGACAAGAAGGTTGAAGTCATCAAGGTCGTGCGTGCAGTTACCGGTCTGGGCCTCAAGGAAGCCAAGGATCTGGTTGATGGCGCTCCGAAGGCTGTCAAGGAAGGCGTTTCCAAGGCCGATGCCGAAGCCCTCAAGAAGCAACTGGAAGACGCAGGCGCCAAGGTCGAAGTCAAGTAATCGACTTTTGCAATTCGGGCTGGCGGTTTTTCCGCCAGCCCTTTTGTGCTTTGTACTACAGGTTTCATTGAACCAAAAGCGAACTTGAATAACGCCAAGCGGCAAACGCAAACGATGCTTTCCTCTTCCTGTCAAGGGAGGAGAGCTTGTTTGCGTTTGCCTGTTTCGACAGGTTCTATGTTTGATTTTATCCTCACGGAGTTACCATGACTTACTCCTTCACCGAGAAGAAACGCATCCGCAAGAGCTTCGCCAAGCGCGCCAGCGTGCTGGACGTTCCCTACTTGTTGGCGACCCAATTGCAGTCCTTCAAGGACTTCCTGCAAGATGAAGTCGCTGCCGAGAAACGGAAAAATGAAGGCCTGCAGGCTGCATTTACCTCGATCTTTCCGATTGTTTCCCACTCTGGCAATGCGCGCCTCGAGTTCGTGAGCTACCTTCTGGGCGCTCCGGCATTCGACGTCACCGAGTGCCAGCAACGTGGCCTGACCTTTGCCTCATCCCTGCGTGCCCGGGTGCGACTGGTCATCATGGATCGCGAAGCACCGGACACCGTGAAGGAAGTTAAGGAGCAGGAAGTCTATATGGGCGAGATTCCGCTCATGACGACCAATGGTTCCTTCGTGATCAACGGCACCGAGCGGGTCATCGTTTCCCAGTTGCACCGCTCTCCTGGCGTCTTCTTCGAGCATGATCGGGGTAAAACCCACAGCTCGGGCAAACTGCTGTTCTCAGCACGCATCATTCCTTACCGCGGTTCCTGGCTGGATTTTGAATTCGATCCGAAGGACACCTTGTTCTTCCGCGTCGACCGTCGCCGCAAGATGCCGGTGACCACGCTGCTCAAGGCGATCGGCATGTCGTCCGAGGAAATCCTTGACCAGTTCTTCGACTTCGATACCTTCCTGCTCGGCAAGGAAAAGGTCGAGTTCACACTGGTTCCCGAACGTCTGCGCGGTGAAGTGGCGCGCTTCGATTTTGTCGCCCCCGATGGCAAGGTTATCGTTGCCAAGGACAAGCGCATTACCGCCAAGCATATCCGCGATATCGCCGCCGCTTCGATGCAGCAGCTCGTCGTGCCGGAAGACTTCATCATCGGCCGCGTTGTGGCGCGTAATCTGATCGACAAGGCGACGGGCGAAGTCGTTGCCAATGCCAATGACGAAATTACCGAAACGCTGCTCGCCAAACTGCGCGAAGCTGAAATCACCACTATCGAGACGCTGTATACCAACGAGCTCGACCGCGGTGCCTTCATCTCCAATACGCTGCGGGCCGACGAAACGGCGACCCGCCAGGCTGCACGCGTCGCCATTTACCGCATGATGCGTCCGGGTGAGCCGCCGACCGAGGAAGCCGTCGAGATCCTCTTCAACGGCCTCTTCTACTCGGACGAGCGTTACGATCTTTCCGGCGTTGGCCGGATGAAGTTCAATCGCCGTCTGACCCGTCCGGATGTCATTGAATACAAGGTTACGGTCAAGAATCTGGCTTCGCGTGCCGAAGCTGCGCTGAAGAACCTGGCCGAAGGCTCGGGCTTTCCGCTGCCGGTCATCCAGGATCTGGTCGGCCTGCTGCCGTATGGCCCGCGTGCCTTCTCCGAGAACCTGACGCTGGCCGAAGCCGAAGCCCTGGCTGCCAAGATCAAGCCGCTGGGCGCCAATGCCGAAGTGCGGGAACAGTTGACCCTGTCGCCGCGCGACATCGTCGAAGTCATCAAGATTCTCGTCGATCTGCGCAATGGTCGCGGTGAAATCGACGACATCGATCACCTTGGCAATCGTCGCGTCCGTTCGGTCGGCGAACTGGCCGAAAACCAGTTCCGTGCCGGCCTGGTTCGTGTCGAGCGCGCTGTCAAGGAGCGCCTGTCGCAAGCTGAATCCGACAACCTGATGCCGCACGACCTGATCAACGCGAAGCCGATCAGTGCCGCGATCAAGGAATTCTTCGGGTCCAGCCAGTTGTCGCAGTTCATGGACCAGACCAATCCGCTGTCCGAAATCACCCACAAGCGCCGCGTTTCGGCTCTTGGCCCGGGCGGTCTGACTCGCGAACGTGCCGGCTTCGAAGTGCGCGACGTGCATCCGACCCACTACGGTCGCGTCTGCCCGATCGAAACGCCGGAAGGCCCGAACATCGGTCTGATCAACTCGCTGGCCCTGTTTGCCCGCGTAAATGACTACGGCTTCATCGAAACCGCTTACCGCAAGGTGAATGGCGGCCAGGTGACCAATGACATCGAATACCTGTCGGCCATCGAGGAAGGCAACTACGTCGTTGCCCAGGCCAATTCGTCGCTCGACGAAGCGGGTCGCCTCTCCGATGACCTGGTGACCTGTCGCGAAAAGGGTGAAACCATCCTCGCCGAACCGGCACGCGTTCAGTATATGGACGTGGCACCTGGTCAGATCGTCTCGGTGGCCGCTTCGCTGATTCCCTTCCTTGAGCACGATGACGCGAACCGCGCCTTGATGGGCGCCAACATGCAGCGTCAGGCCGTCCCCTGTCTGCGTCCGGAAAAGCCGCTGGTTGGCACCGGTATCGAGCGTACCGTTGCGGTCGACTCGGGTACCGCTGTTGTCGCATTGCGCGGTGGCAAGGTCGACTATGTCGATGCCGGCCGCGTCGTGGTTCGGGTTAACGACAATGAAACGATTGCCGGCGAAGTCGGCGTCGATATCTACAATCTGGTCAAGTACACCCGTTCCAACCAGAACACCAACATCAACCAGCGCCCGCTGGTCCGCGTTGGCGACATCATCGCCAAGGGCGATGTGGTGGCCGATGGCGCTTCTACCGACAAGGGCGAACTGGCTCTCGGCCAGAATATGCTGATCGCCTTCATGCCGTGGAACGGCTACAACTTCGAAGACTCGATCCTGATCTCCGAACGCGTCGTTGCCGAAGACCGTTACACCTCGATCCATATCAAGGAACTGACGGTCGTTGCCCGCGACACGAAGCTCGGCCCTGAAGAAATCACCCGCGACATCGCGTCGCTGGGCGAACTTCAGCTCTCCCGTCTGGATGATTCCGGCATCGTCTATATCGGCGCCGAAGTCGAAGCCGCCGACGTTCTGGTCGGCAAGGTTACCCCCAAGGGCGAGACCCAGCTGACGCCGGAAGAAAAGCTGCTGCGCGCCATCTTCGGCGAAAAGGCCTCCGACGTTAAGGACACCTCGCTACGCGTTCCCTCGGGCATCGCCGGTACTGTCATCGACGTCCAGGTGTTCACCCGTGAAGGCATCGAGCGTGACAAGCGCGCCCAGTCGATCATCGACGAGCACCTGCGTCACTACAAGCTCGATCTGGCCGACCAGATGCGGATCGTCGAACGCGATGCCTTTGAGCGGGTTGGTCGTCTGATTCTCAACAAGAAGGCCAATGGCGGCCCGAAGAAGCTGGCCAAGGGCTCGGTGATCGATCAGGCTTATCTCGACGGGATGGATCCGCACCACTGGTTCGACATCCGTCTGGCCGACGACGACGCCGCGCTGCAACTGGAACAGGTCAAGGATGGCCTGGAACAGGCGCGCAAGGACTTCGATCTGGCCTTTGAAGCCAAGCGCAAGAAGCTGACCCAGGGTGACGAACTGCCGCCGGGTGTGCAGAAGATGGTCAAGGTCTATGTCGCGGTCAAACGTCGCCTGCAGCCCGGCGACAAGATGGCCGGCCGGCACGGTAACAAGGGTGTGGTTTCCCGCATCCTGCCGGTCGAAGACATGCCGCACATGGAAGATGGCAGCCCGGTCGATATCGTGCTCAACCCGCTCGGCGTACCGTCCCGGATGAACGTCGGTCAGATTCTCGAAGTGCACCTCGGCCTCGCCGCCAAGGGCCTCGGTCACAAGATTGGTGCCATGCTGCGTGCCCAGTCCAGCGTCAAGGAAATGCGCGGCTTCCTGGACACGGTCTACAACTCCAGCGGCAAGGCCGAGAACCTTGAAGAGCTGACCGATGTCGAAGTGATGGAGATGGCCGGCAATCTGCAAAACGGCGTGCCGTTCGCCACTCCGGTGTTCGACGGCGCCAAGGAAGAGGAAATCAAGGCGATGTTGGCCTTGGCCGGCATGCCCTCCTCGGGCCAGATGACGCTGTTTGATGGCCGGACCGGTGAAGCTTTCGAGCGTCCGGTTACGGTTGGCTACATGCACTACCTGAAGCTGCATCACTTGGTTGACGACAAGATGCACGCCCGTTCGACTGGCCCGTACTCCCTGGTTACCCAGCAGCCGCTGGGCGGCAAGGCACAGTTCGGTGGCCAGCGCTTCGGTGAAATGGAAGTGTGGGCGCTGGAGGCTTATGGTGCAGCTTACGTGCTGCAGGAAATGCTGACCGTGAAGTCCGATGACGTGAATGGCCGTACCAAGGTGTACGAAAACATCGTCAAGGGCGAGCACCGTATCGATGCCGGCATGCCGGAATCCTTCAATGTGCTGGTCAAGGAAATCCGTTCGCTGGCGATCGATATCGATCTGGAACGTTACTGATTTAGGGCTGGGAGTTAAACGATGAAAGCATTGCTCGATCTATTCAAGCAGGTAACCGCCGAAGAGGAATTCGACGCGATTACCATTGGCCTCGCTTCGCCCGAAAAGATCCGTTCCTGGTCCTACGGCGAAGTCAAGAAGCCGGAAACCATCAACTACCGGACCTTCAAGCCCGAGCGCGACGGCCTGTTCTGCGCCAAGATCTTTGGCCCGATCAAGGACTACGAGTGCCTGTGCGGCAAGTACAAGCGCCTCAAGCACCGTGGCGTGATCTGCGAGAAGTGCGGCGTCGAAGTGACGCTGGCCAAGGTTCGCCGTGACCGCATGGGTCACATCGAACTGGCCTCGCCGACCGCCCACATCTGGTTCCTGAAGTCCCTGCCGTCCCGTCTCGGCATGGTGCTCGACATGACGTTGCGCGATATTGAGCGCGTCCTGTACTTCGAAGCCTATGTCGTGACCGATCCCGGAATGGTCAGCAACCTCCAGCGTGCCCAGCTGCTCACCGAAGAGCAATATCTGGAGATGATGGAAGAGCACGGCGACGAGTTCACCGCATTCATGGGGGCCGAGGGCATCCGCGAACTGCTGCGCAACCTCGACCTCAACAGCGAAGTCGAATCGCTACGCGCCGAACTCGAAGTCACCGGTTCCGAAGCCAAGAACAAGAAGCTGGCCAAGCGTCTGAAGATTCTCGAAGGTTTCCAGAAATCTGGCATCAAGCCGGACTGGATGATCCTCGAAGTCCTGCCGGTCCTGCCGCCGGACCTGCGTCCGCTGGTCCCGCTGGACGGCGGCCGCTTCGCGACCTCCGACCTCAACGACCTCTATCGTCGCGTCATCAACCGCAACAACCGTCTGAAGCGTCTGCTCGAGCTGAAGGCCCCGGAAATCATCGTCCGCAACGAAAAGCGCATGCTGCAGGAGTCGGTCGACTCCCTGCTCGACAACGGCCGCCGCGGCAAGGCGATGACCGGTGCCAACAAGCGTCCGCTGAAGTCGCTGGCCGACATGATCAAGGGCAAGGGCGGTCGTTTCCGCCAGAACTTGCTCGGTAAGCGCGTCGACTACTCCGGCCGTTCGGTCATCGTGGTCGGTCCGCAGCTCAAGCTGCATCAGTGCGGCCTGCCCAAGCTGATGGCGCTCGAACTGTTCAAGCCCTTCATCTTCCACAAGCTGGAAGTGCTCGGCTACGCCACGACCATCAAGCAAGCCAAGAAGATGGTCGAAGGCCAGGAACCAGTGGTTTGGGACATCCTCGAAGATGTCATCCGCGAACATCCGGTCATGCTGAACCGGGCGCCGACCCTGCACCGCCTCGGTATCCAGGCGTTCGAACCGACCCTGATCGAAGGCAAGGCCATCCAGCTGCACCCGCTCGTCTGCGCCGCCTTCAACGCCGACTTCGATGGTGACCAGATGGCTGTTCACGTGCCGCTGTCCCTCGAAGCCCAGATGGAAGCCCGCACCCTGATGCTGGCCTCGAACAACGTGCTGTCGCCGGCCAACGGCCAGCCGATCATCGTGCCGTCGCAGGATATCGTGTTGGGTCTGTACTACGCGACCCGCGAGAAGATCAACGGCAAGGGCGAAGGCATGTACTTCGCTGACATCGCCGAAATCGAACGCGCCATGGCGGCCAAGGAACTCGACGTCCAGTCGCGGATTTCGGTTCGTCTGACGCAATACGAACCGGCTGCCGTCGATGGCGAATGGACCGAGAAGATCGTCCGCGTCGAAACCACGGCCGGTCGTGCCCTGCTCTCGAAGATTCTGCCGAAGGGCCTGCCCTTCAAGGTCATCGACCGCGCCCTGAAGAAGAAGGAAATCTCCAAGCTGATCGACGAATCTTTTCGTCGTTGCGGCCTCAAGGAAACCGTCGTTTTCGCCGACAAGCTGATGCAGAACGGTTACGCGCTGGCGACCCGGGCTGGTATTTCCTTCTGTTCGGACGACATGCTGGTGCCGAGCAAGAAATACGAAATCATTTCCGCCGCCGAAGCCGAGGTCAAGGAAATCGAGACCCAGTACACGAACGGTCTGGTTACCCAGGGCGAACGTTACAACAAGGTCGTCGATATCTGGGGCCGTACCGGTGACCAGGTCGCCAAGGTGATGATGGACGAACTCGGCCACGAGGATACCATCGACCGCCATGGCAAGAAGGTCAAGCAGGAGTCCTTCAATTCCATCTACATGATGGCCGACTCCGGCGCCCGCGGTTCGGCTGCCCAGATTCGCCAGCTGGCTGGTATGCGCGGCCTGATGGCGAAGCCGGATGGTTCGATTATCGAAACCCCGATTACCACCAACTTCCGTGAAGGCCTGAACGTTCTTCAGTACTTCATCTCAACCCACGGCGCGCGTAAGGGTCTGGCCGATACCGCACTGAAGACCGCCAACTCGGGTTACCTGACCCGTCGTCTGGTCGACGTGACTCAGGATCTGGTGATCACCGAGGACGACTGCGGTACCCAGAACGGTTTCGCCGTTAAGGCTCTGGTCGAAGGCGGCGAGGTTATCGAGCCGTTGCGCGAGCGTATCCTTGGTCGCGTCACGGTCGACGATCTGGTCGATCCGGAAACCCAGGAGACCGTCATCTTCGCTGGCACCATGCTGGATGAGGATCTGGTCGACCTGATCGACAAACTCGGCATCGACGAAGTCAAGGTGCGTACTCCGCTCTCCTGCGACACGCGTTACGGCCTGTGCGCCAAGTGCTATGGCCGCGACCTCGGCCGTGGCATGATGGTCAATGCCGGTGAAGCGATTGGCGTTATCGCTGCGCAGTCGATCGGCGAACCAGGCACCCAGCTGACCATGCGTACCTTCCACGTCGGCGGTGCCGCTTCCCGTGCCGCTGTTGCGTCGCAGGTCGAGGCCAAATCGGCCGGTACCGTCCGCTACACCTCCAACATGCGTTACGTGACCAGTGCCAAGGGCGAGAAGGTTGTCATCTCCCGCTCCGGCGAAGTGCTGATTACCGACGACCACGGCCGTGAGCGTGAGCGCCACAAGGTGCCTTACGGTGCCACGCTGGCTGCTGACGAAGGCAAGATCGTCAAGGCTGGCGCCAAGCTGGCCAACTGGGATCCGCACACCCGTCCGATCGTCACCGAATACGCCGGTACCGTCCGCTTCGAGAATGTCGAAGAGGGCGTCACCGTTGCCAAGCAGGTCGATGATGTGACCGGCTTGTCTACGCTGGTCGTTATCGACCACAAGCGCGGTGGCAAGGCAGCGACCAAGGGCGTGCGTCCTGTGGTCAAGCTGCTCGACGAAAACGGTATGGAAGTCAAGATTGCCGGTAGCGATCACCACGTCTCGATCGCCTTCCAGGTTGGTTCGATCATTTCGGTAGTTGATGGCCAGCAGGTCGGTGTCGGCGATGTCCTCGCCCGCATGCCGCAAGAGTCCGCCAAGACCCGCGACATCACCGGCGGTCTGCCGCGTGTCGCTGAACTGTTCGAAGCGCGCACCCCGAAGGATGCTTCCGTGCTCGCCGAGGTCACCGGCACCATCAGCTTCGGCAAGGACACCAAGGGCAAGCAGCGTCTGGTCATCACCGACCTCGACGGCAATGTCCACGAGTTCCTGATTCCGAAGGACAAGCATGTGCTGGTGCACGACGGTCAGGTGGTCAATAAGGGTGAGAAGATCGTCGAAGGTCTGCCCGATCCGCACGACATCCTGCGTCTGCAAGGTGTCGAGTCGCTGGCTCGCTACATTACCGACGAGGTGCAGGACGTCTATCGTCTGCAGGGTGTGAAGATCAACGACAAGCACATTGAAGTGATTGTCCGCCAGATGCTGCGCCGTATCACCATCGTTGAGGCGGGCGACACCAAGTTCATCAAGTCCGAACAGGTGGAGCGTGCTGAACTGTTGGCGGAAAATGATCGCGTGATCGCCGAAGGCAAGCTGCCGGCTACTTTCGAGCACATGCTGCTGGGTATTACCAAGGCTTCGTTGTCGACCGACTCGTTCATTTCCGCGGCGTCCTTCCAGGAAACCACGCGTGTTCTCACCGAGGCTGCCATCATGGGTAAGCGCGATGAGCTGCGTGGTCTCAAGGAAAACGTGATCGTCGGGCGCCTGATCCCGGCCGGTACGGGGCTTGCCTACCACCGCAGCCGCAAGGCCCAGATGGCCGGCGAAGATATTGCCGCGACCCGGCCGATCGAAGCGCCGACTGCGGAGAATGCAACGCAGGAAGTTGATCAGGGTCTGTAAGTCAATAGCAACCCTCATGTCTCGTTGACATGGGGGTTGATCAACCATAGAATCTATGGTCTTTGTCGGCAGAGGCTAATCATTGTCTCTGCTTTGGATAACAAAATTGCCGTCGCGCACCTTCTGTTGGTGCCCGGTCGTTGAAGGAAGTTCGATATGCCGACTATCAATCAGCTCGTGCGCAAGCCGCGCGTTGCCGAGGTCACCAAGAGCAAGGTTCCTGCTCTGGAAAAGTGCCCGCAGAAGCGTGGTGTTTGTACCCGCGTCTATACCACCACCCCGAAAAAACCGAACTCCGCACTGCGTAAGGTGTGCAAGGTTCGTCTGACGAATGGCTTTGAAGTCATTTCCTATATCGGTGGTGAAGGCCACAACCTGCAGGAGCACTCTGTGGTCCTGATCCGTGGTGGCCGCGTCAAGGATTTGCCTGGTGTGCGTTACCACACCGTGCGTGGCTCCCTGGACACCCAGGGCGTCAAGGATCGTAAGCAGTCCGTTCCAAGTACGGGGCCAAGCGTCCGAAGGCTGCTTGATTTATCAAGTGGCTTAAGTAAGTGGCCGTCCCTTTGGGCGGTCGGGAGGAGCCGGGAGGGTATAACCCTAGCCCGGCTTTTCAACTGAATCGTGTTTAATTGAGGTCAATATGCCCCGTCGTCGTGAAGTACCCAAGCGTGACATCCTGCCGGATCCCAAGTTCGGTAGCGTCGAAGTTTCCAAGTTCGTTAACGCCATCATGCAAAGCGGCAAGAAGTCTGTCGCCGAGCGCATCGTCTATGGCGCGTTCGAAATCATTACCACCAAGGGTGGCAAGGACCCGCTGGAAGTGTTCAGCGCTGCCATGGGCAATGTACGCCCGATGGTCGAAGTGAAGTCCCGTCGCGTCGGCGGTGCGAACTACCAGGTTCCGGTTGAGGTTCGTCCGGCTCGTCGCGCTGCGCTGGCTATGCGCTGGCTGCGTGAGTCTGCCCGCAAGCGTTCGGAAAAGTCGATGGGCCAGCGCCTGGCCGCCGAAATGCTGGAAGCTGCCGAAAATCGCGGCGGTGCTGTCAAGAAGCGTGACGAAGTGCACCGTATGGCCGAAGCCAACAAGGCTTTTGCTCACTTCCGCTTCTAATTTTCAAAGGGCTCTAACGTGGCACGCAAAACCCCCATTGAGCGCTACCGTAATATCGGTATCAGCGCGCACATCGACGCCGGCAAGACGACGACGACCGAACGTATCCTCTACTACACTGGTGTTAACCACAAGATCGGTGAAGTGCATGATGGCGCCGCCACCATGGACTGGATGGAGCAGGAGCAAGAGCGCGGCATTACCATTACCTCGGCCGCCACGACCTGCTTCTGGAGCGGTATGGACAAGCAGTTCCAGCCGCACCACATCAACATCATCGACACCCCGGGACACGTTGACTTCACCATCGAAGTTGAGCGCTCGATGCGCGTTCTGGATGCCGCCTGTATGGTTTACTGTGCTGTGGGCGGTGTTCAGCCCCAGTCCGAAACCGTCTGGCGTCAGGCCAACAAGTACGGCGTGCCGCGCCTGGCTTTCGTGAACAAGATGGATCGTTCCGGTGCCAACTTCTTCCGCGTGGTCGATCAGCTGAAGCTGCGTCTGAAGGCCAACCCTGTGCCTATCGTCATCCCGATCGGTGCCGAAGACAAGTTCGAGGGTGTGGTTGACCTGATCAAGATGAAGGCCATCTACTGGGACGAGGCTTCGCAAGGCATGAAATACGATGCCCGCGACATCCCGGCTGAGCTGGCTGCCGATGCGCAAACCTGGCGCGAGCAGATGGTTGAGGCGGCTGCCGAAGCCTCCGAAGAGTTGATGAATCGCTACCTCGAAGAAGGTGAGCTGTCCGAAGCCGACATCATTCTTGGTCTGCGCACCCGTACCATTGCCTGTGAAATCCAGCCGATGCTGTGCGGTACCGCCTTCAAGAACAAGGGCGTGCAGAAGATGCTGGACGCGGTCATTGAGCTGCTGCCGTCGCCGGTTGATATTCCGCCGGTCAAGGGTATTCTCGAGAACGAATCCGAAGGCGAGCGTCGTGCCGCCGACGACGAGGCTTTCTCGGCTCTGGCTTTCAAGATCATGACCGATCCGTTCGTTGGTCAGCTGATCTTCTTCCGCGTCTATTCCGGTGTGATCAATTCTGGCGATACTGTTTACAACCCCGTCAAGGGTCGTAAGGAGCGTCTGGGTCGTATCCTGCAGATGCACGCCAACCAGCGTGAAGAAATCAAGGAAGTGCGCGCTGGTGACATCGCTGCTGCCGTGGGTCTGAAAGAGGCTACCACCGGTGATACGCTCTGTGATCCGCAAAAGGTCATCACCCTTGAGCGCATGATCTTCCCGGAGCCGGTGATTCACGTTGCTGTTGAACCGAAGACCAAGGCCGACCAGGAAAAGATGGGTCTGGCGCTCGGTCGTCTGGCTCAGGAAGATCCGTCCTTCCGCGTGCGCACTGACGAAGAATCCGGCCAAACCATTATTTCCGGTATGGGCGAATTGCACCTGGAAATTCTGGTTGACCGCATGCGCCGCGAATTCAACGTCGAGGCCACCGTTGGTGCACCGCAGGTTGCTTACCGCGAATGCATCAAGAAGTCGGTCGAGCAGGAAGGCAAGTTCGTCAAGCAATCCGGTGGTCGCGGTCAGTTCGGTCACGTCTGGCTCAAGATCGAGCCGAACGAAGCTGGCAAGGGCTACGAATTCATCGACGCCATCAAGGGCGGTGTCGTGCCGCGCGAATTCATTCCGGCGGTCGACAAGGGTCTGCGCGATGCGGTCACTAGCGGTGTGCTGGCTGGCTTCCCGGTTGTTGACGTCAAATTTACGCTGTTTGACGGCTCGTACCACGACGTTGACTCGAACGAAAACGCTTTCCGCATGGCTGCTTCGATGGCCTTCAAGGAAGGCATGAAGAAAGCCAGCCCGACTCTGCTTGAGCCAATGATGGCGGTCGAAGTCGAAACCCCGGAAGACTACATGGGTAATGTCATGGGCGACCTGTCTTCCCGTCGTGGCATCGTTCAGGGCATGGAAGACCAGGTTGGCGGCATCAAGCTGGTCAAGGCCGAAGTTCCGCTCTCCGAGATGTTTGGTTACTCGACTTCGCTGCGCTCGCTGTCGCAAGGTCGTGCCACCTACTCGATGGAATTCAAGCACTATACCGAGGCGCCGAAGAACGTCGCCGAGGCCGTCATCAACAAAAAGTAATACGTTATTGGAGAACCGATAATGGCAAAAGAGAAATTTGAACGTACGAAACCGCACGTCAACGTTGGCACGATTGGTCACGTTGACCATGGCAAGACGACGCTGACTGCTGCGATCACCACCGTGTTGTCCGCCAAGTTTGGTGGTTCGGCCAAGAAGTATGATGAAATTGACGCGGCGCCGGAAGAAAAGGCTCGTGGTATTACCATCAATACCGCCCACGTCGAATACGAAACCGCCAACCGTCACTACGCCCACGTTGACTGCCCGGGCCACGCCGACTACGTCAAGAACATGATTACCGGTGCCGCCCAGATGGACGGTGCTATTCTCGTCTGTTCCGCCGCTGACGGCCCAATGCCGCAGACCCGTGAGCACATCCTGCTGGCCCGTCAGGTCGGCGTGCCGTACGTGCTGGTGTACATGAACAAGTGCGACATGGTGGACGACGCCGAACTGCTCGAACTCGTCGAAATGGAACTGCGCGAACTGCTCTCCAAGTACGACTTCCCGGGCGACGACACCCCGATCATTCATGGCTCCGCCCTGAAGGCCCTCGAAGGTGACCAGTCCGAAATCGGCGAACCGTCGATCTTCCGTCTGGCCGATGCCCTGGATACCTACATCCCGAATCCCGAGCGCGCCATCGATCAGCCGTTCCTGATGCCGGTTGAAGACGTCTTCTCGATCTCCGGTCGCGGCACCGTCGTCACCGGTCGTGTCGAGCGCGGCATCGTCAAGGTGGGCGAAGAAATCGAAATCGTCGGTATCCGCCCGACCGTCAAGACCATCTGTACCGGTGTCGAAATGTTCCGCAAGCTGCTTGACCAAGGTCAGGCCGGCGACAACATCGGCGCCCTGCTGCGCGGCACCAAGCGTGAAGACGTCGAGCGCGGCCAAGTCCTGTGCAAGCCGGGTTCGGTCAAGCCGCACACCCACTTCACCTCGGAAGTGTACATCCTGTCCAAGGACGAAGGCGGTCGTCACACCCCGTTCTTCAACGGTTACCGTCCGCAGTTCTACTTCCGTACGACCGATGTGACCGGCTCCATCGATCTGCCGGAAGGCGTCGAGATGGTGATGCCGGGCGACAACATCGCCATGACCATCAAGCTGATCGCGCCGATCGCCATGGAAGAAGGTCTGCGCTTCGCCATCCGTGAAGGCGGTCGTACCGTCGGCGCCGGTGTCGTCGCCAAGATCATCGAGTAATTCGTTCTTTTTGAAAATCGGGGTGAAAGCGATTTCACCCCATCGCTCTTTGGAAGCCAAAAAATGCAAAGCCAAAAAATCCGTATCCGCCTCAAGGCCTTCGACTATCGCCTGATCGATCAATCCGCTCAGGAAATCG
This sequence comes from Dechloromonas sp. A34, assembly GCF_026261605.1. NCBI lineage: Bacteria > Pseudomonadati > Pseudomonadota > Betaproteobacteria > Rhodocyclales > Azonexaceae > Dechloromonas > Dechloromonas sp. A34. Next base: position 452,306 of record NZ_CP102486.1, read on the forward strand.
TCGAAACCGCCAAGCGTACCGGTGCTGTCGTCCGTGGTCCCGTACCGTTGCCGACCCGCAAGCAGCGTTTCGACATCCTGCGCTCGCCGCACGTCAACAAGGCTTCCCGTGATCAGTTGGAAATTCGTACCCATCTGCGTCTGATGGATATCGTCGATCCGACCGACAAGACCGTTGATGCGCTGATGAAGCTGGATCTGCCGGCTGGCGTCGACGTCGAAATCAAGTTGCAGTAATACAGTAATTGCGGATATAATCCGCGCCTTTCGGGGGTGGCCGGTGACGGCTGCCCATTTGTTGTTTTACATCGACCGGCCAATCGCAGCCGGCGGTGAGGAGAATAACCATGAGTCTAGGCCTTGTCGGTCGCAAGGTTGGCATGACTCGCATTTTTGCCGAGGATGGCGCGTCCATTCCGGTAACTGTGCTTGACGTGTCAAACAACCGCGTGACCCAAGTTAAAACGCCGGAGAACGATGGCTACGCAGCCATTCAAGTCTCTTACGGCAAGCGCCGTGCCTCGCGCGTTTCCAAGCCCCTGGCTGGCCATCTGGCCAAGGCAGGCGTGGAAGCCGGGCATGTCCTCAAGGAATTCCGTATCGAAGCTGATCAGCTTGCCTCTTTCAAGGCGGGCGATCAGGTTGCTGCCACCATTTTTGCCGAAGGGCAAAAAGTGGACGTCAGTGGCACCTCCATCGGTAAGGGTTTCCAGGGTGGTATCAAACGCCATAACTTCAGTTCCAACCGTGCATCCCACGGTAACTCGGTGTCGCACAATGCGCCGGGTTCCATCGGTATGGCACAGGATCCGGGTCGTGTTTTCCCGGGCAAGCGCATGGCGGGCCACCTCGGTGATGTCCAGTGCACGCTGCAAGGGCTGACGATCGTTCGCGTCGATGCTGAACGCCAACTGCTGTTGGTCAAGGGTGCCGTTCCGGGTGCCAAGGGTTCCGACGTCGTCGTGCGTCCGGCAGTCAAGGCTTAAGGGGGCGACATGGAACTTAAGGTTATTAACGAACAAGGTCAGGAAGCGGCCAAGCTGCAAGCTTCCGACGTGCTGTTCGGTCGCGATTTCAACGAAGCGCTGGTCCATCAGATCGTCGTCGCCTATCAGGCGAATGCGCGTTCTGGCGACAGTCAGCAGAAGGATCGCTCCGAAGTCCGTCACACCACCACCAAGCCGTGGCGTCAGAAGGGTACGGGTCGTGCCCGTGCCGGTAGCAATGGCAGCCCGTTGTGGCGTGGGGGCGGTCGGATTTTCCCGAATTCGCCGGAGCAAAACTACACCCAGAAGGTTAACAAGAAGATGTTCCGCGCCGGCATGGCCGCGATCCTCTCCGAGTTGGCTCGTCAAGACCGCATCGTCGTCATCGACGATCTGTCCATTGATGCCCCGAAGACCAAGCTGTTTTCGCAGAAGCTGAAGAACCTGGGTCTGGAAGGCAATCTTCTGGTTATTACGGATACGCTTACCGAGAATCTCTATCTCTCGTCGCGTAATCTGCCCAACGTCCTGGTGCTCGAGGCTCAGGAGGCCGATCCGGTTTCCCTGGTGCGCTTCGCCAAGGTTCTGGTCACCAAGAACGCCGTGGCCAAGTTCGAGGAGATGTGGGGATGAGTCAAGAACGTCTGCTGCAGGTGCTGCTGGCACCGCAAATCTCCGAAAAGGCGACTTACATTGCCGACAAGTACGAACAGGTGATCTTCCGCGTTGCAACCGATGCTACCAAGCCGGAAATCAAGGCTGCGGTTGAGCTGTTGTTCAAGGTGGAAGTTGAGTCCGTTCAGGTCGCCAACGTCAAGGGCAAGGTCAAGCGCTTCAAGGGCGCGACCGGTCGTCGCAAGGGCTGGAAAAAGGCATATGTCAGCCTGAAGCCGGGTCAGGAAATCAATTTTGTTGAAGGGGGGAATGCCTAATGGCACTCGTTAAAGTCAAGCCGACTTCCCCGGGCCGCCGTGCCGTCGTTCAGGTCGTCAATCCGAACCTGCACAAAGGCAAGCCGTTTGCAGCTCTGGTTGAAGCCAAGTCCGCAAACGCCGGTCGCAACAACAACGGTCGGATTACTGTCCGTCACCAGGGTGGTGGTCACAAGCAGTCCTATCGTGTCATCGATTTCAAACGCGACAAGGACGGTATTCCGGGCAAGGTCGAGCGTCTAGAATACGATCCGAACCGCACTGCGAACATTGCACTGGTGGTTTACGCCGATGGCGAGCGCCGCTACATCATCGCCAATAAGGGCATGGTAGTCGGTCAGCCGATCGTCTGCGGTGCTGAGGCACCGATCAAGCCGGGCAATGCCTTGCCGATCCGTAATATTCCGGTTGGTACGACCATCTGCTGTATTGAAATGTTGCCCGGTAAAGGTGCTCAAATGGCCCGCTCCGCGGGTGCTTCGGCCCAGTTGCTGGCTCGCGAAGGTACCTACGCGCAGATCCGTCTGCGCTCCGGTGAGGTTCGCCGCGTTCATGTCGAATGCCGCGCTACCATCGGTGAAGTGGGTAACGAAGAGCACAATCTGCGCAAGATCGGCAAAGCCGGTGCTCAACGCTGGCGTGGTATTCGCCCGACGGTTCGTGGTGTTGCCATGAACCCGGTCGATCACCCGCACGGTGGTGGCGAAGGCCGCACTGGCGAAGGCCGTGTGCCGGTTAACCCGTGGGGTCAGCCCACTAAGGGCTACCGCACCCGCAGCAACAAGCGCACGAACAGCATGATCGTTCAGCGCCGTCATAAGCGTTAAGGGTAGGAAATGGGACGTTCTCTCAAAAAGGGCCCGTTTGTTGATGCGTACCTGATCGACAAGGTCGAAGCAGTTCGCGCCACCAACGACAAGCGCCCGATCAAGACCTGGTCGCGTCGCTCGACGATCCTCCCCGAGTTTATCGGTCTGACGATCGCCGTACATAATGGCAAGCAGCATATTCCGGTGTTCGTCACCGAAAATATGGTCGGTCACAAGCTCGGCGAGTTTTCGCTGACCCGGACGTTCAAGGGTCACACCGCTGGCAAGAAGGCCAAGAAGTAAGGAGCTGACATGGAAACTCGTGCAAGTCTGCGAGGCGTACGCCTCTCTGCGCAAAAAGGTCGCCTGGTGGCTGACCTGGTGCGTGGCAAGCCGGTCGGTCAGGCTCTCAACATCCTGGCCTTCTCCCCGAAAAAGGGTGCCGGTATCGTCAAGAAAGTGCTGGAGTCGGCTATTGCCAACGCCGAGCACAACGACGGCGCCGATATCGACGAACTGAAGGTGAAAATCATCTACGTCGAAAAAGGCATGGTGCTCAAGCGCTTTACCGCGCGCGCCAAGGGTCGTGGCAATCGGATCGTTAAACCGACCTGTCACATTTATCTGACCGTTGGGAACTAAGGAAGAGCAATGGGACAGAAAATTCATCCGACTGGCTTCCGCCTGGCAGTCACCAAAAACTGGAGTTCGCGCTGGTACGCCAACAGCAAAGACTTCCCCGGCATGCTCAATGAAGATATCAAGGTTCGTGAATATCTGAAGCGCAAGCTGGCTCATGCTTCTGTTGGTCGTGTTCTGATCGAGCGTCCGGCCAAAAACGCCCGCGTCACCGTTTTCTCCGCCCGTCCGGGTGTGGTCATCGGCAAGAAGGGCGAAGACATCGAACAACTGCGTTCGGATCTTCAGCGCATCATGGGCGTTCCCGTCCATGTGTCGATCGAAGAAATCCGCAAGCCGGAAATCGATGCTCAGCTGATCGCCGATTCCATCGCCCAGCAACTGGAAAAGCGGATCATGTTCCGCCGTGCCATGAAGCGCGCAATGCAGAATGCGATGCGTCTTGGTGCCCAGGGTATCAAGGTGATGAGCGCCGGCCGTCTGAACGGTGCCGAAATCGCCCGTAGCGAGTGGTATCGCGAAGGCCGTGTGCCGCTTCATACGCTGCGTGCCGATATCGATTACGCAACCTCGGAAGCACTGACCACCTACGGCATTATCGGTATCAAGGTCTGGGTTTACAAGGGCGATATGCTGGATCGCAATGAGCAGCCGGAAGTTGTCGAGCCGCCTGCTGACGATCGTCGTCCGCGTCGTGCTCCGGGTAAGCCGGAGGGCGACAAGCCGCGTACTCGTACCGTCAAGAAGGCCGACGGTGCTGGTGATCCGGCAAAGCGTGCAAGAAAGGTAGGGGCCTAACATGCTGCAACCTAATCGTCGCAAGTACCGCAAGGAACAAAAGGGTCGCAACGAAGGTCTGGCTACCCGCGGCACCAAGGTGTCGTTCGGTGAGTGGGGCCTGAAGGCTACCGGTCGCGGCCGTCTGACGGCGCGTCAGATCGAAGCTGCCCGCCGTGCGATGACCCGCCACATCAAGCGTGGCGGTCGTATCTGGATCCGTATCTTCCCGGATAAGCCGATTTCCAAGAAGCCGGCCGAAGTTCGGATGGGTAACGGTAAGGGTAACCCGGAATATTGGGTCGCCGAGATCCAGCCGGGCAAGGTCCTCTATGAGATGGATGGTGTCAATGAAGCGCTGGCTCGCGAAGCCTTTGCGCTCGCAGCTGCCAAGCTGCCGATTGCCACCACCTTCGTGACTCGTCATCTGGGGTAATCATGAAAGCTAGCGAATTGAGAACCAAGAGCGTGGACGAGCTCAACAAGGAATTGCTGGACCTTCTTAAGGCCCAGTTCGGCTTGCGTATGCAGCTTGCTACCCAGCAACTGTCCAATACCAGCCAAATGTCCAAGGTGCGCCGCGACATCGCTCGCGTCCGCACGCTTATCCGTGAAAAGGCGGTGCAGCAATGAGCGAAACCACCAGCAACAAACGTACTCTGATCGGTCGCGTTGTCAGCGACAAGATGGAGAAGACGGTTACCGTCCTCGTCGAACGTAAGGTCAAGCACCCGATGTACGGCAAGGTGATGGTTCGTTCCAAGAAGTACCATGCCCATAACGATGGCAATACGGCAAAGGCTGGCGATCTCGTCGAGATCGTCGAAACCCGCCCGGTTTCCCGGACCAAGTCCTGGGCCGTGACCAGCGTTCTGGAAAAAGCGATCGTTGTATAACGAAAGTTCTGCAAATCGCTTGCGCTGTTAGTAAAGAAGCCGGTATAATCCGGCTTCTTTTTTGCAGCCGCCTATTCTGGGTGGCGAGCAAAGTTGTTCAACCCGTACGGGTTCCAAGACTGACCGCGTAAGCGGGTTAAGTTGGAGTTAATTTAAAATGATTCAGATGCAGACGACTCTGGACGTCGCCGATAACACCGGTGCTCGTTCAGTAATGTGTATCAAAGTGCTGGGTGGATCCAAGCGCCGTTATGCCGGCATTGGCGACATCATCAAGGTCAGCATCAAGGATGCTGCGCCGCGCGGTCGTGTCAAAAAAGGCGATGTCTATAACGCCGTGGTGGTTCGTACTGCCAAGGGTGTGCGTCGTCCGGATGGCTCGCTGGTTCGCTTTGATGGCAATGCCGCAGTTCTTCTCAACAACAAGCTCGAGCCGATCGGCACGCGCATCTTTGGCCCGGTGACCCGCGAACTGCGTACCGAGCGCTTCATGAAGATCGTGTCGCTGGCTCCTGAAGTGCTGTAAGGAACGCGTGATGGAAAAAATTCGCAAGGGCGACGAAGTCGTCGTTATTACCGGCAAAGATAAAGGCAAGCGCGGTTCCGTGCTGCGTCGTGTCGGTGAAGAGCATGTGATTGTCGAAGGTGTCAATCGTGCCAAGAAGCACGTCAAGCCGAACCCGGTCAAGGGTGTGGCGGGTGGCATCGTGGATAAGGACATGCCTATTCATCTCTCCAATGTTGCGCTGTTTAATCCCGCTAGCAAGAAGGCCGACCGCGTCGGTTTCAAGCAGCTGGAAGATGGCCGCAAGGTTCGCGTGTTCAAATCGAACGGCGAACTGGTGAACGCATAAGGGGCAGTCATGGCGCGTTTGCAACAGTTTTATAAAGAAACCGTAGTTGGCGAACTGTCTAAACAGTTTGGCTACAAGTCGGTCATGGAAGTGCCGCGTATCACCAAGATCACCCTGAATATGGGTGTCGGTGAAGCGGTTGCGGACAAGAAGGTTTTGGAAAACGCCGTTGGCGACATGCAGAAGATTGCAGGTCAGAAGCCGGTGACCACCAAGGCCCGCAAGTCAATCGCTGGCTTCAAGATTCGTGACGGTTACCCGATCGGCTGTATGGTCACCTTGCGTGGCCCCCGTATGTTCGAATTCCTCGATCGTCTGGTGACCGTGGCTCTGCCGCGTGTCCGTGACTTCCGCGGGATTTCCGGCAAGGGTTTCGACGGCCAGGGTAACTACAACATGGGCGTCAAAGAGCAGATCATTTTCCCGGAAATCGAGTACGACAAGATCGACGCTCTCCGGGGTATGAACATCAGCATCACCACGACCGCGAAGACCGATGCAGAAGCGAAAGCTCTGCTCGCCGCGTTCAAGTTCCCGTTCAAGAATTGAGGCAGTCATGGCAAAACTTGCTCTGATCAACCGTGAAGAAAAGCGCCGCAAGATGGTCGCGCAGTACGCCAAAAAGCGTGCGGCCCTGGAGGCGATATTCAATGACGCGAGCCTCTCTGACCAGGAGCGTTACGACGCCCGTCTGAAGCTGCAAGCTCTTCCGCGCAACTCCAGCCCGTCCCGTCTGCGCAATCGCTGCCAGCTGACCGGTCGTCCGCGTGGTGTTTTCCGTAAATTCGGTCTGTGCCGTAACAAGATCCGCGAACTCGCCTTCAACGGCGAAATCCCGGGTATTGTTAAAGCCAGCTGGTAAGAAGGAGATTCAGAAATGGCTATGAGCGATCCGATCGCGGACATGCTGACTCGCATCCGCAACGCCCAGCTCGCCGAAAAGGCGTCTGTCTCCATGCCCTCGTCCAAGCTCAAGGTGGCGATTGCCGCCGTGCTCAAGGACGAAGGTTACGTCGATGATTTCGCAGTTCGTGAGGCCGACGGCAAGCCGACCCTCGATATCGCGCTCAAGTATTACGCCGGGCGTCCGGTCATTGAGCGTATCGAGCGCGTCTCCAAGCCCGGTCTGCGTATCTACAAGGGCTGCGACGATATTCCCCGTGTCATGAATGGTCTTGGTGTCGCTATCGTGTCGACCCCCAAGGGCGTGATGACTGATCGCAAGGCTCGCGCCAGCAAGGTCGGCGGCGAAGTTCTTTGCATCGTGGCGTAAGGAGGGAATTCCATGTCTCGTATTGGTAAGAATCCCATTATCCTGCCGGCCGGTGTCGAAGTTTCGGTTGGTGCGCAGATCACCGTCAAGGGCCCGCTGGGTACCTTGAATGCAGCTGCCCATCCTGCTGTCACCGTCTCCGTCGAAGGTCAGAACGTCCAGGTTTCCAAGGTTGAAGGCGCTGCTAACGCTGCCGCCATGTGGGGCACCATGCGTGCCAACCTCAACAACATGGTGACCGGCGTTTCCAAGGGTTTCGAGAGAAAGCTGCAACTCGTTGGCGTGGGCTACCGTGCGCAGGCTCAGGGCGATACCCTGAATCTGTCGCTGGGTTTTTCCCACCCGGTTGCGCACAAGATGCCCGCTGGCGTGAAAGTCGAATGTCCGACCCAGACCGAAATCCTGATCAAGGGTTCGGACAAGCAGCAGGTCGGCCAGGTCGCCGCCGAAGTTCGTGCTTACCGCAAGCCGGAGCCCTACAAGGGCAAGGGTGTTCGGTACTCGGACGAAGTGGTGGTTATCAAGGAAACCAAGAAGAAGTAAGGGTGGCATATGTTTAACAGGAAAGAAGCGCGACTGCGCCGTGCCCGCCAAACCCGGGCCAAAATCGCCGAGCTCAAAGCTGTGCGCCTGTGCGTTAACCGCACGAACTGCCACATTTACGCCCAGATCATTTCGCCCTGTGGCGGCAAGGTTCTGGCTTCGGCTTCCACGCTGGAAACGGGTGTCCGCAATGACATCCCGAACGGCGGCAACAAGGCTGCGGCAACTAGCGTTGGCAAACTGATTGCTGAGCGCGCCAAGGCCGCCGGTATCGAGCAGGTTGCTTTCGATCGCTCCGGTCTCCAGTACCACGGTCGGGTTCAGGCGCTGGCGGAAGCCGCGCGTGAAGCTGGTCTGAAGTTCTGATCGCCGCGAAAGGACAAGGTTAGAAAATGGCTAAACCCGAAAGAAACAAGAAGCCGCAGCACGCTGAAGAGCGCGATGACGGCATGCGCGAGAAGATGGTCGCGGTCAACCGTGTCACCAAGGTGGTGAAGGGCGGCCGGATTCTCGGTTTCGCCGCTTTGACCGTCGTTGGTGACGGCGATGGCAGCATCGGCATGGGCAAGGGCAAGTCCCGCGAAGTGCCCGTAGCCGCCCAGAAGGCAATGGAAGAGGCGCGTCGTAAGATGGCCAAGGTCAGCCTGAAGAACGGTACCGTGCATCACACGGTGTTCGGCCGTCACGGTGCTACCACCGTGATGATCCAGCCGGCCCCGGAAGGTACCGGCATCATCGCTGGCGGTGCGATGCGCGCTGTCTTCGAAGTGGTCGGCGTCACCAACGTGGTCGCCAAGGCCCACGGCTCGACCAATCCCTACAACATCGTGCGTGCCACCATCGACGGCTTGTCGAAGGTGAATACGCCGGCCGAGATCGCCGCCAAGCGTGGTCTCTCGGTTGACCAGATTCTGGGGTAAGTCATGGCTGACAAGAAAATCAAAGTGAAGCTCGTCAAGAGCATCATCGGCACCAAGCAGGACCACCGTGCCACCGTGCGCGGCCTGGGCTTGCGCAAGCTGAACAGTACTTCTGAACTCGAAGATACGCCGGCAGTTCGCGGCATGATTCAAAAGGTTCAGTATCTCGTCAAGGTTGAGGGTTAAGCCATGCGTCTGAATACTATCAAGCCGGGTGAAGGCTCCAAGAAGGAACGTCGCCGCGTTGGTCGCGGCATCGGTTCCGGCCTTGGCAAGACTTGCGGCCGCGGCCACAAGGGTCAGAAGTCCCGTTCCGGCGGTTTCCACAAGGTCGGTTTCGAAGGCGGTCAAATGCCTTTGCAGCGTCGCCTGCCGAAGCGCGGCTTCAATTCGCTGACCCGCGCCCGCAACTACGAAGTTCGCCTGACCGATCTGGACCGCCTCCCGGTCGACGAAATCGATCTGCTGGCCTTGCAGGCTGCCGGTATCGTTCCGGGTGACGCACTGGCTGCCAAGGTGATTCTCTCTGGCGCAATTAGTCGCAAGGTCACCCTCAAGGGTGTCGGCGCGACCAAGGGCGCCAAGGCTGCGATCGAAGCAGCCGGTGGTTCGGTCGCTGAGTAAGAACAGGAAAGGTTAGAACGTTGGCTGCAAATCCCAATACCGTTGGCAAAGGTGGCAAGTTCGGCGATCTGAAGCGCCGTCTTTGGTTCCTGCTCGGTGCGCTGGTCGTCTATCGGATCGGTGCGCATATCCCGGTTCCCGGGATCGATCCCAACGTTCTTTCCGATCTGTTCAATTCGCAACAGGGCGGCATCCTGGGCATGTTCAACATGTTCTCGGGTGGTGCCTTGTCGCGATTTACGATTTTTGCATTGGGGATCATGCCGTACATTTCGGCCTCGATCATCATGCAACTGATGAGTGTGGCCAGTCCCCAACTTGAAGCCCTCAAGAAGGAAGGCGAAGCCGGCCGTCGCAAGATCACCCAGTACACCCGTTACGGCACCGTGGTTCTCGCTCTGTTCCAGGGAATCGGTATCGCCATTGCGCTCGAGGCGCAACCGGGTCTGGTCAACGATCCTGGCTTTATGTTCCGCCTGACAACGGTCTCGACCCTGCTGACCGGGACGATGTTCCTGATGTGGTTGGGCGAGCAGATCACCGAGCGGGGCTTGGGTAACGGCATCTCCATCATCATTTTCGCTGGTATCGCCGCAGGCTTGCCCAATGCAATCGGTGGCCTGCTGGAACTGGTGCGTACCGGTGCGATGCATCCGCTGACCGCTCTGGTGATATGTGTCCTCGTGGTCCTCGTTACGGCCTTTGTGGTCTTCGTGGAACGCGGCCAGCGCAAGATCCTGGTCAATTACGCCAAGCGCCAGGTTGGCAACAAGATTTACGGCGGGCAGAGTTCGCATCTGCCCCTGAAGTTGAATATGTCGGGCGTGATCCCGCCCATTTTCGCCTCCTCGATCATTCTGTTCCCTGCCACTGTGGCTGGCTGGTTCGGTTCCGGCGAGTCGATGCGCTGGTTGAAGGATGTCGCGGGTACCTTGTCGCCGGGGCAGCCGATTTACGTCATGTTCTACGCTGCCGCCATCGTATTCTTCTGTTTCTTCTATACCGCTTTGGTTTTCAATTCCAAGGAAACCGCCGATAACCTGAAGAAGAGCGGCGCGTTCGTGCCGGGTATTCGTCCCGGTGAACAAACGGCTCGTTATATTGACAAGATCCTGATGCGCCTGACGCTAGTCGGTGCTGCCTACATCACGATCGTCTGTCTGTTGCCCGAATTTCTGATTCTCAAGTGGAACGTTCCGTTCTACTTCGGTGGTACATCGCTATTGATTATCGTGGTCGTGACCATGGACTTCATGTCCCAGGTCCAGGCTTATGTCATGTCTCACCAGTATGAAAGTCTCTTGAAGAAAGCAAACTTCAAGGGAGCACCCATGATCAAATAAACCAGCCATGGCCAAGGAAGATTACATTGAAATGCAGGGGGAGGTGGTTGAGAACCTCCCGAATGCGACCTTCAAGGTCAAGCTGGAAAATGGACACATTGTTCACGGATTTATCTCCGGCAAGATGCGTATGCACTACATCCGCATCCTGCCTGGCGACAAGGTCACGGTGCAATTGACGCCATACGATTTAACCAAGGTACGGATCGTTTTCCGGGCCAAGTAAAAAGTTCTCTACGCAATAAACCGCAGGGCAAGGAAACACGGCTGCTTCCAAGCCCTCGCAGACGAGGAGTAAAACATGAAAGTTCAACCTTCAGTGAAGCGCGTTTGCCGCAACTGCAAAGTCATCCGTCGCAAGGGCGTGGTGCGCGTCATTTGCAAGGACCCGCGTCACAAGCAGCGCCAGGGTTGATTCCCTGTCGAGTCCGGCATTTGTTAATTTTAGAAATAGTGGAGTGATTCAATGGCCCGTATTGCAGGGGTAAACATTCCGAACCATCAGCATGCTGAGATCGCTCTGACTGCGATCTATGGCATCGGCCGTACCCGCGCACAGAAAATCTGTGACGCAGCCGGCGTTGGTCGTAGCGTCAAAATGAAAGATCTGTCCGACTCGGACATGGATCGTCTGCGTGACGAAGTGGGCAAGTTCACTGTTGAAGGTGACCTGCGCCGCGAAGTAACGATGAATATCAAGCGTCTGATGGACCTTGGTTGCTACCGTGGCCTGCGCCACCGCAAGGGCTTGCCCTGCCGTGGTCAGCGCACCCGTACCAATGCTCGTACTCGCAAGGGTCCGCGCAAGGCCATCGCTGGCAAGAAGTAATAGGGACAGAACATGGCAAAGACTGCTACCAAAGTTCGCAAAAAAGTTAAGAAGAACGTGGCCGAGGGCATTGCCCACATCCACGCTTCCTTCAATAACACCATCATTACCATTACCGACCGTCAGGGCAATGCGCTGTCCTGGGCAACGTCCGGTGGTGCCGGCTTCCGCGGTTCGCGTAAGTCCACCCCGTTCGCCGCTCAGGTTGCTGCTGAAGCTGCTGGCAAGGCGGCTCAGGAATGTGGCGTCAAGAATCTGGAAGTTCGCATCAAGGGCCCCGGCCCTGGTCGTGAATCCTCTGTCCGTGCGCTCAACGCGCTGGGCATGAAGATCACCGCGATTTCCGACGTGACGCCGGTGCCGCACAACGGCTGCCGTCCGCCCAAAAAGCGCCGCATCTAAGGAGAAAGACAAGTGGCTCGTAATCTCGATCCGAAATGCCGTCAGTGCCGCCGCGAAGGCGAGAAGCTGTTCCTGAAGGGCGAAAAGTGCTTTACCGACAAGTGTGCCATCGAGCGCCGCTCCTATGCTCCTGGCCAACACGGCCAGAAGTCTGGTGCCCGTCTCTCTGACTACGGCGTCCACCTGCGCGCCAAGCAGAAGATTCGTCGCGTCTATGGCGTGCTCGAAGGCCAATTCCGCAAGACGTTTGCCGAAGCTGACCGCCGCAAGGGCCAGACCGGTGAAAACCTGCTGCAATTGCTCGAGGCTCGCCTTGACTCCGTTGCTTACCGCATGGGTTTTGCCGCTTCCCGCGCCGAGTCCCGCCAGGTCGTCCGTCACAACGGCGTTCTGGTCAATGGCAAGCGCGTCAATATCCCCTCTTACCTTGTCAAGCCGGGCGATGTTGTCCAGCTGACCGATCGCGCCCGTGCTTCCCTGCGTTGCAAGGCCGCCCTCGAAGCCGCTGAGTCCCGTGGTTTCCCGGAATGGATCGCTGTCGACGTCAAGGAAGGCAAGGGCACGTTCAAGGCCATGCCGCAGCGTTCCGAGCTGCCGGCGACCCTGAACGAAGGCCTCGTCATCGAACTTTACTCGAAGTAACACTCAGGCAGAGGAATTTAGCCCATGCAAAGCAGTGGACTTCTGAAACCCCGCATTATTGATGTGCAGAGCGTTTCGCCGGTGCAAGCCAAGGTTGTCATGGAGCCGTTTGAACGCGGTTACGGGCATACCCTTGGCAATGCGCTGCGTCGCATCCTTCTGTCCTCGATGCCGGGTTATGCGCCGACCGAAGTCGGAATTGACGGAGTGCTCCATGAGTACTCCACCGTTGATGGCGTGCAGGAAGATGTCGTCGACATCCTCCTCAACCTCAAGGGCGTGGTCTTCAAGCTGCACGGCCGCGATGTCGTCAATCTGAATCTGGCCAAGGAAGGCGAAGGCGCCGTTCGTGCGGGCGACATCGAGTTGCCGCATGACGTCGAAATCATCAATCCGGAACATGTGATCGCTCACCTTTCTCCCGGCGGCAAGCTGGCCATGGAGATCAAGGTCGAAAAGGGTCGCGGCTATGTCCCGGGCAACGTGCGCAATCTGGGCGATGCCAAGACCATTGGCAAACTCGTTCTCGATGCCTCGTTCAGCCCGATTCGTCGCGTCGCCTATGCTGTTGAGAGCGCCCGCGTCGAACAGCGTACCGACCTCGACAAGCTGATCGTCGATATCGAAACCAACGGCGTCGTCGAGCCGGAGGAAGCCATCCGTTACGCTGCTCGCGTGCTGATGGAACAACTCTCCGTGTTCGCCGATCTCGAAGGTACCGCTCCTGTCGCCGAGGCTTCCAAGCCGGCCCAGGTCGATCCGGTTCTTCTCCGCCCGGTTGATGATCTCGAACTGACGGTTCGCTCTGCGAACTGCCTGAAGGCCAAGAACATCTACTACATCGGCGATCTGATTCAGCGTACCGAGAACGAGCTTCTCAAGACCCCGAACCTGGGTCGCAAGTCGCTGAACGAGATCAAGGAAGTGTTGGCCGCCCGCGGCCTGACGCTCGGCATGAAACTGGAAAATTGGCCGCCCGCCGGTCTGGACAAGGTCTAAACGACCTTGTTCGGTACGGGTAGTCAAGGGACGCCTGCAGAACATAGAAAGGATTAACCATGCGTCACCGCAATGGACTTCGCAAACTGAACCGCACCAGCAGCCATCGCCTGGCGATGCTGCGCAACATGACCGTTTCCCTGCTCAAGCACGAGGCCATCAAGACCACCGTGCCCAAGGCCAAGGAACTGCGCCGTGTTGTCGAACCGATGATCACCCTCGGCAAGACCCCGACGCTGGCTAACAAGCGTCTGGCCTTCGACCGCCTGCGCGACCGCGAAATCGTGGTCAAGCTGTTCGCCGAAATTGGCCCGCGCTACGCAACCCGCCCGGGCGGCTACCTTCGCATCCTGAAGTGTGGCTTCCGCGTTGGCGACAATGCGCCGATGGCTTTCGTCGAATTGGTTGATCGTCCGGAGCCGACCGAGGCTGTGGAAGTCGACGAAGAAGCCGCAGCCTAAGCTGCGTCGGATTCGCTGAAAAAAGGCCGGGATATCCCGGCCTTTTTCTTTTAGTGCGGGTGTTACTACGCAGCTGACCAATTGGCTTTAAAAGCAAAGAGTTAGAGCCTGTTTTCGGCAGCAAAATGAAATAGCCGCGGGACTACCGTCCTTGCCAGTGGTTGATTGGCTCAACCTGGGTTGGGTCTAGGCGGTCGTCGAATTTCTTGATGAGTGTGTCGCAGGCAGTTAGTTCGGCCTGGGCCTGGGCGAGCCTCACCTGGAGCTCGTCGACCAGCTGTTGGTAGCACTGGACGTCACGGGCTGCCCGGGCGCGGGTTTCGGCGAGGCCTTTGAGGTAGGACGGGGTTTTGCGCATGGCTTACCTGGGCAGGTTGTCTTCTTCCGAGCAATCCTCGAGTACAGGGTAGTCCTGGTCGACAGCGCCTACCGTAGGGAGGCCGGCGTGTGCAGCGAGGGCCTGCAGGTCAGCGGACGCCAGGTCTGGGGGAATCCATAGCCAGAGGCCTGCTTTGCCGATATTGGCAGAGGGTCGTGGATACGCTGGATGGACTTGGAGTTCGCGAGCTCTCTCAAGCGGGTGTTTATTGAGTTATGGACCCAGATTTTGCGTTGGCTGGGTATTGCGAAGATGAGGTTGAAGGTAGCTTGTAGGTACTGAGCGATTTCGGTAGTCGAGATTGGATGGGGGTAAGCCAGTGTGATTGCCTTGAGGATTGCTTGCCTGAAGGCGCCGCGTTTGCCGTAGCGACCTTGCCAGGCGTTGATTGGTTCGATTTGGCCGGGCTGAATCTGGTTATTGAGACTGGCGATGAGGTGGTCGCAGGAATCGCGTTCGTCCTGGGTTTTGGTGAGCTTGAGGGTAAGGCTTTCGATGAGGTGGGACAGCCGATTGGATTCGGCGTCGGCCCGGGCGCGGGTTTCGACCAGGCCTTTCATGAGAGGGGATAAGCGTTGCACGGGGTGGGCATCCTTGAAGGTTACCCGTCGTAAAGCGACCTCGGAATCCAAAATTTGCCCGAAAAAATGCCTCAGAGATTATTCCGAGGCATCTTGGGTCATCTGCGTAGTAACCCCCTTTAGTGCTGCAGGATTTTCGAAAGAAATTGCTGGGCGCGTTCCGAACGTGGGGTGCCGAAGAAATCCTCCTTGCCGGCATCCTCGACGATCTTTCCCTGGTCCATGAAGATCACCCGGTGGGCAACCTTACGCGCGAAGCCCATTTCATGGGTCACGCACATCATGGTCATACCCTCCTGGGCCAGTTCGACCATCACATCCAGCACTTCGTTGACCATTTCCGGGTCGAGGGCTGAGGTCGGCTCGTCGAATAGCATGCAGATCGGATCCATGGCCAAGGCGCGAGCGATTGCCACGCGTTGTTGCTGGCCGCCGGAAAGCTGACCAGGGTATTTGGCGGCTTGCGCCTTGAGACCGACACGGTCGAGCATTTTCATGCCGCGGGCAATCGCTTCTTCCTGGCTCCGGCCGAGAACCTTGGTCTGGGCGATGATCAGATTGTCGGTAATGCTCATGTGGGGGAAGAGCTCGAAGTTCTGGAAGACCATCCCGACGTGGGCCCGCAGCTTGGAGAGATTTGTCCGCGGATCGCCGATCGAAGTGCCATTGACAATGACTTCGCCGGCCTGAAAGGGCTCCAGGCCATTGACGCACTTGATCAGGGTCGATTTTCCCGAACCCGAGGGACCGCAAACCACGACGACCTCGCCTTTCTTGACACTGGTTGTACAGTCGGTCAGGACCTGAAATGGACCGTACCATTTCGAAATGTTGCGGATTTCGATCATTGGGAGAATCTCGCTTGCAGGCGCTTCACCAGCCGGGAGACAGAGAAGCAGATCACGAAATAGACGGCGCCGGCAAAGAGCAGCAGTTCGACCAGCCGACCATCCCGGTCACCGACCTTGTAGGCAGTGCCGAAAAAGTCGGAAAGACCGATCACGTAAACCAGCGAGGTGTCCTGGAACAGAATGATGGCTTGGGTCAGCAGCAGCGGCATCATGTTGCGGAAAGCCTGAGGTAGCACAATCAGGCGCATGGTTTGGCCATTGGTCAGACCGAGCGCCTGACCGGCGGCGACTTGCCCCTTGGGGACGCTCTGGATGCCGGCACGGATGATTTCCGAGTAGTAGGCCGCCTCGAACAGGGCGAAGGCGGTGAGCGCCGAGGCCAGACGGATGTCGCCGATGCCTTCGCCAAATACGGCCTTGATGGCTTGGGGGACGATCAAGTAAAACCACAGAATGACCATGACCAGCGGTACAGAGCGGAACAGATTGACGTAGGTGGCGGCCAGCGTAGCGAGCAGGCGATTGCCGCCAAGGCGGGCAATGGCAAGCAGCGTACCCCAGACGATACCAACCGTTATCGCCGTCAGCGTCACTTCCAGGGTGATCAGCATGCCCTTGACGAGCAGGGGCAGGGCACCGGGAATGGAAGTCCAGTCGAATTCGTACATGATCATTTGCTCCCGATATAGCCGGGCACCTGAACGTTACGTTCAAGGCGGCGCATCAGGAACATCACTGTCACGTTGATGATGACGTAGAGGACGGTGACGGCGATGAAAGCTTCATAGGGTTGCGCGGTGTAGTCGACCAGTTGCTGGGCCTGGCGCGAGAGCTCGATCAGGCCGATCGTGGTGGCGACCGCCGAGTTCTTGAATATGTTCAGGAACTCCGAAGTCAGCGGCGGCACGATGATCCGGTAGGCCATCGGCAAAAGCACGTGGCGATAAACCTGGGGCAGGGTGAATCCCATCGCCAGACCGGCATTCCTCTGTCCCGGCGGCAGCGAGTTGATGCCGGAGCGGACCTGTTCGGCGACGCGGGCGGCAGTGAACAGGCCGAGGCAGACCATGGCCGAGAGGAATTGCTGGGCCAGGGGATTCATCTGCTTGAACGCGTTTCCCCAAGTCGGCGGCAGCAGTTCGGGGAGGACGAAATACCAGATGAAGAGCTGGACGAGCAGCGGAATGTTGCGGAAGACCTCGACGTAGGCAGTTGCCAGACCGGCCAGCCAGCGATTGGGAACGGTGCGCAGGACACCGATGATCGAGCCAATCAACAAGGCAATAACCCAGGCGCTGAGGGATAGCATCACGGTCCATTGCAGCCCCTCGAACAGCCAGATGAGATAAGTGCCTTCGCCGGTTGCGCTTGGCTGAAGGAAAACCTGCCAGTTCCAGTTGTAGCCCATCGACCAGCCCTCCTTCAGCTTGTGGAGCCACTTGGCTCCACAAGCGCTTAGACCTCTGCTTTCGAAAAACTATTCAAAAGCCTTATCGTTCGGGGCTTTGTACAGCGCCTTCATTTCCTCCGACAGTGGCATGTTCAGATTCAGGCCCTTGGGCGGGATCGGCGCCATGAACCACTTGGCGTAGATCTTCTCGGCTTCGCCCGAGGTCATCGCCTTGGTCAGCGCCGCGTCGACCACCTTCTTGAAGCCCGGGTCGTCCTTGCGCAACATGCAGCCGTAGGCTTCCTTCGATTGCGCCGTGCCGACCACGGCCCAGTCGCCGGCTTTCTTGGCCTTGGCCATTTCGCCGAAGAGCAGCGCGTCATCCATCATGAAGGCGACGGCGCGGCCGGTTTCCAGGGTCAGGAAGGACTCGCCGTGATCCTTGGCCGAGATGATGCTCATGCCCATCTTCTTGTCTTCATTCATCTTGCGGATCAGGCGCTCGGAAGTGGTGCCGGCGGTGGTGACGACGTTCTTGCCGGCGAGGTCGGCGAAGTCGTTGATCCCGGAACCCTTCTTGGTCAGCAGCTTGGTGCCGATGACGAAGATAGTGGTCGAGAAGCCGACCTGCTTCTGGCGCTCGAGGTTGTTGGTGGTCGAGCCGCATTCGATATCGACGGTGCCGTTCTGGACCAGGGTGATGCGGTTGGCCGAAGTGACCGGCATCAGCTTGGTTTCGATCTTGGCCAGCTTGAGTTCGCTCTTGATGCCATCGACGACCTTCAGCATCAGTTCGTGCGAATAGCCGATGACCTGCTGCTTGTCATCGTAATAGGAGAAGGGAATCGAGGATTCGCGGTGGCCGAGGGTGATCGTGCCGGTGTCCTTGATCTTCTTCAAGGTGGCGGATTCCTGGGCGAAAGCCGGGGACGTACTGAAGACAGAGGCAATGATGACGGCGGAAGCGAGTTTCATGAAAGGCATTGTTTATCTCCTTTGTTGTCGTTCAAGGGCAATCAATAAGCATCAACGAGACATCGTCGCTGGCAACGCAGCCATCGAGGTGGCGAACGAGGGCGGCATCAATCTGCTGGAAGCGGTTGGCTGACGAGGTATTGGCTGCGGCCGCCGTGAGGCCTTCGACACCGAATTGCGCACCGTCCTTGTTTGTCGCCTCGAGCAGTCCGTCCGAACACAGTAATAGCTGTGTCTCGCTATCCCAGGTGAATTCAACCGGCTGGCATTCCATTTCCCGGCTGTCGATGATGCCCAGCGCCAAATTTTCCGAAGCGAAGATACGGGTGACGCGACCCCAACGGTCGAACATGAAAGCCTGGGGAGTTCCGCCGACCCAGATCGTACCCGAACGATTAGCTTCATCCAGGCAGAGCAGCGTGGCTGCAACAAAGCGACCGACCGGCATCGACTCTTTCAATTGCTGATTCAGTTCCTGGACAATTTCGCCGACTGAACCATTGAGTTTGGTCATCCGGTAAAAGAGAGCCAGTACCGGCAGGACGCTGATTGCCGCTGGCAGGCCGTGTCCGGTCGCATCGGCGAGCAGGGCATAGAAGCGCCCTTCGGGGAACGGGCGGCGGCGACAATGTCGCCGCTGAAGTTTTCGGCCGGAATCACCTTGTAACGGAGCCGCTCGTCTTTCAGGCCGCTGCGGTGCAACTGCTTCTCCATCAGGCGCATGGCGAGTTGCTGTTCGTTCTGCGTCTGCTCGAAATAGCCCTGAAGCTGGTGCGCGCTATCGCGCAGTTCTTTCTCGGCCTGGATGCGCTCGGAAATGTCGCGGATGACGCCGATCGACACCCGCTTGTTGTCGAGGTCGATCTGGGTAACTGAGATGGTTGCCGCGAAGCGCCGTCCGTCACGGTGTTGCGCTTCCACCTCTCGCTCCAGCCCGGTGTTGCCGGCGCCGACGTTGTGGGCCAGATCGGGGATCAGTGTCCGAATGTTCTGGCCGAGCAGTTTGCTGCTCGGCCAACCGAAGATCCGTTCGGCCGACCGGTTGGTCGAGGCGATCAGGCCCTGCTCGTCCATGGTTACGATGGCATCGGCCACGTTGTCTGAAATGGTCTGCAGCCGGCGCAGCGAATCGATCGAGGCCTGCTGCATGGCGAGCGAACGCTGCATCGAGCGCAACTTGGCTTCGAGAACGACGAAATTGATCGGTTTGGTCAGATAGTCGTCGGCACCGGCATCGAGTCCTTCGACCAGATTCTCGTCGCGGTTGAGTGCCGAGAGAAAGATGACCGGCGTCCACCGTTCCCGACTCATGGCCTTGATCCGCCGGGCCGCCTCGAAGCCGTCCATGATCGGCATCATGATGTCGAGCAGGATCAGGTCCGGTGCATCGCTTTGGAAGCGGCGGACGGCCTCGTCGCCATTTTCGGCGAGGATTACGTCATGACCGAGCTTCTTCAGGAATACCTGCAGGATGTGCAGGTTGGTGCGGTTGTCATCGACCGCCAATACCTTCATTTTGCTGGGCAGGGGAGTCATGATTTGCTGGGCGGCTGCTGACTGGCAGGGTCACGGTAAAGCATTGGCCGCCTCCGACATTGTGGTGGCAACAATCGTATCACGGTGTCGTATCGCGATGGACCGGCTGATCGCCTGGCCCAGAGCGCTGCCCGTCCGACATAGGCGAGGGAGGCAGTGACGAAAGTTATTCACTGGCGGCCACCATTTCGCGGTCTTCCTGCTGCTGCAGATTCCACATCCGGGCGTACTGGCCTTCGGCGGCGAGCAGGGCGGCATGGGGACCGCGCTCGATGATGTGGCCGTCGCTCATGACCAGGATTTCGTCGGCGTTCATTACCGTCGACAGGCGGTGGGCGATGACCAGCGTCGTGCGCCCGACGGCGGCCAGTTCGAGCTGGCCCTGGATGGAGCGCTCGGTGGCCGAGTCGAGGGCCGAGGTCGCCTCGTCGAAAATCAGTATCGGCGGATTCTTGAGCAGGGTCCGCGCGATGGCCACACGCTGCTTCTCGCCGCCTGAGAGCTTGAGGCCGCGCTCGCCGACACGGGTCTCGTATTTTTGCGGCAAGGATTCGATGAAATCGTGGAGCTGGGCGGCGCGCGCGGCGGCATAGACCTCCTCGCGGCTGGCATCCGGGCGGCCGTAATTGATGTTGTAGAAGATCGTGTCGTTGAACAGTACCGTGTCCTGCGGCACGATGCCGATTGCGGCGCGCAGGCTGGATTGTTTCAGGCTGCGCAGATCGAGTCCGTTGATGCGGATGCCGCCGCCGGTGACGTCGTAAAAGCGATAGAGCAGCCGGGAGAGCGTCGATTTGCCGGCCCCCGAGTGACCAACCACGGCGACCGTCTTGCCGGGTGCGATCGCGAAATCGACATTTTTCAGAATCTGCCGATCCGGGTCGTAGGCAAAATTGACGGCATCGAAATTGACTTGCAGCGGGCCGCTCGGCAGGTCGCGGGCATCCGGCGCATCGGCGATTTCGCGGTTTTCCTGGAGCAGCCTGAACATCCGTTCGATGTCGGTGAGCGCCTGGCGGATTTCGCGATAGACGACGCCGAGAAAGTTGAGCGGCATGTAGAGCTGGATCAGGAAGGCGTTGACTAGCACGAGATCGCCGATCGTCATCCGGCCATCGACGACGCCGTCGGCGGCACGCCACATCATCGCCGTGACGCCGAGGGCGATGATCGCCTGCTGGCCGAGGTTGAGGAAGGCCAGGGTGGTCTGGCTACGGGTTGCCGCCTCTTCCCATTTCAGCATCTGCTCGTCGTAGCGGCGGGCCTCCCAGCCTTCGTTGTTGAAGTATTTGACGGTTTCGTAATTGAGCAGGCTGTCCACGGCGCGGGTGTTGGCGGCCGAGTCGCTTTCGTTGACCGCCCGGCGGATGTCGATCCGCCAGTTGCTAACCTTGACGGTATAGACAATGTAGGCGACCAGCGATACCAAGGTGATCACGACAAAGCCGAGGTCGTACTTGACGAACAGGATGCCCAGCACCAGGCCGATTTCAACCAGCGTCGGCAGGATGGAATAAAGGGTGTAGGAAATCAGGCTGGAAATCGAGCGGCTGCCCCGTTCGATATCGCGCGAGACACCGCCGGTCTGGCGCTCGAGATGAAAGCGCAGGCTGAGCGCATGCAGATGGCTGAACACCTCCAGCGCGACCTGACGTACGGCGCGCTGGGTGACACGGGCGAAAAGGATCTCGCGTAACTCCGTGAATAGCGCTGTCGAGAAGCGCAGCATGCCGTAGAGGAGCAGCATCAGCACCGGCAGGGCCAGCAATTGCTGGGTGCCGGAAAGGCCGTCGATCATTTCTTTGAACACCAGCGGCACGCCGACATTGGCGATCTTGGCGCCAACCAGGCAGCCGAGTGCGGCGACGACGCGCAGCCGATAGCGCCAGAGGTAGGGGAAGAGCGTGCGTAAAGTCAGCCACAGATGGGTTTCGGCCAGCGGCTGTCCGGCGGGCGGTTTGGGGAGGGCGGTGGCGCGACGCATGGGGAGCCTGTTCTGGAGCGTTATTCGATGCGGGGCATCAGTATATGAAAAGCCGGCGCTTTCCGCGAAAATCGGGCTTTGATTTCAATGGGGACACATCATGGCTGCCGACCGCATCACGCTACCTTCTCGACACTCGACGCTGCGCGTTGTTCCCATGCCAGCCGATCTGAACCAGAACGGCGATGTGTTCGGCGGCTGGGTCATGGCCCAGGTCGACGTTGCCGGGGCGATTCCCGCCATGCGCCGGGCGCGTGGTCGGGTGGCGACGGTCTCGGTCAATTCCTTCCTGTTCAAGCAGCCGGTCTCGGTCGGCGACATCGTCAGCCTTTATGCCGAGATCGAGCGGGTCGGCCGAACCTCGGTCACTGTCAAGGTCGAGGTTTATGCCGAACGTAATTACAGCGATCCGATCATCGTCAAGGTGACCGAGGCCGAACTGACCTATGTCGCGATCGATGCCAACGGTAACAAGCGCGAGCTTCCTCCCGAAAACTCGGCTGAAATGGAATAAAATCACGCAGTTATCCAATTCGCCCGCCTTCGAGGGAATCAAGCAATGAAGAAAATGACCTTGCGTACCGTGCCTGCCCTGTTGCTGGTCGCCTTTTCAGGTGCCGCCCCGGGCGCTGCCTTCCAGCTCTGGGAGCAGAACGCCAGCGGGCTCGGCAATGCCTACGCGGGTTCGGCGGCCGTCGCCGACAACGCCAGCACGGTCTTCTTCAACCCGGCCGGCATGACGCAGCTGAAGGGTTTTCAGCTGTCGGCCGGCGTTGCCGGGGTGGGGCCGAGCTATGAATTTCGTAACGAGGGTTCGACCGGAACGGGTGGCAACGGCGGCAACGCCGGCAGTTGGGCGGCCGTGCCCAATGCCTACCTTTCCTGGCAGCTGGCGCCCAACCTCTTTCTGGGCTTCGGTGTTTCGGCGCCATTCGGCCTAGCGACCGAGTATGAGGACAGCAACTGGACCGGGCGTGTCCATTCGATCAAGTCGGAAATCAAGACCGTCAATTACAACCCGTCGATCGCCTATCGCCTGAACGACAAAGTGTCCCTCGGCGCCGGCCTCAACTATCAGACGATCGACGCCGAGCTGACCAGTTTCGGATCGCGTCTCAAGGGCGATGATGCGGCCTGGGGCTGGAATGCCGGCGCTCTGTTTACGCTCTCTCCGGCCATGCGGGTCGGCGTTTCCTATCGTTCGGCAATCGACTACACGCTCGAGGGCTCCGCCAATGGCGTGGTTCCGATCAGGGCTGACGTCAAGCTGCCCGATACCTTCATTCTCTCGGTCTGGCAGCAGGTTTCCGACCGCTGGGAAGCGATGGGCGATCTTTCCTACACGCGCTGGAACTCGCTCAAGACGCTGAATATCGTCAATCGCACTAGCGGCAAGCTGCTGACTTCCGAGTCCTTCAATTACGACAACTCCTGGCGTTTTGCCTGGGGGGCGGCCTATCAGGCCAACGATGCACTCAAGCTGAAATTCGGCATCGCCTATGACCGCACCCCGGTAAGCGATAACGATCGCTCGGCTCGTGTTCCGGATAATGACCGTGTCTGGTTCTCCGTTGGTGGCCAATGGAATACGGGAAGACTCGGCAAGCTTGATGCCGGATATTCCTATCTTTACGTCAAGGATCCCAGCATCGAGCAATCCAAGGCTGGAAACACCCTTCGCGGCCGGTACGATGTCAGCGCCCACATCGTGGGCGTGCAGTACTCGGTAGGATTCTAGGGATTTGGCGATGGAACTCGGCGGCATGACGTTGGGCTTGCGCGAAGGCGTGATCGTGCTGATTACGCTGGTAGCGGCCTACATCGTCTTTGTCCTGCTGCGAATGGTGCGCTTGCACAAGGGTACGACGCAGGTTGCAGCCCCGCTTGAGCGACCTGCCGCGCAGCCGGAAATGCCGGCTCCGTCAGCAACCGAGCCGGCTAGCGACGCCAATTGGGAAAAAACCTCGGTCGGGCTGGCCGACGAAATGCTGCGTCAGGGGCTGGAGCAGGAAGTCGCACAACTGCGTGACGAGGTCGACGCCATTCGGGGAGAATTGGCCGCCCTACGTCAGGATATGTTGCAGGAATTGGCGCATCTGCAGGCTGCGCAAGCGGTGTCGCCGATCTACGGCGATGCAATGCAGATGGCCGCCGCCGGCTACGATGCGGCCATGATCGCCGAACGCTGCGGCATTGCCCGCGCCGAGGCGGAACTGGTGGTGGCGCTGGCCAACAGTCAGGAGCGATGAGGCAGGCGATGACGGAAAAAACCGAAACACCGGGCGGCGAAGACGCCGGCGACTTGCGCGGCACGTTGATTAGGCGTTTGGCGGTGGCCGGCGTGCTGGTCGCCATTTTGCTCGGTGTCCTCGCCTTCTTCGACTACCTGTCCACGGCGCCCGAAGAGCCCGAGCAGCAGGTATTCACACAGCCGGTGCCGGTGGCGCCAAAGAAAGAGGTCTCACAGCCGGTCAAGCCAGCCGAGAATTTGCCGGAGCCGCCGGCCGAGGCCGCTCAGCCAGCAGTCGAGGCGCAACTGCCAGCAGTGGCTGAGGTCAGAAACGACACTGAGGCTGCACCGGAAAAACGGCCATTGCCATCGTCCACTACATCTGTCGCCAAGGTTTCGCCGACTGCGCCACAAATCGCTGCCCAAGTTCGTTCGCCGCGCGCCATACCCGAGGGCACGGCTTCACCAGTCGTTGCTCCGGATGCGCCACCAACATTGCCCAAGCCATCGGCGCGCGCGCCGGAAACGCGGGCGGCGCAGCCAGTTCCGGCACCGGTGGTGTCGCGCCTCTTCTCGGGTTTCCTGTTGCAGGCCGGCGTGTTTTCCAGTGCCCAGCGGGCTGAAGAGCTGCATGCCAAACTGACGCTAAGTGGCGTGCCCTCGACGCTCGAGACCCGGGTTCAGGTCGGACCGTTCCGAACGCGCCAGGAAGCTGAGGCTGCTCAGGCCAAACTCAAGGAACTCGGTATCGAGGCGATACTGGTACCACCCAAGGGCGGTCGGTCTTAAGGCATACCCGGCAGGCGCGGCAAGCCAAGGCTGCGCCGGACATCGCGATGGACCTGGGCCGGGCTGGGGATCGTCGCTTCCCGATGGCGTGGCTCGTCATAACGGCGCTCATTGCGGTAATGGCGGCTGCCGCGATCATCGTAGTAGCGCTGACCATAGCCGTTGTAATAGGGGTCGGGGTAGCCGTAGCGGTACGTTGGGTAGGTTTCGACGTAGACCGACGGCGCCCGATAACCCACTGCCTGTGGCGGCGCCACGACGCAAGCGCTCAAGCTGCCGAGCAGCGCAACGGCTAGAGTGAGGCGGATGAGTTTTTGCGAAAGGGTCATGGCGGAGTCCACTGTTTATGTACTCAATTAACGCACGGACTCCCGAATCCGCCTACCGTGATGCTGTGCCGCTTTTGTAACAAAAGGTTAGGGGAGTGCCAGTGCTTTTCGGATCCTCTTGGCGAATACCGCCATTTCCTTCGCCGCCTGAATGTCGCCTTTGCCCTCGGCAACCGTTATGCCTTGCTCGTAGGCCGTCAGGGCGCCGGCATGGTTGCCGGCTTCAGCCAGCGCCTTGCCGAGAGCCTTCCAGGCCGCAGAGTATTGCGGGTCGCGGGCGACTGCTTCCTGAAAGCAATTGCCGGCTTTGGCTGGATCGCCGGCTTTCTGGTATTCGTTGCCGAGAGAGAAGCGGAGCAGGGCGCCGTCGCGCGGGCCGCCGAGCATTTTTTCCAGGGATTCGATGCGTGGGTTCATGGGCTACCAAGGCTAAAATAGGGTTTTGCAATCCGGATACAGGAAGCTACTCATGGCCAAGACCATCATCTCCACGCCCAACGCCCCGGCCGCCATCGGCACTTATTCGCAGGCCGTGCGTGTCGGCGACACCGTTTACATGTCCGGGCAGATCGGGCTCGATCCGGCTTCGATGCAGATGGTAGACGGGATCGATGCACAAATCGTTCGCGTTTTCGAAAATCTGAAGGCGGTGGCCGAGGCGGCCGGCGGTTCGCTGGCCGATGTCGTCAAGCTCAATGTCTTCCTGACCGATTTGGCCAATTTCGCCAAGGTCAACGAGACGATGGCCCGTTATTTCAGCGAACCCTTCCCGGCGCGCGCCGCCGTCGGCGTCAAGGAACTGCCGCGCGGCGCGCTGGTCGAGGCCGATGCCGTGATGTCTATCGGCTGATGCCGACGGGCGGGGCGGCGGCCCCCGCGATAGCCGCCATTCGTGCCCCCGAAGCGCTGCGCAAGAAACTGGCGAAGATCGGCCTCCATAGCGAGGCCGATTTGCTGGTCCATCTGCCGCTGCGCTACGAGGACGAAACCCGCATCACGCCCGTGGCCAGTGCGCCGTGGGGTGAGCCGGTGTTGGTCGAGGTGGTGGTCAGTTCCTGCGAAATCCAGTTCCGGCCGCGCCGTCAGATGGTGGTGCGGGCGCTCGACGAGAGCGGCGAACTGACCATGCGCTTTTTCAGCTTCTACCCGAGCCAGCAGGCGGCGCTCAGCGCGGGTTCGAAGGTGCGGGCCTTTGGCGAAGTGCGTGGCGGCTTCTTCGGCGCCGAGATGGTGCACTCGCGCTTCCACAAGGTGCTCGGTGACGAACCGTTACCGACCGAACTGACGCCGGTCTATCCGACGACTGCCGGCCTGGCCAATTCGGCATTGCAGAAGCTTATCGGCCGCGCCCTGGCCAGCGGCGACCTCTCCGAAACGCTCGATGAAGAATTGCGCCAGCGCCTGAAACTGCCGGGCCTGGCGCGGAGCCTTCGCTTCCTGCATACGCCGCCGACCGGTACGGCACTCGAAACGCTGCATGCCCGCCATCATCCGGCCTGGCGGCGGGTCAAGTTCGACGAGGTGCTGGCCCAGCAGTTGTGCCTGCGCCGCGCCTATCTCGCACGGCGCGAGCAGGGGGCGCCGGTGCTGGTGGCGCAGGACGACCTCGGCGCCCGTTTGCTGGACAAGCTGCCGTTCGGCCTGACCGGCGCCCAACTCAGGGCGATGGCCGAAATTGCCGGCGACCTCGCCCAGCCCTACCCGATGCAGCGTCTGCTGCAGGGCGATGTCGGCGCCGGCAAGACCATCGTCGCCGCGCTGGCTGCCTGCCAGGCGATCTCGGCCGGCTGGCAGGCGGCTTTCATGGCGCCGACCGAAATCCTCGCCGAACAGCATTACCTGAAATTGCGCGACTGGCTGGAACCGCTCGGCGTGCGCGTCGCCTGGCTGTCGGGCAGCCTGAAGGCGGCGGCCAAGCGGGCGCAGCTGGCCAGCGCGGCGGCCGAGGCGCAATTGGTGGTCGGCACCCATGCCTTGATCCAGGATGCCGTCGATTTTGCGAAGCTCGGCCTGGCCATTGTCGACGAGCAGCACCGCTTCGGAGTCGCCCAGCGTCTGGCGCTGCGCAAGAAAGGGGTGAATCCGCATCAACTGATGATGTCGGCGACGCCGATCCCGCGCACGCTGGCCATGAGCTACTACGCCGATCTCGACGTTACCATGCTCGATGAACTGCCGCCCGGCAGGACGCCGATCAAGACCCGGCTGGTCGCCGATAGCCGGCGCGCTGACGTGGTCGGCTTCATTACCAAGCATGTCGAGGAAGGCCGGCAGGCCTACTGGGTCTGCCCTCTGATCGAGGAATCCGAAGCCCTGCAGTTGCAGACGGCGCAAGATACCCATGCCCAACTTTCGGAAGACTTGCCTAACCTGCGCATCGGGCTTGCCCATGGCCGCCTCAAGGCAGACGAGAAGCAGGCCGTGATGGCCGCCTTCACGGCCGGCGAGATCGACGTGCTGGTTGCCACCACGGTGATCGAGGTCGGCGTCGATGTGCCGAATGCCAGCCTGATGGTCATCGAACACGCCGAGCGCTTCGGCCTCTCGCAACTCCACCAGTTGCGCGGCCGGGTCGGGCGGGGGCACACGAGTCGAGCTGTGTGCTGATCTATGCCGGGCCACTGGGGGAGACTGCCCGCCAGCGCCTGAAAATCATCTTCGAGAACACCGACGGCTTCGAAATCGCCCGCCAGGATCTGCGCTTGCGCGGCCCCGGTGAATTCGTCGGCAGCCGGCAAAGCGGCGTGCCGCTGCTGCGCTATGCCGATCTGGAGCTGGATGCCGATCTGGTCGAGATGGCGCGGGAGGTGGCCGAGGAAATGCTGCTCAAGGCGCCGGCCCAGGCCGAGCGCCATTTGCAGCGCTGGCTCGGTTCGCGTGAGGAATTGCTCAAGTCCTGAGGCAAGTGCCAGTCGTTGCCTTGGTGATGCTAGTAGCGGCGAACGCTGCCGTTGTCGATGCGTACCCGGTCGCCGACCCGCAGGTCGACGAAGTCAGTCGGGTGCACGACGCTCTGATAGGCACCGTTTTCCATGCGGATGGTCAGGCGGTATTGATCGGCTTGGGGCTGCTGCATCTGCCTTTCCAGCTGATGGCCGACCAGGGCACCGCCGACCGCGCCGATCACGGTGGCTGCGGTATTGCCGTCGCCTTCGCCGACCTGGTGGCCGATCAATCCGCCGACCACGGCCCCGGCGACGGCACCGACGCCAATGCCTGCCTGCTCGGCACGAACCACGTCGATGGCGTATACCGTTCCGTAGCCCGGATAGAGATCATGGGAGTAGGCGGCTGGCGGGTAGTCGCGCTCCATGGACTGGTCGTAGAGCGGGACGCAGGCGCTGACCAGCAGTGCGCCAGCCAGTGCCGATCCAATTCTGTACGTTGCTTTCATGACGAGTCTCCTGTCAAAGCGCTCGCCGGTGGCGCGCAAGCTCATTGTGCGCCTGGCCGAGGACTCTTGACAGTGCTTTATGGCCTGCTGAACCAGTCCTCGATCAGGTGAGCCACTGCTGCCGGCTGGTCGTGGTGCAGCATGTGGTCGGCATCCTCGATCCAACGTTCCTCGACCGTGGCGAAACAGGCCTTGCGCGCCTCCCAGTCACCAGGGCGGGTGGCGTATTCGCGGACGACCCAGGACTGACGGCCGGCGACCCAGAGCACCGGGCAGATGATCTGTTTCCAGACTGCCATTGATTCTTCGAGGCGGAACAGATAGGGCGAGGTCGCCTTATGCCAAGGGTCGCCGTTCCAGATAACGCCATGCCGGCGCTCGCCGGTCTTGGTCTCGCCATCGCCGATGCGGGCCAGGTGCTTGGCCAGGAAGTCGGCACGTTCCGGGATCAGGAAGCGGTCGCTGTGCAGCAGGCGGCGGGCGAAAGCGGCGCGGTCGGCATAGGCGTGCATCCGCGGCGGTTGTTGCAAAGTACCCAGCCACTGTCGGTAGCGTTCGGGGGCCATTTCCGGCTGCGTCGGGGCGATGCCGAAACCTTCCAGCGAAATCACCTTGGCCACTCGCCCCGGCCGGATGCCGGCATAGAGGCAGGAAAGGATGCCGCCCATGCTGTGTCCGGCCAGTCTGACCTGACCTTCCGGGGCGTAATGGTCGACGATGGCCTCGAGGTCGCCGAGGTGCTCGGCGAAAAAGTAGGGCCGATTCAGCCAATCGGAAAGCCCGAAGCCGCGCCAGTCGGGGGCGATGACATTCCAGTCCTTCTGCAACTCATCGACGACGAACTGGAAGGAGGCCGAGACATCCATCCAGCCATGCAGCAGGAACAGCGTCGGGGCCTGGGGTTTGCCCAGCGGCGGATATGCAAGCGGACGGTTGGCAGGTCGAGATATTCGGAACGGGAGCGGCGCATTGGGGGGCTCTTGGTTTTCGGGGGTGATGGACGAGCGTGGGGTTCGCTGCCGATTGTAGCGTGCCGCTGGCGGCGGACCAGGCTGGACGGGTTAGCGAAACCGCTATTCGGCAATGCAAAATTTCGGACTCCCGCTGTACATCGCCCGGAATAATCTGCACAGTAACCCTGATGTTGAATAGCCAGCCGATTTTGAACAATGTCCCATCCGAACCACCTCCAAGCCGTCATGCAGAAGCTGTTGGCTGATCACGGCGAATATTATCCGCACCTTCTTGGGCAGCGGTTTCCCCATATCCTGAAACGGATAATCGCCTACTGGGGCAAGCCGGAAATGGACGGTTATCTCGACAGCTTGATGGCTCCGCCCCAAGCCGGCGCCAAAGGCTTTCCTCAGGAAGCGATTTTCGAGATCGTCGAGATCCAAGCGGTCCATCGCGCCATGTTTCGTTGTGAAAGCCCAGTCGCCAGTCCTCAGGCCGACAAAGCCCCCTTGCCCGACTCGCCCGCTCCATTGACCGGCGCGGAACATGAGGCGGCGATGGTTTTCGACCGCCTGCACCGCAGGTAGCTCGATGCTTTGGGGCATCATCGAATGGATCGCCCTCAACCGGTCGCGCCGCTAAAACGCTTTCGCCCTCCGGCCGCTTTGTGCCGAGGAGGGCGATTCAGCTTGTCGCCCGCCGCCTACTTGCGATTGATCAGGCGTTCGATCCGGTAGAGCGTCGTGGTGTTCGACACCTCGTTGGCGATGGCGAGGTAGAAATGGCCTCGAAAGTGGAAGGCGCTGAGTCCTTCCGGCGAGACGTCGCCGTCGGTGACGATCATGTCGACATAGCTCGTGCGGTAGGGATTGGTGACGTCGAACACCGCGACCGCGCTCTTGGTCGTCCGCTCGAGGCCGATAAAGGCATAGGTCCGGCCGGCGATGTCGAGGAGGGCGACGCCTTCCGGCTCGACCCCCTTGTCACGGCTGCGGCCATCGTCGTAGATGCCCAGTTCGGCCGCCTTCTTGTCAAGGATGTCGCCGCTGTCGTAGACCAGCTTGCCCTCTTCGTCGCGGATCGAGAAGGAGCGCGCGCCGGCGGCATGAAGGTCGCCGGGCGACGAGTCGGTGGCCGATACGCGTAGCTTGTCGAGGGGCGCGGTGGCGCCGAACTTGCCGGCGGCCTCGCGATCCTTGTCGTCCTCGCGGAAATCTCCTTCGTTGGCCATCACCAGATAGGTCTTGCCCTTCCATGTGTAGGCGGCGATTCCATCCGGCATGTAAAGGCCCTTGATCGGCGCCGAAATGAAGGAGACCACGCCGTCGTTCAGCGCGTCGATCTGGTTCCCGGGCAGGCCGAAATCCTTGGCGCCGAGGCCGATCACCCGGGTGAATTGGTTCGTCGTCAGGTCGAGAGCGCCGAGCGAGTTGGCTTCCTGGAGCGTCACATAGGCCTTGGTGCCGTCCTCGTTGACGGCAATGTATTCGGGTTCGAAATCCATCCCGGTGTCGCGCCGAAGCTTGCTGCCGGAGGTCGGGACGCCGCTCAGCGTCGCGGTTGCAGTCAGCGAACGGGTCGTCATGTCGATAATGCTGACGCTGCCGGCCGGATCAACGGCGGGCACAGCGAAGACGTAGGGCACCGAGGTGCCCTGGCGCGTCCCGTAGAGGCTGGGCGTCGCTTCGTTGGCGACGAGCAGGCGCGAGCCGTCCGGGGTGAAGGCCAGCATGTCGGGCAGGCTGCCGACCTGGATGACGTTCGTGCCCTGGCTCGGAGCGCGGGTCCTGGTGTCGTAGAGAAGGACGACGCCGGGTTCGGTGCGGTTGGCCGATTCGACGGCAAAGGCGGCGACGCCATGCTTGACGGCGACGCTGTTGACCGAACCGTAGGCCGTGGTGTCGATGTGTTCCAGCAATTCTCCGCTCAGCGCATCAAGCACGTCGATGCCGATGACGCCGGCCACCCACAGCGTGTTGGTACGCTGGTCGAAGGCCGGGATTTCCGACACCTGGCCAGGCGTCGCGCCATGCTTGTAGGTCCAGAGCTTGTTGAAGGAGAGCTCCGGGTTGGCCGCCAGCAGCGTGGTCGGCAGGAGGGCGGCTGCGATGGCCATGACGATTGCGGTCTTTTTCACGATTGCGTTTGCCTTGAGATAATGTCTAAGTGGGGGGCTGCGGCTTGC
This sequence comes from Dechloromonas sp. A34, assembly GCF_026261605.1. Lineage (NCBI taxonomy): Bacteria > Pseudomonadati > Pseudomonadota > Betaproteobacteria > Rhodocyclales > Azonexaceae > Dechloromonas > Dechloromonas sp. A34. Next base: position 483,811 of record NZ_CP102486.1, read on the forward strand.
CGTCCGGGAAAACGCATGCTGCCTGGCAGCTTAAGACGATTCGATGACCGGAAGATGTCGCCGGGATGACGCATCGTGCCGGGCATCTCCCGACGGCGAGCCGGCGCGATCTAACCGGGGCCGGTGGCGAGCACCTGGCGCTCCTTCAGCGGCAGGTAGATGAAGACTACCTGGCCGGCGTCGCATGCCTCGACGGCATAGGTGCCGGCGATCACATCGCCGACCCGGATGATCCGGTTCTGTCCCTGGTGCTTCAGGAAAACGCGCCTTTCGTCCGCCTCGACCAGTTGCCCGAGGTATTCGAAGGGCAGGGGCGGCGCGCTCGGCTTGGCAGGTGGTGGCGGGGGCGGCGGGACATACCAGCTGCGGCTGCGGAATGGGTCGGGCGAGTCCGGCGGCGCGTCGGCGATCCCCTCGCGCGGCGCGGCCAGCGCCCGGGCCGGCAGTACGGTGGCGGCTGCATCCGTGACTGTGGGCGCGGCGACGGCCGTTTTCGCGCCTGCAGGTCGCGCCGGCTCGAGCGGCGCGTCGTCGACCAGGGCGGCCGCGCCCAGCGTGCCGAGCAGCAGTGAGCCGAGAATCAGCTGGCGCAACCTGATCGCGGACAGCTTCATCGCGTCTCCTGGCGACGTGAAAAGATGGCCAGGCGAAGCTGCGCATCGACCTGGCCGGCGCCGATGTTGTCGCGGCGCAGACTGACGTCCTCGATGGCGATGGCCGGGAATTCGGCGCGCAGCGCCGCCAGGTAGCGGCGCAGGTCGCGGTAGCCGCCCTGCACCGGCAGGGTCAGGACGTAGCGGTCGAACAGCTTTTCCTTGCCGGCGAGCAGCCGGTAGTCGCCCGTCGTCAGCTTGAGGCCACCCTCTGCGGCGAGTTCGAGCAGCCGGCCGAGATCTCCATGCAGGCGCGTTTCGTCGGAAAATCCCTCGATTTGGCCGAGGCGGGCCAGTTCCGGCGTCGCCTGGGCGAGCCGGCGATCGATCTGGGCGCGGCGGTTGTCCCGTTCACTTTCGGCGAGCCACGCTTCGGCAGCCTCGATCGCCGCGGCGCGCGCCGGCAGCACGAACAGATGCAGGACGACGGCTCCAAGCGCGAGGAGGGCACCGGCGACCAGCAGCCAGTCCGGATTGGCCAGGGCGAAGCGGGGGCGGACGAGCCACGCCTTCAGATCGGGCTGGACCACGTCGCGGCAATCTCGAAAGTAACGGGATGTTGCGGATCCTCAGCCTTGACCTTGTGCGAGAGCAGGCTGACCTTCGACAGCGGCGGGCGGCGCAATGCCTCGACGAAGCCTAGGGCGGCCTTGATGTCGCGCGCTTCGCCGGAGATCTGCAGTGACGCGCCGGCAACATTGGGCGTCAGCGCAAGCAGGGCGACATCCTCGGGCGTGGCCCGGTCGATGTGGCGGTAGAGTTCTTCCCAATCGACGCGGATCGCCGCGACGGCTTGCCGCAAGGCCTTTTCTTGGTCGCTCGGCAGGGCGGCGGCACGCCCGGCACTGGCGCTGGTCGCCAGCGCCAGCCGTTCGGCGCGGCGCTGGGCCGCCGCCTGCTGCGCCTGCAATTCGGCCAGCTGGGCGTGCTGGTCGCGCAGGTCGATCCCGGCATCGACGCAGAGCACTCCGGCGGCGAAAAGCAGCAGGAGCGGCAGAAGGCCCGGTCGGTGCGGCTGGAATTCCAGGCCGAGGTCAGGCATGCGCCCCTCCCTTCGCCAGCGAGGGACGGCACTCGACCCGCCAGTCGCCGATGGATTCCGGCCAGGCCTCGGGGCTGAAGACCGCCAGCCTTCGCCGTTCGATCAGACCGCTCTCGGTCGTCAGGATGCCGAGCAACTCGTCTGCCAGTCGCCCCGGCGCGGTGTCCGCCCGGTGGTTGCGGAGCAGGCGCAGGTTGCCGCCCTGCAGGCCGACCAGCGTCAGCCAGCCGGCCTCGGGGAAGGCGACGAAGCCGTCGTTCAGGTCGGCGCCTTCGTCCCGCAGCGCCTTGCCGAGGAGCGGCTGAATGCTGGCCAGGCGCAGACGGCGCTCGTTGGCGATCTGGCGCAAGCCGTCAAGAAAGTCCCTCGGAATGCCGGCGGCGAGACCGTTCATGCCGAAGCGCGGACGGTCGAGCGTGATCTCCAGCCGCTCAGCCTGATCGCCCAGGCTGTTGCGCAGTAGCGCGCGGGCCATGGCGAGCCGCGCCTTGTCGCCGAGCACGGCTTCGCTCCACGGGAGCAGCGCGTAACGGACGAAGGGATTGGCCACCGTCACCTGCAGACGGCAGTGCGGCGCAGCGTGTTCGGCGAGCAGCGCGGCGCTCGCCGTCAGGCCGGGCAGCCACGCCGCCTCGTCGCCGCCGGCCGCACGCACCGGGGCCGAGAAGCGTTCGTGCCGGCCGCGCCAGGAACGTCGTTCGAGCACCACGGCCTGCGGCGCGACGAGCAGGCTGAGTCGGTCAAGCCACGAAAGTGACACGGTTTGCCTCCTCCAGGCTTGTCACGCCGGCCTGCACGAGATCCAGCGCCGATTCGCGCAGCGAACGGGTGCCGCCGCGCCGGGCCGCTTCCTTCAGTTGCCGGATCGGCGCCCGGGCAAGGATCAGTTCGCGAATTTCATCGTTCAGCGTTAGCAGTTCGGCGATGGCACGCCGCCCCGGTAGCCTGTTCCCCGGCAGCTACCGCAGCCGACGGCCTGGCGGAAGCGCCAGTCGGCGACGGCGGCGGGCGCGATTGCGGCATGCTCCAGGCTGTGCTCGTCCGGCCTCGTCGGGCTGGCGCAGGCGGGGCAAAGGGTGCGGATCAGGCGCTGGGCGACGACGCCGTTCAGGGCCGAGACCAGGTTGTAAGGGTCCACCTCCATGTGCAAGAAGCGGCCGATGACGTCGAAGACGTTGTTGGCGTGCACCGTGGTGAATACCAGGTGCCCGGTCAGCGCAGCCTGGACGGCAATCTGGGCGGTTTCGGCGTCGCGTATCTCGCCGACCATGATCTTGTCCGGATCGTGGCGCAGGATGGAGCGCAGGCCGCGGGCGAAACCCATGCCCTTCCTTTCGTTGACCGGAATCTGCAGCACGCCGGCCAGCTGGTATTCGACCGGATCCTCAATGGTGACGATCTTGTCGTCGCCATGATTGATCTCGGACAGCGCCGCGTATAGCGTCGTCGTCTTGCCGCTGCCGGTCGGGCCGGTGACCAGCAACATGCCGTAGGGCTCGGCCGACAGGCGGCGGATGCGCTGCATGGTGTCGCTGTCGAAACCCATGACGTCCAGGCGCAGGCCGTCGAGATGATGACTCAGGGCCTGCTTGTCGAGGACGCGAAGCACCGCGTCCTCGCCCCAGATGCTTGGCATGATCGAGACCCGGATGTCGATGTCGCGCCCCTGCCAGCTGACCTTGAAGCGGCCGTCCTGCGGTATGCGTCGCTCGGCGATGTCGAGTTCCGACAGGACCTTGACGCGCGAGATCATCTGCTCGGCCGTGTCCCGGCCGTCGATCGTGCCGGCCAGGTTGAGCACGCCGTCGATCCGGTACTTGATCGCCAGGCCGCGCTGGTTGGCCTCGATATGGATGTCGCTGGCCCCGGCCTTCAGTCCGTCATGGAGCGTCGACCGGACGAGCCGGACGATATGGCTGCCTTCCTCGGAAATGCCCTGCAGCGAGAGATCTTCCGGGCGGTCGGCGCGGTGCTCGGCGGCGCGGTCGCCGCCGAAATTGCCGTCGAGCGCCCGGACGCGCGTTTCCTCGCGGGCCAGGTAGGCGGCGATCACCGATTCCGGGGCGAGCCGCCAGTCGATCCTACGCGTCAGCGGCAGCAAACCTTCCAGCCAGTCGCGAAGGGTCGCATCGAGGGGGTTCGGCGCGACCGCGAGGCAGTCCGGGCCGTTTTCGATGAGCAGGACCTGGCGCCGGTTGAATTCGGCGAACGACGCCAGCGAAAGGGCCAGCGCATGGTCCGGCAGATCGGCCAGGCGCACGCTGCGCAGACCGAAGAGCGCGGCGGTCAGTTCGGCGGCTTCCTGCTCGGCGACACCGAACGTCGCCTGCAGGCCGGCCATGACGGCCGGCAGTCCGCCCTGGGCGGCCAACTGGCGGGCGGCTTGGCGCAGCGCGTCGGGCTCAAAACGAATGGCATTGACGGGTGAATTCATCGCGTGTCCTATTGAAAATTCCCGGCTAGTTCGAAGATTGGCATGTAGAGCAGGAGCACGATGCCGCCGATGACGAGGCCGATGGCAGTCATCAGCAGCGGTTCGAAGAGGCGGCTGAAGGTGTCGACCAGACGGTTGATTTCCTCGTCGTAGAAGCTGGCGACCGATTCGAGCATCTGTCCCAGTTGGCCGCTCTTTTCGCCGACCGCGATCATCCGGCGGGCGATCGGCGTGCTCAGGCCGCCGCGGACGACGGCATCCGAGAAGGTCAAGCCCTGTTCGATGTCGTTGATCGCCCGCTGCAGGCCGATGCCGAGCGCTGCCGGAAGGATGTCGGCAACCATCAGCAGGGTCGAGCGAAGGGGGATGCCGGCGCGCAGCAGCATGCCGACGGTGCGGTAGAAGCGGGCCAGATAGACAATGCGCAGCCGTTCGCCGATGCCCGGCAGGCGCCAGACAAGCCGCCCCAGGAAGGCGCGTACCGACGCCAGGGAAAGGAGGCCGACGAGGCCGGCGGCGGCGAGCAGCCCGCCCAGGACGAGCCCGGTCGCCTGCCGGTTGACGAAGTCGCCCCAGGCGAAGAGCAGCGCCGACAAGCCTTCGGGCGCCCGGCCGCTGTCGGCGAAGACCAGCGCGAAGCGGGGGACGACGAAACCGAGCAGGAAAAAAGTGACGAGCAGGCCGACGGCGAGCAGGAGCAGCGGGTAGATCGCGGCGCTGAGCAGCTTTTTCCTCAAGTCGCGGAGCTTCTCGTCGAAGACCAGGTAGCGGCGCAGGGCTTCCGGCATGTCGCCGGTCTGTTCGCTGGCCTTGATGGTGGCGACGTAGAGATCGGGGAACAGCGCGGGAAAGCGGCGCAGCGCGGCGGACAGCGACTGGCCCTGGCGCAGGGCGGTGAGGAGGCCGGCCAGAACCTCGCTCGAGGCGCTGCCCTGGTCCTGTTCAACCAGTGTTTCGAGGCCTTCGACGACATTCAGGCCAGCTTCGAGCAGGGAGAGCAGCTGGCGCGTGAACAGCCCGAGCTGAAAGCGGCCGTGGCGCCCTGTCCGGTGCTTCGTGCCGAGCACCCGCGAGGAGACGACGATGGCGCCTTGCAGCGTCGGGGCCAGCGCCAGTTCGGCCGGCGAGTCGGCCGCCAGGCGCAGGCGCGTCACGCCCCGGGCGGGGAAGATCGCGACGACTTCGAACTCCATCCGGCCGTCCTTCACCAGTTGCCGATGTCGGCGGCTTCGCCTTCGCCGCCCGGCTTGCCATCCTTGCCCAGCGAGAGCAGGTCGAATTCGCCGTGTTCCCCGGGTTGCGCGTACTGGTAGGCATTGCCCCACGGGTCGGTCGGCAGGTCCTTGCGCAAATACGGGCCCTGCCAGCGGCTTTCGCTGGGCGGTCGGCGCATCAGTACGGCCAGACCGTTTTCGCTGCTGGGGTAGCGTCCGACATCCAGGCGGTACTGGTCGAGCGCCTTTTCCAGCGCGTCGATCTGGGCGCGCGCCGCCTTGATCTCTGATTTGCCGATCTGGGTGAAATACTTCGGTCCGACATAACCGGCCAGCAGGCCGATGATGACCATGACAACGAGCAGTTCGAGCAGCGTGAAGCCACGCTGGAAGGAGGGGGCAAGCTTGCGGAGGTGGGACGCCACGGGGTTCGGACAATCGGAAAAGGAGTCGTCGATGGTAGGGCGTCGGCGTTACAAAAAAATGACGATGGCGGCGTCAACTGGCTGTAACGGAAGAAAACTAAGCTGCCAGCCGTCATGCCCGCCAAATCCCGCCGTCTCCTCCTGATCCTCGCCATCGCCGCTGCACTCCCGGCTGGCGTTTCGGCCAGCGGCGCGATCTACGGCTTCGTGGACGAAAGCGGCGTGGAACACTTGACCAACATCCCGAACGACAGCCGCTACCGCCTGCTGCTGCGCGACCGCCTGGCGCCTGCGGCGGCGGCCCTCAAGGTGCCGCGCGGGGTGTTCGCGCTGCCCACGGAGCAGCGGCCGTTCGACGACGCGATACGCGCCGTCAGCCGCACTACCGGGGTCGATGCGGCGCTGCTCCATGCCGTCATCGCAGTCGAGTCGGGCTATCGCGACACGGCGGTATCGGCCAGGGGGGCGACCGGCCTGATGCAACTGATGCCGGCGACGGCCCGACGCTACGGACTGGAGAATGCGCGCGATCCGGCCGCCAACATTCGTGCCGGAGCCCGTTATCTGCGCGATCTGCTGGCCCTGTTCGACAACGACATCGAACTCGCCCTGGCCGGCTACAACGCCGGTGAAAACGCCGTGCTCAGGCATGGCTGGCGGATTCCTCCCTATGCCGAGACGCAGCGCTACGTACCCCTCGTGCTGGCCCATTACGAGCGCCTGAACGGCCTTGCTCGGCGCTAATCCGCTCGCTGGGCGGCAGCGCCGCGCCGGTTCGGCGTTCCTGCAGCGTGGATGAAGCGCCATTCCGAGTAGCGGCTGGCGCCCTCGAAGTCGGCCTGGTGCGTCGGGAAGTCGCCAAGCTTGATCGGCGTCTCGATGGCACTGCTGGCGACGCCGATGATGCGATCCTGGCGACGGATTTCCTGCCACTTGCCATCGCGGCTCATCGGATCCAGGTAAAGGCGGCGGAGATGCCGCACCGGCATCGGAAAGCGTGGGTCGAGGAGGAGGTCGGCGAGGCGGGGCGGATATTCCGGCGCGCCGGGCGAACGCTCGACATAGCTGGCGATTGCCCGACGATAGGCCTCGCCGGCGAAGAGGAGCTCCTTTTCCTTCTCGCGCCGGCTTTCCATTTGCCATAGCGCGCCGCTTCCGGCGAGCGCGATGGCGCCGATGGCGACGGCGAAGAGCAGGGCGAGGAAGGTCACGCCGCGCTGACGGCAGCGGGCGCCGGCTACCATGTCCGGTAATCGCTGCCGTTGCGCCCCTGGCCTTCGGCGCCACTCTGCACGTCCCAGACCCGGGCTTGGCCGGGTTCGTCGGGCGGTGGCACGATCACCCAGTTGGCGGCGCTTTCGGTGATCGGGTCGGGCGGTATCTTGCGCAGGTAGCGACGCGTCACGAGGTCATCCAGGGTTTCGGGATAGCGGCCGGTATCGGCCCGGAACTTGTCGATCGCGTCGCGCATCACGGCCAGCGACTCGCGCAGCGTCGCCTCGCGGGCCCGGTCGATATGCTCGAAGTAGCGCGGCACGGCGATGGTCAGCAGGGTGGCGATGACGGCCATGACGACCAGCAGTTCGATCAGCGTGAATCCGCCGGAAGCTTTGCCCATGCTCACCACTCCCGATAGGCGATGCCGTTGCTGCCGAGTCCGTCGGCGCGCGAATGGACATCGAAGATGTCGACGCCCTCCTGGGGGTTGTCCGGCGGGCTGGCATAACTGCGTTTTCCCCAGGTCTGCGCCGGCGTGGCCTCGACCGACGGGCTGAAAGGGTCGCGCGGCAGGCGGCGGAGGAAATAGATCTTGCCCCGGGCCGGATCCTGACGATTCTCGACGCCCATGACCAGGTCTTCCAGCCGGGCCGGATAGCCGCTTTCGTCGCTGCCCCGGGCAATCTTGCCATCCTCGACGGCGCGGCGGTAGGCGTCGATGGCGCCGCGAATTTCCCGCAGGGCGCTACGCAGTTCGGCCTCCTTCTGGCGCCGGGCGGTGGTTTCGAGCAAGGGCGAGGCGGCCATGGCGAGTACGCCGAGGATGGCCACTGTGACGACCAGTTCGATCAGGCTGAAGCCGCGCGACTTGCCGTGCGGCATCAGTCTTCCTCTTGTCGCTGCAGGCCGCTGGCTTGTCCGGCGGCGGTCGCCGGCGCATCGTCGTCCTCTCGCCCGGCGGGTGCCGAAGGCGCCGCGAAGCCGCCGGCGCCGCCGCGCGAACTCATCGACAGCGAGCGAGCCTCCGGCGTCCGCACGGTCATTGGCGCCGCGCCGACGGCGGCTTCGGTACCGGAGGCGAGATAGGGCTGGACGAATTCCGGCCGATGGATGTTGCGCACGATGCGCGGCGTGATCAGCAGGATAATCTCGGTCTTGATCGAGGTGTCGCGATGGCTGCCGAAGACCCTGCCGACCACCGGGATTTCGCCGAGGCCCGGCACATGGTTGGTGGTCTTGCGTTCCTCGTCGCTGATCAGGCCCGCCAGGACCTGCGTCTCGCCGTTCTTGAGGCGCAGGCTGGTGTTGGCGCTGCGGGTGCCGACCTGGTAGGCGAGGGAATTGGAAGGCCCCATGACTTCCTTGACGACACTGCTCACCTCGAGGCCGACCTTGATCGAGACTTCGTCGTCGAGGGTGACATTGGGCTCGACCTCGAGCTTGAGCCCGACATCGAGGTAGTTGACCGAGGCCGAGACGCCGACGTTGGCGGTCGAGGTCGTGGTGAACACCGGCAGCTTGTCACCGATATGGATCTTGGCCTTGTCGCGGTTCTTGACCCGGATGCGCGGATTGGCCAGGACGTTGGTGTCGGCGTTCTGGCCCTTGATGTTGAGCGTGAAGGCCGGGTTGGCGACGAAGCTGACCAGGCTGCCGAACTTGTCGAGCGGCACGAAGCCGGGCGACAGCGTACCGCCGGGCGTGACGTTGTTGAGGGTGGCGCCGTTGGCGTAGGTCTGGGTCGTGATTTCCTTCTGCAGGGCGCCATAGCCGATCGCATCCGGCCAGTCGACGCCGAACTCGTTCATCCGGCTGCGGCTGACCTCGAGCACCTCGACTTCGAGCATCACCTCGGGCTCGGCCAGGTCGAGCGAGTCGATCAGGCGTTCGACCAGCCGCATGGCGTCCGGCGTGTCCTTGACGACCAGCAGGTTGAGCTTTTCGTCGGCGAAGACGTCTTTGCTCTTGGCGACGGTCTTGACCAGGTTCTGAGCCTGCTTGACGTCGGTGTTGGTGAGGTAGAAGTTGCGCACCACCAACTCCTGGTATTCCTTGGCCTTGGCCGGCGTGTTCGGGTAGATCAGGAAGCTGTTGTCGCCGAGCTGGCGCTTTTCCAGCTGGTTGGTCGCCAGGATCAGGCGCAGGATGTCCTCGATCGGACTGTTACGTACGAACAGCGTGACCTTGAGGTCGGCCTTGATGTCCTTGTCGAGCACGAAGTTCAGGCCGGATGAGCGGGCCAGCATCTCGAACACCGATTTCAGGCCGGCGTCGCGAAATTCGAGGGCGACGGGTTTGGCCAGCGCGGCCCGCGAGGCCGGCGAGGACTGGCCGTTGTGCTCGACCTCGCGCTGCCGCTCGATCTCGTTGTCCAGGCGGCGGGCCTCGGCGTGTATCGGATCCTGCGCCCGGACCAGGCGGACCAGGCGTTCGGCGCCGAGCCGGTCGTTCTTGGCCAGCATCTGCGTCGCCTGCGCCAGCAACAGGGCGTTGCGCCGGTCCGGCCCGAGTTGTTCGAGACCCTGCAGGGCGCGGGTGTTGCGGCTGTCGAGGGCGAGGACGCGGCGATAGGCCGCCTCGGCCGCCGGGAACTGGCCGTTGCGGCGCCGGTTCTCGGCCTCGCGCAGATGCTCGTTGATCGTCTCGTCCTTGTTGCGCAGCAGGGCCGCCCTGATTTCCGCATCGCGCGGCTGCTCCCTGGCCGCCTGTTCGAGCGCGGCGATGCCTTCGTCGCGGCGTCCTTCGGCGATCGATGCCATGCCCTCCTTGAAGAGCTTGTTGCTGCAGCCGCCGAGCGTGACCGCCAGCAGCAGGAAATAGAATGATTTGCCCAAGTTGATAGATGTCCAGGTTCGGATGACGGGTGCGAATCGAAATCGACTCATGTTAAGCACCGGGCATTACAGCCCTGTTACGTTCCCGCTCGGCCGGTGACGCCGGCGATGTGTTCCGGCACTCCGAGCGGGGCATGCGGCGCACGATAATTCACATGGGTGAAATCCGGGCGTAATGACAAGACACTAAATTGCCGTCGTCCCATCCATCTGCAGACAAGAAACAGTCCCGATGGGATGTCGTCACGGCGAACGCCCGCCGCGCGGCTCCGATTTTCCCAATACACAAGGAACTCATTGCATGAAGCTCAATAGATTGGTTATCGCCCTCAGCCTGGCTTTCGTTGCGGCGCACGCCGTTGCCGATGCCAGCAATTTCGACCAGTTCACCCCGATGGTCGGCGACAACGTGCCTGGCTCCCTGCCGGAAGCGGCGCCGTTCAAGCTGGCCTCGCCGGAATTCAGCCAGATCAACATCGTGACGCGCGATCCCAGCCAGGCAAGCCGTTTCGACACGGGCAGCTACGACATGCACACGGTCAATGAAAACGGCCCGCAAGCCGGCCGTTTCCTGTTCTCCGTCTATGAAACCGGCCAGGCCGGCATTCAGCGCACCGACCTGCGCACCATGCAGACCACGACCATCTGGGCCAGCCCCGCCGTAGGCGCTCACGTCGCGTTCGACGCCTCGCGCTGGACCCCGTGGGGCAGCTTCCTGACCGGCGAGGAGTCCTGGAGCGATCCGGCCCAGACGCCGAGCCCGTACGGCCGCCTGTTCGAAGTGGTCAACCCGCTGGCCGATCCGGCCAATATCGTCATCAAGCATCGCGACATCCTGCCGCGCGTCTCGCACGAAGGTCTGGCCTTCGACAAGAAGAACAACCTCTATTTCATCGACGAGCGCAATGGCAGCCACATCTTCAAGTTCGTCTCGATGAACCCGAATGCGACCTCCGGCGACGAATACTTCGCCCAGGGCCAGACTTTCGTGCTGCGCGTCGGCGACGGCAAGACCAAGGAGGCGACCGGGCAGGCGGCCTGGATTCCGATCACCGATGCACACGGCTCGGCCCTTCCCGGCGCCATCACCGTCATCGACCCGAACGGCCTGAAGGCCATCGATGGCCGCGCCACGCCGAAGCTGCCAGCTTTCCTGGCGACGCCTTTCGACCGTCCGGAAGATCTGGAAATCAAGACGCTACGCAACGGCAAGCAGATGCTGTTCGTCGCCACGACGACCAACCACAAGGTGTTCTCGATCGACCTCAACAGCAACCTGGTCAAGCTCTTCGTCAGCCGCGACACGCCGGACATGGCCACGGGCAAGCCGGTCGGTGACCAGTTCACCGCTCCGGACAACCTGGCGATCGATGCCGACGGCAACATCTACATCGTCGAAGACCAGGATGGCGGCAAGCAGGACACCTGGTTCGCCAAGGACGAGGATAACGACGGCGTCGCCGAAGCTGTCGGCAAGTGGGCCAGCCTGGTCACCAAGGGAGCGGAAGGCACGGGTCTGTATTTCGATCCGTTCAAGCCGAATACCGCCTACATCAACGTCCAGCATCCGAGCAGCGGCGTCGATCGCACCATCATGATCACCGCCCCCTGCGTCAAGTCGGACAAGGGGCACCACTACGGCCAGAACCACAAATAAACCCGCGAGCGGGGCCTGAGCGCCCTGTTGGGCCAGCGCGCCGGGGCCGCGAGCCGGCCGGGATACCCTCCGTGATCGACACGGAGGGTATTTTTTATTTAAATTTCATGTTTGTCTGCAGCGTATGACGGCAACGTTCCCATTGATGTCGGACCGAGTCTCAGAAATGGACAACCTATATTCTTGTGGCTCATAGAGTCACAAGAATATAGGTTGAGTTGCAACTCAAACCCCCGATTAGCAGGATGTGACGGCCGTTTTCCCACCAATGATCCTGGGAAACCATCGTGGCGCAATGGATTGCTGTCTCAAGCTAAATTGCGAAAGTCTCTACTTAAGCTGCGGACGAGAAGTATTTTGAAAAAATGCTTGACGAGTACAAAACGATATAACTAAGATTATCGACATGAAAAATGATTACTCCCGCGCTTTGCCTGTCGAGTGGAAGGAAATGTCCCGCATCTTCGTCGCCTTGGGCGATGAGCACCGGCAACGCATTCTTCTGTTGTTCGAGCCCGGCGAACGGCTGAATGTCGGGCAGATTGCCGAAGTGTCCACGCTGGCCCGGTCGACCGTCTCGCACCATCTGAAAATTCTTCACGAATCCGGTGTGCTGGCCTCGGAGAAGCGCGGCAAGGAAGTCTGGTTCTGGATCAACCGCGATGCCATCGAAGCCACTCTCGGCAACGTTCTCGATTACCTGAAGGAAAATTCCTGATGCGCAAGCTATTGCGGCCGCTGTTGCGCGGCCTGGCCACGCTTTTGTTTCGTGTTGACGTCCAGTTGCGACAGGCGGATTTCTCGCATAAGCACCTGCTCATCGTCGCCAACCATGAATCCTTTCTCGACGGCCTGCTGATCGGCTTGTTCCTGCCGATCGATCCGGTCTTCGTAGTCCATACCGGCGTTGCCAACAACTTCTGGTTCCGCCTGCTGCTTTCGCAGGTCGATTACCTGGCGGTCGATCCGACCAGCCCGATGGCGATGAAGAAGGTGATCCGCCTGATCGAATCGGGTCGCCCGGTGGTGATCTTCCCCGAGGGACGAATTACCCAGACCGGCAGCCTGATGAAGGTTTACGACGGCCCGGCCTTCGTCGCCGCCAAGACCGGCGCGACGGTGATCCCGGTGCGCCTGGACGGTGCCTCGCGCTCGTACTTCTCACGGCTGTCCGGCAAGTACCCGAAGGAGATTTTCCCAAAGATCCGCCTGACGGTATTGCCGGAAAAGCATTTTCCGATGCCCGATGCCCCGACCGCCAAGCTGCGCCGCCGCAAGTCGGGCGAGGCGATGCGTCGGCTGATGCAGGAAATGATCTTCGCCTCGCGCCCGCAGCAGACGCTTTATGGTGCGCTGTGCGATGCCGCCGATATCTTCGGCCGCGGGCGCCGCCTGCTCGAAGACGTCAAGCAGATCGAGTATTCCTACAACGACCTGTTGAAGATGGCGATGATTCTTGGCCGGCAGATCGAGCGGGTTTCCGAACCCGGCGAGAAGGTCGGCCTGCTGCTGCCCAATCTGGTGCCGACGTTGGGTCTGATCTTCGGCATGAGTGCGCGCCGGCGCGTCCCGGCCATGCTCAACTACTCGGCCGGCACCGATGCCATGCAGGCGGCCTGTGATGCTGCGGAAATCCGCACGGTCGTTACCTCGCGCGCCTTCGTCGAGCAGGCCAAGCTGAGCGACAAGCTGGCCGGTCTGAATGGCGTGCAGCTGCTTTACCTCGAAGACATCCGCGAACAGATCGGCCTGGCCGACAAACTGTGGCTGATCGCCTATGCCATCCATTTCCCCAGGGCGTTCGAATTGGCGACTTCGCCGGAAGAGGCCGCCGTCGTGCTGTTTACCTCGGGTTCCGAAGGCAAGCCGAAGGGCGTCGTGCTGCCGCACCGCGCCATCCTCGCCAACATTGCGCAGATCCGGGCGGTGATCGACTTTTCGGTCGACGACAAGGTGCTCAATGCACTGCCCATCTTCCATTCCTTCGGCCTGACCGCCGGCGCCTTGCTGCCGGTGCTGACCGGGGCCAGCCTCTTTCTGTACCCGTCCCCGCTCCATTACCGGATCATCCCGGAACTGGCCTATGACCGGAACTGCACGGTACTTTTCGGAACCTCGACCTTCCTCGGCAATTACGCCAAGTTCGCCCATCCCTACGACTTCTATCGCCTGCGCTACGTCGTGGCCGGGGCCGAGAAGTTGTCCGAGGCCGTACGCAACCAGTGGTTCGAGAAATTCGGCGTGCGCATCTTCGAAGGCTACGGCGCCACCGAAACGGCGCCGGTGCTCGCGGTCAATACGCCGATGGCCTACCGGACCGGCACCGTCGGCAATCTGCTGCCCGGCATCGAACACCGCCTGCTGCCGGTGCCCGGCATCGCGGGCGGCGGCATCCTGCATGTGCGCGGGCCGAACGTGATGGCCGGCTATCTCAAGGCCGAGCAACCCGGCGTGCTGCAACCGCCGGCTTCCGACCTCGGCGAAGGCTGGTACGAGACCGGCGATGTGGTCGAATTCGACGACGATGGGTTCATGAAGATTGTCGGCCGGGTCAAGCGCTTCGCCAAGATCGCCGGCGAGATGGTCAGCCTGGAAGTGGTCGAGAAACTGGCCACCGCGACTTCGCCGGCCCTGGTGCACGCCGCGTCCAGCCAGCCCGACGCCGCCAAGGGCGAGGCGCTGGTGCTGTTCACCACCGATGGTGCATTGAGCCGGGAGCTGCTGGCCGCCAAGGCACGCGAACTCGGCGTCCCGGAACTGGCGGTGCCGCGCAAGATTCATCGGGTCGAAGCGCTGCCGCTGCTCGGCACCGGCAAGATCGACTACGTGACGCTGAAGCGTCTGGCCGAGGCGGTTTGATGAACGGTTCAATGTCCCGACGGCGCTTCCTTGGTCTGCTCGGCGGTACTGCCGCTTTGTCGGCCGCTGGCTGGAGCCTGGCCAGGCCGGCCGTGATCAATCCCTGCCGGGTCGCGATTCCGGCCGCGCTGATCGACAGCCCGTGGCTGCGCAAGGCTTGGGCCGGCATTGATCCGGCCCAGGTCTGGGACTGCCACGTGCATGTCGCGGGGCTCGGCGACGGCGGCAGCGGTATCGTCGTCGGGCCGCAACTGTCCTCAGCCTTGCATCCGCTGCACTATGCCCAGCGCTTGTTCTACATGAATGCCGGCTGTGCCCACGATGCTCCGGGCAAGGTCGATGCCGCCTACGCCGCCCGCCTGCTCAATCTGTGCGATGCCATGCCGGCCGGCTTCAAGGTCATGCTCTTCGCCTTCGAACAGTTTCACGACGAGACCGGCCGCGCGCACACGGAACGTACGGCGTTTTACGTGCCCGATGCTTGGGCGGCCAAGCTGGCCCGTGATTTTCCGGAGCGCTTCGAATGGGTGGCGTCGATCCATCCCTACCGGCGCGATGCGCTCCATGCCTTGCAGGCGGCCATCGCCAACGACGTCCGGGCCGTCAAATGGCTGCCGGCCGCGATGGGCATGGACCCGGCGTCAAGGCGCTGCGACGCCTTCTACCGGACGCTGGCCGCCAGCGGCGTGCCGTTGATCGTCCATTGCGGCGAGGAACAGGCGGTCAAGGGTGGTGACGCGCAGGCCTGGGGCAACCCGCTACGCCTGCGCCGGGCGCTCGATGCCGGGGTCAAGGTGGTGGTCGCGCATTGCGCTTCCCTTGGCGAAGATAGCGACGACGATGGTCGGTCGCGCCCGAGTTTCGACCTCTTCCTGAAACTCTGTGCCGAACCGCGTGCCAAGGGGCTGCTCTATGGCGACATCTCGGCGATCACCCAGCGCAACCGTAAGCCGGCCCTGATCCGTACCCTGCTCGAGCGCAACGACCTGCACGAGCGCCTGCTGCACGGCTCCGACTACCCGCTGCCCGGCATCCTGCCGCTGACTTCGCCGGCGACTCTGGCCCGGGCCGGCTTGCTGCCGGCGGGTGCGGTCGGCGATCTTGAGATAGTGCGCCAGCACAATCCGCTGCTGTTCGATTTCTCCCTGAAGCGCCTGTTGGCGTGGCAGGGCCATTCCTTTGCGCCGGCGGTCTTCCACACCCGCCGCGTTTTCGCTGCGAGTAAAGCATGAGCGGTCAGTTCGGACTCCTTAAAACCCGGCGTTTCGCCCCCTTCTTCGGGACGCAGTTCCTCGGCGCCTTCAACGACAACATATTCTTATGTCGGGTAAAACTGTTCTCGTTGTTCGGTGTGAGTGAGTGGAGAGCGGCATGAGCTCAGAACAAAATGTGCAAGGTATGGCGGCAAAGCGCTTAGTTGATGAAGGCAGCCGTCCAGCCGCCAAGTCACAGTTCGCTCTCCTTGGGCAACGGCGCTACGGCCCGTTTTTTCTCACCCAGTTAGCTGGTGCCTTCAACGACTCATTTCTGAAGCAACTGGCGATTCTGCTGGTGACATTTCACGCAGCTGAATACACCTCACTTTCTGGCGGCCTAGTCGCTAACCTTGCAGCCGGCTTGTTTATCCTGCCGTTTGTGTTGTTCTCGGCCTTTGCCGGGAAACTCGCAGACCGCTACGACAAGTCGATTGTTATTCGGGGGTAAAGATGGCGGAGGTGGGCATCATGTTAATTGCCTCCGCAGGTTTCTACATGAAGAGTTTGCCGCTGTTGCTGGCATCAATTTTCCTCATGGGCTGCCACTCGGCATTCTTCGGGCCAGCCAAATACTCGTTGCTGCCGTGCGTGCTAAGCAAAGATGAGCTAACCGGCGGGAATGGCCTTCTTGAGATGGGTACATTCCTGAGCATCCTTGGTGGAACCTTGGTTGCCGGTGTACTGGCTGCAGTAACAACCAATCCCTTATGGCTCTCGATTTCGCTTACCAGTGTTGCCTTATTGGGGCTCGCCTCTAGCTTGTTTGTCCCGGCAACAGGTGAGGCTGCGCCAAATCTGAAGTTGCACTTTAGTGTTGTCAGGGAAACTCTGGCGACTTTGAAGCTTGCACGCAACGAAGGCAAGGGCGTGTGGAACAGTCTATTGGCCATATCCTGGTTCTGGTTCATCGGTGCGGTGGTTCTCTCGCAGATTCCAGCCCTTGGTAAGGACCTGCTCCATGGTGATACTTCTGTCGTTACCATGCTTCTGGCGGTGTTCTCCATTGGCGTCGCCATCGGTTCGCTACTTTGCGAGCGTCTGTCTAATCATCAAGTTGAGATAGGGCTGGTGCCGGTCGGCTCGATTGGCTTGTCTATTTTCACAGCAGACCTCGCGTTTTCGGCTTCGGGCTTTTCCTCGACGGTCGCGGCATCGGGCAGTACAGAGGTACTGACCTGGCTGCAGTATCTGGCCTTATCTGGAAGTGTACGGGTCCTACTGGACATTGCGCTGGTTGGTGTCTTTGGTGGCTTGTTCATAGTGCCGTTGTATGCGTTTGTGCAGCTCCGGACGGCGGCAGAGCGGCAGTCGCAGGTAATAAGTGCGAATAACGTTCTGAACGCGGTCTTTATGGTCGGTGCTGCCGGAATGTCTGGCGTGTTGTTGGCGGCGGGAGTAGATGTGCCAGGCCTTATCCTTATTTGTGCTGGTCTTAATGCCTTGGTTGCAATCTATATCTACCGGACCGTACCTGAGTTCCTATGGAGATTCGTCAGCTGGGTGATTGTCCATTCAATCTATCGGGTGAAAACGACTGGCCACGAACACGTGCCTGAACAAGGGGCTGCCTTAATTGCGCCAAACCATGTTGCTTACGTTGATGCCTTGGTGTTGAGCGCCATTAGCCCGCGGCCTATCAGGTTCGTAATGGACGCCGCTATCTTCAAGGTGCCCGTGCTGTCTTGGCTGTTTAGACAGGTCAATGCGATTCCCATCGCCTCCGCTAAAGATGACCCGGAGACGCTGGCGAAGGGGCTGGAGGCAGTCCAAGCGGCTCTTGAGAATAGTGAATTGGTTTGCGTTTTCCCTGAGGGTTCTCTGACTCGTGATGGGGCGTTGGGTGCATTCAAGCCAGGTATTCGTAAGATGCTGGATAGGTGCCCTGTACCCGTTATTCCTGTTGGCCTTTCAGGGTTATGGGAGTCACCGTTTTCGCGAAATGGAACTTCCATTGCTAACCGCATATTCCGGTCGCGGCCTGGGCGTAAGGTCGTTGCAAACGTTGGGGCTCCAATGGGCGCAGATGTTTCGATAGCGGAGCTACAGGGTGCGGTACAGGGGTTGTTGAGCAAATGAGGTCAGGAGGGAACGTTCGTAGGGCAGGATGCTCTTATCGGGCCCCTGAACTTGTTTTTTTCGCGCCATCCTTAAGCGCAATAAATAGGGAGATGAATGGGGAGTTCTGAAGCTAAGTGCGCTGTCAGGTTCTGTCTATCGGGAGTCGGAGCACAAAACATTGCCGGTCGGGACTAGCCCTAATCCGCGTTCGGAGGTTCGAGCTGGGGACGTATTGTTCAGCAGGAAAAACACCTATGAGATGGTGGAACGGCAGCAGATATTCAATTTGCCAATGGACGGATGTTGCTTCCAGATTTGATTTTTCGCTCGAATATTGCCAATGCCAAACGGCTTCACTCGATTTATCAGTGGGGGGGCTGTCGATGCACTCAAAGCGAGAGCAAATCACAAAAACTTGCTAGCGGTTCGGCGGGCTTGATGCCGAATATTTCAAAAGCGCGGCTGGGCCACTTGGATGTTGAACTTCGCCACCGCCAAGGCGCACGCCGCCTTTGATGCCCTTCTGGCAAGGGCCTTTTCTTGACCTAAAGGGCTTCGGTCATCTGTGTAGTAACGACCTTAGATGGAAGTGAAATTATTTGGACGGACCCTCCTATCACCGCGCAAAGCAGTTGCTTCCATCGAACGAAAAGTAGAAGTGGTCGTCGCGGCGTGTGGTCAATACATATCGTGTTCCTTTTATTTCGCGGAAACCCTGCACCCCGAGCACCTTGGATTGGTAGTACGGAACGGTTTCTTGTGATTGATACTGTTTGGCGCTGTCAGAGATAATTATCAGCGAAGGGCGGCAACCGTACTCCTCGAACAGTTTTTTGCAGACACCGTTCTCTCGCCCGTGGTGTGGCGCCACCAGTACATTGATTTCTTTCATGAGGCTAGCAAACGGCTGGTATCGCAGTAAATTCTCAAATCCATCTCGCTCCATGTCCCCTGTAAATAGGAAGTTGTAGCCATGGATTGAAAGATGTGCCACAAGCGACAGGTTATTTTCTGTGTCCCAGTGTGGCCATGGGTTACAGAACCAAGACAGATTCAACCCGGGGATGCTGGGCGGCTCCTGCTTCGTTCCTTTGTCTCGTCTTTCGGAGAGACTGTTCACAATGACACGAATACCATTACCCATGCCATCCTCTGATTTGAGGTGTTCGATGGCTTCGGGCGGAACTGTCGGGTTGCCGAGTATGCACCCTACAGTGACGCCCTTCTCAACCATATTGGGGGCCCCGCTTACGTGGTCCTCATCGAAGTTCGTAACGATTAGCAGGTCAATGTGTGCAATACCGTTCTGAAGAAGATACTCTGCGGGATACCAAGGGGTACCTTTGTAGTTCGAAGAATGCCCGCAATCAATGAGCACGTACTTGTTGCCCTCAGGTGTTGGCAGGGTCAGCAGAGAGCAGGCCCCATGGTCAACATTAAAAAACTGAAGGAGCCCCTTATCTATGTCGATTTTCACGGCTTTTTCTCCAGCTCTTTGCTATAGGCGTAACTCGTAAAGACCTCGAGCGCAAAATGTCGAAAAAACTTCAAGTAACGTAGCGTCATACCTAGGCCGATGAAAAGTGCAATACGTGCCCAAAGTAGGTGCTCCTGAGGACCTTTAGGCTGCAGGTAGGAAGCGTAGAGGATGGCTGCATCTACAGCTCCGACTAGGGCAGTGTTGCGGCAAAAACCATATAGATTGAGAAAGTTGTCCATACGCGCAGCCACTGCTGGCGTTGCCCGACCAGCCGCATGTGCAGGCCAGAACAGTGCCTCTCCGGGCATACTGATGCCAACTTTTCCGCTCTTTTCCAGAACGGCCTTCTGTGTCGCTGGAGGCAGTGGTGCAAAATAGGCTGGCAGTAGGCCTTGAACCCATGGCCATGCCTTGTTCTGCCCGAATAACACGTTTCTAGGGTAGCCAAGTAGCTTGCCCACGAGGCCCCTCTCAAAGAGCCACGAAGATAAGCTGGCCACGAGTTGGCCCACCGTGTAAGCCAATGATATTGCGATAGCACTTTGAACCACGGTCCAACTGTCACGCATCAGCAGGTTCATCCCGGCGGCCTGGTCCACCGCAAAGAGAAGCATGAAGCCGGAACTCAGATAGGCCCAGAAGTCATAGCTGGTAAACGGAAATTTTTGGTCCATGCATTGCTCCGTTGCTTATCTTCATGATTACTGCAATTTGTTGTTCCGCTCGACCGAAAAGGAAGACCCCGGCTCGCCGAGTTGAGAGGCCCGGAATCACTTGTTGACTTGCTTCAACTCAATTTTCACAGTCTTTCCTCCCCCATCCGTATCTGCTCGCTGGAGCTTGGCGCGTGAGACATCATTTCTAAGTTCCACTTTGCCGTTTCATATCCATGCTGTTCCAAGAGGTCAAACGTGGCTTCGCTCAGTTGGCGAAGCGTGGTGCTGTAGTTTGCTGCCCGTTTCGCCTCATCGGCGGACAACCAGGCTTGATTCAGAAGCTTTTCCGCAAGCACTTCTCGACCCGCCTTAAATCGTTTGATTGACGACTCAGCGGCTGCGCCAATACCCACATAGGCCCCTGCCGTCGGGTGTTTCTTCAAGAAATTGACGAAAGCACGGACACGTAGAGCCCGACACTGGTCAAGCGCAATGTCAGCAATACGCTTAAATCGCCATGGATTTAACGGGTGTGGCATGCACTCACGAACAAGTGGTGCGCCACCGTCAGATACCAATATGTACGTCATGCCAGACGGCAGCGATTCATCTTCCTTTAGCGACTGCTGCCCTACATCGAATAAAGGCTCAATGCCCAGATTGTCGTAGAGGCCGCCATCGTAAAGATGCAAGCGGCTGAACGGGGGGGGATACGCCTCAGGCTTGGGGGCATTCCATTGCTTACGTTTCGTCCAATGAAATTTCTTTGTAGCGAGAGTCAGAGGACCAACGCCCCCCGGAAACGCAGCTGAGATAGCCATGGCGCTGGCAAGACCAAAATCGTCGACAGCGGCATAACCGAGTTCATAGTCCCCCATAGTCCCCTTCTTGAACCGGTAGCGACGCCCCGTCTCCCCAGTTGTGCAATTGATAGACCAAGCCGGAGTATCGCTAAGCCTGCTCAGTGAAGCGGTGAATCGCCCCGGTTTCCGTGGAGGCCGGTTGGTTTAAGTCAGGCCACGATGGCGGCCTGATCGGCGAGTTGCCTGTAGTAGTTTGCCTCAGCTTCTGCGGGGGGGATATAGCCAATCGGTTCAAGCAGCCTGTGGTGGTTAAACCAAGACACCCATTCCAGAGTTGCCAGCTCCACGGATTCCCTGGTTTTCCAAGGGGCGCGCCGGTGGATCATCTCCGCCTTGTACAAGCCATTAATCGTCTCGGCTAGCGCGTTGTCGTAGCTGTCGCCCTTGCTGCCGACTGATGGCTCAATCCCGGCTTCGGCCAGTCGCTCGCTGTAGCGGATCGAGACGTACTGCGAGCCCCTGTCCGAGTGGTGGATCAAGGCCTCGTCGGGACTCGGCTGACGGGCGTACAGCGCCTGTTCCAGCGCATCGAGCACGAAGTCCGTATGCATGGAACTGCTCACTCGCCAACCCACGATACGGCGGGCAAAAACGTCGATGACAAAAGCCACATATAACCAGCCTTGCCAGGTCGAGACATAGGTGAAGTCCGAGACCCACAACTGATTGGGACGGTCGGCCTTGAACTGTCGATTGACCCGATCCAGCGGGCAAGCCGCTTTGCTGTCGCTGATCGTGGTGCGCACCACCTTGCCGCGCATGACTCCGCGCAAACCTTGACGCCGCATGAGTCGCTCGACCGTACAACGGGCCACCGCGATGCCTTCGCGGTTCAGTTGCCGCCAGACCTTGTCGGCACCATAGACCTGCAGGTTGGCCTGCCAGACGCGCTTGATCTCGGGCACTAACACCTCGTCACGCCGCACTCTCTGACTGCGCTGTTCAGGATTGCGCCGCCGAGCGACATGACGCCGGTAGCCCGACGGGGCAATCTGCAATTGCCTGCAGATCGGCTCGACCCCGAAGGCAGCACGATGCTCGTCGACGAAAGACCTCAAGACTTGAATCGGCGGTCGAGCTCCGCCTGGGCGAAAAACGCGCTGGCAAGCTTGAGGATCTCGTTGGCTTTGCGCAGCTCTTTGACCTCGCGCTCCAGTTCCTTGACACGCTTCTGGTCCGCCGTGGTCGGCCCTTCGCGCTGGCCGGCATCTCGTTCGTGCTGACGCACCCAGGTCAGCAGCGTCTGCGGCGTGCAACCGATCTTGACCGCAATGGATTCAACGGCTGACCACAGCGACGGATGATCGGCACGGCTTTCGGCAACCATGCGCACGGCGCGCTCACGAAATTCGGGGGAGAACTTAACTGACTTCTTCATGGCTCTATCTTCTCAAGAGTTAGAGCCTCCACCAAACCCGGGGCGATTCAATGGTGACACGACCAAGTAGTCGCCGTATAGCAACCGGAAGTCTTCCAGAATGCCCGAAGAGCTGACAACCACGGCTGTATCGGGAGTCAAGAACTGAACCGAAAGCTGCTGGCCGTGGCTCTCCCACTCTCCGTCCAATTCATATTCAGTGACCAGCTCGATTCGGCGAACTGTGGATTTTATTGACGCCGGCATTATCGCGCATTCTTTTTTGGAGTCTGCTCATCCTACCGTATAGCAGGTAGGTCAGTCCTTGCGCTGCACCCACTCGGTCAGCGGGGCTCGCTCAGTTCTCAAGGCATTCTCGATGGCATCCGGATTACCATACCTACCGTCAAACCTCCGATGTGTCGACAGGCAGGTCTGGGTTGGTTATGCCCCATGAATTCTTTCGGCATCAGCTGACTATCTAGAGTCCTGCCGAAAGCCCAGCAATGCTCCAAATTCAGCCAGCCGATGAATATTGTGGGCATAAAGAAGCCCCGCATGCAGGGCTTCTATTTGTTTCAATCTCCGTTGGTGGCAGACCGGGGCGGCGCCTGCTGCCTGAGAAACTTCAGGCTCCGCTGCAGTCAATCGAAGCCTCCCAAAAGGAGTTGAATCAGGTGAAACTCGAACTATCCTGGAAATAACTAAAATTCATACTTCACATCCATAAGGTGCTGGTATTCGCCCTATTGATGCTTTGGTCTAAGCAACCCGATGAGACAGGAGGTGCCAGCCGCCTGTCCCATCGCTATTTATAGCAAAACAAAATCTGCTTTTCAACCAAATGGACCGGAGGATTGAGAGGCATAGCGTTTGTCACCTACCAACCTAGCAATAGCTTGATTTGGGAAACCATCCACTGTTGCTCCTCTACCGTAATGTCCCACTCCCCTGATTCCCCCTTCAGGGCTACCCCCTTCGCCATTCGCTCCAAAGTCGTTTGGTGAGACCACTCCGGATGTTCATCTGCTTTGCGCTGGCAATACGCCACGAGCTGTTGAACGAGGTCATAACAGTATTCGTAACGTAGAAGTAACTCCTCTTCTGTTAGGCCAACGATGTAGCGACCTTCGACCAAGCGGACAGCTAGCTTTGGCTGAACACCCGATACCGAACTTAGATTGGTGTCACGAGGGAAATTATCTGGAACTCTATTCATGATTGTCATGTTTCGAATGCGCACAAATGCCTTAGGAAGCAAACAAAGATTCACGCATTCGGCACGCTCATTTAAATGTCCATTTGGATGCGGAAATCATTGCTTTCGCTTGAGCTACCCCATAAGAAAGAATCGAAGCCGCCATACTTTGCACACCTTTTCGGTCCCCACGCGCAGTAATCGTTAGCTCAAGGTGCCCTGTTGAAGTCTGACAAAGATTGGCAGGTGCTACATCGATGCACTGCTCAATACAGTTCATCAAGAACGCTGCTTCCATGCCTAACGGTACCGCCTGAACGACAGTCACTGTATGAATGCATTCATCATTTTTCGCAAGTTGATTCTCAAGGATTTCAATAGCAGCAACCAACTCTTGCGAGGCAGTTGATTTTTTTGCCAGCATAAGAGCCGTAGCCAATTGCGTATGCCAATCCCCGTCATAAAAGAGATTGTGAAAACGATTTGGGCGATGCCCGAAGGGTTTGTGTTCCAAATCTCGCTCCTCAATGATTCCAGGCGAACCAGCCTCTGCCACTTAAAGGCATGCCCATTAGTTATGACCACTTTATGGTGGAACACTGCAGTGTGTAGATTCTAACAGGAATACGCCTGATACTCAGCCGAAAACCGGTGAGCAGGCATGACTCGAATTGAAGCTTTGGGAGTTGTAATACGGGACGCCCGTACGCGTAGGAGCATTTCGCAAGAGAAGTTAGCTGCATTTGCCAAACTTCATAGAAATGCGTTAGGTCGCATAGAACGTAGTGAGGTCGCGCTGAACCTCAATACACTTTGGCTTATCGCCGACGCAATGGGGGTGACCGCATCTGAACTCGTGCAAGAAGCAGAAATTTTGGCTGCAACTGACGAGCAAGCGAGCAGCGCATAGTCGCCAATGAGAAGAAATATATTGACCGAAATCGGATTCGGCTTCCCTTGATATTGCCTCCGCAGGTTGCGGTTGCCATCTCCACGTATTGGCAGAACCTTATTTCCAGTGAGCTTTGCTATGCATTAATGACCATATTAGGCACCACTCGAGTGGTGCCCCTTACTGCAAGCCCAAAAACCATGGATATGGCTAATTAAGGATGTTCGCTTGAAATCACGCGTTAAGGGCTTGTCTCAGTAGCCCTCCCAACCCCACGTGGCGATGATGCGCCTTGGGCAAGGCTTCGACTGCTCGGCGGGCCGCAGTGATGTCGCCGACCAGAAGGACTTGGGCTTGCGCGCGCGTGACTGCCGTATAGATGAGGGTCCGGTCGAGTAGGCGACTATCAGAAAGAGCCACGATGACCCGTGGCCACTGTGAGCCTTGACTCTTATGTACCGTAATTGCATAACCGAGAGCCAAATCGTCCAGCATCTCCTCCAGAATCGGTCGGCGCTCACCGTCGTCCCATTCCACCCAGCCAATTGCCTGACCAATCGGTTCACCTGCATCGTTGGTGACATGTCGAGGAGTTGCCTCGATTTCAACGATGCGTCCCAGCGAGCCATTCTGAATCCCTCGGGACCATAGGTTGCGGGTGCATAGAACAGGGTCTCCCAATCGAAATCCTGTATCAACAGCTTGGTCGAATTCGTCGTTCCATATCAGAAGCGGAGGTGCACCATCGGTCTGGTCGAGCTGGCAAATGCTATTCAAATAGTGGATGCCGTCGGGCCCGGAACGACGTGCCGCCAGGATTTGGGTGTCGTGCGGTGCATCTTGGTAGAGTTGGAGAACGGCATTCGCCAAGGGGTACACCTGTTCTCCGTCTCGCATGAACGTCCCGGTTTCTGTGGGGATAAACGCAATAGGGGCGCGCTCATCGTCGGTCAGTGCAGGCCAGGTGCCTCCTCGAATAGAAAGGGCGGCGGCAGCAATTTGTCCGCCATGTCGCTTCACTGTAGTCAGTTCGATACTGGGAATGGCTCGCTCAGCGACCAACGCATGCAAAACAAGGCCCGGGCCAACAGGCATGAGTTGCGCCGGGTCGCCGACCAGCACCAGCCGAACCTGTTCGGGAATTAGCTCACAAAGCCGATACATCGTGATGATATCGACCATGCTGGCTTCATCTACAACTACGACAGTCGGGCCATTTAGGTCATTCTCTGAGGTTTTCTGGATGAAGGATGCAAGGGTGTTTGCCGGGCGGTCAGTGGCTTCTTGGAGTCGCTTGGCAGCGCGACCGGCCAAGGCTATCTGGATTATCCGGATACCAGCCGCATCGTAGGTTTTGTATAAGGCTTTTAAGACGGTGGTCTTGCCCACGCCGGCGCCGCCAGTGATGAGCATCAACGGGTGCATTACTGCGCCAACGACAGCCGCACGTTGTTCATCATTCAGCGAGTAGCCTTCCTCTCCTTCAAAGTCGTGCAGTATTCCTTCTATCTGATAGCTGTCTAGCAATGGCGGCGCGGTGTAGGTCAATCGGTTCGCAAATGCTTTGGCGACTGCGGCTTCCATGACATAGGGCCCAATTGAATGGACGGTGTGGTCGGCGCTGACCAAGTAACTACCGTTGCTGAGTCCGGAGGCCAAAGCCTCCGCGACCAACGGGCGCCAGTGCAACCCCTTTGGTTGGCTACCCAAAACAGAAGCCAAGCGAACTGTCAGCATGGGTAAGGTTGCGACGGTGTGGCCGTCGCCAAATAAACGGTAGAGCGCTTCTTCAATTGCGGCTTGCAGCCTGCGTGGGTCATTCTCCGCAATGTGGAAATGTACTCGGGCAATCTTGTCAGTCTCTGCCCATCCAGAACAGAAGCTTAGCAGGCGATAAGGGTCCTGCTCGATGCTATCAGCCGTTTCTGGGCCGAAGAAAGCCAGCAACTTTCTGCCAATTGAGGCACTAAAACCGTAGGTTTGAAGCCACTGCAATGTTCGGGCATCACCATAGCTTTGCCAGGCTTCAACCACTTGGCGTGCGCTCTCTTGGCTGAGCACTGTGGTAAGCGCATTGATGTCGCTGGCGTCCAGTACGTCATACAATCGCTCCTGGAAGGTCTCCCATAAGCGCCGCGCCTTCACGCGGCCGATGCCCCGAAATGCTTCACAGTCGGCCATCAAGGTAATGACGTGCTCGCCGGAGGGTAGCGCGAGAAGGAGGGAGTCCGCTTCAATCTGCTCCTCCGTGACTCGGTAGCCATTGACCGTAATCTTGTTGGAGTGTTGATTCCCGGTGACGCGCCACCATTGGCCGACCTGGACGGCCGTGGCCCCTAGGAGGTTCCCTTTTGCGCGAACCACGTAATAACGCCGGGCATCTAGGACCTCGCCTGTCTCAGTAATCGGGGCTGCCGAGAAGATGCAGCCACCCAGCCCTGTCGGGTTCTGGCTTCGAATGCTGGTGACGCGCAGAAGCAGGTCTGGACTCAACGCGGTAGCCGTCCGGTCATTGAAAGTGCATCGCGCAACAGGGTGAATTTGCTGAGTTGGCGCTTCAATTCTTCAGTCTCGGCCCGCAGGCTGGCGTTCTCCTGCTCCATGCGTTTTAGCCGCTCAGAATCCAAGGCCGCCCTCAGATTTCCATGCTCGCGCATGGGTATTCCTGCCGAGAGTGATGGCTCGGCAGTAGGAGGGAGAACGCCTCTATTGCGTAGTTCCGCTTCTAGTTTATGAAGGGCTGCCTTGATGCGCGGGTTCTGGGCTAAGGCCGACTTGGAAAAGCCGCACTCCTTGGCGAGCTCGGTACGCGAGAGAACCCCACGGCTAGCCATGGCACGAAAGTCGTCATCGGTTTTGCCAGCGACCCAGTTGAAAAATGTGTTGGCATTCAACTCCGCCAACTGCTGACCGTTTGCCATCAGGGCTTAGTTGGAATTACGAAAATGTTGGTGGGCTTTCCCTTCTGTAAACGTTCGCTCTTCCGTTTTTGGTTGGATAACGCAGCATTCAGCTCCATAACTCGCGCAAGGAGAGTGGCATTTTGTGTTTGGGCGAGGGCCAGTTGCCTGCGTAGCTTGGCGGCTTCCTCTCGTCGCTTGGTCACGACGTCCTGCATTCGCGTAGGTGTGTCGGGGTTGCTCTTCAAGGCCATCACTCGGTCGCGGACATTCGGGTACCTGCAGCCTTTATGGCCAATCAACGTTCGGGAGTGCCCTGCCTCTTTAGCAACGCTCGTTACGGTGATACGTAGGGTGCCGCGTTTTGCGTGAGTCTGCAGTCCCTTGTCTTTGGGCTTACCAGATTGGAGGCGAGCAAAGGCATCAATGAAATGCTGTTCAATTTCATCCTCGGCGGGAACGCCGGTGCCCATTTTGTTTCTGATAGGAGTTTTCACCATTTTATTGGTGCTCCCGCGTCAGCAACCGGCACCCCGAGGGTATGCAGGATGGAGGCTGATTGCCGCATGCGTTCCCGAGCAACCGTGAATTCCTTAAAGTGGTCTTTGCCAGCAGCCTTCAGAATGCTCGCGTTTTTCTGGTAGCGGGCTTGCCAGAAATCGAGGTGCTCGTGGTCCACGGCGAAGCATTTGCAGCCGCTACACACAGTAGGGTTGCGCTGAGCATAGTTCGGCTCTCCCTTTATCCAAGGGTTAGTCTGTCCCATTGTGTGGCACCTTGATTCGCCCGGAGTTAGGCTCATGAAGCACTTTCCATGGTCAGCAAACCAGATTCGCAAATCGCCTTCGGTGACCCAGGCTTCCATTTTTTGAAAGGCAGTGCCGTCATCGCTGTTGCCAATGACGGCGCGAAGCTGCGCTCGATGCTCCCGAACGAGGTCCGCCATCCCACCGGCAATGACGGTGCTACTGTTGGCCTGTTCCAAGAGAAATTTTACGGTTCGTTGGCGACGGACCGATTCGATGCTATCGAGAAGCTCGGGGTCGTTGCCGATATAGCCTTCCTCGGTCATGGCCAAGGATATGTGTTTAAAGTGCTGGGAAATGGCCGGCAGCATGTTAGGGTCGGTTCGCAGGATATACAGCGCAAAAGTCTTGCGCCATTGGTGGGTTCGCATACCTTCGCCCGATTTGTATGGGGTGATGTCTATCGAGCCAGAAGCGGTACGCAAGATGTCGGGCAAGTCGGCCAGCCCACCGTAAGTCCCCACGAAGTTTTTCATCTGCTTGGCAATTTGCCGTCGCGTGGCGGGGCTGGTCATATCTAGTTGGCGTGACAAACTAAGTCTGCCTCCTGGTGTGACCAGCAGCCACGGTAGGTCGCTTCCTGTGCGCCAAGGTTCGAAGAGACGCTCCAGGCCCAGAAGTGCTGTGACCGCTGGTGGTAGATAGGAGGACCC
The DNA here is from genome assembly GCF_026261605.1 of Dechloromonas sp. A34. NCBI lineage: Bacteria > Pseudomonadati > Pseudomonadota > Betaproteobacteria > Rhodocyclales > Azonexaceae > Dechloromonas > Dechloromonas sp. A34. The sequence continues at coordinate 512,266 of NZ_CP102486.1, forward strand.
CACCGGCCGCATCCCCAGCACCCAGTTCATCATTGAACCCTCGTGAATCTTGGTAACCTGGGAGTTCAGAAAGAACAGTTCGTTGAGCCCGGTTTTCGACTTTTGAATAGAGACACACGAGGGTAATCCGGTGGCCTCGTCGATGCCGCTTCGCAATGCTGCGACTTCACTAATTCGAATGCCGGTGGTGCCTTGTATTTGGGTCACGCAGGCCGATGAGGCGTGTCCAACCAAGGCCCGCACCGCGGCATCCAATCGTGTGCGTACCTCTCCAGTGCTTCTAGAGTAATCAGCTTCCGTGCCGAGGCGGTCTCGCCATGGCTCGCTTTCGCCAGGAATCACCGAGAATCGGAATTCGCTGAGCGCGGTCTCGACGGCTCGTACGCCAACGTCTTTCGACACTTCCAAGCTCAAATATAGGTCGCGCAGTCGAATGACGTCGTCAAGAGGTGTTCCCATCCAGCGCATGCACTGGCCGAGGACGCGCAAGGCCACGCAGTCGGGCAAAGGTTCAATCCAACCGTTTTCTATTGTTGCGGCCGTTTTGGCTACTTTGCAAATGCTGCCACCGTCATAGGGGCTCTCAGGCATTGGTGCGACATTCGCTTCGCTCAGTGCGGCCGATTGCCGATAGATGGTGCTGAGAATTTGCAGGGCAAACTGAAATGAACCCGATGCCACGTCCCCTGATTTCTTTGTCCGAAGCAGTCCTAACAAGTGGTCGTGAAATTCCCAGCTTGCTTCAGTATCTAGCTGAGAGAACGATTCATAACCGCTGACGGCCATCCAGCGGAGCAGCTTGCTGAGCTGTTGCCGAAAGCCGCCAGAGAGGGTTACTGGGTCAAATCCCTTTCCGGAGCGTGCATCTGTGAGTAAGGACCAAACGAGTTTCCGGCAATCTTCCAGTAGTGGGCTCCACTGAGGTGAAAGCAGTGTGCTATCGCCGTCCATGCGCAGGCTCCAGTCAAACATAGAGTCACGGTCAGGTAATCCGATTTTAATGTTGTCGAACCACCATTTATCGTCGTGCCATAGACTTCGGGACGAGACTTGTGCTAGTGCCCGTTCGGTATCAGGCAGTAAATGTAAGCGTGTACGCATGGGTTACTCCAAGTCGGGTAGGGGTGACAAAGTCAGCTCACTAGCGGCAGCCAGTACGCGAGGGTCATTAAATAGGAGGAGCCAGTAGTCATCCAGTCGTTGGGCGACGTGCGCCCAACAGTCAAGCCAGCGCTTTGGTGGTAACGTGGTCTGTGCCGCTATGACCGCAGCTCGCAACTGAATAGCGCGAGCTGCCGCGTAGGGAGATTGAGTATTGATGCAGGCCAGAGGGCAGCGTGGACACAAACCAAAAGCTTGGCAAAGCCTGCCGTCAATCTCGCTCGGCATCGGAGAGCTAAAAGGGTCTAGGCAGTAAAAGCCAGGTGTTGCACACCCTTTGTCGGCTTCAAATGGCTCCTTGCGAGGGTCGGGGGCAGCGCCTTCCGTGCGAACTAGTCGCTCCCGAGTCAACATGATGGTGGCAAGTGCCTCGTTGTTTCGCTTTCGCGCAGCATCCGAGGTGTAGTGGTCCAACAAAACTTGAGGAGAGCGCTGGCCACCTGCCGTTTGAACCGCCTTGAGGTTGCCTCCCGTCATTTCATGAATTTTGTCGAGAGACGTCGTGCGTAGTTGCGCGAGTGCCAAAGCAGAGATTCCATGCTCTTTGAGAAAGGCTGCTAATGATGCATACCAGAGTGTCGCTGCCTTAAGGGTGCCACCGTTATAATCCAAACTGCGCATTTGATTATCGTTGCCGGTGTCAGCGCTGCGAGTCAGCATTAAGAACAGGCGGTCCTGGTACTTTACGGGGGCAATAACCCGTATGGCTTTGGTCCACTCCGTGACAAACGAGACCGTGATATCTGGCCCGATGGGGTTGCCTAAGGCGAATGTGCGAACTTGTATTCGTCGGGCACGGCCTTTGTATGGACGGAGTCGGATACGTTTCCCGCCAAAATGGTCCGGATAGTCAATGTCTTTAAGGTTTAAACCCCGCAGGTCATCAGGATTGAATGCGGTTTGAAATGCCATGTGAATCACAAACGGGATAAGGTCTCGAGAAGATGGCGCGAGAGGGTGGCGAAGCTCGGTGAAGGTCATACCAAGTTTTCGATGGGCCAACCACAACTGTCGGTCGTTTTCCCGAATCCAGTCGGAATTTGGTATCCAAGTCTGATATCGGTTGGCATGTAGCCAGCGCCACTCATCCGGTGTTGTTGGTTCTTTTGTTGGGTTCGGCGGAGAGTCGTCCAGTGCATCCATGGCAGCCCAGGCAGCCTTAATTCTCCTCATGGTGTCCAGGACTTCGTCCTGAGACGCTAATAACAATTGCAGCAAGGTGTTGTCGTCGAGGACTTCTCGTGGCGTGGTTTTTCGTGAGCTACCGCCCCAGATGTGAGTCGGAATGCATATGCCTGGCGCCAACTGATGCTTCCAGATTTTCGAGGATGCAAGGATTTTCAGCGGGATACGTAGTGCGCTAAGTAACATGGTGCGCGTTGTCTGGCTAGCAGGAGTGCCATCGACAGTTTTCTGGTCGAGCCACCTGATGAATCCGTCAACCCAAGCCCTGTCGATGCTCATTAAATCCGACTCACCTTCCGGGGCAGTGAGCCTGAGATAGGCAAACAATCCCCGGTCCAGGTCGCCGATGCGACAAAATACGCTGTTGCTTGCGGCCTTCTTGGCGTACTCACAAAGGGCGTAGACAAATGCTTCAGAAATTTGCGGGTAGTCCAGCCAGTGTGAACAGTCCTTTTTCCACCCGTCCCCTACGAAATCAAGGGTAAGGTCAGTCTGCTTGATGCTTAGCTTTACCGAAGTGGGGCCTTGGGCCAGACCTAGCGGGATTACTTTTCGTTTTCCGTCCACGCCAAGCTGGGCGTAGCGGCTTGGCGTATTGTTGCTGTCTTTTTCATCGGTCATTTTGGCCTCATGTTGAGCATGTCAGTTAGGTATCCGGCGGCGCGGTCTGAAAGCTGCGCTTCAAACTCATTGGCGACTCGAAGGTAGGTGTTCATCGTTGTTTCCATGGACGCATGTCCAAGGCGAGCTTGAAGGTTTTTCCAGGGCTCTGGATTACCACTCTGCTTTTCGGCCATATAGCTCCAAACGGTGTAGGTGTGTCTCAAACAGTGCGGCGAGAACGCCGGTTCACGTTCTGTGTAGCATTGCTGTGTCTCGGGATTAACCTTCGTCACTGTTCGTAGGAGCCCGGCCGACTGTCCTTCGCCGGCGGCAGCGGCAATTACTGCCTGGCGAAACGCATCGTGAAAGCTTCCGTACTGGGCAGGCTTTCCCGCGTTATGGCCAGCTGCTGAGCTGTTCACAAACAGGGCTACAGGGTCGCGTCCTGTGATTACTCCTCTGCGGCGCCCCTCGGCAATATCGGCCTTCCGCTCGCGGTCGATGTACCAGTGCAGCCAGTTGAGGACGGCGTTGGGCAGCTCAACCTTGCGTGCTTTATTTCCTTTGCCAACGATTCGCAGGAGGGTCAGACCTGCCAGGTTGGCGGGGTCCTCAGGGCTTAGGTCCAGTATGCTGTGGATAGTCAATTGGGTCGGTTCGTCGGGCCTCATGCCGGTATGAAGACAAAGTTCAGCCCACAGCCGATTTCTGACTGGTCGTAGGTCATTTCTGTCTTGTCCTGGTAAGGGGCCAAGTGCTTGAGCTAGCAAGCGGTATTGGCGCTTATTAAAGGCGCGAACCTCATCGTCAATGGTTCCCTGTCCCTTAGGCATTATTTCGTTTCTTCGTGATGTCCGCTTTCTCCTGATATGAGAAAGCGAGTTCTGGTCTAACGCATGACGAACTTCAACTTCGATATCGCCAACATCGATTGCCGTAAGGCCTCGTGCATTAAAGTAGCGGTAAAACTCCTGCACCGTTCCAATGCGACGCTGAACGGTTTTGAGGGCATAAGGCTCATTGGTGCGAGGACTTACCAGTGTTTGCATTAATTCCACGTAGTTCTCAAGGTCATCGCGGTCCACTTGGTCCCAGGCTAAATTGAAGTGCGATAAATACTGATACCAGTCACGAAGGTCGTCGGCCTCTGCCAGAGCAGTATTCACCACGTAGCGTTTGCTGTGGTGTCGGTGCTGCGCCCACAGATACTGGAAAACAGGCTCAAGGACCTCCTGTGTGTCGCAAGCGACCAGGAAGGGGAAACCTGCAGGCAAGCGGGACTGCATAAGCTCTGCTTCGCTAAGTCCGGCAATGCTTTCCAGTGCTAAGGCGCGTACGACTGTGATGTTCATAGGGGGGCGAGCTGAAGGTTTTTTAGGGAACAGTAACTTGTCAAAAATGTTCTGTTGATGTATAATAAAGTCTTTACTATCAAAGAGTTACAGCTGATTATATTCCTTGTGGTTGTGTTTTTGAACGAATTTTTACCTGCGAAATGGATTAGCTGTTTTTCAGGAATGAACCGAGGTAGTCCTTGCTGTTAAGTGCAAACCACTGAGTTCACAGGTGAGGGCAGGAAGCCCTTTGTCACGCGGGGTTCCTCAGAGAACGGTTTACCTGTCGGATATAACTGTTCAAGAACGCCCTGGTTGTCCTGCTGACTTTTCAGGCGGCGCAGTGGACGACCCTGAAGCCGGAGTTGCTGGCCAATCTGGCGGCCGGCATCTTCATCCTGCCTTTCTTCCTATTCTCGGCAACGGCCGGGCAGCTGGCCGACAAGTACGACAAGGCGAAGTTGGCGCGGCTGGTCAAGGTGCTGGAGATGGCCATCATGGGCATCGCCGCCGCCGGTTTCGCGCTGCATAGCCTGCCGGTGCTGATGGGGGCGCTCTTCCTGCTTGGCCTCCACTCCACGCTGTTCGGGCCGGTCAAGTACGCGATCATCCCGCAGCATCTGCATACGGAGGAGCTGGTCGGCGGCAACGCGTTGATCGAGGCCGGCACCTTCGTCGCTATCCTGATCGGCACCCTGGCTGGCGGGCTGCTTGCCGGCTCGGTGGAACATCCGGCCTGGATCGCGGCTGGTGGTTTCATCGTCGCTTTCGCCGGCTATCTGACCAGCCGTGGCATCCCGCCCGCACCGGCCCCGGCTCCCGAACTGAAAGTCAGCCTCAACCCCCTGACCGAAACCTGGCGCAATATCAATTTCGCGCGCCAGAATCGCACGGTTTTCCTGTCTATCCTCGGTATCTCCTGGTTCTGGCTGTATGGGGCGTTGTTTCTGGCGCAATTTCCGGCATATGCCAAGAACGTTCTGGTCGGCGGCGAGTCGTCGGTGACGCTGTTACTCGCCACGTTCACGGTCGGTATCGGCATCGGCTCGATGCTCTGCGAGCGGATGTCGGGCAAGCACGTCGAAATCGGGCTAGTGCCCTTCGGCTCGATCGGCCTGACGCTGTTCGGACTGGATCTCTATTTCGCTTCGCCGGTCGGCCTGGTCGGCACGACGGCCCACTCACTCTCGGCGTTGCTCAGCCTGCCGTCGATCTGGCGCGTGCTGTTCGACCTGATGATGCTCGGCCTGTTCGGCGGCTTCTTCATCGTGCCGCTCTACGCGCTGGTGCAGTTGCGCAGTTCGCCGGCCCATCGGGCGCGGATCATTGCCGCCAACAATATCGTCAATGCGCTGTTCATGGTGGTCGGGGCGCTGGGAGCGGGTGCCGCACTGGGAGCGGGCCTGTCGATCCCGGCGTTGTTCGGTATCGCGGCGTTGTTGAATGCCGTCGTGGCGGTTTATATCTATGGCCTGGTGCCTGAGTTCCTGATCCGCTTCATGGCCTGGCTGCTGATCAAGGCGGCCTACCGGCTGCGCACGGAAGGGGCCGAGCATATTCCCGAAGAAGGGGCGGCGGTGCTGGTCTGCAACCATGTCAGTTTCGTCGACTCGCTGGTTGTCATGAGCGCCTCGCCGCGCCCGGTGCGCTTCGTGATGGACCATCGTATCTTCGGGCTGCCGCTGCTCAGCTACATCTTCCGCCACGGCCGGGCGATTCCCATCGCTTCTGCCAAGGAAGATCAGGTGCTGATGGAGAAGGCATTTGCCGAGGTTTCCGCGGCGCTGAAAAATGGCGAACTGGTAGCCATCTTTCCGGAGGGTGGATTGACGCCCGACGGTGAGTTGCAGACTTTCCGGCCGGGCATTGCCCGGATGCTCGAGAGCGATCCGGTACCGGTCGTGCCGATGGCCTTGACGGGGCTATGGGGAAGCTATTTCTCGCGGATCGATGGTGCTGTGATGAAGAAACCATTCCGCCGCGGACTGTTTTCGCGCATTGGCCTGCAGGTAGGCTCGGCCATGCCGCCCGAGGCGGCTACCCCGGCTGAATTGCAGAAGGTGGTACAGGTGCTGCGGGGCTCGGGCCGTTAGACCTGCGGCAGGAGCACTCCTGCCGCAGGCTCCTTAGTTAGTCCCGGCCGCGTCCACGACCGCGGTCATGATCGTGCTCATCGTGATTACGGCGGCGATCGTCGCCTCGATGATCACGGCGGTCATGCCGGTAATCATCCCGGCGGTCATCGCGGTCATAACCGCGACGGTGATCGTGACGCTCCCGGTAGCGTGGGGCATATTCATGGTTGTACCAGTCGTCACGGACAAAATAGACCCGTTCGCCACAGGCGCCGTACTGATGGCAGTGCTTGCGCCAGTGCTTGGCATGGCCGGGCGGGACACGCAGGTAGAGCGGCGGGCGACCGACCGGGCCGCGTTCGATGCGGATCGGCTGCGGGTAGAGCAGGACGGGAGGAGGGAAGCCGCCGATATCGAGGCGGCCATAGAAGCCTGGATGGCCGATATTGACCGAGACACCGACATCGGTGGCCAGGGCCGGGGTGCTGAGGGCGGCTGCAGTAATGGCAGCAGCGACTAAAAAGCGTTTCATGAATCGATTCCTTTTCGGGGTGGTTCCTAATTAACGAGATGTACCTGCATTCGCTGACGATTTGAGTGTAACAAAGCGTAAGGGCTTGCTTTCCTGAGGCAACATCCCGCGCCATGGCCCGACGAAAAAAACGGGGGAGGGGAAACTCCCCCTCCCCCGTTGATGACCAGTCGCTGGCTTAATGGCCGCCGAAGAAGCCGATCGCTACCAGAACTAGCAGCACCAACCCGACGGTGATCAGGGTCAGCCCGAGGATCACCGAGCCGACATGCATCTGCCTGGATGGCGCATCGACCAGATACTTCTCCAGTTCGCCGCTCTTCACCATCCGCTGATAGTGGGCTGGGTGTTCCTTGCGGAATTCCTCGATCGACTGGGTGCCGGTGAACATCACTACGTCTGGCGGCGGCAGCTTGTCCGGGCGGAAGTGATTGTTGAAGAAGTGCACCGTGAAGAGGAAGACGGCGGCGAGGAAGGCTTCTTCACCGTGGACCAGGGTCGCGACGTTGAATACCCAGCCCGGCAGGTAGGTCGCGGTAACGTGGGGGAAGGCCAGCATCAGGCCACTCCAGCCGATCACATTGACACCCCAGAAGACCGCCCAGTAGTCGAACTTCTCGAAGTAGGTCCAGCGATCGAACTGCGGTTTCGGACCCTTGCCGAAGAACCACTTGAACATGCCCCAGCAATCTGCGAGGTCCTTCCAGTTCGGGATCAGCGAATCCGGTCCGAACCAGCGGAAGTTCTTGTCGCGCAACAGTCGCTGCATCACATAGACAAAGTGGATGACGAAGATGCCGATGAAGAGCGCCGCGGCCACGCGGTGGATGATGCCGAGAATCTTCGGTCCGCCGACTGCGGCCGCGACAACCGGCGCCCAGCTACTGCCCGAGAACATCGCCGAGGTACCGGTGATGATCAGGGTCATGGTGACCAGGGCGAAGACCAGGTGGGCAACGCGCCAGCCCAACGGGAAGCGTTCGAAGTGCTTGCCGGACAGGCCGAGGGCTTCGGTGTCGACGCGGGCGACTGTCTTGTGGGCCTTGCGTTCCTGCCACTCGCGGTAATACCAGAGGCCGCAATGTGCCCAGAAGAAGGCGAAGACCCCGATCAGCAGGGCTACCATGAATTTGGTGGCGATCCACATCTGCGGATACTTCTCGAAGTCATGGCTGTTGGCATGCGGTCCGAAGGTGACGAAACCAGCGGTGGCCGTCACCATGCCCGGCTTCTTGTCGTTGTGGCACTGCTGGCAGGTCTTCAGGCGATTATTCACATGCACCTTGGAGGCCGGGTCATCGGCCCCCTTGATGTCGTGACTGCCATGGCAGCTCGAGCAGCGGGCGGTGTAGGTATAGCCCAGCTTGTTGACCTGACCGTGGTAGGTGTCGCGGTAGCTGTGCAGTTCTTCCTGGTGGCAATCGCCGCAGGCTTCGACATTCAGCAGCTTGAACGGATCGGACGAGGCGCCACGGATTTCATGGGTGGTATGGCAGTCCGAGCAGACGGCACCCTTGGGGTCCTCCTTGCCCATCGCCAGCTTGCCATGGGCCGAGCTTTCGTAGTCCTCGAGCTGTTCCTCGTGGCATTTCGCGCCACAGGTGTTGGGAATGGTCAGGCGCCATTGCTCGCGCTCGGGGGTGCCGCGCGTCGGCACCGCGAAGTCGTGGGTGGAATGGCAGTCGCTGCAGACCGCTTTCGGGCGCTCCGGATGGTCGGCATCGGGTCGCGCATGGAAGGAATTTTTGTAGGCGTCGATGTTCTGCGCCACGATGCCGAGGCGTTCCTTGCCGGCAGGATTGGCCTTGGCCTCATCCCACAACTTGGCATGGCAGGTAGCACAATCCGGCGGCACCGTGCCTTCGGATTTCTTGTGATTGGCCTGGCTGTCGACGATGTCGGTGTGGCAGTCTACGCACTGCACCTTGGCATGGACGCTCTTGCTGTGCTTGCCCTGAGCGACCGGGGCTAGCGCCCGCTTCTTGCCTTCGGCATCGGCCACCTGAATCTTTTTCTTCCTTGCATCGTGGCAGGTCAGGCATGTCGCGTTGTCGAGGGCCGCCGTCCGCTGGGTTGATGATTTTGCCGGCGATTCGAGCGCCAGAACCGTACCGGCCGCAAGGCAGGCAAGGCTGGCGAGAACTCTTGGAACAAAACTGGTTAATCGCATGATCTCCCAATCCTTTCTGTTGTTTTTTTTATTTTTATAAGATGATAAATCAATAACTTGGGGGAAAAAAAGGGGGCGGGTGATTCCCGGCCCCCTCCTAGGTAGTCAAGTCATTGTCTGCTGCAGCAATTACTGGAACTTGTAGATGTAGCGCAGGCCGGCGAACGTCGAATTCTGAGTCGGCGATGCCGTCACCGTAGTGCCGTCAATACCGGTACATGACGTATAACAGAAGGGCACTCCGCCAGCCGCACTCCAGCTCCAGTCGTCGGTCAGCCAACGTTCGTGGACCAGATCGAGGCGGATGTCAGCATTCTTGGCAACTGCGTAGATACCCTTGAACTTGATGCGGGTCAGTTTGTTCTCAATGTCGGGTACAGGTCGGAAGTTGGCAGTGAAGGTCGTGATACTGAGGTTCTGGTTGTGCTTGGTGACGCTGCGCAACCATTCCAGATCAGCACCAAAGCTAAATTTTGAAGTGATCTTGCCAAGCAGGCCCAGACCAATCGAATTGGTTACTTCCTCGAGATTTACCTTGTTGGCGGGCTGAATAGCAGCAGTTGGCGCAACATCCTGTGTTGAAGACATGTCTTCATGAGAGAGCCAGGCATTCAGTTTCCAGTCGTCGTTAAACGTGTAGCTGGCATCCAGTGAGGTCAGCCAGGCACTGCCTTCTTTGAGGCCCCAAGGTTGATTGTTACTTCCATAGTCATCGCGTGCGCCCTCTACCGCGAATTGGAGAGACAACTTATCGAGCGGTTCCCAATCGATCTTGGCACGAACCTTGTCCCGCTTGCGGTCGGCGATATGCATCGGCGAGATTCGGCTCTCATTCAAATCGCCGGTAGTGGCAAGGAGGGTTGTTGACCCGGTCCGGTCGCTATAAAGATAGGCAATGGACCCGTTCAGGTTGTCGTCGAAGGAACGGCGCAGCTGCAGACGGTAGGTCGTTTCATTAAGCTCGGTTCTGTAAGGAACCAGCCACTGCCCTCGCGAAGGTACGGATCGGTCCTGCGTGTAATAATCCATCCCAGCGGTGAGGCTGAAATTTTGCGGCAGGCGGTAAGTGCCTTCCAGCTTTCCAGAGGTCTTGGTAAAGGTGTGTGGCGTGTTGAAGCCGAGGTTGCCAGCGATGAACTGTGCCACCGGAGTCTTATCATTGACATCGTGGTAGCGCAGATTGGCATTGAGCGACAGTTTCGGCAGGGGCCGCGAACTAATGCCCAGTTGTACCAGTGTCGTATCAATCCGGCCATCAAGACTCGAAGGAGAGCCTGCCAAGGTTGGGGCCACTCTCCGGGTTGGGAACTGCTCGTCTTGTGTCGCCCGCGTGTAAGCTACCTTAAAAGTCCCACGAGTTGTCGGGGTGAAATTGTAGCCGCCGTCGATGAAGCCTTGATGTGCCTGATTGCTCAAAGGTTGAGACAAGTGGGTCAGAGCAGGAAGGGCCGGAGCCGCGACATTAGTGCCAAACGACACCAGGCCACCGTTATTCTGCTCGAACCAGCTACCGTAATAGCCGCCTGACAGTTGAAGTTTTGTCCCTGCGTATTGCAGTGTGGCTTCCAACTGACGAATCGTGTTATCGATCGGCTCAGCTAGGAAGCGCGGGCCGTCGCCCCCCCACTGACGCGTCCCTGTCTTTTCCTCATTCTTAAAATCGATCTTGAAATCGAGCCCTGGCAATAGATTCTTGTAGAACCCGCCGTTCAGCATTTCACGGACTGTCCCCAACTCAACTTGGCGTTTGGGGAAAGCAAGCGCTCCTGATCCGCTAACAATTTGGCGCGACGTTCCCAAACCCTGTAAACCGGTATTAAAGGTCCAAGGGTTGTCTCTTGGCGTCTTGTTGTACTCAAAGTAACCGCCGACATTGCCCTGGCGCAACACATCTATGCGCAATTCCCGATTTTCAAGTCCCAGGTTTTGGGCCTTTAGGGTGTACCAAGTGCCCGTGGCATCGTCTCGCTTGATGATATCAGCGTCGAGCAGGCCATAGACACCCTTTTCCCGCATGCCGTCATAGATGCCTTGCTGATGTCGATCACCAGACCAGTTGCCGATACCAAGCGAAACGCTGCTGTCCGGCTTGATCAATTCGTTAACCTCGGCCTCATCAGCCAGTGCAGGGCCAAAGGCCATCATCAATGCTGCAGACAGCGCCGTCAGCCGGAACGTTTGTTTAATCGTGCTCATGATTATCTTCCCCTCGTGATCATTTGCGGAAGCGGCCGGCGTTCGCAGTGTTTTCGGTACTGTTGCCACCGTGAATATTGGTATGGCAGTTAAGACAGCCACGCCCGACGGTGCCCAAATTCCCCGAACTCGTATTCGGGTTGGCAGGCAGGGCACCGACCTGACTGCGGTGGTGGTTGGTACCAGAATGGCAATCCTGACAGAGGAATGGGGGTCTGCTCTTGAGCAAATTGGCGATGGTCGTGCCATGCGGGTTATGGCAAATGCCACAGTCTTCGGATACCGGTTCATGGTTATGAATGAAGGGCCCGCGCTTTTCCATGTGGCAGGTGTAGCAAGTTTCGTTGGTGCTGGCCTTGATTAGCTGCTTGGGGTTGTCGCCATGAACGTTGTGGCACGACGAGCATGTCATCTTGCCTTCGACGATCGGGTGGTGCGAAGGCTTGTTGACCTGACTGCGCTGTTCCTTGTGGCAGGTGAAACAGGTTTCGGTCTGGGTCAGTTTGTCGCGTACCTTATCCTTGGCGGCGTGAACCTTGTGGCAGGAGCTACAGGCGACGTCCTGGGTGCCGTGGGCGCTGGTTTGCCAGCCGATGCGGGCACCGCCCTGGTGGCAGGTCAGACAGGAGCCATTACGCGCTTCAACGGGAGTGTCGGATTTTTTGCCGAACCAGCGATCGGGCTTGGGTGGCTTGCCGCTGCCCTTGTGGCTGAGGTGCTTTTCGCTTTCGCCGTGGCAATCGGTACAGGTCGGGGTGCGACCGTCGGCGACGGTGCCGTGCTTGGTCTTGCCGATGGCAAGTACCGAGGGTCTCAGATCAAGCATCGTCGGTTTGGTATCGTCGGCCTCGTCGTGACAGCCGGTGCACTTGGCATCGCCCTTCAGGATCAGGTCTTTGGGGGCTTCCTTGGCCGGAGCCTTGGGAGGGTCTGCAGCAAGTGCAGCCCCTGAGAAAAACATGCTGACGCATGCCGTCAACGCCAGTAATTGTCGTACTTTCATAGAACCCCCAGACTTTCCCCATGGTCGCGCCCAACGGAAGGTTGGGCACGGTGTTACACGTAATCGATTTACAGCGAGAGAATCCAATAAATCAGATTCTTGATTTCGGCCTGATCCTTGGTCTCAATGATCTTGTGGTCTTCTTCGGTGCCATCCTCAAGCTTGACCTTCGGCCCGGTGGTCATGTTCTTGTACATCTTCTGTTCGCCTTCGGCTTCCTTGCCCTTGTACTTGGCGGCGATCTTCTGGTACGAGGGGCCCTTTTTGGTCTTGTCGATGGCGTGGCATTTCAGGCAGTCATTCTTTTTGGCCAGCGCCTTGGCCGCTTCCGCGTCGACAGCGGCAGTGGCGCCTGTTGAAAAGGCAAGGAGGGCGGTCGAGGACAACACCAGTGTCAGGTGAGCAAGCTTGGTTTTCATTTTTTCCCCATTCTGAGAAATTTCGAGAGCCTCGTGCCCCCGGCCGATGTACTAGGCCAATTGGCCTAATTGTTCTCGGGCAGTCTATCCAGCAGCCATTCGCATCAACATCGGCGAAGGATTAAATTTGGTATAGGAAATTTCCTATTCCCGATTTTCAGAAATCGTTTGCTTCCGCCAGTTGGTGGGCTATCGCATAGCGAATGAGTTCGCCTGTGTTGGCCAGCTTCATCTTTTCCAGAATGTGCGTCTTGTGGGTGCTGATGGTCTTGACGCTCAAGGAGAGGCGGGCGCCGATCTCAGTCAGGCCAAGGCCGCTGACCAGCATGTTGAAAACCTGATATTCGCGGTCGGAAAGCTGGGTGTGGGGGAGGGGGCCATGGCTCGGGCGGATATCGCGGACCATCAATTCGGCGACCTTGTTGCTGACATGCACCCCGCCGCCAGCAATGCGGCGAATGGCGGAGATCAATACCTCGCTGTCACTTTCCTTGGTCAGGTAGCCGGAAGCGCCGGCATGCAAGGCGCGCACTGCGTATTGCTCCTCGTGGTGCATGCTGAGAATGAGAATCTGGAGCTCTGGTTTCTCTTCTTTGAGAATCTTGATCAGATCCAGGCCGCTGCGTCCGGGCATTGAAATATCAAGGATCACGACTCCCCAGTTGCGCTCGCGGACCCGCAGCAGGACCTCGTTGCCGTTGGCCGCCTCGCCCTCGACTGATATGTCCTCGGTGTCCGACAGGATCTGCTTCAGGCCGTGACGGATGATGGTGTGGTCATCCGCTAACAACACCTCGATTTTTTGCATTGTCATCCTCCGTTTTTTTTTCGAATGGTACTGTCGCTTCAACCAAGGTGCCACCGCCGGGTGTAGTGACTATGGAAAGGGTTCCATGCAAAATTTGTACCCTTTCGCGCATCCCGATCAGACCGATCCCGGAATGGCTTTGTTCCGCAAGCTGGAAGCCGCAACCGTTATCCCGGATGGAAAGAATCCATCGATCGTCAGCCAGCCGAAGATCGATCTGCACGTGGCTGGCCTGGGCATGGCGGGTGATGTTGGTCAGCGATTCCTGCAGGACGCGGAAAAGCGCCGTCGCAATCGGGCTTCCCTGCGGCAACTCGTCGTCAGGCAGGGTAAGGGTGATCGCCAGGCCGGTGCGGGCCGCTACCTGGTCGACGTACCAGCTGGCTGCCGCGGCGAGGCCGAGATCATCGAGGACCAGTGGTCTGAGTTCGGAGGAAATGCGCCGTACGGCCGAAATCGTCTGGTCGATCTGGCCTTTGATCGAACCGAGCCGGCCCGCCAGTTCGTCATTTTTCCCCGCTTGCCGGCTGCTCAGCCAGGAGACCTCCATCCGGATGCCGGTCAGGAACTGGCCGAGTTCATCGTGGATCTCGCGGGAAATCCGCGAGCGTTCTTCCTCGCGGACGTTTTCCAGGGCGGCCGACAGTTGGTGGAGTTGCCGGTTGCTTTCGAGCAAGGCCCGTTCGGCGCGCTGGCGTTCGGTCAGGTCGCGAAAGATCGCGGTGAGAAGAATCTCGCCATGAAATGTGGTGGTCGACAAACTCATTTCCACCGGGAATGCTTCCCCGTTCCGTAGCAACTCGACGCTGGCCATCAGAGCCAGGCCGGCCTCGGCACGCCAACCCTGTTCGAGATAGTCGAGGAGGCTGGCGCTTTGCGGCTGGCATTGGCAATGCAGCAGTAGTTGTTCGACATCGGCACCGATCGCCTGCTCGGCGTGGAGGCTGAACATCGTTTCCGCCCCGTGGTTGAAGAGCACGATCTTTTTTGCAGAGTCCACGATCACGATGGCATCCTCGACCGACTGGACGAGATGGCGCAGTTGCTCGTCGCTCGCCTTGAGAGCCGCCTCCAGGGCGCCCTTGCGCAGCAGGTTACGCACCATCAGCAAGGTGATCGTCAGAATGAAGAGCAGGCCACCGGTGACGCCGACGATGATCGGCCGGGAGATCCGTCGCCAGTTGGCCAGCGCTCTTTCCTGGTCGATGTTGACAGCGATGACCAGCGGATAGTCGGCGACTTTGCGAAAGGCCAGGTAGGTCGTTCCGGCAGCTGATTCCTCGCTGGTCTCGAGCAGGGTGCCAGCGGGTTTCTGCTGAAGGCCTGCCAGTACGCCGTCCGTGGCGACCCGTTTGCCGAGGGAATTTTCGTCGTGGGGTTTGCCGGTCAGGAGAATTCCATTCTCATTGAGCAGCCGAACCCGGGCGCCGAAATCGAGTGCGATATCGTTATAGAGCGATTCGAAATGGTCGATGCTGATCGAGGCGACGAGAATGCCGCGCAGTTTCCCCTGGGCATCGAGCAGGCGCATGCTCAGGTAGTAAGTCCACAGCCCGTCGATCCTGGCCTGTTCGGGCGGACTGATGAACTGGTCGCTGGTGCCTCCCTCGGCAAAATAGCGGTAGAAGCTGCGCTCCTTGACCGAGAGGTCGCGGATGAAGTCCGCGCGCGACGAGTTGACGCCGTAGCCGTCGCTGCTGATTACGAACAGCGAGCGCACTTGCGGCAGGCTGTCGGCCCGAGCCTTCAGCAACAGGTGGATCGGGAAACTGTCGAGTTCGAAATTGCGACCAATGTCATCCGAGATGCGCTCCCGGGTGCCGCGCATGGTCAGCGTGACCCCCTCGAAGGTACGGGCCGTTTGTTCGGCCAGAATGCGGCTCAGGCTGGCGATCTGGCCGCGCGCGGCACGCAGTTCCTGCTGGCGCAAGTCGGCCAGCAGGAAGGACGACGTGGCGGCGGTGGCCAGAATCATCACGGCCGCAAGCATCAGCACGGCGCTGGCCGACGCGTTGTGGCGGACGGCTTCCAGCAAACCGCGCAATCTATTGAGCATCCATATTCCTCGTTACTCTTGCACTTGATCGGGACTGCCAGCGACTGCACTTTACATGCCTGCGGCTCGTTGCGGCTAGCCACGTGCAGTTGGCCGCATCAGGCAGGGTAAAATCGCCGGACTATGAACTGGCACGCCCTCAAGGAAAAACTCGATCTCTATGAAAAGCTGATGCGGCTCGACAAGCCGATCGGCATCTTGCTGCTGCTTTGGCCGACCTTCTGGGCGCTCTGGCTTTCGGCGCTAGGCCAGCCGGACTGGACGGTGGTCTGGGTATTCGCGCTGGGCACCGTGCTGATGCGCTCGGCCGGCTGCGTCATCAACGACTATGCCGACCGCGATTTCGACAAGCACGTCGAGCGCACCAAAGAGCGTCCATTGACAGCCGGCAAGGTAACGACGAAGGAAGCGCTGTGGCTGTTCGCCGGATTGTCGCTGGCGGCGTTCGCGCTTGTCCTGATGTTGCGCAACAGCCTGGTGATCTGGCTCTCGGTGCCGGCGCTTTTCCTGGCGGCCAGTTATCCGTTTACCAAGCGCTTCTTCGCCATTCCCCAGGCCTATCTCGGCATCGCCTTCGGTTTCGGCATTCCGATGGCCTATGCCGCACATCTCGACCGCGTCCCGGCCGAAGCGTGGTGGCTGCTGCTCGCCAACGTCTTCTGGGCCGTTGCCTACGACACCGAGTACGCCATGGTCGATCGTGAGGATGACTTGAAGATCGGCATCAAGACCTCGGCGATCACCTTCGGGCGGTTCGACGTGGCGGCGGTGATGGCCTGCTATGCCGTTACCTTGGGCATCATCGGCGGGATCGGTTACTCGCGGCAACTCGGCTGGCCGTTCTACGCCGGTCTGGCCGCCGCCGCCGGCATCATGGCCGTGCACTACACCTGGATCCGTGGCCGCGAACGCATGCCCTGCTTCAAGGCCTTCCTCCACAACAATTACGTCGGCGCTGCGATTTTCGTCGGCATCGTCGTCAGCTACCTGATCCCATGAAATATCACGACCTCCGCGACTTCATGTCGCAGCTGGAAAAGACCGGCGAACTCAAGCGCGTCGGCGTCGAGGTCGATACCCGCCTCGAAATGACCGAAATCTGCGACCGCGTGCTGCGCGCCGGCGGGCCGGCCGTGCTGTTCGAGAAGCCCAAGGGGCACACGATTCCCGTGCTCGCCAACCTGTTCGGCACGCCCAAGCGGGTCGCGCTCGGCATGGGCGAGGAATCGGTGCAGGCGCTGCGCGAAGTCGGCAAGCTGCTCGCCTACCTCAAGGAACCGGAGCCGCCCAAGGGCCTGAAGGATGCCTGGGACAAGCTGCCGATCCTCAAGCAGGTCATGAACATGGCGCCGAAAACGGTGTCGAGTGCGCCCTGCCAGGAAATCGTCTGGGAGGGCAAGGACGTCGATCTCGCCAAACTGCCGATCCAGCACTGCTGGCCGGGCGACATTGCGCCGCTGATCACCTGGGGCCTGGTCGTCACCAAGGGCCCGCACAAGAACCGCCAGAATCTCGGTATCTACCGCCAGCAGGTGCTCGGCCCGAACAAGGTCATCATGCGCTGGCTGGCGCATCGCGGCGGGGCGCTGGATTTCCGTGATCACCAGCTGGCCAATCCCGGCCAGCCTTTCCCGGTGGCGGTGGTGCTCGGCTGCGACCCGGCGACCATTCTCGGCGCCGTGACGCCGGTGCCCGATTCGCTGTCGGAATACCAGTTCGCCGGCCTGCTGCGCGGCGGCAAGACCGAGCTGGTCAAATGCCTGGGTTCGGCGCTGCAAGTGCCGGCTTCGGCCGAAATCGTCCTCGAAGGCGTCATCCATCCCGGCGAGATGGCGCTCGAAGGCCCCTATGGCGACCATACCGGCTACTACAACGAGCAGGCCGAGTTCCCGGCGTTCACCATCGAGCGCATCACCATGCGCAAGAATCCGATCTACCACAGCACCTACACCGGCAAGCCGCCCGACGAGCCGGCCGTGTTGGGCGTCGCGCTCAATGAAGTGTTCGTGCCGCTCCTGCAGAAGCAGTATCCGGAAATCGTCGATTTCTACCTGCCGCCGGAAGGCTGTTCCTACCGGCTGGCTATCGTTAGCATCAAGAAGCAGTATCCCGGTCACGCCAAGCGCATCATGTTTGGCATCTGGTCCTTCCTGCGTCAGTTCATGTATACCAAGACGATCATCGTCGTGGACGACGACATCGACATCCGCGACTGGAAGGAAGTGGTCTGGGCGATGACGACGCGCATGGACGCCACACGCGACACGACGCTGGTCGACAACACGCCGATCGACTACCTCGACTTCGCTTCGCCGGTGGCTGGCCTCGGTTCCAAGATGGGGCTCGATGCCACCAACAAGTGGCCGGGCGAGACGACCCGTGAATGGGGGCGGCCGATCGTCATGGATGGCGACGTCAAGCAGCGGGTCGACACGATGTGGCAGGAACTAGGTCTTTAGGAAGCTTGACCGTTTCCGCGGCGTTTTGAGAGAATCCGCGCTCCTATCGGTATCGAGATACGGAACACGGTGCGAATCCGTGGCGGGCCCGCCGCTGTAACCGGGGACGAAGACTGCATGGTCGCCAGACCAGCCACTTGCGGGGCATACCGCGCAGGGAAGGCGCAGCGCTTCGGCTGATCCGGAAGCCAGAAGACGAATCGATGCCAATCTGGAGCCAAGGCAAGGGCTCCGGCTGACTGCATGCGAGAAGCGTGCGGTGAGCCGGAGCCCTTTTTGTTTTTGCATTCCCGAGGAGTGGAACATGACCCAAACCGTGACTTCAACCGTCAAAACCCCGCAAACGACTGAAAACCAGGCCGCCCCGGCCGTTCCGACCATCGCCGTGCGCAAGAGCTGCAACCCGGAAGGCATGGGCCTGTCGCACTATGTGCTGATGGACAAGAAGGCGGCCAAATGACCGCAGCGCTTCCCGCGGGAGCGCTGCGCGACCCGCATTTCCTGCCGGTGGATATCGGCCACGATATCTACGCCGCGGTAACCGATCCGGACACCGCCTTCTGGGCACTGGTCGACAAGAACAAGGTCGGCGAGGGGCTCGATCCGGCCACGCTCGCCGCCTATCGCGAAAAGGCCGAGGGTTTCCGGCAGGAACTGCATGCCCTGCGATTTGGCCTGAAGCCCTCCGGCGTCTATCTGAATCCGACCGAGCGCTGCAACCTCAACTGCACCTACTGCTACCTGCCCGATACCCAGCGCAGCGGCGGCAGCCACATGCCGGCCGTGACGCTGCTCGCCTCGCTGGGCAAGCTGCGCGACTACTTCCGTTCGGTGATGCCGGACGGCCGCAAGCCGCGCGCCATCTTCCACGGCGCCGAGCCGCTGATGAACCAGGCGGCGGTGTTCGAGGCGATCGATGCCTTCGGCGACGATTTCGTTTTTGGGCTGCAGACCAACGGCACGCTGCTCGACGATGCGGCGCTCGACTTCCTGACCTCGCGCAATGTCAGCATCGGCCTCTCGCTCGATGGCCCGGTCGCCGGGATCACTGACGCGACGCGCCGGACCTGGGGCGGCAAGAGTGTGCACGACAAGGTGTTGCGCACCATGGAAAAGCTGCGTGGCTACGGCTCGTGGAGCGTCATCACGACCTGCACGACCGAGAACCTGCCTTACCTGACGCGCATGGTCGAGTTGTTCCACGCCCATGAGGTGCCGACCTGCATGCTCAACACCGTGCGCTGCACCCTGCCCGGGGCGCGCGGCGTCAAGCCGGCCGACGGCGACATGGCCAAGGCCTTCTTCGCCGCCATGGACCGCACCCACGAGCTGTACCAGGAAACCGGCCGCAAGCTGATGGTGGCCAACTTCGCCAATATCCTGATCGGCATCCTGGCCCCGACGGCGCGCCGCCTGATGTGCGACATCTCGCCCTGTGGCGGTGGGCGTGCCTTCTTCGCGCTGGCCGCCGACGGCAGCCTTTATCCGTGCAGCGAGTTCATCGGCCTGCCCAATTTCCGGGGCGGCAACCTGCTGGTCGATGGCGTCGAGGCGGCTCTGGCCTCGACGGCCTTCCAGACGGTGACGACGCGCGATGTCGACAAGTTCAGCCCCTGTGGCGACTGCGCGATCCGTCATTTCTGTGGCTCGCCCTGTCCGGCCGAAGCCTTCGAGATGAACGGCGGCATGGACAAGATCGGCGCTTTCTGCGATTTCTACAAGGAACAGGTCAATTACGCTCTGCGCCTGATCGCCGACGGCAAGGCCGACGACTATCTGTGGGACGGCTGGGACGACGGGACGGAAACCGTTTTTGCGCTGAGTTGAAGAAATGCCGGAGGGCGTCTTAACATGACGCCCTCTGTCATTTTTCGGGCGCTGTTTGTCATGACCACCAATCTCGTCATTCGTGACACCAATCTCAACGAACCGCAGCACGCCGCAGCCTTCCTCGACCTGCTGGAACACTACGCTCGCGACCCGATGGGCGGCGGCGCCGGGCTTTCGGCTTATGCCAAAGACAATCTCGTGCGCGAACTCCGGGCCGTGCCCAGCTTCCATGGCGCGCTGGCCTTCGCCGGCGACGAGGCGGTCGGCCTGATCAACTGTTTCACCGGCTTTTCTACCTTCGCGGCCCGGCCCCTGCTCAATATCCACGACATCGTGACGCGCCGGGAACGCCGCGGCCGGGGCGTCGGCCAGGCGCTGCTGCAGTGGGCCGAACAACGTGCCCGCCAGCTTGGCTGTTGCAAGCTGACCCTGGAAGTGCTGTCCAACAATGCCCGCGCCATGGCATCCTACGAACGGGCCGGCTTCGCGCCCTATGTGCTCGACCCGGCTGCCGGCCAGGCCTTGTTTCTGCAAAAGAACCTCTAGGAGGTCGCATGCCAGCACCGCTTCCCGTTCCCGATCTGCACGGCGTGCGTCCGTCGCTGGTCCAGCTGACTCACGTCATCTATGGCCTGCATGCCCTGGCCGTGCTGATCGGCGTCACCTCAGCGGCGAGCGTGGCCGGCGGCTTCGTCTTCGGCCTGCCGTCGCTGATTGCCGTCTTCCTCAATTACCTGAAGCGCGGCGATGTCGCCGGTACCTGGCTGGAAAGCCACTTCCGCTGGCAGATCCGGACCTTCTGGTTCACTGCGCTGTGGCTGGTGGTCTATGGCCTGCTGATCATCACCATCATTGGCATTCCACTCGCCTGGATCCTGATCGCCCTGCTCGGGCTATGGGTCGGCTACCGCGTCGTGCGCGGCTGGGTGGCCCTGGCAGGTGTCCGGCCGGTCGGGTCCTGAGGCCTCAGATGCCTATGTAGCGGCCGGCCTTGTGGTTGACCGCGATCACCAGATTGAGGGCGAGCGCGCCGAGGATGGATAGCGCGATGCTCAGCGGATCGCGCACGAAGGCGGCGGCCGCCAGAATCATCAGATCGGCACCCATCTGAAGTTTGCCGGCTCGCCAGCCGCGGGTGTTCTGGAGGTGGATGACGAGGATGCCCAGACCACCCAGGCTGGCCTTGTGGCGGATCAGCATCAATAGCCCAACCCCGGCCAGGAAGCCGGCCATGATCGCCGCGAAGGCGCGGTCCAGCGACTGCAGCGCAATCAGCGAGGGCAGTATCTCAGTGTAGATGGCGAGCAGGCTGACCGCGATGAAGGTCTTGATGGTGAACGACCAGCCCATCGAGCGCACGGCCAGGAAATAGAAGGGCAGGTTGATGGCAAACAGCAGTAGGCTGATTGGCCAGTCGCTCAGGTAATGGATCAGGAAGGCGATGCCGACCGTGCCGCCGGTGAGCAGGCCGGCGTGACGAAAAAGCAGCACGGCGAAGGCGACGAAGAGCGGGGCGACGAGCAGGGCCTGGGCGTCCTCGAACAGCGTGTGGCGGACGGCCGCTTCCGGCTGGCTCATTCGCTCTCCAGCACGACGGACTTCTCGCCAACCCGGCGCTGGGCGACCCAGGCGATCAAGGCGTCGATCGCCGCGCTGCCGGCCTGGGCTCGTGGGTGGTTGATGAAGAAGGTGACCGCATAGCGCCGGCCCTGGGCATCGAGCGCATAGCCGGCGGCAGTCTTGACGCCGTCCAGCGTGCCGGTCTTGATGTGGGCGCGGCCGGTCGCCGCCGAGCCGTTCAGGCGCTTCTTCATCGTGCCGTCGATGCCGACGATCGGCATGCTCGAGATGAATTCGGGCATCACCGGGCTCTTCCAGGCGTCCTGCAGCAGGCGGTTCAGGCTGCTGGCGCTGATCCGTTCGCTGCGTGACAGGCCGGAACCATTGTCGAGCACCAGTTCGGCGAAACGCAGGTTGCGGGCAGCCAGCCAGTCGGCGACGCGCTGCCGGGCGCGTTCGGCGGTGGCCGGTGCCGTAGCTCCCACGAGGGTTTCCTGCGGGGCGCCGTTGCCCAAGGTCAGGAAAACCTGGCGGGCCATCACGTTGTTGCTGAACTTGTTGATGTCGCGCACGGCGTCGGCCAGCGGCGCCGACTCATGCTGGGCGAGCAGCTTGCTGCCGATGGCAACGCTGCCGCCGCGCACCTGCCCGGCCAGCGTGCCGCCGAGTTCCTGCCACAGGCTGCGGAGCAGGCCGGCAGCCTGGGCATCGGCCGGCAGCGGGGCGAGATTGAGCGTCTTCTCCCCGCACAGGGCACTGTAGCTGCCGCTCAGTTCCAGGCGCTGGCCGCCGTTTTCCGGAATCAGGTGGATGTCGATCAGGTCTTTCCAGTTGCTGCTACAGCCACCGTCGCCGCTGCGCAACTGGTTGTCGAGGCGCAGGTTGGTGCTCGGCGTTTCGAGCAGCACGCGCGGTCGGCCGTTGTCCGGCTGCAGAGTCAGGCGCAGGGCGCGGTAATTGATCAGCAGACCATCCGGGCCGACGTTGTAGGGGCGCATCGGCTTGTCGTCGAAAGCCCCGGGGTCGATTGCCGGAACATCGAAGACCGTGCGGTCGAGCACGACATCGCCGGCGATATGGGTGATGCCGCGTACCCGCAACTGGCGGAGCAGGGCCCACAGGTGTTCGATGGCGAAACGCGGATCGCCGCTGCCTTTCAGGTAGAGGTTGCCGTTCAACACGCCGTCAGCCGGCGCGGCCTCAATCCAGGCTGTGGTCTTCCAGGTAAAGGCCGGGCCGAGCAGGTCAAGTGCGGCGTAAGTGGTAAGCAGCTTCATCACCGAGGCCGGGTTCATCGCCTGCGTCGCGTTGTGGGCGACCAGCGGTGCTGGTGCATCGACCGGCTGGACGACGACGGCGACGCTGGTCGCAGGAATCTGCGCTACCTTCAGGGCGCTCAGCACCGTAGGCGGCAAGCCCTCAGCCAGCACGCCAAGCGAGAGGGCGAGCCCGAGCAGCAACGTGCCCAGGCGCTTCATGCGTTCAGTGCCGGGGCACCATTCCGGTCGCTCCGGCCATGGAAACAACGGCTGGCCCCAGGGGCGAAGGTTTCGGCAGCGGCCGGGTTGCGCGGGAGTGGGTGCATGGCAATGGAATGGGGGCCGGGAAGCCCCCATTCTACGTGGCCGGAATTATTTCCGGTAAAGCTCGAAGCCGGCGATCAGTGTGTCCAGGCGCCGGGCGGTTTCCAGCAAGTCGTCGGCGGCGTGCTTGGCGGCTTTGGCCGAGCTGGTGTTCTGGTCGATCAGGTCGGTGATCTGCTGCATGCTGCCGGCGACTTCTTCGCTGGCTACACCCTGCTGTCGGGCGGCATCGGAAATCTGCGCCGCCATCAGCGAGACCTGGCTCGATGAATGGGTGATCCCTTCCAGGCCGGCGACGCTCGCACGCAGCTTGCCGATGCCGGTTTCTACCTCGCTGGCCGCGAGATCCATGCTGGCCACGGCCTGGGCGGTAACCGACTGGATTTCACCGACAGTGTTGTTGATGTCGGCGGTCGAGGTTGTCGTTCGTTCGGCCAGCTTGCGCACTTCGTCGGCGACCACGGCGAAACCGCGCCCCTGTTCGCCGGCGCGGGCGGCCTCGATCGCCGCATTCAGGGCAAGCAGGTTGGTCTGGCTGGCGATGTCGGCAATGACCTTGGTAATGTCGCCGATCTTGGCGATCGAATGCTTGAGTTGGTCGATGGTCGAATTCGAGCTATGGACGGCTTCGACCACCCGCGTCGTGGCGGCCATGCTCTGGTTGATGTTGCTATTGCTCTGGCTGACCTGTTCCTGCGATTCGCGCGCGGCCGCAGCGGTGTCGTGGGCATTGGCGGCAACTTCCTGGACCGATTGGCTGAATTCCTCGGTGGCGGCGGCGACGCCTTCGACGCTGGCTTGTTGCTGGACGGATTGTTCGGCGACGCGGGCGAGCTGGGATTCGAGATCCCGGCAACGGGTGGCGATGGCGCTCGATGCCGTCTTGATGTCGTCGAGCATGACCTTGACGGTCGCCTGCATGGTCGCCAGGTTGCACAACAGCAGACCGGGTTCGTCGCGGCCGGAAACATCGATATCGTCGGTCAGCCGGCCTTCGGCGATCTGCTCGAAGTGGGCGATGGCTTTGCGGATCGGCCTGACGATGGCCGCGACAAGCAGGGCGCCGCCGATCAGCGCAATCAGCAGCGCGAAAACCAGGCAGCCGATGATGATGTTGCGGGTCGTCCGGTAGCGCTCTTCAGCGACCATGAAGTCGCTCTCGGCGCTGGCCGAGAACTCCTGGATCAGGGCTTCGCCATCGCGCCGCATTTCGGCAAACAGCGGGTTGATCTTGAGCAGCAGCACTTCGTTGGCCTGCTGGAACTTGTCCTCCTTGAGCAGTTCGCGGGCGACATTGACCCCCTCCTTGGAGAAGCGCTCGCGGGTGTCGCCGAACTTGGCGAGCAGTTCCTTTTCCTTGTCGCTGAGCGGCAGTTTCTTGAGTTCCTCGAGGCGGGCGTTAATTTCCTCGCGATTCTTCAATGTCGCCTCGATATGCAGGCTCAGCGAATGTTCATGCAGTTTCGAGTTCGGATTGGCCGGGTCGTGCTGCAGTCCGAGCATGATCTGCGAACGGTTGTCGGTGAGCAGCGCCATCATCCGGTTGGCCGCGTTCGAGGGCAGCAGTTTTTGCGTGAACATCTGCCCCAACTGCTGATCGGTTTCCGCCAGACCCTTGATGCCGGCCAGACCGATCAGGGTCATCAGTGCCAAAATGGCGGCAACGGCCATCCAGAGCCGGGTACGCAGCGACAAGGTGCGTTTGCCGGTGGCGGGCAGGGAGCCTTTCTGCCCCGCCGCCGCGTACATGGCCTCGGCGGTGGCCCGCTTTTCCCGGTCCGGGGATGTCCGTACCGACTGGAAGCCGGTGATCTGGCCATTCTTCCTGAGTGGGACGACGACGGCCTCGACCCAGTAAAAATCGCCATTTTTGCAGCGATTCTTGACCAGACCCTGCCACGGCAGGCCCGACTGGACGGTGCTCCACAAGTCGCGGAAGGCGGCTTCGGGCATGTCCGGGTGGCGTACGACGCTGTGATTCTGGCCAATCAGGTCGTCACGACTGAAGCCGCTGATGGCGACAAAGGCATCGTTGACGTAGGTGAGTACACCTGTGAGATCGGTTCGTGAAACCAGATAGGTGTCGGGTGGAAAGGGGACTTCTCTTTGGGTAACCGGCTGGTTGTTTTTCATGTTTTTGGTGGACTCGACGGGCGGCTGATGCGAGCGATTCTATAGGTTAAATCAGTGAATTTTCAGTTGCTTGGTGACTTCGGCAAAACGCCGAAGAGTCAATGCTGGAGCGGATTTTCAAATGTCATTCTGTCTATATTTCTATGGCATATGTCGATGGTGTGTTGTCCGGTGATTGGCACGCTCCGGCCGGCAAATAATTCAACGCGGCCACTCTCTAGCATCAGTGAAAAGGCCTGGATCACCAGGCCTTATTTTTCGCATCGTTTCCAGAGGCTGGAACGTGCGGATCGTTGGGGTTGCCGGGGGCTTACCGATAGCCTCGATGACCGTGGCGCCAGTGATGGCCGTGATGTCGGTAGTGGAAGTAGGGGGCCGGGATGGGAACCAGCGGGACGTAGGTCCGATCAGGCGGTCCGTAATACCCCGACGAATTGTAGGGCACGACCGCGCAGGCACCGAGGGCAGAAATCGCCAATCCGATTATGGCAAGACGGCGAACAGTTTGCAGATAGCGTTTCACGATCGTCTCCTTCCGATCAGGTCACGCCACGTAGACCCCGGCCAAACTCCGTTGTATCCGCCATTTACGATTTGTTACTCGGGAGTTCTTTGGCGAACACTACCGACCTCTGCATTTGTTGATGAAATCAGAACTTTTTCCCGAGCCTCCAGTCTTCTCGATTACGGGGCAGTTCAATGTGCGTAGAGTCAGTACGGTATTGAAAAAAGGGGGACACATGGCAAGCAGTAAACAGGAAGCGGGCGTCGGGCGGGAGTTGCGAAATGCCTGCGACAGACGAACCGGCGATGGAGAGCCACCTGCCGGATGGAGCGAGCGCCGGCGAAAAGTTGAACGTCGCATGCCAACGGTGAAAGAGGATGAAATCTCGCAGAGCGAATGGTTCAAGCGGATGGCGGCCTTCCTGGCCCAGAGAAAGGCGAAAAGGGAAGCCATCAGTCGAGCCTTCGAGTCACTCGGGAACTCGGAAAATATTGCCTGATGGGCAAGCTGCCTAGCGACATTTTCGGACTAGGCCATATTGTCCGGTGGACTCTTCGTCCATACGATCGGAATCTAGTGCTTGCAGCCATTTGTTGCTGACTGGTTGGTTGCAAAGCGCTTAGCAGGCACTGATGGGTGGCAATAAAAAGGGGATGCCACAGCATCCCCTTGATGTTCGCGCCTGGCGTTGTTGTGATTAGCCTTTTGCAGATGCCCTCAGGAAACGGCCAAACCCCATTCCGAGCAAAGCAAGCCCAAACAGTGCGAGAGTTGCAGGTTCGGGAACTTGGGTGGTAGTACAACCATTGGGTCCGACGCAAGCTGCGCCAATAAACAGGTTTTCAAAACCGTTGTTTAGATCCTGAAAGTCGACTCTTACCTGCATCTCGGTGAAGTCATCCGACCAGATCAGATCGTTTAGCGCCGCCGAGAAGATTGCGTATGACACATCGTTTTGGCCGATATTGTGCTCGAAGGTGTGGCTGTCTACTTCCGACCCATCACAAGCAACGATATCTGCTGGTTTCGCGAGCGCGAATTCTTTGCTGTAACACAGGGTTATCGGACCACCACTGAATACGTAATCGCCATGACCAAACGCGCTGGGCGACCCGGAGGCGGCATTGAATAATGTAAAGGTTTGAGGGCCGCCACTGCCGACCAGTGTGACTTGTGCCCAGGCCCAAAGGTCATTCGAACCCTGAGCTTTCTGCTGATTGTTATTGAAATAGGCTACCAAGTCGTGCTGAATGCCATCGAAGGTCAGGTAATCGCGCAATGCAGCCAGCGAGATGTTCCACGTCGGCCCCCCGTAGCGGTGGAGGTCGAATAATTACCTGTCGCGTTGCCGGCAAGATTGGGAAAGTCAAAACCATCCTGGACAGTTCCGGCCAAGCCCAAGTCCTGGTTGTTTTGGTTTCCGCCCGAGCCTGTGCCAATGACCAGCGCGTCCTGAATCGTGTTGGCCGTATTGAACATGTAGGCTGGTCCACTCATTGATGTCGACGCCCAGTCCAGGATAGGCATCGAATAGGAGGTGAAGTCTCCGTAGTTGTCTGAATACGGCAAGCCCGGTGCCGGGAAATTGAGTACCGGGACGGGGGCTGCGAAGACAGGCGAAACGGCCAATACGGTCGTTGCAATAATCAGAGATTTAAGCGTTTTCACGGCGGCACCTACTAGTTGGGGTTGCATGATTTATAGGCAGCACATTCCGCGCCAGATCTATTAATTGCATGAAATTATTGAGAATTGTTTTGATTTACTGGCCTTGGAACACGTGTCTGTAAAAATTCTCGACAATAATTAGCCTGATTGCCTCGCTCAAAGGCGGACTCAATTGGAGCAGCTATGCTTCGTTCGCTCGCAACACCATCGCCCATCGAGACCGGATCGGGAGTTTTCAATAGATATCCGGGTTAGTCCGTCATCCGTCGAATTTATCGGTCTGCGCAAACCCAACGGGAGAGGGAGTGGCATGGATGGCAAGGGCTACTGGCGCGGCAACGTCTTTGTCGAGCCTTCAAATCTGAGGCGGGTTATCTGTAAGCGCCCGGCGAACTCATCTGTGAATTGACGGCTTAGACCGTGAAGATAGTGTCCACTAAAAAAGATGGTGGACACGATCGATGGAAGTTAAGAAGCCGAGCCGCCGCAGGCGGACTCACCCCGAGGAGTTCAAGCAGGCAGTGATTGCTGCCTGTTGTGAGGCCGGCGCTTCAGTTGCCGGCATTGCGTTGGCCAATAGCGTCAATGCGAATCAGGTCCGTCGCTGGATGCGGGAACGGGGCATTGAGCCACCGAGCCGCAGCCTGCCGGCACGGTCGATTTCACCGGCGCGCGGCACAGAACCCGCCTTTGTGCCGGTACCGATGCCACCCATCGTCTCAAGCATCCCCGACATTCGGATCGAAGTTCGGCGTGGCAACACGGCGGTGAAGATTGAATGGCCTGGACAGGCGGCGAGCGATTGCGCCGCCTGGTTGCGAGATTGGCTACGGTGATTCGGGTCGATGCCCTGTGGTTATCGACCACGCCGCTGGATATGCGGGCGGGGACCGAGACGATCCTGGCCCGGGTCGTCTCGATGTTTGGCGAAGCCCGACCCCACCATGCCTATCTGTTTGCCAATCGCCGAGCCAACCGGATGAAAGTGCTGGTCCATGATGGATACGGTATCTGGCTAGCGAACCGTCGGCTCAATCAGGGGCGATTCTGCTGGCGGCACGGCAACAGCAGCGTCGAGCTCAGCCGGCCGCAGTTTGATGCACTCGTCCTCGGTCTGCCATGGGAACGACTGGCTGACGGCGGTGTGATCCGGATTGTTTGACGGTCCACCATTGGGGAAGTCCACGATGGTCAGATCGGGCGGCGGACGGCATCATGCCGGCCATGTCCTTGCCAACCCACCTCGACCAACTCAGCGCTGACGAACTGCGTCGCCTGCTGGTCGAGAAAGACCGCGAGTTGGACTGGCGCCAAGCCAAGATCGACAAACTCACGCATGAACTGGCGATGCACAAGCGCTGGCGCTTCGGGGTCAAGACCGAGCACTGGCCGGTCGAGCAGGCGCAACTATTCGAGGAAACCATCGATGCCGATCTGGCGGCGATGGAAGAAGAACTCGCACAACTGTCGCCGACGCCACCGAAGGCGAAAGGCCAGGCCAAACGCCAGCCGCTGCCGGCGAGTCTGCCGCGTGCCGACATTCATCATGAGCCTGAATCCACGGTCTGCCCTTGCGGCTGCACGATGAAGCGCATCGGCGAGGATGTGGCCGAGAAGCTCGATTACACGCCAGGCGTCTTCAGCGTCGAGCGCCACATTCGTGGCAAGTGGGTCTGCGGGCAGTGCGAAACGCTGATCCAGGCGCCTGTTCCGGCGCACGTTATCGACAAGGGTATTCCGACGACCGGCTTGCTCGCGCAGGTGCTGGTTGCCAAATACCTCGACCATCTGCCGCTCTATCGTCAGGAAGCGATCTTCGGTCGGGCCGGACTGGCCATTCCGCAATCGACACTCGCCCAGTGGGTAGGGAAATGCGGTGTGGCACTCCAGCCCCTGGTCGATGCCCTGAAGGATGAGATGCTCGGGCATCGGGTGCTGCATGCCGATGAAACGCCGGTGGCCATGCTTGATCCGGGGGCTGGCAAGACGCATCGAGCCTACCTCTGGTCCTACAGCATCGGCGCCTTCGAGCCGACCAAGGCGGTGATCTATGACTTTGCTGAAAGCCGTGCCGGCAGGCACGCCCAGGAATTCCTGGGTGACTGGCGCGGCACACTGATTTGCGATGATTACTCAGGCTACAAGGCACTGCTGGCCAATGGGTTGACTGAAGCCGGCTGCATGGCGCATGCCCGGCGCAAGTTCTTCGAGCTACACAGCCAGAAGCAGAGCCTGATCGCCGGCGAGGCACTGGATTGTTTCGGCAAACTCTATGGGGTCGAGCAGGAAGCTGCCGGATTCGACATCGATGAGCGACGACGAATTCGGGAGGCGAAAGCCCGACCGATTGCCGATGAATTGCATGCCTGGTTGACCCGGCAACGACAGGTGGTACCCAATGGCTCGGGGACCGCCAGGGCGATCGACTACAGCCTGAAACGCTGGGTGGCGCTGACGCATTACCTAACGGATGGCCAGGTGCCGATCGATAACAACTGGATCGAGAATCAGATCCGGCCGATCGCGCTCGGCCGCAAGAACTGGTTATTTGCCGGCAGCTTGCGCGCCGGCAAACGCGCCGCCGCGATCATGAGCCTGATCCAATCCGCCAAGCTCAATGGTCACGAGCCTTTGGCTTACCTGAAGGATGTCCTGACCCGCCTGCCGACCCAACCGGCAAGCCGCGTCGGCGACCTGCTGCCGCACCGCTGGCAACCTCAAATCACCGACTGACCTGAGTTCGCCGGGCGCTTACGGTTATCTCAAAGTTGATGACTCTTATCAGCCGCAAAAACCGGGCGGGTCAGCCATGTTCGATTCGATGCTTTGCATTGGAAAAAAACCACCAAAGAGCCCATAGTGACGTGGGTTTGAAGGATGCTGCAGATCTTCTAGCGACTTGTTTCTGGTGGCGGGAGTTGTCGAGTCATTGCTGAAAACTATTGCGCTGCAATGATCTATGTTCTCAATATTTATGAGTTGCCCCCAAAGTTACCCCCGTCCAAACGATACTGGACCGTTTGGTCAGGGTGTCGAGCGAGGAAATCAGGTGCGCACAAAAACGAGAAGCCCGCTCGCCCTTGCGGGTAGGAACGGGCCTGAATCGCTTGATTGAATTTATTGGGCGCTCACCAAGGTCATACTTTAACTAGCGCCATCGGCCTCACCGACTAGCCTGCATCGTGTAGCGAAAAGCCAATGATTCCGCACCAGATGACGATGCCATTAGCACTTCATCGCGGATAAAAGCTTTCATCCCGCAGGCACTTTCAGTCTAGGTTGCATTCGGAGAATTGCTAGCCCTGTTTCTATTTCAACAAACCGGCCAGTTGGGAAGCAAGGGCCCACTTTCCACGTAGCGGCATTGGCTTGGCCGAAACTCCGGCTGGACGAACAGACAACAAAAAACCCGCAGTGACGCGGGTTTGAAGGATGTTGCTGCTCTTCTTACGACTTGTTCCTGGTGGGACGGGCGCTAATCCAAAACTCAACCCCCGGCTTTCTTTCACCATCCTGGCTATGCGAAAAGACCTGAAAACGAGTCCCATCAGGAGCGGCTCCGGACAGCGGTGCCCATCTGCATCCATGCTGGTGCATCAAATCCAAAAACTTAGTCATGGCGGCTTCTGCTGCTTGCCGGCTGGCAATATCTTCGGCGCGGGAAGGTTCGGCCATCCCTGACGGATGGTTATGGGCAAGGATGCAGCCTGCTGCATTGTGAGCCAGCGCTGCCTTGACCACTTCACGCGGATAGACCGATGTTTGTGTGAGCGTGCCGGAAAACAAAGCGTCGAACGCGATAAGGCGGTTTTGTGCATCCAGCCAGATCACATGAAACTCTTCGTGCTCAAGGCTGGCCAGCTTCAGCTTGAGATAGAGCCTCACTGCTTCAGGGTTGCTCATGGCTTCAGTACGATAGACGGCGCTTTCCTCAAGAACCCTGATGGTGCAGTTCAACTGCACGGCGGGCGCTGGGTTCAAGGCGATGAATGCAGCTCGGCTGTTGGCTTGGTTCCAGAGTGCGGACAGCGCTCTTGGGCAGCCTGCCACGGCGTTTCGGCGGTGTGGCTGAATTGCTTGCGTTACTATGCACGGTAGCCATGGTTGCATCTCCTATAAAGGTGCTTCGTGGTTAGGATTGCCAGGGCGCTGCAACGCCCTGGCAACCCGCTTTGCCTGATTCCGTCAGGCGGCGGTGTGCTCTACGCTGCCTCTGGCAGTCGGTTTGCCGGGGCCACCTTGGGCGCCCCCGCCCGTCTGGCCTGCCAAAGGTCGTAACTCGTCTGCATCTTCAGCCAGACATCGGCCGGGGTGCTGGGTATCCACTGCTCAAGGCGAAGGGCCAGGTCTGGCGAGATGGGGGCGCGGCCGTTGATCACCCGTGAAAACTGCACCCGTGAAATGCCCAATTGGACTGCAGCCTCAGTCACGGTCAGGCCAAGGGCCGGCAGAACATCCTCCTTCAAGGTTTCGCCAGGGTGGGGCGGGTTGAACATCTGCGACATAGGCGGCCTCTCAGTGGTAATCCTGGTAATCAACAATCACGGCGTCGCCATTCTCGAAGGCAAAGGTCAGGCGCCAGTTTCCGTTCACCCAAACTGACCAATGGCCGGCGAGGTTGTGGGATAGCGGGTGAAGCTTCCAACCGGGAATGTCCATCTGTTCCGGGGTACTCACGGCGTCAAGCTGGGCAAGCTGACGGGCAAGCCGCTTGGCATGTGCCGGATTGATTCCAGCCTTGCTACCAGTCCGGAAGAAGTTTTCCAAACCCTTGTGTTGGAAGCTTTTAATCATTGGTTGTATCGTAGTTTGTTACACCAGAAGAAGCAAGCACCCTTTCGCGGATTGCCAACACTAGGCAGCACTGCCGTGCAGCGGTATGACTTCAGCCCCCGCCTTCAGCTTGTCAAGGTAGTCTGCCCAAAGCTGCATCATCGCCTTGCGTTCCTTCAGGAACTTGGTGCGGTTATAGGCAGTGCCCAAGGCATCCGAAACGGTGTGGGCGAGCTGGTGTTCAATGACTTCCGGCTTCTGGTGCAGTTCTTCATGCAGGATGGTGCGGGCCATTGCTCTAAATCCGTGCCCGGTGATTTCTTCCTTGGTGTCGTAGCCCAATCGCTGCAGGGCTGCATTGATGGTGCCATCACTCATTGAGCGGTCATTGCCCCGGGCGCCAGGAAACACAAACCGGCCATGCCCGGTCAGAGCGTGCAACTCTCGCAGGATCACCACGGCTTGCGAGGCGAGGGGAACCAGATGGTCGGATTTCGTTTTGGTGACGAAATATCCCCACTCCGCTCTATCAAGGTCAAAGCTTGTCCACTCGGCCCGGCGTAGCTCGCCAGGACGCACGAACAGCAGCGGGGCAAGGCGTAGGGTGCACTGCACGACAAACGTGCCGCTAAAGCCGTCTATGGCCCTCAGTAGCTCGGCAACCTTGGCGGGTTCGGTAATGCTGGCAAAGTTGCTCTCCTTGACCGGTGGCAGTGCGCCGCGAAGATCCGGGCAGGGGTCGCGTTCGGCCCGTCCGGTGGCGATGGCGTAGCGCATGACTTGAGAGATATTGCCCTTGGCCCGGTGGGCGGTGTCGAGCGTGCCGCGCTTCTCGATCCGGCGCAGGACTTCCAGAACGTTGGGGGCGGTTATCTCGGCAATGGCCTTGCCGCCCAGCCAGGGGAATACATCGTTTTCCAGTCGAGCGATGATCTTGTCGGCATGGCTGGCCGCCCAGGTGTCGCGGTGCTTGGCAAACCACTCACGGGCGATGACTTCAAAGGAGTTGGCCGAGCGTTCTACCTTCGCGGCCTTCTGCGCTTTTCGAGTCTCGCCAGGGTCGGCGCCATTCGCCAATAACTTGCGGGCCTCTTCCCGGCGCTCGCGGGCATCCTTCAGGCCGATATCGGGATAGATGCCGAGGGCCAGGCGCTTTTCCTTGCCATTGAATCGGTACTTGAACCTCCAAAGCTTGCCCCCTGCAGGCGACAACTCGAGATAAAGCCCGCCCCCATCAAACATGCGGACAGGCTTGGTGCCTGGTTTGGCTGTGCGGATTGCTGTGTCGGTTAGGGGCATTGGGGGCATCCTCTTGTTGCTCAGTAAGCCCCGGCGAACTCAGGTCAGTCGGTGATTTGAGGTTGCCAGCGGTGCGGCAGCAGGTCGCCGACGCGGCTTGCCGGTTGGGTCGGCAGGCGGGTCAGGACATCCTTCAGGTAAGCCAAAGGCTCGTGACCATTGAGCTTGGCGGATTGGATCAGGCTCATGATCGCGGCGGCGCGTTTGCCGGCGCGCAAGCTGCCGGCAAATAACCAGTTCTTGCGGCCGAGCGCGATCGGCCGGATCTGATTCTCGATCCAGTTGTTATCGATCGGCACCTGGCCATCCGTTAGGTAATGCGTCAGCGCCACCCAGCGTTTCAGGCTGTAGTCGATCGCCCTGGCGGTCCCCGAGCCATTGGGTATTGGCCAACGCAATGCCGGCAACTGAAGCGCCGGCCTCACAACAGGCAGCAATCACTGCCTGCTTGAACTCCTCGGGGTGAGTCCGCCTGCGGCGGCTCGGCTTCTTAACTTCCATCGATCGTGTCCACCATCTTTTTTAGTGGACACTAGCCTCAACCCCCCGTGGATACGATAAGTTGTATCTCAATCGCAATAGGTGCGAACAAACGAAACCGTGGGCTGTTGAGTTACTAGTGATGCTCGACCGAGTTTTTCTTAATTATTTTTGTTATGGTTGTTCTGCTAAGTTGAAAGATTTTGGCAGCTTCGGAATAGAGGCCCCGCCTCTTCTGGTTCCGCAGCTTTAGTTGTTCGTAGTACCAGCGGACAATTTCAGCATCTCGTTCCTCGACGTTTGACCACGTAGGGGCTGTCTCCTGTTGCTTTGGGAAACAGTCAGGTATGGGAATGGATTGAGAGGTGCACCACCGGCGGAATTCGTCGGTAGATACAAGAGCTGTTTCCAACTTGTCGCCCTGGGGTTTGTGATACATCGCGCCATTGTTTAGGGCTGCGCCGGCTAGGTAGCAGCGAGCGATAAATTCTTCGGGTGGTGTGGAGCAAGGGAGGTTAAATACCCAGCCTCTCGTTCGTTCTGGGTCGATGTTGCATGAAAGTGCAACTAGGACCCATAGCGGCGCAACAGGCAATTTTTGCCAAAGACTCCAGTTGGGGGGAGGGCAAGGCATTCGCATAGTTATGACGCGCCGAGGCCGCAATGGCTTTGACATATTCCGAAATCCTATGGTGCCTCAGGCAACGTTTGAGTGAAGCTGAACAATCTGCGCTCCAGTCTTAAGGTTGTCTAGATAGTCTGCCCATAGCTGCATCATCGTTTTTCGTTCCTTTAAGAACTTGGTGCGGTTGTAGGCAGTGCCTAAGGCGTCAGATACCGTGTGGGCCAATTGGTGCTCAATGACTTCTGGCTTTTGGTGCAATTCTTCATGCAGGATTGTTCGTGCCATTGCCCGGAAGCCATGCCCTGTAATTTCCGTCTTGGTGTCGTAACCCATCCGCCGCAAGGCGGCATTGATGGCAGCCTCGCTCATTGAACGGTCATTGCCGCGAGCGCTGGGAAACACAAACCGGCCATGCCCGGTTAGGGCATGCAATTCTCGCAGGATCGCCACGGCCTGAGAAGCAAGCGGGACCAGGTGGTCTGATTTCGTTTTTGTAACGAAATATCCCCACTCGGCTTTGTCAAGGTCAAAGCTTGCCCACTCGGCACGCCGTAGCTCGCCAGGGCGTACGAACAGGAGCGGGGCAAGGCGTAGGGCGCACTGCACGACAAACGTGCCGCTGAAGCTGTCTATGGCCCTCATAAGCTCGCCAACCTTTGCGGGTTCGGTAATGCTGGCAAAGTTTCTTTCGCTGACCGGTGGCAGTGCGCCGCGAAGATCGGGGCAGGGGTCACGTTCGGCCCGTCCGGTTGCGATGGCGTACCGCATGACCTGAGAGATATTGCCCTTGGCCCGGTGTGCGGTGTCCAGCGTTCCTCTCTTTTCGATTCGACGCAGTACTTCCAGAATGTTGGGGGCGGTTATCTCAGCGATGGCCTTGCCGCCTAGCCAGGGGAATACATCTTTAATCAGTCGGGCGATGATCTTGTCGGCATGGCTGGCCGCCCATGTGTTGCGGTGCTTGGCAAACCACTCGCGGGCGATGACTTCAAAAGAATTGGCTGCGCGCTCCACCTTGGCGGCTTTGGATGCCTTCTTGTGTTCGCTGGGATCAACGCCATCAGCCAACAGCTTGCGGGCAGCATCTCGCTTTAGGCGTGCATCCTTGAGGCCGACATCTGGATAGACACCAAATGCAAGCAGCTTCTCCTTGCCTTCATAGCGGTATTTGTGCCGCCAGTATTTCGAGCCATTGGTATGGACTAGAAGGAATAGCCCTTTTTCATCCTGCAGCTTGTAGGGCTTCGCGGCTGGCTTGGCATTGCGGACGGCAGTATCGCTGAGAGGCATTTGGGGGTATCTCCCTCGGTGGTATAACCATGTACCCCCGTTTTATACCCCCATGTACCCCCGGATTGCAATAAGCCTAATCGGATAGTATTGGACGAACAGGCAACAAAAAACCCGCATTGACGCGGGTTTGAAGGATGTTGCTGCTCTTCTTACGACTTGTTTCTGGTGGAGACGGGCGGGATCGAACCGCCGACCTATTGATTGCGAACCAATCGCTCTCCCAACTGAGCTACGCCCCCATTGGCAGCAATTCTATACCAGTCCATTTGCCATCTCAAAGTATGGCGCGATGCGTCGCGCTGGCTCTGGAACCTGATCATGGAAAAACACTCTTACCGGGACTGGCTAACCAAACGGAAGCAATCGCGATGAGCAGCTGTGAGATCGGGAACAAGCGTTGTCAGCCCTGCGAAGGCGGTATCCCGCCGCTGGAACCGTCAGCGGCGCAGGACTTGCTGCAATCTTTGACCGGTTGGGCCTTGGTGGCAGAGCGGCTGGAAAAGACTTTTGCTTTTGCCAATCACTACGAAACCATGGCATTCGTGAATGCGATCGCCTGGGTGTCGCACCGCGAGAATCATCACCCGGAGCTGACGGTCGGCTACAAGGATTGCCGGGTCGTCTACTGGACACACGCCATCGGCGGCCTGTCGGAAAACGATTTCATCTGCGCCGCCAAGTTGGAGCGTCTGCTCGAAATCTGAGTCGCTCAGCCCTGGCCGGCACCGGCCACGGCACGCCGCAGGCGGTCGGCAACAGCTGCCCAGTCCGGATCGTCGGGCAGGGCTTCGACGGCGATCAGCGCGAGCCCGGCGTGGTCCATGTCGCGCAGGGCGGCATACAGTTCGTGGGCATAGCCGACCGGGTTGGCCGGCAGCATGCGCCAAAGGTGCGGCATGCCGGCCTGCGGCGGCTGGCTGTGGCCGATGACGCCGCAGACATCACCCTTGTGGCGCTGGGCGTTGATGAAGTCGAGCAGCCGTTCGCGCGCGACCAGGCGCATCGGGGTTTGCGGCGCGTAATGGGCGGCCAGCGAACCGGAGACCCGCGGCGCGCCGCTGGCGGTCTCGATCAGCGGCTGGTGACCGAGCACGGCGGCGAGATGGGCGGGCGCGATGTGGCCGGGCGCAGTACGACGGGGTTGCCCCGCGAGCAGTCGACGATGGTCGATTCGATGCCGACCGTGCACGCGCCGCCATCGAGAATCAGCGGCACGCGATCGCCGAGTTCCTCGGCGACGTGGGCGGCGGTGGTCGGGCTGATGCGCCCGAAGCGATTGGCCGAGGGGCGGCGATGCCGGTGTGTTCGCCGCTGGCTGCGGCGAAGCGGCGGAGCAATTCGAGCGCCACCGGGTGGCCGGGGACGCGCAGGCCGACGGTATCCTGGCCGCCGGTGACGGCGTCGGGCACCCAGGCCTGTTTCTTCAGGATCAGCGTCAGCGGGCCGGGCCAGAAGGTCTCCATGAGCTCCCAAGCGACATCGGGCACGTCTTCAGCCCAGTGGTCGACCGCGTTGTGGCCGCCGAGATGGACGATCAGCGGATGATCGGCCGGCCGCCCCTTGGCGACAAAGATCTTGGCGACCGCGGCCGGGTTCGCGGCATCGGCACCGAGACCGTAGACGGTCTCGGTCGGGATCCCGACCAACTCGCCAGCGCGCAGCAGTTCGACGGCGCGGGCGTAATCCGCTACGGTCGGGATCATTCGTCCCTGATGCCGATGGCAGCGCGGGCGGCGAGGGCCGCATCCTGCACGCCGGCCGGGTCTTCGCCGATCACGGTGAAATGCCCCATCTTGCGCCCCGGGCGGGCGTGGTGCTTGCCGTAGAGGTGAAGCTTGAGGTTGGGCACGGCATGGAGCTTTGCCCACTCGGGTTCGCGATAGTATTCGCCGTCGTACCAGAGGTCGCCGAGCAGATTGACCATGACTGCCGCCGAGTGTGCGCGCGCTTCGCCGAGCGGCAGGCCGCAGAGGGCGCGCACCTGCTGTTCGAACTGGTCGGTGATGCAGGCGTCGATCGTGTAATGGCCGCTGTTGTGCGGGCGCGGTGCCATCTCGTTGACGATCAGCTGGCCGCGGCTGACGAAGAACTCGACGCCCATGGTGCCGATGTAGCCGAGTTTTTCGGCGATGCGGGCGGCGACATCCTCGGCGTCGCTCTTGACGCAGCCGGTGGTCCGTGCCGGCACGATGGAAACGTCGAGAATGCCCTTGGTGTGTTGGTTTTCGCCGGTCGGGAAGCATTGAACCTGGCCGTGCTCATCGCGGGCCAGCACCACCGACACTTCGTAGTCCAGCGTCAGGCGCTGTTCGAGAACGCAGTGCTCGCCCTTGAAGTGAGCGAAGGCGAGCAGCGCTTCCTCGCGATTGTTGACCGTGGCCTGGCCTTTGCCGTCGTAACCGAAGCGGGCGACTTTCAGGATGGCCGGGAACAGCGCGCTATCGGCGTTGCGGATGTCGTCTTCGCAGTGGATCGTGGCGAACGGGCCGTGCGGCAGCCCGTTGTCGCGCAGGAAGGACTTTTCGGCGATGCGGTTCTGGCAGACGGCGACGGCAGCCGCCGAGGGGCGCACCGGGACGAACTTGGCGAGGTAGTCCAGCGTATCGGCCGGGACGTTCTCGAATTCGGTGGTGATCGCCGCGCAGCCGTTGGCGAATTCGTCGAGGGCCGGGTAGTCGTCGTAGGCGACGCAGAAATGGCGCTCGGCGATCTGGCCGGCCGGGGAGTTCTTGTCCGGATCGAGTACCCAGACCTGGTAACCCATCTCGTGGGCGGCGGTGACGAAGAAGCGGCCCAACTGGCCGCCGCCGAGCATGCCCAGCGTTGCGGGCGGCAGGATCATGGTCGAGGCCATCGGGCTCAAACTTCCGGCAGCTTCATGGCCAGGACCTTTTCGGTCTGGGCCTGGCGGAAGGCCTGCAGGCGGGCATTCAGTTCCGGGTTGTCGTTGGCCAGCATGGCGACGGCGAACAGCGCCGCGTTGGCGGCGCCGGCCTCGCCGATGGCGAAGGTGGCGACTGGAATGCCCTTCGGCATCTGGACGATGGAGTGCAGCGAATCGACACCGGACAGGGCCTTGGACTGGACCGGCACGCCGAGCACCGGCACCGTGGTCTTGGCGGCCAGCATGCCCGGCAGGTGGGCGGCGCCGCCGGCCCCGGCGATGATCGCCTTGAGGCCGCGTTCGCCGGCCATCGCGGCGTAGTCGAAGAGCAGGTCGGGGGTGCGGTGGGCGGAAACGACGCGGGCCTCGAAGGGCACGCCGAAGTCCTTGAGGATAACGGCGGCGGCCTGCATGGTCGGCCAGTCGGAATCGGAGCCCATGACGACGCCGACGAGTGGTTGGTGGTGCGTGGTCATAATCCGGCCTTCCGTTCGGCGGCTTCGATGGTGTTGGCGAGCAGCATGGTGATGGTCATCGGGCCGACGCCACCCGGCACCGGGGTGATCTGGCCGGCGACTTCGGCGCAGCCGGCGAAATCGACGTCGCCGCAGAGCTTGCCGTCGGGCAGGCGGTTGATGCCGACGTCGATGACTACGGCGCCGGGCTTGACCATGTCGGCGGTGACGAAACGCGGCTTGCCGACGGCGGCGACCAGGATGTCGGCGCGCCGGGCGTGGCCGGCGAGGTCCTTGGTGCGCGAGTTGCAGACGGTGACCGTGGCGCCGGCATTGATCAGGAGCAGGGCCATGGGTTTGCCGACGATGTTGGAGCGGCCGATGACGACGGCTTCCTTGCCGGAGAGATCGACATTGCCCTTCTCGAACATCTTCATGACGCCGTAGGGCGTGCACGGGATGAAGCGCGGATTGCCCTGCGCCAGCGCGCCGACGTTCTCGGCATGGAAGCCGTCGACGTCCTTGTCGGTGGCAATTGCTTCGAGCACGGCTTCTTCATCGAAGTGTTTGGGCAGCGGCAGCTGGACCAGGATGCCGTGGATATTCGGATCGGCATTCAATTCGGCGATCTTGGCCAGCACCGTGGCCTGATCGACGGTCGCCTCGTAGGTGATCTTTTCGGAGTGCATGCCGATGGCCAGGCAGCCATTGACCTTGTTCTTCACGTAGACCTGGGAGGCCGGGTCTTCGCCAACCAGAATGACCACCAGGCCGGGGCGATGCCCCTTGGCGGTCAGGGCTTCCACGCGGGCCTTGAAACTCTGGCGCAGTTCTTCGGCCAGGGCCTTGCCGTCGATAATTCGTGCTGTCATCGTCGCATCCAACAGAAAAGAAAAGGGGAAAGGCGGCTGCCTTTCCCTTTGAATTGGCGACTATTTTACCAGATTACGCGGCGGCGGCCTCGGCTGCGCCAACGGCGACGCGTCCGGCTTCGAAGGCGCGGCGGTTCATGTCCACCATCTTCTCGCCTTTTTTCTCGAAACGCTTGAGTACGCAGGCGAGTAGGGTTTCGGCCGGGAAGGGCAGGTGATCGGCGATGGCGCCGAGCATCACGGTGTTGCCGAGGCGAATGTCGCCGAGTTCCTGGGCGATCGAGGTGGCGTCGAAGGCGACGACCTTGTTACCCGATTTCCTGATGTCCGCGAGCGGGTCTTCCGGGTAATCGAAGAGGCCGAGTTCGACGACTGGTGGCACCAGTTTAGCGGTATTCATCAGCGTGATGCCGCCCGGCTTCAGCATGTGCTGCCAGCGCATGGCTTCGGCCGACTCGAACCCGAGCAGCACGTCGGCGGTGCCCGGCGTGATCTGCGGCGACAGAACCCGCTGGCCGAAGCGCAGGTGCGACGAAACCACGCCGCCGCGCTGGGCCATGCCGGCGACTTCGGTCTTCTTGGCGTCGTGGCCCATGGCGATGGCGGCTTCGGCGAGGATTTCGGTCGCCGTCATGACGCCCTGGCCGCCGATGCCGACAACGAGAATGTTGGTGTTCGAACTCATGCGCAGGCCCCTCCCTTGATCAGCTGGATAGGCGAGGTCGGCACGTGGTGCACGATGGCCTTCGGCGCGCAGGGCTGGACGCACAGGCCGCAGCCGGTACACACCGAGGTTTCGATGCGCACGAAGGCGAGATCGACTTCCTTGCCGCTGGCCTTGACCTCCTTGCCACGGCGGGTGACGTGGATGGCCGGGCAGCCGACGTCGATGCAGTTGCCGCAGCCGGTGCACTTGTCGTCGATGACCTCGAAGGGTTTCAGCTTGTGGTAATCCTTGATCAGTACGCAGGGCTGGTCGGTGATGATGACCGAGACCTCAGGCACCTTGACCTCCTCGCGGATGGTCTTGAACAGCACCGGCAATTCGTAGGGATTGACTGTGTGGATGCGCTCTTCCTTGACGCCGAGCGCCGAGACCAGCTTGGCGAAGTCGATGCGCGGTGCATCGTCGCCGTAGATGTCGCGGCCGTTGCCCGGATTGTCCTGGCCGCCGGTCATGCCGACGGCGCGGTTGTCGAGGAGCAGGACGGTGACGTTGCCCTTGTTGTAGACCATGTCGAGCAGGCCCTGCATGCCCATGTGCAGGAAGGTCGAGTCGCCGATCACGGCGACGATGCGCTTGTCCTTGTCGGCCTCGCCGCGGCCCTTGTCCATGCCCAGCGCGACGCCCATCGAGGCGCCCATCGAGACGCAGGTGTCGAGCGCGTTCCACGGGTGTCCTGCCCCCAGCGTGTAGCAGCCGATGTCGCCCGATATGTTCAGGTTGCGGACCTGGGACAGCGTGTAATAGACGCCGAGGTGCGGGCAGGCCACGCACATGGTTGGTGGCCGCGGGAAAACCGGCAGCGGGGCGCGCGCCGTCATGGCCGGCACCGGCTCGCCGAGTAGCTTGGCGATGGCCGGTTTCAGCACGTTGGGTGACAGTTCGCCCTGCAAGGGCAGGATTTCCTTGCCGATGACCTGGATGCCCTGGGCCTTGAGTTCGGTTTCGATCAGCGGCTCGACTTCCTCGACGACGACGACCTGATCGACCAGTGCCGCGAGTTCGCGGCACTTTTCGAACGGCACCGGGCAGGAGAAGCCGAGCTTGAGCACTGGCGCGTCGGGGAAGGATTCCTTGACGTGCATGTAGGCCGGGCCGGAGGTGATGAAGCCGACGCGCTTGTCGCTGCCGTTTTCGATGAAATTGAGCGGCGAACTTTCGGCGATGGCACGCAGGTTGGCATCACGCTGGAACATCAGCGGAATGCGCTTGCCGGCGTTGCCCGGCACCATCACGAAGCGGCCGGGTTCCTTCTTGAAGCCGGCACCGGTATGGGCGACGCGCTCGCCGACTTCGACCAGCGACTTCACATGATTGATTCGGGTCGTCATGCGCAGGATGACCGGTACCTGGAACTGCTCGGACAGCTCGTAGGCGAGCTTGGTCATCGCATAGGCTTCCTGCGAGTCGGCCGGCTCGAATACCGGAACGTGCGCGAAACGGCCCCAGTAGCGGGAATCCTGCTCGTTCTGCGAGGAGGAGAGACCGACGTCGTCGGCGATGGCGATCACCAGGCCGCCGACCACGCCGGTCAGGGTTAGGGTCATCAGCGCGTCGGAGGCAACGTTCATGCCGACGTGCTTCATGCAGCAGAAGGCGCGCGAGCCGGCATAGGCGGCGCCGATGGCGACTTCCAGCGAAACCTTCTCATTGACCGACCATTCGGCGTAGAGGTCCGGGTAGGTCGAGATGACTTCCTGCATCTCGGTCGACGGCGTGCCCGGGTAGGCGGCGGCGACCTTGACGCCGGACTCCCAGACGGCGCGGGCCACGGCTTCGTTGCCGGACATGAGGTGCCGGCTGGCCGCCGGGGCTGGCATCACTGCTGCCATGGTTGCTCCTGTGATCAAGGCGAAAACCTTCGATTATAGAGGGGCTTTTGCTTGCCGACTTGATACAGAGCAAGTCGCTGTGCTTTTAAATTTTGTCTCACTTTCCCGCTAAAAATTTATCGGCTACGGGATATCCCCATATTGCACGATGCGAATATTGTTTTTGCAATGTGAAACTAGAAGTAAGGGAAATCTCGGGGCGCGGATTTACCAAATGCGTCCTGGAAAGCGGTACAGTTGTTTTGCTTCACATGGGCAAAACAGAATGAAAACCAACCTAGGAGACAAACCATGGCCGACCAACCGAACGCCCTGCCTGACCCCAACGACGTAGATCCGCAAGAGACCAAGGAATGGACTGATGCCCTCGATGGCGTCATCACCCAGGAAGGCGCCGAACGCGCCCATTACCTGATCGAAAAACTGATTGGTCAGGCCCGCGAAGACGGGATCGACATCCCCTATTCCGCCAATACCGAATACATCAACACCATCCCGGCTGACCGCCAGCCCAAGTACCCGGGCAACCCGGACCTGGAAATCAAGATCCACTCCTATATCCGCTGGAACGCCATGGCCATGGTCGTCCGCGCCAACAAGGACACCAACGTCGGCGGCCACATCGCCTCCTTCGCTTCCGCCGCCGCCCTCTACGACGTCGGTTTTTCGCATTTCTGGAAGAGCATCCATGACGAGTCCGGTGGCGACCTGATCTTCTTCCAGGGCCACTCGGTGCCGGGCGTTTATTCCCGCGCCTTCATGCTCGGTCGCCTGACCGAAGAGCAGATGGACAACTTCCGCCAGGAAACCGACGGCAAGGGCATCTCCTCCTACCCGCACCCCTGGCTGATGCCGGACTTCTGGCAGTTCCCGACCGTCTCCATGGGCCTCGGCCCGATCCAGGCCATCTATCAGGCCCGCTTCATGAAGTACCTGGCCTCGCGCGGCCTGATCGATGCCGCCAAGGCAGAAAAGCGCAAGGTCTGGGCCTTCCTCGGCGACGGCGAGACCGACGAGGTCGAATCGCTCGGCGCCATCGGCATGGCCGGCCGTGAAAAGCTGGACAACCTGATTTTCGTCATCAACTGCAACCTGCAGCGTCTCGACGGCCCGGTGCGCGGCAACGGCAAGATCATTCAGGAACTCGAATCCGAATTCCGCGGTGCCGGCTGGAACGTCATCAAGCTGATCTGGGGTACCCACTGGGATGCACTTTTCCAGCGCGACAAGAAGGGCATCCTCAAGAAGCGCATGATGGAACTCTGCGACGGCGAATATCAGACCTTCAAGGCCAAGAACGGCGCCTATGTCCGCGAGAACTTCTTCAATACGCCGGAACTGCGCGAGCTGGTTGCCGACTGGACCGACGACGAAGTCTGGGCGCTGAACCGCGGCGGTCACGACATCTTCAAGATTTTCGCCGCCTACAATGCGGCCGTCACCCACAAGGGCGCTCCGACCCTGATCCTGGCCAAGACCATCAAGGGCTTTGGCATGGGCCAGGCCGGCGAGGCGATGAATATCTCCCACCAGCAGAAGAAAATGGATATCGAGCAGATCGGTCGCTTCCGCGACCGTTTCGCCCTGCCGGTTCCTGACGACAAGCTCGAAGAGCTGCCCTACCTGACCTTCCCGGAAGATTCGGAAGAATACAAGTACATGCGCCAGCGCCGCATGGACCTCGGTGGCTTCCTGCCGCAGCGCCGCCGCAAGGCCGAACCGCTGGCTATTCCGCCGCTCGAGACCTTTGCCGCCCTGTTGAAGGCCTCCGGCGAAGGCCGCGAGTTGTCCACGACGATGGCCATCGTCCGCATCATGAACATGATGTTGAAGGACAAGAATGTCGGCAAGAACGTCGTGCCCATCGTGCCGGACGAATCGCGCACCTTTGGCATGGAAGGCATGTTCCGCTCGGTCGGTATCTGGAACCAGGAAGGCCAGAACTATGTGCCGGAAGACCACGACCAGCTGATGTTCTACAAGGAGTCGAAAACTGGCCAGGTGCTGCAGGAAGGCATCAACGAATCGGGCGCGATGAGCGACTGGATCGCTGCCGCCACCTCGTACTCCGTGCATAACGTGCAGACCATTCCGTTCTACATCTGCTACTCGATGTTCGGCATGCAGCGCGTTCTCGACCTCTGCTGGGCGGCTGGCGACCAACGCGCCCGCGGCTTCCTGATCGGCGGCACCGCCGGTCGCACGACCCTGAACGGCGAAGGTCTGCAGCACGAAGACGGTCACAGCCTGATCCTCTCCAACCTGATCCCGAACTGCGTCTCTTACGACCCGACTT
This sequence comes from Dechloromonas sp. A34, assembly GCF_026261605.1. Taxonomy (NCBI): domain Bacteria; kingdom Pseudomonadati; phylum Pseudomonadota; class Betaproteobacteria; order Rhodocyclales; family Azonexaceae; genus Dechloromonas; species Dechloromonas sp. A34. The sequence continues at coordinate 557,079 of NZ_CP102486.1, forward strand.
TCCAGTACGAAGTCGCCGTCATCGCCCAGGACGGCATGCGCCGCATGCACGTCGAGCAGGAAGACGTCTTCTACTACATCACCGTGATGAACGAGAACTACGAGCACCCGGAAATGCCGGTGGGCGCCGAAGCCGACATCATCAAGGGGATGTACGCCTTCAAGAAGGGCGCCGATTCCACTGGCCCGCGCGTCCAGTTGCTCGGCTCCGGCACCATCTTCCGCGAAGTCATCGCCGCCGCCGACCTGCTCAAGAGCGACTGGGGCGTCGAGGCCGACATCTGGGGCTGCCCGAGCATGAACGAACTGGCCCGCAACGGTCTCGATGTCCAGCGCTGGAACATGCTGCACCCGCTGGAAGAGCCGAAGCTGTCGCATGTCGAAGAAAAGCTCAAGGATGCCAAGGGTCCGGTCATTGCTTCGACCGACTACATCAAGCTGTTCTCCGAGCAGATCCGTCCCTTCGTCAAGGCACCGTACGTCACGCTGGGCACCGATGGTTTCGGTCGTTCCGATACCCGCGAGAAGCTGCGTCACCATTTCGAGGTCGATCGTCACTGGGTGACGCTGGCTGCCCTCAAGGCGCTGGCCGACAACGGCGAAATCGGTCGCGAGAAGGTCGCTGCCGCCCTGGTCAAGTACAACCTTGACCCGAACAAACCCAACCCGATGTCGGTTTAATCAGGGAGAGACAACATGAGCCAAATCATTGAAGTCAAAGTCCCCGATATCGGCGATTTCTCCGAAGTGCCGGTCATCGAGCTGTACGTCAAGGTCGGCGACAGCATCAAGGTCGACGACGCGATCGCCACCCTCGAATCCGATAAGGCGACGATGGATGTGCCTTCCACGGTGGACGGTGTGGTCAAGGAAGTGCTGGTCCAGCTCGGTTCCAAGGTCGGCGAAGGCACGGTGCTGATCAAGGTCGAAAGCGGCGCCGCCGCGGCTGCTCCGGCCCCGCAGGCTGCGGCGCCCGCCCCGGCCCCGGTTGCCGCCGCTCCGGCAGCTGCCCCGCCGCCGGCGGTGGCGTGGTCGAGGTCAAGGTGCCGGATATCGGCGACTTCTCGGAAGTGCCGGTCATCGAGTTGTACGTCAAGGTTGGCGACAGCATCAAGGTTGACGATGCGATTGCTACCCTCGAATCCGACAAGGCGACGATGGACGTCCCGTCCACCGTGGCGGGTACGGTCAAGGAAGTGCTGGTCCAGCTCGGCTCCAAGGTCGGCGAAGGCACGGTCCTGATCAAGGTCGAAACCGGCGCCGGCGCTGCTGCCCCGCCGCCGCTCCGCAAGCTGCCGCCCCGGCATCGGCATCGGCACCTGCCGCTGCTCCGGCTGCCGTGCCCGCTACCGCTGCTGCTCCGGCGGCACCTTCCGCCCTGGCACCGGCCCTGCCGATCGGCAGCAAGGTGCACGCCTCGCCGTCGGTCCGCGCCTTTGCTCGCGAACTCGGCGTCGATCTGGCCAAGGTGCCGGCGACCGGTCCGAAAGGCCGCATCGTCAAGGAAGACCTCAGCAAGTACGTCAAGGGCGTGATGTCCGGCGCCATTTCCGGCCCGGTCGCCGCCGCTGCCGGCGGTGTCGTTGGCGGTGGCGTGCTCGATCTGCTGCCCTGGCCGAAGGTCGATTTCGCCAAGTTCGGCGAGATCGAGGTCAAGCCGCTGTCGCGCATCAAGAAGATTTCCGGCCAGAACCTGTCGCGCAACTGGGTCATGATCCCGGCCGTGACTTATCACGAAGACGCCGACATCACCGACATCGAAGCCTTCCGCGTCCTGCTCAACAAGGAAAACGAAAAGGGTGGCGGCGCCAAGCTGACCATGCTCGCTTTCCTGATGAAGGCCTGCGTCAAGGGCCTGCAGAAATTCCCGGAATTCAATTCCTCGCTCGATGGCGACAATCTGGTGTTGAAGAAGTATTTCAACATCGGTTTCGCGGCCGACACGCCGAATGGTCTGGTCGTCCCGGTGGTCAAGAATGTCGACAAGAAGTCGGTCTTCGAACTGGCGCAGGAATCCGGCGATCTGGCCAAGCAGGCGCGTGACGGCAAGCTCAAGCCGGCCGATATGTCCGGTGCCTGCTTCACGATCTCCAGCCTGGGCGGCATCGGCGGCACCTACTTCGCGCCGATCGTCAATGCGCCGGAAGTCGCCATCCTCGGCGTCAACAAGTCGGCCATGAAGCCGGTCTGGGACGGCAAGGCCTTCGTGCCGCGCCTCGTCCTGCCGCTGTCGCTGACCGCTGACCACCGCGTTATCGACGGCGCCCTGGCGACCCGCTTCAATGTCTATATCGCGCAACTGCTGGCCGACTTCCGTCGCGTCGCGCTGTAAAGGGGAATGACCATGAGCAATCTGGTAGAAGTCAAAGTCCCCGATATCGGCGATTTCGCCGAAGTGCCGATCATCGACCTTTTCGTCAAAGTCGGCGACAGCATCAAGGTCGATGACGCGATCTGCACGCTGGAATCCGACAAGGCGACGATGGATGTGCCGTCGCCGGTCGCCGGCGTGGTCAAGGAAGTACTCGTCGCGCTCGGCGCCAAGGTCGGTGAAGGTGCGTTGCTGATCAAGGTCGAAACGGGGGCGGCTGCCGGCGCCCCGGCACCAGCTCCGCAAGCCGCGGCGCCGGCCGCTGCGCCGGTGGCTGCAGCACCCGCCCCGGTCGCTGCCAGCCATGCCGGCGGTGCCGACCTCGAGTGCGAAATGCTCGTCCTCGGCGCCGGTCCCGGCGGCTACTCGGCGGCTTTCCGCTCGGCCGACCTCGGCATGAAGACCATCATCGTCGAGCGTTACGCGACGCTGGGCGGCGTCTGCCTGAACGTCGGCTGCATCCCGTCCAAGGCGCTGCTGCACGTCGCCGCGGTGATGGATGAAGCCAATCACATGGCCGATCTTGGCGTCAGCTTTGCCGCGCCGACCGTCGATATCGACAAGCTGCGTGCCCACAAGGACAAGGTGGTCGGCAAGCTGACCGGCGGTCTGGCCGGCATGGCCAAGGGCCGCAAGGTCGATATCGTGCGCGGTTACGGTTCCTTCCTCGATGCCAATCACATCGAGGTCGAGGAAACCACCGGCACGAGCCAGGAAAAGACCGGCGTTAAGAAGATCATCAAGTTCCAGAAGTGCATCATCGCCGCCGGTTCGGCCGCCGTGCATCTGCCCTTCATTCCGAAGGACCCGCGCATCGTCGATTCGACCGGGGCGCTCGAACTGCGCTTCGTGCCGAAGAAGATGCTGGTCATCGGCGGCGGCATCATCGGCCTCGAAATGGCCACTGTCTATTCGACGCTGGGCACCAAGGTCGATGTCGTCGAAATGCTCGATGCGTTGATGCAGGGGCCGGATCGCGATGCGGTCAAGGTCTGGGAAAAGCAGAACCTGTCGCGTTTCGACAAGATCATGCTGAAGACCAAGACGGTGGCCGTTGAAGCCAAGGACGACGGCCTGTGGGTCAAGTTCGAAGGTGAGGGCGCGCCGAATGCCGAAGCCGTGCGTTACGACATGATCCTGCAAGCCGCCGGCCGCTCGCCGAACGGCAAGAAGATCGCTGCCGAGAAGGCCGGCATCGCCGTCACCGACCGCGGTTTCATCAATGTCGATGCGCAGATGCGGACCAACGTGCCGCACATCTTTGCAATCGGCGATATCGTCGGCAATCCGATGCTCGCCCACAAGGCGGTCCATGAAGCCCACGTCGCGGCGGAAGTCGCGGCCGGCCACAAGGCGGCCTTCGACGCCCAGGTGATTCCCGGCGTCGCCTACACCCATCCGGAAGTGGCCTGGGTCGGCTACACCGAGGAGCAGGCCAAGAAGGAAGGGCGCAAGATCGAATCGGCCAAGTTCCCGTGGGCGGCCTCCGGGCGCGCCATCGCCAACGGCGCCGAGTACGGCTTCACCAAGCTGATCTTCGATGCCGAAACGCATCGCGTGATCGGCGGGGCGATTGTCGGCCCGAACGCCGGCGACATGATCGGCGAAGTCTGCCTGGCCATCGAAATGGGCTGCGATGCGGTTGATATCGGCAAAACCATCCATCCGCACCCGACGCTGGGCGAAACGATCGGCATGGCCGCCGAAGTGGCACACGGCTCCTGCACCGACGTGCCGCCGCCGCGCAAGAAGTAAGCGCCGACGGCAACGCTGGACAAGCAAAGGGCGACGGTCAGACCGTCGCCCTTTTTCGTTGTCAGCCGGCCTTTATTTCTTGGCCGGTTTGGTGGCCACCTTCAGCTTGCGGAAGACCGGTCCCCAGGTTGGGTGGCCGGCTTCGGCAGGACTTAGGTCGAAGGCCGGATCGGAGTCGAGCGCCTTGCGGAACTCGTCGCGGCACTGCCGTTCTCGCTTGCCGACGCAGTGCATGAAGGCCAGGTATTTATGGGCCTTGGCCCGGTTGGCCCGGCCCTCGAGGCCGAGCGCGAGGGCTGATTGCAACTGTCGGGCGGCGGTCTTGTAGGCGCCATTCTCATAGCTGTCGATGCCGCCGCTCAGTTCCTGTTGCGCCTTGTCGGGCTGGGCCGGCGCCGGGGCGGCGGCTTTCGGCGCTTCCCGGGATTCCTTGGCGGCCGGCGGCGCGTCGGGCTCCTTGTCCTTGGTCGTCGCGCAGGCGGACAACAGCATGGCAGCGATTAGGCTGACGAGATTACGGCGGCGGAGTGGTGACATCAGGTAAGCATTCATTCGAATTTGTGTTTGATTCGGAGGCTGGCATCAGTCGCCAGATCGACGTTGCGCAGGTAGGGGGGGAAGGCGCCGTTGCGGATTTCGACGCTATGTTTTCCTGCCGGCAGCAGGATTTCGTTGAGTGGCGGCGAGACGCCGGCCAACTTCCCGTCGACGTAAACTTCTCCCCAGGGCGCGATCGCCAGCCGAAGGCGCGCCTCGCCAGGTACCGGAGGCTGGATGGCCGCCACTGGGCCGCTTTCCGTTACCGTCGGGGGCGCCGCAAGCGCCGCACCTCCGGAGGGGCTTGCCGGGGGGCGGTGCTTGCCGCCACGGCGCTCGCCGCAGGTTTGGTCTCGACACTGGCCGGTGTCGATGGCGCGGTCGGTGGAGCTTCTGTCGGGCGCAGCAGCAGCCCACCCGCCAGCAGGGCCAGGCCGAGCAGCGGCAGGCCAAAACGTAGCGCAGGCGTAGACCAGGTCGGTGTCGTTTTCGTCGGCGGTGGTATGGTCCTGACCAGCGTCGTGGCATCGCCGGGGCCGCTCGCTGCAAGCGCGTTGTCGGCCAATTGTTTCTTCTGGGCCATTTTCGCGACGCGGCGATATTTGCGCAGGTCGGCTGCCATTTCGTTGGCATTCTGGTAGCGCTTGGCCGGTTCCTTGGCCATGGCGCGGGCGACGATGCGGTCGAAACCCTGCGGCAGCGTCGGGCAGTAGCTCGAGGGTAGGGGCGGCGCGCTGTTGAGGACCTGATAGAGGATGGCGTTCAGGTCGTCGCCGGAGAAAGCCGGGCGACCGACCAGCATTTCGTAGAGTACGGCGCCGAGCGAGAAGATGTCCGAACGGCCGTCGGCCTTCTGTCCGGTCACCTGTTCCGGCGACATGTATTTGGGCGAACCGAAGGCGGTACCGGCCACGGTGTTCGAACCACTGGGCATGCTGGCGACACCGAAGTCGGCGATCTTCACGGTGCCGTTGTCGAAGACCATGATATTGGCCGGCTTGATGTCGCGATGGACGACGCCGTTGGCGTGGGCGAAGGCCAGTCCGTCGGCGATCTGGGCCGCGATCTCGGCGCTGCGCTCGATCGGCAGGACGACGCCGGAATCGAGAATCTCGCGCAGACTGCGACCGTTCAGAAACTCCATGGCGATATAGGCCAGATCGTCGCTGCGGCCGACGTCGTGGATGGTCACGATATTCGGATGATTGAGTCGCCCGGCCGATTTGGCTTCGCAGTAGAAGCGCTCTTCGAAAGCCTCGGCCTCTTCGCGCGACAGACCGGCACAGCCCACCGTCTTGATGGCTACCGTGCGATCGAGCAGCGGATCGTGTGCCCGGTAAACGGTACCCATGGCGCCACGTCCGAGAATTCCGGTGATCTTGAAGCGGCCTAGTTGTTCAAGTGACATTAAGGGGCGGATGGAATCAATAAGAGAGCACGGCATAGTGCAAGAACAGTGCCTGATATTGGGTTCTCGGGGCGCGCCTGTCAAGAATGGAGGGTGTGATGTGCTATATTCTGCGCCGCCTGTTTTCCCTCTCCCTGCGGCAAATATTGAAATCTCAAGCCTATCGCCTCGACGTTGCCTGCCTGTCCGATTGCGGACGGGTTCGCACGCTCAATGAGGATGCCGTCGCCGTCGATGCCGACTACGGCATCGCCGTGGTAGCAGACGGTATTGGTGGGCATCGCGCCGGCGAAGTGGCCAGCCGGATGGCCATCGATATCGTAGTCGAGCGTCTGCGCAGCAAAGTGTCGCAGTTGCGCGCCGGCGCCCGGCAACCGACGCCGCTGCAGTTTGCCGAACAGATCATCGGCGAGGCGAACCGGGCGATCCACGCCGCGGCCCGCGAGCAGGCCGCACGCAACGGGATGGGTACGACGCTGGCCCTGGCGCTTCTTCACGAGCAGCGGGTGGCCTTGCTCCATGTCGGCGATTCGCGGATCTACCGCCTGCGCGACGGGCAGTTGCAGCTGCTGACGCGCGACGATTCACTGCTCCGTGACCAGATCGAGCTCGGCATGATTTCGGCCGAAGAGGCCGGCGAATCGCACAACCGTCATCTCGTGACGCGGGCGCTCGGCTCCGGCGAGCGCATTGCGGTGCATCTCAACGAAGAGGCCGTGTGCAGCGGCGATGTCTTCCTACTCTGTTCCGATGGCCTGAGCGATCTGGTCGAAGAGGCCGATATCGAACTCATCGTCGACTCACTGCAGACCAATCTGGCGGTAGCGGCCGGACATCTGGTCCAGCTCGCCAACGACAACGGCGGTTTCGACAACATCTCGGTTGCCCTCGTCCGTGTCCGCGATGGCGAGGCACCCGCCCCGAAGCAAGGCTGGCTTGCCCGCCTGTTCGGCCGGCTGGCTTCCTGAAGCGGAGATAGAACAGTGGCCAAGCTGGTATTGAGTCTGAACGGCAGCGTGCTGAATCAGTATTTCATCGACAAGCCCACCCTCAACATCGGGCGCGATGCCGGTAACGACATTGTCATCGGCGATCCGCTGCTCAGCCGTGTCCATGCCCGCATCGTCAGCGTCGGTGAGGATCACATCGTCGAGGATCTGCAGAGCAGCAACGGCACCCTGATCAACGGCAGCGCGCTCGGTCGGAAAATCCTCCATCATCGCGATGTCATAGGGTTGGGCAGTCATAGTCTGTGCTATCTGAACACGCGCATGGCCGGCGAAGTCGATCTTGAGCGCACCATGCTGATCCAGGCCCTGCCTCTCGCTGGCGGGGTGGCCGCCGTCGGGGCGGCCGATGCCGTGCCCGCCATCCGCGCCGCCCGGGCGTGGCTCCCGGTGGGCCGCGTCAAGGTGCTGGCCGGGACAGGGGCGCATGCGGTCGGCGACAGCGTTCGCCTGGAGCGCGTGGTGACGACTTTCGGCGTTCCCGGCGAGCAACTCGTGGTCATCGGCCGGCGTCCGCAGGGCTATTTCCTGACCCATGTCGAGGGTGCCAGGCTGCCCCGTATCAATCGCCGGGCGATCTCGACCGAACCGCATGCCCTGCACGACGGCGACCAGATCGAAGCCGCCGGTTATCACCTGGAATTCCGGCTCGAACCGCTGGCCGGGCGCGACTAGGGGGCCTTCCCGCCTAAGCTGGCCGACCGCGTAGACCGGCAAAGCCGGCGTCACCACGTCGCTTTAGACGCATCGGGTAGAATCCGGGCTCTCTTCGTCCCCCTCTTTGCCACCGGACAACATGACCACCCAGCACCAGCAGTCCCGCCGTTCCCCGGCCGAACAGGTTCGCCTCGAAGCGATGCTGCGCGATGTCTTCGAACATCGCCTGTGTTTCAACGAAGTACTTGGCTTGCGGGTGGTTTCGCTCGATCCGCAGGCGCCGCAACTGGCTTTCGACATGCGGCCGGAACTGATTGGCCATTACCTGCACGGTCGCTTGCATGGCGGCGTGATCGCGGCGGCGCTCGATACCGTCGGCGGCTTTGCCGTGACGGTGGCGATCGCCGAGAAGTTTTGCGGCGAGTCGACCGAGCAGGTCGGGCATCGTTTCGGCCGGATCGGCACCATCGACCTGCGCACCGACTTCCTGAGCCAGGGGATCGGCAGGCAATTCACCGCCACCGGGCGGGTCACCCGGCTTGGCGGTCGTATCGCCTCGGTGCAGATGACCCTGGAGAACGAAAGCGGACTGCTGATCGCGACTGGCGGCGGGGCCTACGTCGTCAGCTGAGGCTTTTCAACGCCCGGTCAGAGAATGGGCACCCCCTGGTGCTCGCCGCGCTCGAAGACGACGTTGGCGCGGCCGACGATCAGCGGGTCGAGATTGCCGATCCGTGTCGTGTCCTTGTTGCCGTAGGGCAGCTTGTGCAACACGTAGCGCATGGCGTTGAGCCGTGCCCGCTTCTTGCAGTTCGACTTGATCACCGTCCATGGCGCATCGGCGGTGTCGGTGTGGAAGAACATCGCCTCCTTGGCCTTGGTGTAATCGTTCCACTTGTCGAGCGAGGCCATGTCGATCGGTGACAGCTTCCACTGCTTCAGCGGATGCACCTTGCGTTCGCCAAAACGGCGGCGCTGCTCGTCGCGGCTGACCGAGAACCAGAACTTGATCAGGTGGGTGCCGTTGCGCGCCAGCATGCGCTCGAACTCCGGCGCCTGACGGACGAATTCGGAATACTCGAAGTCCGAGCAAAAGCCCATGACGCGCTCGACGCCGGCGCGGTTGTACCAGGAGCGGTCGAAGAGCACGATTTCGCCATTGGTCGGCAGGTGCTGCACGTAGCGCTGGAAATACCACTGGCCGCGCTCGATCTCGCTCGGCTTCTCCAGGGCGACGACGCGCGCCCCCCGCGGGTTCAGGTGTTCCATAAAACGCTTGATGGTGCCCCCCTTGCCGGCCGCGTCGCGGCCTTCGAAGAGGATCACCACCTTCTGCCCGGTTTCCTTGACCCAGGCCTGCAGCTTCAGCAGTTCGACCTGCAGCCGGTATTTCTGGCGCTCGTAATTGCGCCGTGTCATCAGGTTCTTGTAGGGGTAGCCGCCATTGCGCCAGTCCTTGGCCAGTTCGTCGTCGGGGTTGGCGGCCTGCTCGCCGGTCAGCATGCGTTGCTGTCTGAGCATGCCCTTGAGCAGGGCGAGCGACTCTTCGGGCGGCAGGCCCGAAATGACGTCGCGCATGGCGCCGAGCCGGGTTTCCCGGGCGGCATCGACGCGGCCCTGGACGGTGAAAGCTTCGATGCCAGGTGCCTTCAGGGTCGGGGCGATATCGCCGCTCGCCACCGGGCGGCGGCGCGGTTGCCGGGTGTTCGTTTTCTTGACGGTGGATGTATCCGCTGCGCTTGCCGCGGCTTTCTTGGTGCTGACCATGCCCTCTCTCCCTGCGCTGACGCGAATGGAGTCATTTCACGGCAAAGCCCGGGCAATGTCTAGCACCACGAAACCAACGGCTGGTGCTAGTCCAGCAACTCGACGGGGATCATCGCTCGCAGCACGGTCTGGGTTTCGTTGCGGCGAACCCGGTTGCTCAGCCACCACAGGGCGCCCTTCTTGATGCTCCATTCGGCCTCGTGACCGGAGAGGAGCAGCGAGGCGAGGCGGCCGAGCGAGGGCTGGTGGCCGACGATCAGCACCGAACCGGAGGCCTGCGGCCAGCCGGACGCCGCGATCAGTTCGGAAACGCAAGCCTCGGGGCCGATCTTGCGCTGGGTTTCGAAGGGCAGCTTGAGGGCCTCGGCCGTCTGCTGGGTGCGTACCGCGGGGCTGGCGATGATCCGCAGATCCTTCGGCTGATGGGCGCGGATCCAGGCAGCCATCGTCTGCGCCTGTTTCAGGCCGCGCTCGGTCAGCCGGCGCTTCAGGTCGTCGTCGCCGTCCTCGGCTTCGGCGTGGCGCCAGAGCAGCAAATCCATGGTCGTGTCTCTCTGAAAAAAGGCCGCATGATGGGCCGCAGAAATTACAACAACATTACAGCGCAGGCTTTTTTTCGGGGTCCAAAGTTGACAGCCATGGTCGGGTTTAATAGAGTCGATTCACCCAAGGGGGAGTAGCTCCCATCCGGATCGTCGTCACCACGAAGCCTCGGCTTCCGGCGACCGGGCAGCGCAACGGCGCTGCGAGCAAGACCTTTGCCGCAACGGCGAGGTCCCTTTTGACATTCCACGACTCTCGTCCATTGCAGAGCAGGCCGTTTGCTTTGTGGAATGCGTGAAAGGAACTTGGCATGGAAACCATAGGCAGTCCCGTGTTGTGGGCCGGCTTCACGGCCATCGTCGTACTCATGCTGGCGATCGACCTGTTCGTCGTTGGCGGCGGCCAGGAGCACCGTGTCAGCTTCCGCGAGGCCGCTATCTGGTCGGTGGTCTGGATCGCGCTGACCTTCGCTTTTGCCGGCGGCTTGTGGTGGCACCTCGATACCAGCCTCGGGCGGGCGATCGCCACCGACCGGGGGCTCGAATTCATCACCGGCTACCTGATCGAGAAAGCGCTGGCCGTCGATAACGTCTTCATCTGGCTGATTCTCTTCTCGTACTTCGCCGTGCCGGCCGAACTGCAGAAGCGGGTGCTGCTCTACGGCGTGCTCGGGGCAATCGTCATGCGCACCGTGATGATCTTTGCCGGCGCCTGGCTGATCAGCCAGTTCCACTGGATACTCTATCTCTTCGGCGCCTTCCTGCTGGTTACCGGGATCAAGATGTACTGGTTCGCCGACGAAAAACCGGATCTGGAAAACAACCGCCTGTTGCAGTGGTTGCGCGGCCGTCTGAACGTCACCACCGAGTTCGACGGCCAACGCTTCTTCACCCGGAAGAACGGCGTGCGCTACGCCACGCCGCTGTTCCTGGCGCTGGTGCTGGTCGAGGTTTCGGACCTGATTTTCGCGGTCGATTCGATACCGGCAATTTTTGCGATCACCACCGACCCCTTCATCGTCCTCACCTCGAACATCTTCGCGATCCTCGGACTGCGTGCCATGTACTTCCTGCTCGCTGGCGTCGCCGAGCGTTTCTCGCTGCTCAAGTACGGGCTGGCCATCGTGCTGATGTTCATCGGCGTCAAGATGCTGCTGATCGATGTCTACAAAATTCCGGTCGGTTTCTCACTGGCCGTCGTGGCGGTGATCATCGGCGCCTCGGTATGGGCTTCGCTGCGCAAGGAGCGGCGCGAGGGCGGTGGCGAATAAGGGTATTCCCGCGCCCTATTGCCAAGCGCCACAAATCGCCGAATACTGACCGTTGGGGCACGCCTCCACCACTTGTCGCGTTCCCCGCTCACGGCTGTATTTCAGAACAATGACCGGATGGAGACAAACCATGACCCTTTCAGCCAAGGTGCAAACGCACAAACTTTCCGCCAATTCCACACTGTGTGCCGCCGGCTACAACCTGATCGGCGCCGACTCGCCGGCGATCGAGGCGATGACCGACTTCACCCGGGTCAGTGTGGTGACCATCGCGGCCACCGCCACGCTGGACGCCGCCAATGCGCGGATGATTGCGCGCGGCGTCCGCCTGCTGCTGGTCAGCGCCCCGGATCACACGGTGGAAGGCCTGATCTCGGCGCGCGACGTGCTCGGCGAGCGGCCGATGCAGATCGCCCTGGCCCGCGGCGGCAAGCGCGAGGACCTGACCGTCCGCGACCTGATGGTGCCGGCTGCCCAGATCGACACGCTGTACTTCAACGAGGTGCTCAACGCCCGCGTCAGCGACATCCTGAAGGCGCTGAAGAAACAGGGGCGGCAGCACATCATGGTCGAGGACATCGATCCGGGTACCGGCCTGCCGCGCGTTCGCGGCATCTTCTCGGCAACCCAGATCGGCCGCCTGCTCGGCGTGCCGGTGCTCGGGTTCGACCTGCCGCAGACCTTTGCCGAAATCGAGGCGGCGCTGGCCCATTGATGCCCGGCGACCTGCTGCAATGAAGACGCCGGACGACCTGCGTCAACTGGCGACGCAATCCCTGCTCGCGCATTTCGCCGATCTCTGTGAAGGCGCGGTGATCGTCGACGCCCAGGCCAATGTCGTGTGGATGAACGACCGCTATCCGGAGCGTCTGCATATCGCCGATCCGGCGGCGGCGATCGGCCAGGCGATCGAGAACGTCATTCCGAACAGCCTGATGCGTCAGGTGGTCGACAGCGGCCGGCCGATCATGCTCGACATCATGGATTTCGGCGACGAATCCTTCGTCGTCACCCGCCTGCCGCTGCGCGACGAGCATGGAAAGGTGATCGGCGCCGTCGGCTTCATGCTCTACGACGACCCGCGCCACCTGGCGCCGGTCGTTTCTCGCTACCAGCGCCTGCGTTCCGATCTGGCCGAGGCCGAACGCAAACTGGCCGAAGCCCGGCAGACCAAGTACACCTTCTCCAGTTTCATCGGTGTCGCCGCGGCCAGCAACGAGGTCAAGCAGGCGGCCCGGCGCGCGGCGCGCACCGCCTCAGCGGTGCTGATCCTCGGCGAAACCGGCACCGGCAAGGAACTGCTGGCGCAGGCCATCCATGCCGCCAGCCCGCGGGCCAAGCGGGCCTTCGTCGCTGTCAATCTCGCTGCCGTGCCGGAAAACCTGCTCGAGGCGGAATTCTTCGGCGTCGCCCCCGGAGCCTTCACCGGCGCCGAGCGGCGCGGCCGCGACGGCAAGTTCAAGCTGGCCGATGGCGGTACGCTGTTCCTCGACGAAATCGGCGACATGCCGCTGGCCCTTCAAGCCAAGCTGTTGCGGACCCTGCAGGAAAAGGAGTTCGAAGCCGTCGGCTCCAATCGCTTGCAGACGGTGGATGTGCGGGTCATCGCGGCGACCAGCCGCAACCTGGAACAGATGGTTGCCGGCGGTAGCTTTCGCGCCGATCTCTATTACCGCCTGAACGTGATCACCCTGAATACCCCGCCCTTGCGCGCGCGACTGGACGATTTTCCGCTGCTCGCCGAGCATCTCGTCGACCAGATCTGCCGCCAGCAGGGGATCCCCGTGCATGGCGTTGCGCCGGCTGCCGTCGAGCGGCTGCGCCGGCATGACTGGCCGGGCAACGTACGTGAACTGTCGAACGTGCTGGAGCGCGCGCTGCTGATGTCGGACGGCGACGTGCTGGAAGCGGGCGATCTCGATCGTGTGATGCCGGTCGCCATGGTGCCGCCCGCCCTGGCCATCGTCGGCGGCGGCATGGCCGAAGCGGTCGCCCAGGCCGAGCGCGAGGCCATCCTCGTCGCGCTGCGCAACTGCCATGGCAACAAGGCACAGGCCGCCCGCACTCTCGGCATTTCCCGCGCCGCCCTCTACGAAAAGATTGCCGTGTTGGGTGTCCAGGCCAACGCCGCCTAGCACCACAAATTCAAAGGCTGGCACCAGTTGTCCGGCCGGCTGGACAGGGTGTCTGCCGGGGCAGACAGAAATTTCCGGAACGGGAGCAGGAATTCTGTCAGTTAACATATATATTCAATAACTTGAGCTGTGTGGCACGGGGCGTGCGATAGCGAAAGCGCCGCAATAAATCTTAATGGAGACAAAAGTGGACTTTCTCATCGTACTGGCCTCGCTGGCCTTCCTGATGTTCGTGGCCTATCGCGGCTACAGCGTCATCCTCTTCGCGCCGATTGCCGCCATGGGCGCCGTGCTCTTCATCGATCCGACGCTGGTCGCTCCGATGTTCACCGGCCTCTTCATGGACAAGATGGTCGGCTTCGTGAAGAATTTCTTCCCGGTCTTCCTGCTCGGTGCCGTGTTCGGCAAGGTCATCGAGCTGTCGGGCTTCTCGAAGGCGATCGTCGCCTCGGTGATCAAGATGATCGGCAGCGAGCGGGCGATGCTTTCGATCGTCCTCGTCTGCGCGATCCTCACCTATGGCGGGGTCTCGCTGTTTGTCGTGGTCTTCGCGGTCTATCCCTTCGCCGCCGAGATGTTCCGCCAGGGCGGCATTCCGAAGCGCCTGATTCCCGGCACCATCGCCCTCGGCGCCTTCACCTTCACGATGGATTCTCTGCCCGGCACGCCGCAGATCCAGAACATCATCCCGACCACTTTCTTCAAGACCGATATCTATGCGGCGCCGTGGCTCGGCCTGATCGGTGGCATCTTCATCCTGACCTGTGGCCTGATCTACCTCGAATGGTGCCGCCGGCGCGCGATGGCGGCTGGCGAAGGCTACGGCGACGGCCATATCAACGAGCCGGAAGCCTTCGAGCACGAGAAGCTGGCCCATCCGCTGATCGCCATTCTGCCGCTGATCATGGTCGGCGTCATGAACAAGGTGTTTACCACTGCCATTCCGCTGCTCTACGGCGAGCAGGTTTCCTTCATTCCGGCCATCATCGGCAAGGCGGCGCCGGTCGTCCAGCAGACCAAGGCGGTCGCCGCCATCTGGGCGGTCGAGGGGGCGCTGCTGGTCGGCATTGCCACCGTCTTCGTCTTCGCCTGGAAAACGGTGTTCGCCAAATTTGCCGAAGGCAGCAAAGGTGCCATCGGCGGGGCGCTGTTGGCGACCATGAACACCGCTTCCGAATACGGCTTCGGTGCCGTGATCGCTGCCTTGCCGGGATTCCTGGTTGTCGCCAACGCCCTGAGCTCGATTCCCAATCCGCTGATCAACGAAGCGATCACGGTTACCGCGCTGGCCGGCATTACCGGTTCCGCTTCCGGCGGCATGGGTATCGCGCTGGCGGCGATGGCCGAAACCTTCATCGCCAACGCCCAGGCGGCCGGCATTCCGCTCGAAGTCTTCCACCGCGTCGCCTCGATGGCTTCCGGCGGCATGGACACCCTGCCGCACAACGGTGCGGTGATCACGCTGCTCGCGGTGACCGGCCTGACGCACCGCCAGTCGTACAAGGACATCTTCGCCATCACCTGCATCAAGACGATGGCCGTGTTCGTGGTGATTGGCGTGTTCTACGCCACTGGTATCGTTTGATCATCCAATAATAACGAGGAGACTAAGCATGGCCCTTTCCCGTCACCCAATCGCCGCGTCGCTGCGCGCCTCCGATACCGGCAAGGTCGTTTCGGCGCGCGATGCCGTGCGCCTCATCAAGGATGGCGACACCGTCGCCACCGGCGGCTTCGTCGGCATCGGCTTTGCCGAAAACATTGCCATCGCGCTCGAACAGCGCTTTCTCGAAGGCGAGGAGGCGGATGTCCATGGCCTCGGCAGCCCGCGCAACCTGACCCTGGTCTATGCTGCCGGGCAGGGCGACGGCAAGGAGCGCGGCCTCAACCATTTCGGCCACGACGGCCTAGTGGCGCGGGTCATCGGCGGCCACTGGGGGCTCGTTCCCAAGCTGCAGCAACTGGCTGTCGCCAACCGGATCGAGGCCTACAACCTGCCGCAGGGGGTGATCACCCATATGTTCCGCGACATCGCGGCCGGCAAGCCGGGAACGATCACCCGGGTCGGCCTCGGCACCTTTGTCGATCCGCGCTTCGGCGGCGGCAAGCTCAACGAGATGACGACCAAGGAGGTCGTCCGTCTGATGGAGATCGACGGCGAGGAATACCTGTTCTACAAGGCCTTCCCGATCAATGTCGGAATCATCCGCGGGACGACGGCCGACCCCGACGGCAACATCACCATGGAGAAGGAGGCCCTGACCCTGGAAGCGCAGGCCATCGCGATGGCGGCACGCAATTCGGGCGGCATCGTCATCGTCCAGGTCGAACGCATCGCCGAGCGTGGCACGCTGAACCCCCGTCAGGTCAAAATTCCCGGCATCCTGGTCGATTGCGTCGTGGTCTCGGAGAAGCCCGAGTACCACATGCAGACCTTCAGCGAACAATACAGCCCGGCCTTCGCCGGCGAGATCAAGGTGCCGCTGTCTGCCATTGCCGCGATGCCGATGAGCGAACGCAAGATCATCGCCCGGCGGGCGGCGCTGGAATTGAAGGCCAACGCCGTGGTCAACCTCGGCATCGGCATGCCGGAAGGCGTCGCCACCGTCGCGGCCGAGGAACAGGTCATCGACCTGCTGACGCTGACCGCCGAACCTGGCGTCATCGGCGGTGTGCCGGCCGGCGGCCTGAGCTTCGGGGCGGCGACCAACGCCCAGGCGATCATCGACCAGCCCAGCCAGTTCGACTTCTACGACGGCGGCGGCCTCGACATCGCCTTCCTCGGGCTGGCCCAGGCCGACCGCATGGGCAACCTGAATGTTTCAAAGTTCGGCCCGCGTCTGGCCGGGGCCGGCGGCTTCATCAACATTTCGCAGAATGCCAAGAAGGTCGTCTTCGTCGGCACCTTTACCGCCGGTAATCTGGAGGTTGCGATCAACGAAGGCAAGCTGGTGATCCTCGAGGACGGCAAGGCGACCAAGTTCGTCGAGGAGGTCGAGCACCGCACCTTCAGCGGCTCGCAGGCCGCCAAGTGGGGCAAGAGCGTGCTCTACATCACCGAGCGCTGCGTCTTCAACCTGACCGCCGACGGCCTGGAGCTGATCGAGATTGCGCCGGGCGTCGACCTGCAGAAGGACATCCTCGAGCGCATGGATTTCAAGCCCATCATGCACGGCGAGCCGAAACTGATGGATGCCCGGATCTTCAGCGAGGAACCGATGAACATCCGCTCCGGCATGCTCGAGCGTCCGCTCGACGAACGGCTCTCCTACGATGCCGAACAGAACCTGTTCTTCGTCGATTTCGCCGGTCTCTCAGTGCGCAGCGACGGCGATCTGGCGCGTATTCTGGAGGCGGTCGAGAGCAAGCTGGCGCCGGTCGGCCACAAGGTCAACGCCATCGTCAATTACGACCGCTTCTCGATCCTGCCGGAACTGGTCGACGACTACATCGGCATCGTCAAGGGCATCATGGATCGCCACTATCACGACGTCACGCGTTACACCTCGAGCACTTTCGTACGTATGAAACTGGGCGAGGCGCTGGCCAAGCAGCAGATCGCGCCGCATATCTACGAGAGTGCCGACGAGGCCGAGGGGAACCTAAAGAAGGACTGATGACCAAAGAGTCATTAGTTGGCTGACATCCGCGGCGGCCACGGTATCATTCGCCGATTGCCGCCCCGCAGGGGGGCTTATTTCAGGTCGCGGTCGACACGGGTTCTTGCATGAAATTCATTTCTTCGGGTCCGCTCGCCGGGCGGAAAGCCCGCATCGGATTGGTGCTGGCTGCCCTGGTGGCAGCCGCTGCCTTCTTCTTTTCCGGTTCCGGGGCGCCCAAGCCGGCGGCGCCGAGCAAGGCAGCGGCCAAGCCGGCACTGACCGTCAGCCTGACCTCGCCCCAAGTTCTTGAATGGCCGCAGGTGCTGCCCGCCAACGGCAATGTCGTGGCCTGGCAAGAGGCGGTGATCGGGCCGGAGATCAGCAACTACCGGATTACCGAAGTCCGCGCCCAGGTCGGCGACACGGTGCAGAAAGGCCAGGTCCTGGCCCGCATCGCCAGCGACACCGTGGCCAGCGAACTGGCCGAGGCCTCGGCGGCGGTCGCCGAAGCGCAGGCCAGCGCCAGCGAGGCGCAGGGCAATGCCGCACGGGCGACGGAGCTCAAGGCCAAGGGCTTCTATAGTTCGCAACTCAATACCCAGTACCAGACCGCCCAGCACACGGCGGCAGCCCGCCTCGCCGCGGCCCGCGCCCGGCAGCAGGCGGCCGAGGTCAAGATGAGCAAGACCAATGTGCTGGCGCCGGATGACGGCGTGATCTCGGCGCGCAGCGCGACGGTCGGGTCGCTGACCCAGCCCGGGCAGGAGCTGTTCCGTCTGATTCGCGGCGGCCGCCTGGAATGGCGGGCCGAAGTGCCGTCGGCCGATCTGGCCAGCCTCAAGCCGGGCCTGGCTGCGATCCTGGTCAATCCCAACGGCCAGTCAGTCAAGGGCACGGTACGCGCCGTGGCGCCGAGCGTCGATCCGCAGACGCGCAACGGTCTGGTCTATGTCGATCTGCCGGCGACCGGTGCCGTGCGCGCCGGGATGTTCGCCCGTGGTGAATTCGAACTCGCGCAACGCCCGGCGCTGACCCTGCCGCAAACGGCAGTCGTGCTGCGCGAAGGTTTTGCCTATGTCTTCCGGCTGGAAGGTGCCGACCGCGTGCTGCAGACCAAGGTGATTCCGGGCCGCCGGGTCGGCGAGCGGATCGAGATCGTTTCCGGTCTGCCACCCGAGGCGCGCGTCGTCGAGAACGGCGCCGGCTTCCTGGCCGACGGTGATGTGGTGAAGGTCGTCGACAGCGGTCCCAAGCCGTGATCAACGTTTCGTCCTGGTCGATCCGGAACCCGACCCCGGCCATCCTGCTCTTCATCATGCTGACCCTGTTCGGCGTGATGTCCTTCAAGGCCATGAAGATCCAGCAGTTCATGGATATCGAGCTGCCGACGGTGACCGTCACCGCATCGCTGCCCGGCGCCGCGCCGGCCCAGATGGAAACCGAGGTGGCGCGCAAGATCGAGAATTCGGTCGCCACCTTGCAGGGCGTCAAGCACATCTACACCAAGGTCCAGGACGGGATGGCGATCGTTACCGTCGAATTCCGCCTCGAGAAGCCGACCCAGGAGGCGGTCGACGACGTCCGCGACGCCGTCTCGCGGATCCGCTCCGACCTGCCGGGTGACCTCAAGGACCCGGTGATCAGCAAGATGAACGTCGCCGGGGCGCCGATCCTGACCTATACCGTGGCTTCGAGCCGGATGGATGACGAGGCGCTGTCGTGGTTTGTCGACAACACGGTGGCCAAGGCCATCCTCAGCGTGCGCGGTGTCGGCGCCGTGGCCCGGGTCGGCGGCGTGACCCGCGAAGTCCATGTCGAGCTCGATCCGGCCCGGCTGCTCGCCCTGAACGCGACGGCGGCAGACATTTCGCGCCAATTGCGGCAGATCCAGCAGGAAGCCTCGGGCGGCCGCTCCGACGTCGGCGGCATCGAGCAGTCGGTGCGCACCATTGCCACGGTGCAGTCGGCGGCTGAGCTGGAGACTATGGACATCGTGCTCGGCGACGGCCGGCGCCTCCGCCTCGACCAGGTGGCGACGGTCAGCGACACGGTGGGCGAACAGCGCTCGGCGGCGCTCCTGAACGGCAAGCCGGTGGTCGGTTTCGAGATCACGCGCAGCCGGGGCGCCGGTGAAGTCGAGCTGGCGGTCAATGTGCGGGCGACGCTGGAAAAGCTGAAAGCCGACAACCCTGACATCACGATTACCGAAGCCTTCAATTTCGTCGATCCGGTCGAGGAGAATTTCACCGGTTCGATGACACTGCTGCTCGAAGGCGCGATCCTGGCGGTGATCGTCGTCTGGTTCTTCCTGCACGACTGGCGCGCCACCCTGGTCTCGGCCACCGCCTTGCCGCTGTCCATCGTCCCGGCCTTTGCCGTGATGTACCTGATGGGCTTCACGCTCAATGTCGTGACCCTGCTCTCGATGTCGCTGGTGATCGGCATATTGGTGGATGACGCCATCGTCGAAATCGAAAACATCATGCGCCATCTGCGCATGGGCAAGACGCCCTACCAGGCGGCCATGGAGGCGGCGGACGAGATCGGCCTGGCGGTCATCGCCACCACCTTCACGCTGATTGCCGTCTTCCTGCCGACCGCCTTCATGAGCGGCGTCGCCGGTAAATTCTTCGTCCAGTTCGGGTGGACGGCGGCGATTGCCGTTTTCTTCTCGCTGGTCGTGGCCCGCATGCTGACCCCGATGATGGCTGCCTATATCCTGAAACCGCCCAAGCGCGAACATCCCGAGCCGCGCTGGCTGGAGCGCTATGCCGGGGCGGCGGCGTGGTGCCTGAAACACCGGGTGCTGACCATGCTCGCGGCGGCCGTCTTCTTCGTCGGCTCCTTCGCCCTGGTGCCCCTGCTGCCGACCGGCTTTCTGCCGCCAGACGACCTGTCGCAGACCCAGGTCTATCTCTCGCTGGCGCCGGGCAGCACCTTCGAGGAGACGCGGGCGATGGCCGAAAAGGCGCGCCTCATCATCGAAAAGCATCCGCACGTCAAAATGGTCTATACCGCCATCGGCGGCGGCGCGGCCGGCAGCGATCCGTTTGCGCCGCGCGGCGCCGCCGAAGTGCGCAAGGCGACGCTGACCATCAACCTGACGCCGCGCAAGGAGCGTGGCGGTGTCACCAAGCAGAGCGTCGAGCGCGAGTTCCGCGAGGCGCTGGCCGAACTGCCCGGCGTCCAGGTCAAGGTCGGTTTCGGTGGCTCGAACGAGAAGTACGTGCTCGTGCTGGCCAGCGAGAACGGCCCGGTGCTGGCCGAACACGCCCGGCTGGTCGAGCGCGAACTGCGCACCATTCCCGGGGTCGGCAATGTCACGACGACGGCCAGCTTGGTCCGTCCGGAACTGGTCATTCGCCCCGATTTCGCCCGCATGGCCGACCTCGGCGTCACTTCGGCGGCGATCGCCGATACCCTGCGCATCGCCACTGCCGGTGACTACGACCAGAGTCTGGCCAAGCTGAATCTGGCCCAGCGCCAGGTGCCGATCGTCGTCAAGTTGCCGCCGGCGGCGCGCCAGGATCTGAGCCTGCTCGAACGGCTGACCGTGCCCGGCAAGCATGGCCCGGTGATGATCGCCAATGTCGCGGCACTGACCATCGCCGGCGGCCCGGCCGAAATCGATCGCTACGACCGGCTGCGCAACATCAATTTCGAGATCGAACTGAATCAGCAACCGCTCGGCGATGTCGAGAAGCAGGCGCTGGCACTGCCCAGCCTGACCAAGCTGCCGCCCGGCGTGCTGCAGACCACGATCGGCGACGCCGAGGCGATGGGCGAACTGTTCGCCAGTTTCAGCTTGGCCATGGCCACCGGCGTCCTCTGCATCTACATCGTGCTGGTCCTGCTCTTCAAGGATTTCGTCCAGCCGGTGACCATTCTTGCTGCCCTCGTTCTCTCGGTGCCCGGTGCCTTCCTGGCGCTGTTCGTGACCCAGACCGCGCTCTCGATGCCGTCGATGATCGGCCTGATCATGCTGATGGGCATCGCCACCAAGAACTCCATCCTGCTCATCGACTATGTGATTCTCGCCCGCCGCGAGCACGGACTCGACCGCTGGCATGCGCTGATCGATGCCTGCCGCAAGCGGGCCCGGCCGATCGTCATGACCACCGTGGCGATGGGCGCCGGCATGATGCCGATCGCGCTCGGCATCGGCACCGACCCCAGCTTCCGCGCCCCGATGGCGATTGTCGTGATCGGTGGCCTGATCACCTCGACCTTCCTCAGCCTGCTGGTAATTCCGGTGGTCTTCACCTATGTCGACGACCTGATCGGCAAAGTGCGCCAGGCTCTGGGTCTGCCGCCCCATCACGATCCGGCGGAGGTGCACACCGGCCCGTGAAGCAGGCGCCCCCGGCGCTATGACAAAGGTAGTAGAATCGCTGCAGAACAATACTTCACGATTGGGTACAGCGTGCCTTTGTCGGTAGGGCCTTCCAGCGCGGGCGGGGTTCACTCCCCGGCCGGTGCGATCACGGCGCCGCGGAATTTTCGCCGGCTGCTGATCGGGGGGCTGGTCTGCTCGAATATCCTGGTCTTCGTCCTCTCCGGCTATTCCTTGCTGCAAAGCCGGGAGCAGTACGAGGCGCGGGCCGAGATGCTGACCCAGAACATCGCCGGCGCGCTCGAACAAAGCGTCGCCGGCAGCATCGAAAAGCTCGATCTGGCGATGCTGACGGTGGCCGACGAACTCGAGCGACAACTGGCCGACCAGGGCATCGACGAGGCGGGGATGAGTGCTTTCCTCGCCCGCCAGCTGAGCCGGCTGCCCGAAGTCGAGGCGATCCGGGTGGCTGATGCCAGCGGCCTGGTCATTCTTGGCAAGGGGGTGGTCAAGGCGGAGCGCACCAGCTGGGCAGACCGCGAATATTTCGTCTATCTGCGCGATCACCCGGAGGGTGGGCTGCAGATTTCAAAACCGCGCGTCGGCCGCGTCGCCAGGCAGTTCATCATCGGCTTCGCCCGCCGCTACAACTATCCGGACGGCAGTTTCGCCGGCGTCGTTTCGGCCCCGATCGCGGTCGAACACTTTTCCCGGCTGCTGTCGCGCTTCGAGCTCGGGCCGCAGGGCGCGATCAACCTGCGCGATACCGATCTCGGGCTGATCGCCCGCTTTCCGGCCATCGCCGACCGGCCGGTCGGCCAGATCGGCAACAATACCGTATCACCCGATCTGCGCCGCCTGTTCGACTCTGGCGTGGTCTCTGCCACCTATCGCACCGCAGTCAGTGCCGACGGCTATCAACGGACCGCCACCTTCCGTCGTCTGGCTTCGGCGCCGATGATGGTACTGGTCGGTCTGGCCACCGACAGCTATCTGGCCAACTGGTGGTCGCAGGTCTACGAAACCCTGGCGATGGCGGGGGCCTTCCTCTTCATCTCCGTCGGCCTCGGCTGGTTCCTGCTGCGCCTGCAGGCGCGAGCCGAGCAGGCGGGGCAAAGCTTGAGCGATAGCGAGGCCTTTGTCGTCAGCGTCGTCGACTCCCTGCAGGAACAGCTCGTGGTGATCGATGGAGACGGTACGATCGTCGCCGTCAACGCCGCGTGGCGGCGCTTTGCGGCCGAGAACGGCGGGCCGGAAGCGGCCCCGGTTGCGCTCGGGGAAAACTACTTCGCCGCTTGTGCCGACGCTCGCCAGGTACCGGTTGGACCAGACACCGCCGGGATGCTGACCGGCATTCGCGCCGTTCTGGCCGGCCAGTTGCCCGAGTTCACCCTGGAGTACCCCTGCCATGCAGCGCCCGAGCCCGTTGGTTCGTCCTGCGTGTCCTGCCGCTCAAGGGGCGTCGCGGGGGGCGGTGCTGATTCACCAGAATGTCACCGAGCGGCACCGGGCAGCGGCCGAACTGGAGCAGTACCGCCTGCATCTGGAAAAAATGGTCGACCAGCGAACGGTCGCCCTCTCCATCGCCAAGGAAGCCGCCGAAACTGCCAACCGGGCCAAGGGCGCCTTCCTTGCCAACATGAGCCATGAACTGCGTACGCCGATGAACGCCATCATGGGCATGAGCGAGCTGGTCTTGCGCCATAGCACCGATCCCCGGCAGCGCGAGCAGTTGTCCAAGGTAGTCGAGGCAGCGCATCGGCTGCTCGGGATCATCAACGATATTCTGGATATTTCGCGGAGTGAGGCCGAGCGACTGAGTCTGGAAAGCGTCAATTTCCAGTTGGCCGATCTGCTCGACAACGTCGCCGCGCTGGCTGGCCAGAAGGCCGCCGACAAGCACCTGGCGCTGGTCTTCGATCTCCCTGCGGAACTGCGCGAGCGGCCGCTGGCTGGCGACTCGGTGCGCCTCGGGCAGATTCTCTCCAACCTGATCAACAACGCCGTCAAGTTCACCGCCAGCGGCGAAGTCAGGGTTCGCGTCGCGATCGCCGAAGAGAGCGCGACGACGCTGCTTCTGCGCTTTGAGGTGCGGGATACCGGCATCGGCATTTCGGGCGACGACCAGTTCCGACTGTTCGACACCTTCGCCCAGGTCGATGCCTCGTCGACCCGGGAATATGGCGGCGCCGGCCTCGGCCTGGCCCTGTGCAAACGCCTGGTGCAACTGATGGGGGGGCAGATCGGGGTGGACAGCCAGCTTGGTGCCGGCAGCACCTTCTGGTTTACCTGCCGGCTGCTCAAGGCCGAGTCTCCCGGAGCCGCGCCTTTGTCGCTAGGCGCCGCCCTGTAAGCCGCTGCTGGTCCCGGCGGATCGGCTCAGCGCGCGGGCGTCGACCGCCGCTCCCGGCCGAAGGTCAGCGTATAGAAGACGTCCAGTGCGTTGTCGCTGCCGGCGCGGCCGATCAGCGAAATCTGGCGGGTCAGGTTCACGGTCAGCTTGACGACACTCTCGGCCCGGCCCAGCGACTGCTCGTAGGAAAGCAGCGTATTGGCGCCGAGGCGTTTGCCGACGCTGAGGATCTGGTTGCCGGTCGTCGCGCTGCTGTCGAAGCTGCTGGCGGCGACCCGGCTGCCCGGCTGGCGGCCGCCGCTGCCGCCGATCTCGCCCTGGCGGACGCCGAATTCGTCGACCCGAAAGGTTTTTTTCAGCTGTTGGACGAGGTTGCCGGAGTCATTGCCGAGCAAGCCGCCGGCGGCCGAGAAGAGGACGGCGGCATCGCCGGCGCTCATGTTCTCCGAGCCGTGGCCGAGGACCAGCCAGGCGAGCTTTTCGGTATCCGGCAGTTCAGGATCGGAAATTAGCCTGACCAGCGGCCTTTGCACCGTGCCGCCGATCTGCACGCCGGGTTCGACGGCCAGTCCCTTGCGCACGGCGCGGACATCGAGGGCCGGATTGTCAAGCAGGCCCTGGAAGGTCAGGATGCCGCGCTCGATGCTCAGTTGCTGGCCATAGGCGTCGAAGCGGCCGTCGCGGGCACGGATGCTGCCGCTGGCCCGGGGCAGGTCGCGGCCGCTGGCGCGCAGCCGGAGGTCGCCGCTCAGGCGGCTGGAGAGGCCGGCGCCGTTGAACAGGAAGTTGCGGCCGAGGTCGGTGCTGAGGTCGAGATCCAGTTTCGGGCGCAGGCTGGCGCCGGCCTTGGCATCACCCGGGCGTTTGATGACCACGTCGTCGGAGAGCCGTGGCGCCCCGGCCGGGGCCAGTTGCCAGTAGCCGGCATCGACCGCGAGCTGGCCTTTGGCGCCCAGCGTGTCGCCCTGCCAACTGAGCCGGCCGCTGCCGGAAACGGCCACCCACTGGTCGGGCAACTGCCAGGCACCGAGGCGGTCGAGCTTGAAGTCGAGAAAGGCGTTGTCGGCGCCCCACGCGCTGTGGATCTGCATTTCGCCGGAAATTTCGAGATGTCCCGGGCGCTGCGTCAGGCTGGCGATTTCCTGGCGGCCGGCCAGGCGCAAGGGGCGGGGCATGGCCTGCAGCACGCTGTCGAAAGTGAGCTGGCGAACGCGCAGTCGGTTGTCGTCGAGGTCGATGGCAAGTTCGCCGCGGGTCAGATCGAGGCCTTGTTCAGGGCGGCGCAGGGCGAGCTGTTCGCCGCGGAAGCGGCCGCTGGAAACCGGTCGGGCCGGGGTGCCGGTCAATTTCAGCTCGCCGTTGAAGCGGCCGGCGCTTTGCCAGCCGTCGCCGATCAGTTCGGCCAGCCAGCCGAGATCGGCGATCGCCATTTGCAGCCGGCCCTGCCAGGGTGCCAGGCGGTCCACCGACCACGCCCCCTGCATGGCGGCGCTCAGTTCGCCATCGACTTGGCCGACGCGCGTCCCCCGGGCGCTCAGGCTGGCCCGCAAGTGCTGCGGGTCGGCGGCGGCCTGCAGCGTTGCCTGCCAGTCGAGCGGCTCGCCGGCCAGTTGGGCCGGGCCGAAGGACCAGGCGGCGGCGCCCAGGTTCAGCGGGGCGGGGGCGCTCAGGCGGAAGTTGCGGGCCTCGTCCTGGCCGTTCAGGCGGGCTTCGAGCAGCCGGCCGCGCCATTGCGGCACCGCTGCCTGCGGATCGATGCCGCCTTCGGCCGCCAGATTCAGCCGGGTCCGGTTGATCAGTTCGCCGCTGGCGCGCAGGCGGTGGGCCTGATTGCTGCCTTCGCCCTGGAGCCGCAGGCCCTTGGCCAGTGCCGGTTGCTCCGGCGTCGTCAGCTGGCCGATGGCGAGGTCGATGAGAAGCGGTGAGGCCGCGGCGCCACCGAGTTCCGCCTTCAGCGTCAGGTCGCTCAGGCGACCATGGCCGGGCCAGCCGAGTTTGGCCGCCTGCAACTGCGCCGTCAGTCGGGCTTGCCGGGTTCCCCCGCTGAGCCGGAGCTGGCCGCTGATGCCGCCTTCCAGACCGTAGGGCGCGAGTTGCGTGGCGTCGAGGTCGATGGCCAGGGTGTCGGCCGGATCGCCGAAGGCCCCCCGGGCGGTCAGCCGGTTGAGGCCGGCGCTCAGCGCGATGTCGGCGCGCGGTATGCGTGGCCAGTCGATGCGCAATTGCCCTTGTCCGGCCAGCGGCTGCCCAGCCAGCTGGCTGTCCTGCAGGCTGAACTCGCCATCGATAATCGGGCGCGGCGTCAGCTGGCCGCGGCTCTTGAAGCGGGCGTTGATCTGCGCCGCCGGCACCTTGGCAAAGCGGCTTGGGTCGAAACGGCTGAGTTCGCCTTCGGCGCTGAAGGCCATCGCCTTGGCCAGGCTGAGCTCGCCTTTGCCGGTCAGGCGGGCGTTGCCGGCGGCGATTTCCAGCCGGGGCACGGTGACCAGGCCGGCGGCATGGCCGGCTTCGGCGCGAAGGGCAAATTGGGGATCCTTGAGGTCGAGTTTGAGCGTTTGCCGCTGGGCATCGAGACTGGCCGACAGCGGGCCGTCAAGACGGGTCGGGCGCAGCGTCGAGACGAGCCGGGCGGCATCGAGACGGCGGGCGTTGAGGTCGAGCAGTAGCGTGCCGTTCTGCCAGCGGCCGTCGCCAGCGAGTTCACCGTTGCCGGGCAGGGTCGCGCGCAGGACAGTGAGGCGGGCGCTTTCGGCCTGCCAGTCGAGGCGGCCGCTGAGGCTGAGCAGCGGCAGGCGCTGGCGATCGAGGGGGCCGGGCCGGGCATTGTTTACGCTGAAGTGGCCGGCCACCCCGCTTCCTTGTGGGTCTAATTCGGCGCGCAGGCTCAGGCTGGCGGCCGGGGCGCCAGCGTGCCAGGCCGCCGGGTCGATGTCGTCGAGAGCGATGCGGGCGCTGGCGAAACTGGCCGGCGCGAATGGTGTGAGCAGCACTTCCGCCTGGCCGGTGATGCCCTGGTGAGCGCTCGCGGTCAGTGCGATGCTCGCGAGCGGGCCGGCCGCCGCCAGCGTCACCGCCAGGGGGCGTTCTTCGAGCTGGCCGGTCACTTCGAGGCTGGCGACCAGCGGTAGCGGAGCGCTGCCGCCCAGGGTCGCCTGGCCGGCGAGGCTGAGTTCGCCGAGGCGGGCCTGGAAATCGTTCAGTTGGTGCGTCTGGCCGTCGCTGCTCAGGCGCCCCGAGATTTCGCCGGTCACCAGGGCGCTGCCGTATTTCACCTGACCGAGGACGAGGTTGTGCACGGCCAGGGCCAGGGGCAGCGTCAGGTCGGTCGGTGCTGGTGAAGGCGGACTATCGGGGTTGCTCGAAATGTGCAGCCGGGTGATGCGCAGTTCGCCGACCTCCAGCCGTCCAGCGAGCAGGGCGGCCGGCGACCAGTCCAGTTCGACCTGTTCGGCACGCACTTGCAGATCGGGCGTTTCCCAGCGCAGGGCAGCGATGCGCAAAGGGCCGAGCAGGCGGCCGCCGTCTGCTTCGACATGCAGTTGCCCGCCACTGGCCCAGCCGGCCAGTTCGGCCGCCGTGCCCAGGCCGCTGCTGCTGGCGCTGAGCCAGAGCAGGCCGCCGGCCAGGCTGGCGAGCAAGGTGATGGTGGCGAGGAGGGCGGGGCGCAGTCGCATCTCAGAAGGGAATGGCCAGCGAGAAATGCAGGTGGATGTCGCCGGTGCGCTGGCCGTAAGCGAGGTCGACGCCGATCGGGCCGGCAGGGCTGCGCCAGCGGGCGCCGAGGCCGTAGCCGACGGCTAGTTTCACATCGGCCAGGTCGTCGACGGCGTCGCCGGCATCGACGAAGGCAGCGACGCCCCAGCTGTCGTCCAGCCAGTGCGTGACTTCGGCACTAGCGACGGCGAGATAGCGCCCGCCGACGGTCGCCGTGCCTTCCTTGATGCCGAGACTCTGGTAAGCGTAACCGCGGACCGAGCCGGCGCCGCCGCTGCGGAACAGGTAGTCCTGCGGAATGCGCTGCCGCGAATCGGCCAACGTGTAGCCGACTTCGCCGCGCAGGGTCAGTGTATCGACGCGGCCGAGCGGCACATATTGCTGCCAGCGCCCGTGCAGGCGGACGAAATTCTGGTCGGATAGCGCTGCCTTGGCGCCGCCGCCAATCTGGAGCTGGAGCACGGTGCCGTGGCGGGGATCGAGCAGGTTGTCGACCTTGCGCCAGGTCCAGGCGACATTGGGGACCAGGGCGCGGCTGGTCACCGGCAGGGCGCCGTCCGGCTCGCGGCGTTCTTCCTGCCAGTTCAGGGACAGGCGCTGCTCGATGCTGCCGCGCTGCTGCACGCTCTGGGCGCCGAAGGCGTAGCGCTCGGTCTTCAGTCCCTGGATGTCGTTGCCCTCGGCCATGAAGCCGACGCTATGCCGGCGGTTTTTGGCGTCGGGCGGCAGGAAGACGTCGGCGTAGGCGGTCTGCCGCTTCTGCTCCAGACGCAGGCCACTGTTCAGTTCCCAGGCCTGGTTGAAGAGATCGGGCGTCTGGTAATTGACTTCGACGCGGGCCCCGGTATTCGAGCTGGCGCCGGCGCCGAAGCCGACGCGATGGGGCTGGCGCTCGCGCAGCTTGACGATGACCGGGGCGCTGATCGTGCCGTCGCCGTCTTCGTCGATCGCCTCGGTATCCAGCCTGGCCTGTACCGAGGCGAAGTAGGGGGTGGCCTGCAGCGCGCTCTGCAGGGCGTTCAGGCGGTCTTCGCGGTAGGGATCGCCCGGCTGTACGACCCGGTTGTAGCGCGCGACCAGGTCGGGCGAATAGCTTTCGAGGCCTTCGATGCGCAAGGCACTGAAGCGGTAGCGCGGGCCTGCATCGTAGTGGGCGCTAAGGCGGGCGCGCCGGGTTTCGGTGTCGATCTCGGCCGTGCTGTCGACCAGCCTGGCGGCAGCGTGTTCAACCGCCAGCAGTTCGCCCAGCACCTGCTGCTTGGCGCTATTCCAGTCCTCCTGGCGAAAGGGCTGGCCGACCGGCAGGCGCCAGCCGGCGATCAGGGCGTCACGGGTCCCGGCGGCGAGCGGGCCGTCGATCACCAACGCCACCTCGCCGATCTGGGTGCGCGGGCCGGGGTCGAGTTTCAGGCGCAGATCGCTGGTACGGTCGGAAAACTCGAAGTGCGGCGAGAAATAGCCCTCGGTCGCCAGAATCTCGCTGAGCTGGCCTTCCAGCCGGTGCGGGTTGCCGGCCTCCTCGGGCAGGTAAGGGGCCAGCAGGTCGACGATTTCATCCGGCGCCTGCAACTGGACCTCACCGGCGCTCAATGAGCCGGCAATGGCGAGGAACAGCGAGGGCAGCAGGCGGCGGATCAGCACGCCGGAATTCTACCCGCCGGTCTCGGCTTTCGCCGCCGGGCGCGGCGGCAGCAGGAAGCTGCGCGGCTGCCGGCGGAGGCGCTGGCCGATGGCCTTGAGCAGCGGTCCCCAGTGTTCGAACTGGATGTTGCGGGCCTTGAGGGCGGTGCGCATGGCCAGCCAGAAGCTGACAGCGAGATTGGTCAGGCCGATCAGGGCGATGCCCAGCGCCCCCCAGAGGATGGCCGTGAGCGGCAGGGCAAACTGGAAGCCGTTGACCGCGTAACCGAGGTTGGCCGAGGCGAAGGCGATGTGCCGGATATCGAGCGGCAGGCCGAGGATGATGCCGATGACGCCGGTCGAGCCGAGCATGCAGCCGAACAGGAAATTGCCCATGATGCCGCCCAGCCGGTCCTGAATGTAGGTGCCGACCCGTCCGGCGCCTTCCTTGCCGGCCAGGCGCTGTAACCAGGGCAGACGGCCGAGGCGCGGCCCAATCTCGGCATAGGCCGCCCGGTTGTCGAAATAGCCGCTGATCAGGCCGGAGAGGAAGAGGTAGAAACCGGCGATGGCGGCATGAGGCAGTGCCCAGCCGACTACGTCGAGGTCGGCCAGCAGACGGACGCCTTTCTCGGGGGCAATGAGCGGGGTGCCGAACAACTGACTGAGACCGAAGCCGACGGCGAGGGCGACCGGCAGGGCGACCATGACGTTGCCGCCGATCGCCGCCAGCTGGCTGCGGCTGACCGCGGCGATGACGTCGACCATGCGTTCAAGATCGGCGCCACGCGTCGGCTTCAGGTCGCCGAGCAGGCCGGCCAGCGTCTGCGCCGTCATTGCCGGCTGCTTGGTGGCGACCGTCATGCCGAGCAGGTAGATGGTGACGAAGCCCAGGCCGTAGATCATGCTGAACAGGAAGGCCTCGACGAAGAGCGGGGCGTGCAGCCCGCCAACGAAAATCTTGAGCAGGGCCATGCCGGCGATCAACACCCCGGCGCCCGCTGCCGAGCGCCACATGCCGCGGTATTGGTCGGGCGTGTCACAGATGTAATGTTCGCCGGAGCGGGCGGCGTTTTCGGTGACGCGCACGGCAAGCAGGCGGGAGAGTTGCGCCATGTAGAAACGCAGGCTGTTGCGGCGATTTTCGGCGAGAAAGGCGGCGCGGGCGAACTCGGCCCAGGCGGCGAGCGCTTCGGCGCGGGTGGCTGCTTGCTGGCCGGCAGTCAGGATGGCGACCAGTTCGTGCAGGCGTTCCAGGCTCTGTTCGCTGCGCGTCAGGATATAAGTCAGATGGAGGCTGGTGCCGACGGTCAGGGCCCGCTTGCGGATGCGTTGCAGGGTATCGCGGCACTGGTCGGCGATGACCAGCAACTGGCTGCCGTCGTCAGCCTCTTGTCCAGCGTCGTCGAGCGTCGCCCGGAAGGCATTGACGAAATCCAGGGCTTCGGCGGACAGCGAGATGAAGCGTGGGGTGTGGTCGTCGAAGTCGGGCGCGGCGCGCATCAGTTCGCCCTCGACGCCGAGGCCGCTGACGCGGTGGGCGAGGAGCAGCACGGAGTCGAGAATCTGTTCCTGGATGCTGCGCCAGTCGATGCTGCGCAAGGCGTCGGCCGGGGCAATCAGGGCCCAGAAACGTTGCGAATGCCCGGCCGGAATCGCTTCCAGCCAGCGCCAGTCGTCGCTGCGGTCGTAGATGACATGCAGGCAGTCTTTCAGCCGGCGTTCGTCCGGGGCCTCGGGCAGCAGGCGATTGCCCAGGATGCGCCACCATTCCGAGAAGAAGCCGGTGCCGGGCAGAATACCGCTGTCAGTAAAGAAGGTAAGCAGGCGCCGGGTGGCGAGAAAATGCACGACATGGCCGCGAAAGGCAGCGCACAGGGCGGAGTCGTATTCGAGGCGGGAAAGCATGGCGGCATAGCGCTCGCTGGCCCCGTTCTCGCGCCGGTCCTGCGGGCGCAGAACGCCGACCAGATGGCGGATCAGTTCGAGGGCGTCGGCATCCGGATCGGTGAAGGCGGCCAGTGCGGCATCAATCTGTACTTCATCGGGGGCCGGCTTGCCGAGCAGCCAGTGGAAGACCCTGGCGATTCTTGTATTTGTCATTGCAACCTTTGCCTATGTTTCTGCCGCAATGGTAATTGACCGGCTGCCGGAACGCCGTGCCGCACTGTATATGGCGTGTGGTTGAATATTGACTATTCGTAATAGAATAGTTGCGTTTCGCCGTACAATAAACCACTTACATTTTTGACAGGGACCCGCCAATTATGAACATCGCCAAGAAATCTCTGCTTCTGGCACTGCTGGCCGGTATCGGCTTTGGTGCTACCGTTGCACAAGCTCAAGAACGCGTTTATGTGATTGACCAGCGCGACGTCGTCGCCAAGAGCGGCTTCGGTCTGTGCTGGCGTACCGGCTACTGGACCCCGGCTGCCGCCGCCAAGGACCCCGCTGGCTGCGAATGCGACAAGGACCTGCTGCCGAAGGAAGCCTGCGAAGCCAAGGGTGCCTCGACGACTGGCGCTCCTGCCGCGATCGGCCCGAAGCCGACTGGCGAGAAGATCACCGTCGCTGCTGACGCGCTGTTCGACTTCAACAAGGCTGTCCTGCGTCCGGAAGGCAAGGCCAAGCTCGACGAGCTGGTTTCCAAGGCCAAGGCCATCAAGCTCGAAGTCATCCTCGCTGTCGGCCACACCGACCGCATCGGTGGCGACGCCTACAACCAGAAGCTGTCCGAGAAGCGCGCTGCCGCAGTCAAGGAATACCTGGTTGCCAAGGGTATCGAAGCCAACCGCGTCTACACCGAAGGCAAGGGCGAGAAGCAGCCGGTAACCGGCAACAAGTGCAAGGGCACGGCCAAGACCAAGGCCCTGATCGACTGCCTGCAGCCGGATCGCCGCGTCGACATCGAAGTCATCGGCACCAAGTAAGCCGCCGACGCTTCAATGAAAAGCCCTGCTTCGGCAGGGCTTTTTTTGTGACTACCGGATTCACCCCATGCTCAATAACGTCCGTCTGTTTGGTGCCCTGATTCTGGCTGCGCTGGCCGTCGTTCCTGCCGTGCAGGCGGCCGAAGAAATCCGGCGGCCGCGTATCGGCCTGGTGCTCGGCGGTGGCGGGGCGCGCGGGGCGGCTCATATCGGCGTGCTCGAGGTGCTCGAGAAACTGCGCATCCCGGTCGATTGTGTGGCGGGGACCAGCATGGGGGCGCTGGTCGCTGGTTCATTCGCGGCCGGCATGAGTCCGGCCGTGATGCGCCAGAATCTGGCCCAGGCAGACTGGAACGACATGTTCATCGACAATCCCGAATACTCGGAGATGAACTATCGCAACAAGACCATCTCCCGCCGTTTCCTGCCGGGCTCGGAAAGCGGGGTCGGCACCGATGGCGTGAAGTACCAGTCGGCGGTGGTCGCCGGGCAGAAGATCAAGCTCTTCTTCAATCAGCTGGTGCGGGCCAACCAGGGCGAGCGCAACATCGAGGACTTGCCGCTGCCCCTGTCGATCATCGCCACCGACATCGGTTCCGGCGACAAGGTGGTCTTTCGCGACGGCCCGTTGACCACCGCGATGCGCGCCAGCATGTCGGTACCCGGGCTGATCGCACCGGTCGATCATCAGGGGCGCAAGCTGGTCGATGGCGGCCTGGTCGACAACCTGCCGATCGGCGAGGTGCGCGAGCGTTGCCGGGCCGACGTGGTGATCGCCGTCAATGTCGGCTCGCCGCTGCTCAAGCCGGAAGAGGTCGGTTCGCTGCTCACCGTGTCGGCGCAGATGGTCAATATTCTGACCGAGCAGAACGTCACCCGCTCGCTGGCGACCTTGAAGCCCGACGACATCTACATCAAGCCCGAACTCGACGCCATCGGCGCCGGCGATTTCGCCCGCCATGGCGAGACCGCCGACCGCGGCCGGGTGGCGGCCGAAGCGCTGGGCGCTCAACTGGCCCGCCTGGCAGTCGACGAACCGGCCTACGCCGCCTGGTGGAAGGGCATCGTCGTCACCAGCCGCGTCTCGCCGCGTATCGATGCAGTCGAGATCGTCGGGCTGGGGCGGGTCAATCCGGCCGTCGTCGAGCGGCACCTGCATGTCGAACCGGGGCAGACCATCCGGCCGAGCAACATCAATCGCGACCTGCTGCGCATGTATGGCGACGGCTATTACGAAAGCGTCGATTACACCGTACTTCGCCAGCGCGAGCGCAACATCCTGCGCGTCATGCCGGTCGAAAAGGCCTGGGGGCCGGACTACCTGCGCTTTGCCGTCAATCTCTACGCCGACAACAGCCAGGGCTCCTCATTCGGCCTGCGCCTTGGTTACCACAAGACCTGGCTGAACAGCCTGGGCGGTGAACTGCTGGTCACCGGCGATGTCGGTTCGACCAACCGCCTCGGCCTCAATCTTTACCAGCCGCTCGATACGTCCCAGCGCTTCTTCGTCGAAGGCACGACCGGCGTCGAGCAGACCCGCCTGAATGTCTTCGAAAACGATCGCCGCATCGCCCAGTACAAGGTCACCGAAACCGGTGCCGGCGTTTTCGTCGGCAGCAATATCGGGCTGCTCGGGCCGCTGCGCCTGGGCTGGGTCGAACGCCATCGCTTCTTCGAACTCGATATCGGCGACCCGTCGCTGCCCAAGGCCGACCAGAAGTTCGGCGGCTGGAAAGCCGCGCTCGATTTCGATCAGTTCGACCGCATGTATTTTCCGACCCGGGGCTGGGGCGTGCAGCTTTCCTACTTCGATTCGCCGCGCCTCGATTACTCGCGGGCCGATGTCGATTTGCTCGCCGCCTTCGCGCTCGGCGGCACCGTCTTCAATGCCCGGCTGCACTACACCGGCTCGCCGCGTGGTGTGCTGCCGGTCTACGATGCCGGCACCCTGGGCGGGTTCCTCAACATGACGGCCTTCGCCCAGAATCAGCTGATCGGCGACGACATCCGCTATGCCGGGCTGCGCACCGAGCAGATCATCGGCCGGCTGCCGCTCGGCCTGCGCGGCGACATGCGCCTCGGGCTGGCGCTGGAGGCGGCCCAGGTCAGCACGCGCTACACCGAGACCCAACGCAATGGCGTGCTCGATTCGACGGCACTCTATATCGGCGGCGAGACGCCGTTCGGACCGACTTATCTCGGTTTCGGCTACTCGACCAGCGGCGTCAGCAACCTCTTCCTGTCGATCGGCATCCCGTGAGGCAGCGGCTGGCGCTGGCGGGTGGCATACTGGTGCATCACTTCCAGCGGAGAACGCCATGCAATCACGCTTCCTGATGTTTTTTGCGGTCTGCCTGCTGTGGATGGGCACGGCGCTGGCCCAGGTCAATATCAATACCGCCAGCCAGGACGAACTGGATGGCTTGAAAGGCGTTGGCCCGACCAAGGCCAAGGCAATTGTGGAGTACCGGAAGAAAAATGGGCCGTTCAAATCGGTCGATGACCTGAATAACGTCAAAGGCTTCGGCCAAAAGGTCGTGGATAGTCTGCGCGCCGACGTCACCGTCGGCGCCGTGCCCCGTGCTCCGTCGGCGATTCCGGCTCCCGGCCGGAAGAGCGCCGAAGTGGCGCCGCCAGTGGTCGCTCCGACCAAACCCGTTGCCCCGGCTCGTCCCGCAGTGCCCGGTGCGGCTTCGGGCGTGAAGCCGCCGGCTCCGGTCGCAGTGCCGGCAGACAAATCTGCTTTGTCTGCGCCTGCTCCGGCCAGGCCGGCGCTGCCCGGGAAGGCCCCGGCCGAAGCCAGAGCGGCGGCGCCGTCAGCGCCGATCGCCAAACCGGCGGCTCCCGCCCGTCCCGCCGCCCCGGCCCGCCCGGCCCAGCCGGCAGCGGCCAACTGAGGCAAGGCGGCAGTATCGGAGCGGCCGTGAGCGATCACCTGTTTCTCTGCGCCACCACCCGCCTCGCCCAGATGCTGCGCGGCGAGATCCCCGCCGGCCAGACGGTCTGGCGGACCCGGCTGGCGCTGACTCTGGGCCAGTGGCTGGCGGCACTGGCTGACGAAGCCTTGCTCACCGGCATCGCCGATCTGCCGGCGGCGCTCGACCCCTTTGCCGAACGCCTGCTTTGGGAAAAGGTGATCGCCGGTTCGCTGACCGAGGCGGCGCCGCTCTTCGACATTCAAGGCATGGCGGCTTCGGCGGCCGAGGCGCACGCGCTGGCCGGCATCTGGAATATTCGGCCGGGCGGTAGCCAGCTGTCCGACGAGGCCCAACTCTTCCTCGGCTGGCAGGCCGAATTCGAGAAACGCTGCCGGGCCGGCGGCTGGGTCGACCAGGCCGGCCTGCACCGGCAGCTTGTCGGCCTGATCGCGGCCGGCCATTTCGCCTTGCCGGCGACGATCATCTTCGCCGGCTTCGATCGCCTGACGCCGCTCGAGCAGGGGCTGATCGCTGCCTTGACGGCACGGGGCATCGAGGTCGACCAGCGGCCGAACCGGATCGTCGACGCCGCTGCCCGCTACGTCCTGCCCTGCGCCGACAGCGAAGCCGAATGCGCCGCCGTCGCCGCCTGGGCCAAGGCCCATCTCGCGGCCAATCCGGCGGCCCGGCTCGGCATCGTCGCGCCCGACCTGGCGGGCGTGCGCGACCGCCTGGAATTCGGCCTCGACGACGCCCTGCACCCGGCCCTGCTCCGCCCCGATGCGGCCGAGGTGCCGCGCTGCTTCAACTTTTCGCTGGGCCGCGGCCTGGCCGACCTGCCGCTGATCCGCGTCGCCCTCGACCTGCTGGCCCTCGGCAGCGGGCGCGCCAAGGTCGAGCAGGGCCGCCTCTCCGAGCTTTTGCTGGCCGGCGGCTGGGCTGCCGCCGAGGCGGAAGCCGATGGCCGCGCCCGGCTCGATGTCGCGCTGCGCCGCGATCTGCCATATTTCACCACCCTGCCGGCCCTGATCCGGCTGGCCGGGCGCCTGGCCGAGGAACAGCCGCCGCTTTGCCCGCTGACGGTGGCGGCGCTCGAAGCCTTCATTGAAGCGATGAGCAGCCTGCCAAAAAGCCTGTGTCCCGGCGAATGGTCGGCGGTCTTCCGCCAGGCCCTGAAAGCCGCCGGCTGGCCCGGCGACCGGGCGTTGTCCAGCCACGAGTTCCAGGCCCGCCGGGCCTTCGGCGAAGTGCTCGACAGCTTCGGCCGCTTCGACGGCCTGCTCGGGGCCCTGTCGTTCAACGAAGCAGTGCGCCGCTTGTCGCAGCTTTGCCGCCAGCGCATCTTTCAGCCGGAAACCCGCGGCCGGCCGGCGATCCAGGTTCTCGGCGTGCTCGAAAGCGCCGGTCTCGGCTTCGATGCACTGTGGGTGATGGGCATGAATGACGATCTCTGGCCGCCGGCTCCGCGCCCCAACCCCCTGTTGCCGGCCGAACTGCTGCGTGCCGCCGGGGCGGCCCACGCCAGCGCCGAGGTCGAACTCGATTTCGCGACGCGGGTCCATGCCCGGCTATCGCTGGCTGCACCGGAAGTCACCTTCTCCTATGCCCAGGCCGATGGTAACCGCGTCTTGCGCCCGAGTCCGCTGATCGGCGGACTGCCGGTGCTGGCCGAGGCACCAGCGGCTGTTGGAAGCCTTGCCCGGCAACTGGCGCAGCAGGCGGCCAGCGCCGGCGAACAGCTCGCCGACGCCGCCGCCCCGCCGGTCGGCGAGGGCGAGAAGGTTTCTGGTGGCAGCTGGCTGCTGCGCGCCCAGGCGATCTGCCCGGCCTGGGCCTACTACCAGTTCCGGCTCGGCGCAGAGGCGATGGAGGCGCCGGTCGAAGGCCTCGACCCGGCAGCGCGCGGCACCCTGGTCCATGAAGCGCTGGAAGCCTTCTGGACCGCCGTGCATTCGTCGCAGGCGCTCGCCGCGCTGGGCGAGGCGGCGCGCCGGCAGGCCATCGCCGAGGCGGTGACCAAGGCCCTGCAGAGCTTCGAGCTCGATCGCCGGGTCACGCTGCCGGCCCGCTTCCGCGAACTCGAAGCGGCGCGCCTGGAAAAGCTGCTCGAGGTCTGGCTGGCGGTTGAAACGAAGCGCGGCGTCGATTTCGAGGTCATCGCCTGCGAACAGCCGGCCGAAGTCGAGATCGAGGGCATCAAGGTCAGGATGGTGGTGGACCGCATCGACCAGCTGGCCGACGGCCGCCAGGTCATCATCGACTACAAGACCGGTGCCGCCATTGACTACAAGAACTGGGCCGAAGCGCGCATCACCGAGCCGCAACTGCCGATCTACGCCGCGCTGGTCGCCGACGAGGTGACCGCCGTCGTCTTCGCCAAGGTCCTGCTCGACAAGCCGGCCTTCGCCGGCATTGCCGACGAAAAGGACATCCTGCCCGGCGTCCAGGGTGTCGGCGACGAGAAACAGAAAATTTTCGACCCAGCCGAATTCCCGGACTGGATCGCCGTCGTCATGCACTGGCGCGAACGTCTGCATGCGGTGGCGAAAGAAGTAAGGCAGGGGCAGGCCGGGGTGATGTTTGCCGACGAAAAGGCGCTGCTCTACTGCGAGGTCAAGCCCCTGTTGCGGCTGGCCGAGCGGCGGCGCTTGTTGGCCGAGGCGCAGGCGGGCGGGTAGGGTATCTCTGTATATACAGCTTTGGAGTGCGCAAAGTTACTCAGATTGCTGGCTCAGCAGATGATCAGTTCCAAGGGATCTTTCCCGTATTGCCCTCGAACGTATGTAAAGCGGCTCAGCAAGCGCGTGCTGGCCTTGTACGGTGTAAAGGGCCGCGAGGTTGGTCAGAATTGTCGCTAGTCCAGGATGGCTTGGGCCGAAAGTCTTCTCGTAGATTACCAAGGCACGGGTATATAGAGGCTCTGCCTGCATGAACTCTCCCTGGTTGCGGTAAAGCTCCGCGAGGTTGTTCAGACTGTTAGCCACATCGGGGTGATCCGGGCCGTAGGTCTTCTTGCGGATATCCAGCGAGCGTTTGTAGAGCGGTTCGGCCTGCCGGTACTGGCCCTGAGCCGTGTAGAGCGCCGCCAGGTTGTTCAGACTGGTAGCGACTGCCGGGTGGTCAGGACCCAGGGCTTTTTCATAGATCACCAGCGCCCGCTTGTAGAGTGGCAGCGATTGCTCATTCAAACCTTGGTTGCGATAAAGCTCGGCAAGGTTGTTCAAGCTATTGGCAACTGCAGGATGGTCAGGGCCGAAGGCCTTCTCATTGATCGCCAGCGCCCGCTTGTACCTGGGCTCGGCCTGAACATGCCGGCCACGGGTTCGATCAAGCTCGGCAAGATTGTTCAGGCTGTTCGCGACATCGGGGTGCTCCGGACCGAAAGCTTTTTCATTAATCGCCAGCGCCCCCTCATATAGCGGCTCAGCCAAGGCATACCGTCCTTGCGTGCGGTAAAGCAAGGCCAGATTGTTCATGTTCGCAGCGACAAAAGGATGGTCCGGACCGAGCGTCTTCTCATTGATTTCCAGGGCACGCTTGTATAGCGGCTCAGCTTGCGCGTACTTGCCCTGGGCTCGAAAGAGTATTGCGAGGTTATTCAGATTGTTGGCTACATCCGGATGATTTTGCCCGTAGTTCTGCTCGGTGAGGGCCAGCGC
Organism: Dechloromonas sp. A34; assembly: GCF_026261605.1. NCBI lineage: Bacteria > Pseudomonadati > Pseudomonadota > Betaproteobacteria > Rhodocyclales > Azonexaceae > Dechloromonas > Dechloromonas sp. A34. Next base: position 595,657 of record NZ_CP102486.1, read on the forward strand.
CTGCTTCGCCACGATAACGCCACGATCGTACTTCCCGGTTCGGTAAAGCTCGATGGTTTCCTGATTGAGCGACTGCAATTCAGGAGGAGCGTCCTCGCCGGCCATGACGGCAGGCAAGGTGAAGCAGGCATGGAGCATTAAAACGACACAGAGCTTGCTGAATTTCATCCTGCTTCCTCGCCTACATTTATTTTCGCAGAGGTCTTGCGATCTTCAGGCTGTCCGTTTCCGCTTAGCGCCTAGCCCTGCCAGTCCGAGAGCCAAAAGTGCCAGCGTCGCGGGTTCGGGTACTGTCGCGGCCAGTTCATCAATAACGAGAGCAGATGGGAAAGCAGCGAAATCTGTAGCAAGATCTGGCGAGGATGACTGAATCGGCAATCCTGTCGGTACGCCACCCGCGCGGTCCGAATTTGGCCCCAAGTCGACAGGGAGTGTGGCTAGTAACAATGCGCGCTGCAGATCCTCAATCAATTCTCCGGTCTCGCGATCGCTATTAGCCTGGTTGCTCGAGGGAGGGCGCTGATCCAGAGATGGATTCACTGTAATTCCAGGCCCAGTGGCGACAATCTGGAAGTCGTTCGGCGTGGGAATGTCCTCACAAAGTTCCCGGTCGAACGCCGCGCCAGGAGTATTGGCCTGCGCCATGGCGCAAAGATATTTCCTGACAAGCTCTCGGTTGTCGCGAGTGGGCGATCGCGGTGGCTTGCCAGTGTCTGGGGCAAACTCATTGATTGATGACGGGCGGGCCAACGCCTCCAGGCCGGGATTCCCTGCCAAGTGAAGTGCCTGCGCCAGCTGCATGACAGCAGCGCCTACTCCCTGCTGACTCCCTGTCATTGGATTAGCCATTCCTGCACTCGCAGGTGAGGCGTTAATAGCCGCGATTGCTTTAACACTGTCAGAGCGGCCATCAGACCCTTCCCGGAATTTTTGGGGATATAACGCTCTGATGACGCACCGCGTACCGTAAAACTTGCCAAATCCGAATCCAGCAAAGGCGAAGCCAAGGCCTGGGAGGCTCCAATAAGCAAACCAGTCACGGTCACTGAGAGGATTGAGATGCATTTTTGCGTTTTCATTGGGCTCACTCGTTTCCATGTTTTTGGGATGGGATATCCCGGCTATCTCGCGGAACCTCTCCTTCAGGAGTCGCGCTGATTGTCTAGTGTCACGAGGACGGACTCTGTACGCTGGCGCACACTGTTTAATTGCATGACCCGATGCTTCGCTCAGCGCTCTTCATCAAGGCTGGTGAGGCGACCAGAAACTCGCCGCCGCAGGGCTGAAAGAGAAAGCGCAAACACTGCTGGCGATTGCCTGGGAAAACCATTTCCGGAATCCACCGCCCTACGAAAAGTGGTCGCGGCATGACTCAGCGACTGCTTTTATCAAACTGTAAAATAGTCGGCATGAAGCGTTATCTGGATGATCTTGTTGCGGCTGATCTTCAGCGCAAAATGGCGTTGCTGACTGGCTTGCGCCAGGTCGGGAAGACGCCGCCGTGCCGGCAGTCGATGGCTGGTTTTCGGCAGGCGCAGCGGGGCCCGGACCGGAAACAGCCATGATGGCCGAGATGGCCAGATTTCTGGCTACCCTGCTTTTGTTGGCAGGAATCAATATCTGCCTGGCGGGAGAGCGTATGGAGAAAATCGTTACGACCGAGGATGGCCTGGCGCTGTGGTCGCAGTCTTTCGGCGAGCCCGGCAATCGGCCGGTCCTGCTGATCATGGGCGCGATGAATCAGGGCGTCATCTGGCCTGAGGCCTTTTGCCGGCAGCTGGCCGAGCGCGGTTATTTCGTGGTGCGTTACGATCACCGCGATACCGGGCTGTCGTCGACGGTGGACTATCAGGCGACGCCCTACCGGCTGAACGAACTGAGTGCCGACGCGCTTGCCGTGATGCGCGCTCATGGCATGCAGAAGACAGTCGTAATCGGCCTGTCGATGGGCGGTTACATTGCGCAACTGCTGGCCATCGAGCATCCCGAGCTGGTCGATCGGCTGGTGCTGATTTCCAGCACGGCCGACCAGCGGCCCTATATGGCGGCGACCATGGGGCAGAGTGTGGCCGGCTTCGACCTGCCCGGTCCCGGCACGGCATTGCTGGACTATATCCGGGCTGCGGCGGCCCAACCCGCGCGTACTGCGGCGGAGATCGAAAAATCCCTGCTCGACGGGTGGGCCGTAACTTACGGCGGCAGCCGGGCGTTTCCCCGCGAGCAGGTGACTGCCGCGCTGCATCTGGCCGCCAGTCGTGCTCCGGATCAACGCGCGGCCTTTCACCATGCGTGGGCGGTGGCCATGTCGCCTGACCGGCGGGAAGGCATCAAGCTCATCCGGGCGCCGACGCTGGTCATCCACGGCAAGTACGATAGCTGCCTGCCGCTGGCGCATGGCGAATACCTGGCCCGCAACATTCCCAAGGCACGCCTGGAGGTCTTCGACATGGGGCATTCCTTCATGGGGGCCTGGGACGACGAAATTCTCGCCAGCATCGTGGCGTTTCTCGGCGAATGATCGCTGCCACCCTTTACTCTGAAAGTTGATGATGACGCCAGCGGTCGACCGCCTCGAAGAAGACCAAACCGCCCGGGCACGCGCCCTGGAGGTCGCTTCTTTCATCGTCGAGGCACCAGCCGGGGCCGGCAAGACGGAGCTGTTGACCCAGCGTTACCTGCGTCTGCTGGCCGTGGTCGAGCACCCGGAAGAAGTACTGGCGCTGACTTTCACCAATAAGGCGGCGACCGAGATGCGCGACCGTATCCTGGGCAGCCTGGAACGGGCGGCTGGCGGTGAGTTGCCGGAGCAGGCGCACAAGAAGCTGACTTTCGATCTGGCGCAGCGGGTGCTGGCCCATGACCGCGAACGCGGCTGGAGCCTGCTCGGCCATCCCGGCCGCTTGCGCATCACGACGCTCGATGCGCTGTGCGCCGGGCTGGCCCGCCAGATGCCCTACCTCAGCCGCTTCGGGGCCCAGCCCGGGGTGACTGACGACGCCGAGGCGCACTACGCGACGGCGGCGCGCCGCACGCTGGAGATGGTCGAGGCCGGTACGGCCGATGCCGAGGTGGTGGCCGAGGCGCTGGCTTTCATGGACAACAACGCCGGCCGCCTGGAAAAGCTGCTGGTCGCCATGCTCGGCCGCCGCGACCAGTGGCTGCACCACGCGACGCGCATCGAAAGCGGCGCCATGAAGGCCGAGGTCGAGGCCGGTTTCGCGGCGCTGATCGAGCGCGATCTGGCGTCGGTCGCGGCGCTACTCGATGCCCGTACGCAATCGCTGTTGATGCCGCTGGCTCGTTTCGCGGCGGCCAACGTCCCGGAGGTGCTGGAACCGCTGCTCGACTGGACGGCGCCGTTGAGCGCCGATATTGCCGATCTGGTGCAATGGCAGGCGCTGGCCACCTTGCTGCTGACTGGGACCGGCACCCTGCGCAAGGCCTTGAACAAGAACATTGGTTTCCCGGCCGACAAGCAATGCAAGCCGCAAAAGGAGGCGATGGGCGAACTGCTCGCCGATCTGGCCGGCGTCGCCGGGCTCGAGGACCGGCTCGCCGTGCTCTGCGGCCTGCCTTGCCCGGAACTCAGCGAAGCCGAGTGGGCGACCGTCGAGTGCTTCTCGCGCCTGCTCCGGCTCGCCGCGGGGCAGCTTTGGCTGGCCTTCCAGGAAGCCGGCGAGGTCGATTTCATCGAGAGCGCCGCCCGCGCCGGCATGGCGCTGGGTGACGACGAGGCGCCGACCGATCTGGCCCAGGCACTCGATTACCGCATTCGCCACCTGCTGGTCGATGAATTCCAGGACACCAGCCCGACCCAGGTCGCCCTGCTCGAAAAGCTGACCCGCGGCTGGATGCCGGATGACGGGCGGACGCTGTTCGTGGTCGGCGATCCGATGCAGTCGATCTACCGCTTCCGCAAGGCCGATGTCGGCCTCTTCCTGCGCGTTCGCGAGCGCGGCATCGGCGACATCAAGCTCGGCCACTTACGCCTGTTCCGCAACAACCGCTCTTTTCCGGGTATCGTCGATTGGGTCAATAGCGCTTTCCCGAGTATCTTTCCGCCGGAAGATGGACCGGAAGCAGGCGCCGTGCGCTATGGCGAATCGGCCGCCACCCGGCCGCCGCATGTCGATAGCGGCGTCAGCGTGCATCCGTTGTTCGAATGCGAAGACGGCGACGCTGCCGAGGCCGAAGGGCGCTGCGTCCTCGACCTGATCCTCGCCGCCCGCCGCGACTATCCGGAGGAGCGCATCGCCGTGCTCGTCCGCGCCCGCAGCCATCTCGACGCACTGGTCGCCGAAATCCGCCGCAGCGCGCCCGGCCTGCGTTTCCAGGCGGTCGATATCGAAGGCCTGGACGGCCGCCAGCATGTCCAGGATCTGCTGATCCTGTTCCGCGCCCTGCATCACCGAGCCGACCGCGTGCACTGGCTGGCCCTCTTGCGCGCCCCGTGGTGCGGCCTGACCCTGGCCGACCTGCATGCCCTGGCCGCTGACGACAAGAAATCGACCATCTGGCAACTGATGCAGGACGAGGCCCGCCTCGCCCGGCTGTCCGCCGACGGCCAGGTGCGGCTCAAGCATGTCCGCGCCGTCGTCGGCCAAGCCTTCGCAGAGCGCGGCCGGCAGCACCCGCGGCGCTGGCTGGAAGGCGTCTGGCTGCTGCTCGGCGGCCCGCGCTGCCTGGAGGCGCCGGAGGCGCTAGCCGATGTCGAGGCTTTCTTCCATGTCGTCGACCAACTGGCCGCCGCCCGCAACCTGAGCGCCGACACCCTGGCCGCCCAGGCCGCCCAACTCTACGCGCCACCCGACCCACAGGGCGGCAGCGTGCAGATGATGACCGTCCACAAGTCCAAGGGCCTGGAGTTCGAAACCGTGATCCTGCCCGGCCTGCACCGCGCCACCGGCGGCAACGAGAGCAGCCTGCTGCTCTGGGACGAGGTGGCCGGCGCCGACGGCGAGGAACACCTGCTGGTCGCGCCGATCAAGGCCAAGGGGGCTGCTAACGGCGAGGCCAGCGCCTACGACTACCTGAAAAAGCTCGAAGGCGAGCGCAGCGGCCATGAAGATGAGCGTCTGCTTTACGTCGCCGCCACCCGCGCCATTCGCCGCCTGCACCTGGTCGGCGTCGCCACCCCCGATACCAACAAGGACGATGGCCTGAAGGCGCCGGCCAACGGCACGCTGTTGAAACTCCTCTGGCCAGGCGTGGCACGGCCGGTCTTTGCGGCGGCGCTGGGTGAAACGGTAGATTCGTCCGTTCGTACGGCCGGCATCGATCCGGCGACCTTCGTGCCGCCGCTGCTGCGGCTGCGTCAGGTCGGTGTTGCGGATGCCTTGGCGAAGCTTCCGGCCGATTTGCGGCCGGCCGACAATGCCCTCGACCTCGCTGCCGAGGAAAGTGGCCTGGCTCTGGAAGCCTCGGTCGGCACGCTGGTGCACCGCTGCCTGGAGCTGATCGCCAAACAAGGCCTGGCCGAGTGGCCGGGCGAGCGGGTGGCGGGTTTGCTGGCGCCTTGGCGGCGCTGGCTGCTGGCTCAGGGCCATGGCGCAAGCGAGGCCGAGAGCGGGGCGGCGGAGGCGGTGGCGGCGGTACGCACCGCGCTGGCCGCCGAATCCGGACGCTGGGTGCTGGCCGATCATCCGCAGGCCGGGGCCGAGCAGGCCTGGAGCAGCCGCGACGGCGATCTTGCGCTCAATCACGTGATCGATCGTACCTTCGTGGCCGACGGTTGCCGCTGGATCATCGATTACAAGACCGTGCGCCTGCCGGAAACCGAGCTCGCCCGGCGGGCCGAAAGCTACCGGCCGCAGCTGGCGCGTTATGCCAGCCTGTTCCGGGACGATCCCCTGCCGCTGCGTCTGGCCATCTATTTCCCGCTGCAAGGCCGGCTGCTCGAACTGGCCGCTGCGGAGGGGCGATGAGCAGTGTTCCGGCAAACTTTGCGACCGCTGCGGTCAATGATCGGGCGCTGCGCATGGCGGTGCGCGAGAACGCGCCGACCTGGGGGAAAGACAAATTGATGCCGCCCTCGACCGGATCAAGCGCAATGGGACGTATGATCACATCAACTCCAAGTTTCTGCCTTTCCGGGTCAATTGATGCAAAGCCTGCAGCGGCTTCTCCTTCCGTTCTTCGTTTTCCTTGCTTCGGCCCTGGCGCTCGGTGCGCTTCGGGGCGACGGCTCCTGCCACCTCGTCCGGCGGCATTTTCCGTTTAGCCTGGACTGAGGGCGGCGAGGCATGATGGGATCATTGAACGGTTTCAAGGGCATTCGGGCCGGCCATGCCTTCGCCCTGCTGGCGGTGGTCTTCGTGCTCAGTTTCGGGGCGCTGGTCGCCTTGATCGCCCTCGACCAGCAGCGCGTGGTCGATGCGACGGCACGCCTGCAGGAACAGACGGTGCCCGAAATCATCCGTTTCCAGCGCCTGGCGCGCAATCTGGAACAACTGCGCCAGGAAGGCGAACGGGTCTTCGCAGCGATCAATCCGCAGGCGCGCCAGCAATCGATGTTCATAGTCACCCTGGTGGCCAGCCATCCGAGCATTCTCGAGCATCATGAGGCGGCGGAGGTGGCACGCCAGACCGAGCGCTTCCTGGCCGAGGTCGTGCGCCAGTCGGCCAGCGACGACAAAATCTTCGCCGCCAGTTTCGATGAGTGGCAGCGTCTGGCGGCCCGCCTCGGCCTGCTGGTCGACGATGTCTCGATCCAGGGCATCAATCTGGCGACCAACGATCTGGGTGACGTCTCGGCGGCGATCCAGCTGGCCCGCGTCAAGCTGACCGTGGCCCTGCTCGTCGTCGGCCTGTTTTTGCTCCTTTTCCTGGTGCTGCTGCGGGCGCATCTGATTCATCCGCTGCAACGCATCGACAAGGCGCTGTCGAATCTCGGTGTCGATCGCCCGGCACCGGAGTTCAAAGTCTCGGCAATGGCTGAAATCCAGGCGGTCGAGGACGCCATCGGCGAGCTGCACGCCTCGCTGATCCAGAACGAGGAGGCCCGCCAGGCCCTGGAAACCCTCGCCAACAAGGACGGCCTGACCGGTCTGACCAATCGCCGCCACTTCATGCAACTGGCCGAGGTCGAGATCCAGCGCGCCCAGCGCTATCGGCGGTCGGTCACGGTCGGTATGGCCGATCTCGATTTCTTCAAGAAACTCAACGATACCTATGGTCATGCCGCCGGTGACACGGTGCTCCGTGATTTTGCCGGGTTGATGAGGGTAACGCTGCGCCAGTCGGACCTGATGTGCCGTTACGGCGGCGAGGAATTCGCTTTCGTCTTTCCGGAAAGCACTGTGGAGGAGGCGGCCCAACTGGCTGAACGCTTCCGGGTCGCCTGCGCCGACTACGATATCAGCCTGGTCGATGGCCGGGTGGTGCGGGTGACCATGAGCATGGGGCTGGCCGATGCCAGCGACTGCCCGCTTGAAATTGCCCTCAACCGGGCCGACGAAGCCCTTTACGAGGCCAAGCGCCAGGGCCGCAACCGTGTTGTCGCGGCCGGGGGCCGGTGGTCGGCGAGTAGGCTCATGCATATCCTGATTGTCGAAGACGACCGCTTGATCGCCGAGAATCTCTATGACTTCCTCGAGGGCTGCGGTCATCAATGCGATTTCGCGACCACGCTGGCCGCTGCCCGTTCCCTGCTCGAGCGGGGCGGGGTCGATGCCCTGATCCTCGATCGCAATCTGCCCGACGGCGACGGCGCGACCCTGGCCCGCCAGTTGCGCGGCGCTGGCAATGCCCTGCCGATCCTGATGCTGACGGCCAGGGATGCGCTCGACGACAAGCTGGCCGGCTTCGATGCCGGGGCCGACGATTACCTGGCCAAACCCTTCGCCCTGAAAGAAGTCCAGGCCCGTCTGCTGGCTCTGCAGCGGCGCCATACGACGCGCGGTGACAACGGGCCATTGACCCTCGGGGCTATGAGCTACGACCCTTCGGCCCAGGAGATCCGGCTCGACGGGCGGTTGCTCGAATTGCCGCCCAAGGCCATCCGCCTGCTGGCCGTCATGCTGCCTCATCCCAATCGCCTGTTCGCCCGCCGCGAGCTGGAAATCGCCATTTGGGGCCACGAGCAGGAGTCGAGCGACAACCTACGCAGCGTGCTACATACCGTGCGCAAGGTGGTCGGTGAGGGGGCTGGCATCGAAGTGCGTACTGTCCATGGCCTCGGGTACAAGCTTGTCGCTGCCTGAACGACCGCCCGGCATGCGCTTCCGCGTTGCGGCCTCGCTCGCGGCGCTGGTCCTGCTGGTCATTCTCGTGCAGTCGGGGTCGATGGTCCTGCTGCTCCACGAGAAGGAAGAGGAATTCATCGAGAAGCAGCTCGGCGATCAGATCGAGCACAGCATGGCGCTCTTTCGCCGCTCGCCCGAGGCGACGCTGCCCAGCACGCCGGCCATGTGGCTGTACCGGGTCGGCCAGGGCGAACCCGGCGACGAGGTGCCGCCGATGTTCCGCGGCTTGGCGGTCGGCAACCACGAGGTCTATCTGGGCAGCAAGGAGTACCACGTCGCCGTCCGCGAGGACGAGAGGGCTCGTTATATCCTGGCTTACGACGTCGAGGATCACGAATCGCGGCTGGACAACCTGATGCTGGTTACCGTCAGCGCCGCGCTGGCGCTCGCCCTGCTCACCCTGGTCGCCGGCTATGTGCTGGCCGGCCGGCTGACCGGACGCCTGGAGCGGCTGGTCGGGCGTGTCGAGCAGGAAGCGCCGGGGCCGCTGGCCGAGGCCGGGATGGAACGCGAACTGTTGGCCCTGGCCGAAGCCCTGGAGAAATACCGCGAGCGCCAGCGCCTGACGCTCGAGCAGGAACGCGCCTTTGCAGCCAACCTGTCGCACGAACTGCGCACGCCGCTGACCGGCATCCGGACCGATGCCGAGATGCTGGCCGCGCTGCCCGATATGCCCGAGGCGGCCGTGCGGCGCGGCCGGCGCATCATGGCCAGCGTAGACCACATCAACCGGCTGGCCAGCAGCCTGTTGTTGCTGGCCCGCGAAGCCAAGCCGGCCCAACTGGAAGAAATCCGCCTGCAACCAATGATCGAGTCGGTCTGGGCGTCGCTGCTGCTGATTTCGCCGAAGCCGGTTGCCTTGCATCTGGAAATTCCCGCTGGCAGCACGCTCCACGCCGACCCGACGCTCTTCGAACTGGTTCTGCGCAATGTCCTGGATAACGCCCTGCGCTACAGCGAGACGGGCGAGGTCGTCTGCCGCCTGAGCGATAGTCGCCTGACCGTCCGCGATACCGGGCCGGGCTTCGCCGAAGGCGATCTGGAGCGGGTTTTCGACCGCTTCTTCGTCGGTCGGCGGGGTGTACACGGCCTGGGCCTGGCCCTGGTGCGCCACGTGTGTACGGCGAGCGGCTGGCGGGTCAGTGCCCGTAACGCCTCTGGCGGCGGTGGCGAAATCACCCTCGATTTCGGCCAGAGCCTGCTCCGCTCTTAGTCACCTCACAATTTCCTCACAATCCGCTCACGGATTCCTCACGCCCTGACCTCTAGATTACCCGGCAACTTTTATGGGTGATCGACGATGAAGCGTCTTGATGGATCGAATGGCAATGCCTTGCATGTATGGGGGCTGACCGCTGCCCTGGCCTTGGGCGTATTTCTGTTGACCCGCATCGTCCTGCTCGGGCATGCGCTGATGTTCGGCGGACAGACCGTCGACAGCTTGCTTCCCGCCCTCGGGCTCGGTTTTCTGCGTGACATCCCGGCCGCTGCCGTGGTCGCTTCACCATGGCTGCTCTTCGAACTGCTGTTCAGCATGAAGTGGCGCGATCGCCTGCGCTGGCCGCTGTTCGCCATCTACGTCTTCACGCTGCTCTTCGTCGCGGTTTCGGAAGGCATCTTCTGGGACGAGTTCAGTGTCCGCTTCAATTTCATCGCCCTCGACTACCTGGTTTTCACCACCGAGGTGATCGGCAACATCAAGGAGTCCTATCCGGTCGGCCAGATCGTCGGCGCGCTCGCCGCCCTGACCCTGCTCGTCGTCTGGAGCCTGCGCCGTCCCTTGCAGAAAGCCGTGGCTGCAGGCAGCACCGCCAGCCGCAAGGCGCAATGGGCCTGGGCGCTGGGTCTGCTGGTCACGGTCTGGGTGGCCGCCTACAAGATGACGCCGCCCGAGTTTTCGACCAATACCTACGCCAACGAACTGGCCGACAACGGCTGGCGCAGCTTCCTCTGGGCGGCCCGCCAGAACAAGCTGAATTACCGCCAGTTCTATGCCACCCGGCCGGATGGCGAAGTAATGACCGACCTCCAGCGCCTCTCCGGTCATGACCTGGTGACGGCCAGCCATCAGGCGGTGCGCAAGGTAGCCTTCAAGCCGGGCAAACAGCCCAATGTCGTCGTCGTCATGATGGAGAGCATGTCGGCCGAGTACATGGCAACTTTCGGCAACGACGAGTGGCTGACCCCCAATCTCGACCGTCTGGCCAAGGAAGGCATGCTGTTTACCCGGCTCTACGCCGCCGGTACCCGTACCGTGCGCGGCCTGGAGGCGCTCTCCGCTGCCTTGCCGCCGCTGCCCGGCAAATCCGTCGTGCGCTGGCCCGACATCACCAATCTGAACACGCTTGGCGCATCGCTGGCGGCACGGGGCTGGGCGCCGCACTTCCTGTACGGCGGCTACGGCATGTTCGACAACATGAACGGCTATTTCGGCGCCCAGGGCTACCAGGTCACCGATCGTACCGGGTTCAAGGACGGTCTGGTCGAGTTCGAGAACGTCTGGGGCGTCGCCGACGAGCACCTGTTCGACCAAGTGCTGATCGAGATGGACAAGGAAGCCGCGGCCGGCCGGCCCTTCTTCGGCCACGTGATGACCGCCTCCAACCATATTCCCTTCACCTATCCAGCGGGCCGCATCGACATCCCGTCACCCGGCAAGCGGGCGGGCGGCGTCAAGTACGCCGACTATGCGGTCGGCCGTTTCATCGAGATGGCCAAGCAGAAACCTTGGTTCGACAACACCATCTTCCTGTTCGTGGCCGACCACTGCGCGAGCAGTTCGGGCAAGGCGAAGATCCCGGTGCATCGTTACCATATCCCGGCCATCGTCTATGCGCCGAAGATAATTTCAGCCCAGCGTGTCGATACGCTGGCCAGCCAGATCGACCTGGCGCCGACCCTGCTCGCCATGCTCGGACTCGAAGGTGACGATCACTTCGTCGGCCGCGACATCCTGCGCATGCCGCCGGAAGAGGGCCGGGCGCTGCTTTCCACCTACCAGAATCTCGGATACCTGAAGGGCGATGTGATGACCGTGCTGCAACCCAAGCGCAAGATCGAAACCTTCCGGATCAGCAACGGCGGCAAGGAAGCGCAGCCGATGGCGACCGATCCGAAGCTGGCCGAAGAGGCGATCGCCTACTTCCAGGGTGCGGCGCTGCTGATGGACCGCCACGGCGATGGCCGCCAGCCGAAGAGCGCCGGCGGCGGTTGAGGCCGTCTAGGGCCAGAGCACGCAGGCCCAGATCGCGGCGGCGTTGAGCAGGCTGAGCAGCACGGCGGCGCTGCCCATGTCCTTGGCGCGCTTGGCCAGTTCGTGCTTTTCCGGCGAGGCCTTGTCGACCACCGCTTCGAGCGCCGAATTGAGGATCTCGACGATCAGGATCAGCACGATGCTGCCGATCAGCAGGGCGCGGTCGATACCGGTCTTGCCCAGATAAAAGGCCAGCGGAATGGCGATTGCGGCAAGCAGCACTTCCTCGCGAAAGGCGGCCTCGTTCTTCCAGGCGGCGGCCAGCCCGTCGCGCGAGTAGCCCAGCGCATTCCACAGCCGGACCAGCCCGGTTTTTCCCTTGAATTCGGCAGCGCTCACGCTTTTTTCTCCAGTAGCGGTTTGAGGAAGCGGCCGGTATGGCTGGTCTTGCACTTGGCGACGGTCTCCGGCGTGCCGGCGACCAGGATGCGGCCGCCGCCGTCGCCGCCTTCCGGCCCGAGATCGACCAGCCAGTCGGCAGTCTTGATGACGTCGAGGTTGTGCTCGATGACGACCACCGTGTTGCCGTGTTCGGCGAGGCGTTGGAGCACGGTGAGCAGCATCTCGATATCCTGGAAATGCAGACCGGTGGTCGGCTCGTCGAGGATGTACAGGGTGCGACCGGTGTCGCGCTTGGACAGTTCGAGGGCGAGCTTGACGCGCTGCGCCTCGCCGCCGGACAGCGTGGTGGCGCTCTGGCCGAGCGTGATGTAGCTGAGGCCGACATCGACCAGGGTCTGCAGCTTGCGTGCCACGATGGGTACGGCATCGTAGAACTCGCGGGCCTGCTCGACGGTCATCCCGAGAATGTCGTGAATGTTCTTGCCCTTGTACTGGATTTCCAGGGTCTCACGGTTGTAGCGCTTGCCGTGGCAGACATCGCAGGGCACGTAGATGTCGGGCAGGAAGTGCATCTCGACCTTGATCATGCCGTCGCCCTGGCAGGCTTCGCAGCGGCCGCCCTTGACGTTGAAACTGAAGCGACCCGGGCCGTAGCCGCGGGCGCGCGATTCCGGGACCTGCGCGAAGTATTCGCGGATCGGCGTCAGCAGGCCGGTGTAGGTCGCCGGGTTGGAGCGCGGTGTGCGGCCGATCGGCGCCTGGTCGACGTTGATCACCTTGTCGAACAGGTCGAGGCCGACGATTTCCTTGTGCGGCGCCGGCTCCGTGGTCGAGCCGTAGAGGTGGCGGGCGGCGGCGGCGTACAGCGTGTCGTTGATCAGGGTCGACTTGCCCGAGCCGGAAACGCCGGTGATGCAGGTCAGCAGGCCGACCGGCAGTTCGAGCGTGACGTCCTTGAGGTTGTTGCCGTAGGCGCCGACGACCAGCAGCTGCTTGTCCGGGTTGGGCGGCCGGCGTTTCTTGGGGGCCGAGATCGACTTGCGGCCGGACAGGTAATCGCCGGTCATCGAGGCCGGGTTGGCGGCGACTTCGGCCGGCGTCCCTTCGGCGACGACGTAGCCGCCGTGCAGGCCGGCGCCGGGGCCGATATCGACGACGTAATCGGCCGAACGGATGGCGTCCTCGTCATGCTCGACGACGAGCACCGAGTTGCCCATGTCGCGCAGGTTTCTCAGCGTTTGCAGCAGGCGCTCGTTGTCGCGCTGGTGGAGGCCGATCGAGGGCTCGTCGAGGACGTACATGACGCCGGTAAGGCCGGAGCCGATCTGCGAGGCCAGCCGGATGCGCTGCGACTCGCCGCCGGACAGCGTTTCGGCGCTGCGCTCCAGGCACAGGTAGTCGAGTCCGACGTTGATCAGGAAGGAGAGGCGGGCGGTGATTTCCTTGAGGATCTTGTCCGCGACCTGCGCCTTGTTGCCGGTCAGAGTCAGGCAGTTGAAGTAATTGCGCGCCTCGCCCAGCGGCAGGCGGCTGATTTCGTGCAGGGTCTTGACGCCGACCCGGACATGCCGGGCCTCGGTGCGCAGGCGGGTGCCGTTGCAGGTCGGGCAGGTCGAGTTGCTGATGTACTTGGCCAGTTCCTCGCGCACCGCCTGCGAATCGCTGCCCCGGTAACGGCGTTCGAGGTTGGGGATGATCCCCTCGAAGCTGTGGCTGCGGTCGAAGCGCGTGCCTTTTTCGTTGAGGTAGCGGAAATTGATTTCGGTGCGGCCCGAGCCGTAGAGGATCAATTGCTGGAATTCCTCGGGCAGTTCGCTCCACGGCGTATCGACCGAGAAACCGTAATGGGCGGCCAGCGACTCGATGATCTGGAAATAGAACTGGTTCTTCTTGTCCCAGCCACGGATCGCGCCGTTGGCCAGCGAAGCGCCCGGGTTGGTGACCACCCGCTTGGGATCGAAGAACTGGATGACCCCGAGGCCGTCGCATTTCGGACAGGCGCCCATCGGGTTGTTGAAGGAAAACAGCCGCGGTTCCAGTTCCTGCAGGGCGTAGGAGCAGACCGGGCAGGCGAACTTGGCGGAGAACATGTGTTCCGTGGCGCTATCCATTTCCAGCGCGATGGCCCGGCCATCGGCATGGCGCAGCGCCGTTTCGAACGATTCCGCCAGGCGCTGGCGCATGTCGTCGCGCACCTTGAGGCGGTCGACCACGACATCGACGCTGTGCTTCTGCGACTTGTTGAGCTTGGGCGCGGCATCCAGTTCGTAGACCGTGCCGTCGACCCGGACCCGGGCGAAGCCCTGGGCACGTAGTTCGGCGAAGAGGTCGAGCTGCTCGCCCTTGCGGTTGGCTACCACCGGGGCCAGGATCATGAGCTTGGTTTCGCCCGGCAGGGCCAGCACATGATCGACCATCTGCGACACCGTCTGGGCTTCCAGCGGCTGATTGTGGTCCGGGCAATAGGGCGTGCCGGCGCGGGCGAAGAGCAGGCGCAGGTAATCATGTATTTCGGTGACCGTGCCGACCGTCGAGCGCGGATTGTGCGAAGTCGCCTTCTGCTCGATCGAAATCGCCGGGCTCAAGCCCTCGATCAGGTCGACATCGGGCTTCTCCATCAATTGCAGGAACTGCCGGGCGTAGGCCGACAGCGACTCGACGTAACGGCGCTGGCCCTCGGCGTACAAGGTGTCGAAGGCCAGCGAGGACTTGCCGGAGCCGGACAGCCCGGTGATCACGATGAGCTGGTTGCGCGGCAGATCAAGGTTGATGTTCTTTAAATTGTGGGTGCGCGCGCCGCGAATGCGGATGGTTTCCATCGCTGTTCTGCTGGGGATTGGAGAGGGCAAACTATACGCAAAACCAAGCGTACTTGCACGAATGACTGTATGAAAACACAGTTTTCAGTGCGGCGATGCCGGTTGAATTATTCTGGCGCTGACAATGTTTTCCTAGGCGGCGGGATGTTTGTCCCGCCGACCGCTTGAAGGGGGCTACGCGATCAGGCGGGGGTGAGGGCGTTCGCCTTGGTGAACATGTCCCATTCTTCAGGGTCGAGTTCGAGATCCATCGGATCGCCTTCAACATCGACCTTGACGAGAAAGAAGCCTTCGGCATCTTTGTATTCGTTGATAGTGCTAACCGTCACGGCGGGAAAGCCGTTGCTGGACTTCCAGATGCCTAATGCGGGTGTGGCCATGGTGATTTCTCCTGGGCGGGTGGGGAAAACAGATTCGCTGCATCAGTCAGCTAGATATTGAAGTCGGGTTATTAGTTCCGGGATTTTTGGGTCATGAATTGCCGCCCTCCTACCCTTGTGGTTTCCTAGTACCGATCGTTCTGGGGCCGCATGGGCATATCACCAAACCTGCTAATATTCCTGCTTCGCTGCGATGCAACAAAAACCATAAATAATGTCTACCCCAACTGACCGCATGAGCCCCGAAGAACGCCGCGCCGGCGCTTCACTGGCTTCCATCTTCGCCCTGCGCATGCTCGGGCTTTTCCTGATCCTGCCGGTGTTTTCGGTCTATGCGAAGACCCTGCCAGGGGGTGACAACCTGGCGCTGGTCGGTCTGGCGCTCGGGGCCTACGGCCTGACCCAGGCCTTTTTCCAGATTCCCTACGGCATCGCCTCCGACCTCTGGGGGCGCAAGCTGGTCATCGTCATCGGCCTGGTGATCTTCGCTGTCGGCAGTTTCGTCGCGGCCTGGGCGCCGGACATGCACTGGATCATCGTCGGCCGTGTCCTGCAGGGGGCGGGGGCGATTTCGGCGGCGGTGACCGCGCTGGCCGCCGACCTCACGCGCGAGGAGCACCGGACCAAGGTGATGGCGATGATCGGCTCGTCGATCGGCCTGGTCTTCGCACTGTCGCTGGTCGGTTCGCCGCTGCTCTACGGCTGGATCGGCATGGGCGGGCTGTTCAGCCTGACCGGGATTCTCGCCCTGCTGGCCATCGTGCTGCTGGCCAAGGCCGTGCCCTCGGCGCCGGCGCCGCTCGGGCGCAAGCCACTGAACCTGCGCCAGGTATTGCTGGACGCCGACCTGCTGCGCCTGAACCTGGGCATTGGCATGCTGCACATGGTGCAGATGGCGATGTTCGTCGTGCTGCCGCATGCGCTGGTCAATCACGGCGGGCTCGAAGCGACGGCCCACTGGAAAGTCTATCTGCCGGCGGTGCTGGTCTCGTTTGCGATCATGGTGCCGGCGATCATCGCCGCCGAGCGTAAAGACAAGATGCGGCAGATCTTCTGCGGCGCCGTCGCGCTGCTGGTCGTCGTCCAGCTCGGCCTGCTCTTTTTCGGCCAGAGCCTGTGGACTCTGGCGCTCTGGTTGCTGCTCTTTTTCGTGGCTTTCAACATCCTCGAAGCGACGCTACCGTCGCTGGTTTCGCGCACTGCGCCGCCTGCCGCCAAGGGCGCGGCCCTGGGCGTTTACAACACGACTCAGGCCATCGGCCTGTTCATCGGCGGCGCGGCCGGGGGATATATTGCGCAGCATTTCGGCGATAATGCGGTTTTTGCCGCCGGTGCCGGGCTGATGGTGCTCTGGCTGGTGGTGGCGATCTCGATGAATTTTCCGCAACGGCGAACAGCCGCCAGCGTGGGTCAAACAGCTTAGAGGACATTTTCATGGCATCGGTTAACAAGGCAATCATCGTCGGTAATCTGGGCAAGGACCCGGAGGTTCGTTACACCGCCAGCGGCGAGGCGATGTGCAACATCACGGTGGCGACCAGCGAAAACTGGAAGGACAAGGCAACCGGCGAGAAGAAGGAACTGACGGAATGGCATCGCATTTCATTTTTCGGCAAGCTCGCCGAAATCTGCGGTCAATATCTGAAGAAGGGCTCGCAGGTCTATGTCGAAGGCAGCATTCGCACCCGTAAATGGACCGACAAGGATGGCCAGGAGCGCTACACCACCGAGATTCGCGGCGATGAAATGAAGATGCTGGGCTCGCGCCAGGGCATGGGCGCACCGGCCGGTGGCGGCGGCGGTTACGATAGCGAACCGACCGACTACGCGCCGGCCCCGGCCAAGAACAAGCCGAAGCCCTCGTTCGACGATCTGGGCGACGATATCCCATTCTGAAATATACCTAAGTAGTAGACGTAAACAAACCCAGACAGGTTCATAGCCTGTCCGGGTTTTTTATTGCCTGGCGCGGGCCGTGGGGCTAGCTCCGGGGTTCCGTGCAGGCGTGGCCGAAGGCGGATTTCATGATCGTTTCCGGCAGATGCTGGGCGGCGCTCTGCGCTGATCCGGCGGCCGATATTCCGGCGATTTCGTCGCCGGCTTCGCCCAGCAGGTTGATTCGCTCGATTTCCATGGTTGTCGTGGGGCATGAGAAGCGGACAAAAAGGTGGGCGGTCTTTACCTGATGGAAGCTGTGGAAGGAGCGCGGCCGGGGAAACTCGACGCGCAGGCGGGCAGCTTGCAGCCCGGTCTGGTCGGCGGCTGGTGTCCGCATCAGAAACCACTGGCTCCCGTGGCGGTCGTGAGCGAGTGCAATCGAATTTTCGGCATGGACCGACTCGAAAAAGGACAACAGGCAAGCAAGCAGAAAAAAATTCTGGACAGAAAACATCATCTCCCCCCGGAGAAAAGAAAAAGCGAAGCCCCCTGGCGGCTTCGTCAGAGCATGATGGTCAGCAATAACCATGCCGATGATGTGGTTTCAGTGGCTTGGATATTGCTTGGTGCCACGGGTTTTGCGCCCCCTTGAGCAATCTGCAGTCAAAGTGAACCCGATTTCAACAAAATTATGTGCGGCGACGCGCAGTGCCTGCCTTGCTGTCCTGGCGGCGGTTCTGCTGACCGGATGCGCCGGCGAAGAGATCGTCCGCGGGCGGCTGGACTACGATCTGCGTCCGGTCGAGGCGAGGCGCCAGATCAACTGGCCCGGGCCACCCGAGACGCCGCGTTTTCGCTATGTCGGGGAGCTGGTAGGCGAGCCCAATTTCGTGGACATCAGCGACCAGAACACCAGTCTCCTGCTGCGCTCGGCAATCCTGGTCGGAAAATGGGTGGCCGGCCTGCTCTCGGTCAATGAAAAACTGCTGCTGCATCGTCCGATGCATGGGGCTTCGGATGCTGCGGGCCGGGTGCTGGTCGTCGACGCCGGACGCAATGCGATCCTGGTTTTTGAACCGCAGGCCGAGGAAGCAAAAAAAGGCGAAGGCGAACTGCTGGTGTGGACGCAGGCCGAGGAGTGGGTGTCGTTTCAGTCACCGATCGCGCTGGCCTTCGCGTGGAAGGGCCAGCTGGCCGTTTCCGACGCCAAGTTGAAGACCGTCTATCTCCTCGACGGCAAAGGGCTGCCCGTCGGCAAGCTCGGCACCGGCTTGCTCGAACGGCCGACCGGCGTGGCGTTCGACGCCGCCCGGGGCGATCTCTACGTGGCCGATACCGAGGCCAGCAACGTCAAGGTGTTTGGCGAAGATGGCGCCTTGCGCAGAACCATCGGCAGCCCCGGCAGCGGCCCCGGCGAATTCAACGCACCCACCCATCTGGCGTTTGCGGGCGGCAGCTTGTATGTCAGCGATGCCTTGAACAATCGCATCCAGGTCTTCAGCCCCGAGGGCAATTTCCTGCGTGCCACGGGCGAGGCCGGGGTCCATGTCGGCCAGCTGAGTCGTCCGAAAGGCGTGGCCTTCAGCGCCGAGAACAAACTGGCCTATGTCGTCGAGTCCTACTTTGCCCATCTGCTGGTCTACGACCAGCAAGGGCAGTTCTTGCTGGGTATCGATGGCTCCGGATTGCCCACGGGAAAATTCATGCTGCCGGCGGGCGTCTGGCTGGGAAGCGACGGCAAAGTTTTCGTGGCCGACATGTACAACAACCGCGTGGTGGTTTTTGAATATTTGGCGGCTCAGAACAACTGAACCGCAATCGAGGATTTTCCCAAGTATTGGACTCTTCCGGCATGAGCCTCTCGATTTTGAGAGGGAATCCGTGCCGGTCAGAACCGAATGGCGTCAATTTTGCCTCGCGCACCGCGCGGGCTTCACTAAAAAATAGGAGCAACGAATGAAACCCTGGCTCATCCTGATCAATGACTTCTGCCACGACCTGTTCACCGGCTTGTGGTTCGGCAGTTTTCTGACCCTTGCCATCTTGCGCGGCAAGGTTGGCGACGCAGCCCTGCTCGGCGAGCTGACCGATACCTTCTTCTGGCTCTGTCTGGGTTCGCTGGGCGCGATCATCATGACCGGGGTCTTCCGCTTCTTCTATTACCGGAACTGGGACAGTGCCGAGATGGCGGGCATCAAGAAGCGTCTGCTCAAGGTCAAGCATGCCATCCTCGGCTCGTCGATGCTGCTCGGTACCGGGCTGGTCATCGCGTGGGCGCTGTGAGCGGCGCGGCATCGGCGCCGGAGATCGCCCGGCGCGTGCAGGCCATGCTGGCCGCGGGCGTCGATGGCGCCGGCGATGGCTTCGAGGCCCTGGCCCTGGATATCTTCGCCCTGCAATACGCCGGCAACGCGCCGTACCGCGCCTATTGCGATGCGATCGGCATCGTTCCGGACCAGGTCGGCGCCTGGCAGGACATCCCGGCCTTTCCGTGCGAGAGCTTCAAGAAGGAATTGGTCACCTCCTTCCCGTTCGACCAGGCAGTCATGGCGCAGCTCACCGGCGGCACCACGGCCATCGTCCGCGGCCAGATCTTCCGCGACGAAATCGGCCGCCAGCTGGTTCTGGAAGCCAATCGCGTGATGACCGAGGCCTACCTTTTCCCGGATTTCGCCCAGAACCAGCGCTGTCGCGTGCTGATTCTCGCGCCCAGCCCGGAAATGGCGCCATCCATGGGCATGGCGATCGGCATGGAAGAGACGCGCCGGCATTTCGGCACCGAAGACAGCTGTTTTCTGCTCAACCATGGCGGCATCGACATCGCCCAACTGGTCAAGGCGCTGGCCCAGGCCGAAGCCACGGGAGTACCGATCGCGATGATCGGCTCGACCTCGGCCTTCGTGTTCTTCTTCAATGCCTGCAAGAAGAAGGGCATTTCCTTCCATCTGCCGCAGGGCAGCCGGATCGGCGACGGCGGGGGCTACCGCGGCCGCTTCGGCGAACTGAGCCAGGAGGATTACTGGCAACTGGCCTGGGAAGTCCTGGGCATCCCTTATTCACACTGCGTCAACGTGCTGGGCATGGCCGAAAGCGCCACCAATTTCTTCGACGACAGCCTGCGGCGCGCGTTCAAGGGGCTGCCGACCCGCAAGCGCCTGCGTCCCTGCCCGCCGTGGACGCGGACCGTCGCGGTCAGTGCCGAGGATCTGCGGCCGCTGCCGCCCGGGGAGATCGGCCTGTTGCGCCATTACGATCTGGTCAATCTGCCCACCGTGCTCGCTGTGCAGACTGACAACCTCGGCTACACCGATGCCCAAGGCAATTTCCAGATCGTCGGCCGCGCCCAGCAGGACAAGGCGACCGGCAAGGTGTCGGCCGTCCCCAGTGAGCGCACCGTCGGGCCGATGGGTGACAAGCCGATCCTCCGCTTCCTCGAAGCCTATGTGAATTTTTCCATCCGCTTCAAGTCGGGCTGGCTCAAGGCGCGCACGCCGCTGGTGCCGCCGGCGTGCCCGTGCGGCGAGTTGGCCGATGCAATGATCGAAGAAACCGATGCGGGCGCCCTTGGCGGGGCAGTCTTGGCAGGAAAACCATGAAGAAAATACTTTTTGTCGCCCCCCGTACCACTGCTGGGGCGTCCAGGTGATCGGCACCTGGCCCCCGCTACAGATCGCCTATCTGGCCGGAGTTGCCCTCGAGGCCGGCTACGAAGCGCGCGTCTTCGACGCCATGAACAAGAACCTGACGTTCGACGACGTCCGCGCCGAGATCGAACGCTACCGGCCTGACGTCGTGCTCTCGATGGACTACCTGCCGGTGTCCGGGGCGATCAGCACGGCGACGGTGCCCGCGGCGCTCAAGACCCTGGCCATCGCCAAGGAAGTCGATCCGGGAATCGTGACCATCATCGCCGGACCGCACCCGACCTTCCTGTTCAAGGAGATCCTCAGCGATCCGATCAGCCCGCCGGATTTCGTGCTGCGCGGCGAGTCGGAAGCGACGCTGCGCGAACTGCTGCGCCACTATCCCGACGGCGACTGGCGCAGCCTCGACGGCATCGCCTATCGCGACGGCCAATTGCCGGTGTCAACGCGCCTGCGCGCCCACATCGACGACCTCGATACCCTGGCTCCGGCCTGGCATCTGCTCGACTGGGAGGACTACCACTACAACATCGAACCCTGGGGCCGGATGGGGTCGATCCTGACCACGCGCGGCTGCATGATGCAGTGTTCCTTCTGCTCGCACCGCGTCTTCTGGCGTGGCGACTGGCGGGTGCGTGACCCGGCCAAGGTGATCGAGGAAATCCGCCATCTGGTCGACACCTACCAGGTCGAGTTCATCACCCTGATCGACCCCTACCCGACCAAGGACCGCGAACGCTGGGAGCGCCAGCTCGACCTGCTGATCGAGGCGAAGATCAACGTCCGCCTGCTGATGGAGACGCGCGTCGAGGACATCATCCGCGATGCCGACCTGCTGCATAAATACCGCGACGCCGGCATCATCCACATGTACCTGGGGGCGGAGAGCAGCTCCGACACCACGCTCAACAGCCTGAACAAAGGCACCAACGTCGACCAGAACAAACTCGCCATCGACCTCTTGCGCGAGCACGGCATCATGACCGAAGCCTCGTTCATGATCGGTTTCCCCGAGGAGACCTTCGAGAGCGTCGACAAGACCATCTCCGAGGCCGTGCGGCTCAATCCGGATATCGCGGTCTTCCCGCTGATCACGCCGATGCCGTTCACGCCGCTCTACAAGCAGATGAAGGATCGCATCCGGGTCTTCGATTACGCCAAATACAACCTGATGACGCCGATCATCGAGCCCTACGCCATGACGCTCGAGCAGGTCAGCGGCGAACTCGCCCGCTGCTACATGACCTTCTACGGCCAGAAGATGAAGGAAGTGCTGGCTCTCGAGGATGGCTTCAAGCGGCGCTACATGCTCAGCGCCTTCAAGGCGATGATGAAGGACTTCCACAAGCATTTCGATTTTGGCGGCAAGGCCATCCCGCACGATATGCCGGGCCTGCACGAGCTGAAGCAGGCGGTCGACGCGACCTGAATCCCGTGCCCTCGTGCCGGGGGCTTTCCTGAGGTTGAGAAGTTTCATGTCGCTTGTGTTGATTCGCCAGAGCTGCGGAGCCTGCCCCGAATGCTGTCTTTGATTGCCGGTTTTTACCCATGGCTCAAGGCCTTGCATGTCGTTTGCGTGATCCTCTGGGTCGGGCCGCAGCTGGTGCTGGGATTGCTGGTTCTCGCCTTGCGCCATCGGCAGACCACGAATCCTTCCCGGGACGACGAATTCGTTTCCCGGCTGGGATTTCTGGTCAATGGGCTGCTCAATGTCGCCATGCTGGGGGCTTTTCTGTTCGGCACGCTGATGGCTTGCGCCATCTGGGCCCAGGGTGGGGCGCTGCCGGGCTGGTTGTGGTCGAAAATTGGCCTTGTTTTTGCTTTGTCCACGCTTCACGGTTTGCTCTTCAGGCAGTTCCGGCACGCCATGCGTGACCAGACCATTTGGGGCTCGCGCCGCTTCGACCTCGTTCAAGCATTGGGTCTGGGCGCGACGCTGGCCATCGTGCTGCTCGTAGTCGTCAAGCCGACAGGGAATGGATAAGTCAATCCGACGTGAGTCGAGGATAACAACAATGAATGTGCTAGCCGCTTGGTCGATGCGATCTCTTGGGAGTCGCCTGCTTGACGCGCCCTCCCTTATGGCGTCGAGCATGCGGGTTCTCGTGCTGGCGCTGGTCGGGTTGTTGGCGGTCGCCGCGACGCAGGTCGCCGCGGCGCCGGTATCCAATATTCGGATGACCAAGCACAATCTGTCCAAGGACGGCGGTCAAACGGTGCGGGCCAATGCCACGCCGACTGCCGGGCAGTCCACCACGGACCAGATTTGCGTCTTCTGCCATACGCCGCACGCCGCTAGTTCGGGGAAGTCGCCGCTATGGAACCGGGCGACCAGTGCGGCCTCGACCTATACCGGCTACACCTCGCTGTCGATGGATGCCGATGGCGGCGCCTTCCAGACCGACAATACCAAGGGCCGCCCCGCCGGCGCCTCCCTGCTGTGCCTCTCGTGCCATGACGGCACAATCGCGCTGGGCAACCTCAACGTGCTCAACGGCCGGACGCCGGTCATCATCGACATGGTCGGCGGCACCGCCGACGACAAGATGCCCACCGGTAGCGGGACCACCACCGGGTTCACCCGGGTCATCGGCGCCGACCTGAGCAACGACCACCCGATCTCGGTCACCTACAACAACGCGCTGGCTTCGGCGGACAAGGAGCTGCGCCCGATGAACGCCAGCCAGCAGCACCCGATTTCCGGCCAAATCGGCTCGATACTCGGTATCCGCAGCCCCGGTTACAAGCCCCTGTTGCCCCTGGCGCCGACCGGCACCGCCGGCGCCGGCCAGGTGCAGTGCTCGACCTGCCACGATCCGCACCTCTACGATTCAGCCGACCCCAACCGCAAGTTCCTGCGCGCCAACCGCCTGCAGGTGACGGCACCGACCGGCGGCGCCTTCAGTGAGGCGAATGACATCATTTGCCTGGCTTGTCATGACAAGATGGGCACCGAGTGGTCCAATTCGGCCCATGCCAACACCTCCACGGCGAGCTACGCCTACACGGGTGCCGCCACGACCCAGCGCCAGTTCGCGGCCGGCACCCCGGTCTGGAAGGCGGCCTGCCTGAACTGCCATGACACCCACACGGTCGCCGGCGCCCGCCGCCTGCTGCGCGAAGGGACGACCAGCACGGCGACGCCGAAAGCCGGCGGCAAGTCGGCGATCGAGGAAACCTGCTACCAGTGCCATACGGCCTACAACGCGACCACGCCGCCGAACGTCCTGACCCAGTCGGGCACCCTCACCGCGACCACCGGTGTGCCCAATATCAAGTCGGAATTCGGCCGCCCGGTTCGCATGCCGATCAAGGACGCTGACCAGGGGGGCGGTGGCAACACGACCGAAGTCCATGACATTTCCGATGCCGATTTTTCGGAAACGCGTGAAAAACTGGGTCTGCTCGACAAGAAAAACCGGCATGTGGAATGCACCGACTGCCACAACCCCCACCGCGTGATCCGCAATACCAAGATCGACGGTTCCGGGGTCACCACGCAGCGTACCCATGTCGCCGGCGGCTCGGCCGGTTCCTACACCGTGGAATCCGACGGCAATGTCGCCTCCGGCGTATTGCGCGGCGCCTGGGGGGTCGAGCCGGTCGATGCCCTTCTCAACGGTATTACCGACTGGCCGGAAGCGCCGACCAACTACGAAGTCAAAAAAGGGGTCACGGGAACCGGTACGGCGCGATCGTCGACCTGGCTGACGCGGGAATACCAGCTGTGCTTCAAGTGCCACTCAACTTACAGCAATACCGCCGGCTCTTTCCCGACGCTGGGCCACACCGGCGGCACCCCGAGCGGCACCAACGGCATGACGACCTACACCAACGTGGCCGCCGAATTCGCCGTCAATGCCACCGATCCGCCGAGCACCGGCACCGACCAAGGCGAAAAGGGCGAGGGATCGAACAGCCCCGAGGATTCGGCAAGCATCGAGCCGATCGGCTCCTATCCGGGCAATGCCACGACCAGCAACATGACGGCGACGACCAACGTCAACCATCGCTCCTGGCACCCGGTACGCTGGCCGACCGGCCGCAGCCGCGACGAACGGCGCATGCAGGCCACCGGCGGCAACTTCCGGGCGCCTTTCGGCACCCGGGTCGGCACGCAGACCATGCATTGTTCGGATTGCCACGGCAACGCGACATCGTGGACACAGGGTACGGGCCCCAAGCTGGATCAAGTCCAGGGGCCGCACGGTTCAGAAGACTACTTCCTGCTCAAAGGCAGCTGGTCGTCCAGCACCTCGATCAGCAGCCCGGGATTCTGCGGCAACTGCCATAACCCGAGCGCTTCGTCGGGCAGCGGAGACGACTATGCCGGTTCCAGCGGCTTCAACAACTCCGGCGAGGATGGCGGCGGCGGGCACGGCAACGAGCACGGTGGCAAAGCCTGCGTCAAGTGCCACGTCGCCGTGCCGCACGGCTGGCGGAACAAGGCTTTCCTGGTCAACCTGAATTGCGTGGGCAGGGAGGCCGGCGCCACCTATACGGGCTGCATGAATTTCAGCGACAACTCGGCGACGGTCGCCCCCTACTATCAGGGTGCGACGCTGCGGGTCAAGACCTGGCCGGCCAGCGGCAACTGGTCGGCGAACAAATGCGGCAAAGGCAGCAGTACAGCTCGCGACTGGATGCGCTCGGTATGCGACAACTGACGCTGGCCAGGCGCTGGCCGTTCGCGGCAGGCCTTGTTCCGGGACGGTCGGCCAGCGGCCTGCTGGCGGCGCTGGCATCGCCCAAATGGATGCTCGCCTTCTTCGTCTTCGCGGCGATCAGCGCCGTCGTCTCGATGGAGCACCCGGACTGGGTCACGCCGGTCTGGATGCTGCCCCTGGGCATCTTCTGCCTGTCGCTGCTCGCCGCGATGGCGACCAATCCCCGCCTGCGCAGCGATCTGCCGCTGCTCGGCCTGCATCTCGGCCTCTTTGCGATGATCGTGCTGTTTGCCGCGGCGCGCCTGACCTATCTCGACGGCCATGTCTCGCTGGAGCGCGGCCAGTCCTTCAACGGCAAGCTCGATATCGCCGAGCAGGGCCCCTGGCACTTCGGCAAGCTGGCGCAACTGCGCTTCGCCAACGACGGCTTCGAGGAAACCTTTCGCCCCGGCGAACGCTGGGAGGTCACCGCCAACCGCGTCCACTGGTGGAACGACACCGGTCAGCGGCAGAGTGCCAGCATCGGCGAAGCGCGCCCGTTGCTCATGAGTGGCTACCGTATCTACACCACCTTCAACCGCGGGTTCAGCGTGCACTTTCAATGGGAAAACGCCGCCGGCGAAGTGGAACTCGGCAACGTCCAGTTGCGTCCGGGGGAGCATGACCTGGCCAACGAATGGCGGCTGCCGAACGGCTTCAAGGTCTGGGCCATGCTGCAACCGCAGGAAAGCCTGCAGATCCGGCCCGGTGAAAGCCGCCGCAATCTCGGTGTCGGTACCCTCGGGCATCGCCTGGTTATCCGCCATGGCGAACAGCGCCATGTGATCGCCCGCGGCGAGAGCCTCGAGTTGCCGGGTGGCCGTCTGACCTATCGCAAGCTGGATACCTGGATGGGCTATCGGCTGGTTTTCGATCCAACCGTCCATTGGCTGGGCGCCGCCGGACTGTTCTCGGTGCTGTGCATGGTCGTGTACTACGGACGTCTGTTCATCAGAAAGCGCACAACATGAAAGCTTCGCGGTCGACCGCCAATTTTCTGCGTTTCGCCCTGGGGGCGGCCAGCCTGCTCCCCGCCCTGGCCTGGGCCAACGGAGCCACCTGGACGGAGCCCCGGACAGGCATGGCGTTTACGCGGATGGCCAAGGGCTGCTACGCGATGGGCGTCGCCGACGACCAGCCGGCGCGCGAGGAAGGCTATATCTATGCTCGCCGGGTGGCCAACGAAATGCCGGCGCACGAGGTCTGTCTCGACGAATTCTGGATCGGCCGCTTCGAAGTCACGGAAGCCCAGTGGCAAACCCTGATCGGGACGCCGCGGCGCCCGGTCGGCCCCGGGCATCCGGTGACCGGCATCAGCTGGCAGGAGGCGCAGACTTTTGCCCGGCGGCTGAGCGAGATTTCGGACAAGGGCGACCAGTTCCGACTGCCGACCGAAGCCGAATGGGAATACGCCTGCCGCGCCGGCGAGCCGGCCTCGAGTGGCCCCCCCTATACCGACGAAATCGCCGGCAAGGCCTGGTTCTCGTTTCATTATGAAAAGAAGACCGGCGAGCGCCATGCCAGCGTGCATCCGGTCGGCACCCGCCAGGCCAATGCCGCCGGCCTGCACGACATGCTCGGCAATGCCTGGGAGTGGGTGCAGGACAGCTACCGGGACGATGCTTATCGCCTGCATGCCCGGCGTAACCCCGTGATCGAACAGGACGGCGCCGCCCGCGCTATCCGGGGCGGCGGTTTCCGCACTGCCCGCCACTTCATCCGTTGCGCCGCCCGCGCCTGGCAGGACGGCGCCACCCAGACCGACACCATTGGCTTTCGCCTGGTGCGTATCCCGCGAGGTGAGAAATGATGCGCCGGCTGTTTGCCCTCATCTCGCTGCTCTTCGGTCTGGCATTCGCTCCGACATGGGCGGCGAGCGATCCGGACGCCGATCTGCCCAAGGAGATCGTCGCCAACGGTGTCGAGTTCATGCTGGTTCCCGGCGGCTGGTTCCACTACGCGGTCTATGGCGCCCAGATGCGTGACGGCAAGCTGCGCTATCGGCCGCGGCGGGAGATCAAGGTCTGGGCCGATACCATGTACATCGGCAAGTTCGAAGCGCGGGCCCGCGACTTCACCCGCTTCATGAATTCCGGCGAAGCCCGCCATGCCCGCCAGTATTACCCGCCGCCCAACGCCTTGTCGGACGCCTACGGGGCCTATGACGGCTGCTCGGTCCGGGTCGACGAGCAGGGCAGTTTCTTCGAACGCTTCCCGGACAACAACCTGCCGGCGACCAATCTGTCCTGGGACCTGGCCCACGAATTCGCGGCCTGGATGGGCTTCCGCCTGCCGACCGACGCCGAGTGGGTGCATGCCTTCCGGGGCGACGACAAGCGGCTCTATCCCTGGGGTGACGAGTTTCCGGACGACACCCACGCCGTCTTCCAGGAGGGCGCCACGGCATGCAATGTCTTCCCGGTCGACAGCAACCCCAAGGGCCGCTCGCCCTACGGCGTCTATAACATGGCCGGCAACGCCTTCGAATACGTGGCCGACTGGACCAACGACCTCTACGAAGGCACGCTTGAGGACGGCGCGCGCAATCCCCATGCCGCCGAGCCTTTCGCGTCGCCCAAGCTCGAATTCGAAACCCATGGGCAGCTACGCGGCGGGCGCTGGGCTTCCGGGCCCTATCAGCTGGCGATGACCGGCAACCGCCAGACCCAGCGCCACGACGATGGCTTCATCTGCTACGGCACGCGCTTCGCGCTCAGCGTCGACCAGGCCCGCGCCTATCTGGCGGACGGCAAGGCGCGGGCCGTCACGCCGTGAGCATCGCTTCGCCCGCAGACCAGCCGCCCGCTCGCCGGCGCCGCGACCGCCGCCCGCTCGCCGTCGTTCTCACCGTGCTTGCCGTGGTCGGCTTCGGATATGCCTTCCAGCACATGCCCGCCAACAGCGTCGTGGCCGATCCGGCCGCCGCCAACATCGAGCAACTGGCGGCCAGCATTGGCGAGCGCCAGGAGGTCGACATTCCGGTCCCGGTCGAGGAACAGGTCGATCCGGCGCTTCCCGATTCGCCGGATATCCGCCACAAGCTCAAGGAAGCCAGCGACCTGATCCGCGCCAAGCGCTACGACGATGCGATCCGCCATCTCAATCAGTCGCGCGCGCAGTTGAAGGACGTCCCGCAAACCTACCTGGTCCTCGGCCGGGCGCTGGAAGGCCGGCGCGACTACAGCACGGCCCGCGATTTCTACAACGCGGCCCTCAACAAGAATCCAGCCTTGGCGGACGCCCACTGGGGCTACGCCACGACTTCGGAAAGTCTTGGCGATCTGCCGTCGGCACTGGGCGCGATGCGCAGCTACCTGCATACCGAGTCCGACGCCGATCCCTTCCGCAAGCGCATCGCCCAGGCTCGCTCCGCCATCTGGGAGTGGGAATCCCGTCTCGGTCGCGGCGCCTGGGGGGCGAGCAAGGGGATTCCGGCGGGCTTCACCGCCGCCGAACTGAAGCGCGACGGCCGCGGCGTCGCCATCAAGATGCCGATCGGCGGCGGCGAAAACCCGGCCGGCGTGACCGCCTACGAAATCAAATCTGCAGACAAGAAGGAAATCTACAAGCGATGAGCCTGCTCGACATTGAACTGCTGTCCTTCTGGAGTGCCCTGGTCGGCTATTCCGTGGCGACGGCCATCGCCCTCTGGGCACTGGTTTTCGGCAAGCGCCCCGAGCGCACGCTGATGGGCCTGATCCTGCTCGCCTTCCTGTTGCATAGCTGCGCCATCGGCGCCCGCTGGATTCGCATCGACCATCTGCCGGTCGGCAATACCTTCGAAATGCTCTCGGCCAATATCTGGGGCCTGATGGCGGCGGTCACCATCGGCTACTGGCGCTTGCCACGGATGCGCGCCTTCGCCGCCATCGTGCTGCCGGTCGTGATGATAATGATGGCCTGGATGCTGCTACTGCAGCGGGCCGATTCGTCGCTACCGCCGACTTACCATACGGTCTGGCTGTTCATCCACATCGGGTTCATCAAGCTCTTCCTCGGCTGCGCCTTCATCGCGCTCGGCATCGCCGGAATCATCCTGCTGCGCGCCGCCGGCGTCGGCACGGCACGCCTGGCGCGGATGCCCGAGGACGAAGCCCTGGACCGCACCGCCTACCGCTGCATGGGGCTGGCACTGATCTTCGACACCCTGGGCATCATGGCCGGCGCCATCTGGGCCCAGGACGCCTGGGGCCGCTACTGGTCCTGGGACCACCTGGAGATCTGGTCCCTGCTGACCTGGCTGTCGATCGGCCTGACCCTGCACGTGCGCAAGCCCTTCAACACCTCGCCGCGGACCAACGCCTTGCTCGTGGTGGGCACCTGGCTGGTGGCCTTCTTTACCTTTTTCGGCATTCCCTTCGTCTCGACCGCGCTGCATAAAGGGATGATCTGACGTGCCGCTGTCCCCGCTCGCCGAGCGTTTCCATGCCCTGCTGGCCGCTCTCAACGCGGCGGTGCTCGGTCAGGCCGTACTCTGCGAACGCCTGCTGATCGCACTGCTCGCCGAAGGGCATGTCCTGCTCGAAGGCCCGCCGGGAATGGCCAAGACCCGGGCGGTCAAGATCCTGGCCGGCCTGCTCGACGCCTCCTTCCAGCGCGTGCAATTCACCCCGGACCTGCTGCCGGCCGACCTCACAGGAACCGACATCTTCAATCCGCAGACCGGAGCTTTCCGTTTCGAGCCCGGTCCGTTGTTCCATCAGCTGATCCTCGCCGACGAGATCAACCGGGCGCCCGCCAAGGTTCAGTCGGCCCTGCTCGAAGCGATGGCCGAACGGCAGATTTCGGTCGGCCGCACGACCTATCGCCTGCCCGATCCCTTCCTGGTCATGGCGACCCAGAATCCGCTCGAGCACGAAGGTACCTACGCCTTGCCGGAAGCCCAGCTCGACCGCTTCATGCTGCATGTGCGTATCGACTACCCGGATCTCGCGACCGAAAAGGCGATCCTGGCGCTGGTACGGGCCGAAGCCCTGGGCGAGCGCCCGCCAGCGCCGGTTCCGAACCCCGCCCAAACCATGCGCTGCGAGGAGATTCTGGCTGCCCGGCGCGAAGTCCTGGGCGTCTATCTGGCGCCCGAGGTTGAAAACTATCTGCTGCGCCTGGTGGCCGGCACCCGGCCCGGAGGGCAAACGCTCCCGGCGCTGCGTGGGATGCTGCGCTTCGGTGCCAGCCCGCGGGCGGCGATCGCGCTCGAGCGTGGTGCTCAGGCCAAGGCCTGGCTGGCTGGTCGGGATTTCGTCACTCCGGCCGACATCCAGGCGCTGGCGCCCGATGTGCTGCGCCACCGGATCGGCGTTTCCTACGAGGGCGAAGCCAATGGCATGGCTGCCGAGGATATCGTCCAGGCGCTGCTCGACCAAATCGATCGGCCATGACGCAGCCGTCCCCCGATCGGCAGCCGGCGCCGGGCGAGGGTGTCGTGGTTCGGCTCGCCGAACTGATCGCCCTCCGGCAGACGGCGGTCAGGTCGCCGCCGCCGCTCGCCAGCCGCTCGCTGCCCGGCGGGGCGACACCGCAGCGGCTGGGCATCAATAGCCAGGGCCTGGCCTATCTGGGCTCCCGGCCGCACCAGAACGGCGACGACCGCCGCGCCGTCGACTGGCGGCAGAGCGCCCGCCGGGGCCGCCTGTATACGAAGCAGTTCGCCGAAGAGCACGAGCGGCCGATACAGTTTCTGGTCGATATGGGCGCCAGCATGCGCTTCGGCACACGGGTTGCGTTCAAGTCGGTGGTGGCCGCCCGCATCGCCGGCCATCTCGCCTGGCGCTTCGCGGCCGCCGGCGAGCGGGTGGGCGGGTTGGCCTGGACCGGTCGTGCCCGGCCGGAACTCGACGCCCGCCATGAGAAACACGGGTTGCTGCCACTGCTCAAGCTGTTCGCGGATGCTTCCGCGGAGGCGCCCGCTACCGCTCCGGGTCTCGACTGGCCCTTGCATCGGCTGGCCCAAAAACCGGGCCTGGCCGCCACCGTCGTGATCAGCGATTTCGCCGGGCTGAGCGCCGAAGCCGAAGGCAGTCTGCGGATCTGCGCCCGGCGCAACCATCTGATCCTGATCCACGTCCATGACCCGTTCGAGCAGAATCCGCCCCCCGGCATCTATCGCCTCAACGATGGCCGGGACAGCGTGACGCTCGATCTGCACGCCGGCCCGACACGCGACGCGTTCGTCGCCCGCTTCGCGGCCTGCAGCGAACGTTTGCGCCACCTGGCGCAAGCTGTCCGGGCCGACTATTTGCCCATTGCGACCAATGCCGACCTGCCTGCTACGCTGCAGGGCGCCTGGCGCCGTTTTCCCGGTCAAGGCCGTGCCCGCGCCCGGGATTGAGCAGCTCCGCGACATCCACCCGCCGCCCCTGATGGCAGCGTGGGAGGCGCTCGGCGCGTGGTCGCCGCTGTTGCTGGCCGGCCTTGCCGCGGCGGGCGTCGCCTGGTGGCTGCTTCGCCGCCACCGGTGCCGGCCATCGGTGGTTGCCCGGCGCCTGACCCTGGCGCAGCTGCGAGCCGCGCAGGAGCGCCATGCCCGTGATGGCGACGCGGTGCGCTATGCCCGCGAGCTCGATGCGCTGCTGCGCCGGGAAGCGCTGCGCCGTTATCCCGACGCCAACCTTCGGCGCCTGACCGGGGACGACTGGCTTGCCTTTCTCGACCGCACCGGCGGCACGGATGCCTTCTTCTGCGGCCCCGGGCGCTGCCTGGCGACCCTGCCTTACCAGCGCGACGGGCGCCTGGAGTCGGCCGCGGTCGCCGCGCTCGTCGCCCGCTGGCTGGCGCATTGAGCATGCCCGTATTGGCCTGGCCGCTGGCACTGCTCCTGCTGCCCTTGCCGTGGCTGGCCGCCCGCTGGTTGCCCCTGGCGGAAGCCGGGCCGGCGCTGCGCCTGCCGGGGCGGCCCTTCCTTCAGGGCAGCAGGTACTTCGCCGCGACCGGGCGCCGGCCGGGCGGGGTGGCGGTCCTGGTCTGGCTCTGCCTGGTCGTTGCCCTGGCCCGTCCGCTGTGGCCGGAGGTGGTGCCGACGGAGGCCGGCCCGGCGCCCTCCGACCTGCTGCTGGTCCTCGATGTTTCGGCCAGCATGGACGCCGAGGACCTGCTGCTGCACGGCCGGCCGGCCTCGCGCCTGACGGTGGCCAAGGCGATCGCCGCCGAACTGGTGCACAGTCTGGGCCCCGGCCGGGCAGGCCTGGTCGTCTTTGGCAGCGCGGCGCACGTGCACACGCCGCTGACCCGCGACAAGGCGGCGCTGCTTGACGGCCTGGCGGCACTCCAGAGCGGACTGGCCGGTCGCGGCTCCGCGCTCGACGATGCCATCGTCCTGGCCGCCGAGCGTCTGGCCGGGACGAGCGCTGGCCGGCAGTCGATGCTCGTTCTGAGCGATGGCGCGGCCCGGCCCGGCGGGAAAGCCGTCGCCGGCAATGTCGGCGGCGTCGCGCCCGGCGACCTCAAAATCCATGCCTTGCTGGTCGCCGGCCGCCGCCCGGCCAGCGGGTCCGGCGAAGCTGATTCGGCGAGCCTGCAAGCCCTGGCCGAACGGAGCGCCGGGTCCTTCGCCCGCGTCGCCGACGGCGACGGACTCCGCGCCTTTCTGCAGGGTATCCGGCAGGCGGCCGGCCCCGGGAGGCCGCCGGCGACCCGCTGGCGCGAACTCTATCCCTGGCCGCTGGCCCTGGCCCTGGTGCTGTCCGTCGGCCTGGGGCTTGATCGCATCCGGCGGCGGGGCGGCTAAGTGGCCGATCTCTCGTTCGCCCGCCCCTTGTGGTGGCTCGCGCTGTTGCCGCTGGCCGCGTGCTGGTGGGTGATCTGGTCCAGCGGCCGGCCGGGCGCCGGGCGCTGGCGGGGTGTCGTCGATGCCCACTTGCTGCCGCATGTCGTGATCGAGCGGGAACGTTCCGGCCATCACGCCAGCCGGCTCGCCTTGCTGGCGCTGGCCTGGCTGACGGCAGTGGCGGCGCTGGCCGGTCCGCAGCTCGGCCAGCCCGCCGCCCAGAAGAGGGCAGGGGAGCGGGCGCTGGTTCTGCTGATCGAGATTCCCGAGGCCACCGGGCTGGCCGGCGATGTCCGCCGCAACTGGGAAAGCGTTAGGCAAGATGCGCTGGCCCTGCTGAGGCTACTGCCCGGCCACGAGACGGCGGTCGTGCTGTATTCCCGCCACCCCTTCCTGCTGGTGCCGCCGACGGCCGACCGCGCGAGCACGGAACATCTGCTGCAGGGCCTGAGCCCGGGTTTGCTGCCGGCCTATGGCGCGCGCCCCGAGCGGGCTCTGGGGATGGCGGACGAGGTTCTGCGGCGAAACGGTTTTGAGCAGGCGGATATCGTCTGGCTGACGGCCGGCGACATCGCGTCCGCCAACGGCGCCGTGCCGCCCGTCGAGGGCCGCGTCGCGGTGCTTTTTTACGGCAGTGACGGGCAACTGGCCGCCCGACTCCAGCGCCATGCCGAGAGCACGGGGGGCTTTTTTCATAGTCCGGCCAGCGGCCGCGCCCTCGCCACGCTTCCCGAGCTGCGGCCGTGGCTGGCATCGGCGGCCCCTGCGCCGCCGGCCGGCGAGACGCTGCCGTTCGAACTGGGGCCAGTCCTGATCGCCCTGATCCTGCCGCTGGCGCTATTCGCTTTCCGGCCGGGCGTGCTGCCCGTCGTCTTCGCCGTCGCTTTGAGTTGCGGGCTGCTCAGCCCCCCCGAGGCCCTGGCGGACGATGCCCGCCCGGTCTGGAGCGACCGGCTGCTGGCGGTGGCCCCCTTGGTCGATCCCTGCTGGCGGGCCGTGGCCCACTATCGGCTGGCGCGTTACCGCGAGGCGGCCGCGTTATGGCGCGACTGCCCGGGCGCCGATGCGGCGTTCAACCGTGGCAATGCGCTGGCCCGGGCCGGCCAGTTCGATGAGGCGATCCTCGCTTACGACCAGGCGCTGGCGCTGCGCGCCGACGATGCCGATTTCCGGTTCAATCGCGGCCTCGTCCAGGGGCTGCTCAAACCGCCCCCGCCACCACCACCTCCTCCAAAAACGGGGCGGGGTGCCACCCGGCCGGTGTCGCCCGACCATGCGGAAACGCCATCCGCCGATCCCGGCCCGGT
This sequence comes from Dechloromonas sp. A34, assembly GCF_026261605.1. Taxonomy (NCBI): domain Bacteria; kingdom Pseudomonadati; phylum Pseudomonadota; class Betaproteobacteria; order Rhodocyclales; family Azonexaceae; genus Dechloromonas; species Dechloromonas sp. A34. Next base: position 629,991 of record NZ_CP102486.1, read on the forward strand.
GCCGCCGTCTGACGCCAGGCGCTTCGCCGAGCGGCCGACACGCGCGGTGCCCGAGACCGAGCAGGATTTCTGGCGGCGTCTGATCGAACTCCAGGCGCCGCGCCGAAAACCGCAAGCGGACAACTAGCGGGCGTTCGGGTCTAATGCCGGGCAATGAGATGAATTCTGGAAATGCCTTTGTGTCCCTTTCTAACTTTTGCGGTGAGCCGTCGGCTTTTTGTGCCGGTCCGCGCGGCTGAACTTCGTCGGTTTTCCTCGGCAGGGTCTTGCTGATGGCTCCGGCAAGGCGTGCCTTGCTCTGGGCGCTGCTGCTTTCGCTGCTGCTGCATGCGGCGTTCCTGCTCGTCCCCCAGCGCGAGCCGGCGGCCAGTCGCCCGGCTGCCACGCGCCTGGAAGCCAGTCTCGGACTACGCCTCCAGGTGGCAGAGCCGACGCCGGCGCTGGCGCCGAAAAAGGCCGCGCCTGGCAAGGCCGCCAAGCCGGCGCGGTCGCGCATCCTCAGCGTCGACAAGTCCGGCGGGCCGGCGGTCGCGGCCGGTCGGCAGTGGTCGGCCGCCGAGAAGGCGGAAATGGACAGTTTTCTCGATGAACTGGCTGGCCAGGCCAAGGCCGTGCCGAAGCCGACGCTGGCCCAGCGCTCGCTGGCGATGGCCCGGGAACAGGGTCGGCAGATGGCGCAACAGGACGAAGCGGGCAGCGCCACCCTGGAGCGCCGGCCGAATGGCCCGCCGGTCGATCCGTTCAGCCTGGAAGCCTATATCGACGGCCTGGTCCGACGTCTCAACCGCAGTGCCGGCTTCGTCAGAAACGACCCGCGGAGCAAGGGCGTGCGCCCGGCGGCGGTTCAGTTCCGGCTCAATCCCGATGGCAGCCTGAAGTCTTTCGTCGTGCTCAATGCCGGCGATCAGGCCGATGAAATTGCCTTCATCAAGGCCGTCGTCGAGCGGGCCATCCCGTTTTCGCCGTTTCCGCCCGATATCGACCGGGCGGCACGCTCCCTGGGGGTGGTCATCTGTATCCAGCCCGGTAGCGGCAGCGGCTTCGGCTTCAGCCGGACGACGGGCCGCGGCTGCTGATTCGGGCGCCGTCCGGCGAATTGCACGCGGACCGCGCGCCGCCGGCCGGGTAGGCTAAAATGACCGGGTTTGTTCCACAAGCTGCCGTGTCTTGCGCAGCCGTCCCCCGCCTGTTTCAGCAAAGGCGTGATTGCCCGGGATGGCTCCGGTTGGCCGGGGCTTTACCATTTTTACGACGATACTTCCGGCATTGCCCCGATTGAGCGGCGCACATAGGACAAGAATATGGCCAACGCAGTTACCTTCAAGGTTCTCGAAGACATCGCCAAGGATCTTTCAGGCGACGAAATTTCCTTCCCGACCTTTCTCGACATTACCTTCCAGGTGCGGACGGCGCTTCGCGATCCCAACCTCAATGTCGAGCAACTGGCCAAGCTGGTGGGAGCCGAGCCGCTGATGAGCACCAAGATCATCCGGATGTCCAATTCGGTGGCGCTCAACCCGTCCGGGCGCGAGATTGCCGACGTCAAGAGCGCCATCGTCCGGGTCGGCATGGAGGCGGTGCGCACGGTATCGTTTGCCGTGGCCATGGAGCAATTGCTGCAGTCGAAACAGATGCACGCTTTCGATGACATCTCGAAGAAGCTCTGGGACCATACCTCGCACGTCGCCGCCCTGTGTCGCGTCCTGGCCCGCCGGATCGCCAAGATCAACGGCGACGAGGCGATGTTCGCCGGCCTGGTGCACGATCTCGGCGTCTTCTATCTGATGTCGCGCGCCGCCAATTTCCCCGAACTGGTCAATGACAAGGTCGAACTGCACGCGCTGTTGGTCGGCTGGCACGACAGTATCGGTCATGCCCTGCTCTCGGCGCTGGGGTCGCCGGAGTCGGTTCTGGTTGCCGTGCAGGAGCATGAAACCGACCGCGAGATCACAGCGCTGAAGTCCTTGTCCGACGTGCTCTACGTCGCCAACAAGATTGCCAATCGCAGTTCGAGCTGGCGCGATCCGGAACTCGATGGCGCCGTCGATACGTCGATGCTGGACGACATTTTCGATGCCGAAACGCTGAACGAAATCATCGAAGAGTCGGAAGAAGAGGTTCAGTCGCTGAAGGCGGCGCTGGGCGGTTGATGGTGAACGGCCGCCGGGGGCAGGCGGCGTGACGTTTCAGTTGCTTAGAGCGGATTTGAAACCGCCGGCGATTCAGGGATCTTCATGAACAGCACTCAGCATCATTCCGGGAATGTGACCGGCAAGCGCCTGGCCGTCCTGGCGCTGGCGGCCCTCGGCGTCGTCTACGGCGACATCGGGACCAGCCCGCTTTATGCGGTCAAGGAAGTCTTCGCCGGCAATCATCCGATCCCGGTGACCGAGGCCAATATCTTCGGCGCCCTGTCGCTGTTCTTCTGGGCGCTGATCATCGTCGTCTCGGTCAAGTACGTCAGCTTCATCATGCGCGCCGACAACCGCGGCGAGGGCGGGATCATGGCGCTGATCGCCCTGGCGCTGCATGATGCGCAGGGCAAGCCGCTGCAAATGAAGCTGATCATGGTGGTGGGCATTCTCGGGGCGGCGATGTTCTACGGCGATGGCATGGTGACCCGGCGATCTCGGTGCTTTCGGCCGTCGAGGGGCTGGAGGTGGCGACCCCAGCGTTCAAGCCCTACGTCATTCCGGTGACGATGATCGTGCTGTTCCTGCTCTTTTTCGTCCAGCGTCACGGCACCGCCGTCGTTGGTGCCGCCTTCGGGCCGGTGATGCTGGTCTGGTTCAGCACGCTGGCCGTGCTCGGCGTCTCCAACATCGTCGAGCATCCGGTCATCCTGACTGCGCTCAACCCGCTCTACGGTCTAGAGTTCCTGTTCGCCAACAAAGCGATGGCGCTGGTCGCGATGGGTAATGTCGTGCTTGCCGTGACCGGCGCCGAGGCGCTCTATGCCGACATGGGCCACTTCGGGCGCAAGCCGATCTCGCGCGCCTGGTTCCTGTTCGTGCTGCCGGCCCTGGTCCTCAATTATTTCGGCCAGGGGGCGCTGATCCTCGCCAATCCGGCCGAGGCGGCCAGTCCCTTCTTTCATTCCGCCCCGGAATGGGCGCTTTATCCGCTGATCGGGCTGGCCACGCTGGCCACCGTGATCGCCTCGCAGGCCGTCATCTCCGGTGCCTTTTCGGTCACCCGGCAGGCCATGCAGCTCGGTTTCGTGCCGCGCATGGAGGTCCAGCACACCTCCGACCGCGAGGCCGGCCAGATCTACCTGCCGGCGGTCAACTGGGGTCTGATGCTGGCGGTGATGATCCTCGTCCTCGGCTTCAAGTCGTCGAACAATCTGGCGGCGGCCTATGGCATCGCAGTGACCGGCGACATGGTGATCACCTCCATTCTCGCTACCGTGGTCGTTGCCAAGAGCTGGAAATGGGGCTGGTGGCGGGCCTCGGCGCTATTCGCCTGTTTCCTCTCGGTCGAGCTCGTCTTCCTCGCCGCCAATGTCCTGAAGATCCCCGATGGTGGCTGGTTCCCGCTGGTCGCCGGGATGGCCATCTTCATTCTGATGACGACTTGGAAGCGCGGCCGACAGTTGCTCTCCGAGCGTCTGCAGGGCGAGCGCCTGGAACTGACGATGTTTCTGGACTCGCTGGCGAGCTCGATGCCGACCCGGGTCTTCGGCACCTCGGTCTTTCTCAATGCCGACCCCAAGGGCGTGCCGCATGCGCTGCTCCACAACCTGATGCACAACAAGGTAGTGCATGAGCGGGTCGTTCTGCTTTCGGTCCAGTTTTTTGACGTGCCCTACGTGCCGGATATTGACCGTGTCGAAGTGCGCGAGCTGAAGGAGAACTTCTGGAGCGTGACCATCCACTACGGCTTCAAGGACGAACCCAACGTGCCGGGTGCGCTCGAACGTTGTGCGGTGTTCGGTCTGGAATTCAGTCCGCTGGAAACCTCGTACTTCATCGGCCGTGAGACTTTGATTCCCCGCCTCGGCTCAGACATGGCCTTCTGGCGCGAAAAGATATTCGTCGCCATGTTCCGCAACGCGGGTTCGGCAACTGCCTTCTTCCAGATTCCCAGCAACCGGGTGGTGGAACTCGGGACCCAGGTCGTACTCTAGTGCCAGCCTTTGCCTTTGTGGTATTAGGCCGGAATCAGGCTTTCCCGTCGCGGGCGAGGGTGCGCAGAAGACTTTCCGCGAGCGCCTTGGGAGCGCGGCCGCCGAGTTGGGTGCTGGTGCCGCCCTTGGCGGTCGAGACCACCAGGATCATGCCGGCAACCCAATAGTTGCCGTTGTAGGTTCGGCCATCGATTTCGCAGCTTACCTGGTCGTGTTGTTGTCGATAATTCATGTTTCATCTCGTGTCAGGGTTGGGCGAGGGTAGGACGGCTGACCATCTTCCCCCGACCGGTTTTTGTAAGGCCCTGGGGAGTGGGGCGCTGCTTCTGGTTAGTCGTTCATGCAGCGACCCGGTTCAACAGAAGTGCAAGTTGCGGATAGAAACCCAGTCGACTGACCTCAATGCGATGGGTGATTTGCTTGGCAATGGCCACCTCCCGTGCCGCAGCCGAGTGCTCCACCAGGTCAGGGAAGGCTTTGTCGGGGTCTACCAGCGCAAAGATCCTTACCAGAACGTTGCCACAAGCCTTGTAGTAGGCCGGGTCAAGTTGGCAGAATTTGGCGCCGGAATCGCAGGCGTCGAGATAGGCCGCCGACGTGGTTGCCGTGGCTTCCAGAGCCTGAAGCGTGATCCGATTGAAGCTGAACATGGCAGCGCTCCTTTCAAAAGCTTGAGGAATGCATCGACTCCTACGCTAGAGGAACACCATCAACCTGTCAGCGAAGTATTTCACGAAGTAGCGAAATGTGAGCGGCTTATTTTCGGACGCCCGGACAATGCGCAATCGGTTCAGGCAACCCAAGGCGCCCGCCGGCGCCTTTTTATTACAGCTTGCGGATCTTTTCGAGCAGCGCCGTCGTCGATTTCTGGTGGATGAAGGGGATGGAGTGCACCGTTCCCCCCAGCTCCGTACTTCGCTGCAGCCGACGATCTTGTCGACCGGCCAGTCGCCGCCCTTGACCAGAATTTCCGGCCGGCATTCGAGGATGCGCTGGAGCGGGGTGTCTTCGTCGAACCAGGTGACCAGGGCTACGCAGCCGAGCGCGGCCATCACGGCGAGGCGGTCTTCCAGCCGATTGACCGGGCGGTCGTCGCCCTTGCCCAGGCGCTTGACCGAGGCATCGCTGTTCAGCGCCACGACCATGCTGGTGCCCAGCGCCGCGGCCTGGGCCAGATAGGTGACGTGGCCGCGATGCAGGATGTCGAAGCAGCCGTTGGTGAACACCAGCGGGCGGGCAATTTCCGCAGTTCTGGCCGCCAGTTCGGCGGGCGGGCAGATTTTCGATTCGAAGTTGGGGGCGGCGTAGGTCATGTCAGGCGTCGATAAGGAAACAGGCGGGCATTTTAGTGCCTATTTCGTGATGGGCGGCTCTTGGCTCCGGACGGGCACATTTTCGCCGGCTGGTGTGAAAACCAGGACCGTGTTGCGTCCTTGCTCCTTGGCTCCGTACATGGCCTGATCGGCGCGCTTCAGCAGGTCGTGCAGACTTTCGCCATGGGTCGGGCAGAGCGCAATGCCGATGCTGCACGAGATGGTGATCGGCCCGGCATCGGTGGCGATCGGCTCGGCCAGGGCTACCAGCAGCTTTTCCGCGACGCCGGTCGCCGCTGTGCTATCCGGGATGTTGCCCAGCAGCGCGACGAATTCGTCGCCGCCCTGGCGGGCCACCGTGTCGCCGGCACGCAGCCCGCCGACCAGGCGGCGTCCGCTGGCGACCAGTACCTGATCGCCGATTTCATGGCCGAAACGATCGTTAACTTCCTTGAAATGGTCGAGATCGATCAGCAGAAGGGCAAAGGGAAGGCCGTTGCGCTGCCCGTGCTGAAAGGTCTTTTCGAAGCGATCGATGAACAGGAAACGGTTGGGCAGGTCGGTCAGCAGGTCGTGCGTGGCAAGGTAGGCGGCGCGCTCGTGCTCCAGCGCCGCCCGATCGAGGGCCCGATAATGGCGAATGGTCAGCCAGGGAACCAGACACAGGGCGCCGCCGAGCAGCACAAGCATGGTCAGCATTTCCGGATTGAGCAATTCGATCCAGAGCAGCTGGCGCTCAAAGCGCATGGTCATCGGTTGCGAGGCGCTGGCCAGCTCGATCTTTCGCGAAAAGCCGGGCAGGAACCATTGGTCCAGCTTGCTTGCGGTCAGGCCGGGTTGTTCGAAGAGCAGGCTTTCCGGCTTGGCTGGCGAGGCAATGAAGGCGGTGAAGCGCATCGACGATTGATCGGCCTCCGCGTCAAAGCGGGGAAAAAGTGCCTGCGCCTTGATCACCAGCATGGCGGTCATCGTGCTGCCAAAGAAATTGGGTTCCGAAGAAGGCGTGCCGCTTGGCCGAATGACCTGTTGCAACAGGATGTAGGCACGGCCGCCTTCGTAAAGATTGAAGACCGGCGAGCTGGTGGGTATGCCGCTACGCTGGGCGAGGGCCAGGGAAGAGGCCAGGTAATCGACCGTTTCCAGGCGCAGGCCATAGATCGCCTGCGTCTCCGCCAGCGATGGATGCATGAACAGGATGGGCCAGGTCTCTTCGGCGGGTGTGGCGGGCGTGCCCGGGGCGGGCTGGCGTCCGGTCATGTCGGCGAAGTTCTTCAACCTGAAATCGGTACGCCACCGTTCCTGCAGGGATGCCTCGAAGGCGGCTTCCTCGGCAAGCGGCACCTTGCGGGCCACTTCCATCATGTAGATGTGGGGATAGGCTGCGGTGGCCGATGCGGCATAGCGAGCGGCCGATTCCCTGTCGCCGCGATCGACCGCCTGCAGGAAGGCAGAAAAGCCGGCGAGCACGGCTTCGTTGGTATCGAGTTTGTTCTTGAGGTCGCCGACCACGTGCCTGACTTCGTCGTCGAACTGTCGTTCGCGGCGGTCGAGCTGTGCCGCAATGACGAGGCTGGCGGTAAACAGGATGGCACCCAGCCATGCGGCAAGCAGGAACAAGAGAGTCGGGCGGATGCGGGAGGGCATTGGTTTTGTTCCATGGAGCCCAATGAGTCCAATCTCTCATTAGCGCGCGATTTGACAATAACGAAATGTACTATGGATGAGCCGCCCGCCAAGCGGTCAACGCCTGGACGGCATCGTCCAGCGATGACATGAGATCGACGCCTTCCAGGCGAGCGACCCGGGCGACACCGCCGCCGCCGACCCAGAGTGCCACATTCGGCGGCAGCACCAGACGGAGCTGTTGCAGCAGGCCGGGAATCTGCCGTTGCGGGAAAGCGACCGAAAAGGAGAGGGCGACCACGTCGGCCTGGTGGGCGATGGCAGCGCGGCCGATTTCGAGCAGCGGCATCTGGGTGCCGAGCGGGATGCACTCGGCGCCTTCGAGGGCGAACAGGGTTTCGACCATCAGCAGGCCGAGCACGTGCTGCTCGTCCGGCACGCTGGTCAGCAGGACGCGCGGGCTGCGGCTGCCGCCGGGCAGGGCGGCGATAGCCTGGCGCAGCAGGCGCTTGGTCAGCTCCGTGAACAGATGTTCCTCGAAGACTTCGACGCTGCCGTCCTCCCAGGCTTCGCCGACGCGGCGGGTCAGCGGCGCGACGGTGTCCTGGACAAAACGCTGCAAGCCCTGGCGGGCCAGGCGCTGCTGCAGGGCTTGCTGGTAGCCGGCCGCGTCGTGCTGCTTGATCAGCGCGAGCAGTTCATCCAGTGCCTCGCTGGCGCCGTGATCGCCGCTCGCTATGGGCTTAGGCCGGCGCGGGGCGAGGGCGCTCAATTCGGCCGTCGGCATCGCGATCAGCTTGCCCGGCCGGTGTCCCATGTCCATCAGGCGCTTGATCAGGCGCAGGCGATCCACCTGCTCGGCCGGATAGCTGCGTTCGCCGTTGCCATCGCGCTCCGGCACCGGAAAGCCGTAGCGGCGTTCCCACATGCGCAAGACATCCTTGGAGAGCCCGGTGTCGCGTTCGACGGCAGCAATGCTGAAGTTTGGGGTATTCATGTTTGTCCTAAACAAAAGTTAGACAAAGTGTTGACAAGCGCTAATTTGATGTCTATCTTACGAACAAACGCCAAGTTTGTCTAGGACAAATAAACAAAGGAGCTGAACATGATGGCTGCACTGAAACGCTGGGTCGGTATCACCGGATTGCTGCTGATCGGTGTGTTGCCGGTGACTGCCAAGGCCGAGTGCCCGGCCTTGCTCGACCACAGCTTTCCCGGCCTGGTCGATGGCAAGCCGCAATCGCTTTGCCAGTATCAGGGCAAGGTCGTCCTGGTCGTCAATACCGCCAGCTTCTGCGGCTTCACCTTCCAGTACGAAGGCTTGGAGAAGCTCCATGCCCGTCTCAAGGACCGGGGCCTGGTCGTGCTCGGCTTCCCGTCGAACGATTTCGGAGAGCAGGAGCCGGGCAACGACAAGGAAATCGCCGACTTCTGCCGCCTGACCTACGGCGTCGAGTTCCCGATGCTGGGCAAGACGGTGGTCAAGGGCAGCAACGCCAATCCCTTCTATCGGCGGTTGGCCGAGATTACCGACAGCCGGCCGCAATGGAATTTCCACAAGTACCTGATCAATCGCGATGCGACCCAAGTTCTGGCTTTTGACAGCTTCACCAGGCCGGACGACAAGAAGCTGCTGAGCAAGATCGACGAATTCCTCAAATAAGCCCCATGCCCCAACCCCAAGGAGCCATCCTCATGCATGCGAAACAACGAATAGCCGTCGTCGGTGCCGGCATCTCCGGACTGGCCAGCGCCTGGCTGCTCGGCCGCCACCACGACGTCACGCTGTTCGAGGCCGGCAGTTACCTCGGCGGCCATACCAACACCGTCGATGTCGAACTGGAAGGCCGGACGCATCCGGTCGATACCGGCTTCCTGGTCTTCAACGAAAAGACCTACCCGAACCTGATCGCGATGTTCGCGCTGCTCGGTGTCGATAGCGTCGAAACCGAGATGTCCTTCGCCGTCAGCCTGGAAAATCCCGACCTTGAATGGGCCGGCAGCAGCCTGGCGACGGTTTTCGGGCAGAAGCGCAATCTGCTGCGTCGCCCTTTCTGGGCGATGCTCTCCGACATCCTGCGCTTCAACCGCGAAAGCACCGCCTGGCTGGCCAGTCACCCGAACCAGCCGCGCAGCCTGAACGATTTCCTGGTCGCCGGCCGCTATTCGAGCGCCTTTGCCGACTGGTACCTGCTGCCGATGGCCGCCGCCATCTGGTCCTGCCCGACCGGCCAGATGCGCGACATGCCGCTTGCCACCTTCATCCGCTTCTGCCAGAACCACGGCCTGCTGCAGGTCTTCGACCGCCCCATGTGGCGGACGGTGGCTGGCGGCGGCCGCGCCTATGTCGCCAAGATCGCGGCGCAACTCGACGATATCCGGCTGTCCTGCCCGGTCAGCGCCGTGAGCCGCGAGGCTGGCGGCCTGCGGGTCAGCCATGGCGGCGGCAGCGAGCATTTCGATCAGGTCGTAATGGCCTGCCACAGCGACCAGACGCTGGCGATCCTCGGCGGCTCGGCGAGCGCCGCCCAGCGCGACGTACTGGCGGCGATCCGCTACCAGCCCAACCGCGCCGTGCTGCACACCGATCGCGCCCTGCTGCCGCGCGACGAAAAGCTGTGGTCGGCCTGGAATTACTTTTCCGGCTCGGGAGAGCCAGGCGCCCAGCCGGTCGGCGTCTCCTACCTGATCAACAAGCTGCAGCCGCTGCCCTTCAAGACGCCGGTCGTCGTGACCCTGAACCCGGCGCGCGAACCGGACCCGGCCAGGGTGTTGGCCGAGTTCGACTACGCCCACCCGATCTTCGATGGCCCGGCGATCGCCGCCCAGCAGCGCCTGGCGTCGCTGCAAGGCGAGAACGGCATCTGGCTGGCCGGCGCCTGGGGCAGCTACGGCTTCCACGAGGACGGACTGAAGTCCGCCCTGCGCGTCGTCAACGGCCTGGGCATCCGCGCCCCCTGGCAGGACGCGGCCGCCGCCATCGTGCCCACTCTGGAAGAAGCCTGAACGCCATGCCCGCCTTGCCCCGCCTGTTGATCGGCCACGTCATGCACCGCCGCCTGCGGCCGGCGATCAACGCCTTCGTCTATCCGGTCTTCTTCATCCAGTTGCCGCTGTCCGACCTGGCGGCGGCCAGGCGCCCGCTCTTCTCGATCGACCGTGCCAACCTGCTCAGCTTCCATCAGCAGGACCACGGCCCGCGCGACGGCAGTCCGCTCCTGCCCTGGATTCAGGGTCTGCTCCGCGAGCGCGGCCTGGCGGCCGATGGCGAGATAGTGCTGCAGTGCTTTCCACGCGTCCTCGGCTACGTCTTCAACCCGGTCAGCTTCTGGTTCTGCCACGACCGGGCCGGCCAGTTGATGGCCATCCTGGCCGAAGTCAGCAACACCTTCGGCGGCCGCCACGTCTACCTGCTGCACAACCCGGATGGCGCCCCGCTGCGCGATGGCCAGGTACTGGCGGCGGACAAGGCCTTTCACGTTTCCCCGTTCAACGACATCGAAGGCGGCTACCGTTTCCGTTTCCACCTGCAGCGCAACTGCCCGGTGATGCGCATCGACTATGGCGATGCCGAAGGCGACGTGCTGCTGACTTCGATTGCCGGCAAGCCGCGCGCCTGGTCCACCGCGACCCTGCTCGGTGCCTTCCTGCGCATGCCTTTCCTCACCGCCGGCGTGATCTTCCGTATCCACTGGCAGGCCCTGAAGCTCTGGCTCAAGGGCGTGCCCTTCCGTGGCGCTCACCCAACCCCTCTCCAGGAATCGACCAAATGAACAACACCATGATTCTGCGCGGCGCCGACCATCTGGCCCGCGATACCCGGCTCGTCTGCGCACTGCTCGAAAAGCTGCAGGGCGGCATGCTCGAAGTCCGCCTGCCCGACGGCTCCAGCCAGCTCTTCGGTGAAGGCGAGCATGGCGTCAGCCTGCAGGTGCACGACGAAGCGATGTTCGGCCAGGTGCTGGCCAAGGGCGACATCGGACTGGCCGAGGCCTACCTCGACGGCCACTGGGATTCGCCGGACATTACCGGCCTGCTGACGCTGCTCGCTCGCAACCGCGAGGTGCTCAAGAAAGCAGTCTATGGTTCGTGGCGCAACCTGCTGGCGGCGCGTGTCCGCCACTGGCTGAACGGCAACAGCAAGGCCGGCAGCAAGCGCAACATCATGGCCCATTACGACCTCGGCAACGATTTCTACCAGCTCTGGCTCGACCCCTCGATGAGCTATTCGAGTGCGCTCTACCGGGCCGTCGACAATGGCGGGCTGGAAACTGCGCAGCGGGCGAAATATCGCCGCATCCTGCGCAAGCTGAAGGCTGCGCCGGGGCAGCGGGTGCTCGAGATCGGCTGCGGCTGGGGCGGCTTCGCCGAGCTGGCAGTCGAGGAGGGCTTGCAGGTCACCGGCCTGACGCTGTCGCCGGCCCAGCTGGAATGGGCAAAACAACGCGTGCCGCAGGCCGACCTGCGGCTGCAGGACTATCGCGATACCGACGAGCAGTTCGATCATGTCGTTTCGATCGAGATGTTCGAGGCAGTCGGCGAGCGCTGGTGGCCAACCTACTTCAAGACCCTCGCCCGGGCGCTGAAGCCGGGGGGCAGGGCCGTGGTGCAGAGCATCACGATCCGCGACGACCTGTTCGGCGACTACCGCAAGGGCACCGACTTCATCCAGCAGTACGTCTTCCCCGGCGGCATGCTGCCGTCGCGCTCCGCCTTCCGTGCTGCCGCTGCGAAACAGGGCCTGAATGTCCATGCTGAATTCGCCTTTGGCCTCGATTACGCGCGCACCCTGGCCGAATGGCGCCATGCCTTCGATGCCAAGTGGCCGCAGATTGCCGCGCTTGGCTTCGACGAACATTTCCGTCGTCTCTGGCGCCTCTACCTCTGCTATTGCGAGGCCGGCTTCCTGGCCGGGAACATCGATGTCGTGCATTTTGAACTCGCCCATCGCTGACCTGGCGGCGCCCGCCTCGTCCCGGCGGCGCCGGCTCGTGCTGGCCCTGCTCTCCGCCCCGTTTGCCGCCTTCGCCGCGGCCGATCCGACGGCCGGCCTGACGCGCTGGGGCAGTGGCGAATTCCGGCGTTTCGGCTTTCTCGTCTATGAAGCGGTGCTGTGGGCCGGCGACGACCCGATCCGGCCGCCGCTGGCGCTCAAGCTGACCTACAAGCGCAATATCACCGGCAAGGACATTGCCGACGCCAGCGTCAATGAAATCCGCAATCTCGGCGGTGTCGATGAAGGCCGGCTCAAGTTGTGGGGCGAGCTGATGGGGCGGATATTTCCCGATGTTCGCCCGGGCGATCACATCGTCGGACTCTACCTGCCGGAGGGGGCGCGCTTCTTCCACAACAACCGGCTGATCGGGGTCATCGGCGAGCCCGAGTTCGCTCGCGCCTTCTTCGCCATCTGGCTCGATCCGAAAACCAGCGCGCCGGCCTTGCGGGCGGCGCTGTTGCGGCGCTCGTGATGGCCAGGACGAAGCACCGCGAGGGCTCGCCATGACCACGCCGAACGTCCTCGCCTACGGCCTGCTCGGGCTGCCGCTGGCCTTTGCCGCGCTGCCGATCTACGTCCATGTCCCGCGCTACTACGCCGAGGTGGCCGGCATGCCTTTGGCGCTGCTCGGCGCCATCCTGCTCGGTGCCCGCCTGCTCGATGCCGGCATCGACCCCTGGCTGGGCTGGCTGGCCGACCGCGTGGCGCGGCGACGCATGGTGGCGCTGGCCTTGCTGCCCTTCGCGGTCGGTTTCGTCGCGCTGCTCAATCCGCCTGCCGATCACGTGGCGCTCTGGTTGCTCGCCGCGCTGGCCCTGACTTATCTCGGCTTTTCGGCGGCCACCGTCGCCTACCAGGCCTGGGGGGCGGACCTCGGCAACGATTCCGCGCTGCGCACCCGGCTGACCGCAGCGCGTGAGGGTTTCGGCCTGCTCGGTGTGGTCTTCGCCGCCGGTTTGCCGGCCTTGCTCGCCGCCGATCTCAGCGATGGTATCGCCCGCCTGAGCTGGGTGCTGCCGCCGCTGCTGCTGATCGCGGCCGCCACCACCTTTGCCCGGGTTGGTGCCGGGCAGCCGCTGCAGGCGCCGCGCCAGCCCTTGCTGCCCAGCCTGCGCCGGGTCTTCGCCGATCTTGCCTTTCGGCGTCTGCTGCTGGTTTTCGTTGCCAATGGTATTGCCGCCGCCTTGCCGGCGACGCTGTTCCTGTTCTTCGTGGCCGATGTGCTGGGCCTTGAAAAAGTCAGCGGCCCGCTACTCGCCGTTTATTTCATCGCCGGGGCTGCCTCGTTGCCGCTCTGGGTCCGGCTCTCGGCGCGTTTCGGGCGCGTTTTGGCCTGGCTGGGGGCAATGACGCTGGCGATTTTTGCCTTCGCCGGGGCCAGCCTGCTCGGTAACGGCGATCTGTGGCCGTTCGCCATCATCTGCGTTGCGTCCGGGCTGGCGCTTGGCGCCGACCTGGCGCTGCCTGCCGCCATTGCCGCCGACCTCGGCGAACGCCAGGGGCAGGCCGGGGCCTGCTTCGGCGTCTGGAACTTCATTGCCAAACTCAATCTGGCGCTCGCCGCCGGCTTGTCCCTGCCTCTGCTCGGCGCCCTCGGCTATGTGCCGGGCAGCGGTGCCGGGCTGCCTGCGCTGAGCTTTGCCTACGCGCTACTGCCGCTCGCCTTCAAGGCGCTGGCGGCCTTTCTGTTGTGGCGCTGGCGCCACTCCCTGGAGATCTGACCATGAAACTCTTGCTTGCCGCTGCGTTTACCCTCGGCTTGTCCGCCTGCAGCACGACCGGGATCGAGCAATACCGCGGCGAACAGCCGGCGCTCGACCTCAAGACCTACCTCAACGGCCGGCTCGACGCCTGGGGCGTCTTTCAGGGACGTTCGGGTGAGGTCAAGAAACGCTTCCACGTGGTGATCGATGCCCGGTGGACGGGCGATACCGGTGTTCTCGACGAGAACTTCAAGTGGTCCGACGGCACTACCTCGCGCCGCGTCTGGACCCTGAAGCAGCAGGCCGACGGCAGCTTCCGCGGCACGGCCGAAGATGTGGTCGGCGAGGCGATCGGCGAAGTCGCCGGCAATGCCCTGCGCTGGCGCTATGTGCTGGCCCTGCCGGTGGACGGCAAGGTCTACAACGTCGATTTCGACGACTGGATGTTCCTGATGGACGACCGGGTGATGATCAACCGTTCCTACATGAGCAAGTGGGGCTTCAACCTCGGCGAAGTGACGCTGACTTTCGTCAAGCGCTAGGCCGGCGGCCATGTCCCTCAACCCGAAAATCACCGACTGGCAGGGCAAGCGCGTCTGGCTGGTCGGCGCCTCGGCCGGCATTGGCGCCGCGCTGGCCGGCGAACTGGCGCGCCGCGGTGCCCGGCTTGCCCTCTCGGCCCGTAACGCCGAGCGCTTGCATGCCCTGGGCATTGCCGAAGCGCTGCTCCTGCCCTGCGATGCCACCGACAATGCCGGCCTCGCCGCTGCCCGCGCCGCCCTGCTCGCCGCCTGGGGCGGCGTCGATCTGGTGATCTACCTGGCCGGCGATTATGTGCCCATGCGGGCCGACAACTTCGACCTGGCGACCGCGGAAAAAGTGGTGACCATCAATTTCAACGCCGCCATGCGCCTGACCGACTGCGTCCTGCCCGACTTGCGGGCCGGCGGCGGCATCGTCTTCGTCGCCAGTGTCGCCGGCTATCGCGGCCTACCCAAGGCGCTGTGCTATGGGCCAGGCAAGGCGGCGCTCATCCATTTCGCCGAGTGCCTGCACCTCGATCTGGCGCCCCGGGGGATCGGCGTCTGGGTGGTCAATCCGGGCTTCGTCGCCACCCGCTTGACGGCCCGGAACGATTTCACGATGCCCGCCCTCCTGACGCCGGAGCAAGCCGCGCTGGCCCTGGTCGATGGCTTGCAGGGCGGCGGTTTCGAAATCCATTTTCCGAAGCGCTTCACGCGGCTGATGAAATTCTTCGCGCTCTTGCCCGAGAGCTGGTATTTCCCGCTGATTCGCCGCTTCACGGGGGGCTGAGATGGGACTCGATGCACTGATCCGCTTTTACCAGGAGCTATCGCCCGAGGGCGTAGAACGCTTCGCCGAGTTTTACAGCGCCGACGCCTATTTCAAGGACCCATTCAACGAGGTGCGCGGCATTCCGGCCATTCAGCGGATTTTCAGCCACATGTTCGGGCAGGTCGCCGAGCCGCGCTTCGTCATCACCGAACGAGTGGCCGATCCGGGTGGCGCCATGCTGGTCTGGGAGTTCTCCTACCGCGTCCGGCTGTGGGGCAAGGGCGAGACCCAGGTCATGCGCGGCGTCTCGCATCTCAGGTTCGATGCCGAGGGCAAGGTCGAATACCACCGCGACTACTGGGATACCGCCGAGGAGCTCTACATGAAGCTGCCGGTACTGGGCTGGGTGATGCGCGGCCTGCGCCGGGTGCTGGCCGCCTGATCAGCTATCGAGCGACTTGATCAGCTCGAACAGGCGCTGGTAGAAATCGGGCGAAGTCACCGTCTCCTCACCGACCTTGACCAGGGTGTCCTTGTCGATCGCCCAGGGCAGGGAAACCGAGCCGAAGGCGGCGACGCTGACCCCGGCGCTGCTACCCTTGGACTTCATCTCGAACTGGGTCTCCAGGCCGGTGGCGTAGATCACCGAGCCCAGGCTGCTCGGCAGGCAGACCAGGGTGATCGAGAGGCGGTTGGCTTCATCGACCTTGGGGCGGAAATATTTCTCGCCCCGGATGTTGTGCAGCTTGGCATCGTCGATCTGATAGCCCTGGCTCAACAGGGCGCGTTTGCCGATTTCGCAGGCGGCGTCCGGTTCGCGGTTGCTGTAGTACTGAAACGGCGAATCGCTCTGGAAGGTTTCGCTCTGATAGGAGCGCGAGTTCTTCGTCGTATTGCAGGCGCCAAGCGTCAGGGCGAGCAGGGCGGCCAGGGCGAATGATGGAGGATTGCGCGACATAAAACGGGGTGGGGCTTTCATCGGTGCCAATTTAAGCAGTTTGGCCGCCAGATTACCAGCCGGGTCAGTCCGCCGGCGCGCGGCCTTTGCGCAGGCGCTGCCACAGCCAGCTTCCCGAGTCGTCGCGTCCCCACAGTACATATTCCAGTTCGTTGACATTGCGGACGGTGAGTTCGAGATTTCGGCGCGCCGATAGCGGGCCGGCCAGTAGCACCTGATCGCCGGCGGCAAGGTGGAAATTGTCATGGGGGAGCAGGAAATAGTCGTCGGCGCGCTCGATCAATAGGGCAACCGCAGTCAGCGGCTGGCTGCGGTCGGTGCCATCGCGCAGCAATTCGCCGAGTTTGAAGGCCTGGCGGTGCATCAACGTTTGCCAGGCGGCTGGCGCTTCGGAAGCGTTCAGGCGAATACCCCAGACCGTCGGGGTCAGTCCATCGCAAAGCCCTTGCAGGCGCTCGACCAGTTGTTTGCACCAGCTCTCGTCGCGATTGCGCAGGCGCTCGAGAAAGCCGGCGAGCAGCGGCGTGGTTAGGATGGCGATGCTTTCCTGGGCGACGATATGGCTCGGCACCATCGAGAAATCACCCTTGAAGGCCTCGAACAGCGGGGTGTTCGCGGTGTGGTTCTGGCGCGTGACGACATATAGGCGCGGGTTGAGTTCGGCCGCCGTGACGGCGATCGAGAGGTTATTCACGTCATTGTCGCTGCCGGCGATGATGCCCGAGGCGCTTTTGATTCCGGCCTCGAGCAGGGTACGGGCTTCGGTGCCGTCGCCGGCAATGTTCTGGTCGGCGGCAGTAGAGTTGGGGTCGATGATGGTCAGCGTGATGCCGGTCGGCCGCAGGCGGTCGGCCACCGCCTGGCCGAAGCGCCCGTAGCCGCAGAGTATCCAGTGGCCGGCCGGGGGGCGGTGCGATTCGGGAATCGGCGTTTCCGGCAAGCTGGTCAGCAGTTCGATCAGGCGGAAGCGTTCCGGCGCGGCGACGGCCAGCGACAAGTGTTCGGCAAAGCGTTCAAAGGGGTTGATGATGTGATCGGTGCCGAACGAGGCCATGTTGGCCTTGACCGCCGGCGAGCGGGCCCGCGCGATGACCGGGATGGCAGGGTTGAGCAGGCGGACCGCGATGGCAATGGCAAGGTTGCTTTGCTCGTCGTTGGTGACGGCCAGCACGCCCCGGCATTTCGGGTGCTTGAGACCGGCCAGGAGCAGGGTTTCGGGCTGGCGGGCATCGGTGGCGAGGGCCGGGGTATCGGTCTTGAAATCCTGGAGGTCGAGTTCCTGGACGCGCAATTCTTCCTTTTCGAGCACGACGAAGGCCTGACCGACGCGATCGAAGTTCCTGGCGATCAGGTTGCCGGTTTCGCCGCAGCCGCAGATCAGATAGAACGGTTCCTTCAGGATGCGGACGCGACGGGCGAAACGGTTGGTGGTCAGCGTGTTCTGGAAACCCTTGTCCTGGAGCAGGGCGATCAACGTGACCACCGAGTAGGACCAGCTGATGACGGTCAGGTAGATGCAGATGGTCACCCACAGACGCTGGGCGTCGGAGAATGCGTTGGGGATTTCGCCGAAGCCGATCGTCGTTGCGGTGTAACTGATGAAATAGAAGGCGTGAAAGAAACTGAGCGGCGGCGTGGCCTGGCCTGCCGCATCGATCCCGGGGACCAGGGTCAGGCCGATAACCGAGATCGCGTAAATGACGATCAGGACGATGATCGGCGCCCGCATGCGCCGCAGGACGAGGAAGAAGGCGCTATTCACGCGTCGCCCCTAGCGGCGAAGCATCACGGTTTCAATGATCAGGATGACGACCGAGACGATGTTGGCGACCAGCGCCCCGCCGGAGAGCGAGACGACGCTGGAGGTGACATGCACTGTCATGCCGACGCCGGTGATGTGCTCGGCAACGCCCCAGGTGATGGCGGCGGCGATCAGTTGCAGGTCGGCGACCAGGCTGGTGGACAGATGGATGGCGCCGATCTGGGTGCGGTCGCCGAACTTGAGGGCGGTGGCAATCAGGCTGACGACCAGCGCCGCGGCCAGTTCGTAGATGTTGTGCAGTTCCGGCCGGCCGATGTCGCCGATGAAGAAGCCGAAATTGAGGGTGGCGGCGAGGACGATGAAAAAACCGAAAATGACTTTTTCCAGATTCATGGTCCTCTCCCCGTTTACATGATTTCTGCCAGCTTAACGCGTTTCGACCGGTGCCGTCTGCGGCGGCGCGTTGCGGGCGCCGCCCGGGGCGCTGGTGTCGATGCGGCGGGTGTCACTTTCGGAGACCACTTCCATGATGGTGACGACACGGCGGACACCGTCGGTGGTGCGGGCGACCGCAACGGCAACCTTGGCTTCGCGGTCATTGACGATGCCCATCAGGTAGGCGACGCCATTTTCGGTGACGACCTTGATATGGTTGGCCGAGAGCTGGTTGGAGTCGACCAGGCGAGCCTTGAGCTTGGAGGTGATGTAGCTGTCGTTGGTACGGTTGCCGAGCGGCGAGGTCGGGGCAATATTGAGTTCGTTGAAGACTTCGCGCACGCCTTCGAGCTGGCGAGTCTGTTCGCCGATCAGGGTCTTGGCTTCTTCATTCGGCACTTCGCCGGTGATCAGCACGCGGCGGTTGTAGGCCGTGAAATTGAGGTGCGAGAAAGCCTTGTACTTTTCCGGGACCCGTTGCATGGCCTTCCACTCGGTCGTCTCGTCGTCGGTCTGAACACCGGTGGACCGGCGGTCGTGGGCGGTCATCACGCCCATTGCGGCGGCCCCGCCGATGACGGCGGCTTCGATGCAGCCCTGGAGCATGGGCAGGGCGACGATAAGGGTGGCGGCAGCAAGCGTCAGTTTGGTTTTTTGCATCATTCGACTCCCAATAAAAGTGCATCGATGCCATCGCACAAGCAATGGATGACGAGAAGGTGAGTTTCCTGAATGCGCGCCGTCCGGTCGGCCGGCACGCAGAGATGGATGTCGTCGTCCCGGAGCATTTCGCCGATCTGGCCGCCGCCCTTGCCGGTCAGCGCGACGACGCGCATGTCGCCCTCGTGCGCTGCCTTGATCGCTTCGATGACGTTGGCCGAATTGCCCGAGGTCGAGATGGCGAGCAGAACGTCGCCGGCGTGGCCGAGGCCGCGCACCTGCTTCGAGAAGATGTAATTGAAACCATAGTCGTTGCCGACCGCGGTCAGGATCGAGCTGTCGGTGGTCAGTGCGACGGCAGCCAGTTCCTGGCGCTCCGCCTCGAAACGGCCGATCAGCTCGGCGGCAAAGTGCTGCGCGTCGCCGGCCGAGCCGCCGTTGCCGCAGGCGAGAATCTTGCCGCCGCTGATCAGGCTGTTGAACAGGGTCTCAATGGCGGCGGCGATCGGGGCCGCCATCAGCTCGGCGGCATTCAGCTTGGTGTGGGCGCTGTCTTCGAACTGCTGGGCGACGCGGGCAATCAGGTCCATGTTTTTCAGGGGCTTGGAGGCTGGTAATCGCGGCATTCTACCTCAGAGGTCGAGGAAGACTTCGAACGCCACCCGCCGCCACGGGTTTTTGTTGTCGCTCAAGGACGACACGCGGGCGCTCAGCTTGTCGCCGGCATCCATAGCCGCCGCCACCGCCCGGTTTTCGGCGCGTGGCACATAACCCAACTGGTGACCGCGCCATTCGACCCGGATGGCATGGCGGTCGTGGCGGTTGTCCGGTTCGCGGATCAGTACGAGCCGATCGCCAACCTGGATCTCACCCCAGAATTCGCCGAGGGCGTAATACTGGCTGCCGGCCAGCGGCGAATTCTGAATCAGCAGGCGCACGCTGTCGGCCTGCGCCACGGCTAGCCAGCAGGCGAGGCTAATCGTCAGCAGCAAACGCATTCCGGATCCATTCCAGTTGCCCACCGTAGATCAGTACGCAGTCGAAACGGCAGTCGCAATCCGCCTTGCCGGCCAGATAATGGCGCGCCGCGAGTACGATGCGCCGCCGCTTGGGTGCCGTGATGCTCGCTCCGGCCCCGCCGAAATCGTTGCGGCTGCGCTGGCGCACCTCGACGAAGACCAGGGTCCTGCCGTCGCGGCAAATCAGGTCGATCTCGCCGCCGCGGACGCGAAAGTTGCGCTCGATCACGCGTAGTCCACCGCCTTCGAGATGGCGGGCGGCCAGCGCCTCGGCTTCGCGGCCGCGCGTGGTGGTGGTATCGTCGGTCTTTGCTTGCATCATCAGAAAAATGACAGAAGAATTCGCTGCATTGTATGTCGTCCCGACGCCGCTCGGGAACATGGCCGATCTCACCCGGCGCGCCGAGGAAATTTTGCGCAGCGTGCCCTGGGTCGCCGCCGAAGATACCCGGCACAGCGGCCCGCTGCTCAAGCATCTCGGTTCCTCGGCGCGGACCTTGCCGGCCCATCAGCACAACGAACACGAAGCCGCCGCCCGCATCGTCGAGCGCCTGCAGGCCGGCGAAGCCGTGGCCCTGATTTCCGATGCCGGCACCCCGGGCATTTCCGATCCCGGCGCCCGTGTCGTCGCCGCCGTTCGCGCCGCCGGCTGCAAGGTCGTGCCGCTGCCCGGCCCCTGCGCCGCAACCACCGCGCTATCCGGTTCCGGCCTGCTCGACGAGCATTTCCTGTTCTACGGCTTCCTGCCGAGCAAGGGCGGTCAGCGCCGACAGGTACTCGAGGAACTGCGCGAGCATCCCTACGCCCTGGTCTTCTACGAGGCGCCGCATCGTGTACTGGAAACCGTCGCCGATCTCGCCGCCGTGGTCGGCGAGCGAACCCTGGTCATCGGCCGCGAACTCACCAAAATGTTCGAAAGCATCCACAGCTGTCCGCTCGGCGAAGCGCTGGAATGGCTGAAAGGCGACCCCAACCGCCAGCGCGGCGAATTCGTGTTGATGGTTTCCGGGGCACCGAAAGATGCCGACGACGGCGAGGGTGAACGCGTCCTCAAGCTGTTGCTGGCCGAGAAGTTGCCGGTGAAACAGGCTGCCAAGCTGGCAGCGGCGATTACCGGGGCGGCGAAGAATGCGCTCTACGAACGGGCGCTGGCCCTCAAGCAGGACTAGCCGGTTGGTTTGAGCGCTTGCTCCGGGCCGGGTCGCCGAGGCCGAATTCAGCCTGCAGCGCGGGTTTGTTCTCGCCGATGTAGGCCATGGCACGGCCGAGATTGTCCAGCCGGTTCTTGATGAAGTTGCCGTCGGTATTCAGCAGTTCGGCCGACCTCGCGAAATTGGCGCTGAATTCCTGCACGGCGAGGATGGCACCTTCCTTGTTGCTGGTCAGCGTGGCGTCGAGCCGGGCACTGTCGACCGTCGCCAGCCGGCTGACCGGATCGACGGTCAAGCCGAGATCGCCCAGGCCGTGTACCCCCTGCCGCGCCCCATTGAAGATGCTGCCGATGCTTTGCGCCAGTTCGTGACGGGCAACCTGGGCAGCCTGGACATCGGCGAGGACGCCACCGTCCTGCATCGCCGCATCGAAGCGCCGGACCCAGTCGTTGTACTGCTCGGCGAAGGTCTGCAACTGCGCCTTGATGTTGGCGTTGGAGCTGGCGTTGGTGATCCCGTTGAGGCTCCGGGCATTCTGCTGCATGTCGGCGACGGCGGAGCGCATCTGGCTAAGCTCCGCAAACTGTGCCTCGAACGCGACCTCCTGGGTATTGATGAAACTCATCATCTGGTAGGCCGGTTCGGGGGCGAACAGAGCATTGTTGCGGCCGGTAGGCGACAGGCCGGCGATGGCTTGCTCCGCAGTCGGCGAAGTCGGCCGGGTTGCTGCCGCGTTCAGGGTGGTCAGCAACGCATCCACGCCGCTTGCACGGTCCTTCGTCCCGGTCGCAAAGGCCGAGTTGATCAACGAACCCAAGGTCTGCGTCTGGAAGCCGGCAACCTGCAAGGCGATCTCCGAATATGAGCCGCCCGCCCTGGCTGTCGCCGCTTGATCGCGCTTGCCGCCCAGGTTGGCGAGAACCTGGTTGAGATTCACATTCGTGATATTGCTGACTGCCATTGGGTGCTCCAAAGTCTTGGGTTCGCAGGCGGGAGCCTTGATGAAAGCTCCCGCCCGGCACTGCCTGTCTTACTTGACCGCGTCGGCACCGGCCTGCGCGACCTGCGCATCCTGTTTCGACGTGCCGCCGGAAACACCGATGGCCCCGACCATCTTGCCACCGGCGACGATCGGTACGGCGCCTTCGAGGACGCCGGCATCGCCGGTCAGGTTGAGCAGCCGGAGGTTCTCGCCGCCCTGGCCGATCAGCTCCTGGAAGGCCTTGGTCGGACGACGGAAGGCGATAGCACCGCGTGCCTTTTCCTGGGAGACGTAGACCGATCCGTAAGCCGTGTTCTCCAGTCGTTGGAGCAGGACCAGATGGCCGCCCGGGTCGACCACCGCGATGACGACATTCCAGTTGTTCTTCATCGCCTCCGCTTCGGCGGCGGCCATCGCTTTTTTGGCCTGTTCGAGCGATAGCGGAGCGCCGTAGGGGGTGGCCTGAGCCCAGGCCTGACCGGCGCCGAACAGCAGGGTGGCGCTCAAGAGTAGAGCGCGCGTACGTGACATGGTCATGGTGTCTCCTTGTTTTTGTTGGGGGAACCGCCTTTGTATCTTAGACCACCATTCGCGCGCTGTTAAAATTGCGCGAAACACTCGAGAGACGTCATGCAAATTACCCTGACCCGCCCCGACGACTGGCATCTTCACCTGCGCGACGGCGAAGCGCTGGCTTCCGTGCTGGCCCATACCGCCCGCCAGTTTGCCCGGGCCATCGTCATGCCCAACCTCAAGCCGCCGGTGACCACCGTCGACCAGGCCGCCGCCTATTGCGACCGCATCGTCGCCGCCCTGCCGGCCGGGGCATCGTTCGAGCCGCTGATGACGCTTTACCTGACCGACAATACCCCGCCCAGCGAAGTCGCCAAGGCCGCCGCCTCCGGCTTCGTCAAGGCGGTCAAGCTCTACCCGGCCGGCGCGACGACCAATTCCGACGCCGGCCTGACCGATGTCGCCAAAGCCTACGCCACGCTGGCCGAAATGGAGCGTCTCGGGCTGCCGCTGCTGGTCCATGGCGAGGTGACCGATCCGGCGGTCGACCTCTTCGACCGTGAAAAGGTCTTCATCGACACTGTGCTGCTGCCGCTGATCCAGCGTTTCCCGAAACTCAAGGTGGTCATGGAACACATCACCACCCGGGACGCGGCCGAATTCGTTGCCACGGCCCCGGCCAATGTTGCCGCCACGGTCACCGCCCACCACCTGCTCTACAACCGCAACGCCATCTTCCAGGGCGGCGTGCGCCCGCACTGGTACTGCCTGCCGGTGCTCAAGCGCGAAACGCATCGCCAGGCGCTGGTCGCGGCGGCGGTTTCCGGCAATCCCAAGTTCTTCCTCGGCACCGATTCGGCGCCGCACGCCAAACTGACCAAGGAAGCGGCCTGCGGTTGCGCCGGCTGCTATACCGCCTACGCCGCGCTCGAACTGTATGCCGAAGCCTTTGAACAGGCCGGTGCACTCGACAAGCTGGAAGCCTTCGCCAGCTTCCACGGCCCGGACTGGTACGGCCTGCCGCGCAATGCCGGCAAGGTGACGCTGGTCAAGGAAAACTGGATGGTTCCGGCCGATTACCCCTATATCAGCAGCGACAGCATCGTCCCCTTACGGGCCGGTGAAACGCTTTCCTGGAAAATGCTCTGAGGAATTCCCCATGCGTCTGCACCATCTGATCTTGCCGCTGCTTGCGGCGCCGCTGCTCACCGCTTGCGTTAACGACGGCGCGACCTACGAGATCGACGGCACCCGCGAGCATGTTTTGTCGCTGATCCGCGAACAGCCCTATTTCTGGGATAGCAAGGTCGAGTTGTTCATGGTGGTCTCCCGGATGCCGGCCTGCATGCGCCGGCACAGCCTCGGGCCGGGTACGGCCAAGACCCGGGTCGAGGTCTATCAGGTGCCGTCGGGAGCCTTCATTATCAAGGCTGGCAAGCGTTTGTACGCGACCGAGACGCAGACCTGCGAGAGCTTCGTCAAGATGGACAGCGAGCCGGTGGAAGGCATGGGCAAATTGATGGGGATTTTCCGCGCCAAGAACGGCGAGCTGGTCTTCGTCAAGGAAGAGGTTCCGGGGCCGGCCGACGCCGAGGAGTAATCGCCGCTTGCCCTACGCCTCGCCCTTGTTCGAGCCGCTGCGGCCGTGGCTGCGGCAGTTGCCGGCGTACCCCGACAGTTGTGCGCTGGCCGAACTGGCCGAGCGCCACCCGATTCATACCGCCAGCGGTCAGCAACTGCGTTTCGTGTCGCCGCAGCTGGACGGCCTGGCCTACGAGTGCCGGATCTGGGAAAGCGGCGCGGTCGAAACCCGGCCTGACAACTGGCACGATTTCTTCAATGCCCTGGTCTGGCTGAGCTTCCCGCGCGCCAAGGTCGTGGTCAACGCCTGCCATGGACGGGCGATGACTCCCGATGGCAAGGCGCGGGGCAGCGTGCGCGATGCCCTGACCCATTTCGACGAATGCGGCATCGTCGTTCTGTCGTCAAAGCCCGTGCTGCTCGACTTGCTCCGCGACTTTCAGTGGAAGGCGCTGTTCGTCGAGCGCCGGGCCGAGGTCGAGCGCAGCATGCGCTTCGTCATTTTCGGGCATGCCACCTACGAAGCCCTGCTCAAGCCGTTTCGTGGCCTGACGGCCAAGGCGGTGCTGCATGAGGTAAGCGAGGCGTGGCTTCGGATGCCTTACGCCGAGCAGATGGCGGCGGTCGACGGGCTGGTGGCCGCCGATCTGGGCAGCGGTCGTTACAAGCGACCGCGCGATTTTCAGCCTCTGCCCGTGCTCGGCATCCCCGGCGTGACACCGGAGAATGAGGACCCTGCCTATTACGACGATACCTGGCAGTTTCGCCCGGGTCGTCGGATACGCGCTTAGTAGCGGCGGCGTTGCTGCGGTGCCGGACCGCCGCGGTTCTCGATGTGGCGGAAGGTGATGCGGCCCTTCGATAGGTCGTAGGGCGAGAGTTCGAGCGTGACCTTGTCGCCGACCAGGATACGGATGTGGTTCTTCTTCATCTTGCCGGAGGTGTAGGCGATCAGTTCGTGACCGTTTTCCAGCGTGACGCGAAAGCGGGTATCGGGGAGGACGTCGTTCACGACGCCTTGCATTTCAAGTAGCTCTTCTTTTGCCAAGGATGTTTGCTCCTGCGTATGGGGGTGAAAGTTTAGATGGCGTTGAGCGCCGCATCGGTGGACAGGGCTTCCGTCCGGTGGTGCGGCAACTCCCAGGGGCGGCCGGCTTCCGTGATGGCGCTGACCGTAATGACTGGCGGCGGCGAAGTGACGCTGCCGAAAATGGTGGCATAAGAGACGTCGGCCGCGTCGCGGCCGGTGCCCATGCGCACGAAGCCCATCGGGATCGCTGTGCCGGACGGGTCGAACAGGTACCAGCGGTGATCGAGAAAGACTTCGACGTAGGCGTGGAAGTCGGTCGGACCGAGCGCCGGGTCGGCGCCGTAGTCGATACCGGTGGTGAAGCGCGCCGGAATGCTCAGAGCGCGGCAGATGGCGATCATCAGGTGGGCGAAGTCGCGGCAGACGCCGACGCGGTCGGTCAGCGTATCGAGCGCCGAGGTGTTCGAGTTGCTGGTGTTGGAACGGAAGGCGACCTGTTTGCGCACCCAGTCCTGGATCGCTTCGACGCGGCGGTAGCCTTTCGGCAGGTGGCCGAATTCGTTCATCGCCAGCACGCCGAGGCGATCGGACTGGCAGTACCGGCTCGGGTAGATGTAGGTCAGCGCCGACAGCGGCAGCTTGGCGACCGGCGTTTCGCCGATGGTGTCGGGCGCACCGACGTGATGGTCGATATCGACCGTCGCCTGGTAATTGACATGCAGCGGCCCGGGGCCGGCGGTCAGGCGCAGATAGCGGGCAAGGGTCAGCGGGTTGGTCTGGATCGTGGTCAGCACCGGCTGGCTGATCTGCAATTGCTCGCTGATGACCAACTGGCTGGCAGTCTGGGCGGCGTGGATGTTGAAAACAAAATCGGTGCCCGGATAAAGGAGTTCGTAATGGAGGTCGATTGCGAACTGGATGCGAACCATGTATTTCCCAAGTTGCGACCGCCGCTCGTCCAGGCAAGTCCCGGCGCGATCAGGCGATCAATGTAACGGCGTTTGCGACGGGAAATGATTAGTTCGGCGTGCCGGGTGTTCGCTGGGCGAAGAAGCGGCAGAGGGAAAACATTTACGCGGGGCAGAACGACAGAATTGTTGCCGTGTGGCGCAACAACCTCTGCATCTTACGCGGGCAACCCGGCGTGGCAAGGGAAGTGCCGAAAATGGCCGGATATTCAATCCCTTGCCTGCATTCAGGCAAGGGATTTCCGGGCCCTCAGGCCGCCTGGTGGAGCGCTTCGCGCATCTGCCCGGCGCCGAGACGGTTGATGCCGCTGATCAGCGCCTTGATCGAGGCGGTGACGATATTGCCGTCGATGCCGACGCCGTAGCATTCGCCACTGTTCTTGCCGGCGATTTCCATGAAGGCGCAGGCGCGGGCGTTGCCGTCCTCGCCGACCGGCACCATCGAGCGCTCCTCATAGCTGCGCACCTGGATGGCGATGCCGGCGCTGTGCAGGGCGTGCACCGCCGCATTGATCGGGCCGTTGCCTTCGCCGGTCAGGAGATGCGGCTGGCCGTCGATTTCGATGTTCAGCCGGATGCCCTGGGCGCTGCCGTGCTCGTAAAGATGATGTTCGCGGTAGCGCACCGGCACCGTGGTGTCGATGTAGGTCCGGGCGAACAGGCCCCATATATCCTCGGCACTGACTTCGCCGCCATGGGTGTCGGTGTGCTGCTGGACGACGTTGGAGAACTCGACCTGCAAGCGTCGTGGCATGACCACGCCGTGCTCGGTTTCCATCAAGTAGGCGATGCCGCCCTTGCCGGACTGGCTGTTCACCCTGATCACTGAGTCGTAGCTGCGGCCGACGTCGGCCGGGTCGATCGGGAGATAGGGCACCGTCCATTGCTCATCCGCCTTTTGAGCGGCAAACCCCTTCTTGATGGCATCCTGGTGGGAGCCGGAGAAGGCCGTGAATACGAGATCCCCGACGTATGGATGGCGTGGGTGGATCGGGAGCTGGGTGCAGTGTTCGAAGGTGCGGGCGACGGCGTTGATATCCGAAAAGTCGAGTTGCGGATCGACGCCTTGGGTATGCATGTTGAGGGCGAGGGTGACGAGGTCGACGTTGCCGGTGCGCTCGCCGTTGCCGAAGAGACAGCCCTCGACGCGGTCGGCGCCGGCCATGAGGCCGAGTTCGGCGGCGGCGACGGCCGTGCCGCGGTCGTTGTGTGGGTGGAGGCTGATGATGACGCTGTCGCGACGGGCGAGGTGGCGGTGCATCCACTCGATCTGGTCGGCGTAGATGTTCGGGGTGGCGATCTCGACCGTGGTCGGGAGGTTGAGGATGACCTTGCGCTCGGGTGTCGCGCCCCAGGCGGCAGTTACCGCATCGCAGACTTCGAGGGCGAAGTCGAGTTCGGTGGCGGTGAACAGTTCTGGGCTGTATTCGAGGGTGATCCGGGTTTCCGGCATCGCGTCGGCGAGCTGGCGGATGAGCTTGACCGCGTCGACCGCCATGCTGACGACTTCCTCCTTGCTCATGCCGAAGACGTTGTCGCGGAAGGTCTTGCAGGTTGCGTTATAGACGTGAACGATGGCCTGCCGGGCTCCCTGGAGCGATTCGAAGGTGCGGCGGATGAGGTTTTCGCGGGCCTGGGTGAGGACTTCGATGGTGACGTCGTCGGGAATGTGGCCGCCATCGATCAGGCCGCGCACGAAGTCGAATTCAGTCTGCGAGGCGGAGGGGAAGGCGATCTCGATTTCCTTGAAGCCGACGGCGCAGAGGGTCTTGAACATGCGCATCTTCTTCTCGCCGTTCATCGGCTCGAACAACGCCTGGTTGCCGTCGCGGAGATCGGTGCTCATCCAGACCGGCGGCTGGGTTATGGTGCGGCTCGGCCACTGCCGGTCGACAAGCTGGACCGGCGGGAAGGCGTGGTACTTGGCGGCGGGGTTCTGCGTCATGGCGCTGCTCCTGAAGGCTGGATTCGATGGGAGCAGTTTACGGAAAACGAGGCGGCAGGTGCTTGCGTTTTGTGACCATAAATGGCCAAATTAAGCAATAAACTGCTTTGTTTGTCATTTTTGTAGAAATAATATGTCTCGCGGCATTTATCGCTGAGATGGACCTGCCGGCGGCAAGCTGTGTTCGCGGCAAATGTGCTGGCTGTCGTCATCGGACAAGGCTTCGCCAGTCAGGCCGCACTGGTGGGTCGGCTGACCGGGGCGAAAATGGCGGCAGCTGTGACAGACCCCGAAGGTCTTGCCGTGGCGCGCCTGCTGCCACGCGCCCAGCAACCGGGAAAGGGCTGTCGCTGCGCCTTGCTGTTGGTTGGCGCCGAGGGCCTGACAGGCTTCCGCCCAGGCATCGTCCATGGCCTGGCCGAGTCGTTCTCGTCCCGCTGCCGTCAGCGTCAACCTGACGATGCGTCGATCAGCCTCGTCGGCGCAGCGGGTGATCAAGCTGCGCTCCTCGAGGACCTTCAGGCTTTGCGAAACGGTGCCCTTGGTCAGGCCGAGGTATTCGGTCAGTCCCTGCTGCGTATTGCTATAGCGATTGGCGTCACGCAGATAGCTCAGGATGGTCAACTGGACCGGTAGCAACCCGGCGCCGACGGCGGCTTGGCGTTGTTCGTTGGCGACGGCGCGGGCGAGGGCAGCGAGAAGTTGGGGAAGCAGGGTGGCGTTCATGTCTTTATGGTAGCGATACGAAACCATCTTGACAAATTTAAGTTTCGATTCGAAACTTAAATCGTCGCCGCATGCGTGTGATTGGCGGCACCCGTTTCGACAACCCCACAGGAGATCATCATGCGAATTCTGAAAAGTCTGGCCCTGATAGCCTTCGCCGCCGCGACCGTGTTGCCCGCACAAGCGGGCGATGTCGCCTATCCAAACGGCTTTCGCCAGTGGCAGCACGTCAAATCGATGGTGCTGAAGCCCGGGCATCCGCTCTACGATGCCGTCGGCGGCATGCATCACATCTACGCCAACGCCAAGGCCGAGAAGGGCTACAAGGCCGGGCGTTTTGCCGATGGCTCGGTCATCGTTTTCGATCTCTTCGAGGCCGTCGACAAGGACAACGCGGTCGCCGAAGGTGGCCGCAAGGCCGTCGTCGTGATGGCCAAGAACAGCAAGCAATACAAGGCCAACGATGGTTGGGGCTATGAAGTCTTCGATGCCAAAATGAAGAAGGGTAGTCTCGATGCCAAGGGCCAGGCCGACTGCCATGCCTGCCATCGAGCACAGAAGGGTCAGGACTTCGTGTTCAGCGCCTGGCGTGAATGATACTGGCGGCGTTGCGCCGGTGTGTGGCATAAACTTGCGGGGCAGGTGGAAAGGCAGCAAGATGGCTGCCTTTCTTTATCTCTCGCCAGCGCCATGGAACTCGATCGTTACGACCGGCAAATTCTCGCCGTGCTGCAACAGGATGGCCGGATCAGCAACCAGGATCTGGCGGACCGCATCGGCCTCTCACCATCGCCCTGTCTGCGCCGGGTGCGGGCACTGGAAGAATCCGGCCTGATCGCCGGCTACCGGGCACTGCTCGACGCCAAGAAACTCGGCCTGTCGCTGATGGCGCTGATCGGTATCTCGATGGACCAGCACACGCCGGAACGCTTCGCCAATCTGGAAGCCAGCATTTCGGAAATTCCGGAAATCCTCGAATGCCTGCTGATCACCGGTCAGCAGTCGGACTACCAGCTCAAGGTCGTGGTCAGGGACATGGATGCCTATCAGGACCTGCTGCTCAACAAGATCACCCGGATCCAGGGCGTCACCGGCGTGCATACCAGTTTTGTCCTCAGGAAGGTAGTTGACCGCAGCAGCTTGCCTGTTTGAGGGGGGCTTTTCATGAACGCAGCCAAGGCTGGCTAGGCAGGGTCAGATTACTTCTATAGAGTGGGCTGAATCAAAAGCCGGCGGAAATTAATACTATGGTGGCGGCAACTGTCGTATCGATGAGACGTTACCTCTTCGTCCTCGTCGGGGTAGTGGCTTTGGCGCTGACCGGTATGCTTGGCATCACGCTCTATTCCGATTATCAGAGTGTACTAGCCCAGGAGCAGGGGCGGCTTGCAACACTCACCAAATTGATTGCCGACAATGCGGCCGGTGTTCTGGAACGCAATCGTGGTCGCTTGACTCGACTGGGAAAGCGACCGGCCATTCGGGCCATGGATATGGGCAGTTGTGACCCGATATTGGTCGATTTTGTTGAATTGTTCCCGGAGTTCGCCAATCTGACGACGATTGATCTCAACGGTCTCGCACCCTGTTCCGGGGTGCCTCAACCCGGGGGGAAGCCGGTCTCCGTGGCGAAAACAGAGTGGTTCAAGCGGGCATTGGTCGAGAAGAGATTCCTCGTCGGCAACCCGTTTATCGGCCCCATTACCGGTCGGCTAGTGTCGGTACTTATCGAGCCGGTATGGGATGATCGACACGAGTTGCTTGGTTTTCTCGGCCTGCCCCTTGATCTCGAGCGCTTTAGTCTGAACATTCCGAGTGAGTCGCTGCCG
Organism: Dechloromonas sp. A34; assembly: GCF_026261605.1. Lineage (NCBI taxonomy): Bacteria > Pseudomonadati > Pseudomonadota > Betaproteobacteria > Rhodocyclales > Azonexaceae > Dechloromonas > Dechloromonas sp. A34. Next base: position 660,610 of record NZ_CP102486.1, read on the forward strand.
GAGGGAACGCGCTTTGGCCTTCTGTCTGCCGACGGAACATTGATCTGGCGCAATACCGACCCGGAGAAACTGATCGGCAAACGAATTGCCGATTTGCCGGGGCCGCAGCGGGCGCTACAGGTCAGGGATGGTCAATACGAGTCGCTTGGGACGGATGGGGTAAAGCGCTATACGGCCGTTGCTTCAGTTTCCCCCGCTAACTGGGTGGCGTTCATGAGTGTGCCGACAGCGACGATCACCGGCAAGGTCATGCAATCGGCGCTACGGAACGGGCTGCTTGGCGCGGTTGCCATGGTTGCCTTGGGTTTTCTTCTGGCCTACCTGTTCCGGCGGATCAATCAGGTCGAAGAGGATTTGCTGCAGGCCCGGGATGCGGCCGAGGCGGCATCCCGGGCCAAGAGCATTTTCCTGTCCAATATGAGCCACGAGTTGCGCACGCCGATGAACGGCATCATTGGCATGACTGAACTCGCGTTGAGGCATGCGAGCGATCCGAAACTCATTGATCAGCTAGGCAAGGTAAGCAAGGCCTCGCATCACCTGCTGCATCTGATCAACGACATTCTCGATATTTCGAAAATCGAGGCCGGGCGCCTGACGCTGGAGCGGGTTAGTTTCAGGCTGGGCGAAGTACTGGAAAATCTGGTTAGTCTGATCGAACATCGGGTTCGGGAAAAAGGGTTGACCCTGCATGTCAATCCGGCACCAGCGCTTGCGCAGCTATCGCTTCTTGGCGATTCGTTTCGGCTGGGGCAGGTATTGCTGAATTTGACCGGCAACGCGGTCAAATTTACGGAAAACGGATCGGTTAGGGTGCGAGTTTTTCTGGCAGAAGATGGTCCGGTGGATGTGCTGCTTCGGTTCGAGGTCCAGGATACCGGTATCGGGATTAGTGAGGAAAACCAGCAGCGCCTGTTTAGTGCCTTCGAGCAGGCTGACGGCTCGATGACCCGCCAGTATGGCGGTACTGGCCTGGGTCTGGCCATCAGCAAAAGCTTGACGCAAATGATGGGGGGAGAAATCGGTATCGACAGTGTCCTGGGCGAAGGAAGTACCTTTTGGTTTACCGCCCGTCTGAGCAAAGTCAATGAGGCTGCTACCGCACCCCCGACTTTCGACAACGATACTGCCGAAATGCGGATCAGGGCGCGTTATGCCGGTTCTCGTATCCTTCTTGCCGAAGACGAGCCGATCAATCAGGAGGTGTCGCGGGGGCTGCTGGAGGATGTTGGTCTTCGGGTCGATCTGGCCGAGGATGGTCAGCAGGCTGTTGCGCTGGCTCGACACAATCCCTATGCCCTGATCCTGATGGATATGCAGATGCCGGTCATGAATGGGATTGAGGCAACACGGCTGATTCGTCTGTTGCCAACTCATTCCCATACCCCCATCCTTGCGCTGACTGCTAACGCATTTGGCGAGGACAGGCAGGTTTGCTTCGATGCCGGCATGAGTGACCACATCGCCAAGCCGGTCGATCCGGAAAAGTTGTTCAAGACCTTGCTGACTTGGCTGGAAAAGCCGGGGTTCTGACTGATCGTCTGCATTGCAGGTGCCGCAGGTTCGCTCAGTGGGGTTGCATCGACGCAAGCCCCACCCTTTTCCCGCCAATTGCGACTCACCGCGTATAATCTGCCCCGGAAAGTCGGCCAGGCAATCGCTGGATACGCAAGTATCGGGAGGAAAGTCCGGGCTCCATTGGGCAGGATGCCAGTTAACGACTGGGTGCTATAAGTCGCAAGACCCAAGGCAACGGAAAGTGCAACAGAAAATAAACCGCCGATGGCCCCGCAAGGGGATCAGGTAAGGGCGAAACGGCGAGGTAAGAGCTCACCGCGCTGGCGGTAACGTTCAGCGGCATGGCAAACCCCATCCGGAGCAAGACCAAATAGGGAAGCGTTAGGCGTGGCCCGCGCTGCTTCCGGGTAGGTTGCTTGAGCCTGTCGGTGACGGCAGGCCTAGAGGAATGATTGCCGAACCCCGCAAGGGGGGAACAGAACCCGGCTTATCGGCCGGCTTTCCACTCTGTTTAAGGGGCCGTCCCCCGCCTATTTGCTCGGGGCAACTGCGGGCGCCATACCCTGCCATTCTTCGGCGATCAGCCATTTGCCTTCCTGGCGAACCAGGCGCAGGATTTTCGGCTGAGCGGTTTCGCGGTAGCTGCCTGCTGCGTAGTCCTGCAGGAAGGCCAGCCTCAATTGCCGTTCGTCGATGCGTTCAACATTGATTTCCCGTACCTCGATCTTGATGGACGGGCGGCTGGCCAGGTTCTTGCGGCGGGCCGCGGCCCAGTCGGCGCGCTTCTGGCCGTCGGCCGGCGTGAAGTTGGGGCTGTAGAAACTGAGGTAGGCGTCGCCGTCGCGGCTCGACCAGGCGTGTCGCCAGGACTCAAGCAGCTTGCGCGCCTGATCCTCGTCGCTGTTGACCATGGGGGCGGGTTCGCTAGTGGCCGGCGCGGCGGCTTCGGCCACCGGCGCTTGCGGGGCCACTGGTGGCGCAACGGGGACTGGCGCGGCGTTGATGATTTGCGTCCGGGTTGGTTCGTTCTCCGGCTGGCCGCCGATGGCCAGCCACATCGCACCGGCGCCGGCCAAGGCAGAAACCAGCGCCGTGGCGAGGAGGGTGGCTGCTGGCGTGGTTCGCGGGGCGGCGCTCGGGGAAACGCTTGTCGCTTGGGCCGCAGGCGGCTCCGCAGCTGGGCTTTCCCCCATCGCCGTTTGCAATTGTTCCAGGCGCCGAGCCAATGCTCGGTCGTAGTCCCGTCGACCAAGGTTCTTTCTTTCCCTGGCCGGTTCCGGCGCCCTGTGGCCCGGCGCGCTGGGGCGAAGCGACTCATCGCGGACTCGATGACGCTGGTAATGTCGGGGGCAGTCGGATTGTTCACGGATTTTCCTCTGGCATGGCAGCTGGGTAGCCGCGCAGTCTAGCGTGCAGAAAACCTCGGGGCATGACCAGGATCAATGTCGGTGCGTCTTCTCCCCTACAATGCCGCATGAACTCGACTACCTACCCAACAATTCATTGGTCTGAGAATGGCGCGCCGCACGCCGCACGCTGGCGTTCCGAGGCGGCCGTCCCGCCACATCGCAGCGTCGTCGTTGCCGATGATCGGCTGGGAGCCGACGCCGCCTACCGCCATGCCAAGGAAGGTATCGCCATGCTCTGGCGTGGTGACTGGCAGAATGCGCGCAATCTGCTGCAAGCGCTGAGCCGGCGGGCCGATCGCCAGCCGCGGGCGGGCAGCGAGGTGAAGCCGGCGACACCGGCCTTGGCTTTCGAGCAGCATCGCCGCAATCAGGGGCGGCGTGCCGCCCTGCTCGGCCTGCTGCTGGTGCCGTTGAAGGCCGACTACAGCGTGCCGCTACGGCGCGCCCAAGATGTCCGACAGGCCTGTCTGGAAGCCTATGGTCAGGCGGAAGAGGATTCGGTGGTCTCGCTGCGCGAATTGCTGGCCGTGGTCAGCGCCTATGAGTGGCGCAAGAAGGGCATTCCGGTGCCGGCCGTCGAGGGCCGCATCTATCCGCATTACGGGGTGTTCTCGCCGGTGCGCGGCGAATATGTCGATCTGGTGGCCAAGGCGCCGTTGCCAGCGGCTTGCGATCTTGCTTTCGACATCGGTACCGGGTCCGGCATCCTGGCCGCGGTGCTTGCCCGCCGCGGCATCAAGCGGGTGGTGGCGACCGACCAGGACAGCCGGGCCCTGGCCTGCGCTGGCGAAAACATCCAGCGGCTCGGTCTGGCGAGCACAGTCGACATCGTCAAGACTGATCTATTTCCCGATGGCCGGGCGCCCCTGGTCGTCTGCAATCCGCCCTGGGTGCCGGCACAGCCCAGTTCTCCGATTGAATACGCCATCTACGACCCGGATTCGCGCATGCTGCGTGGCTTCCTGGCTGGGCTGGCGGCGCATCTGGCTCCGGGTGGCGAGGGCTGGCTGATCATCTCCGACCTCGCCGAACATCTCGGCCTGCGCTCGCGTGACGAACTGCTGGGCTGGATCGCAGTGGCGGGGCTGACCGTGCTCGGCCGCATCGATACCCGGCCGCAACACCCCAAGGCCAGCGACCGCAGCGATCCGCTGCACGCGGCGCGGGCGGCCGAGGTGACCTCGCTGTGGCGACTGGGGGCGGTCGGCGAATAAATTTAGCAGGCGGCGGAATAATGCCGGTCAGATTTCCGTATATCCAGGTGAAGCACCCCAAAACCAACGGAGATAATCATGAAAAAAGCCAACCTGGTACTCGCTCTACTTCTGTCCGCCACCCTGGCCGCATGTTCCGGCGCCGGTTCCCGTCCCGCTGCCCCTGCCATGGTCTCGAACGGCATGCTTACCGGCAGCAACGGCATGACCCTCTACGTCTTCGACAAGGATGCCACCGGCAGCGGCAAGAGCGCCTGCAACGGCCCCTGCGCCACCAACTGGCCGCCGCTGTTCGCGATGGATGGCGACATGGCGAGCGGCGACTACAGCGTGATCAGCCGCGACGACGGTAAGAAGCAGTGGGCCCTGAAGGGCAAGCCGCTGTACTACTGGGTCAAGGACCAGAAGCCGGGCGATACGACCGGTGACGGGTTCAATAATGTTTGGCACGTCGCGAAGCCTTAAGGCCTGACGTGGACAGCGCCGCGATCCTGACCGAGTTGCCCCGCTTGCGCCGTTATGCGCGGGCGATGGTCGGCGATCGCGCGGCGGCCGACGACCTGGTGCAGGACACGCTCGAACGCGCCTGGTCGCGCTTCGCCCAGTGGCGGCCGGGCAGCGATCTGCGCGCCTGGCTGTTCGGCATCATGCATAACCTGCGCGTCGATCAATTGCGCCGTCCCGGCCTGAAGACACTGCCCATGGATGATGAAGAATTCGAGGTGCCGACCCGCGCCACGCAAACCGACCGACTGGAAGTCAGCGATCTGGAGTCGGCCCTGGCCCGCTTGCCGGAAGAGCAGCGTGCCGTGCTGCTGCTCGTTGCGCTCGAGGAAATGAGCTATGACGAAGTCGCTTCCACGCTGGGCATTCCGGTCGGAACCGTGATGTCCCGTCTGTCGCGCGGCCGGGAGCGCTTGCGGCTGATCCTCGAAGCCCGCCAGCCACCGAGCAACCTGCGAGTCGTGCGATGAACACCCATTCCATCACCGAAGCAGACCTCCACGCCTACGTCGACGGCCGCCTGCCGGAAAGCCGGTGGGGCGAAATCGAAGCCTATCTGGCGGTGCATCCCGATGAAGCCGAGCGCCTGCAGGCTTATCGCGAACAGAAAGCTGCCTTGCGCACCCTGTTCGATCCGGTGCTCGACGAGCCCTTGCCGGCCGCCATGCGCGAACTGGCCGAGCTGCCGCCGGCCGGCGCCGGTGCGCCGCATCGCCCCTTACTTACGCGCTGGTCGCTGCAGCGCATCGCCGCCAGCTTGGTCATCGCCATGCTCGGCGGCGCCGCCGGCTGGCTCGGCCACGGCCAATATCAGGCCAGCGAGCGGCTGGCCCAGGTCGTCCCCTTGTCACGCCAGGCGGCGGTGGCCCATGTCGTCTATAGCCCCGATCTGCGTCGCCCGGTCGAGGTCACGGCCGAACAGGAGGATCAGCTGGTCAAGTGGCTGAGCAAGCGGCTCGGTACGCCGGTCAGCCCGCCGAAGCTGGGGGCGATCGGCTACGAACTGGTCGGTGGCCGTCTATTGCCTGGTAACAGCGGCCCGGTCGCCCAGTTCATGTACCAGGAAGGCAGCGGCCAGCGCCTGACCCTCTACGTGAGCACCGAAAATACGGTTCGCCGCGATACTGGGTTCCGCTTTGCCCGCGAAGGCGAGATCAATGTCTTCTACTGGGTGGACGGCAAGTTCGGCTATGCCCTGTCCGGAAGCATCGCCAAGGGCGAACTGGCCAAGGTGGCGACGGCGGCCTACGACCAGCTCGAACGCAAGTAAGCCCCCAACCCCGATCGGAGTACCTCCATGCAAAAGAAAAATTTGCCGCACTATGCGTTTGCCAGCCTTGTCCTCATTGCCCTTCCTTTGCCCCCGGCGCTGGCTGCGGAAGTCGACGCCGTCCAGGTCGTCGGCGCCATCGAAGGGGTCTTCGGCGTCAATCCCGGCGAGCGGCGCAATCACACCAAGGGCACCTGCGCCGTCGGCGAGTTCGTCGGAACCAAGGAGGCGGCGGTCTACTCGCGTTCCAAACTGTTCGCCGGCAAACCGGTGCCGGTCGTCGCCCGCTTCTCGCTGGCCGGCGGCAACCCCAAGGCGCCGGATACCGCCAAAAGCGTGCGCGGCATGGCATTGCAGTTCAAATTGCCCGGTGGCCAGCTGCACCAGATGGCGATGCTCAATACCCCGATGTTCGGCGCCGCTCGCCCGAAAACCTTTCTCGACCTGATGCTGGCCTTGAAGCCCGACCCGGCAACCGGCAAGCCCGACCCGGAGAAGATGAAGGCCTTCAAGGAAAGCCATCCGGATAGCCTGGCGCAGAGCCAGCACCTAGCCAGCAACAATCCGCCGGCGAGCTATGCCAACAGTGCTTATTGGGGCATCCATACCTTCAAGTTCATCGACCGCAAGGGCAAGGTGACCCCGGTCCGCTGGCAGTTCGTGCCGCAGGATGGTGAGAAGCGGTTGAGCGACGAGGAGTTGAAGAGCGCCGGCGCCAATTTCCTGGAGGCGGCGCTGATCGAGCGTACGACGCAGGGGGCGGTGCGCTGGGACATGATGGTTAGCATCGGGCAGCTGGGTGATCCAGAAGACGATCCGACCCTGCCGTGGCCGGCCGAACGTAAGCAGTTCAAGGCCGGCACGCTATCAATCAGCCGTGCGTTGGCGCAGAAAGGTGCGGCTTGCGAAGCGATCAACTATGACCCCCTGGTGATGGCTGACGGCATTGCGCCAAGCAACGATCCGGTACTGAAATTCCGTTCGTCGGCCTATGCCGTGTCATTCGGCAAGCGGGCCGCGGGGCAATAGCGCTGCCTCAATCGAACAGGTCGGGCTGCGGCCGGGCCAGGTTTTCGCGCTTGACCGTGAAGCGCACATTGACGCCTTTCTTGCCGACGGCTTCAACCACCATCCGGCCGGCCACCGCTTCGGCCAGCACCCGCACCGTGCGCGTGTTGGCTCGCGTCCGGCCGAGGTAAGTGGCGATGGCTCCGGGAGCCGGTATCCATTTGGGCATATGCGGCATGATAGTAATTTGCGCGCGCGCTGTCATCGGCGGGGCGGGGGCGGACTGGCTGAGCTATTCGGCGTCGCGCTCTGCCCAGTCCAATCGGGCCTCCGGATTGGCGAAGTAGCAATCGAGCGCTTCCTGCAGGTTGGCGACGGCTTCGTCCCTGGTCAGCCCGTCAGATGAAATGTCCAGCTCGATACAGCGCGCGATGAAAACGTCGCCCTCTTCCTCGACCGTGTAGTTGAGTGTGGTTGCCATGCTTCAATTCCGTAGAAGTTTCTTGCAGGCCGAATCCTCGAACGGCCCCTTGATGATTACCCAGCCGTTACCCGGCGAGGTTTGGGCGCAGATGTCGTAGTCGGCGTCTCGACTGTGCCATTTGTACCAGGGGGCCGGGCCGGCCCATAGGTTGGCGGAGCACAGTGCCAGCGCCGTGATGAACGCAACTTTCTTCATGGTCTCACCTGATGGTCGGCAAATTTTTGCCTTGATCGCCAGCCTGCTCGGGCTTAATTACTGGAGTGTGCGCCAGCCGCCTTGGGAAAAGGGGGGCTGGCGGGGGCACAGTCCGCCGAAGGATTCGGGGGGGCGCTGGAGGCGCCCCAAGCCGGTGTCGTCGACTATTGCTTGGTTTTTACGCCGGGTTTGCGACCCGGGGCTGCCGATGGCATGTAGCCGGCGGCGCGGCAGAAGAAGCCTTCGATAGGCTGACCATTCTTGAACGTGGTCATGCTGCACATCGAGATTTGTTTCTGCGATGCCAGGTCGGATAGCGTGACGCGAACATCCGGCAGGGCGATGCCGGTCTTGGCCGCGATCTCCGAATCCATTAGCTGCCCGTGTTTTTTCAGATGCAAGAGGATGGAGTCGGTGTGCATGTCTGGTGCCTCGCTAGTAACTGAAAAATGGTTTGCTGCATTGCTTCATGGAAAGTGGTTGCATGAAGCGGTTAAAGCAGTCAGCCCCGGCTCGTGTCCGGGGCTAAATGCAATTTGTGGTGGGCCTGCACGGACTTGAACCGTGGACCAAAGGATTATGAGTCCTCTGCTCTAACCAACTGAGCTACAGGCCCGAAAGCTTTAGCTGCCGCTGGTGTCGATGAAACTGCGCAACTTGTCGGAACGGCTCGGGTGACGCAGCTTGCGCAGGGCTTTGGCTTCGATCTGGCGGATGCGTTCGCGGGTGACGTCGAATTGCTTGCCGACTTCTTCCAGGGTGTGGTCGGTGTTCATTTCGATGCCGAAACGCATGCGCAGGACCTTGGCTTCCCGGGTCGTCAGGGTGTCAAGGATTTCCTTGGTGACGCCGCGCAGGCTTGAATACATCGCCGCATCGGCCGGGGCCAGGGTGCCTTGATCTTCGATGAAGTCGCCGAGGTGGGAGTCGTCGTCGTCGCCGATCGGAGTTTCCATGGAGATCGGCTCCTTGGAAATCTTCATGATCTTGCGGATCTTATCCTCGGGCATGTCCATCTTCTTGGCCAGCGTCGCGGGATCCGGTTCGGCGCCGGTTTCCTGCAGGATCTGGCGGCTGATCCGGTTCATCTTGTTGATCGTCTCGATCATGTGCACCGGGATGCGGATGGTCCGCGCCTGGTCGGCGATGGAGCGGGTGATGGCCTGGCGGATCCACCACGTGGCGTAGGTCGAGAACTTGTAGCCGCGGCGGTATTCGAATTTGTCCACGGCCTTCATCAGGCCGATGTTGCCTTCCTGGATCAGGTCGAGGAACTGCAGGCCGCGGTTGGTGTATTTCTTGGCGATCGAGATGACCAGGCGCAGGTTGGCTTCGGTCATTTCGCGCTTGGCGCGACGGGCCTTGGCTTCGCCGGTGGACATCTGCTTGTTGATGTCCTTGAGTTCCTTCAGCGAAATGCCGATGCGGTCCTGGAGGGCGAGCAGCTTCTTCTGCTGTTCCTTGATGTCCGGCGCGGTGCGGGTCAGGATGGCGACGTAGGTCTTGGGGGCAGAAGCGATTTCGCCGTCGACCCAGTCGATATTGACTTCATTGCCCGGGAAGGACTGGATGAAGTGCGGGCGCGGCATCTTGACGCGATCGACACAGAGTTGCTGAATCTTGCGTTCCGAGCCACGGACCTGCTCGACCATGCCGCGCACGCTGTCGCACAGGCGTTCGATCGAGCGCGAGGTGAAGCGGATGTTCATCAGCTCCTCGGAGATCTCCTGTTGCAGCTTGAGGTAGGTCTTGTCCTGCGAGCCCTTGCTCGACAACGCCTTCTGCATCTTGGCATGGAGGGCGCGGATGATCTTGAAGCGCTCCAGGGCGTCGACCTTGAGTTGCAGCAGGGAGGCGGAAACGGCGCCAGCGCCGCCATCCTCTTCCTCGGCCTCGTCGTCTTCCTCTTCTTCTTCCTCTTCCGGTACTTCGGGAGCCGGTTCGGCAACGACGGCATTGGGGTCGATCAGACCATCGACCAGTTCGTCGATGCGCATTTCGTCGGCTTCGACCTTGGCGGCAGATTCGAGAATGTCGGCAATCGTCGTCGGGCAGGCGGAGATGGCCTGCACCATGTGCTTGAGGCCTTCTTCGATGCGCTTGGCGATTTCGATTTCGCCTTCGCGGGTGAGCAGTTCGACCGAACCCATTTCGCGCATGTACATGCGGACCGGGTCGGTGGTGCGGCCGAATTCCGAATCGACCGAGGAAAGTGCTTGTTCGGCTTGGGCTTCGACTTCTTCGTCATCCGCCGGGGTGGCGGCCGTGTCCGACATCAACAGGTCTTCGGCAGCCGGGGCTTCGTCGAAAACCTGGATGCTCATTTCGCTGAACGTCGAAATGATGGCTTCGATACTTTCCGCGTCGACCACGTCATCCGGCAGGTGGTCGTTGATTTCGGCGTAGGTCAGGTAACCGCGTTCCTTGCCGAGCTTGATCAGGCTCTTGAGGCGCGTCTTGCGCGCCTCGGCGTCGAGCGGTTCCGGGGTTTCTGCCATTGCCCCCTCGAGCAGCGCCTTTTCGGCAGCCTTCTCCTTGGCTTTGCTGATGCGAGCCTTCGGGGCTTCCTTAGCGGTGTCTTTTGCCTTAGCCATGAACACGTTCCATGTAATTGGAGAAAACCATAAATTATACCACAACTTAGCTACGATTTGAGCCCGCGGAGAGGAGCTGTATATAGGTTTGCTTCTCTGCCGCACTCAGGCCGGCAACGCCGAATTGTTGGGCTTTGGCCTGGAGATCGGCGAAGAGCCGTTTCTGTTCGCCGCCCCGCAGTTTTTCCAGGGTGTCGCGAAATTCTTCCTCTGCTTCCGCTTCGTCAAATTGCTGGCCGAGAAGTTCCGAAGCTGCATTCTCGATCATCGTCTCTTCGGGCAGGCCGCGCAGTTGCTCGCGCAGCATGGCGTAGCTGGCGGCCTCGTGATGGGCGGTGACCAGTTGATGCAGGCGGATCAGCGCCGGCCGCTCCGGGGTGTCGGGGAGCAGATCGGGTGGTAACTGGCTGGCCAGTTGCGGCTTGTGGAGCACGATGCGCAGCAGGTTGCGGGTCAGCGACGGTGCGGTGCGCTTGGCCTTGGGCGGGGCGGGCGGCGTGTAGGACTTCAGTTCGCAGAGGCGTTCGACTTCGGGCTGGGCGAAACCGCTGGCCTCGGCCAGGCGCTTGACCAGTTGCAGGCGAAGCAGCGGGGTCGGCAGCTTCAAGAGCAGCGGCTTGGCTTCATAGATCAGCTGGGCCTTGCCTTCGGAACTGGTCAGGTCGCAGCGCTGGGCCAGCTCGCGCAGCAGGAAGTCGGAGAGCGGCATGGCCTGGGCGACCAGGCGGTCGAACTCGGCCTTGCCGTGGGCGCGGATGTAGCTGTCCGGGTCGTCCTCCTGGGGCAGGAAGATGAAACCGAGGCGCTTGTTGTCGGCCAGCGCCTCCAGCGAGTTTTCCAGGGCGCGCCAGGCGGCCTTGCGGCCGGCATTGTCGCCGTCGAAGCAGAAGACGATGCGGTCGACCTGACGCAGTAGCTTGGTCACGTGGGTCGCCGTGGTCGCCGTGCCGAGCGTCGCCACCGCATTGCCGACGCCGTTCTGGGAGAGCGCGATGACGTCCATGTAGCCTTCGGTGACGATCGCGGTGTCGGTGTCGCGCAGCGCCTGGCGGGCCTGCGGCAGGCCGAACAGCTCGCGGCCTTTTTCGAAAAGCGGTGTTTCCGGCGAGTTCAGGTATTTCGGTTCGCCCTGGTCGATGATCCGCCCGCCGAAAGCGATGATGTCGCCCTTGGGGTTGATGATCGGGATCATCAGCCGGTCGCGGAAGCGGTCGTAGCGGCGGCCGGCCTCGTTCTCGATGACCAGGCCGGCGACCTTGAGTTCGTCGGCGTTGTAATTCGGGAAAACGGCTTGCAGGTTCTGCCAGCCGTCCGGCGCGTAGCCGATGCCGAAACGGGCGGCGACCTCGCCGGACAGACCGCGTTTCTTGCAGTACTCGATGGCGCGCGGCGAAGCCTTGAGCTGGTCCTTGTAGTACTGGGCGGCGCGGCCCATGACGTCGATCAGGGTCCGGGTCTGGCCGGGCTTCTCGTCATTGACGCTGCGTCCTTCGCTTTCCGGCACCTGCATGCCGGCGCGGCCGGCCAGTTCCTTGACGGCATCGACGAAGCCGACGCCCTGGTATTCCATGACGAAGCCGATCGCCGTGCCGTGGGCGCCGCAGCCGAAGCAGTGGTAGAACTGCTTGGTCGGGCTGACCGTGAAGGACGGCGATTTCTCGTTGTGGAAGGGGCAGCAGGCGGCGTAGTTGGCCCCGGCTTTTTTGAGCGGCACATAGGTGTCCACCAAGTCGACGATGTCGACCCGGGCCAGCAGATCCTGAATGAAGGAATCCGGAATCACGTGCCGACTCCCTTAGGCGGTCAGGGCAGCCTTGACCAGCTTCGAGACCTCGCCCATGTCGGCCTTGCCGGCCAGCCGGGGCTTGAGGACGGCCATCAGCTTGCCCATGTCTGCCGGGCCTTTGGCGCCGGTTTCGGCGACGGCGGCGGCGACGGCGGCAGCTGTTTCTTCGGCGCTCATCTTTTCCGGCAGGTAGGCGGCCAGCACGGCAATTTCGAACTTCTCGGCCTCCGCCAGTTCCTGGCGGCCGGCGGCTTCGTACTGGGTGACGCTGTCCTTGCGCTGCTTGGTCAGCTTTTCGACGACGGCGACGACGGCGGCGTCGTCGAGTTCGACGCGCTCATCGACTTCCTTTTGTTTGACCGCGGCGAGCAGCAGACGGATGGCCGAGAGCTTGGCCGATTCCTTGGCCTTCATGGCCGTTTTCATGTCTTCGGTGATGCGTGCTTTGAGGCTCATGGTGCGCTTCTTCAGGAAATGATTGCCGGAAAAAAGACAAAGCCGCCGGCTTTTGAGGGCGGGCGGCTCTTGGGACGACGAAAACTTACTGGATTAGTAAAGTTTCGGCGGCAGGGTCAGGCTACGGAGGCGCTTGTGCTGACGTTTGACAGCAGCGGCAGCCTTACGCTTGCGCTCGGCGGTGGGCTTTTCGTAAAACTCACGGGCGCGCAGCTCGGTCAGGAGGCCCGTCTTCTCGACAGTACGCTTGAAGCGGCGAATCGCCACCTCGAACGGCTCGTTTTCCTTGACACGAATGTTCGGCATATAAATCACCCCCTTCCGTTAGGCGCCTGCCAGGTCAAGTAATCGGCAGTGCGCGCAAAAATTGTTCCGCAGGTTTGCGGGTAGCCGAGCAGTATATTCAAAAAACCTTGTTGTTCCAAGTGTTAAAATGCGCGCCGATGTTGATCCTGGGTATCGAATCCTCCTGCGACGAAACCGGTATCGCGCTCTACGACAGCGCGGAAGGCCTGTTGGCGCACGCCCTGCATTCGCAGGTCGCGATGCATGCCGAGTACGGCGGTGTGGTGCCCGAACTCGCCTCGCGCGATCATATCCGGCGCGTCGTGCCCCTGCTCCGCGAGGCCGTGGGCCGCGCCGGACGCCGGCTGGACGAGGTCGACGCCGTGGCTTACACGCGGGGGCCGGGCCTGGCCGGGGCGCTGCTGGTCGGCTGCGCCTTCGCCGAGGCCCTGGCCCTGGCGCTGGACAAGCCGACGATCCCGGTCCATCACCTCGAAGGGCATCTGCTCTCCCCGCTGCTGTCGCGCGATCCGCCGAGCTTTCCCTTTGTCGCGCTGCTGGTTTCCGGCGGCCATACCCAGTTGATGCGGGTGACCGGGGTCGGCGAATACGAACTGCTCGGCGAAACCCTGGACGACGCGGCCGGCGAGGCTTTCGACAAGAGCGCCAAGCTGCTCGGCCTGCCCTATCCCGGCGGCGCCCTGCTGTCGCAACTGGCCGAACAAGGGACGCCGGGCATCTATGAACTGCCGCGCCCGATGCAGCATTCCGGCGACCTCAATTTCAGTTTCTCCGGCCTGAAGACGGCCGTCCTGACCCTGGTTCGCGAACAGGATCAACCGTTGACCGAAACCTTCAAGGCCGATGCGGCGCGCGCCTTCCAGGAGGCGATCGTCGAGGTGCTGGTCAAGAAATCCCTGAAGGCGCTGAAGCAGACCGGCCTCAAGCAACTGGTGGTGGCCGGAGGCGTCGGCGCCAACAAACAGTTGCGGGCGACGCTGGACGACGAGGCGAGGCGCAAGCGTTTCCGCGTCTATTACCCGGAACTCGAATTCTGTACCGACAACGGCGCGATGATTGCTCTCGCCGGTTGCCTGCGCCTGCAGGCCGGTTCGCCGTCCAAGCCGGCCGGGGAGTTTGCCGTGCAGCCGCGCTGGCCGTTGATGGATATTTCCGGCAACGGGGCCTGATCCTCCTTTGGCGGCAGACTCAGTTGCGCCGTGCCACCCAATAGGTAGCACCAACCTCCCCGTAGCGTTCGGCATGCGGCACCTCGCGGTCCAGCGCAAAGTGATCGCCGGTCCGTAAATGTTGCGTCGCGTCGCCGACGGTCAGCCACATTTCGCCCTGTACGACGATGGCCTTCAGCGCAAACGGATGGGTGTGGGTGTCGAGCACCGTCCGCGGCGGCCATTGCCGTTCCAGCACTTCGTCAAAGCCTGCGCTCAGGGCCTGGGCGGTGAATTGCTCGAGGGTGGCGAATTCCGGGTGGTTCATGGCGGTTCCTCCTGGCCGATCAATGGCGGTCGGGGCGTGCCGCCAGGATTTCGACATAGGAAGCCCAAACGGGTTCGTCCTCGATTAACTGTCGGATGAGTCTTGAAATCATCGTGTTCTCCTTGACTGAAGGTTGGTCAGTTTTGACCCGATGTGCCTAGTCTAGGATTTGGTAGTCGATTGCTCCAATCGATTGCTTGTATCTTGGCGATTTTGTTTGGCTATCGGATGCGGCTGGTGCAGCCGTCGATGCAGGCGGCGGATGCCCAGCCAGGTCGCGGCGGCGACCAGCGCCAGCAGCAGGCCGATGATCTGGTCGACCGGCAGGTCCAGACCCCAGCCCTTGAGGGCCTTCAGCGCATAGGCGGCGAGTCCGATGCCGTAATAGGAGATGGCCACTACCGACAGGCCTTCGACCGCCTGCTGCAATTGCAGTTGCCGGCGGGCGCTGCGGCTCAGGCTTTCGAGCACGCTCTGGCTCTGCCGTTCCTGGGCCAGATTGACGCGGGTGCGCAGCATGTCGTTCGAGCGGTTGATCCGGGTGGCCAGCGCCTCCTGGCGGGCGGCGACCGAAACGCAGGTGTCCATGGCTGGGGCCAGCCGGCGTTCCATGAATTCGCCGATGGTCGGCACGCCTTCGATGCGCCGTTCGCGCAACTCGCCGATCCGGGCGCCAACGATGCGGTAATAGGCCTGGGCCGCGCTGAAGCGGTATGCGACCGAAAGCGAGGTCGTCGTCGACATCCTGCTCGTCGTCGTTGCCCTGGCCGTCGCGTTGTTCGCGACCATGATTGCCGTGCAGCCGATCGACAACCTCGGGCAGGCGATTCGCGAACGGCCGGACGACGATCTGACGCCGATCGATGCGGTCGGCGTGCCGCACGAGGTCAAGCCGCTGGTTGATGCGATCAACCTGCACATGGAGCGCATCGGCGCCATGCTCGAGGCGCGGCGCCGCTTTATCACCGATGCCGCGCACCAGTTGCGGACGCCGCTCGCCGTGCTCAACACGCAGGCCGAGTAGGCGCTGCGCCAGCAGTCCGAGGCTGAAATGCGACCGGCCATCGAGGCGCTGCACCATAGCCTGGGCAGTGCCATCCGGCTGACCAACCAGTTGCTGTCGCTGTCGCGCGCCGAACCGATCAATGGCCTGATGGTGGCCCGGCAGCCGGTCGATATCGTCGCCGTGGCGCGCGACATGGTGGTCGAACTGCTGCCGTTGGCCGAGCGCAAGGAGATCGATCTCGGCTTCGAGGGCGGGGCAGTGCCGCTGGTCGTCGCCGGGCATCCGGTGTTGCTGCGCGAACTGGTCGCCAATCTGGTCGACAATGCGCTGCGTTACACGCCGGAAGGCGGCATTGTCACCGTGGCGGTGGATTTGGCGCCGGAAGCGGCGTCCATGACGAGAATCCGGGTGGTCGACAACGGGCCGGGCATTCCTGCCCAGTTCCGGGAACAGGTTTTTCTGCGCTTTTTCCGCCTCGATGGCGGCGATTACACGGGGAGCGGTCTGGGGCTGTCGATCGTTCGCGAAATCGTCCTCGGCCATGACGGCGAGATCTCGTTGGCGGATGCGCCCGGCGGTGGCCTGCTGGTCGAGGTCCGCCTTCCTCTGGTTGCGGGGGCGGCCTAAGCCTTTTTCTTGCTGCCGATCTTCGATTCCTGGCCGGCCAGCAGCCGCTGGATATTCACCCAATGCTTGCCGACCAGTGCCATGGCGAGGATGCCGACGATCAGGATCTGGCCGCCGGCGCCGTGCATCAGCGCCGAGAACACCGGTGCCATGGCCGCGGCGAGGACGGCCGCCAGCGACGAGTAGCGGAAGGCGAAGGCGACGAATATCCAGGTGGCGAGCACGGCCAGGCCGAGCCCGAGGTCGAGCGCGATGAGCACGCCGGCCGCCGTGGCGACGCCCTTGCCGCCCTTGAATTTGAGGAAGATCGGGTAGAGGTGGCCGAAGAATACAGCCAATGCGACGAGACCGACCACTGTGCTGCTGAAGGCCATCTGCTGCGCGGTGAACACGGCCACCCAGCCCTTCAGCGCGTCGCCGATCAGGGTGAATAGCGCCGCCTTCTTGTTGCCGCTGCGCAGGACATTGGTCGCGCCCGGATTGCCCGAGCCGTAGGTGCGCGGATCGGCCAGACCGAAGAGGCGCGAGGCGATCATGGCAAAGGGAACGGAGCCGAGCAGGTAGGCGGCAACTAGGGCAAGGGCGGTTTGCATGGTCGGGGAGGTGGGGTTGGGTCGCTGGGGTACAATCGCGGCAAATTTTACACCGCCAAGACTTCCGGGCCCCGAATGGACATCATTTTCATCGACGAACTACGCGCAGAGACCTGGATAGGCATCTATCCGCGTGAAAAGGCCATGCCGCAGACGGTCGAGATTTCACTGCAAATCGGGGTCTCGACTGCGTCGGCCGGAGCCAGTGACGACATCCGCGACACGGTCGATTACGCGGTGGTCGTCGAGCGCCTGCGCGGCGACCTGTCGACCAGCCATTTCAACCTGCTCGAAGCCCTGGCCGAGCATGTCGCAACCTATCTGCTCGAAACCTTCGCCGTGCACTGGGTCCGTGTCTCGGTCGCCAAGCTCGGCATGATGCCGGGCGTCAAGCGCGTCGGCGTGATCATCGAGCGTTCGGTCTAGAACACGGCGGCCAATGCCGCCATCAAGGCAAAACCGCTGGCCAGGCCGGCCGTCCCGGCCGCTTCGCTGCCCGGTTTGTGCGAGGCCGGAATCAATTCGTGACTAACCACCCAGAGCATTGCCCCGGCCGCTGCTGCCAGGGCGAGCGGCAGGGCGCCGCCGGCCAGCGTGCTGGCGATGACCCCGAACAGGCCGCCGACAGGCTCGACGAGGCCAGTGCCGAGAGCGATCCAGGCGGCACGCCAGGGGGCGGCTCCGAGCGCCAACATGGCGCTGGCGACGATCCAACCTTCCGGAATATTCTGCAAGGCAATGCCGAACGTCATGCCGTGGTCGGCGCCCGAGGCCGCGGCGACGCCGACGGCGAGGCCTTCCGGTACGTTGTGCAGGGCGATCGCGGCGACCACCAGGCCGACCCGCGGCATGGCCCGACTGCCGTCGATCGTCTCGACATGGGCGTGGGCGGTGCGCCGATCCATCTGCTGCATCGCCGCCACGCCAGCCATGAAGGCGAGGGCGGTGAGTGGGCCGAGCAGCCCGGGTACGGTGCTGGCGGCAACCGTCTGCACGGCCGGCACGAGCAGCGAGAAGAGGCTGGCCGCGAGCATCATGCCGCCGGCCAGGCCGAGCATCGGCGCCATCAGCTTTTCTAATGGCCGGCGGAGGAAGAGGATGGGCAAGGCGCCGAGACCGGTGGCGAGGCCTGCCAGCAGGCTGGCTTCGAGGCCGCGGGCGGCCATCGGATGGGCGCTCAGCCAGTGCGCCGATTGCTCGATGGCGAAGGTGATGGCGACGATCGCCATCAAGATGCCGGCCCCCAGCTTGGCTTGGGCTGTGGGCTTGGCGTAGTGATGAATGACCAGTTGCGTCATGGCTGCTCTCCTTCGGGTTGAGAGCAACTTTATCCGCCGCTGATGTATAGCTCCAATCGATTGAATAAATTAGATCGATTGTTAAATGTAATTACGCCTGATTGGCAACTTCAACGGTTTTCGGCTGCAGCACCCGCAGCAGGTCGTGCGGATGGATGCCAACCAGGTAGCCGCGCCGGCCGCCGTTGATGTAAATCAGTGACTGGTCGAGGATGGTCTTTTCGAGATAGATCGGCATCGCCTTTTTGGTGCCAAACGGGCTGGTGCCGCCGACCAGGAAGCCGGTGTGGCGGTTGGCGACTTCCGGCTTGCAGGGCTCAACGCGCTTGCAGCCGATCTGGCGGGCGAGTTCCTTGGCAGATACTTTGCAGTCGCCATGCATCAGCACGATCAGTGGCTTGGCGTTCTCGTCCTCGAAGATCAGTGTCTTGACGACGGCGTGTTCGTCGACATTCAGTTCGCGGGCAGAAACCTTGGTGCCGCCGTGCTCTTCGTAGGCATAGAGATGGCTGGAGAAAGCGATCTTGTGCGACTTCAGAAACTTTGTCGCCTGTGTTTCGGGGGCGTTTTCGATTTTGCTCATATTGGATCAAGAGTGTGGCACACGACAACGGCCCGTGCCGTTCAGGGGCGCGGCGGGCGGAGCGGGCGAGGTAGGCCGGGCGGGACGGGAGCACGATAGGGGCGGTAATAGCCCCGATGGACGCGTTTGGATGGCCGATAGCCCGGCGCGGCGGGCGGTCGATGCAGGCGGGTGGCCCCAGGGCCGGGCAGGTGGCCGGGGCCGGGCAGGGCTTCGGCGACGGGAATGGAGAGGAACAAGGCGGCAGCGGTGAGCAGGGTGGCGGCTGGGAGTTTCATGATTTCACCTCGGTCGTGGAAGGCGAGCATGGGGCAGGGGGGAAGATTATCACCGGCACTGTGTTTGCCAGCAAAGACTGCTAGAAAGTTCCGGCGGCGATGAAAGAATTTCCTGGCACTAGCCGCGTGGATGATGGATCGCGTGCAGGCTCTTCAGGCGCTCGCGGGCGACGTGGGTGTAGATCTGGGTGGTCGAAATGTCGGCATGGCCGAGCAAGAGCTGGACGACGCGGAGATCGGCGCCGTGGTTCAGGAGATGGGTGGCGAAGGCGTGGCGCAGCACGTGTGGCGACAGCTTTTCCGGGGCGATGCCGGCGATCGTCGCGTAGCGCTTGATCAATTGCCAGAAGGCCTGGCGGGTCATGGCGCCGCCGCGGGCGGTGACGAACAGGGCGTCACTTTGCTGTCCCTTGAGAATTTCCGGGCGCGCTTCGTCGAGATAGCGTTTGAGCCAGTCGATGGCCTGTTCGCCGAGCGGCACCAGGCGTTCCTTGCTGCCCTTGCCGAGGGCGCGCAGCACGCCTTCGTTGAAGCCGATCTCGTGCAGTTTCAGATTGACCAGTTCGGAGACGCGCAGGCCGGTGGCGTAAATGGTTTCAAGCATGGCGCGGTCGCGAAGGCCGAGCGGGGTGTCGATGTCCGGGGCGTTGAGCAGGCTGTCGACCTGCTTTTCCGAGGTCACCTTGGGCAGGCGCGAGGGCCGGGCCGGGTTGGCCAGCTTCAGCGTCGGATCGGCGACGATGCGGCCGCGCCCGAGTTGCCAGCGGTAGAAGCGGCGCAGGGTCGACAGGTAACGCGATTGCGAGGTGGCGCGGGTGTGGCGCGAAAGGTGGGCGATGAAGGCGGTCAGCGTCGTTTCGCGAATGTCGAGCAGCGGCTCGTGGCCGTTGTCGGCCAGCCAGAGAGAGAGCCGGCCGAGGTCGGAGCGGTAGCTGTCGAGCGTTGCCTTGGCCAGGCCGTCTTCCAGCCACAGGGCGTCGCAGAAATTGTCGATCTCGGCGAGGTCAGCGGGGCGCAGCGGCAAAATCGCAGCCTTCGTGGCTGAGCAGCCAGCGCTTGATGTCGAGCATGAAGCCGTCGCCGTGCTGGCTGAAGCCGCCCAGCCCGCCGCCGCTGGCGACGACGCGGTGACAGGGCACGACCAGCGGATAGGGATTGCGGCCGCAGGCCTGGCCGACGGCACGTGGCGCGTTGCGGATGTTTTTCGCAACCTGGCCGTAGGTCAGGGTCTGGCCGGGCGGGATGCGGGCGATTTCGGCCCACACCCGGCGCTGGAAGAAAGTGCCGGCGGGGCGCAGCGGCAGGCCGAAAGCGAAGGCCGGATCGGCCAGGTAGGCCTCGATCTGGCGCACCGTCTCGGCCGCCAGACGGTTGCCCGGCGCCTGGGCCGCCTGTGGGGCGAGGTATTCGATGGCGCTGACTTCGTCGTTGTCGCAACGGATGCCGAGGGCGAAGCCGGGAGCGGCGACGATGGCCTGGTAGTGCGGTTCGCTCATGCTTCCTCCCGGGAAATGGCGTGCGCCGGAAATCAGAAAGCGGAAATCCCGGTCTGCGCCCGGCCGAGGATCAGGGCATGGATGTCGTGGGTGCCTTCGTAGGTATTCACCACTTCGAGATTGACCAGGTGGCGGATGACGCCGAATTCGTCCGAAATACCGTTGCCGCCCAGCATGTCGCGCGCCGTGCGGGCGATATCGAGGGCCTTGCCGCAGGAATTGCGCTTCATCAGCGAGGTGATCTCCGGCGTTGCGCTGCCGTCGTCCTTCATCCGGCCGAGGCGCAGCACGCCCTGGATGCCGAGGGTGATTTCGGTCTGCATGTCGGCCAGCTTCTTCTGAACCAGCTGGTTGGCGGCCAGCGGGCGGTCGAACTGCTTGCGATCCAGCGTGTATTGGCGCGCCGTGTGCCAGCAGAACTCGGCGGCGCCGAGGGCGCCCCAGGCGATGCCGTAGCGCGCCGAGTCGAGACAGGTGAACGGGCCTTTGAGGCCGGCGACGTTGGGCAACAGGTTTTCATGCGGTACGAAAACCTCGTCCATGACGATCTCGCCGGTGATCGAGGTACGCAGGCCGACCTTGCCGTGGATAACCGGCGCCGTCAGGCCGGCCATGTCTTTTTCGAGGATGAAGCCGCGGATGACGCCCTCGTCGTCCTTGGCCCAGACCACGAAGACGTCGGCGATCGGGGCATTGGTGATCCACATCTTGCTGCCTGACAGTTTCCAGCCGCCGGGCACGCTGCGCGCGCGGCTGGCCATGCTCGCCGGGTCGGAGCCGGAATTTGGCTCGGTCAGGCCGAAGCAGCCGATCAGCTTGCCGCTGCCCAGTTTGGGCAGGTATTTCTGGCGCTGTTCCTCGGAGCCGAAGCGGTAGATCGGAACCATGACCAGCGAGGACTGGACGCTCATCATCGAGCGGTAGCCCGAATCGACGCGCTCGATTTCGCGGGCGACCAGGCCGTAGGAGACGTAGTTCAGGCCGGCGCCGCCGTAGGCCGGCGGCAGCATGCAGCCGAGCAGGCCCATTTCGCCCATTTCGCGGAAGATGGCCGGGTCGGTGTGTTCGTGCCGGAAGGCGTCGCGCACCCGCGGTGCCAGCTTCTTCTGCGCGAAGTCGTGGGCGGCGTCGCGCACCAGGCGCTCGTCGGCGGCCAGCTGCGAGTCGAGCAGTAGCGGGTCCGGCCAGTTGAAGGCAGCGCGGCTCATCGGCCGAAAAAGCGCCGGAACCAGCCGGCGGTTTCCTGCTTTTCTTCCTTTTCCTTGATCACACCCTGCATGTTGGCTTTGACCGCACCGACGTAGTCGGCGTCGTCGCGCTTGATGTGATTGACCAGCCAGCGGGCGAGCATGGCATGCAATTCCTCGGAAACGTCGTCGCCGAGTTGCATGCGTTCCTGGTATTCCGCGACCTTGCGGGTAAACAGTTCATGCACTTTCTTGTGCGGCTTGCAGTACTGGTAGCCGGCCTCTTCCTGCAGGCTTTCCTCGAAGGCGAAATGCGACAGCGTGTAGTCCACGCAGTCGTTGATCACCTCCCGGATTTTCTTCTTGTCCTTCATGACCTGGGCGGCTTCCAGGTCGTTGATGAAATCGACGATCCGGCGGTGTTGCTGATCGATGACGTCGATGCCGGTATCCAGCTCATGGCTCCAGGTAATGGTCATGCTGTTTTTCTCCCCAATACTGATTTGATGAAGCGTTTCAGCCGCGCGCGTGGCCGTCGCCGAGCACCACCCATTTCTGGCTGGTCAGTCCTTCCAGTCCGACCGGGCCACGGGCGTGGATCTTGTCGGTCGAAATGCCGATCTCGGCGCCCAGGCCGTACTCGAAGCCGTCAGCGAAGCGCGTCGAGGCGTTGATCATGACCGAGGCCGAATCGACTTCGCGCAGGAAGCGCATGGCCTTCGGGTGGTTGTCGGTGACGATCGCTTCGCTGTGATGCGACGAGTACTTGTTGATGTGCGCGATGGCTTCGTCGATGTCGGCGACGACCTTGACCGAAATGATCGGCGCCAGGTATTCGGTGTAGTAATCCTCTTCCGTGGCGGCGACGGCATTCGGCACCAGGGCCAACGTTTCGGCGCAGCCGCGGATCTCGACGCCCTTGCCGGTCAGCATGTGGGCGATCGGCGGCAGCAGCATGGCGGCGACCGAGCGGTCGACCAACAGCGACTCGGCGGTGTTGCAGGTGCCGTAGCGCTGGGTCTTGGCGTTCTCGACGATCTTCAGCGCCTTGTTCGGATCGGCTTCCTCTTCCAGATAGACGTGGCAGTTGCCATCGAGGTGCTGGATCATCGGCACCCGCGATTCGGCCAACAGGCGGGCGATCAGGCCCTTGCCGCCGCGCGGCACGATGACGTCGACGAATTCGCGCATGGTGATCAGTTCGCCGACCGCGGCACGGTCGGTGGTGTCGATGACCTGCACCGATTCGGCGGGCAGGCCGGCGGCGCGCAGTCCTTCCTGGACCAGCGCGGCGATCGCGCGGTTCGAGCGGATGGCTTCCGAGCCGCCGCGCAGGATCGCGGCGTTGCCGGACTTCAGGCAGAGTGCGGCGGCGTCGGCGGTGACGTTCGGGCGGGCTTCGTAAATGATGCCGATGACGCCGAGCGGGACACGCATCTTGCCGACCTGGATACCCGACGGGCGATACTTGATGTCGGTCATTTCACCGATCAGGTCGGGCAGTTTGGCGACTTGCTCGACCCCTTCGGCCATGCTGTCCACACCTTTCTCCGAGAGCGTCAGGCGGTCGAGCATCGCGGTTTCCAGGCCGGCGGCGCGGGCGGCGGCCAGATCTTCCTGGTTGGCGGCGACCAGGGCTGCCTTCTCGCGGCGGATGGCGGCGGCGATG
This sequence comes from Dechloromonas sp. A34, assembly GCF_026261605.1. Lineage (NCBI taxonomy): Bacteria > Pseudomonadati > Pseudomonadota > Betaproteobacteria > Rhodocyclales > Azonexaceae > Dechloromonas > Dechloromonas sp. A34. The sequence continues at coordinate 683,567 of NZ_CP102486.1, forward strand.
TGCAGCAGCGCGGCGTTCTTTTCCGCCGTCGAGGCGCTCGCCAGGCGGCGCGAGGCGGCACGGGCCTGGCGGCCGACGCTCTGCATGTAGTCCTTGATATCCATGGTTTTTTCAGGTGTGGCAAAAGTCACGATTATAGCCAGCAAAATTACAGGGAACTTCCGGAAGCGGGTAAACTCTTATCCGCAACGACAACAAGGCTTTTCCATCGAGGACATGATGGCCGAAAAACTAATATTGCCGACCGAAGTCAAGGTTTGTGCAACTTGCAGCTACTGGGATGGTGAACGTCAGGTCGATTCCGACATGAAACTGGTCGTGGTCGCCCAATCGTGCCGTGGACATTGCCTGGTTCAGGATGTTGAGAAACCGGGGCTGCACGACGTGCGCAAGGAACATTCCTGCATCTGGGAAGATCTCGAGCCGGACCAAGAGGCTGACGAGAAGGCTGCCTAAGGCAGCCTGACTTCAGCTCGCGGCGTAGCGCCAGAAGGCGCGGTTTCTGCCTTCTGCCTTGGCCGCATAAAGTGCGGCATCGGCTTCCTGAAAGAATTTCGGGTCGACCTGCCCGCCATTCGGGGTAAGGGTCATGCCACCCAGGCTGATCGTGACGTGCCGGCTGACCGGTGAGGTCGGATGGGGCAGTTGCAGGGCTTCGATGCCGGCCCGAACATCGTTTCCGACATGGGCAGCGGCTTGGGCGTCGGTATTCGGCAGCAAGAGCACGAACTCCTCACCACCGTAGCGGGCGACCAGGTCGCCGGGGCGGTTTACATGCCCACGCAAGGTCTGCGCTATGCGGTGCAGGGTGCGATCCCCTTCGGCGTGGCCGAGATGGTCGTTATAGGCCTTGAAGTGGTCGACGTCGATAATCGCCAGCGACAGCGGGCTACCGCTGCGGGCGCAGCGCCGCCACTCGTTTTCCAGCGCCTCATCGTAACGCCGCCGGTTGGCAATCTCGGTCAGGCTATCGATCATCGCCAGATTTTCCAGCAGATGGCGTTGGTGGATGGATTGCAGATGGTTGCGCACCCGCTTGCGGACTATTGAGGGGTGAAAAGGCTTGGTGATGTAGTCGACGGCGTCGAGGTCGAGTCCGCGTTCCTCGTCGGCCGGTGAATCAAGGGCGGAAATGAAGATGACCGGAATCTGCCGGGTCGCGTCGTCGCCCTTCAGGGCCTGGATGACTTGGTAGCCGCTCATGTCGGGCATCAGGACGTCGAGCAGGATCAGGTCCGGGCGCTGCTCGCGGGCCCGCTCCAGCGCCTGGGTGCCGCTCTTGGCGAGGATGACCCGGCAGTCGTTGTTGAGCAGTTCGGCTAGCAGCGAGCGGTTCTGTTTCTCGTCATCGACGACCAGCACGGTCTGGCCGGCATTCATGTCGCCTGCTCCAGCAACCTATTGCGCAACTGCTGCAATTTCTCCAGCGCCAGTTCGTATTCGACGTCGTCGATCAGTGCACTCATTTCGCGCAAAAGTGTTTGTTCTTGTTCAGTCATTTCCGGAGCGCCGGCCAGGTCCTTGCTCAGGCCCTCGCACAGTTGTTCGCTGCGTGCGTCGGCCCGTTTCAGGCTGGCTGCCAACTGGTCGAGCCGGGATGCCAGCATCTCGTCGGTGATCGTCCGCTCGGGTTCGTTGGCAGAGGTTAGCGGAGGCAATCCGGCAAGTCCATCCATGACCTGATTCAGCTCATGTTCGCCAGCGGCAAGCAAGGCTTCCGGCATCGTCTGGTCGGCCGTTTCGGTCAAGGCCTGTTCGATCTGGCGGGCAGTTTCGGCCAGCTCGCGGATACCCAGCGAAGCGGCCACCGACTTGATCGAGTGCGCCAGGCGGCGTGCCTCGAGGCGCCTGGTTTCGGCCAGCGCGGCACGGATGCGGGCCATGGTGTCCGAGAAATCGCGGCGGAAGGCGTACAGCGATTTCAGGTAAAGCTCGGGGCGGAACATGTGCAACTCGAGCCCTGCGGCGCAATCGATACCGGCCAGTTCGGGCCAGTCGGCCGGCAGGGCGGTCCGTGTCTGGGGCGCGCCGGGCAGGGCTGGCGGGGTGGCGATCGGCGGTAGCCAGTGGCTCAGCGTTGCGTAAAGAACTCGCGGAATGATTGGCTTGGTCAAATGCTCGTTCATGCCGGCCGCCAGCGTCTGTTGCTGATCCTCGGCAGTGGCATGGGCGGTCATCGCGATGACCGGCAGATGGCGCAGGCGGGGAATGGCGCGAATCGCCCGGGTGGCAGTCAGGCCATCCATGACCGGCATCTGGATGTCCATCAGGACTAGCCGGAAGTCTTCCTTCTGCAGCAGATCGAGTGCTTCCTGGCCCTGGGTGGCGACGCCGACGCTGAGGCCGACGCGCTGGAGCAGCGCGACGGCGATGGTGCGGTTGATCGCGATGTCCTCGACGACCAGCACGCGCTCGCCCGCCCAGTGTGGTACCCGGGTAGGCGGTGCCACTTCGGCCGGGAGCGTGATGGCATTGGCGGCGGGGAGGCCGAAGACGATGTCGAAGCGGAAAAGACTGCCGACGCCCGGTGTGCTTTCGAGTTTGATCTCGCCGCCCATCAGTTCGACCAGCTGGCGGCAGATGGCGAGGCCGAGGCCAGTGCCGCCGAAACGTCGGGTAATGCTGCTGTCGGCTTGGGCGAAGGGCGTAAACAGGTGTTCCAGGTGTTCGGGGGGATGCCGATGCCGGTGTCGCGGACGGCGAAATTCAGCCGGATGCGATTTTCCGGCAAGGCTTCTGGCTGACCGACGCTGACCTCGATTTCGCCATGGGCGGTGAACTTGACCGCATTGCCGACCAGATTGATCAGAATCTGGCCGAGGCGCAGGGCGTCGCCGAGCAGCACCGGCGGTACTTCATCGCTATTGACGAAACGCAGGTTGACGCCGAGTGCGCGAGCGCGGGCGCCGAACAGGCTACCGACGGTCTGGAAGACCCTCTCCAGTTCGAACGGCATGTGCTCGAGCTTGAGCCCGCCGGCTTCAATCTTCGAGAAGTCCAGAATGTCGTTGATGATGCCGAGCAGGGCATCCGCCGACTGCATGACCTGTTCCATGTATTCCCGCTGCTGGGGGGCGAGCGGGGTTTCGAGCAGCATGTGGCTGAGCCCGGTGATGGCGTTCATCGGGGTCCGGATTTCGTGGCTCATCCGGGCCAGAAAGTCGGATTTTGCCCGATTCGCCTGGCCGGCTTCGGCCATCGCTTCGCGCAGGGCGCGGGTGCGCACACCGACCATCGCTTCCAGGCTTTCGCGATAGGCCGACAATTCGTTGTCGCGGGCCTGCAGGGTGTCGAGCATCCGGTTGAAGGCGTGGCTGACACTGCCGATCTCGTCGCGGCTGGCGATCGCCAGGCGTTCGTCGAGCCGGGCGTCGCGCGACACCCGGTTGGCCAGTTGGTCGAGATTCTCTAGCGGCGCGGTGATCCGCCCGACGACGTAACGACTGAGCAGCAGCGAGACGGCAAGGGCGATCAGCAGCAGGACCAGGGTTTCGCTCATCGTCTGCCGCATGGTCCGGCGGTATTGCTCGAGCGAGACCAGCAGCTCGATATGGCCGCTCGATCCGGCCTGCTCCATGAGCTGGATCGGTTCGCGAATCAGCAGTTGGTCATCCAGGAACAGGGGGCTTTGCCCACCTGCCGGGAAGGTGGCGGGTAGCTCCGGGGTGCGCTGGTAATCGGCCATCGCCTGGCCGTTGTCGAGCACGATACGGCCGGCTTGGACGGCCGGATTGATGGCCAGCGAGGAAAGCAGGCGGTCGGCTTCGCGCCTGTCGAGGAAGGCGACGGCGGCCTGCGAATTGGTCGCCAGCAGGCGGGCCTGGGCGGCCATCGACTCCGCCCACTGGGCTTGCAGCAGCTGCTTCTGCTGCACATAGACGAGCAGAAAAACCAGGCCGACGACGATCAGCAGGAAGGAAAACGAGATCGCCACCAGCTTGTTGCGGATGGTCGGCTCGGGCATCGGGAAGGCATCGCGCAGGCGCTGGAACAGCGGGCTCATGGCTCGATGACCCGGGCCAGCCGCAGTAGCTGGGCGTTGAATTCGAATCCCTTCTTCTGGGCTGTGCGGCGATTGATCACGATGCCGACCCGCTCGCCCTCGAGCGGCAATTCGATCATCCCGCCGGAACGCGCAAAACCGGGGATGTCGGAGACCGTGACCAGTTGTCGGGGCGCGGCACGCTCCAGCCAGCTGGCCAGATTGGCGGCTTCGCTACGCGGAATGAAGATCATCTGGCAGGCCGCGATATCGGCGGGGGCAAGCTGGATTTCAGCGCTGCCACTACTCAGGTTGAGCTGGGCCAGGGCATTGCCGAATGGATTCTTGCCGACCACGCAGAGACTCATCGGCTTTGGCGCGGGCTTGTCGGCCGGCCAGTAGACGAATTGCGACAGTCGGTAGTAAAGCACCGCCTTCAGGGTGTATTCGGTTGCCTCTTCGGCTTGCGTCGTGGCTGGCAGGGCGAGCGCCAGCCAGAAGGCGGCGAGTGCCGCCCGGCCATGAGCGCGGAGGAGGTGCCAGTTCTGCATGCCGGGTCAGAAACGGTATTCGAGGGTGCCCATATAGGTCCGCGGCTGTTGCGGAACCGCTTGCAGGACGGTACTTGCCGACGAGGTGTGGGCGGCGTAATAGCGTTCGTCGAACAGGTTGTAGATGTCGAAGTACAGCGACAGACGCTCGCCGGCCAGCTTGTGCACGCCGAAGTGCAGGCTGGCGACGGTATAGGCGTCGGTTTTCTTGATCCGGTCGTTCTGGGCGCGGTTGATCGCGCCGGTCGTCGTCTGGTCGATCCATTGCAGGCGCGGCGTGATGGTCAGCCAGTCCTGGTAGCGCAGGGTGACGCCGAGCTTGACCTTGTTGGCGGCAATATTGACCTGCTGCAATTCGGGGCCGTCCTCGGTTTCCCGGACGGTGCCCTTGACGTAGCTGTAGCTGCCCCAGAAATCGGCATTCCAGGGGCCGCCCAGATGGAACTGCCACTGCGGGATGAGGTCGATGCCGGAGTACTCGTCCTGGCCGCTGTTCTGTTTCGATTCGGTCAGGGTCAGCGTCGTGCCCGGGATGTACTGGACGGGCGTCGGGTCGGTACGGGTGATGATGACGCGGTCGACCCGGGTCCGGTAGGCGTTGGTGATCAGGTTGAATTTGCGGGTTGGTCGCCAGTCCCAGGTCAGCGACAGGGTCTTCGACTTTTCCGGCTCGAGGTTGCGGTTCGGGGCGCGGAACAGGCCACTCGGATTGCCGGCGCCATTGAAGCTGCCGAAGGCGCTGTAGCTTTCCTCCGGCGACGGGGCGCGGAAGGCTTCGCCGTAGAGTAGCTTCAGGTAGTTGCCGGTGGCCGGCTGCCAGGTGATGCCGAGCCGCGGATTGAAGCTGCTGCCGTAGGTCGAGTACCAGTCCTCACGGGCGCCGATCATCGTCGATAGCGTCGGGGTCCATTGCGCCTGCCATTGCAGGTAGCCGGACCAGCTGTAATAGCGGGCGTCGAAGATCTGCAGCGGCAGATTGGTGTTCGAGTAGGTCATGCCCTGGCTTTGCGGCCCTTTCGACGTGTCATAGGGGCGCGGCAGGTCGGGCGTCTCGATGGCGTAATAGTCCCGGTAGCCGAGGCCGGCGAGCAGGGTGTGGCGTTCGGCGACCTGCCAGTTCAGGTTTTGCTCGATGCCGCGCCGGCGGGCGTAGGAATAGTCATAACCGTGGTTTTCGAAGTTGGTGATCGAGTTGATGTAGCGCGACTTCGGGTCGGTCTCGTAAGTCGAATGATCGACCACCAGTTCGCCCTTGAGCGAAGGAGTGAGTGCGAAGCGGTACTTGCCGTACCAGGTGTCGATCGTCGTGTCCCAGTAGGCGTCGGACTGGTAGTAGACCGCTGCCGGCTTGTCGCCGGTGCTGGTCAGGCTGCGGAAATTGTTGCGATAGAAGCCGACCGTCAGGTCGTCCTGGTAGTCGAGCCGGAAATACTGGCTCCGGCTGCTGATGTCGCCGACGTAGTCTTCGCGCTGGGCGGCCGGGCGGACGACCGTGTTGCCGACTTTGGCATCCACTTTCGGGTAATCCGGGTAGTACTTGTCGAGCCGGGCGCGGTCGCTTTCTTGGTAGTGGGCGCTGGCGGTCAGCGTGATTCCGAAGCCGGGCGAGCCGCTGGCCAGGAAGTTGCCTTCGAGCGAACCGAAATTGCCGATACCGGCTGAAATCTTCCCAGCCAGGGCGTCGCCCGGCTTCTCGGTGATGATGTTGATGACCCCGGCGAAGGCATCGGCACCATAAAGCGCGGCGGCTGGGCCATAGAGCACTTCGACCTGCTTGGCGAAGTAAAGCGCGAAGTTTTCGGCGATCGGAATTTTGCCGCCGGCCGGGTGGTCGATGCGGACGCCGTCGAGCAGGATCAGCAGCTTGTTGTTGCTGACATTGCCCTGAAAGGCAAAATTGTTGAATTGCGAGGAGCGCGTGCCGCGCTGGAAGTCCACGCCCGGCAGATCTTCGAGCAGGTCGGCGAGGTTCTTGTAGCGGCGGTCACGCATCTGCTCGCGGGTGATCACCATGATGTGAGCGGGGTCTGCTCACGTCCTTCCTGGCGGCGGGAGGCGGTGACGACCGGTGTGGCGATCAGTTCTTCCAGCGATAGCGGCAGCAGGGTGGCAACGTTGTCGGCCGCCCACAGGGCGGTGGGACTGGCGCCGAGCGCGGCCGCAACCGCGAGCGTGCTCAGGCTCGGGCGAAATGTCTGCATGGTTACCCCCCGGTCGTGCTTTTTTTGTTGGCTTCAGCGCATGGCGTCGGTCCGCAGCGGCTTGGTCGGGCAAAGCCGCAGGCCGAGGCGGAGAAATTCTTCCCAGATATTACCTTGTCCGATGCCTTTGGCCAGGCGGTCGATTTTTCCGGCGTGGTGCAGCGCGGCTTCCAGGGTCGAACCCGACAGGCGCTGCAGGGCCTTTTTGACCGGATTGGCGCGCGGCCCCCAGACTTTGGCATCCTTGAGCAGCGTGTCGAGCGAGCGGCCGCTGTCCATGCCGTTGCGGATCACGGTCAGGGCGCGGATTTCCTCGCTCATCGCCCACAGCACCAGCGGCGGTGCTTCGCCTTCCTGCATCAGGCCGTCCAGGGTCCGTGTCAGGCGGCCGATGTCACCGGCGAGCAGGGCTTCGCGCAGGCCGTCGATGTCGTAGCGGGCGACATTGAGCACGGCGTCGCGCACCTGCTCCATATTGAGCTGGCCGGTCGGGTAAAGCAGGCCGAGTTTCTGGATTTCCTGGTGGGCGGCGAGCAGATTGCCTTCGACCCGCTCGGCGATGAATTTCAGGCTTTCCAAATCGGCGCTTTGCTGCTGGCGGCGCAGGCGGCCGGCGATCCAGCCCGGCAGCTCGGCCAGCGGCGGGGCCATTAGCTTGATGGCGACGCCAGCATTGACCAGCGCCGTGAACCAGACGGCCTTTTCCTCGCGCCAGTCGAGCTCGGGCAGGGTGATCAGCAACAGGTTGTCCGGCGAGAGGTGCTGGCACCATTGCTGCAGCGCGGCGCTGCCTTCCTTGCCCGGCTTGCCGGTCGGGATGCGCAGGTCGATCAGCTTCTTGTCGCCAAACAGGGACATGTTGCCGCCGGCGGCCAGCAATTCGCCCCAGTCGAACTGCGGCAGCACGGTCAGCACTTCGCGTTCGCTGTAGCCCTGTTGCCTGGCCTTGAGTCGGATGGTGTCGGCCGCTTCGATGACCAGCAAGGGCTCGTCGCCGTACAGCACATAAAGCGGGCGCAACTCGCGTTCGAGATGCGCCGGCAGCTGTTCGCCCTTGAGCAGCATTACTCTTCGTCTTGCAGGTCGGGGTTGCGCGGCTTGATGATGGCCAGCCGACGCATGATCTGATTGACCAGGTCATTGTTCATGTCGCGCCAAAGCAGACCTTCTTCCAGATCCTTGGCGAGGACGTTCGAATCGTCGAAGGTGATGTCGCGGGAGAGGGCGATTTCGTTGGGCAGGACGATCACCTGGCCCTTGGCGTTGACCACCTGGAAGCGATAGGTCAGCTGCAGGCGGTATTCCCGCACCCGGCCCTGGGCGTTGACGCTGAGAATGGTCTTCTGCCGGCTGTCGGCGAGTTGCTGGAAAACGGCTTCGGCCCGTGTCGCCTCATCGACGATTTCGGTGCTGCCCGCAGCGTTGATATAGCGTTCAAGCCAGATGCGAACATCGGCCGTTTCCGGCAACGCGATATTCATCGTCTTGTACGGCAGGTTGCCGCTGAGCGTCCCGCGCAGCTGGAAGCCGCAGCCGGCCAGAATGGCGGCGAAAAGCACGGCGAGCAAAAGCCTTAACGGGACGCGCATGGTGGAGTTCCTTAAACGACGATATTGACCAGGCGGCCCGGCACGACAACGACCTTCTTCGCCGGCTTGCCTTCCATGAACTTCTGCGCATCTTCGTTGGCCAATGCGGCCGCCTCGATGCTCGCCTTGTCGGCCTCGGCGGCGACGCGAATCGAGCCGCGCAGCTTGCCGTTGACCTGGATCATCAGCTCGATTTCGTCCTGCTTGAGGGCGGCCGGATCGGCCTTGGGGAAGGCCTGGACCCCGGCATCCTGGCCCGGCTTCAGCTCGGCGTAGAGCGCCTGGCCGATGTGCGGGACAATCGGGAAGAGCAGCAGGGCGATACTTTCCAGGGTTTCCTGGGCCAGCGCGCGGCCGGCGGCATCCTTGAGATCGCACTTGTCGAAGGCGTTGAGCAGTTCCATGACGGCGGCGATGGCGGTGTTGAACTGCTTGCGCCGGCCGTAATCGTCGGCGACCTTGCCCATGGTCTGGTGCAGCTTGCGGCGGAGGTCGGCCTGGGCTGAACTCAAGCCGTCATTGCCGGTGCAGGCGACGACCAGGCCGGCCTGCACATGGTCGTAAGTGGTCTTCCACAAGCGGCGCAGGAAGCGGTAGGCGCCTTCGACGCCGGCATCCGACCATTCCAGCGACTGGTCGGGCGGCGAGGCGAACATGATGAACAGGCGGGCGGTGTCGGCGCCGTACTGGTCGATCAGGGCCTGCGGGTCGACGCCGTTGTTCTTCGACTTCGACATCTTTTCGGTGCCGCCGATGACTACGGGCAGGCCGTCGGCCTTCAGCGTGGCGCCGGTCGGGCGGCCTTTTTCGTCGGTCACGACATCGACGTCGGCCGGGTTGATCCACAGCTTCTTGCCGCCGTCGAGGTCGCGGTAGAAAGTCGGGGCGACGACCATGCCCTGGGTCAGCAGGTTGGCGAAAGGTTCGCCGAGGTCGCCGATCAGGCCGACGTCGCGCATCAGCTTGGTGAAGAAGCGCGAGTAGAGCAAATGCAGGATGGCGTGTTCGATACCGCCGATGTACTGGTCGATGCCGCCCTTGCACCAGTAGGCGACGCGCTCGTCGACCATGGCCGTGGCGTTGTCGGGGCAGGCGTAGCGCAGGAAGTACCAGGACGACTCGAAGAAAGTGTCCATGGTGTCGGTTTCGCGGCGGGCTTCACCGCCGCACTTCGGGCACTTGCACTCGTAGAACTCGGGCATCCGGGCCAGCGGCGAGCCGGCGCCGGTGATCTCGACGTTCTCCGGGAGGACGACCGGCAGTTGGTCGTCGGGTACCGGCACATCGCCGCAGGAGGCGCAATGGATGATCGGAATCGGGCAGCCCCAGTAGCGCTGGCGGGAAATACCCCAGTCGCGCAGGCGGAACTGCACCTTCTTGTCGCCCAAGCCCTTGGCAGCCAAGTCTGCGGCAATCGCGTCGACGGCGGCTTCGTAGCCGAGGCCGTCGTACTTGCCGGAATTGACCAGCTTGCCCTTGACCTTGTCGGCATACGACTCGGCCCAGGCCTGGTCGCTGAAGCTCTCGCCCTCAACGGCGACGACCTGCTTGATCGGTAGCTTGTATTTCAGGGCAAAGGCGAAATCGCGTTCGTCGTGCGCCGGCACGGCCATCACCGCACCGTCGCCGTAGCTCATCAGCACATAGTTGCCGACCCAGACTTCGACCTGTTCGCCGGTCAGCGGATGGGTCACGAAGATGCCGGTCGGCAGGCCCTTCTTTTCCATCGTGGCGATGTCGGCTTCCGCGACGCCGCCCTTCTTGCATTCCTCGATGAAGGCGGCCAGTTCCGGGTTGTTGGCGGCGGCACGGGTGGCCAGCGGATGTTCGGCGGCGACGGCGACGAAGGTGACGCCCATGATGGTGTCGGCGCGGGTGGTGAACACCCACAGCTTTTCGTCGGCATTGTCGGCCAGCGGGAAGGCGAAGCGGACGCCGGTGCTCTTGCCGATCCAGTTCTTCTGCATCAGACGGACCTGCTCGGGCCAGCCCGGCAGGTTGTCGAGCTCAGACAGCAATTCCTCGGCGTAGGCGGTGATCTTCATGTAGTACATGGGGATCTCGCGCTTTTCGATCAGCGCGCCGGAACGCCAGCCACGGCCGTCGATGACCTGCTCGTTGGCGAGCACGGTGTGGTCGACAGGGTCCCAGTTTACGGTGCCGAGTTTCTTGTAAACCATGCCATTTTTATAAAGGCGGGTGAACAGCCATTGTTCCCAGCGGTAGTACTCGGGCGTGCAGGTGGCGAATTCGCGTTGCCAGTCGATGGCGAAGCCCAGCGACTTGAGCTGCGAACGCATGTAATCGATGTTGGAATAGGTCCACCCGGCCGGCGGTACGTTGTTTTGCAGCGCAGCATTCTCGGCCGGCATGCCGAAAGCGTCCCAGCCCATGGGCTGCAGCACGTTGTAGCCCTGCATCTTGTGGAAACGCGAGAGCACGTCGCCGATGGTGTAGTTGCGCACGTGGCCCATGTGCAGCTTGCCCGACGGGTACGGGAACATCGACAGGCAGTAGTACTTGGGCTTGGTGGTGTCTTCGACGGCGCGGGCGGCGCCGGTCTGGTCCCAGTGGCTCTGGGCGGCGCGTTCGATGTCGGCCGGGGTGTATTTGTCCTGCATGGGCTTTCGCTGAAAAATCATGAGATAAGCCCGGAATTATACCGGCTCGCGCTCACCGGCGGAGGCGGGCGAACGGGCGATAGAGGATTTTCCGTCGCTGACGGAGGCGCCTGATGGCGGACCAGGCGATGCGCCGGAGTTGCTGACCGGAAATGGCGCAGGGAGCTGCCGACCAGTCGTGGCGGGACCTGCACGCCCCGCCACGGAAAGTGGTCGGACTTACCCGGTCAGGCTGCTATTTTTTTTTGCGCGGCCATGCTCTGCCAGGTGTTCTGCCAGTAGCGATAGGTGTTCTGGGCGGCCATCATCGAGAGCAGCGACATCCGGCTCTGGTGGTGCCACATCCAGGACAGGCGCGGGGCCGGGCTCAGGGTGTATTCAGGCGTGCCGCCGACTTCGTCCTCGACGATGGCCAGGAAGCGCTCGACGGCGAGGCCCCAGTAATTCGAGCCTTCGGCCTTGCCGCAGAGAAATTCGGCTTCGGAAAGGGCGCGGCGCCAGAGCTTGAGGGCGAGTTCGTCGCTGATGCCAGCCTTCCGGGCAATCCAGGGAAGGATTTTTGGTGCGTTCATGCTGTTGTTCATGCTATTACTCCTTGTGCTGCGTGGTGGTGCCACTCCTGAACTTCGACTGCCTTGTGGGCAGCAAAGTTTTGTGCACTGCAATATATTTTTGTTTAAGTATACTTCTGGCTTTCTCGCTGGGTGTAACCAATTGTTGCAGCTGTTATGTTGCGTTGCACAATTGCAACAGATTGGTCAGACCACTGAACGATGTGGCTTTTTGTGGGTGGGAATACTACGCCTTTAGTAATAACTTTTCAGCGAAATTTTTAATGTCCGACCTCCTTTTTAATTTGAATTCGCCGCAATTGCAGGCGGTGACGTTGCCTCCAGTCCATGCCCTGATTCTGGCCGGCGCCGGCAGCGGCAAGACGCGGGTGCTGACGACGCGTATCGCCTGGCTGATGTCGACCGGGCAGGTCGGGCCGCATGGCCTGCTGGCCGTGACTTTCACCAACAAGGCGGCCAAGGAAATGACGGCGAGGCTGTCGGCTCTGGTCCCGATCAACACCCGCGGCATGTGGATCGGCACCTTCCACGGCCTGTGCAACCGGCTGCTCCGCGCCCACTACCGCGAGGCCGGCCTGCCGCAGACTTTCCAGATTCTCGACACGGCCGACCAGCTGGCCATGGTCAAGCGCCTGCTGAAGAACTTGAACGTCGACGACGAGAAATACCCGCCGCGCGAGCTCTGCCATTTCATCAATGCCCACAAGGAGCAGGGCGTGCGCGCGGCCCAGGCCGAGGTCTACGACAATTACACGCAGAAGCGCGTCGAGCTCTACGCCGAGTATGAGAACCAGTGCAACCGTGAGGGCGTCGTCGATTTCGCCGAACTGCTGCTGCGCTGCTTCGAACTGCTGCAACGCAACGAGCCGCTGCGCAAGCATTACCAGGAGCGCTTCCGCTACATCCTGGTCGATGAATTCCAGGACACCAACAAGCTGCAGTACGCCTGGCTGCAACTGCTGGCCGGCGGCGGCGCCAAGGTCTTCGCGGTCGGCGACGACGACCAGAGCATCTATGCCTTCCGCGGCGCCGAGGTCGGCAACATGCGCGATTTCGAGCGCGACTACGCCGGCGACAACATCATCCGCCTGGAACAGAATTACCGCTCGCACGGCAACATCCTGGCTGCCGCCAATGCGCTGATCAAGAACAACCGCGAGCGTCTCGGCAAGAATCTGTGGACCGATGCCGGCGACGGCGAGCCGATCCGCGCCTTCGAGGCCTATTCGGATATCGACGAGGCGCGTTTCATCGTCGAGGAAATCCGCGAACTGGTCCGCGACGGCGTGGCGCCGACCCAGATCGCGCTGCTCTACCGCTCCAATGCTCAGTCGCGAGTGCTCGAAAACGAGCTGTTCACCAAGAACGTGCCCTACAAGGTCTATGGCGGCCTGCGCTTCTTCGAGCGTCAGGAAATCAAGCACGCCCTGGCCTACCTGCGCCTGTTGGGCAATCCGGACGACGACACGGCCTTCCTGCGCGTCGTCAATTTCCCGACCCGCGGCATCGGCGCCCGCTCGCTGGAAAACCTGCAGGCCACGGCCCACCAGTGCAACAGCAGCCTGTACAACGCCGCCGCCTCGCTGACCGGCAAGGCCGGGCAGACGGTCGGCGCCTTTGTCCGGCTGATCGAGGCTTTGCGCGTCGAGACCGAGGGCCTGCCGCTGCCCGAGATGGTCGAGCACGTCATCGAGAAATCCGGCCTGGCCCAGCATTACCGGACCGAGAAGGAAGGCCAGGACCGCCTGGAGAACCTCGACGAACTGATCAACGCCGCCGCCACCTTCGTCGACGACGAGGGCGCCATCGGCGAGGGCGGCGCCCTGGTCTCCTTCCTGACCCTCGCCTCGCTGGAAGCCGGCGAGCATCAGGCCGGCGAGGGCCAGGAAGCGGTCCAGCTGATGTCGGTGCATGCCGCCAAGGGACTGGAATTCGACGTCGTCTTCATCACCGGCCTCGAGCAGGGCCTGTTCCCGCACGACAACTCGGTCAATCAGGGGCGCGAAGGCCTGGAAGAAGAGCGTCGGCTGATGTACGTCGCGGTCACCCGCGCCCGCCAGCGCCTCTACGTGACCTGTGCCCAGACCCGGATGCTGCACGGCCAGACCCGCTACTGCGTGCCGTCGAGTTTCCTCGAGGAAATTCCCGAGCACCTGCTGAAGAAACTCAACAAGAAGAGCGAGTCGGCGCCTGCCGTGCCGGCCTACGGCTCGTTCGGCGGTGGTTATGCCGAGCCGGCAAGCGGCGGTCTGCGCGTCGGCCAGTCGGTCGAACACGCCAAGTTCGGGCTCGGGGTCATCGTCGCCACCGAAGGGCGCGGCGCCGAGGCCCGCGTCCAGGTCAATTTCGGCGGTGGGGCGGGCATGAAGTGGCTGGCTCTCGAATACGCCAAGCTGACGCCGGTCTGAGCCGTCGTCACGGTTAATCCGGCGGCGCCAGTGGCGCCGCGCCGGGCAAAGCCTCCAGGCTGCTGTCGTCCTTGAGGGCGAGGCCGGAGCGACCTAGGCGGCGGGCGCCGTCGAGCAGGTAGGTGAGCTTGCGGGCGGCTACAGCGTAAGACAGGCCTTCCGGGCGGACATTGGATATGCAGTTGCGGTCGGCGTCGGTCAGGCCGGGCCGCGGGCGATGGGTCAGGTAGATGCCCAGGCTGTCCGGCGAACTCAAGCCCGGCCGCTCGCCGATCAGGATGACGACGGTGGCGGCGCCCAAGGCCTCGCCGATGGCGTCGCCGAGGGCAACCCGCGCCTGTTCGGCGATCACCACCGGCGCGATCGACCAGCCGGGCAGCTGGCCGAGGGTGGCGTGCAGCAAGGGTAGGGCGTGCCGGGCGACGGCCAGCGACGACAGGCCGTCGGCAATGACGAAAACCAGGTCGGGCGCGGTGGCTGGCGCCGCCTTTTCCAGTGTGGCCAGACTGTCCGGCGTCAATTGCCGGCCGAGGTCGGGCCGACGCAGATAGGTGGCGCGGTCCGCCGCCTGGCTATGAACCGCGAGGTGGGCCAGGCCGACGGCGTCCAGCGCCGTGGCGAGGGCGGCGCCATCGAGCGGCAAATGCACGGCATCGCGGGCCAGCGCATGGGCCAGGCCGAATTCGAGCAGGGCCGAGGTCGGCAGGCTGTCGCCGCTGCGGCCGAGGGCGATGCGGGCGGCGGTATGACGGCGCAGGGCGCTCCAGGGATCGGGCGTGCCGGGCACGGAACGCCGCGCCGTCATTTCGAAGCCCCGAGTTCGCCGGCCAGTTGCAGCAGCGCCTGGCCCGCCGCCGGCAAGGCCAGTTCGCCGTGGGCGTCGGTCAGCCCCATGCCGGCCAGCCAGTCCTCGAATTCGGGGGCGCGCTTGAGGCCCAGGCTGCGGCGCAGGTAGAGCGCGTCGTGGAAGGAGGTGCTCTGGTAATTGAGCATGATGTCGTCGGCGCCGGGCACGCCCATGATGAAATTGACGCCGGCCACGCCAAGCAGCGTCAGCAGCGTGTCCATGTCGTCCTGGTCGGCCTCGGCGTGGTTGGTGTAGCAGATGTCGCAGCCCATCGGCAGGCCGAGCAGCTTGCCGCAGAAATGGTCCTCGAGCCCGGCGCGGATGATCTGCTTGCCGTCGTAGAGGTATTCCGGGCCGATGAAGCCGACCACGGTGTTGACCAGCAGCGGCTCGAAAGCGCGCGCCACGGCGTAGGCCCGGGCCTCCATGGTCTGCTGGTCGACCTGCCAATGGCCGTTGGCGGAGAGTGAGCTGCCCTGGCCGGTTTCGAAATACATCAGGTTGTCGCCGAGCGTGCCGCGCTGCAGCGATTGCGCCGCGGCGCGCGCTTCGCGAAGCAGGGCGAGATCGATGCCGAAACTGCGGTTGGCCAGTTCGCTGCCGGCGATGGACTGGAACACGAGATCGACCGGCGCCCCGGTCTCGATGGCGCGGATCGTATTGGTGACATGGGTCAGCACGCAGCTCTGGGTCGGGATGGCGTAGCGTTGGCGCAGCTCGTCGAGCTGCTCGAGAAGCCCGCGGATGGCCGGCAGGTTGTCGCCGGCCGGGTTGATGCCGATCACCGCGTCGCCGCAGCCGTAGAACAGGCCGTCGAGCACGGCGGCGGCGATGCCCTTGGCGTCGTCGGTCGGGTGGTTCGGCTGCAGGCGGACGGCGAGCCGTCCGGGCAGGCCCAGGGTGTTGCGAAAGCGGGTGACGACCCGGCACTTGCGGGCGGCCAGGATCAGGTCCTGGTTGCGCATCAGCTTGCTGACCGCGGCGACCATTTCCGGCGTCAGGCCGGGGCGCAGGGCGCTCAGTGCGGCTTCGTCGGCCGCTGCGGCGAGTAGCCAGTCGCGGAATTCGCCGACCGTCAGATGGGCGACCGGCGCGAAGGCTGTGGCATCGTGGGTATCGACGATCAGGCGGGTGACTTCGTCGGCCTCGTAGGGGACGACGGCTTCGTTGAGAAAGTGACGGAGTGGCAGATCGGCCAGCGCCAGGCGGGCGGCCATCCGCTCGTGTTCGCTGGCCGCCGCGACCCCGGCCAGGCAGTCGCCGGAACGGGCCGGACTGGCCTTGGCGAGCAGGCTGCGCAGGTCGGGAAACTGATGGCGAAAGCCGCCGACGGTGGCTGTGTGATTCATTTCTGCCCTTTCGCTGCCGGCGTCCGGTTTTCCGGCCCGCTATCGACCTGCCGGGTCGCGGTGGATTGGAATCATGCCCTGATGATACGCTCGGTGTTTTCCCGAGCAATTATTCTAGAGGAGAGCCCCATGACCCACGCCATTCGCATTCACCAGACCGGCGGCCCGGAAGTCCTGCGCTGGGAGGAAGTTGACGTTCCGGCTCCCGCCGCCGGCGAAGCCCGGGTCCGTCATCATGCCGTCGGCCTCAATTTCATCGACACCTACCACCGCACCGGGCTCTACCCGCTACCGCTGCCGGCCGGGATCGGCCTCGAGGGCGCCGGCGTCGTCGAGGCGGTGGGCGAGGGGGTGACCGAAGTCAAGATCGGCGACCGCGTCGCCTATGCCGGCGGCCCGGTCGGTGCCTATGCCGAAGTGCGCAACATCCCTTCACATCGCCTGCTCAAGCTGCCTGATACCATCGGTTTCAACACCGCGGCCGCGATGATGCTGCAGGGCCTGACCGCCGCCTATCTGCTGCGCAAGACCTACCGCGTGCAGCCCGGCGATGCGGTGCTGATCCATGCCGCGGCCGGCGGCGTCGGCCTGATCGCCTGCCAGTGGGCCAAGGCGCTGGGGGCGACGGTGATCGGCACGGTCGGCTCGGAAGCCAAGGCCGTGCTGGCCAGGGCGCATGGTTGCGATCATGTGATCAACTATTCGACCGAGAACTTCAGCCAGCGCGTCCGCGAAATCACCGGCGGCGAAGGCGTGCCGGTGGTCTATGACGGCGTCGGCAAGGATACCTTCATGGGCTCGCTCGACAGCCTGCGCCCGCTCGGCATGCT
The DNA here is from genome assembly GCF_026261605.1 of Dechloromonas sp. A34. Taxonomy (NCBI): domain Bacteria; kingdom Pseudomonadati; phylum Pseudomonadota; class Betaproteobacteria; order Rhodocyclales; family Azonexaceae; genus Dechloromonas; species Dechloromonas sp. A34. The sequence continues at coordinate 700,517 of NZ_CP102486.1, forward strand.
GGTCACCTACGGTAACGCTTCCGGGCCGGTGCCGCCGTTCGACCTCTTGCTGCTCTCGCAGAAGGGCTCGCTCTTCGTCACCCGCCCGACCATCATGCATTACACGGCCAAGCGCGCCGATCTTGAAGCGCTCGGCGGCGAACTGTTCGGTGTCGTGCCCTCCGGCCAGGTGCGCATCGAAGTCAACCAGACCTATCCGCTGGCCGACGCCGCCCAGGCCCACCGCGACCTCGAGGCGCGCAAGACGACCGGTTCCACCATCCTCCTCCCATGATGGCTCGCTTCAAGGCCGGACTGCTCTCGCTGCGCGACCTGTTCGCCACCGCCTGGTGGATCGTCCTGATCGTCGGCATCGGTTTCGTCGTCGCCTACCAGTTCGTGCAGCCGGCGCCGCCCAGCCACATCGTCATCACGACTGGCGGCGAAAGCGGTGCCTACTACCAGTTCGCCCAGCGCTACGCGGCGATCCTCGCCCGCTCCGGGGTGACGCTGGAGGTCAGGGCCTCGGCCGGTTCGCTGGAGAACCTCGAGCGCCTGAAAAAGGACGAAGCGCAGGTCGGCTTCGTTCAGGGCGGGGTCATCGAGGCGAAGGATGACGAAGAAGCCGAGGATAGCGGCCTCCTGTCGCTGGGTAGCATGTTCTACGAACCGGTCTGGGTCTTCTATCGCGGCGATAAGACGCTGACCCGGCTGACCGACCTGCGCGGCAAGCGCATCGCCATCGGCCAGGAAGGCTCGGGGGTCCGCCAACTGGCGCAGCAACTGCTGGCCGCCAACGAGCTTGAAGCCGATGCCAGCCTGCTGCCGCTGGCCGGCCTCAAGGCCGCCGAGGAACTGCAGCAGGGGCGGATCGACGCCGCCTTCATCATCGCCGCCGAGAAGGCGCCGGTGGTCCAGGTGCTGCTCCGCTCGCCGGGCATCAAGGTCATGAGTTTCGCCCAGTCCGGCGCCTACCAGCGGCGCTTCCCCTTCCTGACCAAGCTCACCTTCCCGCACGGCGTCGCCGATCTGGTCCGCGATTTTCCGCCGGAAGACATCAAGGTCCTGGCCCCGACCGCCAACCTGATCGTCCGCGACGATCTGCATCCGGCGCTGCAGACCCTGCTCCTCCAGGCGACCAGCGAAGTCCACGGCAAGACCGGCTTTTTCCAGGATGCCGGCGAATTCCCGTCCTACAAGGATCCGATGCTGCCCTTGTCGCCCGAGGCGGCGCGCTACTTCAAGTCGGGCTCGCCCTTTCTGCAGCGCTACCTGCCGTTCTGGCTGGCGGTGCTGATCGACCGCCTGATCGTATTGCTGGTGCCGATCATTGCCCTGCTCATTCCGCTGCTCAAGGTGGCGCCGGCGATCTACACTTGGCGCGTGCGTTCCAAGGTCTTCCGCTGCTACGGCGAGCTGAAGTTCCTCGAAGACGACCTCAAGAACCATTTCGAAGCGGCCAAGCTGGCCGACTACCGTAGCCGGCTCGATGCCATCGACGAGGAGGCCAGCTTGCTGCACGTGCCGCTCGGCTTTACCGATCTGGTCTATACGCTGCGCGAGCACATCAATCTGGTGCAGCATATCCTCGACAAACGGGAGAAGTTGGGATGAAAGCCTTTCTCGTCGCCAACCCCAAGGGCGGCTCCGGCAAGAGCACGCTGGCCACCAACCTGGCCGGCTACTTTGCTTCCAAACGCCACGACGTGATGCTCGGCGACATCGACCGCCAGCAGTCCTCGCGCGAATGGCTAGCCATCCGGCCCTTCGCGCTGCCCAGCATCGATACCTGGGAGATCGGCGCCGACAACATTTCCCGCCCGCCCAAGGGTACCTCGCATGTCGTGCTCGATACCCCGGCCGGCCTGCACGGCAAGCTGCTGGAGAAAGTGCTCAAGCTGTCGACGCGGGTCATCGTGCCGGTTCAGCCGTCGATGTTCGACATGCTGGCGACGCGTCACTTCCTGACCGAACTGCTCTCCGAAAAGGCTGTGCGCAAGGGCAAGGCCGATGTCGCGGTGATCGGCATGCGGGTCGATGCCCGGACCCGCGCCGCCGCAGAGCTGGAGCGCTTCTTCGCGACTTTCGACCTGCCGGTGCTGACTTATCTGCGCGACACGCAGACCTACGTCCAGGCCACCGCCGCCGGCATGACCCTGTTCGACCTGCCGCCCTCGCGCGCCGAGCGCGACCTCGAGCAGTGGCGGGCGATCATCGAGTGGGCCGAGGCGGGATAGTTCCGGCTGCTCAGGCCTGCGGGCAGGCCTGAAACGCGGCCCGGGCGTCGCGCTTTTCGACCGCTTTCAGGGCCAGCAGCAAGACGGTGCCGACCACCATAACCCCGGCCGCGACATAAAGCCCTGCCGCGTAACTGCCCTGGCCGGCGGCCAGCCAGCCGGTGATCGCCGGACCGATGATCTGCGCGGCGCCGTAGGAGAGCGTCATCTTGCCCATCATCTTGGCCGGGCGGGTCGGGTAGTAGCGGCCGGCCATGGTCAGCACCAGGCTGACCATGCCGATGAAGGTGCCACCGAAGAGCAGCGCCCCGATCAGGGTCGCAAACAGGCCGCCGACCACCACTGGCAGCAGCATGCCGATGATCTGCAGCACGGCGGCCAGGATCAGGGCGTTGAGGTCGCCGGTCTTGCGGGCGATCAGGTCCCAGTTGAAACAGGCAGGCGCGGCGCCGATGCCGATCGCCAGGAAGGCCAGGTTGCCCTGGCCGGCCAGGCCCGGCAATTGATTGACGATGGCGACGATGAAGGTGGCGCTGATTACGTAGCCGAAGCCGGCGCAGAAATAGGCAGCCATGAAGAGTCGCATGAAGAGCGGGCTGGGCGGGTTGTCGGTCATCACCTGCCCGCTCTTGGTGACGCCGCTGGTATCCGGCGCCGGCAGCCAGCTGAGGGCGGGAATCAGCAGCAGGGCGCCGATGGCGGTGAAGGCGAACCACTGCTCGCGCCAGTCCAGCCAATGGCTCATCAGGCCGACCGCAGCGGCGCAGCCGGCGATGCCGATGCCGATGCCGGCGAAGTGGATGCCCAGTTCGCTGCGGTGATTGTGGCGGATCAGCCAGTTGAGGATCAGGCCGGTGCCGAGCAGCATGCCGGCGGCGCTGGACAGCCCGGCGACGAAGCGCGACAGCGCCCAGACCGTGAGGTCGGTGCTCAGGCCCATGACCACGGTACTAAGCACGGCGACCACCATACCGATCCGGTAGAGCTTGTCCTTCAAGACGAGGTCGCTGATCAGCGAGGCGATCAGGGCGCCGCTCAGGTAGCCGGCGTAATTCAGCGCCGCCAGCCAGCCGGCTTCGGCGATGCCCAGCCCGGCCTGCTGCTGCATCAGCGGCAGCAGCGGGGTGTAGGAAAAGCGGGCGACGCCGAGCACCAGGATCAGGCTGAAAATGCCGGCGCTCAACACCTTGAGGCGTTCTCTCTGTTGGCTCATGACGAGCTCCTTTTGCTTTGATGGACAGACGATATCTGCGGTAAGCTATCTGATCAAGTGAATTGTCGAGAACAATCAATTCTGTTTTGGAGATATGAAATGGAACTCGTCGCCCTGCGTACCTTCCAGGCGGTGGTCGAAGAAGGCGGCATCCTCGCCGCCTCGCGCAAGTTGAACACTGTCCAGTCCAACGTCACCGGCCGCATTCGCCGGCTCGAGGATGAGTTGGGCACCGAACTCTTCTTCCGCAAGGGGCGCGGGCTGGAACTGGCGCCCTCGGGCCGCGTGCTGCTCGACTATGCGCGCCGCATGTTGCTGCTCGAGCGCCAGACCAGCGCCGCGGTCCGCCAGGTCGGCGAAAGCGTCGGCGAACTGCGTATCGGGGCGATGGAAACTTTTGCCGCCCTCTACCTGCCGACGGCCCTGAAGGCCGTGCGCGTCGGGCATCCGCGCCTCGAGCTGCGGGTGTCGACCGGAACCAGTAGCAAGCTGGCCGACCAGGTGCTGGCCCACAAGCTCGACTGCGCTTTCGTCGCCGGGCCGGTCGTCCATCCCGATCTGTGCTTCGACGAACTGGCGGTCGAGGAACTGGTGCAGATTTCGGCCGTCGGCAGCAACCCGGTCGAGCAACCGCTGATCCTGTTTCGCGAAGGCTGCGCCTACCGCACCCGGGCCCTGGCCTGGCAGCGCGCCACCGGCCACGCGGTGGCTGATGCCATGGAGTTCGGGACGCTGGAAGGCATTCTCGGCTGCGTCGCGGTCGGCCTCGGCTGGACCCTGATGCCGCGCCGGGTGGTCGAGCAGTCGGCGCATGCCGGCGAGTTGGTGGTGGTCGGCGTGCCCGACGAAATCGGCCGCGTGCCGACCGGCATGATTTCCCTGCGCGACGGGCCGCCGATGGGGGCGCTGAAAACCCTGGCCGAAGCGATTTCGGCGGCGGCCCGGCGGGCGGGCTGAGCCGGGCGTTTACTTCGCGGTTTTGCGGGCGGTGATCACCAGCGTGATGCCACCGAGGACGGCGACAGCGGCCAGGACCAGGCGCGGCGTGATCGCCTCGTCGAGAAAAACGCTGCCGCCGAGCGCCGCGATCACCGGCACGCTGAGTTGCACGGTTGCCGCGCTGGTCGCGCGCAATCCCGGCAGGGCGCTGTACCACACCGCGTAACCGAGGCCGGAGGCGAGCGCCCCGGAGGCGATGGCATAGCCCAGGCCGACGACATCCATGGCGGCCTGCGGCAGCATGATCAGGCTGAGCGCCGCGACAAACGGCAGGGCGCGGATGAAGTTGCCGGCCGTGCTGGCAGTCGCGTCGGTGCTGCCGCGGCCGCGCAGCGAATAGACGCCCCAGGCGATACCGGCGACGATCATCAGCAGCGAACCGGCGAGCGGCGGGGCGGACAGTCCGGGCAGCAGCAGGCCGACCAGCCCGGCTCCGGCGAGGATCACGCCGGCTGCCGGAACGACGCCGAGGCGTTCGCCACGCCACAGGCCGTAGCCGATCATGGTCGCCTGCACGGCGCCGAACAGCAGCAGGGCGCCGGCCGCCGCCGGCAAGCTGAGGTAGGCGAAGGAGAAACCGGCGGCATAGGTAAACAGCGCGAATGCCGAGCGCCAGCTACCGTGTCGGACGATCCCGCCGGCGCGCAGATGGACGATCAGGCCGAGCATCAGCGCGCCGGCCGCCAGCCGTACCAGGGTGAAGCTGGCTGCGTCGATGTGTCCGCCGCGGAGCGCGATGCGGCAGAGCAGCGAATTGGCGGCAAAGGCGATCATCGCCACCATCGTCAGCAGCACGACCGTTGTCTTGTTCATGGGGGTTTATCCGTGAGGGGGGGGGCTGGCGGATGCCGAACAACAGCGGGTTGGGCGATCCGGCCGACTGCATCATACGCAATCGATTTATTGACTGACAACTGCGGGCGATGTGAAATCGATGGCGGCCATGGGAGCGATTAAATGGCGCCGAGCGTGCTACGCAGGCGGTTTGGAATTTACTACGCCATCCATGCTTCGCCCAGGGCCTGCATCTGCCGCAACACCAACTCCACTGCCGCGTCCTGCTGGTCGGGCGGGTACTTGTACTTGCGCAGGATACGTTTCACCATCAGGCGCAGCTTGGCCCGCACGCTCTCCCGGGCCGACCAGTCCACGCTGAGGTTTTGGCGCAGGTTCTCGGTCAGTTCGTGAGCGATCTTCTTCAGGGTTTCATCGGACAGTTCGCGAACCGCCGATTCATTGTCGACCAAGGCATCGTAGAAACGCACTTCATCGTCGGTCAGCCCCAGTTCCTCGCCACGGTTGGCGGCCGCCCGGAACTTCCTGGCCATCTCGATCAACTCTTCGATGACCTGGGCCGTTTCGATGGCCCGGTTCTGGTAGCGCTTGATGACGTTGGCGAGCAGTTCAGAAAACTTCTTTTCCTGCACCACGTTGCCGGCAAAGCGGGTCTTGATTTCGCCTTCCAGCAAGCGCTCCAGCAACTCGACCGCCAGATTCCGCTCCGGCAGGTTGCGCACGTCGGCCAGGAATTCGTCATCGAGGATGCCGATGTTCGGCTTGTCCAGCCCCACCGCATCGAAGACATCGACCACTTCTTCGGAGACTACCGCCGAACCGATGATCTGGCGGATCGCCAGTTCGCGCTCCTCGTCACTACGTTTCTGCGCACTGAGTTCCCGCTTGGTCAAAATGACTTTCACCGCCTGGAAGAAAGCCAACTCTTCACGCACCGCCTTGGCTTCATCCAGCGTGCAGCACAGCGTGAAGGCCTTGCTCATGGCCAGCGCCGTGTCGGCAAAGCGCTTCTTGCCGTCTTTCAGCCCCAGCACATGGTTGGCAGCACCCGCCAGCCGTTTGTGGCCGGCGCACAGGAAATCGCTGTAGTCGAAGCCATGCAGCAGGCCGCGCAGGATGTCGAGTTTCTCTGCCAGTACGGCGTAGGCTTCGGCGGCATCCACCGTCGGCCGGCCGCGTCCGTTGCTGTTGGTGTACTCCCGCAAGGCGCTTTTCAGCTCGTTGGCGATGCCGATGTAGTCCACCACCAGCCCGCCCTGCTTGTCCTTGAACACCCGATTGACCCGAGCGATAGCCTGCATCAGGTTGTGGCTCTTCATCGGCTTGTCGACGTAGAGCGTATGGACACAGGGCGCGTCGAAGCCGGTCAGCCACATATCGCGCACGATGACGATGCTTAACGGATCGGCCGGGTCCTTGAAGCGCTTCTCCAGCCGCTTCTTGATCTGAGCACTGTAGATATGCGGCCGTAGCAGCGCCTTGTCGCTGGCCGAACCGGTCATCACGATCTTGATGGCGCCCTTTTCCGGGTCGGCATCGTGCCATTCCGGCCGTAGCTTGACGATCTCGTTGTAGAGATGGACGCAGATCTCGCGGCTCATGGCGACGACCATCGCCTTGCCGCTCTGCGCCTGGTTGCGTTCCTCGAAGTGGGCGACCAGATCACCAGCCACGCTGGCAATGCGCGGCTCGGCGCCGACCACCTTTTCCAGCGCCGCCCATTTGCTCTTCAGTTGCGCCTTCTGGCTGTCTTCCTCGTCCTCGGCCAGCTCGTCGACCTCATCGTCGATCTGCGGCAGCTCTTCCTGCTTCAGCGACAGCTTGGCCAGGCGCGACTCGAAGTAAATGGCGACCGTCGCCCCGTCTTCCTTGGCCTGCTGCATGTCGTAAACGTGGATGTAATCGCCGAACACGGCGCGGGTGTCGCGGTCCTCGGACGATACCGGCGTACCGGTGAAGGCAACGAAGGTGGCATTGGGCAGGGCGTCGCGCAAATGCTGGGCATAGCCGACCTGATACCGCGCCCCATACTCGGCCAGCGGTTCGGCCACGCGTAGTTGATGGTCATCATTGGTGGCCACGTTATGCCCGGGTAACACGTTCATGTAACGTTCAATGGGCGCCTTAACAGTTTTCAGCTTGGCCTCGAAACCGTACTGCGTCCGGTGCGCCTCGTCGGCAATCACCACGATGTTGCTGCGCTCGGAAAGAACCGGGAAGCTGTCCTCATCCTCGCCCGGCATGAATTTCTGAATGGTGGCGAACACAATGCCGCCAGATGGTCGGTTGCCCAGTTTGGCGCGCAAGTCCTGCCGGGTGTTGGCTTGCACCGGCTGCTCGCGCAACAAATCCTGGGCCAGCGAAAACACCCCGAACAACTGCCCATCCAGATCGTTGCGGTCGGTGATGACGACGATGGTCGGGTTCTCCATCGCCGTTTCCTGCATCACCCGTGCGGCGAAGCAGGTCATGGTGATGCTCTTGCCGCTGCCCTGCGTATGCCAGACAACGCCGCCCTTGTGCGTGCCACCGGGGCGCGAAGCCACCACCACCTGGTTGATCGCCGCCCGCACCGCATGGAACTGGTGATAACCGGCAATCTTCTTGGCCAGCCCGCAGTCATCCTCGAACAGCACAAAGAAGCGCAGGTAATCGAGCAGTTGCGCCGGCGCCAGAACGCCGCGAATCAGCGTTTCCAGCTCGTTGAACTGACCCAGCGGATCGAGCGTCAGGCCATCGATCGTCCGCCACTGCATGAAACGCTCGGCATTGCTGGACAGCGAACCCAGCCGCGCCTCGCTACCGTCCGAAATGACCAGCAGCTCGTTGTACTGGAACACATCGGGGATCTGTTCCTTGTAGGTCTGGATCTGGTCGTAGGCTTTCCAGATATCGGCCTTCTCGTCGGCAGGATTCTTCAGCTCCAGCAGCACCAGCGGCAGTCCGTTCACGAACAGGATCACATCCGGCCGGCGGGTGTGGTGCGGGCCTTTGATGGAGAACTGATTGACCGCCAGCCAGCGGTTCTTGGCTGGATTGCTCCAGTCGATCAGGCGAACGAAATCACCGCGCGTTTCGCCCTCTTTCTGGTATTCCACCGGCACGCCGCCAACCAGCAATTTGTGGAAATGGCGATTCGCCGAAAGCAAAGCCGGGATGCCGAGATCAAGCACCTGCTTCAAGGCATCTTCTCGGGCGGCAGTCGGGATGTCCGGGTTTAGCCGGTGGATGGCTTCGCGCAGACGAAACGGCAGCAGCACCTGCTGATAACTGGCGCGTTCGGCGCTATCGCCATCCGGGGCGATGTCCGGACCGAAGAGCGTGTCGTAGCCGGCGTCGGTCAGCCAGCCCAGCGCTTCCTGTTCGAGTTGCTCTTCAGTCATGCTCAAAACACCCATCGTCGATTTGCGTTTAAACACTTAACGCATTGATTTTTAATGAACGCCATGCAGGAGAACTTCTGAAGAAGGTTTTGCGTTTAAGCACCCGTTAAGCCCAGAACGGCAGGTAACGGGCATAGCGAGTCGACGACGTTTCTGACTCGTCAGGTTTGATCAGCCCGGCATCCTTTGTGGCCCCAATGACTTGAGAAGCAATAGCCGCTTTCGATTCAGGCAGGCGGAAGCGTTCACGCAAGCTTTGGTTCGACATTCGCTGGTTGCTGACGTACTTCAAGCAGCAATGCTGATAACAGGCCCGGGTACGGTCGGCCTTGCTCATCTCGGCAAAATCCTGATGCGCAAATAGCACCGCTGTCGTACGGGTATCGCCAATTCTGAAATCCGGCGCAGGCAGTTGAAAAACCTCGGCAGCACTTACAACCTTGTCGATGCCACTACCTTTTTCCTCGCAAATCCCCATGCGGCGCATCAACTCAGCCAACCGTTCATTGCGTGAGCGGTATTCGTCGATGAATCGTTCGACCTTGATCGGGGGAAGCCCCGGATTCGAAACCTCCAAACGGTCGGAATACATCTCGATCATGACCGATCCACCGGTTGCCAAAAAATCTTGATGCACCAGCCCATTGGCGATCAACTCCCGAATCGCCTGACGGGGAAACATCTTGACCTCTTCACGCACCACCTGTTCGACAAATCTGTTTTGAGGCGCCGAAGAGTGGACAAAATCGATCAGGTTTTCAAAACCAACGGCGTATCCCTTGGCCCCCAACTTGTCTTCGCGGGTATTCAATTTGTTGGGGCCGTCGTAAATCACAACCCGAGGTGCTTTTCTCGCCAGTTCGGGCGGGAAGGCATCCAGTCGTTTCGCAAGCAAAATGGCCGCAAGATTCGAGATGGACCATCCCCCGATACGACTCTCAATCAGGCGTTCCTGCTGCAACCGCGCTAACACCCCATCTCGGCTGGTCGGGTAAGGCAAGTTCATCAACTCGAAGAACGACTGCGTGTCGAGCAACGCCACCACGTCATCGGCGGATGCATTTTCCTTGGCAAGTTGCTCAAACCAGTCTGCCTGCCCCTCGGCAAAAATGCGTTTCAGAAAATCAGGCGTCATCGTAACCAGCTCTTCGCCGGCCCTCATCCAATAAGCCCCTTCGTATGCAAGTGGTGTTCCCACCGGGCGCGGGGAATCTCAAAAACAAGCACCCTGCCATCAGGATGCCCGAGTTCCGTGATTTCAACCCGGAACCTTAAGGACTCAAGAATCTTGCCCTTGATATCTCCAATATTCTGGTAGGACTGCGTTCCAACAACTCGGCGAGGGGGTTTGTCGCTTACCCCAAAAACCAGAAAGCCCCCACCTTCGTTCGCCAAAGCAGCGCAATAGCGCATGAGCTTTGTCATATCGAACTGCTGCTTGGCTTCCTTGAATTCCAGATGCTCGTCTTCTGGCACCCCTGCCAGCCAGCGATTGAGAGTCTCCATCGAGATCATTTGAAGCCCCCCGAAGTCGATTTGTATAGAAAGTTCGTATTTTTATACATGTTGCGGCCGACATGTATAGAAAACCCCGGAATTACCAAGGAATGCTGCGACAAGCCCCTAAACGAAACACGTCTGATCATGAACCCACCTCTTCAAGCATCGCCTCGGCCTCCGGCAGGCGCAACTGGCCGGAGATCAGGCGGGGAAGCAGGGTGTCGCGGAGGGTGGCGAGGGTTTGGGTTTGTTTTTCGTTTTCGAACACACGCTCATGAATCGGTGCGACCGTTTCATTAAAGAGGTCGAGTGCAGCCTTGTCAGGACGAATTACATGCAGGCGCTTCATGTCAGCTACGGTGACGTGGCCTAGCCCGGTCGTTTGCTTGTTGCGCGCCAGTTCGGCAAACACTGGGCGAAGGTGTTTTAGCATTTGCAGGACAAACGAACGCTCTTTAGCAGCATGAGGTATCACACGAAAAATATGTTGATTCAGCCATGCTTGACTGTGCTGCCAGACAAAGCTATCTATTGATGTGTCCGGGTTGCCCGACCATGAGAACAAAATATCGCCTGTCTCTATGCGATATTTCTCAGGCATCGCAACGTCAGAGTACGCAGTCTGCGACGTCACTCCAGATTTAAGCTCCGCAATCTTGATAATTGGCAAACCACGGCGCTCTGAATTCGGCTCAAAAGCCTTGTAAGCAGCGCCATTGATATACGTCGCCCAGTCGTATATCGGACAAGTTCCCCAACCCTTCGGCACCAAGCCCAGTTCCGATTCCTCGAAGCTGTAAGGAAAGAGCGCGGCGGTGGCTTCGTCCATGCCTTCCGGGGCGCGGCCTTGTTGTTTGGCGTGGACGGGGTCGAAATCGACAAACCACGATTTGAACAGCGCCTGAGCGATGGCTTCGAGCGTGGCATTGGTTTCGCCCAGGAGGGCGATGCGGTCGTCGAGACAGCACAGAAAATGAACGATTCGCTCTTGCTCAGCAATACTTGGTACAGGTGTCGGAATTTTCTCGACTACCGCTCGTGGTGCGATGTTTAGCTGAACAGCTCCTTGCGAAGCATTCACAAGTTCAGATTTTCCTTGCGGCGACAATAAAAAGTAGTAGAGAAATCGCGGCAGGAGAACATCGTCCTTGGGTCGAAGTATCAACAGAGCTTGGCTGATGAGTCCAAGCGGATGCCCTTCCTCTATTACCGAAATCCGACCAACGGTTCCAGAGCAGCTAACGATCAAATCGTTCTGTTTAACTGCAAATCTCTTCAGCTCGTTGAACTTCTCTTGATCAACAAAAAACCGAAAATTACGATGCCCGTCAATTGCCTGCTGCTGTTCATAAACAGGTATTCCTTCTGTTTTTAATTCTTGTCGTTTAAGAGCAGAACCAAATGGGCCTCGGATATAGCCTTTATCGGATAACAGGCTACCGAGCGGAGCTGAATCAAAACTCATACCCCAGCCCCCCCAACTTCTGCCGGATCAAGGTCTCTAGTTCCGCCCCTTTCGCCATCTGCTCGCCCAGCTTCTCGGTGAGCTTTTGCATCTTGTCGGCGAAGGCTTCGTCGTCGTCCTCGACCTCTTCGGCACCGACATAGCGGCCCGGTGTCAGGACATGGCCGTGTTCGGCGATTTCGGCCAGCTTGACGCTGCGGCAGTAGCCGGGAATGTCGGTGTAGGCGGCCGGTGCGCCATTCGTTCCTTCGACAGGCTCAGGACGAACGGAAGGGATTTCGCGCCAGGCGGCGACGGTGCCGGCGATGCGGGCGATGACCTCATCGGTGAATTCCGTTTGCACCCGGCTGATCATGCTGCCCAGCTTGCGGGCGTCGATGAACAGCACTTCACCCTGGCGGGTTTGCTTCTGCCGGGCGAGGAACCACAGGCAGGCTGGAATCTGGGTGTTGAAGAAGAGTTGGCCGGGCAAGGCGATCATCACTTCGACCACGTCGGCGTCGACCATGGCGCGGCGGATGTCGCCTTCGCTGTTCTGGCTGGAACTCATCGAGCCGTTGGCGAGCACGATGCCGGCGCGGCCGCTGGGCTTGAGGTGGTAGAGCATATGCTGCAGCCAGGCGTAGTTGGCGTTGCCGGCCGGCGGCTGGCCGTATTCCCAGCGCGGGTCGCCGGTCAGGCTGGCGTGCCACCAGTCGCTGATGTTGAACGGCGGGTTGGCCAGAATGAAATCGGCGCGCAAATCCGGGTGCTGGTTGCGGGTGAAGGTGTCGCCGGGTTCGCGGCCGAGGTTGAAGTCGATGCCGCGAATGGCCAGGTTCATGGCGGCGAGGCGCCAGGTGGTGGGGTTGGATTCCTGGCCGTAGATGGAGACATCGCCGATCTTGCCGCCGTGCGCTTCGATGAATTTCTCGGATTGCACGAACATGCCGCCGGAGCCGCAGCAGGGGTCGTAAACCTTGCCGTGGTGCGGTGCGAGCACGGCAACCAAGGTCTTGACGATGCTGGCCGGCGTGTAGAACTGGCCGCCCTTCTTGCCTTCGGCGCTGGCGAACTGGCCGAGGAAGTATTCATAGACCTGGCCGAGCACGTCGCGGGCCTGGCCCGGTTCGTCGCCGAAGCCGATGGTGGACACCAGATCGACCAGTTCGCCGAGCTTGCCGTCCGGCAACTGGGCGCGGGCGTAGCGTTTGTCGAGGATGCCCTTGAGCTTGGGGTTTTCGACTTCGATGATAGTCAGCGCATCATCAATGCGTTTGCCGATGTCCGGCTGCTTGGCAGCGGCGCGGATGGCTTCCCAGCGAGCCGATTCCGGCACCCAGAAGACGTTGACCTCGCGGTAGTAGTCGCGGTCTTCCAGTTCGGCGGCGAGCAGTTCGTCATCGCAATCGTGCAGGAAATAGTCGTCGGACTCGTCGGCGAAACGCCGGGTCAGTTCGGTTCGGCGGGCGGCGAAGGTGTCGGAAACGTATTTGACGAAGATCAGGCCGAGGACCAGATGCTTGTATTCGGCCGCGTCCATGTTGGCGCGCAGCTTGTCGGCGGTGGCCCAGAGGGTTTTCTTGATGTCGTCGAGCATGGGTAGTGGTTGTTTTCTGATGCGCCGGCTGAGCCGGCGGGTTTGTCGAGAAGCGGCATTATGCGTGCTATGCCGGGGCGGGCCAATTCGGGGGCGGGCTGAGGGGGTCAAAGCCCTTCGGTCAGCGCCGCGATCTCTTCCGGCTTTTCCAGCTCGGCGAGAAACCATTCCAGCGCCTTGCCGACCTGCCGGGTGCGCCAGGCCAGGTGCAGCGGCATGGCCGGGCGCGGATCGGCGATCTGCTTTTCGACCAGCCTGCCGGCGGCGATTTCCGGGGCGGCCAGCCAGTGGGGCAGGTGGCCGATGCCGAGGCCGGCGACCTGGGCGCTGGCTTTGGCGCGGATGTCGGGGACGCGCAGCGTGTCCTGGCCTTCGAGCAGGCCGACGCTGCGGGCATCGAGTTCCTGGGAGGTGTCGGCGATCACGATGGCGCGGTGGCGCAGCAATTCGCTGCTCGGGATGGTGCCTTCCCAGGCGGTCAGCGGGTGGCCGGGGGCGATGGCGAAGATGAAACGGCTGTGGCTGCAGAGCAGCCGGGACGACATGCCACTGCGCGCCGGCATGTCGCCAGGGGCGCCGATCACGAAATCGGCGCGGCCGGTGGCCAGCGCATCCCAGCAGCCGCCGAGCACTTCATAGGTGAGTCGGACCTGGGTGCCGCAGCCGACGGCGTAGAAACGGTCGAGTAGCGGGTAGAGGCGCTCGACCGGAATGATGGCGTCGAGCGCGATGCGCAATTCCGACTCCCAGCCGCTGGCGATGCGCCGGACCCGGCGCTCCAACTCGTCGGCGGCGCGCAGCAGATGGCGGCCGTCGGCGAGCAGGGTCTGGCCGGCGGCGCTGAGCGTCGCCTTGCGCCCGGTGCGGATGAAGAGCTGGGCGTCGAGATCGCTTTCCAGTTTTGCGACGGCATGGGAGAGCGCCGAGGGCACGCGATGCAGCGCCGTGGCGGCGGCGGTGAAGCTGCCGTGGCGGTCGATGGCATCGAGGATGGCGAGCAGGTCGAGGGAGATTTTCATGTGAATTTATTTGAACGATACGGCCAAAATTATTCGCTGGTTATGGCTGAACGGTACGCCTACCATGACAACTAAGCAATGTCGCAAATTCACAAGGAAATCGCCATGACTCAAGTTGTCGTCGTTTATCACTCCGGCTACGGCCATACCCAACGCGTTGCCCAACAGGTGGCGGCCGGCGCCAATGGTGAACTGCTCGCCATCGATGTCGAGGGCAACCTGCCGGAAGAGGGCTGGAACAAGCTGGCCGCCGCCGACGCCATCGTTTTCGGCACGCCGACCTACATGGGCGGCCCGAGCTGGCAGTTCAAGAAATTCGCCGATGCCTCGTCCAAGGCCTGGTACACCCGCGCCTGGCAGGACAAGGTGTTCGGCGGCTTCACCAACAGCGCCAGCCCGGTCGGCGACAAGGGCGCCACCCTGATCCAGTTGCAGACCCTGGCGTCGCAGCACGGCGGGATCTGGGCCAGTCTCGGCCTGTTGCCGAGCAATACCAAGGGCGCGACGCGCAACGACATCAATAATCTCGGCGGTTCGGTCGGCCTGCTCGTGCAGTCGCCGTCGGATGCCAGCGTCGACGAAATCCCCCAGGGCGATCTCGATACCGCCCACAGTTACGGTCGACGGGTCGCCGAAGTCGCCGCCAAGCTGCGCAGCTAGTGCCAGCTTTTGCCTTTGTGGCGCTAAACCGCCACGCCTAGGCCATTCGGGGCTGCCGGAGGGGTGCCCGCACTGCTATAGTGAAGCATTCCCGCCCTTCCGGAGCGCCGCAATGGCCATTACCATTTCCCTGGCGGACCTTTCGGTCCTGCTTGTCGAGCCCTCCCACATGCAGGCCGGGCTGGTGACCAAGATGTTGCGCAACCAAGGCGTGCGTCACATCCAGGTGCTCGATACCGCCGGCGATGCCCTGGCGGCGATGACCAACGCGCGGCTCGACGGCCTGGTCGTGATCAGCAGCCTCTACCTGCCGGACATGGCGGGGACCGAACTGGTGACCGCGATGCGCGACGACGAGGCGCTCGAAGCGGTGCCCTTCATCCTGATCTCCAGCGAAACCCGGCCACAGGTGCTCGAACCGGTGCGCCAGTCCGGGGCGTGCAGCATCGTCACCAAGCCCTTCACTGAGCAGCAGTTGTCGCGCGCGCTATTCGCCGCCGCTGACTACCTGAATCCGCCGGCCGACGTCGATCTCGCCGAAGTCGAGGGCATGCGCGTGCTGATCGTCGATGACAGCCTGGCTTCGCGCCACCACCTGCGGCGCCTGCTCGAGGAACTGGGCATCGAAAAGATTACCGAAGCCATCGATGGCAAACAGGCGGTGTCCCTGCTCGAACAGACGATGTTCGATCTGGTGATCACCGACTACAACATGCCGGAAATGGATGGCCGCGAACTGACCGAATACATCCGCACCCAGAGCTGGCAGGCCGAAGTGCCGGTGCTGATGGTGACCAGCGAGCAGAACATGGGCCGCCTGGCGGCGGTCGAGCGGGCCGGCGTTTCGGCGATCTGCGACAAGCCCTTCGAGGCCGGCAGCATCCGCCGTCTGATCAGCGAAGCCTTGACGCGATAAGGCGGAGCGCCCAGCGCCGGCCGACGATGACCAGGGCGAGCAGGACGAGCAGCGGATCGAACAGCACATCCCAGAGGTTGGCGAAGACGCCGCTGGCGTAGCCGGCGAGGTCGACGGCGAGGATCAGCAGCCAGGCATCGTGCCGGCGCCACCAGAGCACGGCGGCCACCGGCACCAGTGCGGCAAGCAGGGCGGCCGGCTGATAACCCAGCGCATAGGGATCGAAAGCCGCCGCGCCGAGAGCGGTCGCATAGAACGGAATGGCGAAGGCGAGCAGGCCGAGCGCCGGGCGATGGCCGAGGGGCGACGGTGTCTTGTTGGCCAGTTGCAGGATGGCGAGCTGGAGCAGGGTCAGCGACGGGGTGCCGAAAATACCGTGCATGACCGGCGCGATGCCGGCGAGCAGGGCCAGCGTGGTGGCCGCCAGTGCGGCGCGGGCGCGCAGTTCACCAAGCGGCAGCAGGGCGACGAAGGCGCCGAAAATCAGGCCGTGGGCGAGGATGCCGTAAGCCGACTGGGCGTTCACGGCTGCCCCCCGTCGAGCCAGGCTTCGCTGAAGCTGGCGACCTTGATCCCTTCGCGGCGCCAGGTGTAGGCGACATGAATCCGGCCGTCGCGGCCGAGCAGCAGGGCCGGGTAGGAGAATTCGGCGCCGCCGTCGGCGGCGGCTTCGATGCTGCGGCTGGCTTGCCAGGTCCGGCCTTCGTCGGCCGAAATCCACAGGAGCAGGGCCTCGCGGCCGTGCGGCGGGTTGCCGGCGAGGAGCAGGCGGCCACTCTTCAGGCGGAGCAGGGCGACCGAGGAATTTGGGTTGGGAATCGGCAAGGCTTCGCCGGCTCCCCAGTTCAGTCCGCCATTGTCCGTCGTCGCCACCTGGACCTGGCCCGGGCCAGGCCCGGCATCGCGTAGCAGGGCCAGGGCGCGTTGCTCGTCGAGGGCGACGACGGCCGGTTGCAGCGTGCGGACCGGATGGATCATCCGCGTCTTGTCGACAATCTGTCCAGTCGGCGACAGGCGCAGCCATTCGCCGTGCTTGGCGATGAATTCGTGATAGACCGGCAGCCCGAGTCCGCCGTCGGCCAGCGGCAGGGGCTGCGTGCGAACCAGGGTGCTGATGTTGGCGAAGGGCGAGGTTTGCAGTTTGGTCGGCTTGGTCCACGACTGGCCGCCATCGGTCGACACGCTGTGGTTGATCGAACTGCCGGCCCAGCCGCCGATGCTGACGCTGACATACCACAGGTGCAGCCAGCTACCCTCGACATGAAGCACCGGATTGCCGACCTTGCGGACATGGGCGAAGACGCCGCCGGCGGTGCTTTCGCGATTGGCGATCGGTTGCGGCTGGCTCCAGCCGTCCCTGCCCTGAGTGCTGAACCAGATCGCGACATCGGCCGCGCCTTCGCGGCTGCCGGCAAACCAGGCGGCGGCGAGCCGGCCATCTTGCAACTGGGCGAGTGTCGCGGCATGCGCCGATTCGGCCGCCTGCGGCAGCATCTGCGCCGCGAACAGGGCGGGCAGGGCCGAGGCGGCCGCGGCCGGCGGTGGCACGAAGGCTGGCGCGGCCGGGTTCGGGGCGCGCCAGAAGGCGGCCCCCAGGGCGGCGACGAAGAGCGCCGGCGCCAGCCAGCGCGGCAGTTTTTGCGGCAGCGCGATCATGATTGGGGTTTCACTGTAAACCAGCGCACCGTGGTCAGCAGGGGCGCCAGCGAACGGCTGGCGAAGGCGGCCTGCCAGTCCGCCGTGGTCGCGCCGACGCGGGCGAAACGCAGGCCGGAACCGTGGGTGGCCAGTGTCCGGTAGCTGCCACTCTCGGTCGCGACATAGCCGGCGGCGGCGAGTTCGGAGTGGAAGCGGGCCAGGTCCTTGTCCTCGAGGAATACCGCGGTCTGGCCGGCGGCGATTGCGGCCAGCTCGAACTTGTCGAGTTGCGCGTAATGGCGGTGCGTCTGCGCCGAGAGGATGGGCAGCATCGCCGGTTGCGGGCCGTCGAACATGGCGACCGGCTGGCGGCGGCCGAGTTCGACCACCGCAGCCGGCACGGTATTGACGCCGAGAGCCGGGAACACGCCCCAGAGCAGCGCGATCCAGAAGATGGCCGGGGCAGCCAGGGTGTGGACGAGGTCGCGTTCGCGCCACCAGGCCCAGGCCAGGTAGGCGCCGGGCAGCAGCAGCCAGTACCAGCCGCCGAGCCCGAACCAGGCGGCAAAGCCGGCCAGCCCGCCGCCGAGCAGCAGGGCGAGCAGGGCGCCGAGGCGGAAGGGCCAGCGCACCGCGACCTGCGGCAGGGCGAGGGCGAGAAAGATGGCGAGCGGGGCCAGCGAACCGATCAGGTAGCGGTCGAAACTCTTGATGAACAGGAAGGGCAGGAAGCTGGCCAGGAACCAGACCAGGGCCAGCCGCGTCAGGGCCGGGCCGCGGCGCTGCTGCCAGACGGCGACCGCAAAGACGAAGACCCAGGGCAGTGCGATGTTGAGCAGGCCGAGCAGGATGCCGGGCGAGAGCTTGAAGAACTGTCGCGATTCCAGTTCGTCGGCCAGCATCAGGTTGGCGGCTTCCGGGTACAGGGCGCGGACGATGAAGAACCAGGGCAGAGCAAGCGCCGCCCAGAGCAGGGCGTGGCCGAGCAGTGCCGGCAGTTGCGGGCGCAACTCGCGCAGCCGCAGTTTGCGGCCGAAGAGCAAGGCCAGGCAGCCGCCGCCGAAAACCAGGGCGACGATCGGCCCCTTGGTCAGGAAACCGGCAGCGAGCAGCAGTGTGGTCGCGGTCAGCCAGCGGCTGCGGCGCGCCTCGAGCCAGATCAGGAAGGTCCAGAAGGCGGCCGTGGACAGCGCCGCTACCGGCACGTCGAGCATGAAACGGCGGCCCTCGGTCGCCATGCCGAGGCAGCCGAGCAAAATACCGCCGGCGACCCAGGCGGTTTGCTGATTACCGGACAGGCGGCGGGCGATGCCGGCGGTCGCGACGACGAACAGGGCGGCGAAGAGGACGCCGGCGAAGCGGGCGCTGAGCAGCGAGATGCCGAAGGTTTCGAATGTGGCGCGGCCGACCCAGTAGAGCAGCGGCGGCTTGCGGATGCGCGGGGCGCCGTCGAGGAAGGGCACCAGCCAGTGATTGCCCTCGATCATTTCCATCGGCGTGCGCAGGCCGAGGAAAAACTCGTCCTTGCCGCTCAGGCCGGTCGCTTCCCAGATGCCGGGGACGAGCACGGCGAGCGCGAGCAGAAACAGCAGCAGGGTCTGGCGGGCGGGCGAGGGGGCGAACATGGGGCGGGATTTTACCCCGCCTTTCCAGCTGCCCGGTCAGGACTTTGCCGGCAGCGGGGCCGGGTGAATGGGGGCCGCGCTGCACCGCTGTCGAGTGCCGGCCAATTCCTCGGCTTGCCCCGGCAAATGGGGGTTTTCGGCTTCCGGATTTGGCGAAATAGGTCATAATCCGGCGCATAGGGGAGATAAAAATGCGAATAAGATATTTTGTCTTTGGCGCCTCGGCGATTGTCGCTGCGCTGTTCTTCGGTGGTGCCTACTGGTCGCTCGACCGGGTCTTCGACAACGTGGTCCGGGCCAATGCCGCCCGCACCTCGGAGGCGACGACCCGCATTGCCTTCGCCTCGATGTACGAGATCATGAGCCAGGGCTGGCGGCGCAGCCAGGCCGACGCCTTTCTCAAGGCGATGGCCGAGTCCGGCAAGGGTAGCGGCCTGACCGTACAGATCTACCGTGGGCCGGTGGTCGAGGCGCTCTACGACAAGATCGAGCAGCCGCCGATCGACGCCGATCTCGATATCGTGCTGGCCAGTGGCCAACCCTTCCGGCTCGACACCAGCGACTACGCACGCCACATCTACCCGCTGCTCGCCGAGCAGCGCTGCCTGGGTTGCCACAGCAATGCCGCGGTCGGCACTGTGCTCGGCGCGGTCGAAGTGCGCCAGGAATACGCCAGCCTGCTGGCCGACGCCCGCCGCGACCTGATGCTGGCCCTGGCCGCCATCCTGCCGGTGGCCCTGCTGCTGGCGCTGGGCGCCGTCTGGTGGGTGAGCCGGCGGATCGAGCGCTCGGTCGAGGCGCTGCAGCAGGATTTCGACCAGGTCAATGCGGTCGGCGACCTGCGCAAGATCACGCTGGCCGAACACGACCTCGGCTTTGTCGAATTGAACCAGCTGGTCGGCGCGCTCGGCCGCCTGCTCGACAAGCTGCGCTCGATCGCCGTTGACAAGGACATCCTGACTTTCGAGATTGGCCTGCTCGAGAAATTCGTCATCACCTCCGACGTCGTCCGCGACTGGCGCGAGTATGTCGGGCGCCTGCTGACCGACATCAACGGCGTGCTGCCGGCCCACATGCTGTTCTCCATCTTCAAGATCGACGACGAACTGTTCGATCTGGAAATCTTCTGGCGCGGTCCGGTGACACCGCAAACCAAGGCCATGATGGAGCGCTATATCCGCCAGGAGCTCTCCGGCCTGGCCTCGTTCTCGGATCTCGGCGAGTGCAACATCTACCACCATGTCGCCAACTCGCAGGGTGAGGCCATCGAACTCTCGGAAGACGAGGTGGCGGTGCGCGTCAAGTCCTTCTTCGTCGACCTGCCGAAGATCGGCGGCATCGTCGGCATCGGCGTGCACGCCAACATGCTGGACGACGAAACCCGCTACCTGGTCATGGAAAGCGTGCTATCCACGCTGCTCAATGTCGTCGGCTCGGTCAAGGCGATCTACAAATACACCCGCGACCTCGAGTACTACGCGACCCGCGATCCGCTGACCGATCTCTTCAACCAGCGCGTCTTCTGGGAACTGACCTCCTACGAGGTTGGCCGGGCTCAGCGCCACGGCTACAGCTTCGGCCTGTTGCTGATCGATCTCGACAACTTCAAGCTGGTCAATGACAACTACGGCCACACGGTCGGCGACAGCTATCTGCAACGCTTGGCCCGCCAGGTCCAGGGCGCGCTGCGCGATGGCGATATCTTGGCTCGTTACGGCGGCGACGAGTTCGTTGCGGTACTGCCCGAGGCTGATGCCGACGCTGTGGCGATGGTCGCCGAACGGGTCCGTCAGGCCATCGTCGCGCTCGAAGTGGCAACCCCGGACGCGGTCCGCATCCGCGGTACGGCCTCGATCGGGCTCGCCGTCTATCCCGAACATGCCGACAATGCCAAGGATCTGCTGCTCTTTGCCGACAACATGATGTACCGCGCCAAGGCGGCCGGCAAAGGCCAGGTCGCGGTGCCGACCCAGGAGGACGTGGTCGCGGTTTTCCGCGATATCTCGCAGAAAAGCGTCATGGTCCTCGATGCCATCGAGGCGCGCCGCATCGTGCCCTTCTTCCAGCCGATTCTCGATGTCGCCAGCAAACGCATCGTCGCCTACGAAGTCCTCTCGCGCATCGAACTCGATGGCGAGATCATCCGCGCCGACGAGTTCGTCGAAATCGCCGAGAAGATGGGGGTCATCCATCGCCTCGACATGCTGGTCCTCGAGCAGGCACTGGTCGCGCTGGCGGCTCAGGGGCATCAGGGCGAAGTCTTCGTCAACCTTTCGCCGCGTGCCCTGATCTTCAACGAATTTGCCCGCGACCTGCGGCGCATCATCGCCGCCAGCGGAATTTCCCCGGAGCGGGTCGTCTTCGAGATCACTGAGCGCGACACCGTCAAGAACCTCGCCCTGCTCGAACGCTTCCTCAACGACCTCAAGGCCGATGGCTTCAAGCTGGCGATTGACGATTTCGGCTCGGGCTTCTCGTCCTTCCACTACCTGCGCCGCTTCCCGATCGACTATCTGAAGATCGAGGGCGATTTCATCGCTAACATGCTGCACAGCGACAAGGATCACACCTTCGTCACCAGCATCCGGTCACTGGCGCGGGAAATGGGCATCACTGTGGTCGCTGAATACGTCGAATCGGCGGAGGTCCTGCGCGAACTCGAGCGACTCGAGGTGCACCGCGCCCAGGGCTACTACATCGGCCGACCGGCGCGCGACCTGCTGCCGGTCGACTGGCAGCCGGCCGGGTGATCAGCAGCCCTTGTAGACCGGCTGGCGTTTCTGCATGAAAGCGTCGATGCCTTCGCCGGCATCCTCGCTCATCATGTTGCAGGCCATGACTTCGCCAGCGTAGTCGTAGGCTTCGCCGAGACCCATTTCCAGCTGCTTGTAGAACATGCCCTTGCCGATGCGCACGGCGACGGCGCTCTTGGCCAGGATGCTGCCGGCCAGGCGCTCGATCTCGGCGTCCAGGGCATCGGCCGGGACGACGCGGTTGACCAGGCCCTTGGCCTTGGCTTCCATGGCGTCGATGAATTCGCCGGTGAGCAGCATTTCGAGCGCCGCCTTGCGCCCGAGGTTGCGGGCCAGGCCGACGGCCGGCGTCGAGCAGAAAAGACCGACATTGATCCCGGAGACGGCGAATTTGGCGACATCGGCCGCCACCGCCAGATCGCACATCGAAACCAGCTGGCAGCCGGCGGCGGTGGCGATGCCATGGACGCGGGCGATCACCGGCTGCGGCATGCGAGTGATGGTCAGCATCAGCTCGCCGCACTGCTTGAACAGCGCCTGCATGAATTCTTTGCTGTGGTTGGCGCGCATTTCCTTGAGGTCGTGGCCGGCGCAGAAGGCCTTGCCGGCGCCGGCGATGACCACGACGCGGACGCTTTCGCTGGCGGCGATGGCGTCGAGTTCGGCCTTGATCGCACTGAGCATGTCCTTGGACAGCGAATTGAACTGGCCCGGGCGGTTCAGGGTCAGGGTGGTCAGGCCGTCTGCGCGGTCGTGGCGCAGGACGAGGGGCTCTTCGCTACTCATGGTGTCTCTCCGGTTTTGAATTATTCGAAACCGCTAATCTAGCCGATGGCTGGGCAAAATGTAATCGCGCTTCGAGGGCCATGCCCCGGCGCGGTAAAATTGCGCCCATGACTTCCCCGCGCTACGTCCACCTCCGCCTCCATTCCGAATACTCCGTGACCGACGGCATCGTCCGCGTCGGCGATGCCGTCAAGCGCGCCGCCGGCGACGGCATGCCAGCGCTGGCCCTGACCGATCTCGGCAATCTGTTCGGCCTCGTCAAGTTCTATTCCGGGGCGCGTGGCAAGGGGGTCAAGCCGGTGGCCGGGGCCGATGTCTGGATCACCAACCCGGAGTCGCCCGACGATGCCTATCGCCTGCTGCTGCTGGTCCGCAACCGGGCCGGTTACCAGCAGTTATGCGAGCTGCTGAGCAAGGCCTATCTGGTCGAAGGCCGGCGCGACCGTGCCGAGATTCGCCGCGAGTGGTTCGCCGAAATCGGCAGCGACGGCCTGATCGCGCTCTCTGGCGCCCATCTCGGCGATGTCGGGGAGGCCCTGATCAACGGTAATTTCGAGCTGGCAGGCGAACGGGCCAAGGCCTGGGAAGCGATCTTTCCCGGCGCCTTCTATTTGGAAGTGCAGCGCTACGGTCAGCCGCAGCAGGAGGCCATCGTCCACCAGACCGCCGACCTCGCCGGCGAACTCGGCCTGCCGCTGGTCGCCACCCACCCGATCCAGTTCATGACCCGCGACGACTTCCGGGCCCACGAGGCGCGGGTCTGCATTGCCGAAGGTTATGTGCTGGGCGACAGCCGGCGGCCGAAAATCTACACCGAAGAACAGTATTTCAAGACCCAGGCCGAGATGGCCGAGCTCTTTGCCGACCTGCCGGAAGCCCTGGAAAACTCGCTGGAAATTGCCCGGCGCTGCAATATCGAACTGACCCTGGGCAAGAACTTCCTGCCCAACTTCCCGATTCCGCCCGGCATGACGATCGACGAATTCCTCGTCGCCGAAGCCAAGGCCGGTCTGGAAATCCGCCTGGCGCAGCTTTACCCGGACCCGGAGGAGCGCCTCAAGCGCCGGCCCGAGTACGACGAGCGCATGGTTTTCGAGTGCAACACCATCGTCCAGATGGGCTTCCCCGGCTACTTCCTGATCGTGGCCGACTTCATCAAGTGGGCCAAGGCCAACGGCGTGCCGGTTGGGCCGGGGCGGGGCTCGGGTGCCGGCTCGCTGGTCGCCTATAGCCTGATGATTACCGACCTCGATCCGCTGGCCTACGCCCTGCTGTTCGAGCGCTTCCTCAATCCGGAGCGGGTGTCGATGCCCGACTTCGACGTCGACTTCTGCCAGGACAACCGCTGGCGCGTCATCGAGTACGTCCGCCAGCACTACGGCGAGGACGCGGTCAGCCAGATCGCCACCTTCGGTACGATGTCCTCGAAGGCGGTGATCCGCGACGTTGGCCGGGTGTTCGGCTTGCCCTACTCGATGTGCGACCGCATTTCCAAGCTCATCCCGATCGTCCAGAACAAGCCGGTGTCGCTGGCCGAGGCCCTGGAGCAGGAGCCACAGCTCAAGGAGATGATGGAAGGCGACGGCGATGGTGAAACCATCCGCGAGCTGTTCGATCTGGCCGGCCGCCTCGAGGACTTGACGCGCAACGTCGGCATGCACGCCGGCGGCGTGCTGATCGCGCCGGGCAAGATCACCGAGTTCTGCCCGATCTACCAGGCGACGGGCAGCGATGCGTCGACCGTCTCGCAATTCGACAAGGACGACGTCGAGAAGGTCGGCCTGGTCAAGTTCGACTTCCTTGGCCTGCGCAATCTGACGATTATCGAGCTCGCCGTCGAGTACATCCGCCGCATGACCGGCGAGAAACTCGACCTGATGAGCCTCGGCTTCACCGATCCGGCCGCCTACCAGATTCTCAAGGACGCCAATACGACGGCGATCTTCCAGGTCGAATCGGAGGGCATGAAGAAGCTCCTGAAGAAGCTGGCGCCCGACCGTTTCGAAGACATCATCGCTGTGCTCGCCCTCTACCGTCCCGGCCCGCTCGGCTCCGGGATGGTCGACGACTTCATCCTGCGCAAGAAGGGCCAGCAGAAGATCGACTATTTCCACCCCGACCTGACCGCCTGCCTGTCGCCGACCTACGGCGTCATCGTGTACCAGGAACAGGTGATGCAGATTTCGCAAATTATCGGCGGCTACACGCTGGGTGGCGCCGACATGCTGCGCCGGGCGATGGGCAAGAAGAAGCCCGAGGAAATGGCCAAGCACCGCGAGACGATCGCCGCCGGCGCCAAGGAAAAGGGCTACGACCCGGCGCTCGCCGAGCAGTTGTTCGACCTGATGACCAAGTTTGCGGAATACGGCTTCAACAAGTCGCACACCGCCGCCTACGCCGTCGTCACCTATCACACCGCCTGGCTCAAGGCGCACCACTGCGCGGCCTTCATGGCGGCGACCATGTCGTCCGACATGGACAACACCGATTCGGTGAAGATTTTCTACGAGGACACCGTCGCCAACAAGGTCAAGGTGCTCGGCCCCGACGTCAATGCCTCGAATTACCGTTTCGAGCCGGTCGATCGCAAGACCATCCGCTACGGCCTGGGGGCGGTCAAGGGCACCGGCGAACAGGCGGTCAACGACATCCTGCGGGCGCGCGAAGCCGGCGGGCCGTTCAAGGACCTGTTCGATTTCTGTCAGCGCTGCGACAAGCGCATGGTCAATCGGCGGACCACCGAGGCGCTGATCAAGGCAGGAGCTTTCGACAGCATCGATGCCGACCGCCACAAGCTGCTGGCCTCGGTCGGCATCGCCATGGAATTTGCCGATCACGCCGAGCGCAATGCCATGCAGTCCAGCCTGTTCGATGTCGGGCCGGCCGCCGAGGAGCATGCGCCGCAGTACATCCCGGTCAAGCCCTGGGACGAGAAGACGCAGTTGATGCAGGAAAAGACGGCGCTCGGCTTCTTCTTCTCCGGCCATCCGTACAACACCTACAAGAAGGAACTGGCGCGCTTCGTCAAACGGCCGCTCAACCAGTTGCAGCCGGCCAAGGAACTGACGATGCTGGCCGGCGTGGTGGTCGGCGTGCGCGCAATGATGACCCGGCGCGGCAAGATGCTCTTCGTCCAGCTTGACGACGGGACCGGAATGATCGAAGTCTCGGTCTTCAACGAACTGTTTGAAGCCGAGCGGGCCAAGATCGTCACCGACGAGGTGCTGATTATTGAAGGCAAGGTCCGGTTCGACGAGTTTTCCGGCAGCAACAGCGTCGCTGCTGACAAACTGATGACGCTGGGAGAAGCGCGGGCGCGGTTTTCCCGGCATCTGCTGTTGAAAATGAACGGCAACTCCGATGCCCAGAAACTGAAAAGCCTGCTGGTGCCGTTTGCCCCTGGTCCGGCGCCGGTCCGCCTGCGCTACCGGAACGCCACGGCCGAGTGCGAAATCGCGCTCGGCGAGGCGCTCAGGGTCAAGCTCGACGACGAACTGCTCGACGCCCTGCGCGGCTGGCTACAGCCGGAAAACGTCGAGATCGTCTTTTAGCGGCGGGTGGTTGGCGGTTGGCTAAACGACCAGTTCGGTCTTGAAGCCGATGCGCACCGCACCCCAATGCCGGCCGCCGATGACGACGGGCATCGACAGGTCGTTGAGGATTTCGCCGGTATCGCGGACGTAAGTCTGGAATAGCGAGGACTGTTGGTTTTTCGCCAGTTTCAGGCCGACCGGGTCGTTGAAGATGCGCTTGTGGCGGCACTTGGCGAGGTCGACCACGGGATCGCCGCTCGGCGGATTGGAGAATGCCCCGTTGTGCGCCGGAGCATAGCCATTGCTGTCGACAGCCAGCGAATAGGTCAGGCCCGGCACCTCGCGCAGCAGGTCGTCGTAGAGACGGGTCAACTCGGCATCGCACTGTCCGTCGTAGGCCGTGGTGTAGCGTTTCGGGTTGGAACCGGGAATGTCCTTGTAGGCCTGGTCGAAGACGTTGAGGCCGCGATCGGCCATTTTCTGCAGGATGCCGGCAACGTTGTCGCGGAAGCCAGCGCACTTGTCGTGCAGGGTGTCGAACATGCTGTTGCCGGTGCGGAAATCGGCCAGCGTGCATTGCAGGTTTTCAGTCGATTCGCGCAAGGTCTTGGCCGAATCCAGGCACTGTTTCATGCGTCCGGAAATGTCGGTCGAGTGATTGCGGATTTCGGTGACTTCGCTGTGGATGGTCTGATTGCTGTCGCGCAGATTGGCAATGGCCCCGGCGATCGTAGAAAGCTGCTCGGTGGTGCGCTTGAAATCGCCGACCATGGTCGTCAGGTCGGCCGCCGAGGTTTCGATGTAGCCGTTGGCCTTGGTTACTTCGCTGACGATGGTTTGCGTCTTGGCCGAGGTGTCGGCGACCAGGTTGATCATCGACTGGGTGTTCTGGCCGATGACCTGGGTGGCCTTCTTGACCTTTTCGGCCAGCTTGCGCACCTCGTCGGCGACCACGGCGAAACCGCGCCCGGCTTCGCCGGCGCGTGCCGCTTCAATCGCGGCATTGAGCGCCAGCAGGTTGGTTTGGTCGGAGATGTCGTTGATCAGCGAGACGATCTCGTTGATCTTCATCGAGCTAGTGTGCAACTCACCGACCGTCGAGGAGAAATGCTCGATGTGCTGGTTGGTCGAGCGCATCGTGCTGGCCACCGTTTCCATCTGTTCCAGCGAGCGTTCGGCAAGGTCCAGATTGTTCTTGGTGGAGGTCTGGATGGCGTCCGAGTTGGTCGCCACTTCGCCGACCGCCTGATTGACTCGATTGCTCGAATCGAAGATCTCGCTGGCCAGCACTTCCTGGCGGCGTACCGCGTCGCCAGTCAGTTGCACCATGTGATTCATCCGGGCGGCGTCGGCGGCGATGCTGACGCTGCGTTCCCGGGCGTGGGAAATCAGTCCGCGAACGCGGCTGAAGAAGCGATTGATATTGCCGGAAATCCTGCCCGGCGCGTCGCTGCCGGCGACGCCGACGACATGCGAGAGATCGGCCTTGCCATCGGCAATGGCGGCGATATCGCTGTCGATCTTGTTGAGTGCGGCACTATTGCCGAAAAACCCCATGTCATCCTCCCTGTTTTAATTGTTGTGCCTGGCTGCCGGCAACCGAAAACAGTAGTGCATCATACGCCCCTGATTGCCGCGCGGTGGCACGAATCGAGGCGATGCGCCGGTCGGTTAAATGGCTTTATTGCGGCCGCTGGCGTGCCGCGACGCGTCCGAGCAGAAAACCCTTGATTTCGTGGAAGGGGATCGGTTTGCCGAAGACGGTCACGTCGGGCGGCAGGCCCCGTTTCCGGATTTCCTCGCGGTCGATGGCGCTGACGACGATGATGTCCATCCGCGACAGATCGGGATTGGCTCGTAGGCGGCGAATCATCTCGAAGCCGTCCATGCCGGGCATCATAAGGTCGGCGATCAGCACGTCGGGCGGGCGTTGCCCGACCTGGAGCAAGCCTTCGAAACCGTTGTCGACGATGCGCAGCTTGAGCGGCATATTCCAGCCTTCCATGGTCAGCTGGTAGTGTAATTGCAGGGTCGGGTCGTCTTCGGTAATCAGAATGTCCAGCGGGTTGCTGGGTTCCTGGGGGCCGGGCGAGTGGTTCTTGCGCCGGGCGAGCAGCAGGTCGACCGAGGTCGCGGGAATGCGGCGATGGCCGCCGGCGGTTTTCCAGGCTTCAAGGGCGCCGCTTTCCACCATGTTTTGCACGGTGCCAAGGGAAACTCCCAGACGCAGAGCGGCTTGCCGGGTACTGAGGAATTCTGTGTCTGCCATGGTGGGTTTCGATTGGTGCAAGTACAGCAAATTCTAGCGGTTAACGCCCGGGAGTTACAGGCGAAAGTCCCGAAAGCCATGATGCTTTCGGGATTCGTCAAACTGTGACCAGCGGGCGCGCTTTCTCTTATTACAGCTTCTTGGCGTTCTTGGCCAGGTAGGCGGCAACACCTTCGGTGCTGGCGGTCATGCCGGGCTTGCCCTTGTTCCAGCCGGCCGGACAGACTTCACCGTGTTCTTCGAAGAATTGCAGGGCGTCGACCATGCGCAGCATTTCGTCGATATTGCGGCCGAGCGGCAGCATGTTGACCACCTGGTGCATGACGACGCCAGTCTTGTCGATCAGGAAGGAACCGCGCAGGGCAACGCCGGCGGCTTCGAGTTCGACGTCGTAGGCGCGGCAGATGTCGTGCTTGACGTCGGCGACCAGCGGGTAGCCAACCTGGCCGATGCCGCCGTCCTTGATCGCGGTATTCTTCCAGGCCAGGTGGGTGAACTGGGAATCGATTGAGACGCCGATGACTTCGACGCCACGCTGCTTGAACTCTTCCAGGCGATGATCGAACGCGATCAGTTCGGAGGGGCAAACGAAGGTGAAGTCGAGCGGATAGAAGAACAGGACAACCGGTTTGCCCTTGAAATCGGAGAGCTTCAGTTCCTTGATTTCGTTGTTGCCAAAAACGGCGGTGGCGGTGAAATCCGGGGCTTGCTTGCCAACGAGAACGGCCATGGGGAACTCCTTATGATGATTGTTTGGGGGAAACTTGAAATTTAGCGAAGGGGGGATGCCATGTCAAACGAGCATTTGATGAGCCTTGCCCGGATTGGGTCAGCTCCGGCTGGCCTGGAAAGCAGCTGGCGCCGGCATGGCTGCGCCGTGAAAAAAATGGGTGAGACAGGTCGTCCGCGTCAGGCGACCACAGCCTTGAGGGCCAGGCCGATTACCGCGCTGGCCACGATGACATGGATCACCTGCATCTTGTAGCGGAAGAGCGCGATCGCGGCGGCCAGCGCGATGACGGCCGAGAGACCGTCGAAACTGCCGGCAAAGCCCTGCGGCCAGAAGACGTGATAGGCAAAAAACAGCGCCAGATTGAGGATGACGCCGACCACGGCGGCCGTGATGGCGGTGAGCGGAGCAGTGAATTTGAGGTCGTTGTGGGTGGTTTCGATCAGCGGCGCGCCGGCCAGGATGAAAAGGAATGAGGGCAGGAAGGTGAACCAGGTGACCAGGGCGGCCGCTAGCACGCCGGCCAGGAACAGGCTATCCGGCCCGAAGATCGCCTGTCCGTAGGCGCCGACGAAGCCGACGAAGGCGACGACCATGATCAGTGGTCCCGGTGTCGTTTCGCCGAGAGCCAGGCCGTCGATCATCTGGATCGGGGTCAGCCAGCCATATTGCCCGACTGCGCCCTGATAAACGTAGGGCAGCACGGCATAGGCGCCGCCGAAGGTGAGCAGGGCGGCCTTGGTGAAGAACCAGCCCATCCGGGTCAAGGTGTGATCCCAACCATGGACGGCGGTCAGCAGCCCCATCGGGATCAGCCAAAGCAGGGCGCCGACAACGGCGACCCGGAGCAGCCTCTGCCAGGTGAACAGGGCATGCGGCGGGGTCGGGGTGTCGTCGTCGATCAGGGCGCGGCCAAACGACGAGGCGGCCTGGCCATGGCCGCCGCCGGCGGCGAAGCGCCCGGGGCGAGCCGTCCGCCGAAGTAGCCGATCAGGGCGGCGGCGGCGACGATGGCCGGGAAAGGCACGTCGAAGGCAAAGATGGCGACGAAGGCGGCGCCGGCGATCGCCCACAGGGCGCCGTTCTTCAGTGCGCGGGAGCCAATGCGGTGGGTGGCCTGGACGACGATGGCGGTGACCGCGGGCTTGATCCCGAAGAACAGTCCGGCAACCAGCGGCGCCTCGCCGAAGGCGACATAGACCCAGGACAGCGCGATCAGGATGAACAGCGAGGGCAGCACGAACAGGGTGCCGGCGACGATGCCGCCCGCGGTTCGGTGCATCAGCCAGCCGATGTAGGTGGCCAGTTGCTGGGCTTCCGGGCCGGGCAGCACCATGCAGTAGTTCAGGGCATGGAGAAAGCGCCGTTCAGACAGCCAGCGCCGGTTCTCGACCAGTTCCTGATGCAT
Organism: Dechloromonas sp. A34; assembly: GCF_026261605.1. Lineage (NCBI taxonomy): Bacteria > Pseudomonadati > Pseudomonadota > Betaproteobacteria > Rhodocyclales > Azonexaceae > Dechloromonas > Dechloromonas sp. A34. The sequence continues at coordinate 731,004 of NZ_CP102486.1, forward strand.
CAGCGAAATCTGCCCGGCCGGGCCGCCGAAGCTAATGAAGCCGAGCTTGAGCCAGAAACGGAAGGCTTCCCAGAACGGCACCCGGGCCGGGGTGGCGTCCGGTGACTCGGTCACGGTGGCGGTAGGGCGGTTCATGACGACGCTGTCGCTTTCTGAGGGGGGCTGTCGGTTCGCGAACCGGACGGCGCGCGGCTGCAAAGTCGTAAGGATGCCAGAAGCGCGCTTGCCGGACGCAAGTTGCTGAACGAGCAGATCAGCTTGCCGGCGGCCCCCAGGTGCGGCAGTGCTTCGTACGCTCGGTTCATCGCCCGCAAGGGGCGGATTTCCAATGCCGATGTCCTTGCGTTTGGCATGCTATAGTCAGTCCCGGCCATTGTTCCCGTCGCTTTGATGATCAGCATCTATCAGCTCAAACCGCGCTTTCAATCATTACTTCGCCCTCTGGTCAGGCAACTGGCGGCGGCGGGCGTCACCGCCAACGCGATCACCCTGCTGGCCATGGCGATCTCCTGCGCGCTGGGCGGCGTGCTGCTCGGCGCGACCGCGCCGTCACTGTTCCTGCTCCTGCCCCTGTGGATGTTTCTGCGCATGGCGTTCAACGCGGTAGATGGCATGCTGGCCCGCGAACACGGCCAGCAGACCCGCCTCGGGGCCTATCTCAACGAACTCAGCGATGTCGTTTCCGATGCCGCCCTGTATTTGCCCTTCGTTGCCGTTGCCCCCTTCGGCTGGGCCAGCGTCGGGGCGGTGATCTTCCTTTCCAGCCTCTCGGAAATGACCGGAGCGCTGGCGCCGATGGTCGGTGCGCCGCGCGCCTACGACGGCCCGATGGGCAAGAGCGACCGGGCGCTCGTCTTCGGCGGGCTGGGCTTGTGGCTGGGCCTGGCGGGCAGCCTGCCGGCGTGGGCGGTCTGGCTGATGCCGGCGGTGTCGGCGCTGATCCTCCTGAATATTGTCAACCGTATCCGCAGTGGCTTGCAGCAGGCCGCTGACCTTTCTTCCTGAGGGTTCAAGATGACCATTCCCCGCCAGGCAAGCGAACACACTTTTTCCACCCACGACAATGTCGAGTTGTTCTATCGCCACTGGCCAGCGACCGGGCCGAGCGGCGCGGCGCTGTTCTGCTCTTCCATCGCGGTCACGAGCATTCGGCGCGGATGGCCCATCTGGTGGACGAACTGGATTTGCCGGGTTTCGACTTCTTCGCCTGGGATGCCCGGGTCATGGCCATTCGCCCGGGGAGCGCGGCTATTCGCCCGGGTTCGCGACCTCGGTGCGCGATGTGCAGACTTTTGTCGATCATCTCGCTGCTGTCCACGGCCTTGCCGAGGAAGATCTGGCCATCGTCGCGCAAAGCGTCGGCGCCGTCCTGATCTCCACCTGGGCCCACGACTACGCACCGCGGATTCGCTGCCAGGTGCTCGCTTCGCCGGCTTTCAAGGTCAAGCTCTACGTGCCGCTGGCCCGGCCGGGCTTGCGCCTGATACAGCGCCTGCGCGGCAATTTCTTCGTCAATAGTTACGTCAAGGCCAAGTTCCTGACCCACGATCCGGCCCGCCAGTCGTCGTACAACAACGACCCGCTGATCAGTCGGCCGATCTCGGTCAATATCCTGCTCGATCTGTATGCGGCTGCCGAGCGGGTGGTCGCCGATGCCCAGGCGATCACCGTCCCCACCCAGTTGCTGATCTCGGGCGCCGACTGGGTGGTGCATCACGCCCCACAGCACGAGTTCTTCGAGCGCCTCGGCGCGCCGGTCAAGGAGAAGCATGTCCTTGACGGCTTCTACCACGACACGCTGGGCGAACTGGATCGCCAGCGGGCCACCGCCCCGGCCCGGCGTTTCATTCTCGAGGCTTTTGCCCAGCCCGTGCAACGCCCCGACCTCAACGACGCCGACCGCCGCGGGGCGACTCACGACGAGTCGCTGGCCCTGGCCCGGCCGCTGTCGCTGCTCAGCCCCCGCGGCCTGTACTGGGCGGCGACCCGCTTCGGCATGAAGATCGGCGGCCTGCTCTCGGCCGGCGTGCGCCTCGGCCACGCCACCGGCTTCGATTCGGGCAGCACGCTCGATTACATCTACCGCAATACGCCGACCGGACGCGGGCTGCTCGGCCGGATGATCGACAGTAACTACCTGAACGCCATCGGCTGGCGCGGCATCCGTCAGCGCAAGCTGCATATCGAGGAATTGCTGCGCCGGGCAATGGATGTCCGGCATGGCGAGCAAGGCGATATCCATGTCATGGATATTGCCGCCGGTCACGGGCGTTACGTGTTGGAGGCTTTGGAGCAGTACCCGCATCGGCCGGCCTCGATCCTGCTGCGCGATTTCAGCGATCTGAACGTGCGGGCAGGCGCGGCGTTGATCGAACAAAAGGGGCTGGCCGGCATCGCCCGCTTTGTCCCCGGCGACGCCTTCGATGCCGCCTCGCTGGCGGCGGTGACACCGAAGCCCACGATCGGCATCGTCTCCGGGCTTTATGAACTGTTTCCGGAAAACGATGCGGTACGCCGCTCCTTGGCCGGGCTGGCGGCCGCCGTCGAACCGGGCGGCTTTCTGTTGTACACCGGGCAACCCTGGCATCCGCAACTCGAACTGATCGCCCGCGCGCTGACCAGCCATCGGCAAGGGCAAGCCTGGGTCATGCGTCGCCGGACCCAGGCCGAAATGGATCAGCTGGTGGCCGAGGCGGGGTTTGAAAAAATCGAGCAGCGGATCGATCAGTGGGGCATTTTCACGGTCTCGCTGGCCCGTCGCCGCGCCAGCGCATGAACGAAAGCGCGGCGACTGCACTGGTCGCGCCGGCGACATCGGCGGAGGCCCTGCCCTGGCGACGCGGTGTCGTCTGGCTGCTCTTTCTCGGTCCCTTCTTCTTTCTTTCCTACGGCTTCGCCAACTGGTGGGCGGCAACCCAGGCCGTTCCCGGCATCATGCTGTTCGACTGGGAGCGCCATATCCCGTTTGTGCCGTGGACCATCGTCCCCTACTGGTCGATTGATCTGCTCTACGGTCTATCTTTTCTGCTCTGCCGCAGCTGCCGGGCGGTCGATACGCATGCCCTGCGTCTGCTGACGGCGCAACTAATCTGCATCAGCTGCTTCATCGTTTTTCCGCTGCACTTCAGTTTTCAACGACCGGCCACGAGCGGTCTGTTCGGCACGATGTTCGATGTCCTGGCCGGTTTTGACCAGCCTTTCAATCAGGCCCCGTCCTTGCACATCGCGCTGCTGGTCGTTCTCTGGGTGCGGTTTGCCGAAGCCAGCCGCGGTTTCTGGCGTCTGCTGACGCATGGCTGGGCGGGGCTGATTGGGCTCTCGGTGTTGACCACCTACCAGCATCACTTCTTCGATGTGCCGACCGGGGCGCTGGTCGGTTTGCTCTGCCTCTGGCTGTGGCCGGATGACGCGCTCGCCAGGCCGCGGCGGTGGTCTTTCACTCCGTCCCCGGCGCGCCGCCGGATCGCCGGGCTTACCTGGCGGCGGCGCTGCTCTGCATTGCTGCGGGCTCGATCGGCGGATTCGCCTGGTGGCTGCTCTGGCCGGCCGTCGCCCTTGGCCTGGTCGGCCTGATCTATCTTGCCTTGGGGGCGGCCGGCTTCCAGAAGCGGGAAGCTCGTCTCAGCCTTGCCAGTAGCTGGCTGTTGGCGCCTTACCTTGCCGCCGCCTGGCTCAATTCGCGGCTATGGACGTCGCGCCAGCCGGCTCCGGTGCAGGTTGCCGATGGTGTCTGGCTGGGTCGCATGCAGACCCGGCGTGAGATGGCAACGGGGAGATTCGCCGGCCTGCTCGATTTGACGGCGGAGTTGCCGGCGCCACAGGGGGGCTGGTCCTATCTCAATCGGCCTTGGCTGGATCTTGTGCCGCCAACGAGCGCGGAGCTGGTTCTGGCCGCCGATGCCATCGACACGCTACGTCGGCAAGGCCCGTTGCTGGTCTGTTGCGCCCTCGGCTACTCGCGCAGTGCCGCGGCGGTCGCCGCCTGGCTGCTGCGGACCGGCCGGGCAGGCGGGATCGACGAAGCCGTTCAGCTGATCGCGGCCTGCCGTCCGCCGGTCGTACTCGGAGCGGCGCATCGCGCGGCTTTGCAGGGGGCACTAGCCGATCCGAAGGCGGCGCATGGCTGAGCCGAGTGCCGGGCAGCGGGCCAGCCTGACGGCACTTTGGCTCGACGGGGGGCGGAGCCTGGACCGGCTCAGCACGGCCTTGACGCTTTTGGCATTGGCAGCGGCGCTGTGGAGCGGGGGCAACGGGGTGGCGCAGTTCATTTTGTTGTTGGGGGTGTTCCTGGGCGGCCTGGAAAATATTTACGCTCTGCGCGTCGCCTTCGATCAACGCATCTTTGCCGCCTGGGCCGGGCAGTGGCCGGTAACGGAAAGCTTCGCGCCGGATGTCGCCCTGGCCGAATTCGACCAGGCATTGCTGCGCATGCATCTGCGTCCGGCCACGGCGCTGGCCGCGCGCAGCCTCGATGAACGGATTGCCGGGGCCTGCGCCTTGCTGCGCAAACAGGGGCTCTGTCTGGCCTGCCAGTTCTTTGTCTTGCTTACCGCTGCCAGCCTCAAGCTGATCGGGCTTTTCGGTCATGGCCTTTGAACACTTAACGGCTGCCGCCATCTGTGCCTTCGCCAAGGCGGTGACCGGGGTGCGTGCGCTGTGGCGCGGCAGTTCGCCGACTGCCCGGCAGCGCATCTACTTCGCCAACCACACCAGCCACGGCGATTTCGTCCTGATCTGGGCAGCCCTGCCTGGCGCATTGCGCGGCCGGACGCGGCCGGTGGCTCGGGCCGATTACTGGCAGCGCGGTGCATGGCGCCGCTTCATCGTTGAACGGGTTTTTCGCGGCGTGCTGATTGCCCCGGCCGCCGGTCGTCACCATGCCTTCAATCCGCTCGAACAGATGAACGCGGCGCTGGCCGAGGGCGATTCGCTGATCGTTTTCCCCGAAGGCACCCGCAACCCCGGCGTGGGACTCCTGCCCTTCAAGAGCGGTCTCTACCATTTGGCCCGGGCCCATCCCGAGGTCGAGTTCATTCCGGTCTGGATCGAAAATCTGGGGCGGGTGATGCCCAAGGGGGCCTTGATTCCGATTCCGCTGTTATGCACACTGTGTTTCGGTCAGGCCCTCGAAATCCGGCCTGACGAGAGCAAGCCCGACTTTCTCGAACGCGCCCGGGCAAGCATGCTGGCGCTGGCCCCTCCCGGCGACTAGAAACGATGAATCCTCAGGAAACGCTCATTTCGGTGTTCGGCGGCGTTTTCGCCCTGCTGCTGGTCGCCAGCGGCATCGGCGCGGCGCTCAAATTCCGCCTCGCGCCGGGCCAGGTCAGTGCCACGATCGACAACCTGAACGCCCGCATCAAGGCATGGTGGGCGATGATCGGCCTGCTCGCCCTGGCTTTCTGGGTCGGGCCGCTGGGCATCATCCTGTTGTTCGCCTTCATTTCTTTTCAGTGCCTGCGCGAGTTCATCTCGCTGACCCATACCCGGCGCGGCGATCACCAGGCGCTGGTCTGGTGTTTCTTCTTCTTTCTGCCGGTGCAGTATTTTCTGATCGCCTCCAACTGGTATGGCCTGTTTTCCATCCTGATCCCGGTCTACGCCTTCCTGCTGCTGCCGATTGCCGCCACTTTGGGCAGCGATACTACCCGTTTTCTCGAACGCGCCGCCAAGATGCAATGGGGCCTGATGATCGGCGTCTATTGCCTGTCGCACGTGCCGGCGTTGATGACGCTGGAAATCCCCGGCTACGAAGGGCGCAATGCGCTGCTGATCGCTTTTCTGGTGCTGACCGTGCAGTCCAGCGACGTCTTCCAGTATGTATGGGGGAAACTGCTCGGCAAGCGCAAGATCCTGCCCGCGATCTCGCCCTCGAAGACCCTGGAGGGGCTAATCGGCGGGGTCCTGACCTCGACCGCGGTCGGCGCTGCCCTATGGTGGATCACGCCGTTCAACCCCTGGCAGGCGGCTCTGATCGCCCTGACCATCAACATGATGGGCTTTTTCGGCGGCCTGGTCCTCTCGGCGATCAAGCGCGACCGCGGGGTCAAGGACTGGGGCAGCATGATCGAGGGTCATGGCGGCATGCTCGACCGGGTCGATTCGATCAGCTTTTCGGCGCCGATTTTCTTTCACATCGTCCGTTACTGGTGGGTTCCCTGAGCCGGCCCCTTATCCACAACACCCTTCCGAAAGGACAAAGCATGCGAAATTCCCTCCTGGTCTTTCTGCTGAGCCTGGTGCTCGGTACCTCTCTGGCTTTTGGCGAAGACGAGCGCGCCGCTGATCGCCAGCAATTGCTGGGCATCCTCGGCGACATCGAGCACGGCATCAACGATGCCAATATCGAACTGATGGTCAGGCATATCGACGACAAAGCCGTCGTCACCTGGCTCAATGCCGAAGTCTCGCAAGGTCCGGATGGCGTGCGTGCCTACTTCAAGCGCATGGTCGGCAGCGGGCCGGATACCGTGCTCAGCAAGTATCAGACGCACCCGAAGATCAGCCAGCCGGCGATATTCTACGGTGACGTGGCGGTGGCTAACGGGACGACCGAAGACGAGTTCACGCCGCACCGCCGTTCCGTTTTCAACTTCAGTTCGCGGTGGACGGCGAGCCTGCGCAAGGTCGACGGGCAATGGAAGATCATCGCCCTCAATCTGTCCACGAATACCTTCAACAATGCGCTGATCAGCGAACTCGAACGCTTTGCCCTGCTCACCGGTGTCGGCGGCTTGCTGGGCGGCCTGTTGCTGGCCGCCGCCTGGGCTTATTTCCGGCGCCGCCGCCCGGTGTGAGGACTAGGCCTTCTTGACGAACTCCGACTTCAGTTGCATTGCGCCGATGCCGTCGATCTTGCAGTCGATGTCGTGGTCGCCATCGACCAGGCGGATGTTCTTGACCTTGGTGCCGACCTTGACGACCGATGACGAGCCCTTGATCTTCAGGTCCTTGATCACCGTGACGCTGTCGCCGTCCTGAAGCAGGTTGCCGTTGGCGTCCTTCCAGACTCGCGCCTGCTCGGTGTTGGCGGCCGCCGCATCCTGACTCCATTCATGCGCGCACTCCGGGCAGACGAACATGTTGCCCTGCTCGTAGGTGTATTCGGAGCTGCATTGGGGGCATTTGGGCAAATCGCTCATGGTGTTTTCCTTTTCAGTAATCTTCTTCAGAGTTGCCCATCAGGTTGGGCAGCAGGATATAGGCGCGCTTGAGGGCCGAGGAGAGGTCGGGGCAGACGTTGTCGTCGCCCAGGTGATCGACGAAGCCGGAGCGATAGAGCAGCGAACCGGGTTGTGAATTGAGACCGCAGACGAGCAGCGTACAGCCGCGCTTGTGCAGCTTGTCAAGCAGGTTTTCCAGGCCCTCGAGGCCGGTGGTGTCGAGCTGGATCAGTTGCGTCATGTCGAGGATGACGACTTCCGGGTGGCCGGCCGCCGGGTCGAGTAATACTTCGAGTTTGTTCACGGCACCGAAGAACAGCGAGCCGAACAACTGCCAGGCGGCAACGCGCATCGTGCCGTCCGGGTAGAGGAATTGCGGCTCGCTGGCTTCTTCGCGCAGATGCCGGCGTTCGACGCGGGTCAGTTCCGACATTCGGTAGATGAAGAACAGGCTGGCCAGCACCATGCCCAGTTCGACGGCGATGGTCAGGTCGAAGACGACAGTGACGAAAAAGGTGGCGAGCAGGATGACCCGGTAGTTGTAGGAGAAACGGCGCAACTTCTTGAATTCGTGCCATTCGCCCATATTGATGGCGACCACCATGACGATCGCCGACAGCGTGGCGAGCGGCACGTAGGAAGCGAGCGGGGCGGCGATCAGGACGATGCCAAGCAGGACGAGGGCATGGATGATGCCGGCGATCGGCGTGCGGCCACCGGACTTGACGTTGGTTGTCGTGCGGGCGATGGCGCCGGTCGCTGCAAAACCGCCGAAGAGCGGGGCGGCGATATTGGCCAAGCCCTGAGCGACCAGCTCCTGGTTGGGGTCGTGGCGGTCGTCGATCTGGCCGTCGGCGACGCGGGCCGAGAGCAGCGACTCGATGGCGCCGAGCAGGGCGATGGTGATGGCCGGCGGGATCAGCTTGCCGAAATCGTGGATCGACAGGTCGGGCAGGCCGAAATTGGGCAGTTCCTGCGGAATGCCGTTGAAGCGGCTGCCGATGGTTTCGACCGGCAGGTCGAACAGGAAGGCGGCCAGGGTGCCGATCAGCAACACGGCGAGCGGTCCGGGGGCGCGGCGCAGTACGGCAATGCGCTGGGCCAGTCGATTGTAGGAGAGCAGGAAAACGAAACAGGCGGTAGCCAGGGCCAGGGTCGGCAGATCGACGGTGTGGGCGTTGGCGGCCAGGGTCTGGATGCGGTGAAAGAATTCGGCCGGCAGGTTGTCGATTTTCAGGCCGAAGAAGTCCTTGATCTGGGCGAGGAAGATGACGACGGCGATGCCGTTGGTGAAGCCGATGACGACGGTGATCGGGATGAAACGGATCAGTTGCCCCAACCGTGCCAGGCCCATGGCGAGCAGAAAAATGCCGGCGAGAATGGTCGCCCCCATCAGGTTGGCGAAGCCGTGCATGGCGACGATGCCGTACACGATGGGGATGAAGGCGCCGGTCGGGCCGCCGATCTGCACCCGCGAGCCGCCGAACGCCGAGGTGATCAGGCCGGCGACGATTGCGGTCCAGATGCCGGCGGCCGGCGAGCACCCCGAGGCGATGGCGAAGGCCATGGCGAGCGGCAGGGCGAGGACGCCGACCGTGATCCCCGAAGCCAGATCCTTGCCGAATTGCGCCCGGTTGTAGCCTGGCAGACAATCCAGCAGCTTGGGGTGGAAGGCGATTTTCATGGCATGCGCTCGAAGGGTAAGCGCAGGATTATATGAGCGCCCAATGATTGGTCAATGTTAATCGTATGTTAACATCGTGAGATTCGTATTAAAAAGAGAATCCCATGGAGAACCGCACTGCGCGCCTGACCATCCTGATCGATCCACGCAAGAAGAAGATCTTCGAGGAAATCTGCGCCGCCAATGATCTGACGCCCTCGCAGGTTGTGCGCCGCCTGGTTCGTCAGTACATCATCGACAATGCCGGCAACCGCGAGTTGCCGGAGTGGCTGAAGGCGGCCGGCAAGAGCGCCGAATAATTCAGTCCTGCCCGGCCTCGGGGGTCTTCCGCACCTTGTCCGGGTGGTGGGCTGCGATGTAGGCATCGTAGCGCCCCTGCATTTCCGGTGCCTGTTTGGCGATTTCGCGCAGGATGCGGGCGACCGCCCAGATCATGACGACCGCACCACCGGCCGTGCAGGCCACGGCTTCAACGGCCGACGCCGGAAAGTTGGTGAGGATCGCCCCCTTGCCAGCGGCAAACCAGCTGGCGCCAATGCCGACGCAGGACAGTCCGAAAACATCGACCAACGCATAGAGAAAAATCGGTCCGGTCAGGCGCGGCCGGGGCGGGCGTAGTGGCGAATTGAACATGGCTGGCGGTCGTCCGTGATATGGGGCGGTTATTTTGCGGTAGGTAGCAGCGTAATGCGCAACCCGTGAATCTAATCTTGTAAAAGACTTGACAAAGGGAATGTCAAGACTACGACTTATGCACAGTGGCCGAGTTGACATTGGCGGGGTTCGTGTGCCGCTATGCCGGATTTGACATATCTGGCTGTATTTTATTAATTGCTTTTAAATCAGTTGGTTAGAAGTGCGCTCAGTTTTCGGGCGGGGTAAGGAAAAGCCTTGTGGCACCGTGACTTAGCGTAAGGCTCCACGATTCATTCACAGACTTATCCACAGATTTTGTGGATAGATTGAAAAGAGCAAAGTCAGGGGTGGCATTGGGGTGTTAACTTAAAGTGTTACATGAGGTTTGTTGCGGTTTTGTTGCAGCGCAACAAGGAATGGCCCGCTCGGCGAGCCATTCCGTTCGGCATCGATTTATTTAACTCGCATTCCTGGTTGAGCGCCGGAATCGGGCGCGAGCAGGAAGAGGCCCGGTGTTTTTCCATCCGTATCGGAAGCGGCCAGCACCATGCCTTCGGACAACCCAAATTTCATCTTCCGCGGTGCCAGATTGGCGACCATCACGGTCAGGCGGCCGATCAGCTGGGCTGGATCATAGGCCGCCTTGATGCCGGCGAAGACATTGCGTGTTCGCTCGTCGCCGATGTCCAGCGTCAGGCGAACCAGCTTGTCGGCGCCTTCGACGTGCTCGGCATTGGCGATGCGCGCGATGCGCAGGTCGACCTTCATGAAGTCGTCGATCGTGCACAGCGGCCCGGCAGCGACTTCGGCGCTGGCTTCCTTCTGCTGATGCTCGGCGTGGCGTTGCGGCGATTGCGCCTCGGGGGCGGGGGCCAGCGACTCCTTGTTGGCTTCGACCAGCTTTTCGATCAGCTTGGGATCGACGCGGGTCATCAGGTGCGCGTAGGCGTTGATGCCATGGCCGGCGGCGAGCAGACTTTGGGCGTCGGTCCAGGCCAGGGGCGCGATGTTCAGGAAGGTTTCGACCTTGCCGGCGAGCACCGGCAGGATCGGCTTCAGGAGCACGGTAAGCAGGCGGAAGAGGTTCAGGGCATTCGAACAGGCGGCATGCAGTTCGACTTCCTTGCCTTCCTGCTTGGCCAGTTCCCAGGGCTTGACGCTATCGACGTACTGGTTGGCGGCGTCGGTCAGGGCCATGATTTCGCGCATCGCCTTGGCGAATTCGCGGGCTTCGTAGAGTTCGGCGATGCGCGGTGCGGCTTCCTGGATGGCCTTGATCGCCGGCAGGTCGGCGGCAGCCGGGGCGAGCTGGCCGTTGAAGCGCTTGGCGATGAAGCCGGCCGAACGGCTGGCGATATTGACGTATTTGCCGACCAGGTCGGAATTGACCCGGGCGCCGAAATCTTCCAGGTTGAGGTCGATGTCTTCCATGGTCGCCGACAGCTTGGCGGCGTAGTAGTAACGCAGCCATTCCGGGTTCAGACCGGTATCGAGGTAGCTTTGGGCGGTGATGAAGGTGCCGCGCGACTTTGACATTTTTGCGCCGTCCACGGTCAGGAAACCGTGGGCGAATATCTTGGTCGGCGTGCGGTAGCCGGCATGGGCCAGTTCGGCCGGCCAGAACAGGGCGTGGAAGTAGAGGATGTCCTTGCCGATGAAGTGATAGAGCTCGGTCGTCGAATCCGGCTTGAAGTATTCGTCGAAGTCCAGGCCGTTCTTGTTACAGAGGTTCTTGAAGGAGCCCATGTAGCCGATCGGGGCGTCGAGCCAGACGTAGAAGTACTTGCCCGGGGCATCGGGGATTTCGAAACCGAAATACGGCGCGTCGCGCGAAATGTCCCAGTCGGTCAGCTTGTTCTCGCCGGGGGCGCCCAGCCATTCCTGCATCTTGTTGGCGGCTTCCGCCTGCAGCACGCCGTTGTCGCGGCAGGTGTACTGGCGCAGGAAAGCCTCGCAGCGCGGGTCGGAGAGTTTGAAGAAGTAGTGCTCGGAAGTGCGCAGTTCCGGCTTGGCGCCGGAGACCGCCGAATAGGGCTCGATCAGGTCGGTCGGCGCGTAGGCGGCGCCGCAGACTTCGCAGTTGTCGCCGTACTGGTCCTTGGCATGACATTTCGGGCATTCGCCCTTGATGAAGCGATCGGGCAGGAACAGTTGCTTGACCGGGTCGTAATACTGCTCGATGGTCCGCGTCTCGATCAGGCCGGCCGCCTTGAGCTTGCCGTAGATGTCATTGGCGCAGTCGCGGGTTTCGTCGGAATGGGTGCTGTAGAAATTGTCGAAACCGACGCCGAAGCCGGCGAAATCGCGGGCATGTTCGCCATGGACGCGGGTGATCAATTGTTCCGGCGTGATCCCTTCCTTCTCGGCGCGCAGCATGATCGGCGTGCCATGCGTGTCGTCGGCGCAGACGTACCAGCATTCGTTGCCGGCCATTTTCTGGAAGCGCACCCAGATGTCGGTCTGGATGTATTCGACCAGATGGCCGAGGTGAATGGCGCCGTTGGCATAGGGCAGGGCAGAGGTGACGAGGATTTTGCGCGGCATGGGAGAGGGCGGGCTGAAAAATAAAGCGCAATTTTACCGCGAGCGACCGGAGCGCGCCGTTGTTAGCGAATTGCGCAATAATCGCGTGACCGGCCGGCAAGGCTGAACAAGCCAAACCCCTTGCGCTATACTGGACGAAATCGCTCGGGTATTCCCGACTGTGCCATCCCAACCCGGAGTTTTCATGAGTCTTACAGAACAGCAGATCAAGACCGCTCTCAGCGCTGCGGTCGACCACAATACAGGCAAGGATTTCGTTAGCGGCAAGGCAGTGAAGAACGTCAAAATCGATGGCGACGACATCGCCTTCGACGTCGAACTCGGTTATCCGGCGAAAACGCAGATCGATGGCATCCGTAAGCAGGTGATCGCCGCCGTGCGCACCCTGCCCGGTGTCGGCAACGTCTCGGCCAATGTCTATTCCAAGGTGGTCGCCCACTCGGTGCAACTGGGCGTCAAGCTGCTGCCCGGTGTCAAGAACATCATCGCCATTGCCTCCGGCAAGGGTGGTGTGGGAAAAAGCACGACCGCCGTTAACCTCGCTCTGGCTCTGGTCCAGGAAGGGGCCAGCGTCGGCATCCTCGACGCCGACATCTATGGTCCGTCGCAGCCGCAGATGCTTGGCCTGGCCGGCCAGCAGCCTGAATCCAAGGACGGCAACAGCATGGAGCCGCTCGAGGCTTACGGCCTGCAGGCGATGTCGATCGGTTTCATGGTCGATGTCGAAACGCCGATGGTCTGGCGCGGCCCGATGGTCGCCCAGGCGCTCGACCAGTTGCTCGGCCAGACCAACTGGCGCGATCTCGATTATTTGATCGTCGACATGCCGCCGGGCACCGGCGACATCCAGCTCTCCCTGACCCAGAAAGTGCCGGTGACCGGGGCGGTGATCGTCACCACGCCGCAGGACATCGCCTTGATCGATGCGCGCAAGGGTCTGAAGATGTTCGAGAAGGTCAATGTCCCGATTCTCGGCATCATCGAAAACATGAGCATCCATATCTGCTCGAATTGCGGCCACGAGGAGCACATCTTCGGTACCGGCGGCGGTGAGAAGATGTGTGCCGATTACGGCGTCGAATTCCTTGGTAGCCTGCCCCTGGAAATGGCGATCCGAGAGATGGCCGACGGCGGCAAGCCGACCGTGGTCGGTGCCCCGGATTCGCGGACCGCCGAGATCTACCGCAGCATCGCTCGCCGTGTCGCGGTCAAGATTGCCGAGAAGGCCAAGGACATGACCTCGAAATTCCCCAATATCGTCGTACAAAACACGTGATTTTGTAGACATTTTGGCAGGCAAAGGCGGGTAAAATCCCGCCTTTGCTTTTTGTAGCGCGGACGAGAAGAAATGGCCATCAAATCAGACAAATGGATACGCCGCATGGCGGCAGAGCACGGCATGATCGAGCCGTTTTCGCCGGACCTCGTGCGCGAGGAGAATGGCCAAAAGATCGTTTCCTACGGCACCTCGAGCTACGGCTACGATATCCGCTGTGCCCGCGAGTTCAAGGTGTTTACCAATATCAACTCGACCGTCGTCGATCCGAAGAATTTCGATCCGAAGTCCTTCGTCGAGATCGAGTCCGACGTCTGCATCATTCCGCCGAATTCCTTCGCGCTGGCCCGGACCATGGAATACTTCCGCATTCCGCGTTCAGTGCTGACCGTCTGCCTGGGCAAATCGACCTATGCCCGCTGCGGGATCATCGTCAATGTCACTCCGTTCGAGCCGGAATGGGAAGGCCATGTCACCCTGGAGTTCTCGAACACGACACCGCTGCCGGCCAAAATCTACGCCGGTGAAGGCTGCGCTCAAGTGCTGTTCTTCGAGTCCGATGAAGTCTGCGAGACCTCGTACAAGGATCGTGGTGGCAAGTACCAGGGGCAGGAAGGCGTTACCCTGCCCAAAATCTGACGCCAGTCCGTAACGAAACCGTCTTATTCTGTGACCCGCTGCGGCGGGTCGCCGCTTTTTAAGGATTCACCATGCGCTTCCACTTCCCCGTCATCATCATCGACGAAGACTTCCGCTCGGAGAATACCTCCGGCCTTGGCATCCGGGCACTCGCCGAAGCCATCGAGAAGGAAGGTCTGGAAGTGCTCGGCGTCACCAGTTACGGCGACCTGACCTCGTTTGCCCAGCAGCAGAGCCGGGCTTCGGCCTTCATCCTGTCGATCGACGACGAGGAACTGGCGATGGAGCCGGAAGAGACGCTGGCCGAGCTGCGCGCCTTCGTCAAGGAAATCCGCAACCGCAATGCCGAGATTCCCATCTTCCTGCATGGCGAAACCCGTACCTCGCGCCACATCCCGAACGACGTGTTGCGCGAACTGCACGGCTTCATCCACATGTTCGAGGACACGCCGGAATTCATCGCCCGCAACGTCAAGCGCGAAGCCCGGGCCTATCTCGATTCGCTGCCCCCGCCGTTCTTCCGGGCGCTGGTCCATTACGCCGCCGACGGTTCGTATTCCTGGCACTGCCCCGGCCACTCGGGCGGCGTTGCCTTCCTGAAGTCGCCCGTCGGCCAAATGTTCCACCAGTTCTTTGGCGAGAACATGCTGCGCGCCGACGTCTGCAACGCCGTCGAGGAACTCGGTCAGCTGCTCGACCACACCGGCCCGGTCGCCGCTTCGGAGCGCAACGCGGCGCGCATCTTCAATTCCGACCACCTGTATTTTGTGACCAACGGCACGTCTACGTCGAACAAGATCGTCTGGCACTCGACCGTCGCGCCGAACGACATCGTCGTGGTCGACCGCAACTGCCACAAGTCCATTCTGCACGCCATCATGATGACCGGGGCCATTCCGGTCTTCCTGATGCCGACGCGCAACAATTTCGGCATCATCGGCCCGATCCCGAAAAGCGAATTCGCCTGGGAAAGCATCCAGAAGAAGATCGCCGCCAACCCCTTCATCACCGACAAGACGGCCAAGCCGCGCGTGCTGACCATCACCCAGTCGACGTATGACGGCATCCTCTACAACGTCGAGGACATCAAGCAGGAACTGGACGGCAAGATCGACACCCTGCACTTCGACGAAGCCTGGCTGCCGCACGCCGCCTTCCACGACTTCTACGGCGACTACCACGCCATCGGCGCTGACCGGCCGCGCTGCAAGGAGTCGATGATTTTCTCGACCCAATCGACGCACAAGCTGCTGGCCGGTCTGAGCCAGGCCTCGCAGATTCTGGTCCAGGATGCCGAGAACCAGAAGCTCGACCGCGACATCTTCAACGAAGCCTATTTGATGCACACCTCGACTTCGCCGCAATACTCGATCATCGCCTCCTGCGATGTGGCGGCGGCGATGATGGAAGAACCGGCCGGTACGGCGCTGGTCGAGGAATCGATTGCCGAAGCACTCGATTTCCGCCGCGCCATGCGCAAGGTGGACGAGGAGTGGGGCGTCGACTGGTGGTTCAAGGTCTGGGGGCCGGACGACCTCTCCGAAGAAGGTATCGAGGAACGTGAAGCGTGGATGCTCAAGCCGGGCGAGCGCTGGCACGGTTTCAACAACCTGGCCGACGGCTTCAACATGCTCGATCCGATCAAGGCGACGATCATCACCCCGGGCCTCGACGTCGATGGCGATTTTGCCGACGAATTCGGCATCCCGGCCGCCATCGTCACCAAGTACCTGGCCGAGCATGGCGTTATCGTCGAGAAGTGCGGCCTGTACAGCTTCTTCATCATGTTCACCATCGGCATCACCAAGGGCCGCTGGAACACGCTGGTCACCGCGCTGCAGCAATTCAAGGACGATTACGACAAGAACCATCCGCTGTGGAAGGTGCTGCCTGAGTTCGTCCAGAAGAACCCGCGCTACGAGCGTGTCGGGTTGCGCGACCTGTGTACGCAGATCCACAGCGTCTACAAGCAGAACGACGTCGCCCGCCTGACCACCGAGATGTACCTGTCGGACATGGTGCCGGCGATGCGCCCGGCCGATGCTTTCGCCAAGATGGCGCACCGCGAGATCGAACGGGTGCCGGTCGATGAGCTCGAAGGCCGCGTCACCGCCGTGCTGCTTACCCCCTATCCGCCGGGCATTCCGTTGCTGATTCCGGGCGAGCGCTTCAATCGGACCATCTGTAACTACCTGAAATTCGCCCGCGAATTCAATGCCGCCTTCCCCGGCTTCGAGACCGATGTCCATGGTCTGGTCAAGGGTGGGGACGGTCGGTATTACGTCGACTGCGTCCTCTAAGCCGCGATCAACGCCCGGTCGGGGGGGCTGCCCCCGATGTCGGTCGGACCTTCCGGTGACCTGAGGCGCTAGTGCCAGCCTCTGGGTCTGTGGTGCTAGTCCCGGCGATAGCTCAGAAAGGCGCCAGTCATGCCTGTGCTGCTGGTGAACCTCCGACGGTCGACGATTTGCCACTCGCTTGCAGCAAAGGCCGGAAACCAGGCGTCGCCTTCGGGCTCGAGGTCGACTTCGGTCAGTTCCATCTGCGTCGCGAAGGGCAGCGCCTGGCTGTAGATTTCCGCGCCGCCGATCACGAAAACCTTCTCGCCGCTGGCCAGCAGGGCCAACCCGGCTTCCAGGGAGCCGGCCGTTTCGGCTCCCGCGGCGACATAGCCGGTCTGCCGGGAGATCACGATATTGCGCCGGCCGGGCAAGGGACGGAAGCGCGGCGGCAGCGATTCCCAGGTCTTGCGGCCCATCAGCACCGTGTGGCCTTGGGTTAGCGCCTTGAAGTGCGCCATGTCTTCCGGAATGTTCCAGATCAGCTGGTTGTCGCGGCCGATCACGCGATTTTTGGCGACGGCGGCGATGAGAACGATGTCGGACATGGCGGTTCTTTCAGTGCGCGGCGGCGATGGCGTCGCGGTAGAGCTCGATGTATTGGCCGGCCGCCGATTTCCACGAGAAATCACGGCGCATCCCGTTCTGCTGCAGGCGCAGCCAGATGCGCTTGTCCTGCCAGGTCCGGGCGACGCGTTCTAGGGTCTCGCCGAGGGCGTTGGGCGTCAGGTCGGCGACGACGAAACCGTTGGCGGTCTTGTCGGCCAGCGTCGCGGCAGTGGTGTCGACCACCGTGTCGGCCAGGCCGCCGGTGGCGCGGACCAGCGGCGGTGTGCCATAGCGCAGGCTGTACATTTGGTTGAGGCCGCAGGGCTCGAAACGGGAGGGCATCAGGAAGCAGTCGGCACCGGCCTCGATGCGGTGGGCCAGGCCTTCGTCGAATTTCAGACGGACGGCGATCTGTCCGGGAAAACGCTCGGCGAGCGCCATGAAGCCGGCTTCCATCGCCTTGTCGCCGCTGCCGAGCAGGGCGAGCTGGGCGGGCAGGGCGGTCAGTCCGGCGCCGATGTCGAGCAGCAGGTCGAGGCCCTTCTGTTCGGTCAGCCGGCTGACGACGCCGAACAGCGGGCGGTCCGCTGCTTCCGCCAGGCCCAGCTCGCGTTGCAAGGCGAGCTTGTTGGCGCGCTTGGCGGCGAGCCGATTGGCGGCGTAGCCCTGGACCAGGGCGGGGTCGGCGGCCGGGTTCCAGATGTCGGTGTCGATGCCGTTGAGGATGCCCCGCAGATCGTCGCGCCGGTGGCGAAGCAACGGGGCCAGTCCATAGCCGAAACTGTCGTCCTGGATTTCGCGGGCATAGGTCGGGCTCACCGTCGAAATCCGCGTCGCCAGTTGCAGGCCGGCTTTGAGAAAGGAGAGCTGGCCGTGGTATTCGACGCCGTCGAAACGCCAGGCGCTATCCGGCAGGTCCAGCGCGCCTAGCATGGCCGCCTCAAAGCAGCCCGGGAAGGCGATGTTGTGCACGGTCACGACACTGGCTGCCCCGCCTTCGTAATGCAGCCAGGCGGGGGCGAGGGCGGTTTGCCAGTCGTTGCAGTGCACGACGTCGACGCGCCAAAGCAGTGGCGAGGCGGGCTGGCCGAGCAGCGCGGCGACGCGTGACAGCAGGCCGAAACGGCGCCCGTTGTCCGGCCAGTCGTGGCCGTCAGCGGCAAGATAGGGGTTGCCCGGACGTTCGTACAATTCGGGACAATCGAGCAGCAGCAAGGGCAAACCGCCGCTGTCGGCGGCGAGCAGGCGAGCGGTGGGTAAGCCCGGGGCGAGCGCCGGAATGGCGGCAACCACCGGCGCTCCGGGGAAGGCCTCCTTGAGCGCCGGATAGGCAGGCAACAGTACGCGAATGTCATGTCCGGCCCGGCGCAGGGCGGCCGGCAGGGCGGCGGCGACATCGCCCAGGCCGCCGGTCTTGACCCAGGGCGCCATTTCCGAGGTAGCGAAGAGGATGGCCAGCGGGTTCATCGCTGTTTCAGCGCCGCCAGCAGGCCGCGGGTCGAGGCGTCGAACAGGCTGCTGTCGCCATCGCTCCCGATCAGTGGTGTGAGTTGCGCCGCCAGCTGCTTGCCGAGCTCGACTCCCCATTGGTCGAAGGAGTTGATGTTCCACAGCACGCCCAGGCAGAAAACCTTGTGTTCGAACAGGGCGAGCAACTGGCCGAGCGAATAGGGTGTCAGGGCTGGCAGCAGCAGGGTGGTCGACGGCTGGTTGCCGGGAAAGACCTTGTACGGCACCAGTTTGTCCGGCACGCCGGCGGCGCGCGCCTCGTCGGCGGTCTGTCCGAAGGCGAGGGCGGCCGACTGGGCCAGGCAGTTGGCGAGCAGCGAGCCATGGTGGCCGGGGAGCGGAAAATCCGCCTCGCGCAGGGCGATGAAATCACAAGGAATGACCTGGCCGCCCTGGTGAAACAGCTGATAGAAAGAGTGTTGGCCATTGGTGCCGGCCTCGCCCCAGATGATCGGGCTGGTCGCGACGCCGACCGGCTCGCCCTGGCGGTTGACCTGCTTGCCGTTGCTTTCCATTTCCAGCTGTTGCAGATAGGCCGGCAACAGGGCCAGCGACTGGCTGTAGGGCAGCATGGCGGCGGTCGAGGCGCCGAGGAAGTCGGTATTCCACAGGCTGAGCAGGGCCAGGGTGAGCGGCAGGTTTTCGCTGGCCGGGGCCTCGAAGAAGTGCTTATCCATCGCCCGCGCGCCTTCCTGCAGGCGGGAAAAGTGTTTCCAGCCGATGGCCAGGGCGAGCGACAGCCCGATCGCCGACCACAGCGAGAAGCGGCCGCCGACCCAGCTCCAGAATTCGAAGACGTTGTCGGCGGTGATGCCGAATTCGCGGGTCCGTTCGAGGTCGCTCGAAATGGCGACGAAATGCCCGGCCACGGCGCTTTCCCGGCCCGCCGCGGCGAGCAGCCAGGCGCGGGCGGTACGGGCGTTGATCAGGGTCTCCAGTGTTGTGAAGGTCTTGCTGGCGACGATGAACAGGGTCGTGCGCGGATTGAGCCGGGCGAGCAGCGGAGCGATGTCGGCGCCATCGACATTGGAAATGAAATGGACGGCGAGGTTCGGTTGCTGGTGGGCGGCCAGGGCCTGGGTGGCCATGCGTGGCCCGAGGTCGGAGCCGCCGATGCCGATATTGACGACATCGGTGATGCGTTCGCCGGAATAGCCACGCCGACGCCCGCTATGGACGCTTTCGCAAAACGCCTGCATGCGTTCGAGCACGGCGTGCACTTCGGCCGGCGCCTGGTCGCCGGCACGCAGCGCCATGTGACGGACGGCGCGGTCTTCGGTGTGATTGATCACCTCGCCGGCCAGCATTTTCTGCTTCCAGCCGTCGAGGTCGGCGGCGGCGGCCAGCCCATGCAACAGGCGCAGCGTTTCGCCATCGAGCCGCTGTTTCGAGAAGTCGAGCAGCAGGCCGTCGCGGTGCAGCGAGAAGCGCTCGAAGCGCGCCGGGTCGGCGGCGAACAGCTGGCGCAGATGCTGGGGCCGCATGGCCGCGGCATGGGCGGCCAGGGCCTGCCATTGAGGGGAGTCGATAAGCATCATAACCAGACCATGAGGCCCGTTTCAAAGGGGTGGATCAGCGAGGGATGGGTCGGGAAGATGCGGATGCGATATTCCAGCTTGCCGCACAGTTCCGGGGTCAGTTCGAGGTTGAAGAGCGCTTCGCCGTGGGCGGTGCCGCCCGCGCAGTGCAGCGCATAGTGGCGAACGCCACGGCCGATATTGCCATCGTGTCCGGAGCGGCCGAACAGCGCTTCGACGGTAACGTCCGCGGCCTGCAGGCCGTTGAGCTGGACGGCGACTTCGATGTGCAGCGCGCCGCCGAAGGTCAGCCGGCGCTCGGGGGAATCGAGGCGATGCAGGCGGACGCCGGGCCAGGCGGCGCGGACCCGGGATTTCCACTGGGCAACTTCGCCGGCCAGCGCGAAATCGTCGGCGGCATAGCGCCGGCCGTGCGCGGCGGCCGGGGCATAGAGCTTCCTGATGTACTCGTTGAGCATGCGGGTGACATTGAAGCGCGGCGCGATGGTGGCGATCGACTGCTTGGCCATCGCCACCCATTCCGGCGAATAGCCCATTGGCCCGGTGCGGTAATAGGTCGGGATGACTTGGTCCTGAAGCAGTTCGTAGAGCGTGCGGGCTTCCTCGGCGTCGCGCCGGACCTCGTCGAGGTGGCTGGAGGCGGGTTTGATTGCCCAGCCGTTGGCGACTTCGCCGCGGTCTTCGCCGTCGTCATAACCTTCACCCCACCAGCCATCGAGCACCGAGAGGTTGAGCGCGCCGTTCATCGCCGCCTTCATGCCCGAGGTCCCGGAGGCTTCGAGCGGATAAATCGGATTGTTGAGCCAGACATCGACGCCGGCAACCAGCGAGCGCGACAAATGCAGGTCGTAGCCTTCGACGAGCAGGATACGCCCCTCGAACTCGGGCAGCTTGGCCATCTGGGCGATCTTGCGGATGATCTCCTGGCCTGGCTGGTCGGCCGGGTGGGCCTTGCCGGCGAAGAGGAAGAGCACCGGGCGCTCGGCCTGGCAGATGATTTCGCGCAGCCAGGCCGGGTCCTGGAAGAGCAGGGCGGCGCGCTTGTAGGTCGCGAAGCGGCGGGCGAAACCGATGGTCAGGACATTCGGGTTGTCGGGATCGGCGAACTTGAGCAGACGATCGAGATGGGAGGGCGAACCCTGGTTGCGATGGTGCTGTTCCCGGATGCGCTCGCGGACCAGTTTCAGCAGCTTGGCCTTCAGTTGCTGGCGGACGCTCCAGAAGGTGGCGTCGGGGATTTCCGCGATACCCGCCCAGTTGGCGGCCTCGGTGTGGCGCTCCTGCCAGCCGATGCCGAGATAGCGTTCGAAGGTTTCGAACCACTCGGGAGCGAGGAAGGTCGGCAGATGGACGCCATTGGTCACGTAGTCCATCGGATTCTCGGCGGGCAGGATCTGCGGCCACAGGTAGCGGCAGATGTCGGCCGAGACGTCGCCGTGGATGCGCGAGACGCCGTTGTGATGGCGCGAGCCGCGCAGGGCCAAGGCCGTCATGTTGAAGTCGGTCTTGCCGGGTTCGGCGCCGAGCGCCATCAACTGGTCGCAGGACATGCCGAGGTCGTGGCACCAGCCGGAAAAGTAATGGCGAATCATTTCCTCGGGGAAGTGATCGTGGCCAGCCGGCACCGGCGTGTGCGTCGTGAACACGACGTTGGCGGCCACCGCTTCGAGCGCGGCGGCATAGGTCTTGCCGTTCTGGATCAGGCTGCGCATGCGCTCCAGGATCAGGAAAGCGGCATGGCCTTCGTTGACGTGCCAGACCGTCGGCTTAAGGCCGAGTATGGCGAGCGCCCGGACGCCGCCAACGCCGAGCAGGATTTCCTGTTCGATGCGGGTCGTCTTGTCGCCGCCGTAGAGGCGGTGGGTGATTTCGCGGTCGCGCTCGGAGTTCTGCGGCAGCCAGGTGTCGAGCAGGATCAGCCGGACATGGCCGACCTTTACCTCCCAGACCTTGGCCTGGATGGTCCGTTCGGGAAACTCGACCGGCACCAGCACCTCCTGGCCATTGCCGTCGAGGATGGGCGAAATGGGCAGATCGTCGAAGTCGGAATCGTTGTAGATGGCCTGCTGATGGCCGTCGGCGCTGAGCTTTTGCTGGAAATAGCCCTGCCGGTAAAGCAGGCCGATGCCGATGAAAGGCAGGCCGAGGTCGCTCGCCGCCTTGCAGTGGTCGCCGGCCAGAATGCCCAGGCCGCCGGAGTAGATGGGCAGGCTTTCGTGGAAACCGAATTCGGCGCAGAAGTAGGCGATCAGGTCGTCTTCCTTGAACGGACGGCCATGCACGTGTGCCATGTTGGGCATCTGATGGTAGCTGTCGTAAGCGGAAACGACCCGGTTCAGGGCGCCGAGGAAAACCGGGTTCTCGGCGGTGGCTTCGAGGCGCTTCTGGTCAGCGCGCTTGAGGAATGCCTTGGGGTTGTGGTTGGTCACCGTCCACAGCGGGTGGGAGAGACTGGCGAAGAGGCCCTGGGTCGGGCGGTCCCAGCTGTACCACAGATTGTTGGCGAGCTCTTCGAGGCGGGCCAGACGCTCCGGAATCTGCGGATTGACTTCGATCTGGTAGATGGTTCCGGTCATGGTTGGGCAGGTTCTATGGTCAGTTGGAGTTGCAGCGTGCTGCGGTCGGCGGGAATGATCCAGGCGAAGCGGATTTCGACCGCCTGCATGATTTTCTCAAAGCCGGCTTCGGATTGGGAGACTGTCTGCAGGGCTTGGGCAACTATTTCCGCCGGCATCGAGGTTTGCAGTTCGATCCGGCCGCCCAGTACGCCATCTTCGAGCACCAGCCAAGTGGCGGCGGGCAGTGCCAGCGGCTGGCCGAAGCCGCCGGCAATGCTGCCGTCGGCCAGCACGTAGCGGCCGAGAAAACCATCGCAACTGGGCATCGCCAGATTGAGGCTGGTCGTGAAGCGCTGCCCGGCCAGCCCGTCGAATTGCCAGGAAACGACGACCCCCGAGCCGTTAACGGCCAGGGTCTTGTGCACCCCGGGGCGGTCGAAACACAGTTCGGGAGAGGGGGCAGCGCGGCTGTAGTCGGCGAGGCCGACGCCGTCGAGCTGGTCGAGCCACAGGGCGCGTGGCAGGAGGTCGGGAACGATGTCCTCGGCGGCGATCGGCTGCTTGCAGCGGACGATGTCGTGGGCCGAGGCGATGCCGTCACCGGCATGCGGGCTCGGGCCGTCGCCGATCCTGTCGTGATAGTGCTCGTGGTTGCGGCGCAGGGTGTCGCCGAAATTGTGGCCGAGCCGGTAGCTGACCAGTTCATGGGGGCGGCCAGGCCGTCGGCGCGGACGACCAGTTGCAGTTCGCGGCTCAGGGCGAAGATCTCGTCATGGCCATCCAGGTCGAGGTCGCGGACCTCGATCGGCGGCCGCGGCGCCAGAGCGTCGAGTCCGGCTTCCAGGGCGACGATGTTTTGCCACACGGCGCGCCGCAGATGGGGCAGGTAGAGGCCGCCAAACAGGCCGTGCCAGTAGGCGTCGTTGGCTTGGGCGCGGTAGAGGTCGGCGGTCAGGGCGGGCGGTGGCGGTGCCAGTTCGTGGAGGCGTGCCGACAGCGCCTGCATCCGCTTGTGCATCCAGTTGGCTTCCGGATAGCGGGTCAGGAAATTGCGCCAGATACCGCCGCGCAGGAAAGGGCGGTGCTGCTCGGCGCGCCCGGCCGCTTTTTCGCTGGCGAGCAGGTTCGAATAGATGCCGGCCGCCGGCATCGGCAGCGTCCATTCGTTCATTTCGCTGTACGAGGTGGTGGGCAGATAGACGATGCCGCGCGTCGCCGCCCGGGCATGAAAGTCGGCATAGGTGGCGGTGCGGATCAGCGGACTGGCCAGCACGCCTTCGATCAGCGCCTTGAGCCAGCCGCGGTTATAGACCCAGTCATAGGTCTCGGGCCAGATGCCGAATTTTTCGATGTCGTCGAAATAGATGGCGGCCGCCTGGCCCTGTTCTGCGAGGTTTTCAAGATAGCCGATGACATCGGGGGCCGGCGAGAAGGGCAGGCGGTAGCGCAAGGCTTCGGAGATCGGGAAAAGGTCGAGCCGGGTGCCGCTTTCCTCGGTGCTGAAGAAGCCGTCGAGTTCGGCTGCCGCCTTGCCGGTGCAGAAGAAATGGTAGTCGTCGACGGTGACGTAGCGGATGCCGGTTTCGGCCAGTGCCGGGACGACGGCCGATTCCCAGACGCGCTCGGTCAGCCAGGCGCCGCTCGGCCGGACGCCGGTCCACGCGGCCAGCTTGTCGTTCAGGGTGCGCAGCTGGCCGACCCGGTCGCGGTGCGGAATGGCGGCGAGCACCGGTTCGGTGTCGCCCGAGCTGAACAGTTCGACCTGGCCGCGTTTGACCATGGTGGCGAGCAGTTCCATGTCGGCCGGGTGACGTTCGCGCAGCCAGTCGAGCAGCCAGCCGGAAAAGTGCGCCGCGAAGCGGAAGTCCGGGTAGGCGTGCAAGGTTTCCAGGAAGGGCTTGTAGCAGCGCTGGTGGGCGTCCTCGATGACTTCGGGGAAGTTACCGACGGGCTGGTGGGCATGGACGCCAAGCAGCAGGGTGATGGGGTGCGTCATGATTGGCCTAGTTGGCGCGGCGCATGGTGCCGCCGCTTTCAGGTTCGCCGCCGCCTTTGCTGATCGGGTGGTCGAGGCTGGCCGAGTGGGGCAGATGGAGCAGGCGGTAGAGGGCCTTGAGGTTTTCGCGGAACAGGCTGTCAAAACTGGCGACCGACTGCGGCGAGTTGTAGTCGCCAAGCCACCAGAACCAGTCGGAGCTTTCGCAATTGGCAAGGCGGCGCCGGACTTCGGCAGACTCGGCCGGGCTCAGCCGGCCGCTGTCGAGGGCGCGGTCAGCGCACTGTTTCAGCTCGCAGAGCATTTCCCAGGCGCGGTTTTTGTCCGGGTGGCCGATCCAGGTTGAGAGCGTGCCGTACACCCAGCTGCCGGCGATCAGCTTGGGTAGGCGCGGGCTGCGCCCGTGGTGGGCAACGGCGGCTTCGGAGAGGGTGACGGTGCGGATGGCCTGGTTTTTCTCCAGCGCGCCATAGAGGTCGGTGAAGAAATACCAGCCGTTGTAGGGGTAGTACTCCCAGGCGTTTTCGCCGTCGAGAAAGACCGGGATCAGGTTGTCTGCATTCTGCAGGTGGATGGACTTGAGTTCGGTCATGAAGTGCTGGGCGGCATCGCGGCCGTGCCATTTGGCGTACTCGAAGCCGATCAGGTCGGACAGCCGTTCGTTGCGGAAGAACAGCGTCAGATTGCCTGGAGTGTCTTCAGGGACCAGCCACGGCGTCGTGGTCCGCGCCTCGTTGCCGGCCGAGTGCTTGAGAACGCCATGGCTGCTCGCCGTCCAGGCGAAGCCGGCTTCGGCGATCTGCTTCAGGACGGCGGTCGACAGGGCGCCTTCGGCCGGCCACAGGCCGCTGGCTGGCCGGCCGAAGCGGCGGCTATGACTGGCCTGGGCGGCCGCAATGTGCTCGGCCAGCCGCGAGCGGCCACCGGGATATTCGGGGGCGGCGGGGAGCGGACAGTCGGGCAGGGCTTCGCGGGCGGAGTGGAAGTCGAGCAGCAGGGGGGCGAGCGGATGGCTGGCCGGCGTGCAGCTCAGTTCGATCTGGCCGCTGTCGGCCAGGGCGCGGTAACGCGGAATCAGGCCGCTGAGCGCGGCGCCCAGTTCGTCGAGCAGGGCCTGGCGCTCGGCCGCCGAGAAATTGTCGCCCTTGGCCATCAGGTCGGGGATTACCTGGCCGCCGCGGCGCAGGCTTTCGCCGCTCCAGGCCAGCAGGTACCAGGTCGCGAGGTCGCCATAAAAGGTGCCGGACAGGTAGCTCAGGCCGTGCCCGTCATGGTTGCGCAGGTGGCTTGCCAGGTCGCGCAGGCGGCGGTAGGGGGCGAAAGGTTCGAGCATGGTCGGCTCGTGGCAGCGAAAACCCATGTCGAGCAGCCAGCCGCGGTCGTCGGCGGTAAGCTGGTCAGGGTCCGCCTGGCTGGCGATGCGCAGCAGTGGGTCACGCCATTTTCTGCTGGTGAACTGTTCGGTGTAATCCTCGATCTGGTCGAGCAGTACCGGCACGAAATTGACCGTGCAGCGGATGCTCGGATGGCGCTCGAGATGCGCCGCCATGTCGGTGTAGTCCTTGATGGCATGCAGGAAGACCCAGGGCAGCAGGAACTCACCGCTGTCCGGGTGGCGGTAGTCCGGCTGGTGCATGTGCCAGAGGAAGGCGAGGTCAGCCATGGCCGGTCGCTGCCGCACCCTGACCGAGCATTTCGGCGGTGACCAGGGTGATGCCCTTGGGGCTGACGTGGAAGCGTTTGCGGTCTTCGTCCGGATCGACGCCGATCACCATGCCCGGTGGAATCCGGCACTGCTTGTCGACGACACAGCGCCTGAGCACGGCGTGGCGGCCGATATCGACCCCGGGCAGGATTACCGAGTCCTCGACCCGTGCCCAGCTATGGACATTGACGCTGGTAAAGAGCAACGAGCGTTTGACGCTGGCACCGGAGATGATGCAGCCGCCAGCGATCAGCGAATCGATGGCGGTGCCGCGGCGGTCCTCGTCGTCGAAGACGAACTTGGCCGGCGGCATCTGCTCCTGATAGGTCCAGATCGGCCAGTCACGGTCGTAGAGGTTGAGCTCGGGCGTAACCTTGGTCATTTCCATGTTCGCCTCCCAATAAGCGTCGATGGTGCCGACGTCACGCCAGTAGGGCTTGTGATTCTCGCTGCCGACGCAGGAGTCGGCGAAACGGTGGGCGAAGACACGGTGGCGGGAGACGATGTGGGGAATGATGTCCTTGCCGAAATCGCGGCTCGAACCCGGGGTCAGGGCGTCGCGCTGCAACTGCTCGAAGAGGAATTCGGCGTTGAAGATGTAGATGCCCATCGAGGCCAGGGCGCGCTCCGGCTGGCCGGGGATGGCTGGCGGCTGCTGCGGCTTCTCGACGAAATCAACGACCCGGTCATGTTCGTCCACACCCATCACGCCGAATTCGCGGGCGTCGGCCAGTGGTACGTCGATGCAGGCGACGCTCATGTCGGCCTGCTGTTTGACGTGGAAGGCCAGCATGCGGCCATAGTCCATCTTGTAAATGTGGTCGCCGGCGACGACCAGCACGTGTTCCGGATGGTAGCGGCGGAGGAAGTGCAGGTTCTGGAAGACGGCATCGGCGGTGCCCTGGTACCACTGGTTTTCGTCGATCTGCTGCTGGGCCGGCAGGAGCTGGATGAATTCGTCGAAACGGCCGTCGAGAAAGCTCCAGCCGCGCTGGACGTGGCGGATCAGGCTGTGCGCCTTGTACTGCGTGGCGACGCCGATCTTGCGGATGCCGGAATTGACGCAGTTCGAGAGTGCAAAATCGAGAATCCGGAACTTGCCGGCGAAGGGCACGGCGGGCTTCGAACGGAAGTCGGTCAGCTGCATCAGGCGGGTGCCGCGGCCACCGGCCAGGATGATGGCGAAGGTATTGCGGGTCAGCTGGCTGATGAAACGCATGTCGGTCTGCTCACGTAACTCGCAGTAGGGCTGATGGGGACAGCTCGGGGTAAGGGGCATAGCGGACCTCCCTGGTCACTGTTTTGACTTATGATACTGCGGTAGGGGGACCCGATGCAGCATTCCGAAGCGCTATACCTGTTCAACGAAGGCCGCAACGTTCAGGCTTACCGGCTGCTCGGGGCGCATCCGGACGCCGCTGGCACGGTGTTTCGCGTCTGGGCGCCCAATGCCTCGCAGGTTGCGGTGCTCGGCGACTTCAACGGCTGGCGGGGCGATGCCCACCGCATGTCTGCCCTGGGGGCCTCCGGCGTCTGGGAACTGCGGGTGCCGGAGGCAGCGCCGCACAGCCTGTATCGTTTCGCGATCACCAATCGCGCCAGCGGCGAGGTTCTGGTTAAGTCCGACCCCTACGCCCGCGGCTTCGAGTTGCGGCCGGGTTCCGCCGCCTATGTCGTGCCGCCGGCCGGCCATTCCTGGGGCGACGCCGCATGGCTGGAAAAGCGCGCCGCCTGGGACTGGCAGCATGCGCCGCTCAATATCTATGAAGTTCATGCCGGATCCTGGATGCGCCATCTCGACGGCCGGCCCTACCTCTGGCGCGAACTGGCCGAACGCCTGATTCCCTACGCCGTCGACCACGGCTACACGCATCTCGAACTGCTGCCGGTCACCGAGCACCCGCTCGACGAATCCTGGGGCTACCAGACCACGGGCTATTTCGCGCCGACCGCGCGCTACGGCTCGGCCGACGACCTGCGCTTCTTCATCGACGCCTGTCACCAGGCCGGCCTCGGCGTGCTGCTCGACTGGGTGCCCGGTCACTTCCCGCAGGATCAGTGGGCGCTCGCCCGCTACGACGGTACCGCCCTCTATGAGCATGAAGATCCGCGTCTCGGCTTGCATGCCGACTGGGGAACGCACATTTTCAATTACGGGCGGCACGAGGTCAGGAGCTTCCTGCTGTCCTCGGCCCACTGGTGGCTGGCCGAATTCCACTTCGACGGACTGCGCGTCGATGCCGTGGCTTCGATGCTCTACCTCGACTACTCACGCAAGGCCGGCGAGTGGCTGCCCAATCCCTACGGCGGGCGGGAGAACCTCGACGCCATCGAATTCCTGAAGGCGCTGAATGCCATGGTCCATGGCGAGTTTCCCGGTGCCCTGACGATCGCCGAGGAATCCACGGCCTGGCCGATGGTGTCGCGGCCGACCTATGTCGGCGGCCTTGGTTTCTCGATGAAATGGAACATGGGCTGGATGAACGACAGCCTGCGTTACTTCCACCGCGATCCGATCTACCGGCGCTGGCATCACGACGAACTGACCTTCGGCCAGATGTACGCCTATAGCGAAAACTACGTGCTGCCTTTCTCGCATGACGAAGTCGTGCATGGCAAGGGCTCGCTGCTCGGCAAGATGCCGGGCGATACCTGGCAACGCCACGCCAACCTGCGCCTGCTGCTGGCCTGGCAGGCGCTGATGCCGGGCAAGAAGCTGTGTTTCATGGGCGATGAATTCGGCCAGGCGGGCGAATGGTCGGAAGCCCGCGAGCTCGACTGGGGCCTGCTCAACGCTCCGGCCCATGGTGGCGTGCACCGCCTGTCCGGCGATCTGAATCGCCTCTATCGCGACCATCCGGCGCTGCACAGCCAGGATTTCGAGAGTTGCGGCTTCGAGTGGATCGATTGCCACGACAGTGAGCATTCGGTGCTCTGCTGGCTGCGCTGGGGGCGCGACGGCAGCTTCGTTGTCGTCGCCCTCAACTTCACCCCGACGCCGCAGACCGCCTACCGGATCGGCGTGCCGCAGGCTGGCCGCTATAGCGAAATCCTCAATACCGACTCGGCCTATTACGGCGGCAGCAACCTCGGCAATGGCGGGGCGATCGAGGCCAGCGCCGGCGAATGGATGCGCCGCCCGGCCAATCTGGCGATTACCCTGCCGCCGTTGGCCGCCGTGGTCTTGGGAAAAGCCTGATCCTGGCCGACAATGGCGGGCTCAGCCCACGCCGCGCTCCCGATTAACCGCAAACCTTTCGCCGCACCTTGCCCATGTTCGCCGTCGTCCTCTATCAGCCCGAAATTCCGCCCAATACCGGCAATATCATCCGTCTGTGCGCCAACACCGGCGCCGAACTGCACCTCGTCGAGCCGCTCGGTTTCGATCTCAACGACAAGGCGCTGCGCCGCGCCGGGCTGGATTATCACGAGTATGCGCGGCTCCATCGCCATGTCGACTGGGCCGCCTGCCGGGCCGCGCTGGCCGGGCGACGTCTGTTCGCGATGACCACCAAGGGGCAGAGTAGCCCGTACACGACGGCATTTCAGGATAACGACGGGTTCGTCTTCGGCTGCGAAACCCGCGGCCTGCCGCCGGAGATGCTCGGCGAGTTCCCGGCAGAATGCCGCCTGCGCCTGCCGATGCGCGAAGGGCAGCGCAGCCTGAACCTGTCCAATGCGGCAGCGGTGACGGTATTCGAAGCCTGGCGGCAAATCGGCTTCGCTGGGGCGCTTTAGGCGACTTCTTCCTTCGGGTCGCGCGCCATCAATTGCTCGACCGCCTCCGCCGCATTCAGGCGGCCGTCGAGGACCGCCGCCACGGCTGCACTGATCGGCATGTCGACGCCCAGTTGGCGGGCCAGGCGATCGACTTCGCGCGCCGTGTAGACCCCTTCGGCAACGTGGCCGAGCTCTTCCAGAATCTGCGGCAGCAACTTGTTTTCGGCCAAGGCCAGGCCGACCCGGCGGTTGCGCGAAAGGTCGCCGGTACAGGTCAGGATCAGGTCGCCCATGCCGGCCAGACCCATGAAGGTCTCGCGCTGGGCGCCGAGCGCCAGGCCGAGGCGGGCGATTTCGGCGAGGCCGCGCGTCATCAGCGCGGCCCGCGAATTGAGGCCGAGGCCCAGGCCGTCGCAGGTGCCGGTGGCGATGGCCAGAACGTTCTTGACCGCGCCGCCGACTTCGACGCCGATCAGGTCGTCATTGGCGTAGATGCGCAGGCGGGTTGAATGCAGTTGCCGCGCTGTCTCTCGCCCGAAGGCCGGGTTGTTGGCGGCCAGCGCGATCGCCGTCGGCTTGCCAGCCGCGACCTCTTCAGCAAAGCTCGGTCCGGAGAGCGCGCCGCAGACGGCCTGCGGGCCGAGTACTTCGCTGACCACCTGATGCGGCAGCTTGCCGCTGCCGGCTTCGAAGCCCTTGCACACCCAGAGGATGGGCAGCGTCACGCCGAGGGCTTTGAGGTTTTCGACGGTCGGCCGCAGCCCGGCAATCGGGGTCGCGACGACGAGCAGTTCGGCCGTGCCGACCGCGGCCGCGAAGTCGGTGCTGATGGCGACCGATTCGGGTAGCTGGTAGCCAGGGAAAAAGCGATGGTTTTCCCGCGTCTGACGCAGATCGTCGGCGACGTCCGTTTCGCGCGACCACAGCGTGACCTGGTGCTTGCCGGCGAAGGCGATGGCCAGCGCGGTTCCCCAGGCGCCGGCCCCAAGCAGCGTGATGTTCATAGGCCCCAGACCTGCGTCGAGCGTACGTAGCCGCTGGGCCCGTCGCGATGCTTTACCTTGGCCCAGCCCGGGGCGGCGGCTTCGACGAAGTCGACCGCCACCCACTTGTCGAGTTCGGCCAGCACAGGCGCTTCCGGCTTGTCCGACTGGCGCAGCTCGGCGCGCGCCGCGGTGACCACCAGGGTCCGCCGTTCGGCCAGGTGGCGCGCCTCGATCCAGGCCAGCGTGCCTTCGGCGTCGCGAACCTTGTACCAGCCCTCGAGGCGGACCACGACCTCGACTGGGGTCTGCGCCTTGATCAGGTAGAGCTTCTTGCCCTTCTGCGACGGGGCGTCATAAAGAATGGCCGCCGGGGCATCGACCGAACGGTAGTCGATGGCCAGCGCCGTACCGGTCGAGCCGACCAGCGACAGGGCGAGAAGCGTCCGGAGCCACATGGTCATACCATTACTGAATGGTCGCTTCGCTGGGGGCAGCGGTCGCTTCCTGTTCCTGCAGGCGCTGCATGTACATGGCCTCGAAATTGACCGGCTGCAGCACGATCGGCTGGAAGCCGGCACGGGTCACGGCGTCGGAGACGGTTTCGCGGGCATAGGGGAAGAGGATGTTCGGGCAGGCGACGGCGATCAGCGGCTCGATCTGTTCCTGCGGCACATTGACGATACGGAAGATGCCGGCCTGACCGACCTCGACCAGGAACACGGTCTTGTCGGCCAGCTTGGCGGTCACGGTGACGGTGAGCACGACTTCGAAGACGCCTTCGCCAACGGTGCGGCCGCCGGAGTTGAGCTGGATCTCGACCTGCGGCGCTTCACGCTCGAGGAAGATTTCCGGGGCGTTCGGCACTTCGACCGAGAGATCCTTGACGTAGAGCTTTTCGATACCGAAGACGACTTGTTCGTTCTGTTCCATGGTTTTCTTTCAGAGAGTTAAACGTTTTCAGGCCTGGCCATCGAGCAGCGACAGCAGTTGGCCGGCCGCATCGAGAGCATAGAGATCGTCGCAGCCGCCGACATGGGTGTCGCCGATATAGATTTGCGGTACGGTGCGGCGCTGGGTCTTCTGCATCATTTCGTCGCGCCGGTCGGGGTCGAGATCGATCCGGATTTCCTCGATGGTCTCGACGCCGCGCGCCTTCAGCAGTTGCTTGGCGCGAATGCAGAACGGGCAGACCGCCGTGGTGTACATCAGTACGCGGGCGCTCATTTCTTGCGCGTGCCCTTCTTGATCGGGTAGCCGGCGCCCACCCAGGCGTCGACGCCGCCGGCCAGGCTGTAAAGCTTGGTGAAGCCCTGCTTTTTCAGCTCGGCCGTGGCCTTGCCGGAGCGCATGCCGGAAGCGCAGCAGACGATGATCGGCTTGTCCTTGAACTTGTCCAGTTCGCCGACGCGCTCGGCCAGCTTGCTGGTCGGGATGTTCCTGGCTTCCGGCAGATGGCCGCCGGCAAACTCGTCTGCCTCACGGACATCGACGATGTGGGCATCTTCGCGATTGATCAGCAGCGTCGCCTCGACCGGGCTGACATTGTTGCCGGCCGGCCGCATGAACAGGGGCCAGAGCAGGCCAAGACCACTGGTCACGACAATCGAAATCAGCAGGATATTCTGGTTGATGAACTCCATCGGCATTACTTTGACCCTTCTCCACAAAAAACTTCGCGCATCATGCCGACGAGCTGCAGGGTGCGCTGGTCGCCCACCCGGTAAAAAACACGATTGGCATCCTTGCGGGTGAGCAGCACGCCTTTTTCGCGCAGGATGGCCAGATGTTGGGAAATGTTGCTCTGCGAGGTGCCGACCGCTTCGACGATATCCTGGACGCAGGCCTCCTGATCGCCGAGCACGCAGAGAATCTTGAGGCGCAGCGGATGGGCGATCGATTTGAGCGCCCGGGCCGCCAGCTCAATATGCTCCTGCTTTTCGATCAGACTGAAGGATGGGGTTTCCAAGTTAAAACCTCGTTATCGGTGAATGGATCATTATAAAATAAGGCCTTGCGTTTCGCCGACCATAATCTATATCAATCCGTGATGGCTCATCAAAAAGACCGCTCTGCCGCGCCCGCTCCAGAGCCATTGTCCGGGGCCGTGCGGGATCGGTTTGGACCGGGTCGGATACGCTTCGTTCCAGCGCGGACGGCGGCGTTGTTTGCCGCCGTTTTCCTTTGCAGCGCGCAGCTTGAAGCACGGCAGCCGGCAGCCACGCCGAAGGCTCAGGCCGCGACGCCATCCCCGGATATTGCCGAGAAGCAGGCTGATCTCGGCGAATTACGCAACCGCATCGAATCGCTGCGTAAGGATTTGCATGCCAGCGAGGAGACCCGGGCCGACGCCGCCGACCGCCTGCGCGAGTCGGAGCGCCAGATATCGCGACTGCAACGCGAACTGCACGAATTGTCGGATCAGCAGGGACGCTTGCAGAGGAACCTGAAAAATCTCGAAACTCAGGCCCAGGAGTTGGGTGCGACGCTCGACCAGCAACAGGCGCAATTGGAAAAACTGCTCTACCGGCAGTATCTGCGCGGCTCGCCGGATTCGCTGCAGTTGATCCTGAATGGCGACGATCCCAGCCAGGTGGCGCGCGACCTGCACTATCTGTCGGCCATCGCCCTGACCCGGGCCGAACTGATGGGTGAAATCCATGCCACCCTAGCCAAGAAGAAAGCGCTCGCCGCCGACGCCAAGGAGCGGAGCGCCGAGTTGGCCGAGGTCGAGGCGGAACAGCAGAAACGGCATGCCGAATTGCAGAGGCAGCGTGTGGAGCACAAGGCACTGTTCGCTGAGATTTCCAGCAAGGTCAAGTCCCAGCGCAAGGAAATCGGCAATCTCCAGCAAAACGAAAAGCGCCTGACGCAACTGATCGATCGGTTGTCGAAAATTCTCGCAGCCCAGGCCGCGCGCGCGGCGGAGGCGGCGCGGCAGGCGGAAGTCGCACGGCAGAAAGCCAGGACGCGTCCGGCGCCCGAAGACAAGGAAGTGCCGCGCCAGCCGGCTAGTGTCGAACCGTCCCGGCCAAAAGCGGTCGAAGTGGAGAACCGCTACGAGCCGGTTGCCAACGACGGCAGCTTCGCCCGGCAGAAGGGAAGTCTGCGCCTGCCAATACGTGGTGCGGTGTCCGGCCGCTTTGGTTCGCCCCGCGAGGGGGCGGCACATGGCGCGGCTTGTTCATCAGGGCGGCCAGCGGAAGTGAGGTCAGGTCGATTGCCGGAGGGCGGGTGGTGTTTGCAGACTGGATGCGGGGTTTTGGCAATCTGCTGATCGTCGATCATGGCAATGGCTATCTGTCGATCTACGGTAACAATGATTCGCTGCTCAGACAGGTCGGCCAGGCCGTCAAGGGCGGGGAAACCATCGCCACGGTTGGCAACAGCGGGGGTAATCCGGAATCCGGTTTATACTTTGAACTCCGCCACCAGGGGCAACCGATCGACCCGATGAAATGGGCCAATTTGAAATGAGCAAAGCAAAAACCATCAGTTTGACATTGGGCGGTTTCGTCGCCGGCGCACTTATCAGCCTGCATATCCCGGCGCTGGCCGACAAGGAAGTGAAGCCCGGTCTGCCGATCGATGAGCTGCGGACGTTTGCCGAGGTCTATAGCGCCATCAAGCAGGGCTATGTCGAGCCGGTCGAAGACAAAAAAATGATCACCAATGCCATTTCCGGCATGCTGTCCAATCTCGATCCGCACTCTGCCTATCTCGACGCTGATTCCTTCAAGGATCTCCAGGTCGGAACGCAAGGCGAATTCGGTGGCCTCGGCATCGAGGTCGGTATGGAAGACGGTCTGGTCAAGGTCGTGTCGCCGATCGAGGATACCCCGGCCTACCGCGCCGGCGTCAAGGCCGGCGACCTGATCTTCAAGCTCGACGAAACGCCGGTCAAGGGGCTGACGCTGTCCGACGCCGTCAAGAAGATGCGTGGCAAGCCGAAGACCCCGATCAAACTGACGATCCTGCGCAAGGGCGAAAGCAAGCCGCTGGAAATCACCCTGATTCGCGAAGTCATCAAGGTGCAAAGCGTCAAGTCAAAATTGATCGAGCCTGGCTATGGCTGGATTCGCGTTACCCAGTTCCAGGAAAACACCGTTGTCGAATTGGCCAGGCATTTGGGCGCTCTCTACAAGGATGGCAACCTGCGTGGCCTGGTCCTTGACCTGCGTAATGATCCGGGCGGGCTGCTCAATGGCGCAATTGGTGTTTCTGCCGCCTTTCTGCCGCCGGATGTCAAGGTCGTGTCGACCGATGGTCGCACCGAGGATGCCAAGCAGGAATTTCTAGCCCGGCCGCGCGATTACCTGCGCGGCACCAAGGAAGATCCGTTGCGTACGCTGCCGGTCGATGTCAAGAAGGTGCCGATGGTGGTGCTGGTCAATACCGGTTCTGCCTCAGCCTCGGAAATCGTTGCTGGTGCGCTGCAGGACTACAAGCGCGCCGTCATTATGGGCACCCAGACCTTTGGCAAGGGATCGGTCCAGTCGGTCCTGCCCTTGCCCGGCAATACCGCGATCAAGCTGACCACCGCCCGTTACTACACGCCGGAAGGGCGCTCGATCCAGGCCAAGGGCATCGTTCCCGACATCGTCGTCGAGGAAACGGCCAATGGCAGTACGGCCAATGTGGCCCGTATTCGCGAGGCGGATCTCGATCGCCACTTGAGCAATGACCGTGACAAGGAAGCGGCCAAGGAATCCGCCAAGCCGGAGATGAAGCCGCATGGCAAGGTAGTACCCGCCAAGCCGGGCAAGGACAAAAATGGCAAGGAAGAGGCGGAAGATGAAATGCCGCAGCGTCTGGAGTACGCCAGCAAGGCGGACTACCAGTTCCAGCAGGCGATGAATCTTCTCAAGGGTCTGCAGATCATGCAGAATAAGACCCAATAGTCGACCCTTCGGGAGGGATGATGACTGACGCAGACCTCAAGAAGAAACGGGAAATCCTTTTCGCTAAATTCCCGCCCGGGCAGGTGCCCGAGGCGGCGGATGACTTGCAGCGACTGGACGAAGTCGAGATTGAGCTTAAATACGAAAAGCGCTCACTCGGCGTCGCCTACGACCTGCAGGAGCACACCCTGCAAGAGCTCGACGAGCATCTGGTCGACAAGGGCTACCACCTCGACAATACGCTGTTGAGCAAGCTGACTCGGGCGTTGATCTATTACGTCGAGGAAACCCAGTTGCACAACCTCGGCGCGCCGGAAAAGCGGATCAAGCGTTCTGCTCAGGAAGCCTACGTCAATGCCTGGGAGCAGCATCCCCATGGCGATCACGACGACACCCCGCCGGAGTGGCGGGAATACAAATAGTTATTAGTCGATAGTCGCTAGTTGTTGACTACAGCTACTACGGATTAAGGACTAACTGCTAGCGACTCTATGACTGACGAGCAACTACTCCGCTACAGCCGCCATATCCTCCTTGATGCGCTCGGTATCGAAGGTCAGTCGCGCATTCTGGCCAGCCATGCGCTGGTTATCGGGGCTGGCGGACTGGGTTCGCCGGCGGCGCTTTATCTGGCTTCGGCCGGGGTCGGCAAGATGACCCTGGTCGATGACGACACCGTTGATTTCACCAATCTGCAACGACAGGTTCTCCATACCCAGGCCCGCGTCGGCATGGCCAAGGCAGAGTCCGGCCGGCAGGCGCTGGGCGCCATCAATTCCGAGATCGAGATCATCCCGCTGCAGCAGCGGCTGTCGGGCGTAGCGCTCGACGCGTTGGTCGCCACCGCCGATATCGTGCTCGACTGCTCCGACAATTTTGCCACCCGCCACGCCATCAACCGCGCCTGCGTGCATCACAAGAAACCGCTGGTCTCAGGGGCTGCGATCCGTTTCGACGGTCAGATCAGTGTCTATGATCTGCGCCGCGACGACTCGCCGTGCTACCACTGCCTGTTTCCGGAAAGCGACGAAGTCGAGGAAGTCCGCTGTGCGGTGATGGGCGTTTTCGCGCCGCTGACCGGCATTATCGGCACGATGCAGGCGGCCGAGGCGCTCAAGCTGGCGGCTGGGATCGGCGAATCCCTGACCGGTCGGCTACTGCTGCTAGATGCACTGGATATGGAATGGCGCACCGTGAAGTTCCGCAAGGACGCCGGTTGCGCCGTGTGCGGCCCTACAGCGGCCGGGCAAGTACCCGGATATCTACCCCGATCTGGCGAAGGTCGCGAATCTGAAGGCGCTGCTTGCCGTCCAGACTAGCCAGTTCCGGCAGGTTGAACAGGCCGTTGGCTGCGTGGCCGATCAGGCAGGGTGCCAGGTAAAGCAGCAGTTCATCAACCAGCCCCTCGCGCAGTAGGGAACCGTTGAGCTTGAACCCGGCTTCGGCATGGACCTCGTTGATGCCGCGCCGGCCGAGTTCGGCGAGCAGGTCTTTTAATTCCACCTTGCCCTGGGCGTTGGGCAGAATTAGCACTTCGGCGCCGGCCTTGGTTAGGGCGGCCTTGCGCTTGGCATCGTCGACTGCGCCGGCGATCAGCACCGGTCCGCCATCCAGGATGTGGGCGGCGAGCGGCGTTTCCAGCTTGCTGTCAACCACGACGCGCAACGGCTGACGCGGCGTCTGCACGTCGCGGACGTTCAGTTGCGGGTCGTCGTCGCGCACCGTGCCGATGCCGGTCAGGATGGCGCAGGCCCGGGCCCGCCAGCGATGACCGTCGCGCCGCGCCTCGGGGCCGGTGATCCACTGGCTGACACCGTTGCTCAGGGCCGTCTTGCCGTCCAGGCTGGCCGCCGCTTTCAGGCGCAGCCAGGGGCGGCCACGGGTCATCCGCGAAACGAAGCCGATATTCAGTTCGCGCGCCTCATTTTCCAGCAAGCCGCTGGCCGTTTCGATCCCGGCGGCCTGGAGCAGGGCCAGCCCTTGGCCGGCGACCAACGGGTTGGGGTCGGTCATCGCGGCGACGACGCGGCTGACCCCGGCTGCAATAAGGGCATCGGCGCAGGGCGGGGTCCGGCCGTGGTGGCTGCACGGTTCGAGCGTGACATAGGCGGTCGCGCCGCGGGCCTTGGGGCCGGCGGCGCGCAGGGCATGGACTTCGGCATGCGGTTCGCCGGCCTTCTCGTGCCAGCCTTCGCCGACGATCCAGCCGTCACGGACCAGTACGCAGCCGACCCGCGGGTTGGGCGAGGTCGTCCATAGGCCGTTCTCGGCCAGTTGCAGGGCGCGGGCCATCATGCCGTGGTCTACGGCGGTAAAGCTCATTTTTTCTTCGGGCTGGGAGAAACTTCGCGGATGGCCCGGGAGAAGGCATCCACATCTTCGAAGTTGCGGTACACCGAAGCGAAGCGGATGTAGGCCACCTTGTCGAGCTTCTTCAGTTCGCGCATGACCAGTTCTCCCAGTTGCTGGGTGCTGACTTCGCGTTCGCCGGCCGAGAGCAGGATTTCCTCGATGTCGGCGACCGCGGCATCGACCGATTCGATCGCTACCGGCCGCTTGCGCAGCGCCAGTTCGAGGCTGGCGCGCAGCTTACCGCGACTGAATTCGGTGCGCAGGCCGTTTTTCTTGACCACCTGCGGCAGCTGAATTTCCGCCCGCTCGTAGGTGGTGAAGCGCTTGTCGCAGGCATTGCACTTTCTGCGGCGACGAACGACGTCGCCTTCGTCATTGAGACGGGTATCGGCGACGGCCGTATCTTCTGCACCGCAGAAAGGACATTTCACGGGCGCTTAGTCTCCGTAGACCGGGAATTTCTTGCACAGGGTGGAAACCTTGGCGCGCACGGTGGCGGCTACGGCTTCGTCGTTAGGTGCGTCCAGCACGTCGGCCACCAGATGGGCGACCATCTCGGCTTCGATCTCGGTGAAGCCACGGGTCGTCATTGCTGGCGAGCCGATACGGATGCCGGAGGTGACGAAAGGCTTCTGCGGATCGTTCGGGATGCCGTTCTTGTTGACCGTGATGTGGGCGCGACCGAGTGCTGCCTCGGCTTCCTTGCCGGTGATGTTCTTGGCGCGCAGGTCAAGCAGGAAGACGTGGCTTTCAGTGCGCCCGGAGACGACGCGCAGGCCGCGCTCTTCCGACAGCACGCGGGCCATGACGCGGGCGTTGTCGATGACCTGTTCCTGGTAATTGCGGAAACCCGGGGTCGCTGCTTCCTTGAAGGCCACGGCCTTGGCGGCGATCACGTGCTCCAACGGGCCGCCTTGCAGGCCGGGGAAGATGGCGGAATTGATCGCCTTCTCGTGTTCGGCCTTCATCAGGATGATGCCGCCGCGCGGGCCGCGCAGGGTCTTGTGCGTGGTCGAGGTCACGACATCGGCGAAAGGCACCGGGTTCGGGTAGAAGCCGGCGGCAATCAGGCCGGCGTAGTGGGCCATGTCCACCCAGAAAATGGCGCCGATTTCCTTGGCGACCTTGGCAAAGCGTTCGAAATCGATGCGCAGCGAATAGGCCGAGGCACCGGCGACGATCAGGCGCGGCTTGTGCTCGCGGGCCAGCGCTTCCATCTTGTCGTAGTCGATCGCTTCGTTGGCATCGAGGCCGTAGGACACGACGTTGAACCACTTGCCGGACATATTGAGCGGCATGCCGTGGGTCAGGTGGCCGCCTTCGGCCAGGCTCATGCCCATGATCGTGTCGCCCGGCTTGCAGAAAGCCATCAGCACGGCCTGGTTGGCCTGCGAGCCGGAGTTCGGCTGGACGTTGGCGGCATCGGCGCCGAAGAGTTTCTTCAGACGGTCGATGGCCAGTTGTTCGACGACGTCGACGTGCTCGCAGCCACCGTAGTAACGCTTGCCGGGATAGCCTTCGGCGTACTTGTTGGTGAGCTGGGAGCCCTGGGCTTCCATGACGGCCTTGCTCACGTAGTTTTCCGAGGCGATCAGTTCGATATGGTCTTCCTGACGCTGGACCTCGGCCTGCATGGCTTGCCAGAGTTCAGGATCGATTTTTGCCAGGGTGTCTTTCGCGGAAAACATGGGGAATGCCTCAAGCCATTGAAAAGGGCGCAAATTTTATCACGATGGGAGTTCGTCAAGGGCGCCGGGTTCGAGGTGCGCGGTTTCGCCCCAGGTTTCCAGTTGCCAGCGCCCGTTGTCGACGGCAATCCAGTTCAGGCCGGCATTGGGAATCAGGAAGTCGCGTGGCGTTTCCAGGCTGTTGCCGCGGACAAAGCGGTTGATGATGTCGAGCACGCCACCGTGCAGCACCACCGCCACATTCTGCCCGGGGTGCGCCGCGGCGATCGCCTGCAACCGGCTGGTGACGCGGGCGAACATAGCCTTCAGACTCTCGCCATCTTCGAAGGCGTAGTCGGCATTGCGCCCCTCAAAGGCAGCGTAGCCGTCCGGGTGCTTCGTCTTGGCTTCGTCGTAGGTCAGGCCCTCGAAAACGCCGTAGCGGCGCTCGCGCATTTCCGGCGCGGCGTTCGGGGTCAGACCGAGTGCTGCGCCAATGGCCTGCGCCGTCGCCCAGGCGCGCTTGAGGTCGCTGCTATAGAGGGCGACAATGCCGGCCCCCTTGAGCCAGCGGCCGGCAGCTTCGGCCTGGCGCAGGCCAATTTCGTTGAGACCGATGTCGATTTGCCCCTGAATACGGCGCGCCGCATTCCACTCGGTTTCGCCGTGGCGCACCAGGCAGATGCGTGTCGGACGGGTTGTAGGGATTTCCACCATGGTTTGCCTAAGACCTTCGCTGTAAATTTGCGCACTGGGATTTTCAATTAACCCCGGCCACTATTAGAAGTCGGGAATTTTATCAACCGAGGAGGACTTTCCGTGACCCTTCTGCTTAAGCTCTCGAAGCTGATCGACTGGCTTACCGAGCGAGTCGGCAAAGGCGCGTTCTGGCTGGTGCTGCTGATGACCATCATCAGTTCCGCCAACGCCGTGGTGCGCTTCATCTTCAACTACAGTTCGAACGGCCTGCTGGAAATCCAGTGGTACCTGTTTGCCGCTGTTTTCCTGCTCTGTGCGCCCTATACGCTGCAGAAGAACGAGCATGTCCGCATCGACGTGCTCTCCGGCAAGCTGTCGCCGCGCGGGCTCGCGGTCATCGACATCATCGGCACGTTGTTCTTCCTGCTGCCGATGGTGGTACTGGTGCTCTGGCTGTCGATGCCGCTGATCGCCGAGTCGTACCGGATCAATGAAATGTCGGCCAATGCCGGCGGCCTGATCCGCTGGCCGGTCAAGATCCTGCTGCCGATCGGCTTCACGCTGCTCGCCCTGCAGGGCGTCTCCGAACTGATCAAGCGCATCGCCTTCCTGGCCGGGATGATTTCCGATCCCAACAGCAAGGAGAGGGGGCCGACGCCCGAAGAGGAACTGGCTGCCGCCATCGCTGCCGCCAAAGCCAAGGAGGGCAAATAATGGAATGGGTCATTGCCAATATGGCGCCGCTGATGTTTGGCGCCCTTGTTCTCTTCCTGCTCCTCGGCTACCCGGTCGCCTTCGCGCTGGCCGCCAATGGCATCGTTTTCGGCCTGATCGGCATTGAACTCGGACTGCTCACGCCGGCCCTGTTCCAGGCGCTGCCCGAGCGCATCTTCGGCATCATGGCCAACGACACGCTGCTCGCCATCCCCTTCTTTACCTTCATGGGGCTAGTGCTTGAACGATCGGGCATGGCCGAGGATCTGCTCGACACCATCGGTCAGCTGTTCGGCCCGATGCGCGGTGGTCTGGCCTACGCAGTCATCTTCGTCGGCGCCCTGCTTGCCGCGACGACCGGCGTGGTGGCAGCCTCGGTGATCTCGATGGGCCTGATCTCGCTGCCCATCATGCTCCGCTACGGCTACGACAAGCGGCTGGCGGCCGGCGTCATCGCTGCTTCCGGAACGCTGGCCCAGATCATTCCGCCGTCGCTGGTGCTGATCATCATGGCCGATCAGCTCGGCAAGTCGGTCGGTGACATGTACGAAGGCGCGATGATTCCCGGCCTGGTGCTGACATCGTTGTATGTCGGCTATGTCGTTCTGCTCAGCATTATCAAGCCGAATGCCTGCCCGGCTCTGCCGCTGGAAGCCCGCTCGCTGCGCGGCTTCAAACTGATGCTGCGCGTGCTAACGACCCTGGTCCCGCCGCTGGTCCTGATCTTCCTGGTCCTCGGCACGATTTTCCTCGGTATTGCAACGCCGACTGAAGGCGGCGCCATGGGGGCTGCCGGCGCGATGATCCTCGCACTGGCCCGCAAACGGATCACCCTCAAGCTGCTCCGGCAGGCCATGGAAACCACCGGCAAGCTGTCGTCCTTCGTGGTCTTCATCCTAGTCGGTTCGACGGTGTTCGGTCTGGTCTTCCGCGGTGTCAATGGTGACCTCTGGGTCGAACACCTGCTGCTCGGTCTGCCCGGTGGCCAGGTCGGCTTCCTGATCGTGGTCAACATCCTGGTCTTCGTGCTCGCCTTCTTCCTCGACTTCTTCGAGTTGTCCTTCATCATCGTGCCGCTGCTGGCGCCGGTGGCGGACAAGTTGGGCATCGACCTGGTCTGGTTCGGCGTGCTGCTGGCGGTCAATATGCAGACCTCCTTCATGCATCCGCCATTTGGCTTCGCGCTCTTCTACCTGCGTTCGGTGGCGCCGGCCTCTGTCAAGACGACGGATATCTACTGGGGGGCCATACCCTTCGTCTGTATCCAGATCATCATGGTTGCTCTGATCATCATCTTCCCGAACATCGTCAGCTACGGCGACGAGGCCCAGAAGGCACAGGCCCAGATGGAGCGCGATGGCACGGCGCCGCCGGCGGTCGATCTCGATACACTGATGAAGCAGGGCGACGCAGACAGCGATGCCGAGAACAAGCAGAAGGAAGACGACACCGCGGCCAATCTGCTGAAAAACCTGGGTGGCGACAACAAGTAAGCGCTAGCTGGGTTCACTACAGTCAAGAAGGCGGGGTTTCGACCCCGCCTTTTTCATTGATAGCTGTCGCCTATGCCCGATATCGGGACAAACCATTGGCATCGCCGGGTTGGTCGCGGCACAATAGCCGCATCACATAAGCGGCTGGCCTGCGGGCTGGCTTTTCCAGTTCGATCACAGAAGAATGGAGTTCACCATGACGATGGATATTGGCATCAGCAAGAAGGAACGGGAGAAAATTGCCGAGGGCTTGTCTCGCCTGCTGGCCGACTCGTTCACCCTCTATCTGAAGACCCACAACTTCCACTGGAACGTGACCGGTCCGATGTTCAACACCCTGCACGTGATGTTCATGGACCAATACACCGAGTTGTGGAATGCGCTGGATCTGATTGCCGAGCGCATTCGCGCGCTGGGTGTTCCGGCACCGGCGACCTATCGGGAATTTGCCAAGCTGACGGTGATCAAGGAAAGCGAAGGCACGCCCAATGCCACCGAGATGCTCAAGCAACTGCTGGCCGGCCAGGAGGCCGTGGTCAAGACGGCGCGCGGCATCTTCCCGGTGGTGGACAAGGCCGGCGACGAGCCGACGGCCGACCTGCTGACCCAGCGCATGCAGATCCATGAAAAGAATGCCTGGATGCTGCGCAGCATGCTCG
Source organism: Dechloromonas sp. A34 (assembly GCF_026261605.1). Lineage (NCBI taxonomy): Bacteria > Pseudomonadati > Pseudomonadota > Betaproteobacteria > Rhodocyclales > Azonexaceae > Dechloromonas > Dechloromonas sp. A34. The sequence goes on from NZ_CP102486.1 coordinate 774,328, forward strand.
ACGCCTGATCCTGAAGGATTTCAGGCAACAAAAAACCCGCGAATTTCGCGGGTTTTTTGTTGCAGGGCCGAAGCCTTATTTGTGCGACTGCAGGAAGCTGTCCATGCGGGCCTCGGCCACACTGAACCAGGCGTTCTGGGTTTTCCGGTATTTTTCGTACTCGGTGTAAATTTTCTTGAAGGCCGGATTCTTACCGGCCTCGTCGGCATACAGTTCCTGAGCGGCCTTGTAGGCGGCTTCCATCACATCCTTCGGGTAAGCCTGCAGCTTGACGCCGGCCTGCAGCAGCTTGGAAAGGGCGGCCGGGTTTTTGTGGTCGTACTCGGCCAACATCGTGACGTTGGCCTCGTAGGCGGCGGCCTGGAAGGCCTCCTGGTATTCCTTCGGCAGCTTGTCCCATTCCTTCTTGTTCACGAAGAAGTGGATGACCGGGCCCGGTTCCCACCAGCCCGGATAGTAGTAGTTCTTGGCAACCTTGAAGAAGCCCAGTTTTTCGTCGTCGTACGGGCCGACCCACTCGGCGGCGTCGATGGTGCCCTTTTCCAGTGCCGGGTAGATGTCGCCACCGGCGATCTGTTGCGGAACGGCGCCCAGTGCAGCGAAAACATTGCCGCCGAGGCCGGCGATCCGGATTTTCAGACCCTTGACGTCATCCAGGCCCTTGATTTCCTTGCGGAACCAGCCGCCCATCTGGGTGCCGGTATTGCCGCCAGCGAAGGAGACAACGTTGTAGTTGGCATAAAACTCGTCGAGCAGCTTCTGGCCGCCGCCGTAGTAGATCCAGGCATTCATCTGGCGGGCATTCATGCCGAAGGGGACCGAGGTTCCGAAGCCGAAGGTCTTGTCCTTGCCGACGTAGTAGTAGGAGCAGGTATGGCAGACTTCAACCGTGCCTTGCTGCACTGCATCCAAAGCCTGCAGGCCGGGAACGATTTCGCCGCCCGGGAAAACGCGGATGTCGAACTTGCCGCCGGTCATTGCGCGCAGGCGATTGGCCAGCACGTCAGCGCCGCCGTAGATGGTGTCCAGGCTCTTCGGGAAGCTGGATGTCAGGCGCCATTTGACGACCGGGCCGGATTGGGCGATGGCCGGGGCGGCGATAGTGGCTGCTGCGCCGGCAGCGGCACCGACGGATGCTTTTTTCAGAAAATCACGACGTTGCATATTGTCTCCTCCAGTAGTGATCGGGTCGTCATCAGTGACGATTGGACCATTCTTCACCAATAAATAAATTTTTGCGAGTGGTGGAAAACCCTAATCCCCAGCAAGGCAGGGGCCTGCAACAAAAACGGGGTGCCGTGGCACCCCGTTACTTCGCTGCACTCCGACTCGTCTAACGCTGGGCTTGCATGAACTGGTCCATGGGCATTTCAGCGACCGAGAACCAGGCGCGCTGCGTCTTGGCGTACTTCCCATAGGATTCATAAATCTTCTTGAATGCCGGATTCTTGGCCGCCTCGTCGCTGTAGATCTGCTGCGCTGCCTTGTAGGCAGCTGTCATGATCTCTTTCGAGAAGGTGCGCAACTTGACCCCGTTCTGCAGCAATTTGGACAGTGCGATCGGGTTCTTGTGGTCGTACTCGGCGAGCATCGTGACATTGGCCTCGTAGGCGGCTACCTTGAAGGCCGACTGGTATTCCTTGGGCAGTTTGTCCCATTCCTTCTTATTGACGAAGAACTGCAGGCAGGTACCCGGCTCCCACCAGCCCGGACCGTAGTAGTTCTTGGCCACTTTATGGAAACCGAGTTTTTCGTCGTCGTAGGGACCGATCCATTCTGCGGCGTCAATCGTCCCCTTTTCCAGGGCCGGGTAGATGTCGCCTGCCGCAATCTGTTGCGGGACCAGGCCCAGTTCCGAGAATACTGCGCCACCCAGGCCGCCGATCCGCATCTTGATGCCCTTGAGGTCGGTCACCGTGTTGACTTCCTTACGCCACCAGCCGGCCATCTGGGTGCCGGTGTTGCCGCCGGCGAAAGAGATGAAATTGTAGTTGGCGTAGAACTCGTCAACCAGTTCCTGGCCCCCGCCGTAGTACATCCAGGCATTGGTCTGGCGGGCATTCATGCCAAAGGGCAAGGCCGTGCCGAAAGCAAAGGTACGATCCTTGCCGACGTAGTAGAAGGAGGCGGTATGGCAGCACTCGACTGTGCCTTGCTGTACGGCATCCATAGCCTGCAGGCCGGGAACGATTTCGCCGCCGGGAAAGACGCGAATGTCGAACTTGCCACCCGTCAATTCGCGCAGACGATTGGCCAGTACGTCGGCGCCACCGTAAATCGTATCCAGGCTCTTCGGAAAGCTGGAGGTCAGGCGCCATTTGACGACCGGGCCTGACTGGGCGATGGCGGGAGCTGCCAGGGTGGTGGCCGCGCCGGCGGCCGCGCCGACGGAGGCTTTTTTCAGGAAATCGCGACGTTGCATTTTGTCCCCTAGAAAGGAAATGTTTGAGGTCTGTGAACTGCCGGCCGCATTCTAGGGAGCAACGAAAAAATTACGATTAGTGAAATCCCGCTTAGGAAAAACCCTTGGTTTTAGTGTGGAGATTGTCTGTTCCAGGCCGAATCCGGCCTGGAGCGAGCTATACCAGCTCAGTCGCCGGCGACGGTCATCCGGTCGACCAGGATCGAGCCTGTCTGCTTGGAACCCCGCACCTGGACATCGTTGCCGACGGCGACGATGCCGGACAGCATGGCCTTAAGGTTGCCGGCGATGGTGATTTCCTCGACCGGGTAGGCAATCTTGCCGTTTTCCACCCAGTAGCCGGCGGCGCCCCGCGAGTAATCGCCAGTCACGTAATTGATGCCATGGCCAAGCAGTTCGGTGAGGAACAGGCCGCGCCCCATGCGCGCCAGCAGGCCGTCGAGGTCGAGCTCGCCGGGCTGGATGATCAGGTTGTGGCTACCGCCGGCATTGCCGGTGGTCTGCATGCCGAGCTTGCGGGCCGAGTAGGTGCTGAGGAAATAGCCTTGCAGGATGCCGTCGGTGACGATATCCCGGTCGCGGGTGGCGACGCCGTCGCTGTCGAAGGAGGCACTGCCCAGCCCGCACTTGATGTGCGGCCGCTCGCAAATTTGGACGAATTCCGGCATCACGCGCTTGCCGAGGTGGTCGAGCAGAAACGATGACTTGCGATAGAGCGCGCCGCCGCTGGCCGCATGGACCAGGCTGCCGAGCAGGCCGGCGGCGAGCGGCGCTTCGAACAGCACCGGGAACTCGCCGGTCTTTACCTTGCGTCCGCCGAGCCGGGCGACGGCGCGTTCGGCGGCAATGCGGCCGACGCGCAACGGGTCGTCGAGCCGGGTGGCGTCGCGATGGGTGGTGTACCAGTCGTCGCGTTGCATCGCATCCTGCTCGCCGGCGATCACCGAACAGGAAATGTAGTGGCGGGAAGTCGGGTAGCCGCCCATGAAGCCCAGGCTATTAGCCGAGACGAACTGGGCCTGTTGGGTCGAAATCGAGGCGCCTTCGGAATTGCTGATTTTCGGGCTGGCATCGAAAGCCGCCTGCTCGCAGCGGCGGGCGGTTTCGATCGCCTCTTCGACCGAGAGCGCCCAGGGGTGGAACAGGTCGAGGTCCAGGCTGTCCTTGGCCATCAGTGCTGCGTCGGCCAGACCGGCACAGTCGTCCTCGGCCGTGAAGCGGGCAATATTGAGCGCCGCTTCGACGGTTTCGCGCAGAGCCTGGGCCGAAAAGTCGGAGGTGCTGGCGTAGCCCTTGCGCTGGCCGGAATAGATGGTGATGCCGACGCCCTTGTCGCGATTGAACTCGATGGTCTCGACCTCGTCGCAACGCACGCCGACCGACTGGCCGAAGCCTTCAGAAACATCGACCTCGCAGGCCGTGGCGCCATTGTCGCGGGCATGTTTGAGGACATCCTCGGCCAGTTGCTGCAGCGTGGCAAAGGGGTAGGAAAAAGCGGCAGTTGCTGGCATGAAGGCGGCGTCGATTCGGGAAAGTCGCTATCATAGCAGCCCTATATTGCCAGTCCCCGATCGCGCCCCATGCAAGAAGAAGATTTCACCGAGAATACCGGCCGTCCCTCCAAGACCAAGAAGAAGCAGGCCATGCACGAATTGCAGGATCTCGGCGCCGAACTGGTCGAGCTGTCCACCGGCCAGCTGAAGCGGATCAATCTGCCGGAGAATATTTACGAGGCGGTGCGCGAATGCCAGAAGATCACCGCCCACGGCGCCCGCCGGCGGCAGATCATGTATCTCGGCAAGCTGATGCGAAGCACCGACGAGGAGCCGATCCGCGCCGGCCTGGCCCTGATCCGTGGCGAGTCCTCGGCCGAAACGGCTCGCCTGCACCGGTTGGAACGCTTCCGCACTCGCCTCCTCGAAGACGAGTCGGTGCTCGCCGAAATTTCCGCACTGTGGCCCAGCGTCGATCTTCAGCACCTGCGCCAGTTGCGGCGCAATGCCTTGAAGGAGCAGGAAAACAACAAGCCGCCGAAGAATTTCCGGGCTATTTTTCAGGTGCTGCAGGAGCTCGATAAAGAGGGAGGCGTCCATGTCGCAGAATGAAGAGCTGGTCATCGGCCTGGTTTCGATCAGTGACCGTGCCTCGAGCGGCGTCTATGAAGACAAGGGCATCCCGGCTTTGCAGGAATGGCTGGCCTGTGCGCTGAGTTCGCCCTGGCGGGTTGAAACCCGGCTGATCGCCGACGACCAGCCGACCATCGAGCAAACCCTGATTGAACTGGTTGATATCGCCAAGTGCGATCTGGTTCTGACCACCGGCGGCACCGGCCCGGCTTTGCGCGACGTTACGCCGGAAGCCACGCTGGCCGTGGCCGACAAGGAAATGCCGGGCTTCGGCGAGGAAATGCGACGGATCAGCCTGAACTTCGTGCCGACCGCCATCCTCTCGCGCCAGGTCGCGGTGATCCGCAAGCAGACGCTGATCATCAATTTGCCCGGTCAGCCGAAATCGATCAAGGAAACGCTGGAAGGCGTCCGCGATGCCGAGGGCAAGGTCACACACGTCGGCATCTTTGCTGCAGTGCCCTATTGCATTGATCTGATCGGCGGCCCCTATGCCGAGACCAACGAGGCGGTGATCAAGGCCTTCCGACCGAAAACCGCCATTCGTCCCAAATAGTCCGCAATGCTTGGTGCCAGCCTTTGCCTTTGTGGTGCCTAGCCGATGACCGCCTGGCGATAGCGTGCCAGTTCGAAGTCGGTCGTCTGCTCCAGCAAGGCCACCGGGGTCAGGGCATAGCGTTTTTCCTGTACGCCATATTCAAGCGTTTCGCGCAGGTCGAAACTGGCTGGCGGCAGGACGATGTGTACCTCGCCTGCCGCGCAACCTTCCTCAATGATCAGGGCTGGAACGCCGGGTAGCGCGGCATAACTGGAGGCCGCCCGTGGCTTGACTTCGACGGCCAGCGCCTGGCGGGCCAGGGTCTCGATGCCGGCACGGGCATTGCTCTCGGTTACCCGGTGGTAGCGGCGGACAATGCCGAGTAGCCAGTTTTCGCCGCCTTCAGGCTGCATTGCCACCAAGGCACCGACCTTCAGCCAGTCGGCCGGCATGTCGCTGACCACGGCGCCAAAGCCACCGCGGCTGACGTTTTCGGCGACCCAGCTTTCCATCTGCAGGCCCGCCGGCTTGCCGCCGAATTCACCGGAAAATGCCACATAGGCATTGACCAGGCCATTGAGCACCGCCATCCGATGCTTGACGCGGTGCCGGTCATGCTTGCGCTGCGGCGGCACCGGGGCCAGATAAACCGCGAGATGGCGCACCACCGGGATCAGCGTCTTCGGGTAATACTGCCCGCCGAGATTGATATCGGCGGGAATGTCGCCGCCACGCTCGAGCGTGTTCAACAGGTTCCGGATTGCTTCATGAGCCGGGCCGGGCTTGAAGTAACGCTGCGACGGCAGTGCCCGGCTGGGCATCCTGGCCAGGCGTAGCGGTGCCTGGGCGAGCTTGAGGTCGACCCAGTAGACGCTGTCGTGCTGCGGCTCGTCGGTGAACACGAAGCCTGGCAGGAAGTGTTCGATCAGGCGTTCGGCGAGTTCGATTTCCAGCGGCAGCAGGCTGTCCATCGAGGCGGCCTGAAAGACCATGACCTTCTGATACTCCTGGGACGGCGAACTGACGCCGACCTGCCCCCGAACTGCAGCGACTTACCCGCCACACCGGCCTCTTCGGCCGTCAGCAGCGCCCTGCCCAGGCGTTGCCAGAGCAGATTGGACGAGGGGCCATAGTGAAACTGGTCCCATTTGATAAGGGCACCGATCGCGGCCAGCAGGCGGGTGCAAATGAAGGGCTGCGCTGCTTTCAGTTGTTCTGCCGGCCGTCCCTTGTCGCCCTGGCTGGCCAAGCTGCGTTCATAAGCTTCGGCGAGCAGGGTCCAGAAACCGTAATTGATCGACCACAGGCGTTTTTCATCGGCCCGGGTCAGGCGGGCGGTGTGCAGGTAATCCTTGGTCAGGCGCCGAACGTGGGGCTGGGCGGCCTCGTCCAGCTGGCGGGCCGCTTCTTGAAAGCGGTCGACCGGAATGTCATCAGCTGCCAGCAGCGACTCCAGCCAGCCGACGATTTCATCGAGCGACTTGAAGGCATTGTCCTTGGGTAATTCGGCAATGATCTTTTTCAGTTCGCGCGGCTCGGCCAGGGGGTGTCCCTCTTTTTGTCCGAACAGGCTTCCCATTTTTTTCAGCATTATTGTCTCCCTCAAAGCCAGACCAGCGCGCAGTTTAGCCGCTGTGCCGCGGTTTGGGCATGGGCGGCACCCGTTCCTCCCGGAAACCGGCAATGTAGAATCGTGTTTTTGATCGAATGGCAGGCTCCCATGCAGCAATACCTCGACCTGATGCGCCATGTGCTGGAAAACGGCAATGACAAATCCGACCGTACCGGCACCGGTACGCGCTCCGTTTTCGGCTGGCAGATGCGCTTCGACCTGAGCCGGGGCTTTCCGATGGTGACCACCAAGAAGCTGCATCTCAAGTCCATCGTCCATGAACTGCTGTGGTTCCTGCAGGGCGATACCAACATCGCCTACCTCAAGGCAAACGGCGTCCGCATCTGGGACGAATGGGCCGACGAGAATGGCGACCTCGGCCCGGTCTACGGCAAGCAGTGGCGGCGCTGGGAAACGCCGGACGGCCGCGTCATCGACCAGATCGCCCAGCTGGTCCACAGCCTGAAGAACAACCCTGATTCGCGCCGCCATATCGTCTCCGCCTGGAACCCGGGCGACGTCGATAGCATGGCGTTGCCACCCTGTCATTGCCTGTTCCAGTTCTATGTCGCCGATGGCAAGCTGTCTTGCCAGCTCTACCAGCGCAGCGCCGACATCTTCCTCGGCGTGCCATTCAATATCGCCTCCTATGCGCTGCTGACGCTGATGCTGGCGCAGGTCTGCGGTTATCAGCCGGGGGAATTCATCCATACCTTCGGCGATGCGCATATTTACGCCAATCACTTCGAGCAGGCCCGCCTGCAGCTCTCCCGCGAAACACGCCCGCTGCCGACGCTGTGGATCAACCCGGAAGTAACCGACCTACTAGCTTTCCGCTTCGAGGATTTCCGTCTCGACGCCTATGATCCGCACCCCCATATCGCCGCCCCGGTCGCGGTGTAAGCGATGATTCTCGGCGGCGACCTCGGCGGCACCAAGACGCTGCTGGCGCTTGCCGAACGCCAGAACGGCGGGCTGCGCATCGTGCGCCAGCAACGCTATGCCAGTGCCGACTACCCGAATTTCGACGATCTGCTCGCCGATTTCCTGGTCGGCGCTCCGCCCATCGCCAGTGCCTGTTTCGGCCTCGCCGGCCCGACCGATGGACGAACCGCCCAACTCACCTATCTCCCCTGGCGGCTGTCCAGTGCGGCGCTGCGCCGGCGCTTCGGGATCGGTCGGGTGGTGCTGACCAACGATTTTGCGGCAACCGCCCATGGCCTGGCGCTGGTCGATCCAACGCAGATCATTACCCTGCACGCAGGCCAGCCGGTCGTCCACGCGCCACGGGTCATCGTTGGGGCCGGCACTGGGCTCGGCGTCGCCGGCCTGGTCTGGGGCGGCAAGCGTTATCGCGTCATCCCCGGCGAAGGCGGGCACCTCGGTTTCTCGCCGCAAACGTCGGAGCAGGGCGAGCTGTGGCGCTGGCTGCTCGACATGAAGGGTCGGGTGACCACCGAAGATATCGTCTCCGGCGCCGGCTTGGCGCGGATTTACGCCTTTCTTGGTGGTCCGCCGCTGCCCCGGCGGCGATCGGCCAGGCGGCGCTGGCCGCGACCGACCCGCTGGCCGGGCAGGCGCTGCAACTCTGGTCGAGTTGTTATGGAGCCTTCGCCGGCGATCTTGCCCTGCACTGGTTGGCCCGGGGCGGCGTCTATTTGACCGGCGGCATTGCCGCCAAGCTGATGCCGCAGGGCGACGTCACTCCCTTCGTTGCCGCCTTTCTAGCCAAGCGTGAGCACGCGCCACTGGTGGCTAACATGCCGGTCCGTCTGGTCATCGATGAAAATATCGGCTTACTGGGGGCGCTGGCGGTGGCAGACGGAGCGCGCTAATCGGCGAACTGGCGGCAGGGGCAGTCAGTGTTTCAGGGCGCGGGCCGCGACGGCGACGGTAACCCTGGAGGCCCCATGCAACTTGAGAACACGGGCTGCTTCGTTGACGGTCGAGCCGGTGGTCATCACATCGTCGATCAGCAGGATTTGCCTGCCGCTGAAGTCGGTGCTGCATTCAAAAGCGCCACGCACATTGCGCTGGCGCTCCTTGAGCGGGAGATCGGCCTGCGGTGGCGTGGCGCGGGTGCGCTGGAGGCTGCTGCAGTCGAGGTTGTAAGCCAGCCGCTGGCTGAGAATGCGGGCAATTTCGACCGATTGATTGAAGCCGCGTTCGCGCAGGCGCTCGTCGTGCAGGGGGAGGGCGACGACCAATTCGTCACCCTTGGGCAGACAAGCGGCGAGCCGGTCGGCCAGCCAGCCGGCGACCGCCAGCTGGTGGCCGTATTTCAAGGCATGAATGATGCGGTCGATCGGGAAGTCGTAGCGAAAAGCCGCCACTGTTCGATCGAAATGGGGCGGAGTCTTCAGGCAGGCGCCGCAGCGTTCGCCATGCGTGGTCTGTTCGGCACATTGCGGGCATTGCGCCGGCGGCAGTGCTGGCAGGTCGCTCGCGCAGGCCGGACAAAGAAGGGCATCCCGGCTGTCAGCGCCGCAGAGCAGGCAACTGCCGGGCAGCAGTGACGCCAGCCAGTTGCGGGCGAGTTGTTTTATGGGAAGCACAAAGGCCTGGGGTAAAATTGACAGCCTAGTATACGTGCTCGATAATTCATAATTACCGACGCGATCCGTGTCTGATTTCTCTCGAATTTTCTCAAGCAAGGCCTCCCATGCACGCTAGCACTCTCGCCGCCGTCCCTTCCATTCCTCAGACCGCAACCACCCGCCGCTGGTCGGTGGCCGAGGTGCTCGCGCTCTATGAACTACCGTTGATGGATCTGATCTGGCAAGCGCAAGGCGTACACCGCGAACACTTCGATCCGAACGCCATTCAACGCTCGACGCTGCTTTCGGTCAAGACCGGCGGCTGTTCCGAGGATTGCAGCTATTGTTCGCAGTCGGCCCGCTACGACACCGATACCGAACGCGAACGCCTGATGCCGCTCGACGAAGTGGTCGCCGCCGCCAAGGCTGCCAAGGACAAGGGCGCTTCCCGCTTCTGCATGGGCGCCGCCTGGAAGGGGCCGAAGGACAACGATCTCGATCGCGTGCTGGACATGGTGCGCGAGGTCAAGGCGCTTGGCATGCAGACCTGCGTCACGCTCGGCATGCTCAAGGATGGCCAGGCCGAGAAGCTGAAGGATGCCGGCCTCGACTACTACAATCACAATCTCGATACCGACAAGGAATTCTACGGTCAGGTCATCAAATCCCACACCCACGACGACCGCCTCGATACCTTGGATCAGGTGCGCGACGCCGGCATCAACGTCTGCTCGGGCGGCATCATCGGCATGGGCGAGTCGCGCAAGAACCGCGCCGCGCTGATCGTCCAGTTGGCCAATCTGCCGCAGCCGCCGGAGTCGGTGCCGATCAACAACCTGGTGCCGATCCCCGGTACCCCGCTGGCTGACAATCCGCGCCTCGACCCGTTCGAGTTTGTGCGCACCATTGCCGCCGCCCGCATCACCATGCCGAAATCCTGGGTCCGCCTGTCGGCCGGCCGTCAGGAGATGAGCGACGAGTTGCAGGCGCTGTGCTTCCTGGCCGGCGCCAACTCGATGTTCTACGGCGACCATCTGCTGACTACCAGCAACCCGGAAGTCGATCGTGACGACGCGCTGTTTGCCCGTCTGGGTGTGAAACCGGTTTGAGTGCAGGCTTTGTCGACCGGCAGCAGGTCGGTCGACGGTTTTCCAAGGTCGCGGCGAGCTATGGCGAGGCGGATTTCTTCGTCCGCGAGGTCGACCGCCGGATGCAGGAGCGGCTCGATTACGTCAAGATCGAGCCCAAGCGCATCCTCGATCTGGGTTGCAGCCGGGGCGGCAGCTTTCCCGGCCTGGCGGCGCGTTATCCCGCCGCCGAGCTGATCGGACTGGATGTGGCGCCGGCCATGCTCGACACCGGCCATGTGTCACGCGCCGGCTGGCAGCGCTGGCTCGGCCTGGGCAAGGCATCCGGTCCGCAACGCCTGGCTGCCGATGCGGCGAAGCTGCCGCTAAAAGCGAAGTCGGCGGCACTGGTCTGGTCGAACCTGCTGCTGCACTGGCTGGACGATCCCTTGCCGGCCCTCGCCGAGGCCCATCGTGTCCTCGAAGTCGGCGGCCTGCTGATGTTCTCGACGCTGGGGCCGGATTCCCTGAAGGAACTGCGTACCGCCTTTAGCGACGGCTACGCCCACACCCAGCGGTTTATCGACATGCACGATCTGGGCGATATGCTGGTCGGCTGCGGCTTCGCCGACCCGGTGATGGACATGGAAGTCATCACGCTGACTTACGACGATCTCGATGCGCTGTTCGCCGAATTGCGCGCCGCCGGTTCCGGCTGTGCGATGAAGGCACGGCGGCACGGATTGACCGGTCGCGGTTCGCTGGCCGGGGCGCGGGCGGCCTATGAAACGATGCGCCGAGATGGCAAGCTGCCGGTGACCTTCGAGGTGGTCTATGGCCACGCCTGGAAGACCGAAGCCAAGCAGACCCCTGACGGCCGGGCCATCGTCCGTTTCGATCCGCCGCGTCGCAAGTGATCAGTCCGGCTTGCGTTTGAAGTATTTGAGCGGCTTGGCGGCCGCGAAGCGCGGCACCGGAATGGCCTTGCTGCGGCGCTCCCGGACCCGCCAACCGAGCAGCAGACCGAGCGCCAGCGCATAGGCAACCGGCCAGAGCAGGGCGGTGTCTTCGGCGATGGACAGCCAGAGGTAATGGATGGCGGCGAGGATGCCGGCCAAGTAAGCATTGCGATGCAGTTCCTGCCATTTACGCCCGCCCAAGTGGCGAAGTGCCCACTGGTTCGAGGTGGCGGCAAGCGGGATCAGCAACAGCAAGGCGGCAAAACCGGCGCTGACGTAGGGTTGTTCGAAGATGTCGCGGGCGATGTCGTCCACCGCAAAGCCATGTTCGAAGCCGATGAAGGCCAGGAAGTGCAGGGTGGCGTAGAAAAAACAGAACAGCCCGAGCATGCGGCGCAGTCGCAATAGCCAGTGCAGCTGGGTGATCGCCCGCAACGGCGTGATGCAGAGGGTGACCAGCAGCAGGTTGAAAGTCCAGGTGCCGGTCCAGCGCTGCACGAAGGCGACCGGCTCGGGGCCGAAATCGCCGGTCCAGACGGCCCAGAGCAGTCGCTCGAAGGGCAGCAGGCAGATCAGGAAAAGTCCGGCTTTTATCCGAGATAGCTGCCTGGCTTCGGGTTGCCAGGTCATCAGGCGGACAGAGCTGCCTTGAGGTCTTGGATGTCTTCTTCGGCCTCGCTCAGGATATCGATGTAACGTTCGCGCTGGCTGTTCATCAGCTCGATGTTGGTGGAGTTGATGTCGCCCGGCAGGAAAATTTCCGGGGTGACGGCAAGCAGGTTGGCGAAGTAAAGCACGTCACCGACCGAGCAGGGGGTTTCGATGTTTTTCAGATGGTCGTGATCCTGGACCGCGGCGACGACGCTTTCCGGCAAGCCAAGGATGTGAAGCAGGCTCTCGCCTATGCTTTCATGCCAGCCGCTGATCAGTTCGATCATGGCCGGCTCATTGTCGCGGTATTCCTCGTATGAGGCCGCCCGGAAGAGCAGGTAGAAAATACCGATATCGTGTACCAGGCCGGCCAGCATGGCTTCATCGGGATTGATGCGGCCGAGGTGGCGAGCCAGTACGCGGGCGATGGCCGCCACCCGGATCGAGTGTTCCCAGGCTTGGTGGGCGATATCATCGTAGGCGGCCAGATTCTTCGACTTCAGCATCTGGTCCATGGCCACGGCTAGCGAGGTGGTGCGCACGGCTTCAAAGCCAAGCCGGCTGATGGCCGTGGCGAGGTCGGTAATCTTCCGGCCGGATGGGTTGTAGCTGACCGAATTGGCCAGGCGCAACAGCTTGCTCGAGATCAGCGGTTCAATGCCCACCACCTGAACGACGCGTTCCAGGTTGGCGAGTGGGTCTTTCAGCGTATTCCTGACAAGAATCGCCGCATCCATGCAGGTCGGGAAATTGACATCCCCCGACAGGTCACGGGCGATGTCTTCAAGAATGCGAAAATGAATTCGCGAGTCGTTGGCAAGCATCTTAGCCGGCGATGTAGCGTTCCAGTTCGTCGATCAGAAACTGCTGCGAACTGATCGTTTCCTTGACCAGGTCGCCGATGGAAATCATGCCGACGACGCTGCCATCGTCGGTTAGTACCGGCAGATGGCGGAAATGCTTGTCCGTCATCAGAGCCATACATTCGTCCAGTGTCGTGCCCGGTGTGACGTAGGCCACCCGGTCACTCATGATTTCGCTGACCGTGGTTTCCTTGGAACTCTTTCCTTGCAGGATGATCTTCCGAGCATAGTCGCGCTCGGAAAACATACCGACCAATTGTTCGCCATCAAGCACCAGCAGGGCACCAACGTCGTGCTGAGCCATGATGGTCAGCGCATGGAATACCGTATCGCGAGGAGCAACGACGGCAAGCGGACGACCAGTTTTGGCCGCCAGTAACTGTTTGAGCGTCTTCATGGGGGAGTCTCCTTTATAGGATGAGCTTGTTGTTAGGGCAGTCTATCCCGCCGGGCTAGGGCTGCCAAGTGGCCAAAAAACAAAAAAGGCAGCCGAAGCTGCCTTTTTCAAATTGCCTTCTGATCAGCGCAGGCCTGCCGCAAATTCGGCAACCGCAGCGATTTCGACATCGGAAAGCTTGCCGGCGATATCGCGCATCATCTTGGCCGGATCGTTGGCGCGTTCGCCAGCGCGGAAGGTCTTCAGCTGCAATTCGGTGTATTCCGGGAACTGGCCAGCCAGACGCGGATACTGGGCCGGCAGGCCGGCGCCGGCCGGGCCGTGGCAACCGGCACAGGCAGGAACACCCTTCTTGAAATCACCTTGACGCCAAAGTTTCTGGCCCAGGGCAATCTTGGCCTGATCCTTGGCGGCAGCCGGAGTCTGTTTCTGGCTGGCGAACCAAGCGGCGACGTTCTTCATGTCGTCGTCGGAAAGGGCGGCAACCATGCCGGCCATGATCGGACTGTTACGGGCGGCCGGCTTGTCGCCTGCGGCCTTGAAATTGGTCAGTTGCTTGTAAATATATTCTTCGACCTGTCCGGCCAGGTTCGGGTTGGCGGAGACGGGGCTGTTGCCATCGGCGCCATGGCAGGCGACACAGATGGTTTCGGCGATGATTTTGCCCTTGGCAGGATCAGCCTTGCCCTTGGCTTCTTCAGATGCATGAGCGATGAAACTGGTGGCAAGAAGGATTGCCATTGCCGTGGTGCGAATCATTTACGAGCTCCTTGTACGCGTTTGTGGGCGCTTTGGCCGGAACGGAGGTTACAAACCTGCTATTCTATATCAGTTCACCGCCCCTTGGCGGGTCTTCCGAGTTTTTTATGCCACTGTTCCAACAGGCGGTTTTTCTGACAACCGTCGCCAATCTCCGAGATTTACCCCAGGATTCAGTCCGCGAAGTTGCCTTTGCCGGGCGTTCGAACGCGGGAAAATCTTCCGCCATCAATACCCTCGCCGGGCGGGTTCGGCTGGCTTATGTCAGCAAGACGCCGGGGCGCACGCAGCACTTGAATTATTTCACGCTGGCCGACGGCAAATATTTCGTCGATCTGCCCGGTTACGGTTATGCCAAGGCGCCGGAGGCGATCCGCTCACAGTGGGAGGGGCTGATCGGCCCCTATCTCAGCAAGCGGGATCAATTGGCCGGGCTGGTGGTCATTATGGACATTCGTCGGCCGATGACCGACCTCGATTTGAAACTGATCGACTGGTTCCGGCCGACCGGGCGGCCGATCCATATCCTGCTCTCCAAGGCCGACAAGCTGAGTCGCCAGGAGCAGACCAAAGCCCTGCGTTCGGTCAAGGCCGAAGTGGCGACCTGGGGCGATGCCGAACTCTATTCCGTACAGCTTTTCTCCAGCCTGAAGAAGGCCGGCGTCGAGGAGGCCGAGGGCGTATTGGCCGGCTGGCTGGATATCGAAATCAAGAAAAAGGAAAACAAAGGGCCCCGGATAAGGGGGGTCCGGGGGCCAAAATGCCTTAACGTGGTCAAGGCACCCGCTCAGGGAGGTGAAGCGGGAGATAGCGCGTGCCATCTGCAGACTGTGACGCGGGTCAAAGCCTAAAGTTCCGCCCGAGTCTAAAATTTTTCGCGACGATTTTGATTGAGGTTTGAAGCATGAGTTCTGTCGGACGTTTTCCTGCAACCCGCATGCGCCGGATGCGGCGCGACGATTTTTCCCGCCGCCTGATGCGCGAGTCCGTGCTTACAGTCGATGACTTCATTTACCCGGTTTTCGTGCTCGAAGGTGAAGGACGCATCGAGAAAGTGGCTTCGATGCCCGGCGTCGAGCGCCAGTCGCTCGATGTCCTGCTGAAAACAGCCGAACGGGCGGCCAGATTGGGTGTTCCGGCATTGGCGCTGTTCCCGGTGGTCGATGCCTCGCTGAAATCATTAGGGGCGGAAGAAGCCTATAACGCCAGTGGTCTGGTGCCACGTGTGGTTAGGGCGCTGAAGCGCGAGTTTCCGGAACTCGGGGTGATCACCGATGTCGCGCTCGACCCCTATACCAGCCACGGTCAGGATGGCCTGATCGACGAAACCGGCTATGTGCTCAACGATGAGACGCTGGAAGTGCTGGCCAAACAGGCGCTTTGCCATGCCGAGGCCGGGGCCGACGTGGTCGCGCCGTCCGACATGATGGATGGCCGGATCGGCCGGATTCGCGCTGAATTGAACGAAGCCGGACAGATTTACACCCGGATTCTGGCCTACTCGGCCAAGTATGCCTCGGCCTTCTACGGCCCCTTCCGCGACGCGGTGGGTTCGGCCGGTAATCTCGGCAAGGGTAACAAATACACCTATCAGATGGACCCGGCCAATACCGACGAGGCGCTGAAGGAAGTGGCGCTCGACCTCGAGGAAGGCGCCGACATGGTCATGGTCAAGCCGGGCATGCCGTATCTGGATATCGTGCGGCGGGTCAAGGACGAGTTCAAGGTGCCGACCTATGCCTACCAGGTCAGCGGCGAGTACGCGATGCTCAAGGCGGCGGCGCAGAACGGCTGGCTGGACGAGAAGGCTTGTGTCTTGGAAAGTTTGCTGGCCTTCAAGCGGGCCGGGGCCGATGGCATCCTGACCTACTTCGCGCTTGATGCGGCGGAGTATCTGAAGGGCTGATTCAGCAGTACCAGCAACTAGGGCGGCTGCGGCCGCCCTAGTTCGTTAACCGCCCGGTGCGCCGGACTGCGACAGGCAGGCGAAGTAGAGCATCGGCCATTGCTGTTGCCACTGGGTCAGCGGTTCGCGGCTGAAGCCGCTACGGGCGTACTGCTCCCAGCGACCGACGACATAGCAGCGCAACAGGTTGGCGAGGGCGCCGAAATCGGCGTCGGCCTTGAGGTTTTCCTGGGTCGCAGCAATTCTCAGCGCCTGCTTGAGGGAAGCTTCGATCTTGTCGAGCAGGGCATTGATGCGGGCTTGCAGGCGTTCATGCTCATTGACCAGGGCGTCGCCGATCAGGACACGGGTCATGCCGCGGTTTTTCTGGGCAAACCGCAGCAACATCCCGATCACCAGTTCGACCTGCTTGAGGCCCTGGCTTTCATCCGAGCTGATCTGGTTGATGACGCCAAACAGGCTTTGCTCGATGAATTCGATCAAGCCTTCGAACATCTGGGCCTTGCTGGCGAAGTGCCGGTAAAGCGCGGCTTCCGAGCAGCCGAGTTTGGCGGCGAGGGCTGCCGTGGTGATCTTCTCCCCTTTCGGCGTCTCCAGCATGCCGGCCAGGGTTTGCAGGATCTGCAGGCGACGTTCGCCCGGTTTCGTTGCCATGCTTGCCCCCTCGCGATTTATGATCATTGCCTGAAAATTATAATCGACCGCAACGCTCCGGAAGTTGTAGAACCGATTTGATTTTCACGTCGACGTAAGGCGAGCGCCGTAAGCCAGCACTTACCCACACCGTCTTCATGCCGAGCTTTTTTGCGGTTACCAGATTGGGCAGGCTGTCCTCGACCATGATGCAGCGCTTCGGATCGAGATGCTCGGCCCGGAGTAGGGCGAGGAAGCCGGCCAGCATCGGCTTGGGGCGAAAACGCAGGTTCTCGACCGAGTACACCGCTGAAAAGCAGTTGCCGAGACCGGTCAACTCAAGAATGGCCTCGGTGTAGTGGTGCGGCGCGTTCGAGAAAATTATTTTTCGGCCGGGCAGTCGGCGCAAAGTGTGCAAGGTAGCCTTCTGAAAGACCACCATGCGCTTCAGGTCGGGGAACTGGTGCGTTTCCCGGAGAAAATGCCGGGGGTCGGTACCGTGGTGACGCATCAGGCCGAGCAGCGTGGCACCGTAACGTACCCAGTAGTCCTGGCGAAGAAGGGTGGCAGCCTGTTCGTCGAGCCCCAAGTGCTGCTCGATGTACTGGCGCATCGAGCGGTTGATGTGGGGAAAAATGTGCGGAGACGCGTTGTGGAGGGTGTTGTCGAGATCAAACAACCAGACGCGTCCCGCCTTCATTTAGTGCGACTTGATCATCGTGCCGACGCCATGGTCGGTCAGGATTTCTAGCAGTAGGGCGTGTTCGACGCGGCCGTCGATGATGTGCACGCCCTTGACGCCGTTGCGGGCAGCATCGAGCGCCGAGCCGATCTTGGGCAGCATGCCGCCGGATAGCGTGCCGTCCTCGACCATTTCGTCGATCTGCTTGGGCGTGATGCCGGTGATCAACTGGCCGTCCTTGTCGAGCACGCCAGGGGTGTTGGTGAGCAGGACCAGTTTTTCAGCCTTGAGGACTTCGGCAATCTTGCCGGCGACGACGTCGGCGTTGATGTTGTAGGTCTCGCCATCCTTGCCAACGCCGATCGGGGCGATGACTGGGATGAAGGCGCCTTTGTCGAGGTGGTCGATCAGCGACGGGTCGATCGAGGTGATCTGGCCGACCTGGCCGACGTCGATCAGGTCGCCCGGGTTATCCTTGTCTTCCAGCATCAGCTTCTTGGCGCGAATGAAATTGCCGTCCTTGCCGGTCAGGCCGACGGCTTTGCCGCCGTGCTGGTTGATCAGATTGACGATGTCCTTGTTGACCTGGCCGCCGAGGACCATTTCGACGACTTCCATGGTTTCGGCGTCGGTGACACGCATGCCCTGGATGAATTCGCCTTTCTTGCCGACGCGGGCCAGCAGGCTCTCGATCTGCGGGCCGCCGCCATGCACGACGACGATATTGAAGCCGACCAGTTCGAGCAACACCACGTCACGGGCGAAACAGTTCTTCAGGTGTTCGTCGGTCATCGCATTGCCGCCATATTTGACGACGATGGTCTTGCCGTGGAAACGCTTGATGTAGGGCAGGGCTTCGGCCAGAACGGCGGCCTTGATGCCGGGGGTGAGATTTTCGAGACTCATGGCATGCTCCGAAGGGAATCGCCGCGGATTGTACAAAGAAAAAGGCACGAACGGGGTCGGCCCGGCCACGCCAAATGGCTCTTCTGCCGGATTTTGGGGGTCAGGGCCGCCGATGTAAGCGTTCCGGAAGCATCAGAATGGCGTCCCGGTTGGTCCACGAAAAACAGCGCTCGGCGGCGGCGCGCCAAGGCATCCAGGTCCAGTCGCGATGTTCGTCGGGGGCTGGGGTGATTTCAATGCAATGCGGCACTTGCAGGGCGAAGAGATGTTCGAGATTGTGCGTGACCCCCGGGGCGTAGCGGTGGCGCCACTCGGCGAATATTTCAAAATTGTTGGTGAGCCGCCAGTCGTCGAGGCGATAGAGTCGGGTATCGATGCCGGTTTCTTCGCCAACCTCGCGGCGGGCGGTGTCGATCAACTGTTCGTCGTCCTCGCGGCTGCCGGTCACGGATTGCCAGAAACTGGGATGTGCCGCGCGCTCCAGCAACAGGATATCGAGGGCCGGCGTATAGATGACGACGAGTACCGAAACCGCCTGCTTGTAGCCGCTCATGCCTCTGGTAGTGCGGCGACTCCCCGGGCTGGGGTGTCGAGAAATATCCAGCACGGGTTGTTTGTTTCACGGCGGGCTTCGGCCACCGCCTGAAAGACCTCGATCAGCGTCGAGAAATTCTCGGACTCGGCTTGCTGCAGGCTGTCGGTTCCATTCAGCAACAAGACCAATGACTGGCCGGCTTGCCCGTCCGGATCGGTCAGGCAATCGAAAAGGGCATCGAAATTGGCGCCGTACCAGGTCGGGAAATGCAGGATGGTGCCAATTTGGCGAAGCGATTCCGCTACTTTCCGACAGGCAGCAAGGTCCACTACGAAGACTGGTTTTCCAAGGTGGGCGGCTGTTTGTTCCAGTTCGGCGCGGTGAGTCGGTGGCAGGTAAAAAATGCCGGAATGGGCGGCTAATTTCAAGTGTTTCTCGTACATGCCTGGCGCCTCGCTATGGCCGAATTCGCCGGAAAGACCGGTAATGATCATCGGTGTAGTAGAACTCGTCTTCACGGCCGGCGACGATGCGCCGCGGTCCGCGATCACGCCGCCAAGGGCTCTTCACCGTATATTCGCGGTAATAGCCGCGCGCCCGAAGCGGCAGACGCTTTTCGAAATTGCCGAAAACGATGCCGTCACGGTCGTAGGGGAAAGGGCCGCCGTCCTTGATTAGCGCCAGGGTCTGCCGGGCTTCTCGCGGTAAATCGGCGACTGCGACCCAGTCGACGGCGGCATCGTTGCCAGCAAACCCGAAAGCGCTTCCGATTGCCAGCCAAAGGACAATCAGGAAGCGCAGCGAGTATTGCATGGCAGTTTAGGCCGGGCCGCCGACTTCGACCTGGGTTTCAACCTTCTGGCGCAGGCGGATGTGCAGTTCGCGCAGTTGCTTCTCGTCGACGCCAGAGGGGGCATCGGTGAGCAGGCATTGGGCGCGCTGGGTCTTCGGGAAGGCAATGACGTCGCGGATCGACTCGGCACCCGTCATCATGGTGACGATGCGGTCCAGGCCGAAGGCCAGACCACCGTGCGGTGGGGCACCGTACTTGAGGGCATCGAGCAGGAAGCCGAACTTGGCCTGTTGTTCTTCCGGGCCGATGTTGAGGGCCTGGAAGACAGTTTCCTGAACTTCGGCGCGGTGGATACGGACCGAGCCGCCGCCGATTTCCCAGCCGTTCAGCGCCAAGTCGTAGGCCTTGGCCAGACACTTGCCCGGATCGGTCTTGAGTAGGGCAACGTGTTCGTCCTTCGGGCTGGTGAAGGGGTGGTGGCAGGCGGTCCACCGCTTGTCTTCCTCGTCGTATTCGAACATCGGGAAATCGACTACCCACAGCGGCTCCCAAGCCTTGCCATTGACGAAGCCCTTTTCGTGGCCGATTTTGGTGCGCAGGGCGCCCAGCGCGTCGTTGACCACCTTGGTCTTGTCGGCACCGAAGAAAATCAGGTCGCCGGATTGGGCGCCAGTGCGCTCGACGATGGTCTTCAGGGCGGCTTCGTGCAGGTTCTTGACGATCGGGCTTTGCAGGCCGGTTTCGTTGAGCTGTGTGACGTCATTGATCTTGATGTAGGCCAGGCCCTTGGCACCGTAAATGCTGACGAACTTGGTGTATTCGTCGATTTCACCACGGGTCAGCGTAGCTCCACCGGGAATGCGCATGGCGGCGACGCGGCCATTTTCACTGTTGGCGACACCTGCGAAGACCTTGAAGGAGACATCCTTGACGGCATCGGTAACTTCGGTGAGTTCCAAAGTAACACGCAGGTCCGGCTTGTCGGAACCGAAGCGGTTCATCGCTTCGGCGTAGGTCATGCGGGGGAAGGGGGCTGGCAGGTCGACGTCGATTGCATCCTTGAAGACATAACGGATCAGCTTTTCGATCAGCGCGGTGATGTCATCCTCGGTCATGAACGAGGTTTCGATATCGACCTGGGTGAATTCGGGTTGGCGATCGGCGCGCAGATCTTCGTCGCGGAAGCATTTGACGATCTGGTAATAGCGATCGTAACCGGCGACCATCAACAGTTGCTTGAAGAGTTGCGGCGATTGCGGCAGGGCAAAGAACTGACCCGGATGAACGCGCGACGGCACCAGATAGTCACGGGCGCCTTCCGGCGTGGACTTGGTCAGCATCGGCGTCTCGATGTCGATGAAGCCATTGTCGTCGAGGAAGCGACGGAAGGCGCGCGCCGTCTTGTAACGCAGCATCATGTTGTTCTGCATCTGCGGGCGGCGCAGGTCAATGACGCGGTGCAGCAGGCGGACGTTTTCGGAGAGATTGTCTTCGTCGAGTTGGAAGGGCGGCGTGACCGACGGGTTCAGGACTTCGATCTCGTGGCAGAGAATTTCGATCTCGCCGGAAGCCAGGTTGGCGTTGGTCGTGCCGGCCGGGCGCGGACGTACCTTGCCGGTAATCTTCAGGCAGAATTCATTGCGGACGGATTCGGCGATCTTGAAGGTATCGGCCCGATCGGGGTCGCACACCACCTGTGCCAGGCCTTCGCGGTCGCGCAGGTCGATGAAGATGATGCCGCCGTGGTCGCGCCGACGGTGGGCCCAGCCGCACAGGGTGACGATTTGCCCGTCAAGGGCTGCATTGAGTTGTCCGCAATAATGGGTACGCATGAAGCTTTCCGTTTGATTCAGGTATTGGTAATGACGCGCGGGTGCGGCGGCGGGGCCACGACACCCATCGAAATGATGTACTTGAGGGCTTCGTCGACCGTCATGTCTAGTTCGATCACGTCCTTGGCTGCCATCATCAGGAAAAAGCCTGAAGTCGGGTTGGGGGTGGTCGGGACATAGACGCTGACGTATTCGCCTTCGAGGTGATTGACCAAGTCGCCACCCGGTTGCCCGGTTTGAAAGGCAATGGTCCAACTGCCGTGGCGCGGATACTGGACGAGCAGCGCCTTGCGGAAAGCATTCCCGTTGGGGGCGAACAGGGTGTCGGAAACCTGCTTGACGCTTTTGTAGACCGAGTTGACGACGGGGATGCGGGAAAGCAGCTTGTCCCACCAGACGACCAGTTTCTGGCCGATAAAGTTGGCGGCAAGTAGTCCGGTCAGGAGGATCATGGCCAGGGTCAGCAGCGCGCCAACACCGGGAATCGTGAATCCGAAGAGGTTTTGCGGGTGTATGGTCGCTGGCAGCAGGCGCAGGGATTGATCCAGCGTGCTGACGATCAGCGACAGCACCCAGCCAGTGATGACCAGAGGCACCCAGATCAGGAGCCCGGTGATGAAGTAGCGTTTGATCAGTTGGCCGCGCACGGAGTGCATGCTCCCGAACCACCCTGGCACGGCGGCGCGCTGTCAGCCTTCGGGGCGGGCTTGCCGCCGCCCTTGAAATCAGTGGCGTACCAGCCATTCCCCTTGAGCTGAAAGCCGGCAGCGGAGAGCAGCTTGTTGTAGCTTTCCTTGCCGCAGGACGGGCAGGTGGTGAGCTGCGGGTCGCTCATCTTTTGCAGATGCTCTTTCTGGGAACCGCAGGAGTCGCAGCGATATTCGTAAATCGGCATGGGAGTCCTCCAAAACCTTGAATTATAACCGAGAGTCAGGATTGGTTATATCTGGGCGGAGCGCCCAATTTCAAGCGATCAGGCCAAGATAGCTACGCGTGATCTGTTGCCCCCAGAACAGGGCGATGATGCCGGCGGCCGCGAGGTAGGGGCCAAAGGGAATAGGGACGTTCCGACCGTGACGGGCGGTAACGATCAGGGTGATGCCAACTGCCGCGCCAACGATCGAAGAGAGCAGGATGATGGCTGGCAGCATCTGCCAGCCAAGCCAGGCGCCAAGTGCCGCCAGCAACTTGAAGTCGCCATAACCCATGCCTTCCTTGCCGGTGGCCAGCTTGAATAGCCAGAACACCGACCACAAGGCGAGGTAACCGGCCATGGCACCGATGACGGCAGTCGGCAGGTCGCTGTAGGTGGAGAAAAGATTGAACCCCAGTCCGAGCCAGAGCAGGGGTAGGGTGATGGCGTCGGGAAGCAGTTGGGTGTCGAGGTCGATGACTGCAAGTGCAATTAGTGACCAGACGAGCAGCAGTGCGCCAACGGCTTGCGTAGAGGGGCCAAAATGCCAGGCGGTATAAGCGGAGAGCAGGCCGGTAGCAATCTCGATTAGTGGGTAGCGCAGGGAGATCGAGGTGCCACAACCTGAGCATCGGCCTTTCAGCAGCAGATAGCTGATGACTGGGATGTTCTCCAGCGCCGTGATCTGGTGTCCACAGGAGGGGCAGCGGGAGCGTGGTCTGGCCAAAGAAAGCGGTGCTGCGGCAGGTACGGTTTCGCCCCGCAGGTCTGCACACTGGGCATGCCATTCCTGTTCCATCATCTTCGGCAGGCGATGGATCACCACATTGAGGAAGCTGCCGACGCATAGACCGAGCAGCCCAGCCATGGCAGCCAGGCCGCCCAGTGATTCAAGAGGCATCAAACAACAGATCCCAGTTTGAAGATTGGTAGATACATGGAGACCACCATTCCGCCGATAAGCGTGCCAAGAACGACCATGATCAATGGTTCCATCAGGCTCGACATGGCCTCGACAGCATCATCAACTTCTGCTTCGAAAAAGTCGGCGACCTTGGAGAGCATGGAGTCCAGAGCGCCCGATTCCTCGCCGATGGCAACCATCTGGGTCACCATATTAGGGAAGAGATTAACGTTCTGCATCGAGATGGTAAGGCTGGTGCCAGTCGACACCTCGCTTTGAATCTGTTTGGTGGCGACCTTGTAGACGTGGTTGCCAGCTGCGCCGCCGACGGAATCGAGGGACTCGACCAGCGGCACCCCAGCCGCGAACATGGTGGCCAGAGTGCGTGTCCAGCGGGCGATCACGGATTTGCGAATGATGTCGCCGAAGATCGGCATACGAAGAAGGAGGCGGTCCATGAACATCTGGACCTTTTCCGAACGTCGCCAGCTTTCAAAGAAGGCATAGAGCCCGCCACCGATTGCCCCGAAAATCGCCCACCAATATGCTACAAAGAAATCAGAGATGGCCATGACGAACAGGGTTGGGGCTGGCAGATCGGCACCGAAGCTCTTGAAGACTTCTTTGAAGGCCGGAATCACGAAGATCATGATCACCGCGGTGATTACGAAGGCGACGACGATCACCGCGATCGGGTAGAACAGGGCCGATTTGATCTTGCTCTTGATGGCAATGATCTTTTCTTTGTAAGTGGCCAAACGGTCAAGCAGTGTGTCGAGAATACCGGCCTGTTCGCCGGCGGCTACCAAGTTGCAATACAGTGCATCGAATTGCAGCGGGAATTTGCGGAACGCCTGAGAGAGCGAACTACCGGTTTCGACATCCGCCTTAATATCGAGCAACAACTTGCCGACCGCGGGATTGGAGTGGCCCCTGCCGACAATATCGAAGGCCTGCAACAGCGGCACGCCGGACTTCATCATGGTCGCCAGTTGACGGGTAAAGAGGGCGATATCCTTGTCGGTAATCTTGCCGCCGGTCTTGAAGCGAACTTTCTTGACTTTGGTATTGGTAATGCCTTGGCGGCGCAGTGTAGTTTGGACTACAGATTCGCTGGCTGCACGGAGTTCGCCGCGAACAGTCTTGCCGTCCTTGTTTCGGCCTTCCCACAGGAAAGCGGTTTCCTTGACGGCCGATGACCTCGATTTTGCGGCGGTAGCCATATGTCTTCCTTCCCCTTATACGTTGGTCGTGCTCAAAACCTCGTCAAGCGAGGTGACGCCCTGTTTTACTTTGAGCAAGCCGGACTCGCGCAAATCCTTGACGCCTTCGGCCTTGGCCTGGAGTGCAAGATCAAGCGAATTGGCACCGCTCATGATCAGGCGCTGCATGGCTTCGGAAATCGGCATGACTTGATAGATGCCGACGCGTCCCTTGAAGCCACTCCCCTTGCAGCGGTCGCAACCGCCTGGGCCATAGAGTGTCCATGAACCGTCGAGATCATCGTCTTTGTACCCGGCGTCAATCAGCGCCTGAGTTGGTACAGTAATCGGCTTTTTGCAGTTGCACAGGCGTCGCGCCAGACGTTGTGCCGTGATCAACTGAATGCTGGAGGCAATGTTGAAGGTCGGGACGCCCATGTTCATCAAGCGGGTAAGGGTTTGCGGAGCATCGTTGGTGTGTAGCGTCGACAACACCATGTGACCCGTTTGCGCTGCCTTGATGGCGATCTCGGCTGTTTCCAGGTCGCGGATTTCGCCAACCATGATGATGTCCGGATCCTGGCGGAGAAAGGCTTTCAGGGCGACCGGGAAGGTTAGTCCGGCGCGGTCATCGACATTGACCTGATTGACCCCCGGCAGATTGATTTCTGCGGGATCTTCGGCTGTCGAGATGTTAACTCCGTCCTTGTTCAGAATGTTCAGGCAGGTGTAGAGCGATACCGTTTTGCCGGAACCAGTTGGGCCGGTAACAAGAACCATGCCGTATGGCCGATTCACGGCATCGAGCAGGGCAGCTTTCTGCGCCGGTTCATAGCCCAGTGCTTCGATGCCCAAGGTAGCCGAGGTTGGGTCGAGAATACGCAGCACGATTTTTTCACCCTGGAGGGTGGGGAGGGTGCTGACACGGAAGTCGATGGCGCGACTCTTGGAGAGAACCAGACGCATTCGCCCGTCCTGCGGAACGCGCTTCTCGGCAATATTCAATCGCGAGATCACTTTGATCCGCGAGGCGACTTTTTCCTTGATGGCGAGAGGGGGGTTGCCACTTCCCGCAAGATGCCGTCAACCCGGAAACGAATGCGGTAGAACTTCTCGTACGGCTCGAAATGGATGTCCGACGCCCCGTCGTTGATGGCATCGAGCAACATTTTTTGAATGAATTTGACGACCGGAGCGTCGTCGATATCCTGCCCGGCCGCTTCATCAGCCTTTGAGGCCGACTCCTCGTCCAGAAAGTCGAGATTGATGTCGTCGCTGGCCAGATTCTTGAGCGTATCGGCCGCCGATTCGGAATACTTGGCGACCAAAGGGCCAGCTTTGGATGCTCGACGACGATCGGGTCGACCGCCAAGCCCGTTTGAAATCGGATTTCATCCAGGGCGCGCAAATTGGTGGGGTCAGCAATCGCCACCGAGAGCCGGTTGCCGCGCTTGTTGAGCGGGATGACCTTGTGGGTCGAAATCAGCTTGCGATCAATCGCATTCTCGGGGATATGCG
The DNA here is from genome assembly GCF_026261605.1 of Dechloromonas sp. A34. Classification (NCBI taxonomy): domain Bacteria; kingdom Pseudomonadati; phylum Pseudomonadota; class Betaproteobacteria; order Rhodocyclales; family Azonexaceae; genus Dechloromonas; species Dechloromonas sp. A34. Next base: position 800,083 of record NZ_CP102486.1, read on the forward strand.
TTTCGTCGAAAGCGGCGAGGTCGAGCAATGGATAACCAAAGGTATCGGAAACAAAGCGCGCGATATCGATCGCCGATGCCTTCTGGCTTGCGATGATCTGCTCGATCAGGGAAATCTTGGCATTGCTGGCTTGGGAGAGCAATTGCTCCGCCTCCGCCTCCTTGAGCTGTCCGGCCTGAACCAGTGCACGCGCCAGGCCGCTTAGTGGAGGGTTTTGAGGGGTCGCTGCCATCGAATAGTGTCGAATGCCGATTAGATCGCCCGATGATGCTACGCAGGCGGGGGTTTGTAAAGGTTGTCCGGTCGCTCTAGGCTGGCTCAGGGCGGTAAATGCGAACGGTGATCACGCTGCGATCCTGGGTCTGCAACACCTCAACCGCTACACCATTCAGTTTGATACTCAGGCCTGATTCGGGAATGTCCTGGAAATGCTCCAGAATTAGCCCATTAATGGTTTTTGGTCCCTCTAATGGAAAGTCGAGGCCGAGCATGCGGTTTATCTCGCGCAAGGGGCGCGACCCTTCGACGATCGCATCACCATTCGGAGACCAGTGTAGGGTGTGCCCGAGGCCAGGGAGAGAGGTCGTGAAGTCCCCGACAAATTCCTCGATGATATCTTCCAGGGTTAGCAAGCCGAGAATTTCGCCGTATTCGTCCACAACGAAGCCGACTCTCTGCCGGTTCTCTTGGAAAAAAGCTAGCTGCGAAAAAATAGCCGTGCCGGCAGGTATGTAGTACGGCGGCTGAAGCTGTGACATCAGCGCGGCTTCGTCGAATTCCGGGTCGCCAATGCTGGCCAACAGACGCCGCACCGGTAATATGCCAACCAGCTGGTCAAGTGATTCACGGCAGACCGGGAGGCGGCTATGGTGGCTGGTCGCGAGTTGGGTTCGTACTTCTGTCCAGGGCAGATCGAGATCGAGGATTTCGATATTGCCCCGAGGGGTCATCACGTCTTCGACCGTAATGTTGTTGAGTTCGAACAGGCTGGAGAGGATGGCATGGTGCTTTTTCGGGATGACGTGCGAGGATTCAAGTACTAGGCTGCGCAGTTCTTCGGGTGAGAGTTGCGTGGCTTCGCTGGCCGGGGTCTGCGCCAGTCGGAACAGGCGAAGCAGGGCGCTGGCAAATAGATTGATGAACCAGACGGCGGGATAGAACAGGCGAAGCAGGGGGGTCAGTAAATGGCCAAGGACGACGGCCAGGCGGTCAGCGTAGGTGGCCCCAATGATTTTCGGCGTGATTTCGGAAAAAACCAGAATGGCAAACGTAACGGCTAACGTCCCGACGCCGAGAGCCCATTTTTCTTCGCCGAATAACTCAATGGCAATGACGCTGACCAGGGTTGCTGCGGCTGAATTGACCAGATTGTTGCCGAGCAGGATGACGCCCAGCATTTTGTCTGTCTGGTTGAGCAAGGCAAGCGCTTTTTCGGCGCCGCAGTGACCGGATTGGGCGAGATGGCGCAAACGGAAGCGATTGGACGCCATCATCGCGGTCTCGCTGAGCGAGAAAAAAGCAGACATCGCCAGCAGCACGACCAGTGCTGCCAGCATTGCTGTCAAGGGGACTTCATCCACGAATCAGAGTCGCCCAAGGATTACTTCTGCGACAAAGCGGCTACCGATATAGGCCAGGATTAGCAATGCAAAACCGGCCAGCGTCCAGTGCAGTGCCCGCTTGCCGCGCCAGCCCCAGGCGTGGCGCCCAACCAGCAGCGTCGCAAAGATTCCCCAGGAAGCAAAAGCAAACAGGGTCTTGTGATCGAGCGTAAGAGGTTTGCCGAACAGGGCTTCCGAAAACAGCAGGCCACTACCGACGGTTAGGGTCAAGAGTGCAAAACCGATCAACAACATCCGGAAGAGCAGTGATTCCATGGTTAACAGCGGAGGCAGGCTCGACAGGCTGCGCTTAAGTGAGTGCTTGTGCAGTGCGCTCTCGGTAAACCCCATGAAAATGGCGTGAAGTGCGGAAAGGGTCAGCAGGCTGTAGGCCAGCATGGCGGCAAGAAAATGGAGCTTGAACCCTGTGGCGCTGGCATGGGCGACCAGATGGACTTGCGGGAAGATGACGGGTAGTAACGTACAAATGGCCGCCAGCGGGAGGACCATGGGCTGCATGCCCTCCATGCGCGACATGAAACTTTCCAGCCAGTAGATCAGTACGGCGAGCCACATCATTAGCGACAGGGCGAAGCTGAACGAGAAGCGCATGCCGACTTCGGTAAATAGTCCGCCATATAGGCCAAAGGCGTGAATGACGAGGGCCAGTGCGATTAATGCGCGCTCCCAGCCTTGCATGGGGCAGGCGACGCACTGATTTTCGCGCTCGCGCCAGCGGGTGTTCCAGAAATGGAAACCCAGGGCACCATATATCAGGGCGGCGAGAACGTGGGGCAGAAGCTGAATTACAATGTCGACCATCCCTGAATTCTACTAGAAGCCCATTTGACATGCTCGATAACCTGACTACCCGCCTTGCCCGCGTCATGAAGACGCTGAAGGGTGAGGCTCGCCTGACTGAAACCAACATCGCCGACGCATTGCGCGAGGTTCGTATGGCTTTGCTCGAGGCTGACGTCGCCTTGCCGGTGGTCAAGGAGTTCATTGCCGCCGTCAAGGAAAAGGCGGTTGGTGAGCAGGTAATTGGTTCACTAAGTCCTGGTCAGGCATTGATTGGCGTGGTGCATGCGGAGCTGACCAAAATCATGGGCGATGCCCATGAGGGGATCAATTTCAACACGCAACCACCGGCCATCGTGTTGATGGCCGGTTTGCAGGGGGCGGGCAAGACGACAACGGTCGGCAAGCTGGCCAAGTTTCTTAAAGAAAACTTCAAGAAGAAAGTCTTGGTTGTTTCCTGCGACGTCTATCGGCCGGCCGCAATCGAGCAGTTGAAGTCGGTCGCTGCCCAGGCTGCTGTCGATTTCTTCCCGTCGACGGTCGGCGAAAAGCCGGAGGCCATTGCGCTGGCCGCCGTGGATTGGGCCAAGCGGCACTACCACGATGTGCTGCTGGTCGATACGGCGGGGCGTCTCGCCATCGACGAAGAAATGATGGCCGAAATCAAGCGCCTGCACTCGACCATCAACCCGATTGAAACGCTGTTCGTGGTCGATGCCATGCTTGGCCAGGACGCGGTCAATACGGCCAAGGCGTTCAACGAGGCGCTGCCGCTGACCGGCGTCGTGCTGACCAAGCTCGATGGCGATGCGCGTGGCGGTGCCGCACTGTCGGTGCGCCATGTCACTGGCAAGCCGATCAAGTTTGCCGGGGTTGGAGAAAAACTGAGCGGGCTGGAAGCCTTCCACCCGGAGCGGATGGCATCACGCATCCTGGGGATGGGCGACGTGTTGTCCCTGATCGAGGATGCCCGGAAAGGCCTGGATGAAGAGAAGGCGGTTGCTTTTGCCAAGAAGCTCAAGTCCGGCAAGGGCTTCGATCTCAACGATTTCAAGGAGCAGATGGCCCAGATGCGCAGCATGGGCGGCCTGACCGCCTTGATGGACAAGATGCCGGCGCAAATCGCGCAGGCCGCCGGGCAGTTGCCGGCCGGGGCCGAGCAAAAGATGGTGGGGCGAGTCGAAGGTATCATCAATTCGATGACCCCGGTCGAACGTGCCAAGCCCGAGTTGATCAAGGCCAGCCGCAAGCGCCGGATCGCCACCGGGGCCGGCGTACAGGTTCAGGAGGTCAATCGCCTGCTCAACCAGTTCGAGCAAATGCAGAAGATGATGAAGCAGTTTTCCAAGGGCGGCATCGGCAAGTTGATGCGCGGCATGAAGGGAATGCTGCCCGGTATGGGCGGCATGGGGCGCTGATCAGCGCTCGGCTTTGGCCAGGCTGGCTGGCTTGTCGTAACCCCACTGGTTTTGCCAGGCAGCGCGGACCATGTTGGGGTATTCGGCTTTTCCCAGGCTTCCGTTATAGCGACCGAGGGCGCGAAACAAGTCGCCTTTCTCAATGTCCAGGTAATGGCGCAGGATGGTACAGCCGTAGCGCAGATTGGTTCGCAGGTCGAACAGCGAGTCATCCGGGAGTCCGATCACCTTGACCCAGAACGGCATTACCTGCATGTAGCCACGAGCCCCGGCCGACGAGACGGCGTATTTTCGGAAGCCGGATTCGACCTGCATCAGGCCGAGTACCAATTGCGGGTCGAGGCCGGCGCGCGTTGCCTCGTAATGCGCGCTGCGCAGCAGATCAATGCGGTACTCACGATTCGGGATGCGTTTTTCCAGGCGTCGTGACATTTCGCCCAGCCAGTCGGCAGCTTCAAGCGGCGTCTTGAACGAACTGACGGCTGGCCGCGAGTCCGAGACCGCCTTGTGCAGGGCTGCCCGGACGCTGGCGGACATCGGTTCGTATTTCTGGGCGCCGGCATGGACTGTCGACGCGCCGCACAACAACAGGGCCGCGATCAGGCGGCGCACAACTTCCTCTTCAAGGTCTCGAGGATGCCGCCCTGAGCGACCATCGTCGCTTCGGCGTCTAGTCGGGCCTTGTATTCGACTTGGCCTTCATTCAGGCCGCGCTCGCCAATGACTACGCGATGCGGAATGCCGATCAGCTCCATGTCGGCAAACATGACGCCGGGGCGCTCGTTGCGATCGTCCAGAAGGGCGTCGATTCCGCTCGCTTTAAGTTCGGAGTACAGTTGGTCGGCTGCCATCTTGACCGCCGGGCTCTTGTGGTAGCCCATGGGGACGATGCAAACGCTAAAAGGCGCAATGGCGGCTGGCAGGATAATGCCCTTGTCGTCATTTCCCTGCTCGATGGCGGCACCGACGATACGCGAGACGCCGATGCCGTAGCAGCCCATCTCCATGATCTGGCTTTTGCCCTTTTCGTCTAGATAGGCGCAATTCAGAGCGGCAGCGTACTTCTGACGTAGCTGGAAAATGTGCCCGACCTCGATGCCGCGCAGGATATCGAGCTTGCCCTTGCCGTCCGGCGACGGGTCGCCGGCGACGACGTTGCGCAGATCAGCGACTTCCGGTTCAGGCAGGTCGCGGCCAAAGTTGACCCCGCTCAGGTGGAACCCCGGCTCGTTGGCGCCGCAGACAAAATCGCCCATGGCGGCAACCGCGCGGTCGGCAAAGACGGCCACCTTGTTGCTGATCGCAACCGGGCCAATGTAGCCCGGTTTGCAGCCCAGATATTCCTCAACCTCTGCTTCCGTGGCAAAACGGAACGGGTTGAGTGCGGCGATCTTGCTTGCCTTGATTTCGTTCAGTTCGTGGTCGCCGCGCAGCAAGAGCAGGGCGAATTTCGTGCTGCCATCCTCTTTCTCGCTGATCACAGCAATCGATTTGACGATTCTGTCCAGATTGATGCCTAGAAAATCGGCAACGTCGGCGCAGGCCGTCTTGCCGGGGGTGGCGACCTTTTTCAGCGATCCACCTGCTGCCGCGCGGGGAGTTGATGGGGCGACCGCCTCAGCCAGTTCGACATTGGCGGCGTAATCGGAATCTGGGCAGTAAGCAATGTCATCCTCGCCGGAGTCGGCCAGGACGTGGAATTCATGTGAGCCCGTGCCGCCAATCGAGCCGGTGTCAGCGGCAACAGCCCGGAATTTCAGCCCCAGGCGGGTGAAAATGCGGCTGTACGTCGCATACATAGTGCCGTATTCGCGTTGCAGGTCTTCGAATGAAGCATGAAAGGAGTAGCCGTCCTTCATCAGGAATTCGCGGCCACGCATTACGCCGAAACGGGGGCGAATTTCATCGCGGAACTTGGTTTGAATCTGGTAGAGATGGATCGGCAGCTGACGGTAACTCTTGACGTCGCGACGCACGGCGTCGGTGATGACCTCCTCGTGCGTCGGGCCGATGACGAACTCGCGCTGGTGGCGGTCCTTGAAGCGCAGTAGTTCCGGGCCGTATTGCTCCCAGCGGCCGGACTCCTGCCACAACTCGGCCGGTTGCACGGCGGGCATCAGCAGTTCCAGTGCGCCGGCGTTGTTCATCTCGTCGCGAACGATGCTCTCTACCTTGCGCAGGACGCGCAACCCAAGCGGCATCCATGTATAGATACCAGCGGCGGTTCGCTTGATGTAGCCGGCGCGGAGCATCAATTTTTGACTGATAACTTCGGCGTCGGCCGGGGCTTCCTTGAGTGTGGTAAAAAAGAACTGCGAAGTGCGCATGGGATGCTCTTGAATTCGTTGCAAAAAGGAGATTTTACACGCAGGCTGTGCTTTGCACCCAGACCGGCTTTGTGAAAGAATTGGGGTAACTTTTAATTTTGCAGGAATTCTATGCTCGACCGTGAAGGCTATCGCCCGAACGTCGGCATTATTCTTTGTAACGCCAAAAACGAGGTTTTCTGGGGTAAACGCATACGGGAGCATTCTTGGCAGTTTCCACAAGGTGGCATCAAGCGCGGCGAATCGCCGGAAGAGGCCATGTATCGTGAACTGTATGAAGAGGTCGGGCTCCTGCCTGAGCACGTGCGTATTCTCGGGCGAACCAAGGGCTGGTTGCGTTACGAAGTGCCGACACACTGGATCAAGCGCGAATGGCGCGGATCCTACAAAGGTCAGAAGCAGATCTGGTTCCTGTTACGCCTGGTTGGGCGTGACAGCGATGTCAGTTTGCGAGCGACCAGCAAGCCCGAATTCGACGCGTGGCGCTGGAACGACTACTGGATCCCATTTGATGCGGTAATTGAGTTTAAGCGCGGGGTCTATGAGCAGGCGCTGAATGAGTTGGTTCGCTTTCTCGATCTGGATCGGCGAGGAAAGATTCGCCATGCAGTCCCGGGGGGCGAGAATCCAGCCCCGTCCAATGAGGAGTGAACGGATGAGTCCGTTGCGCAAGTTTGCCGGTCTGCTTGGTTTTTTTGTTTTCGTTGGAAACGCGCAAGCGGATTTTGAAGAAGACTATGAAACCAAGCAGTGGCAGGAGTTGGAGGTTCAGCTGCCTGCGGCACCGAGGGCTGACGGACTGCGCTCGTTCTACGTTAGCGCTGCGAGTGACAACCAGTTTTTGATCGATCAGGCAACGCTTTCGGTTGGCAGTGATGGCGTGGTTCGTTATGTGCTTGTCGTTCTGACCCCGGGAGGGGGGCGAAATGTCACGTTCGAAGGCATGCGCTGCGCAACACGTGAACGCCGCATCTATGCCTCGGGCCGGCGCGACGGGATGTGGTCGAAATCGCGCAATAACGAGTGGTCGCGGATTCAGGATGTTTATGCCAATCGACATCATGCGGCGCTGTTTCTTGAATATTTCTGCCCCGGCGGTGTCATTGTCCGTGATGCGGCGGAAGCCGTCGATGCCTTGCGGCGTGGCGGTCATCCGGATAACAAGCCTTGGTGAGTCCATGTCCATCGATCAGGTAGTTGTCGAAATTGACCTTGCGCTCCGAACGCTCTTCGCTCCGGCGCGCAGTGTTCGCGCAACTCCTGGTGCAGATTGTCCTGAGGTCGCGTTCAATGACAGGCAACGTCGTCATGTCGCTGGCCTGATGCGCGTAAACCATTGTGGAGAGATTTGCGCTCAGGCTCTTTATCAGGGGCAGTCACTCACTTCTCGCGACCCAGCTACCTCGGAGGCCTTGCGAGTTGCCGCTAATGAGGAAACTGAACACTTAGCCTGGACGGAGCGGCGTATCGTGGAGCTGGGTGGGCGCAAGAGTGTGTTGAACCCCTTGTTGTACATTGGGGCGTTGGGTTTCGGATTGGCAGCCGGAGCCCTTGGGGATAGATGGAACCTGGGTTTTCTGGCCGAAACCGAACGGCAGGTTGAGGCTCATCTGGATGGGCATTTGCGCACCCTTCCTGACGAAGATGGCAGGTCTAGGGCAATTGTCGATCAGATGCGCCTGGATGAAATAGCCCATGCAGAAATGGCCATTCGGTATGGCGCGGCCGAACTTCCGCTTGCGGTGAAGCTTGCCATGAAAGTGGCGGCAAAGGTCATGACCAAGGCCGCCTATCACGTATAGATGGCCTGAGGCGCTTCAGGCTTCCTCAATGATCTCGAAGTCGTGAGTGATATCGGCAGTTTTGCCGAGCATGATCGATGCAGAGCAGTATTTGTCTTTCGAGAGTTCAATGGCACGCGCCACGGCTTCCGGCTTGAGGTTTTGTCCTTTCACGCGATAGTGAAAGTGGATGTGGGTGAATATCTTAGGGTCTGATTCGGCACGCTCGGCCTTGAGGCTGACATCGCAGGCGCTGACAACGTGTCGTCCCTTCTTTAGAATCAGAACAACATCGAAAGCTGTGCAGCCGCCTGTGCCCGCCAAAACCATCTCCATTGGGCGTGCTCCTAGGTTTCTGCCGCCGGCTTCCGGTGCGCCATCCATTACGACTGCGTGGCCGCTACCCGTCTCCGCAACAAACGACATTCCCGCATCATTTCCCATCCACCTAACCGTACATTCCATTCATTGTCTCCCAGAAAGTGCGGTAATTTTAGCGGATATCTCTTCTCGGATGAGTCGGCGCGTGAATTGTTGCGATGCAGCATATGTTTGCGCTTGCTTGGGGCAAATTTCTACGTTTTGGTTGGTTATATATTCTGATATAGATCTAATTTTTACTTATTTAGTAGTTATTAAACATTGTATTAAGTTGCATCCAAAAAATAGATCGCCTAATAACAATATATATTGTGCGTCGCACAAATAGTTCTTGCTCGGGGGGGCTGGGTCGTGGATAATGTGAAGTGTAGGAACTGAAGTAACTTTACAGCGATGGGTTCTCCAGTTCAGATTTGTCTCCTCCACCCTCCTCCTTTGGTGTGGATTTAACGCGGCTCAGCGAGCCGCGTTTTTTTTGTTTGTTTGCGGCGGAGAGTGTTAAAAGCCATTGACACCCCTAGAGAAGTTCAACTAGAATCCGCGCCTTTCTCCAATCTGCGCCCAAATTTTTCAGGACGGCACACACATGAAAACGTTTTCCGCCAAGCCACATGAGGTGAAGCGCGAGTGGTTTGTGGTAGACGCCACAGACAAGGTGCTCGGCCGCCTCGCTACCGAAATTGCCCGCCGTCTGCGTGGCAAGCACAAGGCTATCTACACCCCGCACGTTGATACCGGCGATTTCATCGTCGTCACCAATGTCGAAAAGCTCACCGTGACCGGTAACAAGGCCGAAGATAAAAAATACTTCCGCCACTCCGGTTATCCGGGCGGTATCTACGAAACCAACTTCAAGAAGATGCAGCAGCGTTTCCCGGGGCGTGCCCTCGAAACCGCCGTCAAGGGCATGTTGCCGAAGGGGCCGCTGGGTTACGCGATGCTCAAGAAGCTGAAGTGCTACGCTGGCGAACAGCATCCTCACACTGCCCAGCAGCCCAAGGCTCTGGAAATCTAAGGGATCATCATGGCTGAAAGTTATTTCTACGGTACCGGTCGTCGCAAGAGCGCCGTTGCTCGTGTCTTCATGAAGCGTGGCTCCGGTGCCATCGTCGTCAATGGTAAGCCGATTGACCAGTTCTTCTCTCGTGAAACCGGCCGCATGATTGTGCGCCAGCCGTTGGAGCTGGTTGAGCAACTGACTGGTTTCGATATCAAGGTCAATGTTATTGGCGGCGGTGAGTCAGGCCAAGCCGGTGCTGTTCGTCATGGTATCACCCGCGCCCTGATTGAATACGACGCTGCCCTGAAGCCGGCACTCTCGAAGGCTGGCTTCGTGACGCGTGATGCTCGTGAAGTCGAACGTAAAAAAGTTGGCTTCCACAAGGCGCGTCGTCGCAAGCAGTTCTCCAAGCGTTAAGTCGTTTGGTACCGGAAAAAGCCGCCTATGGGCGGCTTTTTTGTTTAGCGATTTGCGTATTATTCGGCCTCAAATTTAGGCTTCGTTAAAGGTGGCTCCTTCTATCCGGGGCTATATTCAGCTTGCGCAAGCTACACTAAACAGACTCTCCGGAACATAAACCTGTTGTTTGGCAAGGAAATGCGATGGTGCTATGTCAACTCCCGCGGTTAGCCTAAGATTTAGAAAACTCCGGCATCGTTTTGGAATTGCCGCACCAAGGCTGGTGGTGCGTAGCCATGTGCCATGGCCGTGGGTCGCACTGCCTGGTTTGTTGCTGCTAATGTTGGTCGTTGCGGTCGTCTGGTTGGTCATGCAGCGAAACGAGGCCGGTGAGATGGGGCATGAGGTACAGACGCTTCGTCAGCAATTGCAGGCGCACGATGAAGAGTTGGGCGTGCTTCGGGTAACTGCTGGTACGCGCCAGAATGCGGTTAGCATCGAGCGCGCCACACAGCAGCAATTGCTGGCTAGGATTCAGTATCTTGAACGCGAGAATGGTGCACTAAAAGAAGACATTATGCTCTTCGAGCGCCTGATCCCCATGATTGGCGAGGATGCTGTAGTCCGCATCGAGAATTTTCGTGTCATTCACGATGGTGGTGGGCGATATCGTTACCGCATCTTGCTGGCTTTTAAACCAGATCGGCAAAACCCAGAGTTTCGCGGGCGCTTGCAGTTGGCAGTGGGTTTTACGCTTGGGGGCAAGGAGCGGCAGGTGTTGTTTCCGGATAAGCGAGGCGTGGCGGAAGAGTATCGGTTGGAGATGAGGCACTTCTTGCGTCGCGAGGGGGTTTTCGAATTGCCGCCAACTGGCCAGATCAAGGCCGTTGAGGCGCAAGTTCTGCAGGGTGATACACTAAAGTCAAAGCGGTTAGCACAACTTTAGGAGGGTTTATGTTCGGCAAAAAAAACGATAGCAAGCCTCAGGGGCGAATCGATAGCCTGATTGGTGCAGGAACCCGAGTTGAAGGCAGCATCCGTTTTTCCGGTGGTTTGCGGATTGACGGAGAGGTGTCTGGAAGTGTTGAAGCGACGGAAGGGGCGTCTTCGACGTTGGTTTTGAGTGAGCATGCCCGCGTGGAAGGTGGAATTAGCGTGGCTCATCTTGTTAGCAACGGTACCGTTGTCGGTTCGGTAAGCGTCAGCGAATCGCTGGAAATGCAATCGAAGGCGCGCATTGTTGGCGACGTGGACTATGCCATGATTGAAATGCATCAAGGAGCGGTCATTGAGGGGCGCTTGGTGCATCAGGGGGCCAAATCGGTGGAACTAAAACTCGCTGCCTCAAACTAATGCAATTGACCGCGATCACACGGACTCGCATAATCTCGCACCAATTTTGTCAGGAGCTTCTTCTATGAACGCCGTAACCGAAATGACCTCCCCTCTTCTTTTTACCGATAGCGCGGCAAGCAAGGTCAGGGAATTGATCGAAGAAGAAGGTAATCCTGGATTGAAGCTGCGAGTATTCGTGACTGGTGGTGGTTGCTCCGGTTTTCAGTACGGGTTTACTTTCGATGAGGAAGTCAATGAAGACGACACTACTCTGGAAAAAAATGGAGTGACCTTGCTGATTGATCCGATGAGCTATCAGTACTTGGTTGGTGCAGAGATCGATTATTCAGAGGGGCTTGAGGGATCTCAGTTTGTCATTCGCAACCCGAATGCAACCTCTACCTGTGGTTGCGGGTCATCCTTTTCGGCTTGAGTGATTGGGTTGATGTCTGTTTGCCGGATTGGCCGGCTTGTATGCTGGCATGCAAAAACGCCCGACCTGACTCGTCGGGCGTTTTCAATCGCGGTGTGAAATGTTGCCTATCGGTTTGTGGGTGGGGGCGGATTGACTGATTGTGCACGGTGCTTGGTGTGGCTGTCGGGCTGGAGCAGGAGTTCATGGCTTGAGAATGTACTTGACTCGTTTTTACGCGAATAGGTATTGCTAAGCGGGCACAAGTAGGCAACCGCTCTTGTGAGTGGGTAGCGAAATGGGTTTTGCGCAGTTGGACGGAAGTTCGGTCCTCTTAAGTGAACCGGCTGTGGTTAATGCTTTCACCGGCGGCTTCGGCTTGAAGTAAGCCCTGTCCAGTGTTTTTCCGCCAAGCGTGGAAGCGAGCGACAGAGATTCTAGGTGTGGGTATGTTGACTCAGTGCTTCTTTGGTCGCGGTCGCAGTCTCGTAGTTGTACAGGTTGATTGATTTCCAGGGGCGATCAGTGCGGGTGCTATTTTGTCAGCCTAGTCCAACACTGCGTTCAGACTAACGAAGGTATGACACATCGGGATGGGGTGTGCGCCTCGCCCAGGCTTGATTCGGATGGTCGGTGGTAGTGTTGCGCAGAATAAGCGCGCTAGCGAACGGATAGTTCGTGTGGAGTTCACCTATCTTGCCATCCATCCAAGTGCGCTCGGGTATTGCCTGCTGGCCAATCTTTGCAGGTGAATCCTTCTGGTTGGTAGGTGTTTGCGATTATTTTTCAGCTGACCTGGCGATCTTGACGGCGGCTGCCTAAATAATTTTCTCTAAGAGTGTTGACCGTCGTTTTTGAATCTATATAATGCGCACCTCTTCTGCAGCGGCGGGGTTTTCCGGCGGTTGGGGGAGAGGAAGAAAAGAGAAGAAGTTGGGTGTAAAAGCTTGACGAGATGTTGGAAGTGATTCATAATCTCGCTTCTCTGCTGCTGACGGATTTAACGAGACGGCGCGGCGAGTGATCTTTAACAATTTGAACAACCGATAGGTGTGGGTGCCTTGATGCTAGCGATGCAAATCGCAAAAAAGTATTAAAGGCAATCACACGGATGGAGAGATCCATCGAGGTAGAAGTTAAATTCTACCGTCAGTGAATTGTGAGTATTAGTTGGATTGAACTGAAGAGTTTGATCCTGGCTCAGATTGAACGCTGGCGGCATGCCTTACACATGCAAGTCGAACGGCAGCGGACCTTCGGGTGCCGGCGAGTGGCGAACGGGTGAGTAATGTATCGGAACGTACCTTTCAGTGGGGGATAACGTAGCGAAAGTTACGCTAATACCGCATATTCTGTGAGCAGGAAAGCAGGGGATCGCAAGACCTTGCGCTGATTGAGCGGCCGATATCAGATTAGCTAGTTGGTGAGGTAAAGGCTCACCAAGGCGACGATCTGTAGCGGGTCTGAGAGGATGATCCGCCACACTGGAACTGAGACACGGTCCAGACTCCTACGGGAGGCAGCAGTGGGGAATTTTGGACAATGGGGGCAACCCTGATCCAGCCATGCCGCGTGAGTGAAGAAGGCCTTCGGGTTGTAAAGCTCTTTCGGCCGGGAAGAAATCGCATGGGTTAATACCCTGTGCGGATGACGGTACCGGCATAAGAAGCACCGGCTAACTACGTGCCAGCAGCCGCGGTAATACGTAGGGTGCGAGCGTTAATCGGAATTACTGGGCGTAAAGCGTGCGCAGGCGGTTTTTTAAGACAGGCGTGAAATCCCCGGGCTCAACCTGGGAACTGCGCTTGTGACTGGAAGGCTAGAGTACGGCAGAGGGGGGTGGAATTCCACGTGTAGCAGTGAAATGCGTAGAGATGTGGAGGAACACCAATGGCGAAGGCAGCCCCCTGGGTCGATACTGACGCTCATGCACGAAAGCGTGGGTAGCAAACAGGATTAGATACCCTGGTAGTCCACGCCCTAAACGATGTCAACTAGGTGTTGGGAGGGTAAAACCTTTTAGTACCGGAGCTAACGCGTGAAGTTGACCGCCTGGGGAGTACGGCCGCAAGGTTAAAACTCAAAGGAATTGACGGGGACCCGCACAAGCGGTGGATGATGTGGATTAATTCGATGCAACGCGAAAAACCTTACCTACCCTTGACATGTCCAGGAGCCTGAAGAGATTTGGGTGTGCCCGAAAGGGAACTGGAACACAGGTGCTGCATGGCTGTCGTCAGCTCGTGTCGTGAGATGTTGGGTTAAGTCCCGCAACGAGCGCAACCCTTGTCGTTAATTGCCATCATTTAGTTGGGCACTTTAACGAGACTGCCGGTGACAAACCGGAGGAAGGTGGGGATGACGTCAAGTCCTCATGGCCCTTATGGGTAGGGCTTCACACGTCATACAATGGTCGGTACAGAGGGTTGCCAAGCCGCGAGGTGGAGCCAATCCCAGAAAGCCGATCGTAGTCCGGATCGTAGGCTGCAACTCGCCTGCGTGAAGTCGGAATCGCTAGTAATCGCGGATCAGCATGTCGCGGTGAATACGTTCCCGGGTCTTGTACACACCGCCCGTCACACCATGGGAGCGGGTTCCGCCAGAAGTAGGTAGCCTAACCGCAAGGGGGGCGCTTACCACGGCGGGGTTCGTGACTGGGGTGAAGTCGTAACAAGGTAGCCGTAGGGGAACCTGCGGCTGGATCACCTCCTTTCTAGAGAAAGCATCTCTGGCACCCACAACCTATCGGTTGTTCAAAGAGTAGCAAACAGACGAGGGTCTGTAGCTCAGTCGGTTAGAGCACCGTCTTGATAAGGCGGGGGTCGTTGGTTCGATTCCAACCAGACCCACCACGTCACAAACGGGGGATTAGCTCAGCTGGGAGAGCACCTGCTTTGCAAGCAGGGGGTCAACGGTTCGATCCCGTTATCCTCCACCAGAATCTAAAGATAAGCTGATTGTTTATCTTTAGCTTTTGAGGAATCAATTGCTACGCTCTTTAACAAAACGGAAGAAGGTTGTGTTGCAGCGCTGATGAGGCGTTGGCAACACGTTGTGATTGCATCTGTCTTCATTTCTTTGCCGGAATGAGACAGCACAAATATGAGTTTGCCTGTAGCCACTCTCTTAGGAGAGTACAAGGTTATAGGATCAAGCGACTAAGTGCATGTGGTGGATGCCTTGGCGATCACAGGCGATGAAGGACGTGCAAGCCTGCGAAAAGCGGGGGGAGCTGGCAATGAAGCTTTGATCCCCCGATGTCCGAATGGGGAAACCCACTCAGCAATGAGTATCCCACACTGAATACATAGGTGTGGGAGGCGAACCCGGTGAACTGAAACATCTAAGTAGCCGGAGGAAAATAAATCAACCGAGATTCCCCAAGTAGTGGCGAGCGAACGGGGAGCAGCCTGCTAGTGATAGCGGAGACGTTAATGGAACGGAATGGAAAGTCCGGCCGTAGTGGGTGATAGCCCCGTACATGAAAACGACTCTGTGGTACTAAGTTAGCGAAAAGTAGGGCGGGGCACGTGAAACCTTGTCTGAACATGGGGGGACCATCCTCCAAGGCTAAATACTCGTGATCGACCGATAGTGAACTAGTACCGTGAGGGAAAGGCGAAAAGAACCCCGGGAGGGGAGTGAAATAGATCCTGAAACCGCATGCATACAAACAGTGGGAGCCGACTTGTTCGGTGACTGCGTACCTTTTGTATAATGGGTCAGCGACTTACGTTGTGTTGCGAGCTTAACCGAATAGGGGAGGCGTAGCGAAAGCGAGTCTGATAAGGGCGTTTAGTAGCACGGCGTAGACCCGAAACCGGATGATCTATCCATGGCCAGGATGAAGGTGCCGTAACAGGTACTGGAGGTCCGAACCCACTAATGTTGAAAAATTAGGGGATGAGCTGTGGATAGGGGTGAAAGGCTAAACAAATCCGGAAATAGCTGGTTCTCCCCGAAAACTATTTAGGTAGTGCCTCATGTATCACTTGCGGGGGTAAAGCACTGTTATGGCTAGGGGGTCATCGCGACTTACCAAACCATGGCAAACTCTGAATACCGCAAAGTGCGAGCATGGGAGACAGACAGTGGGTGCTAACGTCCATTGTCAAGAGGGAAACAACCCAGACCGCCAGCTAAGGTCCCCAAGACACAGTTAAGTGGGAAACGAAGTGGGAAGGCATAGACAGCTAGGAAGTTGGCTTAGAAGCAGCCATCCTTTAAAGAAAGCGTAATAGCTCACTAGTCGAGTCGTCCTGCGCGGAAGATGTAACGGGGCTCAAACTGTGCACCGAAGCTGCGGATATCCGTAAGGATATGGTAGGGGAGCGTTCTGTAGGTCTGTGAAGGTGTCTTGTAAAGGATGCTGGAGATATCAGAAGTGCGAATGCTGACATGAGTAGCGATAAAGGGAGTGAAAAGCTCCCTCGCCGAAAGCCCAAGGTTTCCTACGCAACGTTCATCGGCGTAGGGTGAGTCGGCCCCTAAGGCGAGGCAGAAATGCGTAGTCGATGGGAAACAGGTCAATATTCCTGTACCGATTCTAGATGCGATGTGGGGACGGAGAAGGTTAGGTCAGCCATCTGTTGGAATAGGTGGTTTAAGCGTGTAGGCGTGCCCCTTAGGCAAATCCGGGGGGCTAAGCTGAGGCGTGATGACGAGGCACTACGGTGCTGAAGTGATTGATACCAAGCTTCCAGGAAAAGCCACTAAGCTTCAGTCTAGAATTGACCGTACCGCAAACCGACACAGGTGGGCAGGATGAAAATTCTAAGGCGCTTGAGAGAACTCAGGAGAAGGAACTCGGCAAATTAACACCGTAACTTCGGGAGAAGGTGTGCCCCGGTAGGTTGTAGAGCCTCGCGCTCGAAGGCCGATGGGGTTGCAGTGAAATGGTGGCTGCGACTGTTTAATAAAAACACAGCACTCTGCAAACACGAAAGTGGACGTATAGGGTGTGACGCCTGCCCGGTGCCGGAAGGTTAATTGATGGGGTGCAAGCTCTTGATCGAAGCCCCGGTAAACGGCGGCCGTAACTATAACGGTCCTAAGGTAGCGAAATTCCTTGTCGGGTAAGTTCCGACCTGCACGAATGGCGTAACGATGGCCACACTGTCTCCTCCTGAGACTCAGCGAAGTTGAAATGTTTGTGAAGATGCAATCTCCCCGCGGCAAGACGGAAAGACCCCATGAACCTTTACTGTAGCTTTGCATTGGACTTTGAATCGGTCTGTGTAGGATAGGTGGGAGGCTGTGAAACCGGGACGCTAGTTTCGGTGGAGCCAACCTTGAAATACCACCCTGATTTATTTGAGGTTCTAACCTTGATCCGTGAATCCGGATCGGGGACCGTGCATGGTGGGCAGTTTGACTGGGGCGGTCTCCTCCCAAAAGGTAACGGAGGAGTACGAAGGTACGCTTAGGACGGTCGGACATCGTCCATAAAGTGCAATGGCAAAAGCGTGCTTGACTGCGAGACCCACAAGTCGAGCAGGTGCGAAAGCAGGTCATAGTGATCCGGTGGTTCTGTATGGAAGGGCCATCGCTCAACGGATAAAAGGTACTCTGGGGATAACAGGCTGATACCGCCCAAGAGTTCATATCGACGGCGGTGTTTGGCACCTCGATGTCGGCTCATCTCATCCTGGGGCTGTAGCCGGTCCCAAGGGTATGGCTGTTCGCCATTTAAAGAGGTACGTGAGCTGGGTTTAAAACGTCGTGAGACAGTTTGGTCCCTATCTGCCGTGGGCGCTGGAAATTTGAAGGGGGCTGCTCCTAGTACGAGAGGACCGGAGTGGACGAACCTCTGGTGTACCGGTTATGACGCCAGTCGTATCGCCGGGTAGCTATGTTCGGAAGAGATAAACGCTGAAAGCATCTAAGCGTGAAACTCGCCTTAAGATGAGATTTCCCGGAGTCTTGAACTCCTTAAAGGGTCGTCGAAGACCACGACGTTGATAGGTCAGGTGTGGAAGCGCAGTAATGCGTTAAGCTAACTGATACTAATTGCCCGTACGGCTTGATCCTATAACCTTGTAATACACTGCAAACTCATAATCGCAGTCACAACAAACAACCTTCTATCCCCGTTTTGCGTTTGGCGCGGTTACTCGCGACAAACATACAAGTTACGTCTGGCGGACATAGCCTTCTGGTACCACCCCTTCCCTTCCCGAACAGGACCGTGAAACAGTTGAGCGCCAATGATAGTGAGCTTCCGCTCGCGAAAGTAGGTCACCGCCAGACTCCCCATACAAACCCCCTTCAGCTCCAACTGAAGGGGGTTTCTGCGTCTACAACGAAAAATTTGATCGAAATCTGAGCTAAGCGCCCGTAAGCCCCCGGCGAACTCAGGTAAGCGCCCGGCGAACTCAGGTCAGTCGGTGATTTGAGGTTGCCAGCGGTGCGGCAGCAGGTCGCCGACGCGGCTTGCCGGTTGGGTCGGCAGGCGGGTCAGGACATCCTTCAGGTAAGCCAAAGGCTCGTGACCATTGAGCTTGGCGGATTGGATCAGGCTCATGATCGCGGCGGCGCGTTTGCCGGCGCGCAAGCTGCCGGCAAATAACCAGTTCTTGCGGCCGAGCGCGATCGGCCGGATCTGATTCTCGATCCAGTTGTTATCGATCGGCACCTGGCCATCCGTTAGGTAATGCGTCAGCGCCACCCAGCGTTTCAGGCTGTAGTCGATCGCCCTGGCGGTCCCCGAGCCATTGGGTACCACCTGTCGTTGCCGGGTCAACCAGGCATGCAATTCATCGGCAATCGGTCGGGCTTTCGCCTCCCGAATTCGTCGTCGCTCATCGATGTCGAATCCGGCAGCTTCCTGCTCGACCCCATAGAGTTTGCCGAAACAATCCAGTGCCTCGCCGGCGATCAGGCTCTGCTTCTGGCTGTGTAGCTCGAAGAACTTGCGCCGGGCATGCGCCATGCAGCCGGCTTCAGTCAACCCATTGGCCAGCAGTGCCTTGTAGCCTGAGTAATCATCGCAAATCAGTGTGCCGCGCCAGTCACCCAGGAATTCCTGGGCGTGCCTGCCGGCACGGCTTTCAGCAAAGTCATAGATCACCGCCTTGGTCGGCTCGAAGGCGCCGATGCTGTAGGACCAGAGGTAGGCTCGATGCGTCTTGCCAGCCCCCGGATCAAGCATGGCCACCGGCGTTTCATCGGCATGCAGCACCCGATGCCCGAGCATCTCATCCTTCAGGGCATCGACCAGGGGCTGGAGTGCCACACCGCATTTCCCTACCCACTGGGCGAGTGTCGATTGCGGAATGGCCAGTCCGGCCCGACCGAAGATCGCTTCCTGACGATAGAGCGGCAGATGGTCGAGGTATTTGGCAACCAGCACCTGCGCGAGCAAGCCGGTCGTCGGAATACCCTTGTCGATAACGTGCGCCGGAACAGGCGCCTGGATCAGCGTTTCGCACTGCCCGCAGACCCACTTGCCACGAATGTGGCGCTCGACGCTGAAGACGCCTGGCGTGTAATCGAGCTTCTCGGCCACATCCTCGCCGATGCGCTTCATCGTGCAGCCGCAAGGGCAGACCGTGGATTCAGGCTCATGATGAATGTCGGCACGCGGCAGACTCGCCGGCAGCGGCTGGCGTTTGGCCTGGCCTTTCGCCTTCGGTGGCGTCGGCGACAGTTGTGCGAGTTCTTCTTCCATCGCCGCCAGATCGGCATCGATGGTTTCCTCGAATAGTTGCGCCTGCTCGACCGGCCAGTGCTCGGTCTTGACCCCGAAGCGCCAGCGCTTGTGCATCGCCAGTTCATGCGTGAGTTTGTCGATCTTGGCTTGGCGCCAGTCCAACTCGCGGTCTTTCTCGACCAGCAGGCGACGCAGTTCGTCAGCGCTGAGTTGGTCGAGGTGGGTTGGCAAGGACATGGCCGGCATGATGCCGTCCGCCGCCCGATCTGACCATCGTGGACTTCCCCAATGGTGGACCGTCAAACAATCCGGATCACACCGCCGTCAGCCAGTCGTTCCCATGGCAGACCGAGGACGAGTGCATCAAACTGCGGCCGGCTGAGCTCGACGCTGCTGTTGCCGTGCCGCCAGCAGAATCGCCCCTGATTGAGCCGACGGTTCGCTAGCCAGATACCGTATCCATCATGGACCAGCACTTTCATCCGGTTGGCTCGGCGATTGGCAAACAGATAGGCATGGTGGGGTCGGGCTTCGCCAAACATCGAGACGACCCGGGCCAGGATCGTCTCGGTCCCCGCCCGCATATCCAGCGGCGTGGTCGATAACCACAGGGCATCGACCCGAATCACCGTAGCCAATCTCGCAACCAGGCGGCGCAATCGCTCGCCGCCTGTCCAGGCCATTCAATCTTCACCGCCGTGTTGCCACGCCGAACTTCGATCCGAATGTCGGGGATGCTTGAGACGATGGGTGGCATCGGTACCGGCACAAAGGCGGGTTCTGTGCCGCGCGCCGGTGAAATCGACCGTGCCGGCAGGCTGCGGCTCGGTGGCTCAATGCCCCGTTCCCGCATCCAGCGACGGACCTGATTCGCATTGACGCTATTGGCCAACGCAATGCCGGCAACTGAAGCGCCGGCCTCACAACAGGCAGCAATCACTGCCTGCTTGAACTCCTCGGGGTGAGTCCGCCTGCGGCGGCTCGGCTTCTTAACTTCCATCGATCGTGTCCACCATCTTTTTTAGTGGACACTATCTTCACGGTCTAAGCCGTCAATTCACAGATGAGTTCGCCGGGCGCTTACAAGCGCCCGGCAAAGTGATCCTCTTTTCGACTCGATAGCCAAGCAAGGATGGAGGCGTCTGTTGCGAGATTGGCAACATTGCATTGCGATTGGCTGGCTATTTAATGCCAATCAATGCGATTACATTGGCGAGGCTTCCTGCTGGAAGCGCACCGGCGATCCCGCCGCTGTCTCAATGAACTTCATTACAGGAATAACTTAATGTCCGAATCCCAAGCCGTCGTCGCCCAGAAAGCCCCCTACGCCGTTGATGTTGAAGCCGGCAAGAGCTACTGGTTCTGCTCCTGTGGCAAGAGCGCCAGCCAGCCGTTCTGCGACGGCAAGCATAAGGGCAGCGCTTTCGCGCCGAAGGAATTCAAGGCCGAACAATCTGAAACTGTCTATTTCTGCGGCTGCAAGCACAGCAGCAACGGCATGACCTGCGACGGTAGCCACCAGAAGCTGTAATCCTGCCCAGCCGCCGGCGGCCTCGCCAGCGGCTTCTCTTTCCCGCTCGCTGCGGATAGCCCGGATCGACCGCATGAATCACGTTACCGTCGGCAAAATCAATTCCTTTCTCGCCGCGCACTGCGGAATGCTTCCCGCGGGGCCGGTGCTTTTCCTGGGCGTCGGTGACGGCACGGAGATTGTCCATCTGGCAGCCCGAGGGCATGCGGTCACCGCCTTCGAGTCCGATGCCGGAGCCCTTGCCCACGCTAGCGCTCTGGCTGCAGCGGCCGGAGTCAGGGTGCAATGGAGCTATCGTGAGCGCAGCCTTTGGCGTCTCGGCTTCGAACAATGGGCGGGCATCGTCGCGCTCTTTCCCGCCTGGCCGACCGCCGAGCGAAGGCGCCTGCTGGCCGCCGTGCCGAATGCGCTGCAGCCGGGTGGCAGCCTGCTCTTCGAAGGCTTCGCCGAAGGCACGGGCGGCCCGCTCTCGCTTGATGACGACGAGCTGGACCCGGCAGATGTCAGGGCCGAACTCGAAATCCTGCATCTGGCGCGCTTTGCCACCATGTCGCGGCCGGTCCGTTCGGATGCCGGCGAGCTGCAGCCGACCTGGGTACTGCAAGTGGTCGGCACCCATCTCGAGGCCGCCGGCGATGCCGAGGAATGCAATCAGCCGCCCGCCCCGCGCCTCGTCGCGGTCAAGACCGGGCGTTCCCGGCAGAAGCGAGCCACTGCCTGACGAAATGCTGCGCATCGGGCAGCCAGGCCCGGAAATCGTCGGCGAAGCCGGCCGGGTCGGCGAGAAACTCCTGTTCCCCGCCGGCCAGCGGATTCGGTTGCCGGGCCCGGCGTGACATGCGCTCGAGAACGTCGGCAATGCCCGCCAGCTCGCTGTAGCTGAGTAGCCAGTCTTCACGGGCCATCAGGGTCATGGCCGGGCGGGCCGACTCCGGTAGCTCGTCGAGACGGACCGCGATCGCGCCATAGACCTTGGCACAGTAGGTGTCGAGCGCGACGTCGTGGCGGGCCGCCCAGTCGCGGGCCAGCAGATGGTCGTAAAAGATATCGACCAGCACGCCGGCATAGCGCCGGCGCCCCGGCGACATCCGCGTCCGGCTGCTCTGGAAGGCCGGGTGGGTTTCGGCAAACATGTCGATCGCCCGGTGCAGGGCGACGCCACGGGACAGATCAATGGGCAGCGCGCCGGGCAAGGGGCCCTTGATCCAGTCGCCGATCACGCCGCCGACCATCAGGGCGGGCGCTTCGTCGGCGAGAAAGGCATGGGCGAGAAAGTTCATCGGCGTGCGTTCAATAGCCGGCCCAAGGCAGCGGCGGGGCGAGCAGGCGGCGACCGCCGTCGCCCGTCACCGGCCCGAAACGCGGACCACCGGCGGCCCACTCCCCTTGCGCCTCGGCGATCGCTTGCTTGCTGAACCCGACATAGTTCCACCACATCAGCACCGGCTCGCCGAACGGCTGGCCGCCCAGCAACAGCAGCCGGGTGCCGGCCGCCATCTCGATGGTGATGCCCTCGCCGCCGCTGCCCAGGTAGGCGAATTCGTCAGTGACGAAGCGCTCCTCGCCGATCCGGATTTCGCCTTCGAGCAGCAGGATGCCGTACTCGAAAGCCGGTTCCAGCGGCAGTTTGAGTTGAGCACCACGGACGCTATGGGCGTCGACGCCGACCAGCGGCGTGCGGAAATCCCCGGCCATCGTCCGTCCGGCAAAACTGCCGGCGACCAGCGTGAACGTGCAGCCGCCGTCGTCCCAGCGCGGCAGGTCGGGGTAGTGCGCAAAGGCCGGCGCGCAGTTGGCATGGTCGGCCGGCAGGGCGATCCACAGTTGCGCTGCGTGTAGCCTTTGCCCCGTGCTCACCGAGTCTTCGGTATGGACGACGCCGCGGCCCGCCGTCATCAGGTTGACCTGTCCCGGCCGGATGATCTGTTCGTTGCCCAAGCTGTCGCGGTGCAGCACCCCGCCTTCGATCAGCCAGGTGAAGGTCTGCAGGCCGATATGCGGATGGGCGCCGACGTGCATGCCCTGGCCGGGGCCGAACTTGACCGGCCCCAGGTGATCGAGAAAGCACCAGGCACCGACCATGCGCCGCTGGCGGCTGGGCAGGGCGCGCACCACCATCATGCCGTCACCGATGTCGGAAGCGCGCCCTGCGATACGTTGAATCTGGCTCATTAGATTTCCTCCTGCTGGGTCGGGGTGACTGACGCTACCGTTTTCACCATAGCACCCCGGCGGTTCGCTACAAAAGCCTCAAAGAACGCCGGCCAGCCGGGAAACGAGCTTCGAACACGATAATTTATCCGCTCGACATGGCAGAACTGAATCGCCCCGGGTTTGGTGGAGGCTCTAACTCTTGAGAAGATAGAGCCATGAAGAAGTCAGTTAAGTTCTCCCCCGAATTTCGTGAGCGCGCCGTGCGCATGGTTGCCGAAAGCCGTGCCGATCATCCGTCGCAGTGGTCAGCCGTTGAATCCATTGCGGTCAAGATCGGTTGCACGCCGCAGACGCTGCTGACCTGGGTGCGTCAGCACGAACGAGATGCCGGCCAGCGCGAAGGGCCGACCACGGCGGACCAGAAGCGTGTCAAGGAACTGGAGCGCGAGGTCAAAGAGCTGCGCAAAGCCAACGAGATCCTCAAGCTTGCCAGCGCGTTTTTCGCCCAGGCGGAGCTCGACCGCCGATTCAAGTCTTGAGGTCTTTCGTCGACGAGCATCGTGCTGCCTTCGGGGTCGAGCCGATCTGCAGGCAATTGCAGATTGCCCCGTCGGGCTACCGGCGTCATGTCGCTCGGCGGCGCAATCCTGAACAGCGCAGTCAGAGAGTGCGGCGTGACGAGGTGTTAGTGCCCGAGATCAAGCGCGTCTGGCAGGCCAACCTGCAGGTCTATGGTGCCGACAAGGTCTGGCGGCAACTGAACCGCGAAGGCATCGCGGTGGCCCGTTGTACGGTCGAGCGACTCATGCGGCGTCAAGGTTTGCGCGGAGTCATGCGCGGCAAGGTGGTGCGCACCACGATCAGCGACAGCAAAGCGGCTTGCCCGCTGGATCGGGTCAATCGACAGTTCAAGGCCGACCGTCCCAATCAGTTGTGGGTCTCGGACTTCACCTATGTCTCGACCTGGCAAGGCTGGTTATATGTGGCTTTTGTCATCGACGTTTTTGCCCGCCGTATCGTGGGTTGGCGAGTGAGCAGTTCCATGCATACGGACTTCGTGCTCGATGCGCTGGAACAGGCGCTGTACGCCCGCCAGCCGAGTCCCGACGAGGCCTTGATCCACCACTCGGACAGGGGCTCGCAGTACGTCTCGATCCGCTACAGCGAGCGACTGGCCGAAGCCGGGATTGAGCCATCAGTCGGCAGCAAGGGCGACAGCTACGACAACGCGCTAGCCGAGACGATTAATGGCTTGTACAAGGCGGAGATGATCCACCGGCGCGCCCCTTGGAAAACCAGGGAATCCGTGGAGCTGGCAACTCTGGAATGGGTGTCTTGGTTTAACCACCACAGGCTGCTTGAACCGATTGGCTATATCCCCCCCGCAGAAGCTGAGGCAAACTACTACAGGCAACTCGCCGATCAGGCCGCCATCGTGGCCTGACTTAAACCAACCGGCCTCCACGGAAACCGGGGCGATTCAGATGGCTGCATGCATGGTGGGCTGGGCGCATTCGCCGTTCGGTCGTTTTGACCACGAGGATCTCGAATCGCTGATCGTCCACGTGAATTACGTCAGCATCCTGGAGGCAGCTCGATGAACATTGCCCAACTGCTGCTACGCAGCGCGACCGTCTATCCGGAGCGCCCAGCCATCCTGCACGGCGCGCAGGTGCTCTACGACTACCGGACTTTCGCCAAGCGTGCCGCGGCCATCGCCGGCGGCCTGCGCGATCGCGGCTACCTGGCCGGCGACCGGGTTGCCGTGTTCATGACCAACTGCCCCGAGTATCTCGAAGTGCTTTACGGCACCTGGTGGGCCGGCCTGGTGGCGGTGCCGGTCAATGCCAAGCTGCATCCGCGCGAACTGGCCTTCGTGCTCGCTGACGCCGAAGCCTGCTGCCTGTTCGTCAGTGCCGATCTGGCTGGCGAAACCGGGCCACTGGTCGGCAGCCTGCTGCTGGTCACGCCGGGCACGGCGGATTACGCAGAGCTGCTGGGCGCGGCGCCGCTGGCCCTGCAGCCGCGCGCTCCGGACGATGTCGCCTGGCTGTTCTATACCTCGGGCACCACCGGCCAGCCGAAGGGGGTCATGGAAACCCACCGCAACCTGCTCGGCATGACGAGCTGCTATTTCAGCGATGTCGATCCGGTCGATCCGGATGACGCTATCCTCTATGCCGCGCCGATATCGCACGGCGCCGGTCTCTACAACTTCGCCCATGTGCTGAAGGCGGCGCGCCATGTCGTGCCGGTTTCCGGTGGCTTCGATCCGGCCGAGCTGTGCGAGCTGGCCGAGAGCGTCGGCCGCCTGTCCTTCTTCGCCGCCCCGACCATGGTCCGCCGTCTGGTCGAGCATGTCGCCACCAGCGGCGCCGATCCGCGCGGCTTCAAGACCATCGTCTACGGCGGCGGGCCGATGTATGTCGAAGATATCCGCCGTGGTCTCGACGTGCTGGGCAATCGCTTCGTCCAGATCTATGGCCAGGGCGAATGTCCGATGACGATCACCGCCTTGTCGCGCGAGCAACTGGCCGACCGCGCCCATCCGCGCTGGGCCGAGCGCATCGCTTCGGTCGGCGTCGCCCAGTCGCTGGTCGAGGTCCGCGTCGCCGATGCCGACGGCAACGCGCTCCCGGTCGGCGAAACCGGCGAGATCCTGGTCCGCGGCGAGATCGTCATGGCCGGCTACTGGCGCAACCCGGAAGCCACCGCCAAAACCCTGCGCGACGGCTGGTTGTGGACCGGCGACCTCGGCAGTCTCGATGCCGACGGCTTCCTGACGCTGCGCGACCGCTCCAAGGACGTGATCATTTCTGGCGGCTCGAACATCTATCCGCGCGAAGTCGAAGAAACGCTGCTCAAGCATCCGGCGGTCCGCGAAGTGGCGGTCGTCGGCTGCCGCGATGCCGAGTGGGGCGAAGTCGTCGTCGCCTTCGTCGTCGGCGCCGATGTCAGCAGCGCCGAACTCGACGCGCTGTGCCTTGAGCAGATCGCCCGCTTCAAGCGCCCCAAGGAATACCACTTCGTCGACGAGCTGCCGAAAAACAACTACGGCAAGGTGCTGAAGACCGAATTGCGGCAACGCCTGTAAGAAGAAGGAAAGTTCCGGCCAGCATTCCCGACGCTTGTCGCGCCCGCAAGGCCGGAACTTCGCCCCGCCTTTGGCCTCGAATCAGGCAAAGGAGCGTTCCGATGCGACCTGTCCTTCCCCCTTCTACGATGACCTCCCACGGGCTGCGGCGCCGGCAGGCGGTTACGGCCGTTCTGGTGGCGCCGGCGCTGTGCCTGGTTTCGCCGCTCCAAGCGGCGTCCGGTCTGCGCCCGACTCCGGCCCAGACCGAGGGGCCGTTCTACCCGCTGGTCTTGCCGCAGGATGCCGACTATGACTTGCTGCGCAACGGCGCCTTGAGTTATCCCGAGGGGCAGCCGGTCTGGCTCGCCGGCACGGTCAGCGACCTCGCCGGGCGGCCGGTGGTCGGCGCCCAGGTCGAGATCTGGCAATGTGACCATGGCGGGCACTACCACCACCCCGGGGACGGCGACCGGGCCGACCGCCGCTTCCAGGGTTTCGGCCGGGTCACGGTGGCGGCAGACGGCGGCTACCGTTTCCGCGCCATACGCCCGTTCCCCTACAGCGGGCGCACCCCGCACATCCATCTCAAGGTCAGGCTGGGCGCCCGTGAGTTACTGACCACACAGATCTACGTCGCCGGCGACCCGGGCAATCCGCGCGACTTCCTGTGGCGCAGCCTGGGCGTTGCCGAGCGCGATGCCCTGACCGTGACTTTCGCGCCGGGCGCCGAGGGCTTGCAGGCCCGTTTTCCGATCGTCGTCGCAGCCTGACGAAGGGCTGGCCGGCGCCGGCTTATTGCTGGCAGGCGAGATGCCGTGGGCAGCTCGTCAGATGGTCGTTGACCATGCCGGTCGACTGCATCAGCGCATAGCAAATGGTCGATCCGACGAACTTGAATCCGGCGCCGATCAGGGTCTTGCTCATCGCGTCCGACTGCGGCGTCCTGGCCGGCACTTCGCTCAGCGCAGTCCGCTGATTAACGATCGGCACGCCATTGACGAATTGCCAGAGAAAATCGCTGAGCGACCGGCCGCCGGCGGTCAGCGCCAGGCAGGCCTTGGCGTTGTGGATGGCAGCGGCCACCTTGGCCCGGTTGCGGACGATCCCGGGGTCGGTGAGCAGGGCGGCAACTTTCGCGTCGTCATAGCGGGCGATCAGCGCCGGGTCGAAGCTGTCGAAGGCGCGCCGATAGTTTTCCCGTTTCTTGAGAATCGTCGACCACGACAAGCCGGCCTGCGCACCCTCGAGGATCAGCAACTCGAACAGGGCGCGATCGTCGCGCAGCGGTACGCCCCATTCGGTATCGTGGTATTCGCGGTAAAGGTCGAAGCCTTCGCTCCAGGGGCAACGTTCCATCGCAATCGGCTCAATGCACAATGTTGCAGTCT
Organism: Dechloromonas sp. A34; assembly: GCF_026261605.1. NCBI lineage: Bacteria > Pseudomonadati > Pseudomonadota > Betaproteobacteria > Rhodocyclales > Azonexaceae > Dechloromonas > Dechloromonas sp. A34. The sequence continues at coordinate 827,338 of NZ_CP102486.1, forward strand.
ACCGCCATGACCGGTTTCGGGAAAAGGCGGGGTTTTCACCCCGGTCCGGCTTTCAGGCGGCGTGATGCTTGATCCAGGCAACGTATTGGGTCATCCAGGCCTGCAGAAAGTCACGGCTGCTGGCGCCGATATTCCCGGCCTCGTCGAACAGGCCATCCTTGACCTGGATGAAGGCCTCGGGTTGCCCCATGGTCGGCATGTCGAGATAGGCCAAGACATTGCGCAGCTGTTGCTGGGCGATGGCGGTTCCGATGGTGCCGACCGAGGCGCCGAGGACGCCGGCCGGCTTGCCGGCCCAGGCGCTCTGGCCATAGGGGCGCGAGGCATGGTCGATGGCATTTTTGAGGACGCCGGGCATCCCCCGGTTGTATTCGGCGGTGACGAAAAGCAGACCATGCGCGGCCTTGATCTCGTTCTTCAGGCGCTTGACCGACTCGGCCTGATTGGCGTCGTCGTCCTGGTTGTAGAGCGGCAAGTCGCCGATTTCCAGCTGTTTGAACGAGAACTCCGGCGGTGCCAGTTTGGCGATGGCAGTCGCTAGTTTACGGTTGAAGGAATCCTTGCGCAGACTTCCGACAATGACGGCTATCTGATATTGGCTCATGGTGGTCTCCGGTCGTTAATGGTGATTGGAACGTCGTGATGCGTGTTGGCTTTCAGCATGTTGCAGAACAGCCGACCCTGCTCGATGGCATCGTCGAGCGCGATGTGGGTATGGGGTGCCGGGTCGAACCAGGCGGCCGGCATCGACTGCTTGCCGCAGGCGCGGTAGGGCTTGCGGAGCAGCGCCATGGCATAGGTCTTGATGTCGATCACCGAAAAGCCGAAAGGATTGTCCCCGGCGAATTCGACGAGATACCAATGGACGAAGGGGAAATCGAAAGCCGCCGGATAGGCGACGAAAACCGGGTTGCCGGGCAGCGCACGGAGCCAGGCGACATAGCGCCGGATGGCGAGTGCTGGTGCTTCGAGGTTCTCCCGACAGGCTGCCCAGGCTTCCGGCTGGGTTGCCCACCAGGCGGCGGTCGTCGGGTTGGGCTGGGCGCCGGGCAGGGTTTCCAGGTTGGCCGAAAAGCTGGCCAGCAATTGCTTGTCGGCGGTATAGGCTGCCGAACCCAGGCTCAGTATGGAATGTCGGCCGACGCACGGACCATCGGTTTCGATATCCGTGCTGACGTAGATTTCGTGCACGGGTGCCATGGTCGATTGTGCGGTCAATAGCCGTAAAACTCCTCACTGCGGATGTCGTCATCGTCGATGTCGGCCTGGTTCAGGGTCTGGCGCATGCTCTCGACCATGGCCGGCGGCCCGGCCAGGTAGAAGATTGGCGCCACCAGCTCATGGCCGACCTGGTGTACCAAGGCTTCATCGATCGGGCCGCTGCGTCCCGCCCACGACTGGCTGGACTTGCTCATCTGGGTCATGGTCGCGAGCAGGCGGAAGCGTTTGTTCTGCTCTTCGAGGCCTTGCAGTTCGGCAAGAAATGCGGCGTCCTCCGGGCGGTGGTTGGAATAGAGCAGGAGCAGTTGCTGCGGCAACTGGTCGTGTGCGGCCTGGCGCAGGATGCTGACGAACGGGGTGATGCCGATCCCTCCGGCGACCATCACTGCTGGCCGGGTGCGGTTGTTGTGCAGGGTGAGTGATCCGGACGGGCCTTCGAAGAGGATCGGCGCACCGATCGGCAGGGATTTCAAGGTCCGCTTGAAGGCGCTGTCGCGCATCCGGGTGGCGATCGTCAGGCGCTCCTCGAACGGCGCACTGGCAATGGAAAACGTATGACGCGTGCTGTCGGCGTCAGTGCCAGGCGGATTAATGAGTACGAGATCGATTGCCTGGCCGGGCTTGAAAATGAAGCCGGCGGGTTTGGCCAGATCGAAGGCCATCGTGCCTTCGGCGATCGCGCGGTGGTCTTCGAGTCTTGTGTCGTAGATGCGCATTGGATTACCCCCGTCGGCCAGCAGTTCTGAGTGAAACTTCCTGCCTCTTCCTGCATAGACGCCGGGGCGCGAGGTTTGGTTCAGCGTCCGTGGCACCAACCGACGATTGTTGAAAGCTTGGGACGAACTGTAGTTTGTGCGATTAAGATATGCCCGATACGTCGCCCGCACGGTACGCCAGCGCACAAAGGAAAATGGCGCATCGGCGTACCGTTCAGGAATCGCCTCTCCCCGTGCTGTCGAGTCCGGGGCCGGCGTTTCGACCGGCGACTGAACCGCTGGAATCCTTACCCCGATCGGCTTCCCATGACGACACCCGGAAAACCCAAACCCTTTTCGATGATTCGCGAATTTCATCTCGCCGACTGGTTCACGCTCGGCAATGCCATCTGCGGCATCGGTGCACTGTTCTCGATCATGACCTACCTGCAGCTCGGCGATATCCGGCATATCTACTTCGCCTGCGGCCTGCTGCTCGCCGCCCTGGTCTTTGACGTACTGGACGGCCGGATCGCCCGCTGGCGGCAAAAGACATCGGCGATGGGCCGCGAACTCGACTCGCTGGCCGACGTCATTTCATTCGGCGTCGCGCCGGCCGTACTCGGCTACGCCCTGGGGATGAGTGGCCTCTACGACCGGATCATCCTCGGCTATTTCGTCGCCTGCGGCGTCTCCCGCCTGGCCCGCTACAACGTCACCGCCGAGGAGCTTTCCGGCGGCGGCGACAAGGTGAAGTATTTCGAAGGAACGCCGATTCCGACTTCGCTGCTTCTCGTCGGGGTGTTGTTTGTCGCGGCATGGATGGATGCCGTCGGCGAGACGATCTGGTTTGGCGTAGCGACGCTGGCTGGCTTCAAGCTTCATCCGCTGGCGCTGATGTTCGCGCTCTCCGGCTCGCTGATGATCAGCCGGATCCGCATTCCGAAGTTCTGAACCGCCCGCGCCCTTTGCGCCTGATGCCAGAGCGAATCTACCGCGGCCGCTTCGCGCCTTCGCCGAGCGGGCCGTTGCATTTCGGCTCCCTGGTCGCCGCCGTCGGCAGCTATCTCGACGCCCGTAGCCAGGGCGGCGAGTGGCTCGTGCGCATGGAAGACGTCGATACGCCGCGCAACGTGCCGGGGGCGGCGGAGGACATTCTCGCCACACTGGAAGCCTTCGGCTTTGAGTGGGATGGCCCGGTGCTCTGGCAGAGCCGGCGCCACGCGGCCTACGGCGAGGCGTTGGCCCGGCTGCAGGCGGCCGGCTTGGCTTATGGCTGCGCCTGTTCGCGCAAGGAAATTGCCGATTCGGCCAGCCGGCCGGCGATCGACGGTGGCCTTGCCTACCCGGGTACCTGCCGCCATGGTCTGCCGGTCGGGCGTAGCGTGCGGGCCTGGCGGCTGCGCGTCGGCGACGACGAAACTGCTTTCACTGATCGTCTGCAGGGGCGGCTCGTCCAGCAACTGGAGCGCGACGTCGGCGACTTCGTGCTGTTGCGGGCCGATGGCCTGTTCGCCTATCAATTGGCGGTGACCGTCGACGACGAGTTCCAGGGCATCACCGACATCGTGCGCGGCGCCGATCTGCTCGCTTCGACGCCGCGCCAGATCTGGCTGCAGCGCTGCCTGGGCTTTGCCGAACCGCGTTACGCCCATCTGCCGGTGGCGAGCAACGCGGCCGGCGAAAAACTCTCCAAGCAGACGCTGGCGCCGGCCCTCGATCCGACGCAGGCTGCGGCGGAGCTGGTCCGCGCCCTGCGCTTTCTCGGTCAGCCGGCGCCGGATGCACTGGCCCAGGCGCTGGTGGCCGAAGTCTGGGCCTGGGCCCGGGAGCACTGGCGCTTTGCCGCGATTCCGCGGCGGGCGTCTATTCCGCTGGCGATTCCGGGCTGAGTCCCGGGGTTTCCTCGTCGGCCCGCCAGTGCTTCGGGCCGTAGCCGGTCAGGCCGACCATCAGGCGCACCAGGCCGTAACTCAGCCAGCGCATGAAATGCGAGTGCCAGGGCTGGCTGGAGAGGTCGGCATCGCGCATTTCGCGGGCGCCGCCGGCCATCGCGTCGTGGATGCTGGCCCGTAGTTCGCCAGCGAATACGCCATCGTTCACCACCAGATTGGCCTCCTTGGCGAGCAACAGGCTGAACGGGTCGATGTTGGAGGAGCCGACCGTCGCCCACTGGCCGTCGATTACCGCCACCTTGGCGTGCATGAAGCTCTTCTCGTATTCGAAAATGCGGATGCCGATGTCCAGCGCCGCAGCGTAGAGGGCCTGGGTCGCAAAACGCAGCATCGGGTGGTCGGTCTTGCCCTGGAGCAGGATGGTGATCTTCACCCCGCGCCTGGCTGCGGCCTGCAGGGCGCGGGCGAAGCGGACGCCGGGCAGGAAGTAGGCATTGGCGATCAGGATTTCCTCGCGCGCCGCGTCGATCGCCTCGATGTAGGCATGCAGGATGTCGTTGCGATGCCGGATGTTGTCGCGGATCAGTAGGGTCGCCGCCTGATTGCCGGCATCCTCGCGCAGCGGACGGATGTGCGGGGCAAGCCGGAAGCGGCGCTTGAAATTGACCCAGGAGACGATTTCCCACATCCGGCGGACGGCATGATGGACTTGCCAGACGGTCGGCCCTTCGAGGCGCACGGCGTAGTCGTAGCGCGGGCACATCTCGGCCGGCGCGTTGTGGTCGTCGACGATGTTGATGCCGCCGACGAAGGCGATCGCGGCATCGATGACGACCAGCTTGCGATGCAGCCGGCGCAGCCGGTGGCGCCGCATATGAAAGCGTCCGATTTCCGGGCGGTAGAGCATGGCGCGAACGCCGGCGGTGGTCAGCCGGGGCAGGAAATCGGTATTGAAATTGCGGCCGCCGAAGCCGTCGACGGTGACATTGACCTGGACGCCGCGCGCCGCGGCGCGACAGAGGGCACTGGTGACTTCGTGGCCGATCTCGTCGTCGGCGAAGATGTAGCTCTCGAGATAGATTTCGATGCTGGCCGCTTCGATGGCAGCCAGCAGCGCCGGAAAATACTGCTCCCCTGAATTGAGCAGGGTCAGCCGATTGCCCGGCAGAAACTCAGTTGCCATTCCGGAGAAGATGGGCCGAGAGCGCGGCGTGATCGGAAATTTTCGACCACGGCGGGCCGAAATGCACTTCCGTGCGTCGCACGTCGAAGCCGCGCACGTAGATGCGATCGAGCCGGAACATCGGCATCGCGGCCGGGAAGCTGCGCACCGGCGAGCAGCCAGGCGCGGTAAATACTTCGCGCATGCCGAGGCTCTGTTCGAGCAGCTTGCCGGCGCGGTTGCTCCAGTCGTTGAAGTCGCCGGCGATGATCAGCGGGGCCATTGGATCGTCCATACCATTCAGGTAGTCGGCTAGCGCCGCCAGTTGCTTGCGCCGTGAATAGCCGAAGAGCGACAGGTGGGCGCACACGCAATGCGCCGGCGGGCCGTCCGGCAGTTCGATCCGGCAATGCAGCAGACCGCGCTTCTCGAACTGCAGGTGGGTGACGTCCTGGTTGTGCGTGTGCAGGATTGGGAATCGCGACAGGATCGCGTTGCCATGGTGGCCATGGTCATAGAGCATGTTGCGGCCATAGGCTGCAGCCTGCCAGAAATCTTCGGCGAGGAATTCGTGCTGTGCCGAATTCGGCCAGTTGGCATGATTTTCAGCGTGCAGGAGGTGCAGACCCTGCACCTCCTGGAGAAAGACGATGTCCGGGTTGAGCAGGCGCAGACGCTCGCGCAGCTCATGCACCATCATCCGCCGGTTGAATTGCGAAAAGCCCTTGTGAATGTTGAAGGTCGTGACATGCAGGGCGGGCTTGTTCATGGCCGGTCAGGAAATCGCCAGCATGCGGTCGAGCGCCAGCTTGGCGAGTTTGGCCTCGTGTTCCGGCACGCTGATTTGATTGACCACCTTGCCCTCGACCAGGTTTTCCAGCGTCCATGCCAGATGCTGTGGATCGATGCGTTGCATCGTCGAGCACATGCAGACGGTGGTCGCCATGAACTGGACGATCTTGCCCTGCGGCAGCACTTCCTTGGCCAGGCGGTCGACCAGGTTGAGTTCGGTGCCGACCAGCCAACGCGTGCCGGCCGGCCCTTCCTTGATGGTCTTGACGATGTGTTCGGTCGAGCCGACGTAGTCGGAGGCGGCGCAGACCTCGAAATTGCATTCCGGGTGGGCGATGACTTTGCCCTCCGGGTACTTGGCGCGGAAGGCGTCGATGTGCGATTTCTGGAACATCTGGTGCACCGAGCAGTGGCCCTTCCAGAGCAGGATTTTGGCTTTCTTGATTTGCGCCGGAGTCAGGCCGCCGAGTTCGAGATCGGGGTCCCAGACCACCATCTCGTCCATCGTGATGCCCATGTTGTGGCCGGTCCACCGGCCGAGATGCTGGTCGGGGAAAAACAGCACCTTGGGCCGGCGTTCGAAGGCCCACTTGGCGATGGTGCCGGCATTCGACGAGGTGCAGACGATACCGCCGTGCCCGCCGCAGAAGGCTTTCAGGTCGGCCGCCGAATTGATGTAGGTGACCGGGGTGACTTCTTCCTCGGCATTCAGCACCTCGTTCAGCTCGCGCCAGCAACGTTCGACCTTGGCCAGGTTGGCCATGTCCGCCATCGAGCAGCCGGCCGCGAGGTCGGGCAGGATGGCCTTCTGGTGCGGGGCGGTCATGATGTCGGCGACTTCGGCCATGAAGTGCACGCCGCAGAAGATGACGAATTCCGAATCGGTCTGCGAAGCCAGCTTGGAGAGCTTCAGCGAATCGCCGGTCAGGTCGGCATGTTGGTAGATGTCGGCGCGCTGGTAGTGGTGGCAAAGAATGACGGCCTGCTTGCCGAGCTTGGCGCGGGCGACACGAATCCGCTCTTGGCAGGCTTCGTCGGAAAGCGTGTTGAAGGGGTCGAAGGCGATGGTGGCGGTTTGCATGTTGTTACTCTGAAAGACGGGCGCTGCGGCCCGATGGTTCCGATTATCCCTGATGCCAGGGCAGGCCGGCATGACGCCAGCCGCCGATCTTGTTGCGCTGGCCCTGGGCGTCCTTGTCACCTTCGAAACCTTCGAGGATGTTGTAGCAGTCGCTGTAACCGGCTTCGGTCGCGGTGGTGGCCGCGGCGATCGACCGCGCGCCGCTGCGGCAGAGAAACATGACCAGCGCTTGAGGATCGACCTGGCGTTGCAGTTCGGCGACGAAGTTCGGGTTACGGACGCCGCCCGGGTACTGGTTCCATTCGATCTCGACGGCATTCGGGACGCGGCCCACCCAGTCCCATTCGGCCCGGGTCCGGACATCGACGATTTTGGCGCCGGGAGCCAGGCGGAGCAACTCCGCGGCCTCCTGCGGCGTCAGTTCGCCCTTGTAGGGGCGTTCCAGAGCACGGCCACGGGCCTGGGCCAGGGTGAGGATTTCGGTAAGCTTTCCCATAATGAATGGCTGCTAGAATCAGGGCCCACCAGTATAGGGCAGAGCTCATGGAAAGCGGACATCCCCAGCAGATACCGGCGTCGCCGGCCGAGCGCGCGGCCGAGGCGCAGCGCGCGACCTGGGTCAGCGTGGTGGTCAACCTGGTATTGACGGTGGCTCAGATCATCATCGGCTGGCTGGCCCATTCGCAGTCGCTGGTCGCCCATGGCGTGCATTCGTTCTCCGACCTGCTCTCCGATTTCCTGGTGATCTACGCCAGTCGGCAGAGCGCACATCCCGCCGACCAACAGCATCCCTATGGCCATGCCCGGGTCGAAACGGCGGCGACGCTGGTTCTCGGCGCCTCGCTGACCCTGATCGGCGGCGGCATCCTCTGGCAGTCCGGCCTGCGTCTGCAGCACATCGAGGTCTTGCCCGCGGTCGAGTTCTCGGCGTTTTGGGCCGCCGTGGCGACGGTAATTGCCAAGGAAGGCCTGTATCGCTATCTGATCCGGGTCGCCGAACGCCAGCGTTCCCAGTTGCTGACGGCCAATGCACTGCACACCCGCGCCGACGCGGCTTCGGCCCTGGTCGTCGTGGTCGGGATCGGCGGCGCGCTGCTCGGCTGGTCCTTCCTCGACCTGCTGGCGGCGGCGCTGATGGGTTTCATGATTTTGCGCATGGGCGCCCAGTTGGCCTGGGGGGCGATCAAGGAACTGATCGACACCGGGCTTGATGCGACGCAGGTTGAGGCGATCCGCAAGAGCCTGCTGGCGACGCCGGGGGTGATCGACCTGCATCAGTTGCGGACCCGGCGCATGGCCCATCAGGTTCTGGTCGATGCGCATGTTCAGGTCGATGCGCGGATCAGCGTCTCGGAAGGGCACCGCATCGCCGAGTCGGCGCGCGCCCGCGTCCTGCGCGAGCATCCCGCGGTGCTCGATGTGTTGGTCCATATCGATCCCGAAGATGACCTCGATCCCGATGTGGCGGTCTTTCGCTTGCCCGGCCGCGACGCCCTGCTCAAGGAACTGACACCGGTGCTCTCGGAATTACCGACGCCGGAGAAGGTGGTGCTTCACTATCTGAACGGCGGCGTTGAAATCGAGGTTTTCCTCGATCACGCCTTTTTCGCGAATGGTGACGCCTTGCGTCGGGCCGAGCTGAAAGTGGCCGAGCGCCTGAAGTCGCACCCAGCCATCCGTGCAGTATCTCTGAATTGTCTGGTTGCACCACATTAGTGCGTGCTTGGGTGGTTTTGCACTATATTGGTGCTGGAAAATCTTGCCAAATCCCGCATCTCCTTGTGGCAAAATACAAAGTTAAGTCGTCGGCCTTTGGCATGCTTTCTGCTAAACCCAGCGCGTTACGAAATTTTTATTGTCGCCGGACCAACCGGCAACTTGTTTTCTTAGGAGACCTACGCTCATGGCAACCCCGCAAGACGTAATCAATCTGATCAAGGAAAACGACGCCAAGTTCGTCGATTTCCGCTTTACCGACACCCGTGGCAAAGAGCAGCACGTCACCGTGCCGGTCTCCGCTTTCAGCGAAGACAAGTTCGAAAACGGCCACGCCTTCGACGGCTCCTCCATCGCCGGCTGGAAGGGCATTCAAGCCTCCGACATGCAGCTGAATCCGGATCCGGCCACCGCCTACATCGATCCGTTCTTCGACGAAACCACCGTCGTCCTGACCTGTGACGTCGTCGATCCCGCCGACGGTCGTGGCTACGACCGCGACCCGCGCTCCATCGCCAAGCGCGCCGAAGCCTACCTGAAGTCCTCCGGCGTCGGCGACACCGCCTACTTCGGTCCGGAACCCGAATTCTTCATCTTCGACGGCGTCGAGTGGAATGTCGACATGTCGGGCTGCCACCTGAAGATCCATTCCGCCGAAGCGGCCTGGAATTCCGGTGAAAAGAACGAAGGTAGCGGCGCCACCGGCCACCGTCCGGGCGTCAAGGGCGGCTACTTCCCAGTTCCCCCGGTCGACAGCCTGCACGACATCCGTTCCGCCATGGTCCTGACCCTGGAAGCCATCGGCTGCCCGGTTGAAGTTCATCACCACGAAGTGGCGAACGCCGGCCAATGCGAAATTGGCACCGTGTTCAACACTCTGGTCAAGCGCGCTGACCAAACCCAGCAGCTGAAGTACGTGGTGCACAATGTGGCCCATCAGTACGGCAAGACCGCGACCTTCATGCCGAAGCCGATCGTTGGCGACAACGGTTCGGGCATGCACGTGCACCAGTCGATCTGGAAGGACGGCAAGAACCTGTTTGCCGGTGACGGCTATGCCGGCCTGTCCGAAACCGCCCTCTTCTACATCGGCGGCATCATCAAGCACGCCAAGGCCCTGAACGCCATCACCAACCCGGGTACCAACTCCTACAAGCGTCTGGTCCCGCACTACGAAGCCCCGGTCAAGCTGGCCTACTCCGCCAAGAACCGTTCGGCTTCCATCCGCATTCCGTACGTCGCCTCGACCAAGGCTCGTCGTATCGAGACCCGCTTCCCGGATCCGATTGCCAATCCGTACCTGTGCTTCTCGGCCCTGCTGATGGCTGGTCTGGACGGCATTCAGAACAAGATCCACCCGGGCGACCCGGCTGACAAGAACTTGTATGATCTGCCGCCGGAAGAAGACGCGCTGATCCCGACTGTCTGTGCCTCGCTGGAAGAAGCCTTGGCCAACCTGGATAAGGATCGCGAATTCCTGACCCGTGGCGGTGTCTTCTCCAACGACTGGATCGATGCCTTCATCGCCTTGAAGATGGAAGAAGTGAACAAGATCCGCATGACCACCCATCCGGTGGAATTCGATCTGTACTACTCCTGCTGATCACAGAGCGTCAGTCAAAAAAGGGCGGGTTTTCCCGCCCTTTTTTTGTTCACCTTTTGGCTGGCTGGCCGTTAACCCAGTACACTGAACCGGTTACAAGGATTGATCACGATGACTCGCAACGCCTTTGTCTTGCTGCTTGCCGCGCTGGCCATGCCGGCTACGGCACAGACCATTTACAAATGCATCGACGCCAATGGGGGGACGCTGATTTCCAATGCGCGCGTCGACAAGAATTGCAGGGCGGTCGTCAGCAGTCCGGAAACCAGTGTGCCGGCTCCCCGGGCCAGGCCGGCCGGAGCAGTGGCCAATCCGACGCCTTCAGGTTTCCCGAGGGTTCAGGAAGATACGCAGCGGGCACGCGATGGCGATCGCCGCCACATCCTCGAGCAGGAACTGGCAGGCGAGCAGCGTAGTCTGGAACAGGCGCGCAAGGATTTTGCGGAACAGGAAGCCCTGCGTGGCAGCCCTGAGCGCCTGGCGCCCTATCGTGACCGTGTCGGACAACACGAGCGCAACATCCAGGCGATCCAGAAAGAACTGGGCAATCTGCGTTAGTTGCTAGTCATTAGTTGTTAGTAGAGTTTGAGGGCGCCACGGCGCCCTTTGCTTTTGCCAAAAACTAGCGACTAATAGCTATCAACTGGCTTTCACCTTGTACCAGGCGGCGTAGAGGGCCGGCAGGAAGAGCAGGGTGAAGGCGGTGGCGACGATCAGGCCACCCATGATGGCGACCGCCATCGGTCCGAAGAAATCGTTGCGCGACAATGGGATCATGGCCAGCACGGCCGCCGCCGCGGTCAGCACGATGGGCCGGAAGCGGCGCACGGTCGATTCGACAATGGCTTCCCGCCGCGGCTTGCCGGCGGCGATGTCCTGTTCGATCTGGTCGACCAGGATCACCGAGTTGCGCATGATCATGCCGAACAGCGCAATGCTGCCGAGCAGGGCCATGAAGCCGAAAGGCTGGCGGAAGACGAGCAGGAACAACGCGATGCCGATAATCCCGAGCGGTGCCGTGAGCAGCACCATGACCACCCGCGACAGGCTCTGCAGCTGGATCATCAGGACGGTGACGACGACCAGCAGGAAGATCGGAATGCCTGCCATCACCGAGCTCGAGCCCTTGGCCGATTCTTCGACCGAGCCGCCGGTAACGATCCGGTAGCCGGTCGGCAAGGCAGCCTGGATGGCGCCGATTTCGGGGGCGAGGCGATCGACGATGGCGGCCGGCTGGGTCTTGCCATACAGATTGCCGCGCACGGTGATGGTCGGCAGGCGATCGCGCCGCCAGATCAGGCCTGGCTCGAAGCCGTGCTTGAAGCGGCCGATCTGGCTCAGCGGCACGCTCTTGCCACTGTGAGTCGGGACCGCCAGATCGGGCAGCGCGCTGAGATGCGCCCGCTCCTCGCGGTCGCCGCGCAGCACGACATCGATGGTCTTCTCGCCTTCGCGGAAACTGGTCACCGTGTAACCGTTCAGCGACATGTTGAGCAGCGCCGCCAGATCCTGGCTGGAAACGCCAAGCAGGCGGGCCTTGTCCTGGTCGATCTCGATCTCGATGGCCTTCGAAAGCTCGCTCCAGTCGAAATTGACGTTGGAGACCTCCGGATTGTGGCGCATGACATCGGCGACCTGGGCCGCGGCCTGGCGCAGGGTCGCCAGATCCTCGCCGGAGACGCGGTACTGGATCGGATAGCCGACCGGCGGCCCGTTCTCGATGCGACTGATATTGCCCCGGGCGTTGAAGCCGCCCTTCTCGAACAGCTCGATCAGCCGGCCGCGCAGGGCTTCGCGGGCCTCGACGCTGCGCGTCAGGATGACGAACTGGCTGAGGTTGCTGGCCGGCAGTTGCTGGTCGAGGCCGAGGTAGTAGCGCGGCGAACCGGAGCCGACAAAGGTGATGTAGTGCTCGAACTGGTCGAATTTGGCCTGGTCCAGGGCTAGCCATTCTTCCAGGCGCTTGGCTTCGGCATCGCTGGCGTTGAGCGAAGCGCCCTCGGGCAGGCGCAGTTCGACATTCAGCTCGAGGCGTGTCGAGTTCGGGAAGAACTGCTTCTGCACCTTGCTCATGCCGACGATGGCCAGGGCGAAGAGGGCCACGGTAATGACGATGATCAGCCAGCGCCGGGTCACGCACCAGCCGACCAGTCGGCGGAAGCGGCTATAGAACGGTGTGCCATAGACGTCGTGGTCCTCGCCGTGGGCAACGCCGCCCAGGCCGAGCCGGGCCAGTAGCGTGGCCAGACGCGGCAGGCGGCGTTCGATCAGTCCCGCCGGGCGCGGTGCGCGCGGGTTGGGCAGCAGCTTGTAGCCGAGCCAGGGAATGGCAACCACGGCGGCCAGCCAGGAAATGAGCAGGGCCATGGCATTGATCTGGAAGAAGGCGAAGGCGTACTCGCCGGTCGACGACTTGGCGAGCGCGATCGGGATGAAGCCGGCGACGGTGACCAGCGTGCCGGAGAGCATCGGTCCGGCCGTGCTGGTATAGGCGAAGGAGGCGGCGCGGGTCCGTTCCCAGCCCTGTTCCATCTTCACCCACATCATCTCTACGGCGATGATCGCATCGTCCACCAGCAGGCCGAGGGCGAGCACCAGGGCACCGAGCGAGACCTTGTGCAGGCCGACGTTGAACAGGTTCATGGCGAGGAAGGTGGCGGCCAGCACGAGCGGGATCGAAATGGCGACGACCATGCCGGTCCGGATGCCGAGGCTGATGAAGGTGACGAGCAGGACGACGATCACCGCTTCCGCCAGCGACTGCACGAAAGCCTGCACCGAGCGCTTGACGGCGGTCGGCTGGCTGGTCGAGGTGGCGATCTCGACGCCGAGCGGCAGCGTAGCGTTGAGCAGGGCGATCCGCGTATCGAGCGCCTTGCCGAGGACGATGACGTCGCCGCCCTTGGCCATCGAGACGCCGATCGCCAGCGCCCTCTGGCCGCCGAAACGGACCCGGGTGCCCGGCGGGTCCATCGTGCCGCGCTTGACGGTGGCGATGTCGCCCAGCCGGAAACTGCGGCCGCCGGCGCGGATCGGCGTATCGGCCACGGCCTGCACCGTATCGAAGGCGCCGCCCGGGCGAATCTGAATGCGTTCGCTCGCCGTCTCGAAAAAGCCGGCGCCGGCCACCGCGTTCTGCTGGCTCAGCGCCTGGACGATAGTGCTCTGGTCGATGCCGAGCGTCGCCAGCTTGGCGTTCGAGAGTTCGACGAAAATCTTCTCGTCCTGGACGCCGAAAATGTCGACCTTGCCGACATGCGGTACGCGCAGCAACTCGTCGCGGATGCGCTCGGCGGTGTCCTTGAGTTGCGGATAATCGAGACCCTCGGCGGTCAGCGCGAAGATGTTGCCGTAGACGTCGCCGTATTCATCGTTGAAGAACGGCCCCTGGACACCGGCCGGCAGAGTGTGGCGAATGTCGCCGATCTTCTTGCGTACCTGGTAATAGACATCCGGCACCATGGCCGGCGGCGTGCTGTCCTTGGCGAAGAAGAGCACGGTCGATTCGCCGGGGCGGGTGTAGCTGGAAACGCGGTCGATGAAGGGCGTTTCCTGGAGTTTCTTTTCGATCTTGTCGGTCAGTTGCTGCTGCATCTGCAGCGCCGTCGCGCCCGGCCAGAAGCTGCGGACGACCATGACCTTGAACGTGAAGGGCGGGTCCTCGGCCTGGTTCAGCCGGCCGTAGGCGACAATGCCCATGAGCGCGATGGCGAACAGGAAATAGCCGACCAGCGTCCGGTGGTGCAGGGTCCAGTCGGACAGGTTGAAACGCTGGCTCACGGCTTAACGCTGCCCGGCAGGCGGCGTGACGGGGCGGGCGTCGACCGCCTGGCCGACGACCAGGCGGGCAGCGCCGGCGACGACAACCAGTTCGCCGGCTTGCAGTCCGGCGGCGACGACGGCGCCATCTTCCTGGAAGCGGCTCAGGCGGATCGGTCGCGGATTGGCCTTGCCTTCGGCGACCACCCAGACCAGCGGGCCGTTGCCCTGGTCGACGACGGCAGCCAGCGGGACGAGCAGGGCGGCCTCGCCGGCGGCATCGAGAAAGACGCGGGCGGTCATGCCGAGGCGGACTTCCGGCGGCGGGTCGAGCAGGCGGATGCGGGCGGCGTAGGTCCGGGTGGCCGGATCGGCGGCCGGAGAAAGTTCGCGCAGTTCGCCGCGCAGGCGGACTTCGGGGTTGGCCCAGAGGCCGACGCTCAGCGCTTTGGCCGCCTTCAGTTCGGCGATGCGGCTTTCGGCGACGGCGATCGCGACTTCCTTCTCTTCCGGTCGGGCCAGACGGAAAACGGCCTGGCCGGCACTGACCACCTGGCCGGCGTCGGCCAGCACGGCGGTGACGACGGCCGGAAATTCGCTACTCAGCGTGCCGTAGGCGGCCTGGTTGCCACTGATCCGGCTTTGCGAGCGGGCCTGTTCGAGACGGGCGCGGGCACTGTTGGCGGCATTGTCCTTGGCTTCGAAAGCGGCTTGGCTGACGAATTTTTTCGCCAGCAAGCCGGCGTAGCGCTCGCGCTCGGCGCTGGCCGTGGCCAGGTCGCTCTCGGCGCCTGCCAACTGGGCGCGTGCGGCCGTGGCTGCCAGTTCGAGATCGGCCGGGTCGAGCCGGGCCAAAGGCTGGCCGGGCTTAATCTCGGCGCCGGCGTCGACCAGGCGGGCGGCCAGCTTGCCGCCGACCCTGAAGGCCAGATCGAGTTCGTGGCGGGCGCGAATCTCACCAGTGTAGGTGGCGGTGCCGACAGCCAACGGTGCCACCGCCTGGACGAGGACCGCACGGCTGGCCAGCGGGGGCGGTGCCTCGCCCTGGCATCCGGCGAACAGCAGGGCCAGACCGCACAGCAGGGTAATCGGAAACGGGGTGGTCTTGGACATGGGGCGGGCCGAAGGCTGGACCAAGCATCATAATGAACGATCGGTCAGTAACGCAAGTTGTCCAGATGGCCTAGACCCAAATCGCTACAATGGCAGCCATGAATGTCACCCACGCTTCCTTCTCCGGCCTCGATCTGCTGGCCTCGGCGGTGCTGCTGCTGGACGACGGGCAGCTCATCCGCTACATCAATCCGGCCGGCGAGAACCTGTTGGCGGTCAGCGGCCAGTCGGTGGTCGGCAAGACCCTGGCCGTGGTCTGCACCTGTTCGACAACCTTGCAGGCGGCGCTCGATAACGGACTGAACAACAATTGGGGCTATACCGGCCAGAACATCCAGTTGAAGCGCAGCGATGGCGAAACCCTGCACTTGAACTGCACGGTGACGCCGTTGCGCCCGGAGATTGCGGGCGGCATGCGCCTGCTGCTCGAATTGCAGCCGATTGAGCACCATCTGGCGGCGACCCGCGAAGAGCGCCTGATCGAGCAGCAGCAGGCCAGTCGCGAACTGATCCGCAACCTGGCCCATGAAATCAAGAATCCACTGGGCGGCATCCGCGGCGCGGCACAGTTGCTCGAACATGAACTGGCCAATCCCTCGCTCAAGGAATACACCCAGGTCATCATCAAGGAAGCCGACCGCCTGCAGGACCTGATGCAGCGCCTGCTGACGCCGCACCGGGCGATGCTGCCGACGACGGTCAATATCCACGAAATTCTCGAACGGGTGCGCAGCCTGCTGACCGCCGAGTTTCCCGGTTCGCTCGAAATCCGGCGCGACTACGATACCAGTCTGCCGGAACTGATCGGCGACCGCGAGCAACTTATCCAGGCAGTGCTGAATATCGCCCGCAATGCCGCGCAGGCGATGAACGGCGAAGGCGAGATCATCCTGCGCACGCGCTCTTTGCGTCAGGTGACGCTGGCCAAGAAGCGCTACCGGTTGGCCATGGAAATCAAGGTGATCGACAACGGTCCGGGCATTTCCGACGATATCCACGAACGCATGTTCTATCCGCTGGTTTCCGGGCGTGACGGCGGCACTGGCCTGGGCCTGACCATCGCCCAGAATTTCATCCAGCACCACCACGGCACCATCGACTGCTCGAGTCGTCCCGGCAATACCGTTTTCACCTTGCGCCTGCCGGTCGAGCAGGCCTGAGTCTTGCTAGACTCTTGGCCATACTAACGACTAGATGAGCCAAAAAAATATGAAACCGGTCTGGATCGTGGACGACGATCGCTCAATCCGCTGGGTTCTGGAAAAGACCCTGTCCCGTGAGGGCATCCCCTTCAAGAGTTTCGCCTCGGCGACCGAGGCCATTTCCCAGCTCGAACAGGGTATCGAGCCGCCACAGGTCCTGATGTCGGACATCCGCATGCCCGGCCAGTCGGGCTTGGTGCTGCTGCAGGAGGTCAAAACGCGTTTTCCGTCGGTGCCGGTCATCATCATGACTGCCTATTCCGATCTGGAAAGCGCCGTCGCCGCTTTCCAGGGCGGCGCCTTCGAATACCTGCCCAAGCCCTTCGACGTCGATCAGGCCGTCGAGCTGATCCGGCGGGCCATCGATGAATCAATGCACCAGAGTGGTGCGCTGGAAGAAGAGGGCCTGGTCCCCGAAATCCTCGGTCAGGCGCCGGCGATGCAGGAAGTCTTCCGCGCCATCGGTCGTCTTGCGCTGTCGCATGCGACCGTGCTGATCAACGGCGAGTCCGGTTCCGGCAAGGAACTCGTGGCGCGAGCCCTGCACCGCCATAGCCCGCGTTCCGACAAACCCTTCATCGCGATCAACACGGCGGCGATTCCGAAGGATCTGCTCGAATCCGAACTCTTCGGTCACGAACGCGGTGCCTTCACCGGCGCTCAGGCTCAGCGCCGCGGTCGCTTCGAGCAGGCCGAAAGCGGCACGCTGTTCCTCGACGAAATTGGCGACATGCCCTCCGAACTGCAGACCCGCCTGTTGCGCGTGCTGTCCGATGGCCACTTCTATCGCGTCGGCGGCCACTCGCCGATCAAGGCCAATGTCCGGGTCATCGCGGCGACCCACCAGAACCTGGAAACCCGGGTCAAGGAAGGCCTGTTCCGCGAAGATCTGTTCCATCGCCTGAACGTCATCCGCATTCGCCTGCCCTCGCTGCGCGAGCGGCGCGAGGACATTCCGCTGCTCACCAAGCATTTTCTGCAAAAGAGCGCCCGCGAACTCGGTGTCGAAACCAAGCGCCTGTCGGAAGCCGCGCTGAAGTACCTGAGCGGCCTCGACTTCCAGGGCAATGTCCGGCAACTGGAAAATCTCTGTCACTGGCTGACCGTGATGGCCCCCGGCCAGCAGGTCGAAATCGGCGATCTGCCGGGCGAACTGCGCGAATCGACGCCGGTCACCCTGGCCACCGACTGGGAGGGCGCCCTCGAAGACGAGGTCGACCGCCTGCTGGCGCGCGGCGTGCCCGATGTTCATGGCGTCCTGGCGCAGACTTTCGAGCGCATCCTGATCACCCGGGCGCTGGCCCATACCGGCGGCCGCCGGATCGAGGCGGCGCATGCGCTGGGGATCGGCCGCAACACGATTACCCGCAAGATTGCCGAACTCGGCATCGACGGCGGCAAGGAGCTGGCGGCGGAGTAAAATCCGCGGCATGCCCCTGATCGATCTTGTCTTGCTCAAAGCCCGGCTGGGCGAACTGGCCGGCCGTTTTGACGTTGATGCGCTGGACGAATGCGATTCGACCAGCAGCGAACTGATGCGTCGCGCCGACCGTGGCGCTCCGGCGGGTAGCGTGGTGGTCGCCGACCGGCAGAGTGCCGGCCGTGGCCGGCGCGGCCGGCAATGGCTGTCGGCCCCAGAAGCGAGTCTGACCTTCTCCCTGCTTTGGCGCTTTACCGGACCGCTGTCGCGCCTGAGCGGCCTCTCGCTGGCGGTCGGTGTCGCTCTGGCGCGCGGACTGGAAAGCCTCGGCGCCCAGGGCGTTGGCCTGAAGTGGCCGAACGACGTGCTGCTTGACCAGGATGGGCGGCAGGCCAAGCTGGCCGGCGTGCTGGTCGAGCTGGCCTCCGACCGGCGCGGCACGCAGGCGATTATCGGCATCGGCCTCAACCTGCTGCCGCCAGCCGAAGAATTGCCTTTCCCGGCAGCCGGCCTGAGCCAGGCCTGCTATCGCTTGCCGGAGCGCCATGCCGTGCTGGCGGCGCTCCTGTGCGAGTTGGCCGAGACACTTGAGCGCTTTGCCGGCGACGGTTTTGGCGGGCTCAAGGCCGACTGGCAGCAGCGTCATGTCTGGCAGGGGCAGCAAGTCCAGCTTCTCGACGAGGCGGCATCACCAGTGCTCGGCACCTGTCTGGGCGCGGACGATGATGGTGCCCTGTTGCTCGAAACTGCCGCCGGGGTCGAACGCATTCTGGCAGGCGATGTCAGCCTGCGCCCCGCAGGAAGTACTCTTGGCGGGCGCCCGGCATGATCGTCTGTCTGGATAGCGGTAATACCCGCATCAAATGGGGGGTGCATGACGGCGAGCGCTGGCTGGCCCAGGGCGCAGTCGACCACGCGGGCAGTGGCGAACTGGCGGCCCTGCCGACGACCTGGCCGCAGCCGGACAAAGTGCTGCTCGCCAACGTCGCGGGCAACGATGTAGCGACCCGCATCCGCGAACAGTTGGCTGACTGGCAATCCGTATTCCGGGAAGTCAAGGCCGAGGCCAAACGCGGCGGCGTGACCAATCGCTATCAAAATCCGGGACAACTCGGGGTGGACCGCTGGTGCGCGCTGATTGGCGCCCGCAGCCTGACCCGTATGGCCTGCATCGTGGTCATGGCGGGGACGGCGACGACGATCGACACGCTCGACGCCGACGGCAATTTTCTCGGCGGCCTGATTCTCCCGGGTAGCCCGCTGATGCGGCGCGCCCTCGCCCGCGACACGGCCGGCCTGCCGCTGGCCGCGGGACAATACGCCGAATATCCGCGCTGTACCGACGATGCAATCGTCAGCGGCGCCATCGAGGCCCAGGCCGGGGCGATTGAACGGGCTTTCCGTCGCCTGGCCGACCGGCGCACCCAATGCCTGATCTCCGGCGGTGATGCCCAGGTTCTGGCGGACTGTCTTTCGATTCCGCATGCCTTGATCCCGAATCTTCCGCTGGAAGGCTTGAAAGTACTGGGCTGCGACGACTGAGCAGGCTTGGATACGATGCCCAAGCATCGTATTCCGGCTATTTTCGTGCCCTGGCGATGGCGCCCGAAGCATTCATCGCCTGCTATCGGGCCCGCCATGCTTGAATTTGCCAGGGCGCGGGGCGACAATCCGACGCTGTCATACGCCATCCGGGATATCGCATGTTCGATCCGGTACTCAATAGCCTGCCGGCCTTCGCCAGTTTTTTCGTGACCGCGCTGGTCTTGCTCGCAGCCTTTCTTGCCCTCTACATTTTCATCACGCCCTACAGCGAACTGGCGCTGATCCGCGCCGGCAACGAGGCGGCGGCGGTCAGCCTGGGCGGGGCGGTGATCGGTTTCGCGCTGCCGATCGCCGTGTCGGTCGCAATCAGCCACAACCTGTACTCGATGATTGGCTGGGGGCTGGTCGCCTGCGTCGTGCAGTTGCTGACCTTTACCACGGCGCGCCTGGCGCTGCCGACCATCAACCACAATATTCCCCAGGGCAAGCTGGCTTCGGGGATTTTTCTCGCATCGCTCTCGATCGGCGTCGGCATCCTGAACGCCGGTTGCATCGCCTGATCACTCAAGGAGGTAGCCATGGCCCTGATGGACTTCATCAAGAAACAGTTTATCGACATCCTGCAATGGACAGAGGAGGGCGACGGCACGCTGGCCTGGCGCTTCCCGATGCAGGAAATGGAAATCCAGAACGGCGCCAGTCTGACCGTACGCGATTCGCAACTGGCCCTTTTCGTCAATGAAGGCACGGTCGCCGATGTCTTCGCGCCGGGCATGTACAAGCTGACGACGCAGACGCTGCCGGTCCTGACCTATCTGAAGAACTGGGACAAGCTGTTCGAGTCCCCGTTCAAGTCCGACCTCTACTTCTTCTCGACGCGGATCCAGCTCGACCAGAAATGGGGCACGCCGAACCCGATCACCATCCGCGACAAGGAATTCGGCGTCGTCCGCATGCGCGCGTTCGGCATCTACAGCTATCACCTCTCCGACGCCAAGACCTTCTACCAGAAGATCTCCGGTACCCGCGACAGCTATGGCCGCGAGGAGCTGGAAGGCCAGCTGCGCAACACCATGGTCGCCGGGATGACCGACCTCTTTGGCGAATCCGGCGTTGCCTTCATCGACATGGCGGCCAACCAGGACGAGTTCGGCAAGGCGATGTTCGCCAAGATGCAGCCGATGTTCGCCGATTTCGGCCTGACCCTCGATTCGCTGGTCGTCCAGAACATCTCGCTGCCGGAGGAATTGCAAAAGATTCTCGACCAGCGGATCGGCATGAACATGATCGGCGACATGGGCCGCTACACCCAGTACCAGGTTGCCAATGCAATTCCTGAGGCGGCCAAGAACGAGGGCGGCATGGCTGGCATGGGCGTCGGCCTCGGCGCCGGGGTCGGTTTCGGCCAGGTCATGGGGCAGGCGATGGCTTCCGCCATGACGCCGGCCACGGGCGCCCCGGCAGCAGCCGTACCGGCACCGAGCGTCGCCCCGGTCTCGGCCGACGAGGTCGTCGCCACCCTGGAAAAACTGCATGGGCTGGTCGAAAAGGGCATCCTGACCAAAGAAGAGTTCGAGGCCAAGAAAGCCGAGCTGCTCAAGAAGCTGACCTGACCGGCAGCCTGTGGCGCTGACTGCCTCCTGCCCCTCCTGCGGCGCGCCGGTTGTCTTCCAATCGGCGTCGTCGATCTTTGCCGTCTGCGAATACTGCCAGAGCACCCTGGTCCGTCACGACCAGGCGCTCGAAGACATCGGCAAGATGGCGGCCCTGGTCGAGGATCGTTCGCCGCTCCAGTTGGGCAGCGAGGGCAGTTACAAAGGTGTCCATTTCGCTCTGATCGGGCGCATCCAGATCAAGTACAGCCAGGGTATCTGGAACGAGTGGCACCTGCTGTTCGACGACATGCGCACCGGCTGGCTGTCGGAAGCCGCCGGCGAGTATGTGCTCACTTTTGCGCAATTCGTTCCGGATCGCCTGCCGCCCTTCGATGAGCTGACAATCGGTCAGCGCTTCGTGCTGGCCAGCCAGACGTGGACGGTGAGCAATATCGAGAACGCCGAGTGCGTGGCCGGTCAGGGCGAATTGCCGTTCAAGGTCGGCGGCGGCTATCCGGTGGCCGCGGTCGATCTGCGCAACGGCGCCAATTTCGCGACCCTCGACTACTCCGAAACGCCGCCGCTGTTGTTCGTCGGCCAGGCCGTCGATTTCAGGTCGCTGAAAATGGCCAACCTGCGCCAGGGCATGCCGATCCCGACGGCCAGCGTTGCGGCCCAGGTTTTCCGCTGCCCGAGCTGCGGCGCGCCAATGTCGGCGCGTTCCAGGGACATCCTGGCGGTCGGCTGCGCCAGTTGTGGCGCCGTGGTCGATACCGCCGACGAGAGCTACAAGCTGTTGTCGAAGGCGCTCGGTCAGCGCGACGAGCAATATCAGCCGCGCTTGGCGCTGGGCAGCAAGGGAACGCTGGAAGGCAAGCCGGCCGAAGTGATCGGCTTCCTGGTCAAGCAATGCAAGGTGGACGGCATCGCCTACGACTGGCGCGAATACCTGCTGGCCGGCGGGCACGGAACCTACCGCTGGCTGACCGAGTACAACGGTCACTGGAACATCGCCGACGTGCTGCCCAATCCGCCGAACAGCAGCGGGGCGATGGAACTGTCCGACGTGCGCTGGAGCGGGCAGGCGTTCAAGCATTTTTCGACGACCCCGGCGGCCGAAGTGATCCAGGTCGCCGGCGAATTTACCTGGCGTGTCCGCCGTGGTGAAACCAGCCGCGTGGTCGATTACGTCGCGCCGCCCTTGATGCTGTCGCGCGAGTCGACGGCCAAGGACCTGAGCTGGTCGCAAGGCCTGTATGTCGCCCCGGCGGTGATCGCCGAAGCCTTTAAGTTGCCGGATGGCCGCCTGCCCGAACCGATCGGCGTTTACGCCAACCAGCCCAATCCCTGGGAAGCCACCCACCAGCGGGTCTGCAAGCTGTTCTGGAAACTGGCTCTGCTCGCCGTGCTGCTACAGCTTTTCTTCGCCTTCGTGTCGGGCGGTAAGTCCCTGCTCCGTCAGGAGCTCGCCTTTTCGTCGCAGATGGCCGAGGAAACCCTGGTCACCCGGGAGTTCGAAGTGCGCGACAAGCCGCGCAAGATCACGGTGCGCAACACGACGACCCTCGACAACAACTGGATCGGCCTCGACCTGCTGTTGGTTAACAAGGCGACCGGCAACGCCTGGCCGGCGGCACGCGAACTGGCCTTCTACCAGGGCTATGACGACGGTCACTGGACCGAGGGCAGCAACGAGGACGAGGTGGTTTTCCTCGATGTGCCGCCGGGTACCTACTATCTGAGTGTGGATCCCGACCTGGCGCCGGAAAAGCCGGTGCCGGTGCGCGATACCGTCGAGGTCTTCAGTGGCGGCGCCGGCTGGAGCAATTTTGTGATGGTGCTGCTCTTCTTGGTCATCTTCCCGGTTTTCACGCGCCTGCGCCATGCTGCTTTCGAGGCCGGGCGCTGGGCGGAGAGCGACCACGCCCCGGTTAGCAGCGACGATGCGGATGAGGACGACTGATGTTCAAGCACTTTAATCTCGCCGCCGGCATCCTCGCCCTCGCCCTGTTCGGCTACGCCCAGCACCAGGGCTGGAACCTGTTCGACAACGTGGCTAACCCTGGCGGCCGCTCAGGGGGCAGCAGCCGGATTTATCACAAGTGATTCCGCGCCCGCTTCCGGGCTGAGTCGCCAGCATTCAGCGAACGCGCGCCGCTCGCCGCCTGCGCTACAATCGCGGCCGTTTTCCAATGCGGCAAGCCGTCGAATCATGAAGCACCTCAGTCTCACCGATCATCCGTATTTCGCGCTCTTGCTCGTCTGGCGGGCCGTGCTCGGCCTCTTTGCGCTGGACGCCGTCTTCGAGAAGCCCTTTGCCGCAATGCTGATGTCGCTCGGCGTCCTTGGCGTCTTTCTTCTGGCCGGTGAACTCGCCTACAAGGCCAAGCTTCGTTTTGATCAGGAACGCCTGCGCCAGGAGCGCGATCGCGAGCTTCGCGAACGCCGTGCCGAGGAGGCCAGGTTGCGACTTGAAGCGGCTCGGGCTCAGCAGGTGGCGAGCGCGCGCAAAGGTTTCGGCCTCGATGACGATAACGAGGCGCCGCCTTTGCCAGTCATCGAAACGTCGGATGGCGTGCTCGGTACATTGTCGGCAAAAGACTTCGCGCTTGCCCTGAACGAAGCTAAGATCTAGTTGTTCAGGGAGTCGAGGTTCGAGGTCGGGCCGCACAAAAACGCAAGTGGCCTGACACGGCGGAATCTTGTGGTTTCGCCTCCACGAGGCGACTTCCGCGCTGCTAGAGCAAAGGCTGAAAAGTGTACCGGGTAGTAACGAAGCGCATTGACTATCGCGGCAAGCGGATCATCGAACATGGTCCCTGGTTCGTGTCTCACCATGATGCGGAGTATTGGGCCGACATTCTCCGTGACTGCGGCTATCACTCCGAAGTCCAAAGTCAGCACGGGGGCGGCGAGGCGCATGCCAACGAGGACAGTCAACTGCGCGATGCCTTGTCGAGCATGGCCTAGGCAAAGAAAAAACCGCTCACCGCCCTGTTTCACCAGCTGTCGCTTGTGGCGATAATGCCGCCATGCGCCCGCTTTCCCTCCTATTTCCGATTTTGCTGCTGTTTTTTTCCTCGGCCCACGCCCTGGAAAAAGTCAGCGTGCAACTGAACTGGAAACACCAGTTCCAGTTTGCCGGCTACTACGCCGCGATCGAGAAGGGCTACTTCCGCGACGCGGGCTTCGAGGTCGAGCTGCGCGAGTTGCCCGACGGCAGCGATCCGATTGCTGCAGTGCTCAAGGGCGAGGCGAACTACGGGGTGGCGGCCTCCGAACTGGCGCTGCAACGGGCCCAGGGCAAGCCGCTGGTGGCGCTGGCGGTGATCGTCCAGAACTCGCCGCTGGTCCTGCTCGCCAATCGCCGGAAAATCCCCAGCATTGACGCCCTCAACGAACGCCGGATCATGCTCCTGCCCCATGAAGCCGAACTGGTGGCCTATCTGAAACGCGAAGGGGTCGAGCGCTACACCCCGGTGCCGCACAGTTTTCAAGCCGACGATCTGATTGCCGGGCGGGTCGACGCCATCTCGGGCTACTCGACTGACGAGCCCTTCGTGCTGCGCCAGCAGAACTTCCCCTATCTGGCCTTTACGCCCAAGGCGGCGGGGATCAATTTCTACGGCGATACGCTATTCACCCTTGAGAATGGCGTCAAAGCCAATCCGGATGCGGTTCGCGCCTTTCGCGCCGCGGTGCTACGCGGCTGGGCCTACGCCATAGCCCAGCCCGACGAGATCGCCGAGTTGATTCTCAAACGCTATTCGACCCGGCACAGCAAAGCGCACTTGCTGTTCGAAGCCGTGGAACTGAAGCGCCTGATGCAGCCCGATCTGGTCGAAATCGGGCAGATGTCGGCCGCCCGCTGGCAGCAGATCGGGCAGACCTATGCCGAGTTGGGGATGTTGCCGGCTGGCTTTTCGCTCGACGGCCTGGTGTTCGATGCCGAAGTGCGCCAACTGCCCGGCTGGCTGCTGCCATTGCTGGTCATTGCCTCCCTGGTGTTCGCGCTGATGGTGGTCACGGCGGCCTATTTCGCCCGCCTCAATCTCCGGCTGACCAAGGAAATCGGCAACCGTCATGCCGTCGAAGCCGCCCTTCGGGGCAGCGAAGAACGTTACCGCCGGCTGGCCGAGCAGAGCAAGGACGTGATCTGGACCCTCGATCTGGCCAGCATGCGCTTCACCTATGTCAGCCCAGCGGTTCAACAGGTGCGCGGCTTCACGCCCGATGAGGTCATGCAGCAATCGCTCGAAGATGCACTGAGTCCGGCTTCCTATCGCCATGTCATGGGGGTGCTGGCGGAGCATCTGCAACGCCTGGCCGCCGGCGACCAGACAGCGTTGTCGGCGATGGCCGAGGTCGAGCAGCCGCACAAGGATGGCGGCACGGTCTACTCGGAAGTGGTGGCCAGCTTCCTGCTCGACGACGAAGGGCGGCCGACGACCATCCTCGGCATTGCCCGCGACGATTCCGGACGGCGGGCGGCCGAGGCCCAGTTGCGGGCCGCCAACGAGCGCCTGCGCCAGCAGTTGCAGGAGATCGAGCAACTACAGGGGGCGCTGCAGGAGCAGGCGATTCGCGACAGCCTGACCGGTTGCTTCAATCGCCGCTACCTTGATGAAACGCTCGAACGCGAACTGCCGCGGGCGCGCCGTGAAGGCTACCCGCTGGCCCTGCTGATTCTCGACCTCGATTACTTCAAGCAGATCAACGACACCTACGGTCACCAGGCGGGCGACGAGGTGCTGCGCGAACTGGCCAGCCATCTCCGTGCCGACATCCGCCACGAAGACATCCTCTGCCGCTATGGCGGCGAGGAATTCGTCATCCTGATGCCGCGCATGCCGCTGTCCGTGGCGGCCGAGCGGGCCGAGCGCTGGCGCCAGGCGATCGCCGAGATCCGCGTGCGCTTCGGGTCTTTTGAACTGCGCTTTACCAGTTCAGCCGGGGTGGCGGCTTATCCCGATCACGCCCGGATGCCGGACGATCTGATGCACTGTGCCGATCTCGCGCTATATTCCGCGAAGAATGAGGGACGGAACCGCGTCGTCGTCTATACGCCGCCCGCCCGCTAGTACCATGAATTCAAAGGCTGGCACTAGTCGGCGGGAGTAAAGGGTGCGGCAGTCGTCGCCGGGCGGGACGTCGGGTTCCGCGCTCAGGCGGCCAGCGTGCGCCGCAGATCGGCCAGCACGCGGCCGGTTTCGGGGCGCACGCCACGCCAGACCAGAAAGGCTTCCGCGGCCTGTTCGACCAGCATGCCCAGACCATCGGCGCAGCGGGTCGCACCTTGTTCGCGCGCCTGGCTCAGGAAGGGCGTTTCGCCCTTGCCATACATCATGTCGTAAGCCAGGCTGTCGCCGGCGAACAGACCGGGCGGCAGCGCCAGGCTGGCGCCGGCGAGGCTGGCGGAGGTGGCATTGATCACCAGGTCGAAGCGGCGGCCGGCGGTGTCGGCGAAACTTCCAGCCTCGACCGTCGCCAGATCGGCAAAGCCATGCGCCAGCGCGACGGCCTTGTCGGCGCTGCGATTGGCGATGAACAGCGCGGCCGGCTTGCCGGCTAGCAGCGGGGCGATCACGCCGCGCGCGGCGCCGCCGGCGCCAAGCAGCAGAATACGCTGGCCAGTCAGCGGGCAATTCAGGTTGCGGGTCAGATCGCCGACCAGACCGGCGCCGTCGGTGTTGTCGCCGAGGATTTCGCCGGCCTTGAAGGCCAGCGTATTGACTGCCCCGGCCCGTGCCGCCCGCTCGCTCAAGCGGCTGCTCAGGCGAAAGGCTTCTTCCTTGAAGGGGACGGTGATGTTGGCCCCCTTGCCGCCGGCGGCGACAAAATCGGCAATTGCCTGCGTGAAACCGTCGATCGGCGCCAGGCGGGCTTCATAGCGCAACGGCTGGCCGGTGGCGGCGGCGAAGGCGGCGTGGATGGCCGGTGATTTGGAGTGGGCAATCGGGTTGCCGAAGACGGCGTAAAGATCGGTCATTTCGCGGAGAGCTGGTCGCCCTGGGTGAAATTCCAGGTACGGGTAATTTCGAGGACGTCGGTGTCGCGCCGGATGTCCGGCGGGAAGGGCGAGTAGGGCGAAGCCATCTGGACGATGCGGCGGGCCGAATCGTCGAGCACCTTGTAGCCGGAGGAACGGTTGATGTCGATGCGGGTGACGCTGCCGTCGGCCGTGATCGAGACGGTCAGCACCAGCGAGCCATAGAGCTTGCCACGAGCCGCCTCGGGATAGTTCAG
This sequence comes from Dechloromonas sp. A34, assembly GCF_026261605.1. Lineage (NCBI taxonomy): Bacteria > Pseudomonadati > Pseudomonadota > Betaproteobacteria > Rhodocyclales > Azonexaceae > Dechloromonas > Dechloromonas sp. A34. The sequence continues at coordinate 854,383 of NZ_CP102486.1, forward strand.
GGTGCCGATGCGTTCGATTTTCTGCCGCCAGTCCTCGATGTACTGGGCGAAGCGATATTCCTCGGTGCGCGCCCCGATGAACTTCTTGCGCGGCCGCTTGCTGTATTCGTCGGTCGTTTTGTTGATTTCACCTTCGAGACGCGCCATCGCGCGCGCCGACTCGAGCAGGTCGAGGCCGGAGACGCTGGGGCCGGCGTCGGCTGTTCGCTGGCGCTCGGGCTGGAGGAAACGCTGCGCAGGCTCTTGGCCTGGGTCAGCATCTTGTGCTGGGCGGCTTCCAGCTCCTGTACCCGGCGCTGCATCTGCTGCAGGTCGTCGCCTGTCGTCTGTTGCGAGGTCGGTGGCAAGGGCGTCTTGGCCCGCCGGTTTTCATCGGTGTTGCCGCCGCCGTCGAGATTCGACTGGGCCAGCGCCTGGGCATCGCGCGGCTTCGTGGCCGACTTGGCATTGACCAGGATGATGTCGAGGGCCTTTTCGCGCATTGCGTTCGAGGCGTCGGGGAACTGGAAGTGCAGCGTCAGCAGCAGGGCGTGCGCCAGCAGCGACAAGCCGACTGCTAGCCAGAAAGGCCGGTTGTCCGCCGGTGCCACTTGCCAGGCCAGGGTTGCCGCAGTCACTGCTCTTCCTCCTCGATGACCTCCGCCGGATTGCTTTCGCCGAGCAGGCTCAGGAAGCGGCAGCTGATTTCCGGGCTGAGGAGGTCCAGGGTTTCAACGGCCAGGTGCACGCGTTGCGCCGGCGGTAGATCGCCAGGCAGTGAAGGGACGCGGAGCAGCACCGGCAGGTGGTCGAGCTTGACCAGTTGTTCGCGGCGCACGGTCGCATCGATCTCGGTGATGCCGTGCTGCTGCAGCCAGCGCAGGCACCAGTAACGCTCCATCAGACGCTGGAAATCGGCGTAGGCGGCGTAGGTCGTTTCGAAATCGCGCATCGCACCGAACAATTCGGCCGATTTCTGCGCGAAGGCCGGTGTCTCGCCCTTCAGGCAGGCGATCAGTTGCCATTGATTGACCAGGTCGCAATAACGGCGCAGCGGCGAGGTCATCCAGGCGTATTGCGGCACGCCGAGGCCTTCATGCGGTAGCGGCGAGGTCGTCATCCGCACCTTGCCCTGGGTCTGGGCGCGGTATAGGCAGGCGACGTTCTTTTCGGCGAGCAGGCCGCCCCAGGTCGAGTTGGCGACGATCATCAGCTCGGCGACCAGCTTGTCGAGCGGGCTGCCGCGTTTGCGTTCGCTGATCTCGACCGTACAGGCATCGGGGTCGGCGAGATCGCCATCGATCGCGAAGTTGTAGTCGTTGATGCCCTGCATCGCAGACGGCTTGCCGCGCCGACCTTCGCAGGCGTTGGCGAAGTGCCAGAGGTGGAGCAGTTCGTCCTTGAACGGCTGGTCGGGCAACGGGCCGCCGATGGTTTCGGCGTTGAACCAGGGCTCGATTTCGTGGTGGCGCAGGTTGGCGGCGATATGCACCATTTCCAGCCGCGATTCGTGGCTGAGGATTTCCAGCGCGTCGTTGACCGTCAAGTAGAGTGAGACGGCCGGGCAATCGACGCCGCCGGCCAGCGTGTAGTTCTGGACCACGGCGTCGGGCAGCATGGTGATCTTGTTGCCCGGCATGTAGACGGTGGACAGCCGGGCGCGGGCGACGCCGTCGAGCGGCGAGCTGTGTTCGATGGCCAGACCGGGGGCGGCGATGTGGATGCCGATGCGCGAGCCGATGCCGGGCAGTTTGACGACCGACAGGGCATCGTCGATTTCGGTGGTGTGGGCATCGTCGATCGAGAAGGCGCGGACGTCGGCGCGCGGCAGGTCGCGCGGCAGCTTCGGCGCGTCGAGCGCCGGGAAGGCGGTGCCTTTCGGGAACTGCTCGTGCAGGAAGCGGCGGTAATGCAGGAAGTAGGCCGACTTGATGGCGCCGCACTTGAAGAGCAGCTGGGCGGCGCTGAGTCCGGTGGCGGCACAGGCCGTCTCGAAAGCCTTGGTTTCGGACTTGTTGCGGTCCGGCGCGTAGAGTAGGGCGTCGGTCAGGGCGCCGATTTCCGGCGGCAGGCGGAATTCCTTCAGTTCGCCAATCCAGCCTTCCATCGCGAGCGCTTGCTGACGCTTCTTTTCAAGGCTGGCCAGAGCAGCTGCGAGAATGTCGGGAGGTGCCTTGCGGAAGCGGCCCTTGCCTTTGCGGTGGAAGTAGACGGGCGCGGCGTGCAGGGCAAGCAGCACCGCCGTCGCTTCGCCCGGGGCGGGTTCGTGTCCGTAGTAATCACGGGCAAAATCAAGAAACGAAAATTCGCCATCGTTTACGCACTCCCACAGGAAATCCGGTTCGATCTCTTCGGCCAGCGGCGCCGACTGTTCCAGCAAGGCCGCCGCCGAGGGCTTCTCGAAACGCAACAACACCGTAGCGGCCTTGATCTTGCTCCGCTTGCCGGTGGGCATTTCGACCTGCAACGAGCTGTCGTTGTCGGCCATGATGCTGCCGGCCTTGAAGCCGCCATCTTCTTCAAACAATACATTCATCGATGGATTATAACCCGGCAAATTCAATGAGTTGCGGCACGAAGTCGGGAAACTTCGTGAAGCTGTGATCGCCGCCCGCCAGCACGGTTTGCCGGCAGCCGGCGTAGAAATCCCGGGCCTGGCGGAAATCCAGCACTTCGTCGCCTTCTTCGAGCAGCAGCCAGTAACGTTCTGGCGTCGGTCGGGCGACCTGGGCCTTGAGTTGGGCGGCGTGGGCTGCGCTGAAGGTGAAGCGTTCGCCGCTGTGGAAATTGGCGTGATCGCCGACGAAGTCGGCCAGATCCAGACGGTCGACGACCGCGGGATTGATCAGCACCGCCTTCAGGTCGTACTTCTCCGCCAGATGGTTGGCGTAATGACCGCCCAGCGAGCTGCCGACCAGGGTCACCCGGCCGCCGGCGGCCTCGATCAGGCGGCTGGCGCCGGCGACCGCTTCATCCGGGACAGGAGACAGTTGTGGGCAGGTGAAATGCCCGGCTAGTCCGCGCCGCGCCATTTCCTCGGCGAGCAGCCGCGATTTCCACGACGCCGGCGAGGAGCAGAAGCCGTGCAGGTAAAGGATCAGGCCGCGGTCCATTGCACCCAGCCGAAGTGGGCGGTCAATAACACGACGATGCCGAAGACGATGCGATACCAGGCGAAGGGCGTGAAGTCATGGCTGGAAATGAAGCGCAGCAGCCAGCGCACGCAGAGGAAGGCCGAGACGAAGGCGGAAATGAAACCGACCACCCACATGCCGAGATCGTCGGCATTGAGCAGGGCGCGCTCCTTGTAGAGCTGATAGACGGTGGCCGCACCCAGGGTCGGGATGGCCAGGAAGAAGGAAAACTCGGTCGCCGCCTTGCGCGACAGGCCGAAGAGCAGGCCGCCGATGATCGTCGCACCGGAACGCGAGGTGCCGGGAATCAGCGCCACCGCCTGGGCGAAACCCATTTTCAGGGCATCGAGCAGGGTCATTTCCTCGACTGTCTGGACGCGGATGGTGTGCTCGCGCTTCTCGGCCCAGAGGATGACGAAGGCGCCGAGAATGAAGGTGGTGGCCACGGCAATCGGGTTGAACAGGTTGGCCTTGATCGCCTTGCCGAAGGCCAGGCCGAGGATGGCCAGCGGCAGGAAGGCGACGAACAGGTTAAGGATGAATTTCTGCGCCGCCTTGTCGCTGAAGGCGCCACGCGCCACGACCAGCAGTCGCTCGCGGTATTCCCAGACCACGGCCAGGATGGCGCCGGACTGGATGACAATTTCGAACAGCTTGCCGCGATCGTCGTTGAAATCGAGCAGGTCGCCGGCCAGGATCAGGTGGCCGGTCGACGAAATCGGCAGGAATTCGGTCAGACCCTCGACGATGCCGAGAATGAGGGCCTTGAGGAGCAGGATCGGATCCATGGAACGCAGCCTTTATTGGGAGGCCGCATTCTACTATCCCGGTCGGGTCAGCGCTTCGAGATCGGTCAGCCAGCGCAAAGCCTGCTCGCGCGAATCGCCGCACATTTCGGCGGACGGCTGCAGGCCGGCGCAGCAAGCGGGGCGTTCCGGCTGGCCGAAGATCGTGCAGCGCAGGGTGCTATCGAGGTGACGGCAAGGCACGCCGGCCGGCTTGTTGAGCGATGAAATCGACGGCGCGATGCAGCAGGCGCCGCAGTTGGCTCGACATTCCAGTGCTGCGGGAAGCTTCGTTTGAGACATGCGCCATTGTCGCAGATCAGGCTTCCGCGCCCAGAGCCGCTTGTTGCGGTCGTCCGCAAAAATGGCAAAAAAACGGGCGGCACCGGCCGCCCGTTGGTAGCGATCGGATCAACGCGTCGCCGGAACCCGGTCTTCACCTCCCATGCCGCGCGGACCATCACCACGATGGCGCGGCGACCCTCCGGCGGGCTTCATCTCGGCCAGTTGCTTGCGCTGTTCCGGGGTCAGCACTTCGAATACCTGACGATCGCCCTTGGCCCGCGCCAGCGACATTTCCGCCATCGCCTTCGCCGCCTCGTCGGCCAAACCGCGCGCCTTGGCTTCGCTGTAATCCGGCGCCGCCGTCAGCGCCCGCAGATCGCCCTCGGCCTTGCGTAGCACCTTCGCCTTGTCGCGCATTACCGGCGCCTGGGCGTGCATGATCTCGAAAACCTTGTCCTGCTGGGGCTCGGTCAGATTCAGGGCGCGCAGATGCCGCGGCATCATGTTGCCCCCCATCGCCTGGTGACCCGAGCCGCCTTGCGTCTCGAAACCGCAGTCGCCACGACCGCCGTGCTTGCCGCCAAATGCCGACGCCGACAGCGGAATGGCCAAAGCCACGCTGGCGGCAATCAGGAAACGCTTGATATTGGTGTGGGGAGTGGTTTTCATCTCTTCATCCTTCAGTTCAGATTGGCCGGCCCGAGCGGGCCAAGCGACAGGACGAATACTCCCCCAAGACCCCGTTAAGGGGGGTTACCGGGCGGTAAATGAAAGTAAATGGCGTAACAGGAAGAAAAGCCGCTGGCGCAGGCGATGAAAACCGGGGACAGCTCGGTCACTCATGTCGCAGCGCCTCGATCGGATCAAGTTGCGCCGCCCGGCGCGCCGGCATATAGCCGAAAATCACCCCGATCGCTGCCGAGAAGCCAAAGGCCGTCAGGTTGATGGCCGGGTTGAACAGGAAAGGTATGTGCATCAGCGACGATAGCCCGAGGCAGGCGACAAAAGCCAGCGCCACGCCGACCAGCCCGCCGCAGGCGGAGAGCACCACGGCTTCGATCAGGAATTGCCAGAGCACCTCGTTTTCCAGCGCGCCGATGGCCAGCCGGATGCCGATTTCGCGGGTCCGTTCGGTGACCGAAACGAGCATGATGTTCATGATGCCGATGCCGCCGACGAGCAGGCTGACAGCGGCCACCGCGCCAAGCAGCGCGGTCATCGTGCCGATGGTGCCGGAGAGCGTTTCGGCGATCTGCTTGGTGTCCATCACGTTGAAATTGTCGTCGGCGTTCTCGGCCAGCTTGCGGCGTTCGCGCAACAGGCTGCGCAATTGGGCGATGGCGACGGTCGCGTCGGTGCCGTCCTTGAGCGAGACCATGACATTGCCGATGTCGAGCGAGCCGGTCAGCCGGCGTTGCGTCGTGCGCAGCGGCATCAGCACCGTGTCGTCCTGATCCTGGCCCATGCCGCCCTGGCCCTTGGCGACGAGCAGGCCGATCACCTCGCAGTCGAAGGTCTTGACGCGGATGCTGCTGCCGACTGGATTGCCGGCGCCAAACAGCTCCTTTTTGACGGTATTGCCGATCACGCAAACGGCCTTGCCGGCGCGCTCCTCGTCGTCGGTGAATTGCCGCCCGGCGGCGATTTTCCAGTTGCCGGCAATGAAGTAGTCGTTGCTCGTTCCGCTCACCGTCGACGACCAGTTCTGCGTCCCGGCGACCAGCGTTACGGGGCTGCCGACGACGGGTGCCACGACCTTGAGGCCATTGACCTGTTGCTGGATGGCCTCGATGTCGGCGATCTTGAATTTCGGCGCGCCGGCACTGTCGCGCCCCGGGCCAAGGCGCTGGCCGGGCATGACCATGAGCAGGTTGCTGCCGAGGCTGGCAATCTGGTCGGAAACTATTTTCGTTGCGCCGTTGCCCAGCGTCACCATGGTGATCACCGCGCCGACGCCGATGACGATGCCGAGCACAGTCAGAAAGGAGCGCAGCAGGTTGCGGCGGATCTCGCGCAGGGCGAGCAGGAGTGCGTTCAGGATCATGCCGCCTCCGTCGCGCTATCGCTGTCCACGAGGCCGTCGACAAAATGCACGATGCGCCGCGCGTAGCGCGCCATGTCCGGCTCGTGGGTGACCATGATGATGGTGATGCCTTGTTCGCTATTCAGCCGCCCGAGCAATTCCATGATCTCGTGGCTGCGCTTGCTGTCGAGGTTGCCGGTCGGCTCGTCGGCGAGCAGGACGAGCGGGTTGGTGACGATGGCGCGGGCGATGGCGACACGCTGCTGCTGGCCGCCGGAAAGCTCGGCCGGGGTGTGCGTTTCCCAGCCGTCGAGGCCGACTTTGGCGAGTGCGGCGCGGGCCGCAGCGTGGCGCACTTCGGCCGGCTCGCCGCGATAGAGCAGCGGCAGCTCGACGTTCTCCTGCGCCGAGGTTCGCGCCAGCAAATTGAACCCTTGAAAGACAAAGCCCAGACATTGCCGACGCAGCAGGGCCCGCTGGTTGCGGTCGAGTTGCTCGACGTTGATGCCCTGAAACCGGTATTCGCCCGAGGTCGGCGTATCGAGGCAGCCGAGCAGGTTCATCGCCGTCGATTTGCCGGAACCGCTCGGCCCCATGACCGCCACGAATTCACCGGCCGCTATGCTCAGATCGACGCCGCCCAGCGCCTGAAAAGCAGTCTGGCCTGCGCCGTAGGTCTTGGTGATACCACGCAGTTCGATCAAGGGCGCGCTCACGGTAGCCTCGCCGAAATTTCGATTTTGGCCGTTTTTTCTCCCCCAAGGGGACGTCCTTCGGGGCGCGGTTGAGCCTGGGGCCAGCCTTTGCCTCTATGGCCGTAGCAACTCACTTTTTCGCCGCCTGATAGTCGGAAATCACCGCCATGCCAGCCTTCAGCTCGCCACCCAGCACCTCGGTAAGGCGCCCGTTGCTGACGCCGGTTTTCACCGCCACCGCCTGCGGCTGGCCATCGACCAGCACCCAGACCTGCCCGTCGCCACTGCCCTTGGCCGCAGCCGGGCGATTCTTCGGCGCCTCCGGTGGCGGGCCGGGCATCAGGCGGGCGACCAAGCCGCGCTCTTTCGCCGCCGCCCCCTCGCCCGGTGGCGTGAAACGCAGCGCCGCGTTGGGCACCAGCAGCACCTTGTCGCGGCTGGCCGTGACGATAGTAGCCGTCGCCGTCATGCCCGGCCGCAGCGCGAGATCGTCGTTATTGACCCGCAAGATGGTCTTGTACGTCACCACGTTATCGGTCGTCGTCGAGCCCAGCCCGACACGCTGGATGCTCGCCGGAAACTGGCGCCCCGGCCAGGCCGACACCGTGAAGCTCGCCGTCTGCCCGGTTTTGACATTGCCGACATCGGCCTCATCGACCTTGACCTGCAACTCCATTTTGGCCAGATCCTCGGCAAGCACAAAGAGCACCGGCGTCGTCATCGCCGCCACCACGGTCTGGCCCGGCTCCACCTTGCGGGTCAGCACGACGCCATCAACCGGCGAACGGATGGTCGCCTTGCCGAGATTGGTTTCATCCGTTTTCGCCGTCGCCCGCGCCTGAACCACCTCGGCCCGGGCGCTGGCCAAACTAGCGATGGCCCGTTGCCGCGCCGCATCGGCCGTCTCCAGCTCGGTCTTGGCCGGCACCTTGCCGCCGGAAAGTTCGGCGACCTGGCGCATGCGATTCAGCGACGCCGTCGTTTCAGCCACCGTCGCCTGCGCCAGCGCCACCGAAGCCTCCGCCGCCGCCACCGCAGCCTGCGATTTGGCCACGGCGTCCTTCAACTTGGCGGTATCGAGTTGGGCCAACAACTGGCCTTTCTTGACCACGTCGTTTTCCTGCACCAGCACGCTGGACAGGGTGCCGGAAAGCTCGGAGCCGACATCGACCGACTTGGTCGGCTGCAGGGTGCCGCTGGCCGAGGCAGTGACCAGCAGGTTGCCGACAGCCGCCTCCTCGGTCAGGTATTGCCCGGCCGGCTGGCCGTTGCCGCCGGACAAAGCGACCAACAGCGCGACCACGACGGCAATGCCGCCACCGATCAGCCACAGCCGCCGCCGGCCGGTGCCCTGGTTGGCATTCTTGCTGAGCAGCGCAACGAGCGCCGCCGACGAGGTATCCGTGCTTTGGGTATCCGTAGTTTTTGTCATGTTCGATCACTTTCATGGGCCGACCAACCGCCGCCGAGCGCCTTGTAGAGCTGGATCAGCGTGGTCAGCACAGCCGACTGGGCGGTGGCCAGCGAATCCTCGGCCGTCAATTGGGTGCGCTGGGTTTCCAGCACTTTCTGGAAGTCGGCGAGGCCGGCTTCGTACATCTGTCGGCTCAATGTCGCCGCGTTGCGCGCCGAAGCGGCCGCCGCCTCGCGGGCGACCACCCGGTCGCGGGCCTGCGCGTGGGTGGTCAGCGCATTTTCGACCTCTTCCAGCGCGGTCAGCACGGCGCTCTCGTAGGCCACCAGCGCCGCTTCCTGCACCGCCGTCTGCAAATCCACGGCGCTGCGCAGCTTGCCGCCGTCAAACAGCATGGCCGCAAGCGAACCGCTCGCTGCGCGCACCAAGCTGGCGCTGCTGCCCAGCGCGCCGAGGCTGTAAGCCTGCCAGCCGAAAGAGCCACCCAGCGACAGGCTGGGAAAGCGCGCCGCCTGCCGCTGCCCGATGCGCGCCGTTTCCGCCGCCAGCGTGCGCTCGGCGACGATCAGATCAGGCCGCTGGCGCAGCACATCGGTCGGGATGCCGGTGGCCACCGTCGGCGGCACCACCGGCCTGGATTGCGCGGCGAGCAATTGTTCATGCAGGGCGCCGGGTTGCTGACCGAGCAAGGTCGCCAGCCGGTTTTCCGCCGCCGCCAGCCCGACCTCAAGGTCCGGCATGCTGGCCCGCGTTTGCTCGCGGTTGGTCCGCGCTTGCTCGACATCGGCGCTACTGGCCAGACCGGCCTGCTCGCGCCATTCGGTGATCTGCGCCGTTTCGGTCTGGCTGGCCAGATTGGACCGGGCAATCGCCAGCCGCAACTGGTAGGCGCGCCACTCAACGTAGTTCTGCGCCACCTCGGCGACCAGCGAAACGCGGACGTTTTCCAGACTGGACGCGCTCGCCGCCAGATCGGCGCTGGCCGCCTCGACCGCCCGGCGCGTGCCGCCGAAAAGATCGAGCTCCCAACTGGCGTCGAAACCGGCGTCGTACAACGTGCGCGTCGGCAGGGCGTTGACGGCCGTGGCGTTCTTCGTCCGGCTGGCACCTGTCGACGCCGACACTTGCGGAAAATATCCGCTCACCGCCTGCGCCCGACTGGCCCGCGCCTGCCGCAAACGAGCCTGCGCCGCCTTGAGGTCGAGGCTGCCGGATTGGGCGGTGGCGATCAGTTCATCCAGCGCCGGATCGCCCAGCTGCTGCCACCAGGTACTTTGCGATTTTGGGCTGTTTTTCCGGCTGACCGTAGCATTGCCATTTGCCGGCACCGGATCCCGCTCATCCGGCTTCGCCGCCAGCCAGCGGCCCGGCATGGCCCACCCGGGCGCCTGATAATCCGGCCTGACCGAAGGCAGGCCGGAACAGGCACTCAGCGAGCCAACAGCCAATAAAACGGCAAGCGACAGGCGGCAACTTGGCCCTATTGAAAACGACATGAAATTCATCCGGACATTCTCACTGCCTGCGGTCTTCACAGGTGTTAAACGATGTAAAAGGCCCGCCGCGACCTCAATTTCAGCCGGGGCGGGCAAGGGGGTAGGTCGCGTGGCTGCTGCCCTTCAAGCAGCAGCCGGAACTTTGATTAACGGCCGGGTGGCGGACGATGCTCGCCATTGAGCCCGTCCATTGGTGCTTTGCCGGTGGCCTTCAGCTTGGCCAGTTGGCTGCGCTGCTCGGCGGTCAGCACCGCATAAACCTGGCGCTCGGCCATGGCTCGGGCCAGCGACAGGTCAGCCGTCGCCCTAGCCGCGCTATCCGACAACTCGCGCGCCTTCGGCTCGGTATATTCAGTCGAAAGAATCAGCTTGCGCAGCGACTCCTCGGCATGGCGCGCCGCCTTCACCTTCTCGCGCATGGCCGGCGCCTGCCCGTCCATGATCTCGAAAACCCAGTCGTGTTGCGCCTCGCTCAAATTCAACTGGCGCAAATACTGCGGCATCTTCACCCGCTCGATGGCCGGCCCGACACCGCAACTGCCAGCCCGGTGGCCAACCCCCAAGGCCGCCAACGGCACGACCAGCGAAATCGTCGCCGCCACCAGAAAACGCTTCAAACTCAATTTGGGGAAATTCACGTTCAGTCCTTTGACTTCAAGCTTCGGGTGAGGCCCGACGACAGGACGAATCTTCCCCCTCGACACGGTTAAGGCGGGTTAGCGGGCTGTAAATGAACGTAAATTGGGCGACAGAAGAATACAACTCGCAGGTAAGGGGGCTGCGGTCGGCCGGGCCAGAAGCGGTCTGTTTGCATGCCATGTAATTGGCCCGTACTCATCGGATTGGAACAATGGAAACTACCGCTTTAATTTGCAATTTCATTGGGTAAAAACTCCGTTGCCGAGCTTACAATTACCCAACAACAATCCATTTTATTGGGTAATGCCAAAATGAAATCGACCTTGTTTCGCGACCACGAACTGGCCTTCCGCACGCAGTACGCGGAAATCAAGGAAAGAACTCTGGCGGCCGGTCCTTTACTGCCCGGCACCCCGGGTTCTCTGTATTTGCGCACGGGAACCGGTCATGCGTACTGGTATCGCGTCTTCTACCCGGCGCCCGGCAAGCAGTCGGAAACCCTGATTTGCAAAGACGGTGACGACGACATCCTTCAGACCACGAAGGCGCAGATGGCGTTTTGCGGGTGGGCGGCCGCACAGGTGTCGGCCTTGCGCAAGCTGGGCTTTCAGGTGGCGGACAAATCGGTCGCCCGCGTCCTGGTTGAATTGCACAACCGGGGGCTTTCGAGGCTGGATTGGTACTCGTCGGCACGCTGGGTTACATGGCATGGCTCAACGAACTGGGCGTGATCGCCATCAGCGCGCGGACGCTGGATATCGATCTGGCGCGCCGGCAACAACTCAAGCTGGCGGCCACCCTGTCGTTTCTGCCGACCATGCAGGCCACGGGACTGCCTTTCGTGCCGGTTCCCGGACTGCCCTCCAGCGCGCCGTCGACTTCGGTGAAGCTGCCCGGCATTCAGGGCTTGCGGGTCGATGTGCTGGCGCCGGGTGAGCAGTTGGGCGCCATCGTGCGCATCCCGGAATTGCAGTGGGCGGCGCAGGCGGTGCCCTATTACGACTATTTGCTGGAAGCGCCCGAACCCGGCGCGATGCTGGCCGGCGGGCATTGCATCCCGGTACGCCTGCCGCAAGCCGCCCGTCTGGTCTGGCACAAGCTTTATTCCAGCACGCAGCGCCATGGCTTCCCGGAAAAAGCGGCCAAGGACCAGCAACAGGCGCTGGTTCTCGCGGCGGCGCTGGTGGAGCTTGATCCGGCTGCGTTGCAGGATGCCTTTGCCGCGGCTCCGGTTTCCATGACGGCATGGATCAAGCCGCTCCATACCGTTTTGCTCAGGAAAGCCGGGGGGCACGAAATGCTTATGGAAATTCTGCGCGAGTGCCTTGCCGGCTCCGACGGCGCATCGGCGTAACAACTAATAAATGCAAAAAGGCGACTGCGCCAGTCGCCTTTTTGCTTCTTATCCCCGGTTGACCGTGTCAGACCTTGCTATAAACCTCAGCCCCGGCCTTCACAAACTCCACCGACTTCACTTCCATCCCCTTCTCCAGCGCCGCTGATTCATCCAAGCCTTGCTGCGCGGCAAACTCCCTCACTTCCTGCGTGATTTTCATCGAGCAGAAATGCGGGCCGCACATCGAGCAGAAGTGGGCGACCTTGGCCGATTCCTTGGGCAGGGTTTCGTCGTGGAATTCGCGCGCCTTGTCCGGATCGAGGCCGAGGTTGAACTGGTCGTCCCAGCGGAATTCGAAGCGTGCCTTGGACAGCGCGTTGTCGCGGATCTGCGCGCCGGGGTGGCCCTTGGCGAGGTCGGCGGCGTGGGCAGCGAGCTTGTAGGTGATGATGCCGACCTTGACGTCGTCCTTGTCGGGCAGGCCGAGGTGTTCCTTGGGCGTGACATAGCAGAGCATGGCGGTGCCGTACCAGCCGATCATCGCGGCGCCGATGCCGCTGGTGATGTGGTCGTAGCCCGGCGCGATGTCGGTGGTCAGGGGGCCAAGGGTGTAGAACGGGGCTTCGTCACAGTATTCGAGCTGCAGGTCCATGTTCTCCTTGATCATGTGCATCGGCACATGGCCGGGGCCTTCGATCATGACCTGCACGTCGTGCTTCCAGGCGATCTGGGTCAGTTCGCCGAGGGTCTTCAGTTCGCCGAGCTGGGCTTCGTCGTTGGCATCGTAGATCGAGCCGGGACGCAGGCCGTCGCCGAGGCTGAAGGCGACGTCGTAGGCCTTCATGATTTCGCAGATTTCCTCGAAGTGGGTGTAGAGGAAGCTTTCCTTGTGATGGGCCAGGCACCACTTGGCCATGATCGAGCCGCCACGGCTGACGATGCCGGTCATCCGGTTGGCGGTCAGCGGCACGTAGCGGAGCAGCACGCCGGCGTGAATGGTGAAATAGTCGACGCCTTGTTCAGCCTGTTCGATCAGCGTGTCGCGGAAGATTTCCCAAGTCAGGTCTTCGGCCTTGCCGTTGACCTTTTCCAGCGCCTGATAGATTGGCACGGTGCCGATGGCGACCGGGCTGTTGCGGATGATCCATTCACGGGTTTCGTGAATGTTCTTGCCGGTGGACAGGTCCATCACGGTGTCGCCGCCCCAGCGGATCGACCAGGTCATTTTCTCTACTTCTTCCTGAATGCTGGAGCCGAGCGCCGAGTTGCCGATGTTGGCGTTGATCTTGGTGAGGAAGTTGCGGCCGATGATCATCGGCTCGGATTCCGGGTGATTGATGTTGTTGGGAATGATGGCGCGGCCGCGGGCGATTTCGCTGCGCACGAATTCCGGGGTGATTTCTTCCGGGATCGAGGCGCCGAAGTTCTGGCCCGGGTGCTGGCGGCCGAGCAGGGCAGCCAGCTTGTTGCCCATCGGGCCGGAGGCTTTGAGGCCTTCGATATAGGCGCGGCGATTGTTGTTTTCGCGGATGGCGACGTATTCCATCTCGGGCGTGATGATGCCTTGCCGGGCGTAGTGCATCTGGCTGACATTCTTGCCAGCCTTGGCGCGCAGCGGCTTCCTGTGCAGGCCGGGGAAGCGCAGCTCGTCGAGCGCCTTGTCTTCGGCACGAATGCGGCCGAATTCGGAAGTCAGACCGGGCAGTTCCTCGACATCGCCGCGCTCGGCGATCCACTGGGCGCGCAGGGCCGGCAGACCGGAACGGATGTCAATCTTGATGGCGGGGTCGGAGTAAGGGCCCGAACAGTCGTAAACGTAGATCGGCGGATTCTTCTCGCCACCGAAAGCGGTGTCGGTATCGGATTGCGAGATTTCACGCATCGGCACCCGAATGTCCGGACGCGAACCTTCGACATAGATCTTGCGGGAATTGGGCAGCGACTGGACTGCGGCCTCGTCAACATGGGCGTTGGCGGCGAGGAATTGTTCTTTGACGTTCATGGGTGCTCCTTGCGTGTATGCAGCGGGGTAAGACGGGCAAGGAGCGATCTGGTTCCACAGCAGCGGAGTTCGTTTCCCTACGACGGCATGACCCGGTCAGGTTCGAAGGGTTTTTCTCAGCCCGCGCGTTGCCGGGCACCCCTAACGAGTGGCTGCAAGTTACTGGAAACACAGGCAAAATGCAAGAAATGTGATTCCGCGCTCAAGATTTCCCGAAAATGGTCGAAATAGTGTTGTCAAGCCGTGGAATTCAAAGAAGAACCAAGGGATACGAAATGCGCCTGCTCACCATCGCCGCCCTGTTGGCAACACTCCCTATTGCCGCCACGGCCGCGCCTACCTGGCAAACTATTTCGTCCGAACCCGGCAAGCGCATCGAACTCGACCGCACCAGCATCAAGCGTGATGGCACCACGGTCCAGGCGCAGGGGCGCATCGTTCTTGAAAAGGAATTGGTCGATATCCGTTCCGGGGCCGGCTATCGGGTGATCGAGGCTTTGACCCGTTACGACTGTGCATCGCGCAATGCCGTCACGCTTCGCCGGATTTTCAAGAAGAACGAAACCCAAATCGTCCGCGAGGAAGAGCTGAAAGGGACCGATCTGCCGGTACGCAGTGGCACGCTGGACGACAAGGTGCTGCGCGAGGTCTGCCGGCCACCCAAGGAGAGCCTGGCCGATCTGGCGCAGAAGGCCAACGAGGCGGCCGGGCAGTTGAAGGAAGCCAACGAGGCGCTGCTCAAGAAGGAAATGGCCAAGGCGCAAAAGCCTGGCGCCGTAAAGGCCAGCGATGCCGGGCAGGGCGCGACGCCGGGCAAGGATGAGGAAAAGAGTTCCATTCCGTCGATAAAACCCAATCTACGGGCGGCGGTCGAACCACCCAAGGCACCACCTCCCCCGCCGGCGGAAAAGGTGGTGGCGCCCTTGAAATCGTCGATGGCCGTGGTGCGCACTACGCCTTCTCCGAAACCCAGGCGTCCGGCGCGATCCGAAGGCTATATGCTGGAACTGACACACTCCGAGGCTGTCCTGCAGCACGCCAGCATTCAGTGGGACTATGAGGGGATGGGCAGTCCGGACAACTGGTCCAAACTCGATCCGCGAAACGTCGCCTGCGCCACCGGCCAACGCCAGTCGCCGATCGACATTCGCGACGGCATCAAGGTTGATGTCGAACCGATCAAGTTCAACTACCGTCCCTCGACCTTCCGCATCGTCGATAACGGCCATACGGTGCAGGTCGTCGTCGCCGACAGTTCGATCAGCCTGACCGGCAAATCTTACGAACTGGTCGAGCTCCACTTCCATCGGCCGTCCGAAGAAAAGATCAACGGTCAGCGCTTCGACATGGTGGCCCATATGGTGCATAAGGCCGATGACGGGCAGTTGGCCATCGTTGCCGTGCTGCTCGAAGGGGGCAACGAGAATCCCTTTATCCAGACCTTGTGGAACAACCTGCCACTTGAGAAGCATCTCTCGGTTTCCCCGCCGGTCCCGGTCATCAATCCGGCGAGTCTGTTGCCCGCTTCGCCGAATTACTACACCTACATGGGGTCGCGGACGATACCGCCCTGTACCGAAGGTGTGCTGTGGCTGGTCATGAAGCAACCGGTTGCGGTTTCGCAGGATCAGATCAATATCTTCTCGCGGCTCTATAGGAACAATGCCCGGCCGATCCAGCCGACGGCGGGGCGGCTGATCAAAGAGGGTCGTTGACCGGCGACGAAGCGCGATGGTAGCTTAATGACCAAACAGTCATTAAGCTACCCATGTCTTTCAGTCCTCCGCCTCGCAAACGTCGCAAGGAAGCGCGCCCCTCGGAACTCACCGCCGCTGCACTCGGGCTGTTCGTCGAAAAAGGCTTTGCCGCCACCCGCCTGGAGGATATCGCGGCCCGTGCCGGCGTATCCAAGGGCACGCTCTATCTGTATTTCGATAGTAAGGAAGCTCTCTTCAAGGCGGTCATCCAGGAAGGGATCATTCCCGTAGTGGCCGAGAACGAGGCCATCGCCGCCCAGCATGCGGGTTCCGCCTTCGACCTCTTGGAAAAGCTGCTCGCTCACTGGTGGGAGAAAATCGGCCAGAACGAACTGGCCGGCATCCCCAAGCTGATGGTGGCCGAAGCCAGGAATTTTCCCGAGGTTGCCCAGTACTACTACGAAAACGTGATCCAGCGTGTCCACGCCCTGATCGGCAGCACTCTCGAGAGCGGCATGGCGACGGGCGAGTTCCGGCGCATGGATGTCAAAACCACGATCGATGTGATCATCGCGCCCATCCTGATGCTGGTCATCTGGCGCTTCTCGATGGCCTGCTGCCAGAGCGGCGAAGGCGACTCGCAGCTCTATCTGAGAATACACATGGACCTGCTGCGTCAGGGCTTGTGCACGACTCAGGTATAATTTTATTTTGTCGGAATCAATATATTAGCTTGTGCTAATATTTAGTCTGCGGAGACCCAAATGAATATCGAGCAAGCGCGCTTCAACATGATCGAACAACAGATCCGGCCCTGGGAGGTTCTGGATCCGCAGGTTCTCGACCTGCTCTTCGTCGTCAAGCGCGAGGATTTCACGCCCCCGGCCTATCGCAATCTGGCTTTCGCCGATCTGGAAGTGCCGCTCGGTAGCGGTCAGGTCATGCTGGCCCCGAAGATTGAGGCCAAGATGTTGCAGGAACTCGGTATCAAGAAGACCGACAAGATTCTCGAAATCGGCACCGGCAGCGGTTATATGGCCGCCCTGCTGGCCGCTCGTGCCGATCATGTCGTCACCGTCGAATGCCGTCCGGAACTGGCCGCGATTGCCAAAGAGAACCTGGCGCGCGCCGGGTAAGCAATGTCACCGTCGAAATCGGCGATGGCGCCAATGGTTGGGCCGCCCGCGGTCCCTACGACGCCATCGTGGTTTCCGGTTCGGTTCCGGTCTTGCCCGATGCCCTGCTCAAGCAACTGCGGGTCGGCGGACGTCTGGCCGTCATCGTCGGCGAAGCGCCGGTCATGGAAGCGCAACTGGTGACCTGTACCGCCGAAGGCGTCTTCAATACCGTCAACCTGTTCGAGACGGTCGTTCCCCCGCTCGACGGCATCGCTGCCCGGAGCAGCTTCGCGCTCTGATGCAACAGCTAAGTGCACCTCAACTCGCGCAATGGCTGGCCGACGACAGCCGGCCGGCTCCTGTGCTGCTCGATGTCCGCGAACCTTGGGAATTCGAGCTGTGCCACCTGGACGGTGCGCAGCACATGCCAATGCATCTGGTGCCGGTGCGCTTTGGCGAACTGAATCCCGATCAGGACATCGTGGTCATCTGCCACCACGGCGCGCGCAGCATGCAGGTTGGGATGTTCCTCGAAAGCCGGGGCTTTGCCGCCATCAACAATCTGGCGGGCGGCGTCGAAGCCTGGGCGACCGAGGTTGATCCCGCCATGCGTCGTTATTGAGGAAGACATGAAAAAGCTTGCCTGGCTGATGGCTTATCCCTTGCTCGCGTCACCGCTATTTGCGGCTGACCTGATGCAGGTTTATCGCGAGGCCCAGGACAACGACTCGACCTATGCTGCAGCCCGTGCCACGCTCGATGCCGGGCGCGAACGCATGCCACAAGGCCGGGCTGGGCTGCTGCCGAGTCTGACGCTGTCGGGCAATACGGTGTGGAACGACAATACCTTGGATTCGCGCAGCCAGACTCTGCCGCCGAACCTCAAGAATCAGCGTTACAACTCGAATGGCTATCAGGTCACGCTGTCGCAGCCGCTTTTCCGCTGGCAGAACTGGGTGACCTACGATCAGTCAAAAATGCAGGTGGCGCAAGCCGAGGGTAATTTTGCCCAGGTCCGGCAGGATTTGATCCTGCGCGTCGCCCAAGCCTATTTCGATGTGCTGTACGCCAACGAAAGCCTGGTCGCGGTCCGTGCCAACAAGGCGGCCATCGCACAGCAACTGGAATCGGCCAAGAAGAATTTTGAGGTCGGTACGGCGACCATCACCGACAGCCATGAAGCGCAGGCCCGCTATGACCTCGCCCTGGCCCAGGAAATCGCCGCCGAAAGCGATTACGAAATCAAGCGCCGTGCCCTGCAGTCCATTCTGGGTAAGGAGCCGGGCGTCCTGGCCGGTTTGCGCAAGGAGGCCGAACTGTCGCCGCCCGACCCGTCCAGCATGGGCGCCTGGGTTGCCGCCGCCGAAAAAGACAGTATCACGGTGCAGATTCAGCAGTTGGTAGCCGACATCGCGGCGCGCGAAGTCGACAAGCAGCGCGCCGGACACTATCCGACCGTGGACCTCGTGGCGAATTATGGTCACTCGAAATCCTTTGCCTCGACGCTGGGCATGCTCGACACCGATTATCAGAATGTCGGCGTCCAGCTCAATATCCCGCTCTTCCAGGGCGGGCTGGTGGTTTCCCGCGAACGCGAAGCAGCGGCCAACCGGACGGCAGCCCAATCGAATCTCGAAACCGCCCGGCGCGGAGCCGCGCTGGCCAGCCAGCAGTCTTATCTCGGGGTGGCCAGCGGACTGGCCCAGGTCCGGGCCCTGAAAGCCGCGCTGATCTCGTCGCAGTCGGCCCTGGAGTCAAACAAGCTGGGTTATGAAGTCGGCGTCCGCATCAACATCGATGTATTGAATGCTGAAAACC
This sequence comes from Dechloromonas sp. A34, assembly GCF_026261605.1. Lineage (NCBI taxonomy): Bacteria > Pseudomonadati > Pseudomonadota > Betaproteobacteria > Rhodocyclales > Azonexaceae > Dechloromonas > Dechloromonas sp. A34. Next base: position 872,804 of record NZ_CP102486.1, read on the forward strand.
AGGTCTACGTGACCCGCCGCGATCTGGCCAAGGCCACCTACGATACGCTGATGGCACAGTTGCGGCTGAAGGCTGCCGTGGGGGCTCTGGGTGAGGAAGACGTCGCCCGGATCAACGCCCTGCTCGATCCGACCAACGCGCAATAAGGTCCAGCGTCCGCTGTGCCGCACCCCGGTGCGCCGCAGCAAATTGCCCGGTTGCCTGGCGCATGCTCGCCAGCCCGGTTTTTTCCCCGAGCAGTTCGTTAACCGCTGCCCCCAATGCGGCAGGGCTGTCGACGCGGCGCGCGGCGCCGGCCGCGATGGCATCCTCGGTGGCCTGCAGGAAATTAAAGGTATGCGGGCCAACCAGCACCGGGCAGTCGCAGGCGGCGGCCTCGATCAGGTTCTGGCCGCCTAGCGGCAGCAGGCTGCCGCCAATGAAGGCGAGATCGGCCAGCGTAAAGTAGGCGGCCATTTCGCCCATGCTGTCGCCTAGCCAGACCTCGGTGTCGGCCGCCGGCAGACCGGTGCTGCGGCGAACCGTTTTCAGATCGTGCTGCCGCAACAAGGCAGCAACCTCGTCAAAGCGTTGCGGGTGGCGGGGGACCAGCACCAGCAGCGCGTCAGCGACTTTTACTTCGCGCCAGGCCTCGAGGATCAGCATTTCCTCGCCTTCGCGGGTACTGGCGGCGAGCCAGACGGGGCGCTGGCCGATAACCGCCCGCCATTGCCGGCCAAGCTCGATCTGCTCATCGGCCGGGGTGACATCGAATTTCAGATTGCCTGAGACTTCCACCATTGCTGCGCCCCGCTCTGAAATCCTTTCGGCGTCGCCGGCGGTCTGGGCGGCAACGCCGCTGAGCGCGGCGAAGGCCGGCCGGACCAAGGCGTCGAGCTTGCCGTAGCCGCGGGCCGAACGCGCCGACAGGCGGGCGTTGGCCAGCATTACAGACACCCGGCGGCTGCGGGCGGCAGCTAGCAGATTGGGCCAGATTTCGGTTTCCATCAGGACGCCGAAAGCCGGCGCGAAATGCCGAAAGAAGCGATCTGTCGCCCCCGGGTAATCGTAGGGCAGGTAGGCCTGAATGACTCGTTCGCCATAGACCTGGCGGCCGGCGCCACGACCGGTCGGGGTCATGCCGGTGAGCAGGATGCGATGCTCCGGCCAGCGCACCAGCAGGCCTTCGATCAGGGGTTGGGCGGCTCGCGTTTCGCCGACCGAGACGGCATGCACCCAGATCAGCCTGTCCGGCGCCGGCTGGCCGTAAAAACCGTAGCGTTCGCCCAGGTGCTGCAGGTACTCGGGCTGGCGGCGGGCGCGCCAGAGCAGGCGCAGCCAGATCAGCGGGGTGGCGAGGTAGAGAAACAGCGAATAGAGCAGCCGGGCCATCAGTCGAGGACGGCCTGTAATTCCGCGAGTACGACCTGCGGGCTGGGCGTCTGGGCCTTGCCGCCGAGATTGCGGTAGAAGCCGGCGCCGAGCACCCCGGTCAGGCCGGGGTCGGTTGCCGTATATAGCGCGACGGTCGGCACCTTGAGCCCGACGGCGAGATGGGTCAGCCCGGTATCAACGCCGATTGCCGCCGTGCTGCCGGCCAGCAGAGCGGCCAATTGCGGAATGTTCATCGGCGGGGCGGCAATGGCGCCTGGAATCGCCGCGGCAAGCCGTGTTGCCCGCTCGCGTTCGATACTGCTGCCGCCCGGCAGGACCGCCGTGTAACCTTGGCCGCGCAGCTGCTGGCCGAGGGTCTGCCAGTACGCTTCCGGCCACAGCTTGTCGTCGCGGCTGGTCGCGGTCAGGAAAACTACATAGCGGGCGGCGGGCAGCCAGTCGAAACTGGCCGGCGTGGCAGCAATGCCGTAGTCGGGGGCGTTCTCAAGCCGATAGCCCAGCGCCGCAGCTGCCAGCTGGCGATTGCGGGCGACGGCATGCTGCTCCTTGGCGATACTGAAATGCCGGTCGTAAAAGCGGGCGGCGATCGGCTCCCGTGCCGAGTCGGCGGCGTAACCGCTGAGCGGACCGCGCGCCTGGCGGGCGAGCACAGCGCTTTTCAACAAGCCCTGGGTGTCGACGATCGCATCGTAGCTGCTGGCGCGAACGATCTGCCGAAAGCGCCCGATCTCCCGCCAGGTGGCGACGCTGAACAGCTGTTTCCGCCAGCGGCGAAGGGCGACCGGGATGATCTGCCCGACGCCGGGGTGCAGGCGCGGTATGGCCGCAAAGCTTTCCTCGACGCACCAGTCGATAAGGGCATTGGGAAAATGCCGTTTGATGTCGCTAACCACGGGCAAGTTGTGGATAACGTCGCCGAGCGAGGAAGTTTTCACAATCAGGATGCGCATCGGCGGATAAAATGGCGACTTTTCGAAGCCGCAATTATAAATGCCCGCCTCGCGCCAGCCGCTCTCCGTTGCCATCATCACGCTCAATGCGGTGTCCCAGTTGGAGGCCTGCCTGGAAAGCGTGCGTTTTGCCGAGGAGATCGTCGTCGTCGACTCGGGCAGCAGCGACGGCACGCAGGCGCTCGCCGAGCGTTGCGGGGCGCGCGTGATTCAGCAGGAATGGCTGGGTTTCGGGCCGCAAAAGCAGTTTGCAGTGGAGGCCGCCAGCCACGACTGGGTGCTCTGCCTCGATGCCGACGAGCGCGTCACACCGGCCTTGCAGGCGGCCATCGAGAACGCGCTGGGCAGCCCGGCGAGCGGGGCCTTTCGTTTTCCGCGCTGCAACCGCTTCCTTGGCCGTTATCTGAAACACGGCGAAGGCTATCCGGACTGGAGTCTGCGCCTGTTCGACCGCCGTCAGGCGCGCTGGTCCGACGATGCGGTGCATGAAAAAGTCGAGGCCGATGGCGCGGTCGGCGAGTTGCAGGCTGATCTGCTGCACGATTCGGCCGAGTCGCTGGCCAGCTATCTGACCAAGCAGAACCGCTACACCACGCTGGCTGCCGAGATGGCGCTGGCCGCCGGCAAGCGGGCGAGTTTCGGGCGCATCGCCCTGAGCCCGGTGATCCGCTTCGTCAAGTTCTACGTCGTCCGTCAGGGCTTCCGCGATGGCCTGCCCGGCCTGATCCATATCGCCATCGGCTGTTTCAACAGCATGATGAAATATTCCAAAATGCTGGAGCGTCAGAATGCAAATGCTGCGCTGCGGTAAAATCCAGACTTTCGTGCAAAGGGCCTAACTCGTGAAAATTCTCGTCACCGGCGCTGCCGGCTTTATCGGTATGACCACCTCGTTGCGCCTGCTGGCCCGGGGCGACGAAGTCGTCGGCCTCGACAATATGAACGACTATTACGAAGTCAGCCTCAAGGAGAGCCGGCTGGCCCGCCTGGCCGCGCTGCCCGGCTTCCGCTTCGTCAAGCTCGACGTCGGCGACCGCGCCGGTATGGAAAAGCTCTTTGCCGAAGAGAGGTTCGACAAGGTGATCCATTTGGCGGCCCAGGCTGGCGTTCGCTATTCGCTGCAGAATCCCCACGCCTACATCGACAGCAACCTGGTCGGCTTCACCAATATCCTCGAAGGCTGCCGCCACAACCGGGTGGCGCATCTGGTGTACGCCTCGAGTTCCAGCGTCTATGGTGGCAACACCAAGATGCCCTTCTCGGAGCACGACAGCGTCGACCACCCGGTCAGCCTCTACGCCGCGACCAAGAAAGCCAATGAGCTGATGGCGCATACCTACAGCCACCTCTTCGGCCTGCCGACCACCGGCCTGCGCTTCTTTACGGTCTATGGCCCGTGGGGCCGGCCGGACATGGCGCTCTTCCTGTTTACCAAGGCCATCCTCGAAGGCCGGCCGATCGATGTCTTCAACCACGGCAACATGCGGCGCGACTTCACCTACGTCGACGATATCGTCGAAGGCGTGATCCGGGTGCTGGATCGTACCGCCGAAGCCAACCCGGCCTACGTGCCGGACGAGGCCGACCCGGCAACCAGCAATGCCCCCTACCGCGTCTTCAATATCGGCAACAACAACCCGGTGCAATTGCTTGACTTCATCGGCGCCATCGAGAGTGCCCTCGGCCAGAAGGCGGAAAAGCGCCTGCTGCCCTTGCAGGATGGCGATGTGCCGGCGACCTACGCCAACACCGATTTGCTCAACGACTGGGTCGGCTTCGTCCCGGGTACTACTGTCCAGGAAGGCGTCAATCGCTTTATCGCCTGGTATCGCGATTACTACAAGGTTTAAGGATCAGCTATGTGCGGCATCGTCGCGGCAGCAGCCGGCAGCAACATCGTTCCCGTTCTCGTCGAAGGCCTGAAGAAGCTCGAATACCGCGGCTACGACTCGGCCGGGCTGGCGGTGATCGGGGCCACCCAAATCGAGCGCGTCCGTTCGGTCGGCCGCGTCGCCGAACTCGAAGCTGCCTCGACCGGCACCCACGCCGTCACCGGCATCGCCCACACGCGCTGGGCGACGCATGGCGTACCGTGCGAACGCAACGCCCATCCGCATGTCTCCGGCAGCATTGCCGTGGTTCATAACGGCATCATCGAGAACTATGAAGGCCTGCGCAGCGAACTCAGCGCCCAGGGTTACGTCTTCACCTCCGAAACCGATACCGAAAGCATTGCCCATCTGATCGAAGCGACGCTGAAGCGCGAGCCGGATCTGTTCACGGCCGTGCAAATCGTCTGCCGCCGTCTGGTCGGCGCCTACGCCATTGCCGTCATCGACCATCACCAGCCGGGTAAGGTCGTCGTCGCCCGCGAAGGTTCGCCGCTGCTGCTCGGCGTCAGCGAGACCGGCAACTACGCCGCTTCCGATGCCTCGGCCCTGCTCCAGGTCACCCGCAACATGGTCTATCTGGAAAATGGCGATATCGCCGAACTGACCGCCACCTCGGTCAAGATCGCCCGCCTCGACGGGACGCCGGTCGAGCGGCCAGTGCATGTTTCCCAGCTTTCCGCCGCGGCCGTCGAACTCGGCAACTACCAGCACTACATGCAGAAGGAAATCTTCGAGCAGCCGGAAGCGCTGGCCAATACGCTGGAAATCGTCGGTGGCAGCAAAACCATCCAGCCCGGTATTTTCGGCGCCGAAGCCGGACACTTGCTGGAAGATGTCGACTCGATCCTCATTCTAGCCTGCGGCACCAGTAGCCACTCGGGCTATACCGCCCGCTACTGGCTCGAAGCCATTGCCGGCGTGCCGTGCACGGTCGAGATCGCCAGCGAATACCGCTACCGGACCTCGGTTCCGAATCCCCGCCAGTTGATCGTCGCCATCTCGCAATCCGGCGAAACGGCCGACACGCTGGCCGCCTTGCGTCACGCCAAAGCGCTCGGACAAAACAAGACGCTGGCCATCTGCAATGTGCCGGAATCGGCCATCGTCCGCGAATGCGCGCTGCGCTTTATCACCCGGGCCGGCCCGGAAATTGGCGTCGCCTCGACCAAGGCCTTCACCACCCAGCTCGCCGCCCTCTTCGTGCTGACCCTGGTCATGGCCAAGATCAAGCAGCGCCTGACAGCGGCTCAGGAAACTGCCTTTCTGGAGCAACTGCGCCACCTGCCGGTGGCCGTTCACAAGGTGCTTGAACTTGAAGGTGAGATCAAGCGCTGGGCTCAGCGCTTCGCCGACAAGCGCCATGCGCTCTTCCTCGGCCGCGGCCGGCATTATCCGATCGCCCTCGAAGGTGCGCTCAAACTCAAGGAAATCTCCTACATCCACGCCGAAGCCTACCCGGCCGGCGAACTGAAGCACGGCCCGCTGGCGCTGGTGGACAGCGACATGCCGGTGATCTCGATCGCCCCCAACGACCAGTTGCTCGACAAGCTGAAGTCCAACCTCCGGGAAGTTCAGGCTCGCGGCGGAGAGCTCTACGTCTTCGCCGATGCGGACTCGGAAATAGCCGAATCGGAAGGCGTACATATCCTGCGTCTGCCGGAGCACTACGGCGAACTGTCGCCCATCCTGCATGTGATTCCGCTGCAGTTGCTGTCGTACCACGCGGCGCTGGTCAAGGGAACCGACGTCGACAAACCGCGCAACCTCGCGAAGTCGGTGACCGTCGAATAATGGCGACCTACGCCATCGGTGACATCCAGGGTTGTTACGATTCCCTGCGCCGTTTGCTCGACCTTTGCGCCTTCGACCCGGCCGCCGACCGCCTCTGGCTGGTCGGCGACCTGGTCAATCGCGGGCCGCATTCGCTGGAAACGCTGCGCCTGATCAAATCACTGGGGCCGGCAGCGGTGACCGTGCTCGGTAATCACGACCTCTATCTGTTGATGGTGGCCGAGGGCGGCGCCAAGTTTCGCGGCAAGGACGACACTATCCAGGCCATTCTCGACGCTCCGGATTGTGCCGAACTGCTCGCCTGGCTGCGTTGCCAGCCGCTGTGTTTTACCGAGGGCAACTACTGCCTGGTCCATGCCGGCCTGCTGCCGCAATGGACGGCAGCCCAGGCCCGGGAACTGTCGTGTGAAGTGGAGGCTGCGCTGCAGGGGCCGGATTATCGCGAATTTATTCTTAACCTGTGGGGCAGCGAACCGGCCGGCTGGTCGGACGACCTGACGGGCTGGCCACGTTTGCGGGTGATCGTCAATGCGATGACCCGGATGCGCTTCTGCACGCTGGCCGGGACCATGGAATTCAAGGTCAAGGGCAAGCTGGCCAATGCACCGGCCGGCCATCTGCCCTGGTTCGACCTGCCGAATCGGCAGAGTGCTGACGCTGTGCTGGTCACCGGCCACTGGTCGGCCCTCGGCCTGAAGATCACGCCGAATCTGCTGGCACTGGATTCCGGTTGCCTGTGGGGCGGCCATCTGACGGCATTCCGCCTGGAAGACCGGCAGCTTTTTCAGGTGGATTGCTCGGCTGGGGAAGCCCAGCCGCTAGAGCGATAGCCTCGCGCGCCGCCGCGGCAACCTGGCGCCGGTCTTCGCCGTTCAGGCCACGTAGCGGCGTAGTGACCAGCCGGGCAATCAAACGCTTGCGGCCGAGAATCGCCCGCGTGCATTGGCCCATCGAAATACTCCCGTCGTAACGCGGCGCCAGGCTGCGCTGGCCGTCGAGTTCCCAGTAGGAGATCCCGACCGGCAGTACCGGTCGGCCCGCCGCCAACGCCGGCTGGATCAGGGCTGCATGGAAATGCAGCAAATGCGTGCCATCGGTCGTCGTGCCCTCGGGAAAGACGGCCACATATTTCCCCTGGTCCAATACTTTAGCGACCTGCTGATTGATGATCCGGGCATGGCCGCGGCTGCCGCGGCGCAGGAAGATCGTGTCGTTCTTCGCTGCCAGCCAGCCGATCAGGGGCCAGTGCCGCACCTCTTCCTTGGAAACGAAGGCGGCTGGCAGTACCGAGTTGATGACGTAGATATCGATCCACGAGATATGGTTGGCAACCACCAGCGCGCCGGGTACCGTATGGGTCAGGTCGGCTTCGACCTCGACGCCGAGCGTATCGAGCAGCGCGATCGCCCAGCTGGATTTCAGGCGGCGGCGTACGGCCTCGCCGCAAACCGGAAAAACGCAAAGGACGACCAAAGCCCCGCTGGCGATCAGCAGGGCCAGGCGAAACAGCCGGAAGGCGCGAATCAGGAAAGTGGTTTCGTTCAGTCTGCTTGTCCCAGGTAATGTTTGGCGTAACGGTTGGCGACCTTGGCCATCGGCAACAGGATGGGCAGGTCGGCTGTATTGAAATCGGGATCCCAGGCCGGTTCGCCGCAAATCCAGGCGCCAGCCCGCAGATAGCCCTTGATCAGCGGCGGCGTTTCGGCCGGCTGGTCGCTCTGGAGTGCGGCCAGCGGTAGCGGGCAGCGCGGGAAGACGCGGTATTCGGCCGGCCCGAGGTGCTCGGCCAGGCGATTATACAAGCTGGCGGCGGCATGCCCGCCGTCGGCCATGCTGATCGAGGCGCAGCCCATCAGGTAGTCGTAACTACCCTCCGACATATACTCGGCGAGGCCTGCCCAGAGCAGGGTGATCGTCGCCCCGGTGCGGTAGTCGGGATGGACGCAGGAGCGGCCAATCTCGACCAGGCGGGAGCGCAGATGCTGCAGACGCGTCAGGTCGAATTCGTTTTCGGAGTAGTAGCCGATCTGCCGGGCGTTTTCCGGGGACAGAATGCGGTAGGTGCCGACAATCTCGCCGCTCTGCGTATCGCGGACGACAAGATGCGTGCAATACGGGTCGTAAATGTCGTGATCGACGCCCGGCGTGCGGCTCGGCAGATTGGCCCCCATTTCGCCGGCAAAGACGCGGTAGCGCAGGCGCTGGGCTTCGAGAATGTCGCTCTGGGTGCGGGCGAAGCCGACCGCCAGGCTCGGGCGTTTGGCGCGGCGTTGTGCGGCGCCGCTCTGTAGTTCTTCCATGCTGTTCTCCGTCGTGGTGATGGAGAACAGTCTGGAAGCCCGGCATTACAGGGCTATTGCAGGCGTTTTACGCCGCCATTTCAACGCGTGACCCGGGTTTCGCCACCGGTGGACAGCAGACGGACGCGATCGCCCGGACGAAACTCGGCGGCGTCGCCTTCCTGGACTATCGCCAGAAACTGGCCGTTATCCAGTTTGACGGTGATCTCCAGAGCCTGGCGGCGGGTGACGCCTTCCTCGATCGCGGCACCGGCCAGTCCGCCGGCGACGGCGCCGATCACCGCAGTCACCGCCGAGCCCTGGCCGTGGCCCAGGGTGCTGCCGGCGATGCCACCGACCGCCGCGCCAGCCATTGGCCCGACGGCCGATTTGGTGCCCTCCATGGTGACCGGGCGCACCGATTCGACGATTCCCATGCGGATGGTCTGCTCGCGACGGGCCTGATCGCGGCTATAGACGTCGCCGGATTTGCTGCTCGCGCAGCCGGCCAGCAAGGCTGCGGCGATCAGTAAAAAGGATAGTGTTTTCATGGTTGGCAATTACCAGGGCAGGGATCCGAAGGCGCGCTGATAGCGGGCGGCGATTTCTTCACGGCTCGGCTGGTGGTTCTGGCCGCCGCGGTGGGCGATCTTGATGGCGCCCATCACTGCTGCCAGGCGGCCGGTGGCCAGCCAGTCGAAGCCGTTGGCGATGCCGTAGAGCAGGCCGGAGCGGTAGGCATCGCCGCAACCGGTCGGGTCGAGAATGTCGTCGGCCGGGACGCAGGGGATATCGTAACGCTGACCAGCGGCCCGGATTTCCGAGCCCTCGCCGCCCTTGGTGACGATCAGGGCCTTGACCTCGTCGGCCAGCTGGTCGAGGCTGCGGCCGGTGCGGTCGCAAAGCAGTTTGGCCTCGTAGTCGTTGAAGCAGGCATAGTCGGCCAGGCGCATGAAGTCGAGCAGTTCGTCGCCGTTGAACATCGGCAGACCCTGGCCCGGATCGAAGACGAAGGGGACGCCGGCTGTCGCGAAATCGCGGGCGTGCTGCATCATGCCTTCGCGCCCGTCCGGGGCGACGATGCCGAGTTTGGCCGATGGCGCGTGCTCAACCTTGTTGAGGTGGGAAAAGCTCATGGCGCCGGGATGGAAGGCGGTGATCTGGTTGTCGTCGAGATCGGTGGTGATGAAGGCCTGCGCCGTGAAGCCGCCAGGGACGTGGCGGACGTGGGTGCGCGGCAGGCCGAGCTTGTCCAGGCGTTCGAGATAGGGGGCGGCATCGTCACCGACGGTGGCCATGATCAGCGGCTCGCCGCCGAGCAACATCAGGTTGTAGGCGATATTGCCGGCACAGCCGCCGAACTCGCGGCGCATTTCCGGCACCAGGAAAGCGACGTTCAGAATGTGAATCTGTTCGGGCAGGATGTGGTTCTTGAAGCGGTCCGGGAAGACCATGATGTTGTCGAAAGCCAGCGAACCGCAGATAAGTGTCGTCATGTTGAGTCAGGGATAGAAAATGTAAAGTCGGTAGCCGGCGGCGCCGATGTCGCGGGCTTCGATCCACAGGCGAACGGCGACTTCGCCGTTGGCCGGGAAAGCCTCCGGACTGATCGCCGGTGGCAGGTAGTCGGTGGCGTTCATTACCCGGCGCGAGACCACGGTATCGCTGGTGTCGGTCAGGGTCAGTTCCAGGGCAGGCCAAGCTTGGGCGTAGTTTGCCCGGTTGTGCAGCGTCGCATTCAAAACGAACAGGCCGCGGGCGTTATCGGATTGCAGGTCGGAGGTGTCGATGGCCACCAGGTCGACATTGCGTGGCATGGGGATATCGATGGCGGCCAACTCGAACAGTCTGGCCGCATCCGGCAGGCGTAGTACGACCTCGCTCCGGAAGTAATAGAGCAGTTGGCCGGAGAGGGCCAAAAGCAGCAAGGTGGCGACCAGGACAAAGGGCCACACGGCATGCCTGGGCGATTCGCCGGCAAAGCCGCCGGGGCCGGCGGCAGCCAGCGTTCCCGCCGCCCAGCGGTTGTAGCCCGGCGTATCACTGAATTCGCGGGCGGCCACCAGGCCGGCTTCGCGTGCGGCGAGGGTCGACTCCTCGAGTGTTTCAGGGGGCTTTCGATAGCTGCTTCGGGTGTGGCCTCGGTGGCCTCGGTCTCCGGCACGGATTCGGCGACGGTCTCGTCGTGGGCCTCGTGCAGCGTTGCCTCGGTGGCTGTTTCGAGCGGCGCGGATTCAAATTGTTCGACGGGTGGATCAACGACTTCAGCAGGGGGCGAAGCGAGTGTTGGGCTGTCGTCGGCGCGGCTGGGATCGTCGGCTATTAGTTGCCTGACCGGTTCGGATGCAAGCTTGACTTCAACTGCTTCGGCGGTCTCATGCTCGGTCGGTGTGAGCCCCTCCGGCAGGAATTCGTCAAAGGCATTGAAAATGCGCGAACACTGACCGCAACGGACCTTGCCAGCCTTCAGGCGCAGCTGCTCGGACGTGACACGAAAGATCGTGCCACAGTCCGGGCATCGTGTCCGCATCAGGGCTTGGACCCGGCTAGGCATACCCAGTCCTCGCGCACGTCGGCCACCTGGAGGGGCAACCACTGAGCGTAAATGCCAATGATTTCCTCGGCCTGCTCACGCAGGATGCCGGACAGCGCGAGACGTCCGCCGGAGCGCACGTGGGCGCAAATGGCGGGAGCAAGAACACGGAGCGGATTGGAGAGGATGTTGGCCACGACAACATCATACTCGCCGGCGACCGGCTCTGCCGAGTCGGCAAACAGCGCGCTGACGCCATTGCGCTCGGCATTGGCGCGCGCCGCGTCGACCGCCAGGGGGTCGATGTCGACGCCAGCCACTCGGCCGGCTCCCAGGCGCGCCGCGGCAATCGCCAGAATGCCCGAGCCACAGCCGTAATCGAGTACCGTGCAGTCAGCGGAAACGTTGCGTTCCAGCCACTCGAGACAGAGGCGGGTGGTCGGGTGCGAGCCAGTGCCAAAGGCCATGCCGGGGTCGAGAATCAAATTGACGGCCGAGGGGTCGGGCGATTCGTGCCAGGACGGCACGATCCACAGCCGTTCGGAAACGCGGATCGGATCGAATTGCGACTGGGTCAGTTGCACCCAATTTTGTTCCGCGACTTGATCAATGGTAAAGACCGGCGTCTCGCCGAGGCCGATGGCTGCCGCCGCGGCGCCCAGCAGAGCTGCCGCATCGGCATCGGGTTCGAGCAGGGTGACGACGCGCGAATGCGTCCACCCCGGTGAATTGACCGAACCCGGCTCGCCGAACTGCGGTTGCTCGTCCGGCGTGCCGGCATCGGCATCCTCGATCGAGGCCGAGAGGGCCCCGGCTTCGAGCAAGGCATCGCACAGCGGTTCGGCGTGCGCTACATCGGTCAGGAAGCTGACACTTTGCCAACTCATCGCTTAGCGCTTCACTTCGCCCTTGTCGGCGAGCTTTTGTTCGAGGTAGTGAATACTGGTGCCGCCCTCGACGAAACGGGCATCCTGCATCAGTTCCTGGTGGAGCGGGATATTGGTCTTAATGCCCTGAACGCTCATCTCGGACAGCGCGATGCGCATGCGGCGGATGGCCTGTTCGCGGGTATCGCCGTAGGCGATGACCTTGGCGACCATCGAGTCGTAGTGCGACGGCACGGTGTAGCCCTGATAGATGTGCGAGTCGACACGGATGCCGGGGCCGCCGGGCGGGTGGTAGAAATCGATCTTGCCGGGACAGGGCACGAACGTGAAGGGATCTTCAGCGTTGATGCGGCATTCGATGGCATGGCCGCGGAAAACGATGTCCTTCTGCTTGTAGCGCAGCTTCTCGCCGGCAGCGACGCGAATCTGCTCCTGGACGATATCGACCCCGGTGATCATTTCGGTAACCGGATGCTCGACCTGAACGCGGGTGTTCATTTCGATGAAATAGAACTCGTTGTTTTCGTAGAGGAACTCGAACGTGCCAGCGCCACGGTAACCGATCTTGCGACAGGCTTCGGCACAGCGTTCGCCGATCCGGTTGATCAGGCGGGCCGGAATATGCGGGGCCGGCGCCTCTTCGATGACTTTCTGGTGGCGACGCTGCATCGAGCAGTCGCGCTCGCCGAGATAAATCGCGTTCTTGTATTCGTCGGCCATGACCTGGATTTCCACATGGCGCGGATTTTCCAGATATTTCTCCATGTAGACCGCCGGATTGCCGAAGAAGCTTCCGGCTTCCTGGCGGGTCATCGCCACGGCATTGACCAACGCGGCTTCGGTATGCACGACACGCATGCCGCGGCCACCACCGCCGCCGGCCGCCTTGATGATCACCGGGTAGCCGACGGCGCGCGCGATTTTGACGATTTCCTTCGGATCTTCCGGCAATTCGCCTTCCGAACCTGGGACGCAGGGCACCATGGCTTCCTTCATCGCGTTCTTGGCCGATACCTTGTCGCCCATCAGGCGAATGGTTTCGGCGCGCGGACCGATGAAGACGAAACCGGAAGTCTCGACACGCTCGGCGAAGTCGGCGTTTTCGGAAAGGAAACCGTAGCCCGGGTGAATGGCCTGGGCATCGGTGACTTCCGCGGCCGAAATGATCGCCGGGACGTTCAGGTAGCTCAGCGTCGATGATGCCGGACCGATGCAGACCGACTCGTCGGCCAGCTTGACGTATTTTGCCTCGCGGTCGGCCTCGGAGTGCACTACCACGGTCTTGATGCCAAGTTCGCGGCAGGCGCGCTGAATGCGCAGGGCGATCTCGCCGCGATTCGCGATTAGAACCTTTTCGAACATGGCCATATTAGCCAATCACAAATAGCGGTTCGCCAAACTCGACCGGTTCGCCATTGTCGAGCAGGATGGCCTTGACCACGCCGGAAGCGTCGGCCTCGATCTCGTTGAGCAGCTTCATGGCTTCGATGATGCACAGGGTTTCGCCTTGCTTGACGGACTGACCGATCTGCACGAAGGCTTCGGCGCCCGGCGATGGCGAACGGTAGAAGGTGCCGACCATCGGCGATTTGACGACATGGCCTTCCGGTAGTTCGTCGTCGAGATCGACCGCCGAAACCGACGGTGCGGCAGCGGGCATCGGGGGCGGCGCAGCGTAATACTGCTGCGGCGCAGCGACCGTGCCGTAATGCTTGGCGATGCGTACTTTTTCTTCGCCTTCGGTGACTTCCAGTTCCGAAATGCCGGATTCCTGTACGAGGTCGATGAGTTTCTTGAGTTTACGCAAATCCATGGATGACTCCCTTCTGTATTGCACCGCAGAGGCGCAAGCGCCCGGCCGAAGCCGGACTATTCAATATTGAGTTTGTTAAGCAGGTATTCAAGGGCCAGCCGATAGCCCTCGTGACCCAGTCCGCAGATGACGCCGATGGCCAGGTCGGAAAAGTAGGAGTGCTGCCGGAAAGGCTCCCGGGCATGCACATTGGAGAGATGCACTTCGACAAAGGGAATCGCCACTGCCGCCAGGGCATCGCGCAAGGCCACGCTGGTATGCGTGTAGGCCGCCGGATTGATGATGATCGCGCGCACACCCTGTTCGCGAGCGGCGTGAATGCGCTCGATCAGCGCACCTTCGTGGTTGCTCTGGAAGGCCTCGAGATCAACACCGACGTTTTCGGCCATGCGGGCCAACGCCATGTTGATGTCCGCCAAGGTCATTCGACCGTAATGTTCGGGTTCTCGGGTGCCAAGCAGGTTCAGATTCGGGCCATGCACCACCAGGATGCGAGCCTTTTCGACCGGCTTGGAAGCTGTTTTTCGCTTCGTCATAGCAGCAAGTTTGCCGCAAATCGCAGCACGTTGTCTAGTCTATTCCGAAATCAAGGCCTGTAGGGCATCGGCTCGGATGCGCTCGCGCGGCCGCCCGTCGCGATGCTTCAGGCTCACCCTTTCAAGATGCGGCGGCATGATAACAAGGTTTGCATCGACTGTATCGGTTTCCATGACCAGCACCGCCTCGACCCGTTCGTTGCGCGGTTCGACATGCTCGATGTCGATGCCGCGATTGAGCAGGAAAATCTCGACCTCCTTGGCGCTGTCGGCAAACAGCAGGATGTCGATGTGCGAATGCTCGCCGGCGGTACCATCGAGCACCGAACCGGTCAGGTAGGGGTTGAAGTCGGCCAGCAGTTTCAGCAGATCGAGCGCCGAGTGGCGCATGGCGGCCAGCATCTCGACGTGCTCCTCGCCTTGGTAGAGAGTCCGGTAGGCGCGCAGCTCGGCTTCGACTTCGGCGTTGTCGGGCAGGGCGACATGCTCGGTCAGTCCGAGCTGGCGGGCGGCCTTGCGTTTGGCGAGGTGATAGTCGGTGATGCCGTCTTCCGCCATCAGGCGGGCAGCGGCGCTGGCAATGCTGGCCCGGGCGCTGGCGCTCGGGCGGGGCCGTTCATGGCGGGGCATGGGGGCTCGATCAGGGTAAAATCGCCCCCATTCTAACGGGTCTATGTGACATGCACATTCATATTCTGGGTATCTGCGGCACCTTCATGGGTGGCGTTGCGCAACTTGCGGTTGCTTCCGGTCACAAGGTCACGGGGTGCGATGCCAACGTCTATCCGCCGATGAGCGACCAGTTGTGGGCTGCCGGGGTCGATTTGATCGAAGGCTTCGAGATCGGCCAGCTGGCGCTGAAACCCGATGTCTTCGTGGTCGGCAATGCCATCTCGCGTGGAAATCCCTTGCTCGAAGCCATTCTCGACCAGGGGCTGGCCTACGTTTCGGGGCCGCAGTGGCTGGCCGAGCATGTTCTGCAGGGGCGCTGGGTGCTCGGCGTGGCCGGCACTCACGGCAAGACGACGACGGCTTCGATGCTGGCCTGGATACTGGAAGACGCAAACATGCAACCGGGCTTCCTGATCGGCGGCGTGCCCCTGAATTTCGGGGTCTCGGCGCGGCTGGGCGGCACTCCATTCTTCGTCATCGAGGCCGATGAATACGATACAGCCTTCTGCGACAAGCGCTCCAAGTTCGTTCATTACAAGCCGCGGACCGTGGTGCTGAATAACCTGGAATTCGATCACGCCGACATCTTCGCTGATCTGGGTGCCATCGAGACGCAATTCCATCATCTGGTGCGTACCCTGCCGGCGTCCGGGCTGATCGTCTCCAATGCCGGCGAAGCCAGCCTGGAGCGCGTGCTGCAACGCGGTTGCTGGACGCCGGTCGAACGTTTCAACGACCCGGCCGGCTATCGGGTCGGCGGTGACGACGCCAGTGGCGAACTGGTGCTGCATGGGGCTCAGGGCGAGATCGGGCGTGCCAGCTGGGCCTTGTCCGGTGAGCATAACCGGGCCAATGCCTGCGCGGCCCTGCTGGCTGCCCGCCATGTCGGCGTGCCGCTGGACAAGGGGCTGGAGGCGCTCGCCCGCTTCGTCAACGTCAAGCGGCGGATGGAGGTGCGTGGCGAAGTCCGCGGCGTCACGGTGTACGACGATTTTGCCCATCATCCGACGGCGATCGCCACCACGGTGGCCGGCTTGCGCCGCAAGGTCGGCGCGGCGCGCATCCTGGCGGTGCTCGAACCGCGTTCGAACACGATGAAGCTGGGCACCATGAAAAGCCAGCTTCCGGCCAGCCTGGCCGAGGTCGATACCGCCTTCTGCTACTCGGCCAATCTCGGTTGGGATGCCCGGGAGGCGCTGGCGCCGATGGGCGAAAAAGCGGTCGTTGGCGACAATCTAGACGAACTTGTCGCCAAGATCGTGGCCAATGCCCGCACCGGAGACCACGTGCTGGTGATGAGCAACGGCGGTTTCGGCGGTATCCACGGCAAATTGCTGGCCGCGCTCGCTCAATAAGCCCGCGCCACCAATAAAAACGGCTGCCTCGTGAGGCAGCCGTTTTTGCTTGGCCAATACCGGCTTAGCGTTCCATCGACTCGACCACGGCCAGCGCTGTCATGTTGACCAGGCGGCGCACGGTCGCCGTCGAGGTCAGGACATGTACCGGGCGGGCGGCACCGAGTAAGATGGGGCCGATGGTGACGCCTTCGCCACCGGTCATCTTGAGCAGGTTGTAGGAAATGTTGGCGGCGTCGATGTTGGGCATCACCAGCAGATTGGCTTCGCCCTTGAGGGCGGAGTCCGGGTTGGCTTCGCGGCGGATGCCTTCGTGCAGTGCGGCATCGCCATGCATTTCGCCATCGACTTCCAGTTCGCCGGCCGACATCGCGGAAACCAGGCCGGCGGCGGCGCTCATCTTGCGGGCCGACTCGGAACTGCCGGAACCGAAGTTCGAATGCGAGAGCAGCGCAACCTTCGGATGGCTGCCGAAACGCTTGACCTGCTCGGCGGCCATCAGCGTCATTTCGGCGATTTCCTCAGCGGTCGGGTTCTCGTTTACATGCGTGTCGCAGATGAACAGTGAGCGGCCCGGCAGCATCAGGTAGTTCATCGCGGCCAGTGTGCTGACCCCGGGGCGCTTGCCGATGACCTGGCTGATTACGCCCAAGTGGTGGCTGAACTGGCCGGTCATGCCGCAAATCATGCCGTCGGCGTAACCGAGCTTGAGCAGCATGGCGCCGATCAGCGTTGGTTTGCGGCGCATGTTTTCCTTGGCTATAGCCGGCGTTACACCGCGGCGCGCCATCAGCTTGTGATAGGCGGTCCAGCATTCGCGATAGCGCTCGTCGGATTCCGGATTGACGATGTCGAAATCGGCACCCGGACGAATCCGCAGGTTGGCCTTTTCCAGTCGATGCTCGATCACTGCCGGGCGGCCGATCAGGGTCGGGCGGGCGAACTTTTCCTCGATCACGACCTGGGCGGCGCGCAGCACGCGCTCGTCCTCGCCCTCGGCGAAGATGATGCGCTTGCCCTTGGCCTGGCGGGCGGCCTGGAAGATGGCGCGCATGCCGACGCCGGTGTGATAGACGAACTCGGACAACTTGGCGCGGTAGGCGGCCCAGTCGGTGATCGGTCGGGTGGCGACGCCGGAGTCCATGGCGGCCTGGGCGACGGCCGGGGCGATCTTGACGATCAGGCGCGGGTCGAACGGTTTTGGAATCAGGTATTCCGGTCCGAAAGACAGATCGGCACCCGGATAGGCCATGGCCACTTCGTCGGTGACTTCGGCTTCAGCCAGTTCGGCGATGGCGCGCACGCTGGCCATCTTCATTTCTTCGGTGATGCGCGTCGCGCCGACATCGAGGGCGCCGCGGAAGATGAAGGGGAAGCACAGCACGTTGTTGACCTGGTTCACATAGTCGGAACGGCCGGTGGCAATGATGGCGTCCGGGCGGACTTCCTTGACCAGTTCGGGCATGATTTCCGGGGTCGGGTTGGCCAGAGCGAAGACCATTGGCTTCTCGGCCATGCTCTTGACCATGTCCTGTTTGACCACGCCAGCGGCCGACAGGCCGAGGAAAATATCGGCGCCAACCATGGCATCGGCCAGCGTCCGCTTGTCGGTGTTCTGGGCATAGCGGGCCTTGGTCTCGTCCATGCTGCCCGGGCGACCGACGTAGATGACTCCCTTGGAGTCGCAAATGGTGATGTTCTCGCGCTTGACGCCGAGATCGCACCACAGGTTAACGCATGAAATGGCGGCTGCGCCGGCGCCGGAGACGACGACCTTGACCTCGTCGATCTTCTTGTCGACGACCTTCAGGCCGTTGAGCATGGCGGCGCCGGAAATGATCGCGGTGCCGTGCTGGTCGTCGTGGAAGACCGGGATGTTCATCCGCTCCTTGAGCTTCTGCTCGATGTAGAAGCACTCCGGGGCCTTGATGTCCTCGAGGTTGATGCCGCCGAGCGTCGGCTCCATGGCGGCGATCATGTCGATCAGCTTGTCCGGGTCGTTCTCGGCTAGTTCGATGTCGAAGACGTCGATGCCGGCGAACTTCTTGAACAGGCAGCCCTTGCCTTCCATGACCGGCTTGGCGGCGAGCGGGCCGATGTTGCCGAGGCCGAGCACGGCAGTGCCGTTGGTGATGACGCCGACCAGGTTGGCACGCGAGGTCATTTCGGCGGCCATGGCCGGATCTTCGACGATCAGGTCGCAGGCGGCGGCGACGCCGGGCGAGTAGGCCAGGGCGAGGTCGCGCTGGTTGGTCAGGCCCTTGGTCGGGCGGACCGAAATTTTGCCGGGGGTTGGCCAGCGATGGTATTCGAGGGCGGCTTCGCGCAGATCCTTTTCCACGGGTTCTCCTGGGGGTTTTGTCTGTTAGGGAAAACCCCGTAGGGTACTCCAAAGCTTTATCGGCGGCAAAGCATAGACAGGGCTTGGCGGGCTGCCGGGAGGCCGTCCGTCGTGCCGGGCACCAACCAGAAATCCATTGAATCGCAAGGGGCAGACTGTCACGATAGCGGCCATCAAACGATGAGGCCGCGCAGGATGAACGACGGACGCTGGTTATTGCTGCTCTGCCTGTCGCGGATGGGCTTTGCTGTCATCAATACCGTCTATGCCGCCCTGATTCCCGTGCTGCGTCCGGACTGGGGGATGTCGGCCGCGCAGGCTGGCTCGGTGCAATCGGCCTGGCATGGCGGCTATATCGTTTCACTGGTCGTCGCCAGCCTGCTGGCCGGGCGCTTTGGTGCCAAGCGCACCTTTCTCGGCATGGGCTATGCGGCCTGTGCCACTGCCTTGCTCTTTGCGCTGGGCGCCCATGACTTCGAGTCCGCCTTTCTGCTTTACGGCTTGGCCGGCCTCTGCGCCGGCGGCTCCTATGTGCCGGGACTGACCCTGATCGCCGAGCGTTTCCACAGCACCAGCCGGGGCCGGGCGATGGGTGCCTATATTGCAGCGGCCTCGCTCGGCTATGCGCTGGGTCTGCCCGGTGCCGCCGGCCTGGCGCTGCACATAGCTGGCTGGGGTATCACGGCCGGCTTTCTGCTGGCCGCAGTGGCGGCACTACTCGGCCTGGCGGTCGCGACCTGGACCTTGCGGCGCAGCGAGAATGTGCTGATCCCGGCGGCCGACCGCGGGCCGGTGGCATCCTGGGCTTCGCTATGCTGGCTATGGCGGAACCGGCCGGCCCGTTTCGTGATCCTCGGCTATACCTTTCATGCTTGGGAACTGCTCGGCATGTGGGCCTGGCTGCCGGCCTTCCTCAGCGTGGCGGCCAGCCAGCACGGCGATGGGGCCTGGCCGGGCAGTGGCGCGCTGGCCGGGCGGCCCTGGCGGCGCTGACCCATCTGGTCAGCATGGCGGGTAGCCTGGCCGGCGGTGTGTGGTCCGATCGCTGGGGGCGCAGCCGGGTCATTCTCGCCCTGTCGCTGCTCAGCATCGCCTGTTCGCTGTTGTTCGGCTGGTTGCTGCCGGCGCCGCTGTGGATTCTCGTGGTACTCGCCGCCCTCTTCAATTTCTCCGCAGTCGGCGATTCGGCGATCTATTCGGCGGCACTGACCGAGCGGGTGCCGCAGCAGCATCTGGCCACTGCCTATGCCCTGCGCTCCATCCTCGGCTTCGGCATGGGGGCGCTCAGCCCCTGGCTGTTCGGCCTCTTGCTCGATTTGCCGGGGAATGCGCCAGTGGTTTCCTGGGGCCTGGCGTGGACGGGTCTCGGGCTGGTCGCCCTGGTCGGACCCTACCTGAGCTGGCGCCTGCTGCGCACACTGACCGTTGAAGATCGGCGTTGATCGCCCCGTTCAGAAGCGGTGTGAAAGGCTGAGCCGCAGGCTGCGCGGTTCGGTCGGATGGACGTGGCGGTCAGAGACCGGTGAACTCTCGCTGGTCAGCTGCGATTCGTACCAGTATTCGATGTCATTCACCCTGCGGTCGAACAGGTTGTAAACATCCAGTGCCAGTTGGGTTTGCGGGCTCAAACGATAGCCCAGGCGCAGATTGGTCAGGGCCGAGGCTGGCGAACGAACCGAATTGTCCTTGATCAGCGGCCGCGGCCCGAAGTAGCGCAGGCGCAGGGCGCCGAACCAGGGGCCGAGGCGGTCGACGCTGAGGCCGAGATTGGCCGTCGCGGCGACGGCGCCGGGAATGTGCTTGCCGGCTGGATCGGCGTTGCGGAAGCGGGCATGCGACCAGGCGAGATCGGCGTCCAGCGCCAGCCAGTCGTTCAGGGCATGGAAATTGGTCCATTCGACCCCTCGGCGACGGGATGGGCGCGAAGGCTCGGTGGTGCCGGCATCGCCGACGAAGAGCAGCTCGGAAGCGGCGTCGAGTTGCCAGAGGGCAAGCGTCGACTGCCAGCCGGGCAGGATTTCCGAGCGCAGGCCGATTTCTTGGCCCTTGGTGCGGACTAGCGGCTTGACCCGGTCGACGACGGCGCCGCTGCCCGGGGCGCGGGTGATCGTCGTGCCCCGCGCGTCGTTGGAGTGAAAGCCGTGGCCGTAGTTGAGGTAGAGCTCAGTGCTCTGCCAGGGGCTGAAGACCAGGGATAGCTTGGGTGTCAGCATCTGGTCGCCGGCACTGCCGGAATTGGTGGCGAGGCTGGAGTCGACCGTGAAATCGTAGGCGTCGCCGCGCAGGCCTTGGATCGAACGCAACCACGAGGTCCAGCGGATTTCATTCTGCGCCCAGAGCGCCAGGCTGCGCTGGCTCACCTTGTCCTCGCGCACGGTGGCCAGCGTGTCGCGCCAACTGGTGGCGTAAAGTCCGACCGGGCTCAGGCGATCAATGCGCCCCTGCAGGCCGACGGTATTGGCGACCTCGAATCCTCCCCAGTGGCCGTAGATGGTCTGGGCCAGTGCAAAACCGCTGGCCTGCCGGCGTTCGCTCTGTTTGAACTGGTCGCCGCGGGCGCAGTTGCCGTTAGTCGCGAAGTCGTTCAGGCAATACTGAAAGTTAGACCACAGGTCGAGACCAGAGCGCAGCCACCAGATGCTGGCCTTGCTCTGGCTATGGTCGCCGCGTTGGGTCCACTCGCCGGCCAGGCTGTAGCGGAAGGTCTGGCCGCCGGTCGTCGGATCGAGCGTACCAAAGCGGTCGACGGAACCGTTGTCGATGGCGCGCTGGGCGATCTGGTCGGTCGAGGTCCATCGTCCGCGGTAGGCCATGCCGGTCACCGACCAGCCGTCGTAGCGCGTCCCCTGGCTGTAGCGCAGGACACCGTTCAGCTTGCGATAGTTCTCATCGACCTGCCAGGGGCCGTCGTTGTGAAACACCTCCAGGCCATAGAGCAGCTTGCCCCCGCCGAGCACCGGCGAAGCAGCGAGCAGGCTGCGGGCGTAGCCGCGCTGGCCCAGTGTCAACTCGGCCAATGTGCCGTCGAGCTTGCGGAAGTAGTCAATGTGGGCCGTACCGGCCGACGAGAAATCGCCCTCCTCGGCGTAGTACGGCCCCTTGCGGTAAGTGATGCGGTCGACCAGTTCGGGAATCAGGAAATTGAGGTCGGTATAGCCCTGGCCATGGGCATGGCTTGGCATGTTCACGGGCACACCCCCGACCCAGGTCGCGAAATCGGTGCCGTGGTCGAGATTGAAGCCGCGCAGGAAGTACTGGTTGGCCTTGCCGTCGCCGGCGTGCTGGGTGACGATCAGGCCGGGCACCATTTCCAGCGCCTCGCCGGGACGCAGGAGGGGCACCGCCGCCAGCCGCTGGCTGGAGACGACGCCCTCGCTACCGGCGGTGGCGATGCCTTCGAGGTTTTCCGCCTGGGCGCGGACTTCGACGGTCGACAGTTCGACCACATCGTGGGCCAGGGCGCTGGCCGCGACCACCAGCATGTATGAACTAAATAGTTTTGTTCTTACGCGCATCGTCAAAAAAAGCCGATTGCCCGGCTATCTTTCTGCTTGAAGGTTCTACGCCAGCGCCGGCCGGCGCGTCAGGCGCAGTGCGGCGACGAAACTGAGGGCGATGATCGCCACCAGCGTAAAGCCGAAAAGCAGTTCCTTGCCCTCGCTCCAGGCATCGACCGCCGGCGACAGCAGCTTGGCGGCGCCGAAGGCGGCGACCAGCAGGCTGATCCCGGAGACGACCAGGCCCATGACGCGGGAGGCGACCAGTGCCACCTGATCGGCGCGGGCGATCAGGCGGGCGATCCACAGGCCGTTGATGCCGTCGGTCAGCAACATGCCGAGCATGAAGAGCAGGGCGAGGATCAGGGCATGTTCCCAACCGCCGAACTGGGTGGCGGTCAGCGCGAAGAAGGCGGCCTGGGAGAGGGTGTCGAAGGACAGGGCGAAGAGGGCGCCGACCACGGCGACCAGCGCCGGGTGCGAGACGTGGCGCAGGTTGCCGAGCAGGCGGCCCTTGAGGCCGACCGGCTGGACTATTTCATCCGGGCCGGCGCGCAGCACGGCGGCCAGATTCAGGCTGCCGAGGGCGAGCAGGAAGGCGATGGAAATCACCGCGCCGAGCGTTCCGAACCAGGCCGGTACTTCCCACTGCCCGGCGATCGCCGAAACGCCCAGCGCAATCGCCATCACCACGGCGCCGTGGCCAAGCGAGAACAGGGTGCCGCAGTAGCGTGCCAGGGCCGGGCGGCAGCGGGCGTTGTAGCGGGTCAAACCGTCGATGGTCGCCAGGTGGTCGGCGTCGAAACCGTGCTTCATACCGAGCACGAAAGTCAGGATCAGCAGCGACAGCCAGTCAGTGGGCAGCGTTTCCATGGGCGACCTGTATGAATGTTTGGATAATCTTCATACAAGTTGCGTGCCAAGACAATAAGTCATTGTTCGCATTGCTTTCCGGTAATCGGCGGCGCCGCCAACAGGTGGAAAGTGATTAGCGGCTTTCCACCGGCAGTGAAAGAATGAATTCCGCTCCGCCGCCCGGCAGATTGGCCGCTTCCAGCTTGCCGCCATGGCGTTCGACGATGCCGTAGCTGATCGACAGACCGAGGCCGGTGCCTTGCCCGACCGGCTTGGTGGTGAAGAAAGGCTCGAACAGGCGGCTCAGATGCGCGGCCGGGATGCCCGGCCCGCTGTCGATAAAATGCAGGCAGACCATGCCCTGATCGACGCTGCCGGAAATTTTCAGCTTGGCCACGGGTTGATTGAGCGTCGCATCGCAGGCGTTCTGCACGAGGTTCATCACCACCTGCTGCAACTGGCCGGAAGAGCCGGTGCACACCAGACCGGGCGGCAGATCGACGTCGACCGCGAAACGCGCGGCGGCACTTTGCACTACCCAGCGCACCGAGCGTTCGACCACCTCGTTCAGGCTGACCTGCTCGGGCGTCATCTTGTCTACCGCCGAGAAGCGTTTCAGGGCATCGACGATGTCGCGCGTCCGCTCGGCGCCCTCGATCATGCCGTCGATCAGGTGCGGCATGTCGGCGACGATGCGGTCGATGCGCAGATCATCGCGCATGGCCTTGAGCGCGGCGTCGTCGGCGGCATCGCTGGCATGCACGGTGTTGAGATAGCCCTCGAGGCGTTGCGCATAGCGCTTCAGCGACAGTACGTTGCCGAGCACGAAGCTGATCGGATTGTTCAATTCGTGGGCGACGCCGGCCACCAGGCGACCCAGCGAGACCATCTTTTCGG
Source organism: Dechloromonas sp. A34 (assembly GCF_026261605.1). Lineage (NCBI taxonomy): Bacteria > Pseudomonadati > Pseudomonadota > Betaproteobacteria > Rhodocyclales > Azonexaceae > Dechloromonas > Dechloromonas sp. A34. The sequence continues at coordinate 896,476 of NZ_CP102486.1, forward strand.
CGTGCAGCAGCTGGCTTTGCGTGCGCTTCAGGTCGTCGTGCGCCTGGCGCAGCGCCGAGTAGGCGCGGCGGAGTTCGCCGACCGGGCGGCCGGTGACCACCATGCCCATCAGCTTGCCGGTCGGCGACAGACGGGGTGTGCAATTCATCGACACCGGCACCGTCGAGCCGTCGCCGGCACGCAGGAAGAATTCGCAGTCATGCACACCTTCGCGGCCGAAGCGGGCGAAGACCTCGCGCGCCTTGGCACGTTCGACATCGTCGGCAAACAGGTCGAAGACTGGGGTCTTTTCGAGCGCCTTGGCTTCCTGGCCGGAGAAATGGCAGAGCGAGGTGTTTACTTCCTCGATATTCCCGTTGCGGTCGCAGACGATCAGGATGTCCGACATCGAGGCCAGCACGCTCTCGATGAACTGGTGCGAATCCTCAAGCGCGGCGTTCTTCTCCTCGAGCGCTACTTCGTACTGGAGGAGGTCGTTGTAGACCTCGTCCATCTTCTGGATGACCTCGATCCAGGCCTGCTCGCCGAGGCCGTCGGCGGTCGCCCCGAGCGGGCTGTTAGCGGGCGGGACGGTAGTGGACATGGGCTTCGCCATGTTCGTCGTGGGCATGGTGGCGCTCGGCTTCGAGGGCGATCACGTTGAGCTTGCCGTGGCGAACGCCGCGCTCGGCGATCAGGGTATTGGCAAATTGCCGGACGTCGGCGGTCGAGCCCTTGAGGATCACCGATTCCAGACAATTTTCGTGATCGAGGTGGCTGTGCATGGCGGCCACCGTCAGGTCGTGGTGGTCGTGTTGCAGGCCGGTCAGGCGCTCGGCCAGTTCACGTTCGTGGTGGTTGTAAACATAGGAGAGATTGGCGACGCAATGGCCGGCCGGCGGATCGCGCTGGCGGTCGCCCTCGATCGCCCCGCGGATCAGGTCGCGCACCGCCTCCGAGCGGTTGCTGTAGCCGCGGGCCGCGATCAGTTCGTCGAACTGCCGGGCCAGCGATTCGTCCAGTGAAATGGTAAAGCGTTCCATCGATCCGGCTCCTTGCGAAAACGCCTGCCACAATGCCGCCATTCGCGGCGGCGTGCAACCGCTGGCAGTGACGTTCAGGCCGTCTGCGCCGCCCGGCGCACGGGAATCATTTTTGTCAGGTCGCCGGGGCTCTGCAACAGATCTGCCAGCGTGTAGCTGTCGAGCACCTTGAACATCGCGGCCAGAGCCTCATCGAGAATCGGCGGCAGGCGACAGGCGGCATGAATCTGGCAACTGGCGCCGGTGGAAAAGCACTCGACCAGCGCCCAGTCGGTTTCCGTCTGGCGAATCACTTCGCCGAGCGGAATTTGCGCGGCCGGTTTGCCGAGCCGGATGCCGCCGCCCTTGCCGCGCACGGTCTCGACGTAGCCGAGGCGGCCGAGCTGATGCACGACCTTGGTCAGGTGATTGACCGAAATGCCATAAGCGCCGCCGATCTCGGCAATCGTCGCCAGGCGCCCGGCATGGACGCCGAGGTACATCAGTACGCGCAGGCTGTAATCGGAAAAGCTGCTCAGTCGCATCAGACAAATTCCCAGGATTGCGTTGGATGGAGATTCATTGATACCATAAGCTGCACAAAATATACATCTTAACAAGGCACGGCGAAAGACCCCAACGGCGTCATGGTAAAACAATCCCCAGCGAAGCGGGTCATCGAGATCAAACCGGTGACCGATCCCAACGCCAAAGTCTATCCGCGCTCGATCAGCGGCCGCTTCCAGAGCTGGCGGGTCATTTTTGTCTGGCTGACCCAGATCGTCTATTACGGGCTCTGCTGGCTGCCCTGGAATGACCGCCAGGCGGTCCTCTTCGATCTAGAACAGCGGCGCGTCTATTTCTTCGATCTCGTCCTCTGGCCGCAAGATGCAATCTATCTGACCCTGTTGCTGCTGCTTTCGGCGCTGGCGCTGTTTCTGTTCACCGCCGTCGCCGGGCGCCTGTGGTGCGGCTATGCCTGCCCGCAGACGGTCTATACCGAGATCTTCCTGTGGGTGGAAAAGCTGATCGAAGGCGACCGTCCGCAGCGCATCAAGCTCGATGCCGCGCCCAACTCGCCGCGCAAGCTGGGCAAGAAAACCCTGAAGCATGGCATCTGGCTGCTGATTTCAATGTGGACCGGCCTGACCTTCGTCGGCTACTTCACGCCGATCCGCGACCTGCTTGCCAGCATCGGCCTCGGCACCATCGGCGCCTGGGAAATCTTCTGGGTGCTGTTCTACGGCTTTGCGACCTACGGCATGGCGGGCTTCCTGCGCGAGCACATGTGCAAGTACATCTGCCCCTACGCCCAGTTCCAGTTCGTGATGTTCGACCGCGACACCCTGATCATCGCCTACGACACCGAACGCGGCGACCCGCGCGGCAGCCGCCCGAAGAAGATGGCCGATCACCGTGCGGCCGGTCTCGGCGACTGCATCGACTGCGGCATCTGCGTCCAGGTCTGCCCGACCGGCATCGACATCCGCGACGGCCTGCAGCTCGAATGTATCGGCTGTGCCGCCTGCATCGATGCCTGCGACCAGGTCATGGACAAGATGAGCTACCCGCGCGGCCTGATCCGCTACTCCACCGAGAATGCCGTCGAAAACCACTACCAGCGGCCGGAGATCATTCGGCGTGCCATGCGCTTCCGCGTTCTGGTCTACCTTGTCGCATTCCTGACACTCAGCGGCGTCACCGCCTGGTCGTTGGCCACCAAGGTGCCGCTCAAGGTCGGCGTCCAGAAGGATCGCACCGTGCTCTTTCGCGAAAGCGACGACGGCGCTATCGAGAACAGCTTCCAGATGCACCTGACCAATGCCAGCGAGCAGCCACGGACCTTCCGCGTCGTGGTTGCCGGCATCCCCGGCATCCGCCTGCATGGCGCGAGCACGGCCAGCGTGGAAGGGGCGGCAATGCAGGACATCTCGCTCAACGTCCGGGTCGATCCGGGCAGCGTCGCCAGCGGTTCGCACCCGATTACCTTTGCGATCGTCGATCAGGACAACCCAATGACCCGGGTCGAACACAAGGCGACTTTCTGGATGCCCTGATCGCTTCCTCCTGTGAGCTGCCGAATTCTGGAACGAGAAATGCTTGGTTGGTGTCGTACTGCTGCTATCAACCTTTTGCATTCGAGATCCGTTAAGGACTCATGCAGGTCAAGGAGGAAGTCATCATGGCACACCACGACATCCGACTCTCGGTCGCTGAAGAGCGCACCATCTACCACGTGGGCGACATCGAGCGCGCCATGGAGGACGCGGCGGGCAACCGCAACGAAGCCCTGGCCAGCTACTACGAAAAGATGAAGCAGCGCGGCGGCGGGCGTTTCCTGGTCCGTCCGAACGGGGCCGACATGATCGACGACCTCTACGATAGCTGCCCCAACTTCGGGGAAGTCATCGACGACCTGAAGAAATACATCGCCCTGTCGGTGGCCGGCAACGAGCCGATGAGCTTCACGCCCATCCTGCTGCTCGGCGAACCGGGCATCGGCAAGACCCATTTCGCCCGCGAACTGGCGGCTCAGCTTGGTACCGGCCATGAATTCATCTCGATGAGTTCGCTGACCGCCGGCTGGGTGCTGTCCGGCGCCTCGTCGCAGTGGAGCAACGCCAAGCCGGGCAAAGTGGCGCACACTTTGGTGCATGGCGACTACGCCAACCCCATTGTGGTGCTCGACGAAGTCGACAAGGCTGGTGGCGATTCGCGCTACGACCCGATGGGCTCGCTCTACAGCCTGCTCGAGAAAGATACGGCGCGCGCTTTCAAGGACGAGTTCATCGACATCGACATCGACGCCTCGCACATCCTGTGGGTGACCACGGCCAACGACGAACGCTCGATTCCCGAGCCGATCCTGAACCGCATGAATGTCTACGAGGTGCCGCGCCCCGACCACGATGCAGCGATCAGCATCGCCGCCGCGCTCTACCGCGACATCGTCGGCCAGCACGACTGGGGCTTTCCGCCCGAAGCCGACGAAGCGGTGCTCGAACGCCTCGGCTCATTGCCGCCGCGCGATATGAAGAAGCGGCTGATGGCCGCCTTCGGCACCGCCAAGCTGGAAGGACGGAACTATCTTGAAGCACGCGATTTCGAGGTCAGCCGGATGGGGCGTAGCCGGAAAATCGGCTTCTGAAAATGGAAACCCCGGCGGGGCTGGCGCCGCGCCGGGGTTTCGTTGCCCTCCCTGAGCAATGTTGTCAGCCTCGGGGCTGACCACGTAATTCAATAGTCAAGCGGCAATCGCGACCGATCCGGGATCCTGCTTGAGGCGCCGCAATTCGGCGCAAAGGGCAACTTGCTGACCCGCGGTGATCATGCGCTGACCGGCGTGCCATTCAAACTGGACTGCGCTGGCCTGCACCCCGGCATGCGCCAGCAAGGCGGCCATGGCATGCAAATCCGACTGCTCGATATGGCGACCATCACTCAAGGTCGCAACGAATTCATTCTTGAAAAAAGCTACCGTTGCACAAGTTGTCATGGCAACACCTCCTGGCTGCATAAGTTACCGCGATGCTCGTCAGATTGCCTGTGGTCTATTGCACACTTGTTACGAAAATTTTGAACGGGCGATCAGAGAACACAGGCTTTACTATAGTCGAGCGCTTGCCCGGCATCACTCGATATTATACGGATATGACATATCGATCGAGCTGGCCGGAACCAAATCCCGTCTGATGATCTTTCCCCCAAGGCCTGTCGTGATACCCGCCATCTCTGTTGCCGCTGCAGCCCTCTCGCCAGAAATAGCGCGTACCGACTGGGAGCGCCTGGCGCCGGCGGGTCATCCGTTTCTCAATGCCGACTTTTTCGCCATCCTCGAAGGTCATCAGACCGCCGGGCCAGCCAACGGCTGGCAGGCCCGACACTGGCTGGCCAGGGATGGCGACGGGTGCGTCGTCGGCATCCTGCCTGGCTACCTGAAGGCCAATTCGCATGGCGATTTTGTCCGCGACTGGTCGTGGGCTGCGGCCTACCAACAACTCGGGAAGCACTATTTTCCCAAACTGCTGAGTGGCGTGCCGCACACGCCGGCCGCCGGCCCGCGCCTGCTGGTCGGCGATGGCGACCCGGCCGGCCTGGTCCGGCAGCGCCTGATCGAAGCAGTCAAGGCCGAAGTCGCGGCACGGCAGCTTTCGTCATGGCACGTTGCCCTGCCGGCGGCCGCCGATGTCGACCTGTTCGCCGCCCACGGACTGCTGGTCAGCCATGATGTGCAGTTCCATTGGCGGAACCGGGGTTACGGCGATTTTGACCAGTACCTGGCGGCCTTCCCGTCGGAAAAGCGGCGCAAGGTCAAAGCGGAACGGCGCAAGGTTGCGGACAGCGGACTCCGCATCGAGGTCCGCCATGGCGACGAAGTCGACCCGGCCGAATGGCCGCGGCTCCATCGGCTGTATGCGTCGACCTTCGACAAGTACGGCAACCATGCCGCCTTCTCGCCGGCCTGCTTTGCCGATCTGGCGGCGGCGCTGGGGCGGCGCATGGTGCTCTTCATCGCCCGGCAAGCCGACGATCCGGTGGCGATCGCGATCTGTTTTCGCAGTGCCGACACCTTGTACGGCCGCTACTGGGGCTGCGCCGGCAATTACCCCGGCCTGCACTTCGAGCTCTGCATGTATCAGGGCATCGCTTATTGTCTGGAGCACGGCCTCGCGACCTTCGAGCCCGGCGCCGGCGGCGAGCACAAGGTGGCGCGCGGCTTCGGGCCGACCATCGTCCATTCCTGCCACTGGATCGCCGATGAGCGGATGCGTCAACTGATCGGCCAGCATCTAGCGCGCCAGCAGGCGCATGTCATCGCCTACGCCGACGAAGCCGCGACCCACCTGCCATTCCGCCCGGCCGGCTGACGGCGGCCCGCCTGCCCCTCAGCCGCGCAACAGCTGGCGGAGATCGGCGGCAACATCCTCGACGCTGGCCGTATCCTTGACGTAGAGCCGCAAGCGGCCGTCCGGGTCGAAGACATAGGCGCCCGACGAGTGGTCAAGGACGTAGCCCAGCTCGCCGCCGACCTCCTTGCGAGCGCTGAAGACGCGGAATTCATCGGTCACCGCCTTGATCTGCCCGGCATCGCCGCGCAGGCCGAGGAAAGAGGGGTGGAACCAGGGAACGAAAGTCTTCAGCCGTTCGGTACTGTCCCGTTCCGGGTCGAGGGTGACGAACAGCACCTGGACCCGCCCGGCGTCATCGCCCAGGCTCTGCATCACCGAGGCCAGCCGGGCCAGCGTGGTCGGGCAGATGTCGGGACAGGAGGTGTAGCCGAAAAAAATGACGACCGCCTTGCCGCGGAAGTCCGCCAGCGAGCGCAACTGGCCATGGTGATCGCTCAAGGTCAGTTCGCGGCCGAAAGTGGCGCCGGTCAGGTCGGTATTGCGGAAGGCCACCGGCTCCCGACCGCAGGCGGCAAGCAGGGTACAGGCGAGGGCGAGAAAGCGGCGGCGGGACATTGGAATAATTTTTCTGAACTATTTCAGGAACATCGATTCTCAGGCTTGGGGCGGTTCTCACAAGGGGAGGGAACAGGATGGCGAGTCGTACGCTTATTACTCCGGCAACGAAGCACGCGGCCTCGGGCTTTCATGCCCGTTTACGTGCCCGATTGCCCGGCCTGCGCCATTCCGCACTGACCCTGTTGCTCCCGGGCGCTGCCAGCGCCGAATACAAGTTCAACTTCCCTGAGCCGGTGACGCCGATCGCCCGCGAAACGCTGCATATCCACAACGAGTTCATGCTGATCATCACCGTGCTGTTCGTGGTGGTGTTCGCGATCATGATCTACTCGATGATCAAGCACCGGAAAAGCGTCGGCCACCAGCCGGCCAAATTTGCCGGACCGCGCGGAGCGCTGCAGTGGTTCTGGTCGCTGATCCCCTTCGCCATCCTGCTCTTCATCGACTTCGTGCTGATGGGCGTCCCGGCGGTGCAGGCGATCATCAACATGGAAGATACCCAGACCAAGGCCGACATGGTGCTCAAGGTCACCGGCATGCAGTGGAAGTGGCAGTACGAATACCCGGAGGCCGGGGTCAAGTTCATCAGCACCATGTCCACGCCGCGCGAGCAGATTGCCAATGCCGAAGCCAAGGGCGAGCACTATCTGCTCGAGGTCGACAAGCCTGTGGTGCTGCCGGTCGGCAAGAAGGTGCGCATCCTGCTGACCTCGACCGATGTCATCCACACCTGGTGGGTGCCGCAGTTCGGCGTCAAACGCGATGCCGTGCCCGGCTTCCTGCGCGAAACCTGGGTACTGATCGAAAAACCTGGCATCTATCGTGGCCAATGCGCCGAACTGTGCGGCAAGGATCACGGCTTCATGCCGGTGGTCGTCCAGGCAGTTCCCGAGCCCGAGTATCTGGCCTGGCTCGAGGAGCAGAAGCTTGCGGCCAAGGCGGCGGCAGGCGGCGCCGACCGGACGTGGAGCCGCGACGAACTGGTCGCCGAAGGCAAGGTGGCCTACGAGAAACACTGCGTTGCCTGCCACCAGGCCGAAGGCCAGGGTCTGCCGCCGGCTTTCCCGGCGCTGGCCGGCAGCAAGATCGTCAGTGGGCCGCTGCTCGACGCCAACGGCAAGATCATCCAAGACAGCCACGTTGACCGGGTGCTCAACGGCAAGGCCGGCACCGCCATGCAGGCCTTCCGCAATACGCTGTCCGATGTCGAGCTGGCGGCGGTGATCACCTACGAACGCAACAGTTTCGGCAACCACAAGGGCGACATGATCCAGCCCGCCCAGATCAAGTCCCTGCGCTAGGAGGCGAGCGATGAGTACAGCCAGCACCGATTCCGCCGAACACGCCGCCCACGCCGTCGGGCATCATCCGACGGGTTTGCTGCGCTGGCTGACGACGACCAATCACAAGGACATCGGCACGATGTACCTGACCTTCTCGCTGCTGATGTTCTTCGTCGGTGGCCTGATGATCCTCGCCGTGCGCGCCGAACTGTTCTCGCCCGGCCTGCAGCTGATGCAGCCCGAGTTCTTCAACCAGCTGATCGGGGTGCACGCGCTGGTGATGATTTTCGCGGCGCTGATGCCGGCCGCCACCGGCTTCGCCAACTGGATGCTGCCGCTGATGATCGGCGCCCCCGACATGGCCCTGCCGCGGCTCAACAACTGGGGCTTCTGGCTGCTGCCGCCGGCCGCCATCCTGCTGACGTTGCCGTTCACCCTGGCCCTGTTCGGCATCGGCGACGGCGCCATCGCCACCGGCTGGACCTTCTACGCGCCGCTCTCGGTGCAGGGCGGCATGGGCGTCGATTTCGCCATCCTCGCCGTACACATCCTCGGCATCTCGTCGATCATGGGCTCGATCAACATCATCGTCACCATCTTCAACATGCGGGCGCCGGGCATGACCATGATGAAGCTGCCGCTCTTCGCCTGGGGCTGGCTGATCACCGCCTTCCTGCTGATCGCCACCTTGCCGGTGCTGGCCGGCGCGGTGACCATGCTGCTCACCGACCGCCATTTCGGCACCCACTTCTTCGATGCCGCGGGCGGCGGCGACCCCATCCTCTTCCAGCACCTGTTCTGGTTCTTCGGCCACCCCGAGGTGTACATCCTGCTGCTGCCGGTTTGGGGCCTGATGCCGCACGTGCTGTCGACCTTCTCGCGCAAGCCGGCCTACGGCTACAAGGCGCAGGTCTACAGCTTCATTGCCATCGGCCTGCTCTCGGTCGTGGTCTGGGCCCACCACTTCTTCACCGCCGGCATGCCGGTGCCGGCGCTGATCTACTTCATGTTCAGCACCATGGCCATTTCCCTGCCGCTGGCCGTGCTCTTCTTTTGCTGGATCGCCACCATGTGGAAGGGCTCGATGAGCTTCGAGACGCCGATGCTGTTCGCCGTCGGCTTTATCGTCCTCTTCGGCATCGCCGGGCTGACCGGGCTGATCCTCGCCGACGTCGCGGCCGACGCCCAGTACCACCACAGCTATTTCGTCGTCGCCCACTTCCATTACGCGCTGTTCGCCGGCGGCATCATGGGCGTGATGACCGGCGTCTATTACTGGCTGCCCAAATGGACCGGCCACATGTACAACGAGAAACTCGGCAAGCTGCATTTCTGGCTGACCGTGGTTTCCTTCAACCTGACCTTCATTCCCCAATTTTTCCTCGGCCTGGCCGGCATGCCGCGGCGCATTCCGGACTACGCGCTGCAATTCGCCGAATTCAATGCGATCTCGACCTTGGGCGCCTTCGTCCTCGGTATCAGCCAGTTGCTCTTTGCCTGGAACATCTGGTGTTGTGTCAGGGGCGGCCCAAAGGTCGAGAACCAAGTCTGGGAGGGGGCGGAAGGGCTGGAATGGGAACTCGCCTCGCCGCCGCCGCACCATAGCTGGGAAACCCAGCCCCTGATCAAGTGAGCGAGGAGCCCATGGCCCCGGCCTTCTCCGACCCCGACCTCGAACGCCGCCGCGCCGCTTCCCGGCGGCTCGGCTGGGTGCTCGGCATCGTCGTGCTGGCGCTCTACCTGATCGGGCTGTTCATCAAGCGCTGAGATCATGGACCAGGCCGCGCCACCTCCTGCCAGCCACAAGCGCCTGATCGGCCGGCTGCTGCTGATGGTGGCCGGCGCCTTCGCCTTTGCCTTCGCGCTGGTTCCGCTCTACAACGTGCTGTGCGAGGCGACCGGCTTCAACGGCAAGACGGCAGGCCAGGGCAAGATTCTCAACGGTTTCGGCGTCGGCGGCCTGAAGACGGCGGCCGCCCCGGCCGCGAAAGTTGATGTCGGGCGCCGCATCCGCGTCGAATTCACCGGCACCGTGATGCCCGGCCTGCCCTGGGACATGCGACCGCTGACCCTGAGCCTGGAGGTGCATCCGGGCGAACTGCAGCAGGTCAGCTACCTGGTGCGCAATACCTCGGACCGGCGGATTACCGGCCAGGCCGTGCCCAGCGTCTCGCCCGGCCAGGCCGCACAGCATTTCGAGAAGATCGAGTGCTTCTGTTTTTCGCAGCAGACGCTGGGGCCGGGTGAGTCGATGGAATTGCCGCTGGCTTTTATCGTCAAACCGGAAGTCGATCGCGACATCAGCCAGATCACTCTGTCCTACGCCTTTTTCGGCGTCGACGGACAACGCCAGACACTGACCCGGAGCGGGGAGGCCCCATGAAAACAAACAGCGCCCAAGTTGCCATGCAGGAAGAGTATTTCGTGCCGCAACCCAGCCTCTACCCGGTGATCCTCTCCGGCGGCATGTTCCTGCTCGCCCTCGGCTTCATCGCCATGATCAACGGGGCAGCCTTCGGCAAGTGGATCATGCTCGGCGGCACGGCGGTCATCCTCTACGTGCTGTTCGGCTGGTTCGGGCGGGTGATCGGCGAATCGCAGGGCGGCGCCTACCGCGAGTGGGAGGATCGCTCCTTCCGCTACGGCATGGTCTGGTTCATCGCCACCGAAGTGATGTTCTTCGCCGCCTTCTTCGCCTCCCTGTTCTACGTCCGGGTCATCTCGGTGCCCGACTTGGGCGGCATGGTCGGCGCCCATGGCACCAGCCTGTGGCCGGAGTTTTCCGGCACCTGGCCGAGTGCCGGGCCGCAAGGCCCGGCCTTCACGCCGATGGGGGCGTGGGGCATCCCGGCGCTGAATACCGCCCTGCTGCTCAGTTCCGGGGCTACGCTGACCTGGGCGCACTGGGGCATGCTGCGCAACAACCGCCGCCAGCTGACGCTCGGGCTGGCCGCGACGGTCCTGCTCGGCAGCCTCTTCCTCGGCTTCCAGGCCTACGAATATCACCATGCCTACAGCGAGCTCGGTCTGACCATGGGGGCCGGCGCCTATGGCGCGACCTTCTTCATGCTGACCGGTTTTCACGGCTTTCACGTGACCCTGGGCACGATCATGCTGGCGGTCATCCTGCTGCGCAGCCTGCGCGGCCATTTCGATGCCGAGCGCCACTTCGCCTTCGAGGCGGTGGCCTGGTACTGGCACTTCGTGGACGTCGTCTGGCTGCTGCTCTTCGTCTTCGTTTATTGGGTATAGCCGGGAATGAGACCGAAGCGGAACCCGGCGAGCAGCACCAGGAACAGTGCGATCGACAGGCCGATGCGCCAAGTCAGCATCTTTGCCGTGCGCTGGCTGTCGCCGCGATCCCGATAGAGAAAGAAGAGACTGGAAAACAGGCTGCCGACTATGGCCAACAACAGCAAAACCACCAGCGCTCTGAGCATCGACGAGTCTCCCGACAGGCTTTCGTCGGTGCAGTATGCGCGTCGTCCGGGACGGCAGGCAAGGTCTAGCCGGCGACAAGTGGCGATCCTCGGCGGCCTGCTGCTGGCGCTGCTGCTGCCCGCCTTCATTTCCCTCGGTCTGTGGCAATGGCGCAAGGCTGAAGCCAAGACCCAGCTGCAAAGCGAACTCGACACGCGGAGCCAGGATGCCGCCATTGCCATGCCGACGACACCGGTCGACGGCGAGGTGCTGCGCTACCGCCGGGTCATCCTGCGCGGCACTTTCGATGCCGGCCGCCAGGTCCTGCTCGACAATCAGGTGCATCAGGAGCGGGCCGGCTATCACGTCATCACGCCGCTGCGCATCGCCGGCTCGAACCTGCACGTGCTGGTCAATCGCGGCTGGCTGCCCGCCCCGGCCGATCACCAGGTGGTGCCCGTTGCCGAGGTGCCGGCCGGCGAAGTCGAATTGAGCGGCATCGCGGTGCTGCCCGCCAAGCGCTTCTTTAATCTCGCCGCGCAGCCGACCAGTGGCTGGGCGCCGGTCTGGCAGAACCTCGATCTCGAGCGCTTCCGGCAGTCGGTTGCCTACCCGCTGCAGCCGGTCATCGTCCAGCTCGACGCCGCTTCGCCGGGCGGCTACGTCCGCCAGTGGCGGCGCCTCGATGAACGGGCCGACCGCCACCGCAGCTACGCCCTGCAATGGTTCGGCTTTGCCGCGACCAGCCTCGGCATCTGGGGCTATTTCCTGGTGCGCCGGCCATGAGCGACACCGTCATCCCCACCACCGGCCACGCTCCCGGCCGCGGTCGCGGCACGCTGTTGCTGATCGTCGGCCTGCTCATGCTGCCCTTCATTATCGGCGGCGCCCTCTATGTCGGCGGCTGGCAGCCGAGCCGCACCGTGCATCATGGGCACCTGCTGCAGCCGCCCCGGGCGCTGCCGGCGGCGGTGCTCGACGCCTCCGCCGAACTGCGCGGCAAATGGCTGCTCCTGCTCGAGGTTCGCGGCGCCTGCACGGCCGAATGCGCCGGCCGCCTCGACGAGATGCGCCGCATCCAGGTCGCGCTCTACAAGAACATGGGCCGCCTGCGCCGCGTCGTCATCACCGACCAGCCGGACGACCCGCAACTAGCCGCCTTGCGCCAGGCCCAGCCTGATCTGCTGGTCATCGTCGCGCCGCCGAGCGGAAGCGCCGATCCCCTGCTGCTGGCCGACCCGCAAGGACAACTGATCATGACTTACCCACCCGACGCCACCGCCCAGGGCGTGCGCGCCGATCTCGAACGTCTGCTCAAATTCGCCTGGACCGGCTAGGAGAATCGCCATGCATACCGTCGCCGCCCCCACCCTGAGCTTCGGCCAACGCCTGGCCGCCTTTTCCCACCTCTGCAAACCGCGGGTCAACAGCCTGATCGTGTTTACGGCGATGATCGGCATGTTCCTCGCGACGCCGGGCTTTCCGCCGCTGCTCCGCTTCCTGGTCGCCTCCCTCGGCATTGCGCTGGTCTCCTTCGCCGCCGCCGCACTGAACTGCCTGGTCGAGCGCACCATCGACGCCAAGATGGCGCGCACCAGCTGGCGGGCCACGGCGCGCGGCGACATCTCGCCGCTGGAAACCGTGACCCTGGCCACGCTGCTCGGCGCCGCCGGCCTCTGGCTGCTGCACGCCTACATCAACGACCTGACCATGTGGCTGACCCTGGCCACCTTCGTCGGCTACACGGTGATCTACACGCTGCTCCTGAAGCCGGCGACGCCGATGAACATCGTCATCGGCGGCGCCTCGGGGGCGATGCCGCCGCTCCTCGGGTGGACGGCGATGACCGGCCAGGTTTCGGCCGAACCGCTGGTCCTGTTCCTGATCATCTTCCTGTGGACGCCACCCCATTTCTGGTCGCTGGCCTGCTACCGGCGCGACGACTACGCCCGCTCCGGCCTGCCGATGCTGCCGGTGACGCACGGCATCGCGTTCACCTGCCAGCACATCCTCTGGTACACGCTGATGCTCGCCGCCGCCAGCCTGATCCCGGTGTCGCTCGGCATGAGCGGAACCTTCTACCTGATCGCCATCAGCCTGCTCGATCTCGTCTTCCTCGGCTATGCCATCGCGTTGTGCCGCAATTACAGCGACGCCCTGGCCAAGCGCTGCTTCCGCTACTCCATCCTCTACCTGACCCTGCTTTTCGCCGCGCTGTTCGCCGATCGCCTGGTCGTCTTCTAGATTTTTCCAGCCCACCGCCATGCGCCTCTACCGCCGCCTGCTGCTCGTCGCCACGCTGCTCGCTTTCGCCGTGATCGCGCTCGGCGCCTACGTCCGGCTCTCCGACGCCGGCCTCGGCTGCCCCGATTGGCCGGGCTGCTATGGCCATTGGCTGGGCGTGCCCGATGCTGCACACGAACAGCTGGCGGCACAGCAGGCCTACCCCGGAAAGCCCGTCGACAGCGCCAAGGCCTGGAAGGAAATGGTTCATCGCTACTTCGCGGGCACCCTCGGGCTGCTGATTCTCGCGCTGTGCCTGCTTTCCTGGCGCTCGGAACTCCGCCGCCGGCAATCGCCGGCGCTGCCGACGCTGCTGCTGGTCATCGTTGGCATTCAGGCGGCGCTCGGCATGTGGACGGTCACCCTGCTGCTCAAGCCGCTGATCGTCACCTTGCATCTGCTGGGCGGCATGGCGACCCTTTCGCTGCTCGTCGGCCTCGCCTTGAGCAACAGCCAGACCCCGCCCAGCCTTGCGCCCGGCCCGGGTGCGCGCTGGCTGGCCGCTGGCGCCCTGCTTGCCGTCCTCGTCCAGATCGCGCTCGGCGGCTGGGTCAGCAGCAATTACGCGGCCCTGGCCTGCCCGGACTTTCCGCTGTGCCAGGGGCAATGGCGGCCGGTCATGGAATTCGGCCAGGCCTTCAGCCTGCACCGCGAACTCGGGCAGACCGCCGCCGGTGAGTTGTTACCTTTCGAAGCCCTGACCGCCATTCACTGGACGCACCGCCTGGGCGCCCTCGCCGTTGCCGTGCTTGCCGGCGCCCTAGCCGTGGTCTTGCGCCGGACTGGCGAGCGGCGCTGGCGGAACTGGGGCGGCGTCTTGCTCTGCCTGCTGCTGGCGCAAATCGCGCTCGGGATGGCCAACGTGCTGCTCGCGCTGCCGCTGGGTCTTGCGGTCGCCCATAACCTCGGCGCCGCCGTCCTGCTGACCGTGCTGCTGAGCATCAATATCCGGCTGCGGCCCGCTGGCCAGCGCCTGGCGCCGGCCAGCGGGCCGCAGCATCGCGGTCTTCACGAATACTGCAAGCCTTCGCCCTAGGGGCAGGTCCGGCTCCCAGGGCATTCGTCGGGCCGCCGCAAAACTTCGGCGGCCCTGCGTGGTCAACAACTCAACCCATGCCAATGCAGGAGGTTTGCCATGAGCGAGAACACACATGGTCCGGCGACCGTCGATGCCTTTCCCGAGATCCGCCACGTCGGTTTCGATGCTCCCGCCCGCTGGCTGCGCGCGGGATGGGGTGACCTGCGCCAGGCCGGGGGCGCCAGCCTCTTCTACGGCACCTGTTTCGCCGTCGGCGGCTGGTTGATGCAGGTCGTCTTCGCTCATGCCTATGCCTTGTTCGCCGGCATGGTCACCGGCTTCCTGCTGGTCGCACCGGTCCTCGCCATGGGGCTTTACGACCTCAGCCGGCGCATCGAGCGCGGCGAAGCGCCCCGTCTGGCGCCGACCCTGACCGCCTGGCGCGCCAACCTGGCCAACGTCGGCGTCCTCGCCGCCGTGCTGGCCGTCGTCTTCCTGGTCTGGGCTCGGGCTTCGATGGTGATCTTCGCGATGTTCTTCGATTCTGCCGGCTTGCCGTCTTTTGCGGAAATCGTGCATGCCATTGTCGCTTTCGAGCAGCCGGAATTTGCCCTGGTCTATTTCATGGTCGGCGGCTTCTTCGCGCTGTTCGTCTTCGCCATCTGCGTTGTTGCCGTGCCGCTGATGCTCGATCGGGGAACCGATGCCGTGACCTCCGGCATCGCCAGCCTCGGCGCCTGTGCCCGCAATCCGGGTCCGATGCTGTTGTGGGCCGCCTGTATCGCAGTCTTGGTGGCGATCGGGATGGCGACCCGGTTTCTTGGCCTGATCGTCATCATGCCGCTGCTCGGGCATGCCACCTGGCACGCTTACCGCGAACTGACGGTCCCTGCGTCGCCGCGTGTTGATCGGAGTTCATAAGCCATCTGCCAGGTCCGGGAACTTGGGCCGGGAATTCCATTCAAAGCAGTATGAAATTGCAATACCAGTGCCTCGTCTGATGACATCGAATTAAATGGGAGGATGAGGGGCGGGCGGGGTGTTTTGACCTGCAGAACTTGCCGGGATGAACGCCATGGTGGAGTTTGTCGGCGTAGCCGACCCTGTATCCCCGTTCTCCGTTACCGCACGGCCGAATTCCGTGGTCGGCAAGCCCGGCTTGCTGATCTCGATGGCCATCCTGGTGCCGGCCTGTTCGGTAACCGGCCTGGCTTTCATGGTGATCGGTGCCTGGCCGGTGACCATTTTCATGGGCCTGCACATCCTGGCGGTGCTCATCGCTTTCGTCTATGTCGAGCGCCATACCAGCGATTTCGAACGCCTGACCCTGGCCAACGATCGCCTGATTCTCGACACCCATACGCTGGACGGCGACCAGCATCTCGAATTCAACGGCTACTGGGTCCAGGTCGACCTGCAGACCTCGGCTGTCGGTAGCAACAGTCTCTGCCTGCGTTCCCAAGGCAAGGAAGTCCGCTTTGGGCGCCTGATGTCCGATGGCGAGCGCCTGGCCGTCAGCCGGGAACTCGGCCGGCGCCTGGCCCGGCTCAGACTTTGAAGCGAAGGGAGGGAGGACATGGGATATCCATCGCGTTGGGCGAGCTACAGGGGTTTAGCGCTGCTGGCCGCGGCGACGGCGACGCCGGTGGTTGCGGAATACGGCATCAACCTCGCCCCTCCAGCCACCGGTATCGCGCAACAGATCTACGACCTGCATACCCTGGTGCTGTGGATCTGCTTTGGCATCTTCCTGGTGGTGTTCGTGCCGATGTTCTACGCCATCTGGCAGCACCGGAAATCGCGTGGTTACGCGGCCCACCCGTTCCATGAACACCCGCTGCTGGAAATCGCCTGGACGGCAGCGCCGGCTGTGATCCTGGTCGCGATGGCGATTCCGACCACCAAGGTCGTGCTCGCCATGAAGGACACCGGGGCATCGGACATTTCGATCAAGGTCACCGGCCGGCAATGGAAATGGGAATACGAATACCTCGGCCAGGACCTGAAATTCATCAGTAACAGCGCCACCCCGCAGGCTCAGATCGACAACCAGGCAGCGAAAGGCGAGCACTACCTGCTCGAGGTGGACCGCCCGCTGGTCGTGCCGACCGGCCAGAAGGTGCGCCTGGTGTTTACCGCCGAGGATGTCATCCATTCGTGGTGGGTACCGGCTCTCGGCGTCAAGCAGGATGCCGTGCCCGGCTTCATCCGCGACGCCTGGTTCAAGGTCGACAAGCCCGGCACCTACCGTGGTCAGTGCGCCGAGTTGTGCGGGGTCGGGCATGCCTTCATGCCGATCGTCGTCGAAGCCGTCCCGCCGGCCCAATACGCGGCCTGGATCGCCGACCAGAAAACCCAGCTGGCCGCAGCGCAAAGTAGCGCCCAGAAGGAATTCGCGCTGGCCGATCTGGTCGCCCAGGGCGAAAAGGTCTATGCCGCCAACTGTGCCGCCTGCCACCAGGCAAACGGCGCCGGCATCCCGGGGACTTTTCCGGCCCTGGCCGGCTCGCCGCTCGTCACTGGTCCGCCGGCCGCCCATCTGGCGCTGGTCTTCAACGGCAAGTCGGGAACGGCCATGCAGGCTTTCGGCAAGCAATTGTCGGATCTGGAAATCGCCGCCGTCGTTACGTATGAGCGCAACAGCTGGAGCAACAAGATCGGCGACGCTGTGCAGCCAAGCGAAGTCAGCGCCTTGCGTTCGGGCAAGTAGAACAAAGGAGAAAGCGCCATGGAAGACGTCCTGCATGCGCCCCACCACGAGGCCCACCCGAGCGGCCTGATGCGCTGGGTCACGACCACCAACCACAAGGACATCGGCACGCTCTACCTGTGGTTTTCGCTGGCGATGTTCATGTTCGCCGGCTCGCTGGCCATGCTGATCCGTGCCGAACTGTTCCAGCCCGGTCTGCAGGTGGTCAATCCCGCGGTCTTCAACCAGCTGACCGCCATGCACGGCCTGATCATGATCTTCGGGGCGATCATGCCGGCCTTCGTCGGCTTCGCCAACTGGCAGGTGCCGCTGATGATCGGCGCTCCGGACATGGCCTTTCCGCGCCTCAATAACTGGAGCTTCTGGCTGCTGCCGGTGGCCGCGACGCTCATGCTGAGCTCGTTCTTCGTGCCCGGCGGGGCGATGGCGGCGGGGTGGACGATGTACCCGCCGCTCTTCATGCAAGGGGGCATTTCCTACGACATGACCATCCTCGCCATCCACATCCTCGGGCTATCGTCGATCATGGGGGCGATCAACATCATCGTCACCATCCTCAACCTGCGGGCGCCAGGCATGACGCTGATGAAAATGCCGCTCTTCGTCTGGACCTGGCTGATCACCGCCTACCTGCTGGTCGCCGTGATGCCGGTGCTGGCTTCCGTGATCACCATGCTGCTCACCGACCGCCACTTCGGCACCCATTTCTTCGACGCAGGCGGCGGCGGCGACCCGGTGATGTTCCAGCACATCTTCTGGTTCTTCGGCCACCCCGAGGTGTACATCATGATCCTGCCGGCCTTCGGCATCATCTCGACGATCATCCCGACCTTCGCCCGCAAGAAGCTGTTCGGCTACACCTCGATGGTCTGGGCGGTCGGCTCGATCGCCTTGCTGTCGTTCATCGTCTGGGCGCACCACATGTTCACCACCGGCATGCCGGTCACCGGCCAGCTGTTCTTCATGTATTCGACGATGCTCATCGCCATCCCGACCGGGGTCAAGGTCTTCAACTGGGTGGCAACGCTGTGGCGCGGCTCGCTGACTTTCGAGACACCGATGCTGTTCGCCATCGCCGTCGTCTGCCTGTTCACCATCGGCGGTTTTTCCGGTGTGGTCCTGGCCCTGGTGCCGGTGGATATCCAGCTGCAGGACACCTACTACGTCGTCGCCCATTTCCACTACGTGCTGTTTTCCGGCGCGGCGATGAGCATCATGGGCGGCATCTACTACTGGCTGCCCAAGTGGACCGGCCATATGTACGACGAAACCCTGGGCAAGTGGCACTTCTGGCTGACCGCCATTGCCTTTAACGTCACCTTCTTCCCGATGCACTTCCTCGGCCTGGCCGGCATGCCCCGGCGCATCCCCGACTACGCCCTGCAGTTCGCCGACTTCAACCTGATCGCCAGCCTCGGCGCCTTCGTCCTTGGGGTCGCCCAACTGCTCTTCATGTACACGGTGATCAAGTGCATCCGCGGCGGCCGGACGGCCGGCGACAAGCCCTGGGATGGCGCCGATACCCTGGAATGGACGCTGCCTTCGCCACCGCCCTACCACTCCTTCAACACGCCGCCGCGCGTCGACTAGGCGAGGAGAAGACCATGACCGAACATGCCTCCGGCTACTACGTACCGCCTCCGTCCCACTGGCCGATCGTCGGTTCCTTCGCCCTGCTCGGGCTGGCCAGCGGCTTCATTCTGCTCCTCGCCAAAGTGGCCGCCGGCCCCTGGGTCATGGCCTTGGGGGCGGGGCTGCTGATCTTCATGCTGATCGGCTGGTTCGGCAGCGTCATCCGCGAGAACCAGGCCGGCCTGCTCGAAGGCCAGGTTGATGGCTCGTTTCGCTGGGGCATGGTGTGGTTCATCTTTTCCGAGGTGATGTTCTTTGCCGGCTTTTTCGGCGCGCTGTTCTACGCTCGCAACATCGCCGTGCCCGGGCTGGCCGAAGCGCAACTCCTCTGGCCCGGCTACGCCGGCACCTGGCCGACTGCCGGCCCGGCCCTGACCGATCCCTTCACGCCGATGGCGGCCTGGGGCATCCCGGCCATCAACACCCTGATCCTGCTTTCCTCCGGCGCCACCATCACCTGGGCGCACTGGGGCATGAAGCTGGAGCGCCGTGGGCAGCTGAAAGCCGGACTGCTGCTGACCATCGCCCTCGGCCTCGTGTTCATGTCCCTGCAGATCTATGAATACGGCGAAGCCGCCTTCACCATCCGCACCGGCATCTACGGCGCCACCTTCTTCATGCTCACCGGCTTCCACGGCCTGCACGTCACCCTCGGCGCCATCATGCTGGCCGTCATCACCGGCCGCGTCTTCGCCGGCCATTTCAGCAGCCACCACCACTTCGGTTTCGAAGCCGTGGCCTGGTACTGGCACTTCGTGGATGTGGTGTGGCTGATGCTGTTCGTGTTTGTTTATTGGCTGTAGGCAGCGGTCGCGTGAGCATCGCATGAGGCTAATGCACGGTACTCACGACTATTAGGGAGGTTTCTGTATTCCGGTTTCTGGACAAACAGAGCAGTGGAGCGGGGCAAAGCTGCCTAGGACAGCGCTTCGAATGAGATGTAGGGCATGAAGACTCCGTTGGCTGAAAATCGGTTGAAGTGACGAGAGCTATGAATATAGGCCCTGCTGTCGTGCCAGTCGAACTGGTTAGGAACTACGCCTCGACGGGTGTTGGCGTATATCCCGCTTCCGCGATTGCATCTCGGATGTCTTCGATAGTGGATTGCGTCGAAACGACCGAAACTAAGCGGCGCTCAAGGTCGACCGTGACCTTGGATTCGTCGTCAATGGCTTTCAATGCTTTGTTGATGAGACCAGCGCAGTGGCCGCAGGTCATGTCATTTACGTGAAAAGTAATCATGGTGTTGCTCCTGGTGAGTGGTGCCGTATGTCGGCAATCACAACTCTGGGCCTTCCTACAATGGCAAGGTCAAGCAAATAAACACCGTCAAATAAGTCGCACAAAACTCCTTGACCTTCCCACGCTTGGAAGGTTCAGCATGGGTTTACCGGCAACCCTAAAGGAGATTCAAATGGCCCCCTCGTCTGTTTCCAGTTCTGCGCTTGAGTTAAAACTTGGTATCGGTGGGATGAGCTGCGCATCCTGTGTATCCCGCGTCGAAAAGGCGCTCAAGCAACTTAGTGGTGTGACTGAAGTCAGCGTAAATCTGGCGACAGAGGAGGCATCTTTGAAAACGATGCCCGAAGTCCCAGCTGTTGAACTGGCGGAAGCCGTTCGCAAAGCCGGATACGAAGTCATGACTCAATCCGTTGAGCTACAGATTGACGGTATGAGCTGCGCCTCCTGTGTCGGCCGGGTCGAAAAAGCCTTGTTCAAGGTACCAGGTGTACTGAACGCCTCAGTGAATCTGGCAACGGAAAAAGCAACGGTCGAGGTGCTATCCAGCGTTACGTTCGCCACCTTGGCGGCAGCCATCGGGAAAGCGGGTTACAACACCAAGCCGGTGGCAGGGCAACAACCTAAAGCTGCCCCAAGTCTTATCCCCGAGTGGTGGCCCGTTGCCGCAAGCGCATTACTGACGCTCCCTTTGGTGGCTCCGATGCTGCTCCAACTCATTGGCGTTGATTGGATGCTCAATGGCTGGGTGCAGTTGGCGTTGGCGACACCGGTTCAATTCTTGTTGGGCTGGCGTTTCTATCGGGCCGGGTGGAAGGCGGTCAAGGCACGCGCTGGCAATATGGATTTGCTGGTTTCCTTGGGCACCAGCGCGGCATATGGGCTCTCGGTCTATCTGCTTATTCAGAGCGGCGGAGGTCATGCTCACCACCTCTACTTTGAAGCCTCGGCAGCCGTCATTACACTTGTCCTGCTGGGCAAGTGGCTAGAGACTCGGGCGAAACGACAGACCGCCGATGCCATCAGGGCCCTGAATGCGCTCCGCCCAACCATTGCACGTGTACTGGTCGACGGCCATGAAGTTTCAACGCCGGTTGAGCAGATTGCGATTGGCGACCTGGTCGTGGTCCGTCCTGGCGAACGTATCTCGGTGGATGGCAATATCGTTAGTGGGCAAAGCGATGTGGACGAGGCGCTTATCACCGGTGAAAGCCTGCCCGTTTCCAAGAGTGTTGGCGACAAGGTGACCGGTGGGTCGGTCAACGGTGAAGGCCTGTTGCACGTTCGAACGGGCGCTATAGGCGCCGAAACAACGCTCGCTCGCATCATTCGCATGGTTGAATCTGCCCAGGCAGCCAAGGCCCCTATCCAACGCGTGGTGGACCAGGTAAGCGCTGTATTCGTCCCCGTGGTATTGGTTGTTGCACTGCTCACCTTTGGGGGCTGGATGGCGTACTCGGGGAACTGGGAAACGGCGTTAATCAACGCGGTCGCAGTCCTCGTCATCGCGTGTCCGTGCGCCTTGGGCTTGGCTACGCCAACGGCCATCATGGCCGGAACAGGAGTTGCCGCTCGCCAGGGCATCCTCATCAAGGATGCCGAGGCACTTGAAATCGCGCACTCGGTGACTGTGGTGGCCTTCGACAAAACCGGCACCCTCACCGAAGGGAAACCATCCCTGGTCAGCATTGAGCCCGTTCAGGGCGTCTCGACCGAAGAGGTGCTGCGGATTGCAGGCGCGCTTCAGAAAACCAGCGAGCACCCGTTGGCCCATGCCGTTCTGGAGAAGGTCCGTGAACGCAAAATTGCCGTATCGGAGGTCAGTGATGCCAAAGCATTGCCCGGGCGAGGCATTCAAGCTCGGGTGGATGGGCAGTTGATGCTCCTGGGGAGCACCCGGCTGATGCAGGAAAACCTTGTTAATCCGGGACAACTTGGCATCCGTGCCGCTGCCCTTGAAAGTGAGGGGAAAACCATTTCGTGGCTGCTACGTCAGCGCGATACCTCATCTGAATTAGTCGGGCTTCTTGCCTTCGGCGACACCATCAAGCCATCCTCATATCAGGCGATAAACCGACTGCGCGAACTGGGCATCAAAACCGTCATGCTGACGGGGGACAACCAGGGAAGTGCCAATGCGGTGGCAAAGGAGCTGGGCATTGATGAGGTCCGCGCTGAGTTGCTGCCTGGTGACAAGGCAGCCATCGTCCAGGAGCTTCGCGGCCAGGGACACGTGGTCGCCATGGTGGGGGATGGACTCAATGATGCACCCAGCTTGGTGGCCGCCGACGTTGGACTGAGCATGTCGACGGGTACCGACGTCGCCATGGAGGCCGCAGGTATCACCCTGATGCGTGGCGACCCACGTCTCGTCGCCGACTCCTTTGATGTTTCGCGTCGGACCTACAGCAAAATCAAGCAGGGTCTATTCTGGGCATTTGCCTACAACGTACTGGGCATCCCTTTGGCAGCCCTGGGCATGCTTAATCCGGTGGTGGCCGGTGCTGCGATGGCTTTTAGTAGTGTTAGTGTGGTTACCAATGCACTGCTCCTTCGCCGTTGGCGGGGTGCTGCGAGCGAATGAGCATCGACAGGAGAGCGAGATGAATATCGGCGAAGCAGCCAAGGCATCAGGTGTGTCGGCCAAGATGATTCGGCATTACGAAAGTGTCGGGTTGTTGCCCCCGGCGAGCCGTACGGATGCTGGCTATCGTCAGTATGGCGAGAAAGACCTACGAACCTTGCAGTTCATCCGACGTTCGCGTGACCTCGGGTTCTCGATTGAGGAGATTCGAGGCCTGGTTAGCCTCTGGCAAGACCGGACACGCCCAAGTCGTGAGGTTAAGACACTAGCCAAGCAGCATCTGGACTTCCTGGACAGGAAGCTGGAGGAACTGCAATCGATGAAGCATGCCTTGGCGCACCTCGTCAGTTGCTGCCATGGCGACGAGCGGCCGGATTGCCCAATTCTGGAGAGCCTTGCAGGAAAGGAGACCTGAGATGGCTGTGACCGGGTCCTCCAGGAGCAGGCCTGATTTTTGGGAGACAAAATCCACCCAATGGTTCTTGGTGTCAAAAAACGCCCCGAATTTGCTTCAGACCTTGACGAACAAGGTCACCAGCGGATGCTCGCCGACCTGGCAACTCCAATGACCATGAACCTTGGGGTCAAAGGTCGTGCCTACGGGCAACAGGTCGGCCGAGTAAAAGTGATCGCCGGCCTTGAAGTTGCGACTGCTGCCGTCTTGCAGGCCGATCTTCATTTCGCCACTGAGTACGAATAGCCACTGTTCATCGGTGGTGCAGTGGAACTGGCTACGAAAGCCCACCGGACTTTGGCGAAATTGGCAGCCGCTTACTGGCAATACCGACGACAGCATCGCCTGGGGCGATCCCTCGGTCAGCGGAACTTGTTCCTCCCGGAATTTTGCATAGCCATCGGTGTCGGTGTAGAGGGTCACTTTCGTGAAAGTGGGCATGTTGGGTCTCCGGCTTAATTAGTTGGTTACAAGGCTTGCCGAGCTAGTGAACGGTACACACCATGCACGGATCGAACGAGCGCACCACGTGCTGCACGGTCGGCAGGGTACCGTCGCCGGCCGGCAGTCCGACCAGGGCTTGTTCGAGCGGGCCGGGCTGGTTTTCGCGGTCGCGCGGCGAGAAGTTCCAGGTGGTCGGGGCGATGATCTGGTAGCGCTCGATGTGGCCGCGTTTGACGCTGAGCCAGTGGCCGAGGCTGCCACGGGCGGCTTCGACGAGGCCGATGCCTTCGCCGGATTCGGGCAGCGGGGCCGGCAGGCAGAAGGGATCGCCGGGCACGAGGTCGCGCACCCATTGCTCCATGGCCGGCAGGACGCCGGCCAGTTCGATCATGCGGGCGACGACACGGGCGGTGACGCTGGCGCCGTGGCGCTCGACCAGGTCGCGGGCCAGCCGGTTGCCGGCCACCACCTGGCGGGCCAGGGCGCCGGTTTCGACGACCTGCCCGGCGTAGCGCGGCGACTTGCACCAGGTGTAGGCGCCCGCCTTCTCGGCATTGACGACGGTTTCGCCGCGGGCGGGGGGCAGCGGCTCGCTGTCGGCCAGCCAGGCGTGGCGGGTGTCTTCGGTGATCTTCGTGGCGTCGAGCTTCGCCGGCGGCGCATCGGGTTGCCAGAGGCCACTGGCGAACAGGCCGTAGGCACCATAGGACAGGAAGCGGTCGGCGGCGCGGCCGGTGCGTTCCAGCGCGAGATCGCCGGCGGCGTGCAGGAAGAGCGGGAAATCGGCGTTGCGCCCGGCCGCCCAGGCCAGCAGGGCTTGTTCGGAATCCAGCGCGCTAAAGGCTTCCAGCGTATCGCCGAGCAGGACGTTCTCGAGAAAGGCGCGGAATTCGCGGAGCAGGGCGAGGACGCGGATGCGCTCGGCCGGCGTCATCGCCTTGGTGCTGCCGCCGGGTTGCAGGGCCAGGGTGTGCGGCCAGCGCCCGGCCAGGAAGCCGATCAGGTTGAAGAAGCGGGCCCGGGCCTGGAGCACGTCGCCGGCTGCCTTGCCCTTGACGGCCATGAAACGCGCCGCCACCGGGGCGTACCAGTCACGCCCGGCATAGACCGAGCGGGCGAAATCCGGCATGAAGAAGAGGTAGAAATGGGTCAGGTGGTCGGCCAGGTTCTCGGTCGCCTGGATCAGGCGCTGGGCGAGGAGGCCGTTGGGCGGCGGCGTGATGCCGGCCAGGTCGGCGAGCGCGGTGGCTGCGGCGGCCGACTGGGCGACCGAGCAGATGCCGCAAATGCGCGGCACGATGGTCAGCGCATCTTCCGGCAGGCGGCCGATCAGCACTTGCTCGAAGCCGCGAAAGAGCGGCGAATTGACCTGGGCGGAGACGACGTGGCCTCCCTCGACCTCGAGATTGACCTCGAGGTCGCCTTCGACGCGATTGAAGGGGCCGAGCTGGATGCGCTTCACTTGACGCCCTTCTTGACCGTCGGCCGGACGACCGGGTGGTCGACCACCGAGTTGTCGCGCACCCGTTTCGGGGTCGCCGACTTGGAGAGCGCGGCGAGCGCGACGAACCAGGCCTTGGGCATGTCGGTCGGCAGGCCGATCGGGATGCCGGCGACCTTGGGGGTCTGCTGGAAAGCATGGCCGGGCGATTCGAAACCCGGTTCGGTACAGGCGATGCAGGCGAAGCCGCCGCGCAGGCAGGAGCCGCTGCCGTTCCAGGGCCGCAGGTTGCAGTCGGCGTGGGCCTGCGTGCCCTTGCAGCCGAGGTTTTCCATGAGGCAGCCGAGGTCGGAATGCTTCTGCGCGCTGGCCTTGAATTCGTAGAACTCGTTGCGGGCGCAGCCGTGGTGCACCAGCTGGTCGGCGTAGAGCAGGGGACGGCCGAATTCGTCGAGATCGCTGGCGTTCAGGCCTTCCAGCGCCAGCTTTTCCAGGGTGTCGACGACCCAGCCGGGATGCGTCGGGCAACCGGCGATATTGACCACCGGCAGCCCGCCGCTGGACTGGAAGGCGGCGCCGAGCAGGCCGCCCGGCGTGTCGGTGTCGTATTGCAGGCCGCAGGCTTCCAGCGGGTTGCCCGGCGTGCTGGCCGAGAGGCCGCCGTAGGCCGTGCAGGAACCGATGGCGAACACCCAGCGGGCCTGGCGGGCGAGGCGTTCGACCCATTCGGTGAGCGGCCGGCCATCGCCGGCCATCAGGTGGAACTTGCCGCTGCCGTTCGGGCCGCGCAGCATGGCGCCCTCGACGCAGAGCACGTCGAAGGCCAGGCGACCAGCGGCGCACTCTTCGAGAATGGCCAGCGCTTCTTCGCCGCTTTCGAGCGCGAGGGCCGGGTGCCAGAGGAACTCGATGCCGGCATCGCGCAATTCGTCGAACAGGGGGCGCGGCGCGGCGCACAGCATGGACTGGGTGCAGCCGCCGCAGCCGGCACTTTGCAGCCAGAGAACTTTCATTCCGCGGTTTCCAGGCCGTAGCGGACCAGCTTGGCGCGCAGGCCGACGCGCGACAGGCCGAGTTCGCGGGCAGCCCGCGACTTGTTGCCGCGGTGGCGCAGCATGGCCTGTTGCAGCACCCTCTGTTCAAGCTGTTCCATGCGTTCGCGCAGGCCACCTGACAGCCCATCGACGACGCTTTCGTGCGCGCTCGCCACGGCCACCGCCTTGGCGCCGAGCAGGCGCGGCGACAACAGATCGGCGTCGAGCTTGGCCGTGTCGGCCAGCGCCACCATGCGCAGGATCTCGTTCTGCAATTCGCGGACATTCCCGGGCCACTGGTAGGCGGCCAGTCCAGCCAGCGCCTCGTCGCTGAAACCGTCGATCGCCTTGTCGAGCGAGCGGGCGCTGCTCTCGAGCAGGCGCCGGGCGAGCAGCGGCAGGTCCATCGGCCGTTCGCGCAAGGGCGGGACATGCAAAGAGATGGTCGCCAGCCGGTAATAGAGATCCTCGCGGAAGCGCCCGGTGCGGACGTCTTCCTCGAGGTCGCGGTTGGTGGCGGCGATCACCCGGACATCGACATTGACCGACCGGCTGCTGCCCAGCGGGCGGAACTCGCCTTCCTGCAAGGCGCGCAACAGCTTGACCTGGAAAGCCGGGCTGGTCTCGCCGATTTCGTCGAGGAACAGCGTGCCGCCGTCGGCCTGCTGGAAGAGGCCGACCCGGTCCTCGACGGCGCCAGTGAAGGCGCCGCGCTTGTAGCCGAAAAGTTCGGATTCGAGAAGGCTGTCGGGCAGGGCGCCGCAGTTTTCGGTGATGAAAGGCTTGTCGGCGCGCCGGCTTTCATAGTGAATGGCACGCGCGAACATTTCCTTGCCGGTGCCCGATTCGCCGGTCACCATGACCGACAGGTCGTAGGGGGCGACGCGGTGGACCAGCGCGCAGACCACTTCGAGCGGGCTGCCCGGGGCGCGGATCAGGGCGCCCAGGCCGAAACTGGTCCAGGCCTTTTCCTGTTTGGTCTCGACGCGTTTTTTGAGCACCGGCTCGGCCGTGCGCAGGTCGAGCGACAGGCGCTGGTTCTCCTGTTGCAAGCGCCAGACTTCGGCGGCGCGTTGCAGGGTCAGCAGGAGCTGTTCCGGTTGCCAGGGCTTGAGCAGGTATTGCCAGATGCCGGCCTCGTTGACGCCGGTGATGATGTCCTCGGCGTCGGTATAGCCGGACAGGATGATGCGCACCATGTCCGGCCAGCGCAGGCGGACATCCTTCAGGAACTCGACGCCGGTGGTGCCGGGCATGCGCTGGTCGCAGAGCACGATGCGGATAGCGGCGCTTGGCTGCTCGCGTTCGAGGATGTCCATTCCTTCCCGCGCACTGGAGGCGCAGAACACCTCGAAATCCTCCTCCAGCGTGCGGCGCAGGGCTTCCTGCGAACGCACCTCGTCATCGACGACGAGTACGGCGGGCAGGCGGCGCAGGCTGGGGGTCATGTCGGTACTTTCCAGTCGAGATCACGGTGGCGGGCGAGATGACGCGGCGTCCACGAATGCGGCGAGTGGGAGACGAAATGATAGCGCGCGACGTGATACGAGGGATCGAAACCGTAGAAATTGCGGCGCATTTCCTGCAACTCCTCGGCCCGGTAATCGGCCAGCGGCTTGGTCGCCTCGTCGGCGGCGCGTTTGGCCCGCTTGGCGGCCAGTTGTGCCTCGATATCCGGGGCAGCGGCCAGTTCGGCGGCACGGCGTGCGACATCGACCGCGAAGCCCGGTCCCGGCAGGCAGGCGTCGTAGAAGCCGAGACGGACCGCCTCCGGCGCCGTCATCGGCAGCCGGTGGCGCATGATGGCCTGCGCGCCATCCGGGCCGACGCGGGGCGGCAGCAGGTAGGTCCAGAATTCCGAGCCGTAGAGGTTGCCCATGTTCTTATAGTGCGGATTGAGCATCGCCCCGTCGCGGACCCAGACGAAATCGGCGGCGCGCGCCAGGAAGCAGCCGCCGGCCCCGGCATTGCCGCCGACGGCGGCCACCGTCAATTGCGTTTCGCAGCGCAGGATGGCCTCGGCCAGATCGTCGATGGCGTTGATGTTGGCCCAGGACTCGTCGGCCGGGCTGTCGGCGGCCTCGATGGTGTTCAGGTGGATGCCGTTCGACCAGAAATCGCCGCCGCCGCGCAGCACGATGACCGTGGTCGGCCGCGCCGTCGCCCACCGGAAGGCCTCGCCCAGTCGCCGGCATTGCGCCGTGCTCATTGCGCCGTTGTAGAACTCGAAGGACAGGAAGCCGACGCCGCCGGCTTCTTCGTAGGCGATGTCCTGCCAGGTCGGCGCCGGCGCTTTCCAGCAATCGGCGAGCGGCAGTTCGGGGAGTTCGTCCGCTTCGGGAAAGGCCAGCGTCGCCGGCAGCTTCAGGCCACCGGTGCGCCGGACATGGCCAAGCCACACGGCGCCGTCGGCGGTGGCCCGCAGGATGGCCGTTTCGCGCCGGCCGAGCAGGCTGCCCGGCGCGCCTTTGAGCCTGGCTTCCGGCCAGGCGTCGAACAAATGGCAAGGCTGGCCGAACAACTCACCGGCGATGCCGGGCAGGCCATCGGCCGCGTTCAGTTTGGCCAGTACCGATGCCGTTGTTTCGTGCTGCCAGTCGATGGCACGGTCGCTTTGCTTGATCGGTGCATGCGCCTGGCCCGGCATGCGTTCCGGCACGAAATTCTGGCTGGCGAAGCGCTCGACGGCGGTCAGCACCGCCTTGACCGCAGCTTCGGTGACTTCGTTGCGATAGATCGAGGATTTCTTGGCCGCCCGCAATGAAAAGTTGGCTGCGGCCCA
Organism: Dechloromonas sp. A34; assembly: GCF_026261605.1. Lineage (NCBI taxonomy): Bacteria > Pseudomonadati > Pseudomonadota > Betaproteobacteria > Rhodocyclales > Azonexaceae > Dechloromonas > Dechloromonas sp. A34. Next base: position 925,269 of record NZ_CP102486.1, read on the forward strand.
GACCGGGCCCGCATCCATCTCGGCTTCCGCTTGCAGAACCGTGACCCCCCAGTTCGCAACGCTGTTCTGGATGGCCCAGTCCAGCGCCGAAGGGCCGCGGTCGCCGACGATGCCGGGATGAACGATCAGGCAGCAGTGCCGCGACCAGATCGCGCCAGGAATCGCCCGTTTGAGGAAGGGGGCGATGATCAGATCCGGACGAAAACGCTCTACCGCCTCCACCGCGACCGAGTCGGCAATGTCGAATTCGATGCTGAGTTGATGCCCACGCCCGCTCAGTTCGCAGAAAAGGCGCTGGGTGAGGCTATTGAAACTGTGTGTAAAGAACAATATTCGCATTTGTACAAATCTTTACAAATCATTCCAGTGGAATAACCCTATGGACAGAGCGGGTTTGGGGTGAGGTCTTTGTCATATTGGGCAACTCTATAACTTTCGCCATATTTTTCAATCGCTTGCCTTTGCCTACGATGCGCTGCAACAAAAAAGAGCATTTCAGGAGGTTTGGCAACATGCACACTCAACGCAAGCAAGCAACGACCCGGGCATCTCGTCCGGCCCGGGCTCCGCGGCCCGAATACACGGCGGCGGTTCGCTATCTGGATGGGCGTCGCGACATCTTCCGGGTGCGCAACGCCGACGACATCGCCGACGCGCGCGCCGTGGTAATCGCCGAACTGGGCGAAGTGCAGAGCCTGGTCATCGCCCTGCGTCCTTAACATATCCGCGGCAACTGCTCGCCGGACAGCCAGTCCACGATCCGCTTGCCGCCGAATCCGGTGGTCATCTGGACAAAATGGTGCGCATCTTCGTGCACCGTGCCGATCACGGCAGCAGCGCCGCCCAGTGGGTGCGCCCGCATTGCGGCGAGCAGCTTTTCGGCATCCTGTTGGGCGCAGATGGCGACCAGTTTGCCTTCGTTGGCAACATAGAGCGGGTCCAGGCCGAGAAATTCGCAGGCCGCGTTGACCGCCGGTTTCACCGGCAGCGCCTTTTCCTGCAGCATCATGCCGACGCCCGACTGCTGGGCGATCTCGTTCAGCGTCGTGGCCAGCCCGCCGCGGGTCGGGTCGCGCAACACGTGAATCTCCGCGCCGCTGTCGCGCATGGCGGCAATCAGGCCGTGCAGCGCCGCGGTGTCGGAGACGATGGGCGATTCGAAGCCGAGGCTTTCGCGCACCGCCATGATCGCCATGCCGTGATCGCCGAGCGTGCCCGAAACCAGGATCGCATCGCCCGGCTGCGCGTTGCGCCCGGAGAGCTCCTTGCCCGGTGCCACGACGCCGACGCCGGTGGTCGTGATGAACACCCCGTCACCCTTGCCGCGCTCGACGACCTTGGTGTCGCCGGTCACGATCGGCACCCCGGCTTCTTTCGCCGCTTTGGCCATGCTCTGTACGATCAGCGCCAGATCGGCGAGTTTGAAGCCTTCTTCGAGGATGAAGCCGGCGGAAAGCCAGAGCGGGGTCGCCCCCATCACCGCCACGTCGTTGATCGTGCCGTGCACCGAGAGACAGCCGATGTCGCCGCCGGGAAAGAACAGCGGCGAGACCACGTGGCTGTCGGTGGCCATCACCAGCCGTCCGGCGCCGGGCGCCGGCAGGAGCGCGCCGTCGTCGCCCTGGGCCAGGTATTCGTTGCCGAGATGCCTGGCGAACAACTCCTCGATCAGTTGCGCCATGGCCCGGCCGCCCGAGCCGTGCGCCATGTCGACCTGGCCGTGCTTGATATCGAGGGGCCGGACATAGCCTTTGCGAACTTCAGACATCCTTGTAGCGTCCATAAGTGTAGTGGGCGGCGCAGGCGCCTTCGGAACTGACCATGCAGGAGCCGATCGGGTTTTCCGGCGTACAGACCGTGCCGAACAGCTTGCAGTCCTGCGGCCGCTTGACGCCGCGCAGGATGGCGCCGCATTCGCAGGCCTTGTGATCCGGCACCGGCTGGTAATCGAGCGGGAAGCGTTTTTCGGCGTCAAATTCGGCGAACTGGCTGCGAATGCGCAGCGCCGAGTAGGGCAGTATGTTCAAACCGCGCCATTCGAAATTCTTGCGCATTTCGAAGACCTCGGCGACCAGTTGCTGCGCCTTCTTGTTGCCGTCGCGGTCGACGGCGCGCGAAAACTCGTTCTCGACCTCGGCACGGCCTTCATTGACCTGGCGGATCAGCATGCGGATCGCCTGCATGACGTCGAGCGGCTCGAAACCGGCGATGACCACCGGCTTCCTATATTCCTCGGCGAAGAATTCGTAGGGCCGGCTGCCGATGATGGTCGACACGTGGGCCGGGCCGATGAAACCGTCGAGCGGCACGGTACCCCACTGGCGCACTTCCGGCGATTCGAGGATGCTCGAAATGGCCGAGGGGGTCAGCACGTGGCAGCAGAGCACCGAGAAATTCTTCAGGCCGAGCGTGGCGGCCTGCTTGATCGCTACGGCAGTGGGCGGGGTCGTCGTCTCGAAGCCGATGGCGAAGAAGACGACCTGTTTGTCGGGGTTTTTCTGGGCCAGTGCTACGGCATCGGCGCTCGAATACACCATGCGGATGTCGCCGCCACGGGCTTTCGCCTTCAACAACGACAGGCTGTCGGAAGCCGGTACACGCAGGCAGTCGCCGTAGGTGCATAGCGTGACGCCATTTTCCAGCGCCAGCCGGATGGCCTGGTCGACGCGGCCGATGGGCAGCACGCAAACCGGGCAGCCCGGGCCGTGGATCATTTTGACGTTGTCGGGCAGCAGGTCGGAGACGCCGTAGCGCGAGATGGCGTGGGTGTGGCCGCCGCAGAATTCCATGAAATGGTAGCGCCGCTCGGGATTCGCCTCGCGGCGGATGGCCTCGGCCAGTCCCCTGGCGACTTCGCCATCGCGGAATTCGTCGATGTATTTCATCAATGAACGGCGGAAGGGGCGTCGAGCTGGCCGAGTTCGGCGAATAGCGCCAGGGTCTTGGCCGCCTCTTCCGGGTCGAGCTTGTTCAGGGCGTAGCCGACATGGACGATGACGTAGTCGCCGACCACGACGTTGTCGACCAGGGCCAGCGAAATTTCCTTTTTGACGCCGGCCAGATCGACCACGGCTAGGTCGTCGGAGCGCAATTCAACGATGCGCGCGGGTATCGCCAGACACATCAGCGCACCTCCTTGTTGAGAGCCTTGCATTCTGCTGCAAAGAAGCTATCCCCCGCAATCGGCACCTTAGTGACCACCTGGCCGGCGACCAGCCAGGCGTCGGAAGAAGCCGCGGCGGGGATTCTCGGCCGGCGCTTCCGGGCGGGAGCCGCGGCTGGCGCCGGGGCGGTGCCGGCAGGGCAAACACCGAGCGCAGCGCATCGAGCGCCGCCTGGCGCGCCGTCGCCATGTCGGCGATGGCGGTGACCGGGGCGATCAGCGGGCAGTATTGATAGGGGCCGATTGCTGGGTCGTTGTCGGCAATGAACTGCAAGGTACCGCAGGGCAGTTCGAGAAAGCGCCGCTGGCCGGCCGGAATGTCGCCCCACAACTGGCCGCCGCCGGAAAGCAAGAAAAGATTCAGGAACCACGGCGTGACGACGACGCCCAGCCAGTCGCCCTCGTGGCGGATGAAACCGAGCGCCTCGACGGCGAGCGCCGGATTGACGAAGGGCAGGTCATGCATCTGGGTTTGCCAGATCTGGCGGAAGTGGGCTTCGAGAAAGGCCGTCGGGTCGCTGTCGCGGGCAATGGCAGCGCGCACCGGGGGCGGGGCCAGGGCGGGCTTGCGGATGGTCTCGCTCATCTTGCTGGCAAATCCTGGAAATAAGCTTCCGCTGCATAATCGCCTTCCAGCGAGGCGGCCAGCGCGCTCAGCGCCTCCTCGATCAGCGCCAGTTGTTCCGGCTCGACCACTTCCCGGGCCAGGCCCAGGGAAGTCAGGACCCAGGTGCCGACCGGCTGGGCGCCGAGCAGCATCATGTTGATCCGCTCACGGCGCTCGCCGCGTTCGACCCAGGCAAAATCACCTTCGCCCTCCCAGGACACAACCTGCATTGGAATGGACAGGCACATTAGGGGCGCGCCTCGACGACCAGCCCGTGCTCACGCAACTCGGCGACGGTCAGGTCGACCAGTTCAGGCACGCGGACGGCGACCGCCGGGGTTAGTTCCATGCCGAGTGACATCGAAGCCGGCTCGATACCGACGATGACGGTCGCCCGCGGCGCCTTCCCGGTAAATTCCAGGCTGGCCAGGACGTCGGAGAGCCCGATCTGATGCGGCGACAGCTTGGTCTTGAAAAAGACCGGCACGGCATCGCCCTTGATCACGACATGGGTCGCCGGCGGCGAGCCGCTGCGCACGCAATCGACGACGACCAGCAGATCGAGATCTTCCAGTTGTTCGAGCATTTCCATGGCGCAGGTGCCGCCATCGATCACTTCGACATCGGGCGGCAGGAGAAAGGCCTTCTCCAATGCCTCGATGACATGCACCCCAACCCCCTCGTCGGAAAGCAGGGTGTTGCCGATACCGAGAACTACGGTTTTAGTCATTGGATGTTAGGAGTTAGCTGCTAGTTAAAAACAAACTTGGGGCGCCAAGGCGCCCCAAGTTTACTCGATCTTCGATCCTACTAAGCCGCCGTCACCGTGACGACCGGCCGGCTTTCCTGATCGACGACATGCACGGCGCAGGCCAGGCAGGGGTCGAAGGAATGCACCGTGCGCAGCACTTCGAGCGGCTTCTCGGGATCGGCCACCGGGTTGTCGAGCAGGCAGGCCTCGTAGGCGCCGGGCTGATCCTTCTCGTTGCGCGGCGCGGCATTCCAGGTGGTGGGGACGACGCACTGGTAGTTCTTGATCTTGCCGTCCTCGATCACCACCCAGTGCGACAGCACGCCGCGCGGCGCTTCGTGGAAGCCGACGCCGACCTGCTCGCCCTTGGGGAAGGTCGGCTTGTTGAAGGTCTTGAGATCGCCCTTGGCCATGTTGGCGAGCAGCAGATCCCACTGTTTGGCAAGCTCATCCGACTGCACGGCACAGCCGACGGCGCGCGCCGCATGGCGGCCGATGGTCGAGTGCATGGCCTCCAGCCCGACCTTGGTGCCGGCGATCGCCGACACCTTGTCGAGCGCCGCCGTGGCATAGAGCTTGGTCGGCTCGTGGCCGGCGGCCAGCATGTTGAGGACGCGGGCCAACGGGCCGACCTGCATCGGCTTGCCGTAGAAGGTCGGCGACTTCAGCCAGCTGTATTTGCCGTCATCCTGGAAGTCGGTGTAATTCGGCTGGGTCTCGCCCTTGTAGGGATGCAGCGACTTGTCGTTGCCGTCCTTGTAGTCGTACCAGGAGTGCTTTATCGCCTCGGAGACGCCGTCGGTGAAATACTTGTCGTTGAAGTTGGTGATCGGCTTGTAGCTCTCCAGCTTGCCGTCCGCAATATAGCCGCCGGGCAGTGCAAACTGCGTGCCCTTGCCGTCGAGCGGGATGTCCGGCACGCACAGGTAGTCGGTGATGCCGCGGCCGACCGTGGTCCAGTCGGCGTAGAAGGCGCCGATCGCGGCGACGTCGGGCAGATAGACGTTCTTGACGAAATCGTCGAGCTTGCCTATCCATTCCTTGACCGCCAGCAGGCGCTCGATGGTCAGCACCGACTGCGAGTCGACCGACAGCGCGTTGGCGACGCCGCCGACCGCGACGTTCTGGATGTGCGGCGACTTGGAACCGAGCACGGCGACGATCTTGCTGGCGTAGCGCTGCACTTCCAGGGCCTGCAGGTAATGCACGACGGCCATCAGGTTGACCTCAGGCGTCAGCTTCATCGCCGGGTGGCCCCAGTAGCCGTTGGTGAAGATGCCGAGCTGGCCGGTGCCGACGAAGCCGGTCAGCTTTTCCTGCACCTTCTTGAACTCGGCCTTGCTGTTGCCGTTCCAGTTGGACAGGCTTTGCGCCAGCGAGGCGGATTTTTCCGGATCGGCCTTCAGGGCAGAGACCACGTCCACCCAGTCGAGGGCCGAGAGGTGGTAGAAATGCACGATATGGTCATGGATGGCGTGGGCCAGCATGATCATGTTGCGGATGTACTGGGCGTTGACCGGGATTTCCAGCTGCAGCGCATTCTCGACGGCACGCACCGAGGCCATGGCATGGACCGTGGTGCACACGCCGCAGATGCGCTGGGTGATCGCCCAGGCGTCGCGCGGGTCGCGGCCGATCAGGATGTTCTCGACGCCGCGCCACATCTGGCCGGAGGCCCAGGCCTTCTTGACGCGGCCGCCGTCCACTTCGACGTCGACGCGCAGGTGGCCCTCGATGCGGGTGACCGGGTCAATGGTGACTCGTTTGGACATGTTTTTCTCCTATCCCTGAATTCAGTGGGCGGCTTCTTCGCGCGGCAGCACGGGGAAGCGGCGGGTGATGATGATGTAGCCGAGGACCTCGGTGGCGAACATGCCGAGGGTGACCAGCATTTCGGCGATGCTCGGGAAGTAGTTCCAGCCCGGACCGGTGTCGTAACCGATCAGGAAGCCGTTGACGCGCAGGAAGACGCCGCCGAGCATGATCGCGACACCGGCCAGGAACAGCCGGGCCGGATTGCGCCGGGCGTCTGCCGAGCCGATCAGCGCAAAGGGCAGTGCAAAGAGGATCATCTCGATCCAGAAGACCAGCGCTTCCAGGCTCGGACTGAAGGCATGGCCCAGCGCGCCGCGTACGACGAGGTCGGCGATGCGGACTACCAGATAGACGGCCAGGATGCCGAGCATGATCTTGGCCATCGGCTGCAGCAGGTGCACTTCGATCTGCCGGCGGTAGGCCGAGGAGGCGACACAGGATTCGAAGAGCACGACGCCGTAACCGATGACGATGGCGGTCAGCAGGTAGAGCAGCGGCACGACCGGCGTCTGCCACAGCGGATTGACCTGGCTGCCCATGACAACCAGCATGGTGCCCAGCGAGGACTGGTGCATCATCGGCAGCAGGGTGCCGAGGGCGATGAAGAAGAACAGTGCCTTGTTCAACTTCTTCTTGGCATCGCGCAGGCCCCACTTCTCCATGAACACCGGCGAGAACTCGATCCACATCACCAGCACGTAGGCCGTAATGCAGACCGCCACCTCGAACATTACCGAGTTCGGGTTGGCGTAGGTCGGCCACAGGATGTGCCAGAAATTCCAGTAGCGGCCGAGGTCGAAAAGCACCCCGATGCCGGCCAGCGTATAGCCGAACAGGCTGGCCAGCAGCGCCGGCCGGACCAGTGGGTGGTATTCGCCCTTGTTGAAAATGTAGACCAGCATGGCGACCGAGAAACCGCCGCAGGCGAAGGCCGAGCCGATGACGACATCGAAGACGACCCAGATGCCCCACGGGTAACCATCGTTGAGGTTGGTTACGGCGCCCAGTCCGAAGATGAAGCGGGTGATCAGGATGGCGATCATTACAGCGATCAGGATCCCGCAGACGAAAGTGGCAGTGTTGAACAGCTTGCCGCCGACCGGCGCCGGTACTGCATGTTGATGGCTGCTCATCTCATTCCCCTCCTTGCGCCGGTTCGTCGTCGGGCACCACGTTGCGCCGGGCCACCCAGGTCAGCCCGGCGAGCACGGCAATCGGCATGAGCAGGCCGCCATACAGCGTGTGCTGGATGGTTTCCGAGGTCGCGGCCGAGGAGCGCGGCGGCAGATTGGGCATGCCGAGCTTCTCGAAATTGACCGCCGAGAGCTTGAGCACCTGGGTGCCGCCGTACTCGGTTTCGCCATAGACGTGATTGATGTAGTTGCCGACCTGGGCTTCGTAGCCCTGGTCGAGCGGCCCCTTCCATTTGGCGGCATCTTCCGGGGTTTCGCCTTTGGCCGGCAGGCGACCGCGCGGTACCGTTGTCCACGCGCCGGGCTTCAGCGCCAGGCGGCGCTTGGCCTCGGCCAGCAGGTCCTCGGTGCGGCCGAACAGCGTCGCCCCGGTCGGGCAGACCTCGGCGCAGGCCGAGTAGTGGCCGTCCTTGGCGCGGTGCCGGCACAACTCGCACTTGCCGATCTTGCCGGTCGGCGAATCGTACTGGTACTTGGGAATGCCGAACGGGCAGGCGGCGACGCAGTAACGGCAGCCGATGCAGGCATCGGCGTCGTAGCCGACGACGCCGGTCACCGGGTCTTTCTGCATGGCCGAGACCGGGCAGGCCGAAACGCAGGACGGGTCGGCGCAGTGCATGCACGAGGTCTTCATGAAGGAGAAGCCGTTTTCTTCGGCGTCCTTGGCCTGCATCGTGCCGTTGCGGTACATCTTGATCAGGTTGAAGGTGTGGCCCGAGGTGTCGAGCGGGGTGTCCCACAACTTGTCCATGGCCGTGAACTCGGCCGGGTTGTCGTTGGCCCGCTTGCAGGCCGCGACACAGGCCTGACAACCGACGCAGAGGGTTGCGTCGTAGAGCAGGCCGAGGCCTTCCGGCGGGCGTTGCAAGGTGTCGCGGGCGCCGGCCGTTTCCGGGACGACGGCAGCGGCCGCCACGGCCCCACCGGCCAGGCAGCCCTTGAGGAAGTTGCGCCGCGAGTTTTTGTCGGGTGTCATCTCAGACCTCCGTCGATTCGCTGGCCTTGCTGCCGTCCTTCTTGGCCTTCTCCAGTTCCTCGGCCTGGTGCGACAGGCCGAGATTCTTCGTCACCATCACCCCGGCGCCGGCTGCGGCACCGGCTACGGCGGCCAGCACAGCGGCGGCGCCGAGCGAGGCGCCGATGCCCTTTTCCTCGACGATGCGGGGCAGGAAGGCGCTGGGTTCGATATTCTTCATCTTGGACAGGGCGTGGATCGGCTTGGCGAAACCGATGCCCTGCTCGGTGCAGCCGATGCAGGGATGGCCGCAGGCCACCGGCCAGGTGCCGGCGCCGGCGTCGCCGAACATGATGACCGAGCAGTTGGCGTAGGTTTCCGGGCCCTTGCAGCCCAGCTTGTAGAGGCAGTGGCCCTTGCGGTGGCCCTCGTCGCCGAATTCCATGGCGAAGCGGCCGGCGTCGAAGTGGGCGCGGCGCTCGCAGTTTTCGTGGATCAGCCGCGAGTAGGCGAACTTCGGGCGGCCTAGGTGATCGACCGCCGGCAGCGCGCCGAAGGTCAGGAAGTGCACCACCGTCGACAGGAAGTTGTAGGGGTTGGGCGGGCAGCCGGGAATGGTTACCACCGGCTTGCCGAGCACCTGGCCGACGCTGGAGGCGCCGGTCGGATTGGGATCGGTCGATGGCATGCCGCCCCAGGAGGCGCAGGAGCCGATGGCGATCACCGCCGCGGCGTCGGCGGCGCATTCCTTGAGCAATTCGATGGCCGTCTTGCCGCCGATCTTGCAATAGATGCCGCCGTCGCGGGTCGGAATCGCCCCTTCGACGACCAGGATGTACTTGCCCTTGTGTTGCTCCATCGCCGATTTGCGCGCCGCCTCGACCTGATGGCCGGCCGCGGCAAACAGCGTCTCGTGGTAGTCGAGCGAAATGACGTCGAGGATCAGCTTTTCCAGCGTCGGATGCTCGGCGCGCAGCATCGATTCGGTGCACCCGGTGCATTCCTGGAAGTGCAGCCAGATGACGCTCGGCCGCTGTTTGGTCGCCACCGCTTCGGCGACGGCCGCGTCGGCACCCTGCGGTAGGCCCAGGGTGGTCGCCAGGGCGGCGCAGAATTGCAGAAACTCGCGGCGCGTCATCGACAGACGCTCCGCGGCCGCCAGGATGCGCGGATCACTCTCCAGCGAGATCAGTTGTTGCTTGGCCATTTCTCCTCCGTTTTCCTCTGATGTCGGGCGTTGGCCGACCAGGTCTCTCTATTGGGGAGTTGGCGTTTTTTCTAATATTAGCAACTAGCGAGCCAGAAACGATTGTTGTTTATATCCAGCAGCTTAGAGAGATTTCTGGGGAAAAGTGGCGCGTCGGATTGGAATCTGACTTTCCATTTTTGGCAAATAATGGAAAGTTGCTTGCCAGCCTAAGAACTAGGGATTCGGGCTGGCCTGGCGTGCGACCCAGGCCTGGCCCAGGGCCAGGCCGCCATCGTTGGCCGGGCCTGCCGGGCTTCGAGCAGGGTTAGGCCGGCGCTTTCGAGCGGCCGCCGGAGGGCGGCCATCAATATCGCGTTCATCGCGCAGCCGCCGCCGACGGCGATCTGCGTCAGGTTTTCGCGATGAGCGGCGTCAATCAGCCATTCGGCCAGTCCGGCAGCCAGCGTGGCATGGAACTGGGCGGCGCCGAGGGCGGTGTCCTGGCAGGTCAGCAGGCCGGTGAGCAGCGCCGTGAAGTCGAGAACAGCTCCTTTGTCCACTATCTGGTAGCCGCCGGGCAATGGCGCGGTCGGTCCGTGGCGGGCGGCCAGGCCTTCCAGTTCCATCGCCGCCTGGCCTTCGTAGTGCGCCAGGTCGCTGACCCCTAGCAGGCCGGCGGCGGCGTCGAACCAGCGGCCGAGGCTGCTGGTATGCGGGCTGCGCAGCTGGCGCTCGAGCATCAGCAGCAGAGGCGTCGCCTCGCGTTCGGGATAATGCTGTTTCAACCAGCCTCCGACCCGGTAATCCATCCCCGCGCCATGCAGGGCCGATACCGCCATCCGCCAGGGTTCGCGGGCGGCGCGATCGCCGCCGGGCAGGGCCAGGGTTTTCAGGTGGCCGAGGCGCTGGCAGTCGGCCCCCTCGACGCGCAGCAGTTCGCCGCCCCACAGGCCGCCGTCCGGCCCGAGGCCGACGCCGTCGATGGCCAGGCCGAGCACCGGCTCGGCGATCTGGTGTTCGGCGCAGATCGCCGCAATATGGGCATGATGGTGGGCAACCGCCAGCGCCGGGACGCCGAGCTCGGTTGCCAGGCGCAAGGCCAGTTGCGTCGAGGCGTAATCGGGGTGGAGGTCGTGGGCGATCAGTTCGGGCCTGACGTCGAGGATGCTCAGCAGGTGACCGACCGTTTCTTCGAGAAAGCCGATGGCCGCCGCATTGTCGAGGCCGCCGACGTGCTGCGAGAGGAAGGCTTCGCGATCCTTCAGCACGCACACCGTGTTCTTTAGATGGCCGCCCAGCGCCAGCACGCGCGGCCCGCCCCGGGCCAGCGCAATCGGCACCGGCACGTAGCCGCGGGCTCGCCGGATCAGGGCTGGCCCGGCGCGGACCACCGAGTCGTCGCAGCGCACGACAATCTCGCGGTCGTGCACCAGGAAAGCGTCGGCGATACCAGCCAGGCGTTCGAGCGCCTCGTCGTTGGCGATGACCAGCGGTTCGCCATGCGGGTTGGCGCTGGTCATGACCAGCAGTAGGTCGCTGGGGGCCGCGAGCCAGTCGGTGCCGGCCGGCTGGCCGGCGGCTTCGTGCCAGAGCAGGAGGTGGAGCGGCGTCGTCGGCAGCATGGCGCCGAGCCAGGCCAAGCCGGGGGCTACGTCGGGCAGTTCGGCGTCGGCCTTGGAGCACAGTACGATGGGTGCGGCGCTGCTCTGCAACAGGGCCTGTTCCGTCGGGCCGACCTGCGCGAAGTCGACGAGCGAGGCGGCGTTCAGCGCCATCACCGCGAAGGGCTTTTCCTCGCGTTGCTTGCGTTCGCGCAGTTCGGCGACGGCGGCCGCATTGCGGGCATCGCAGGCGAGATGGAATCCGCCCAGCCCCTTGATCGCAACGATGCTGCCGGCGCGCAGCCGGCGCAGGCTTTCAGCGATCGGATCGCCGGCGATGGGGGCGCCGCCCGCATCGAGCAGGCTCAGTTGCGGGCCGCAAGCCGGGCAGCAGGTGGTTTCGGCATGAAACCGGCGGTCGGCCGGCGCCTGGTATTCAGCGGCGCACGGCGCGCACAGCGGAAAGCTCGCCAGGCTGGTTTGCGCCCGGTCGTAAGGAATGCTTCGGCTGACCGTAAAGCGCGGACCGCAGTGCGTACAGGTCGTGAAGGCGTAGCGCCAGCGGCGGTTGTGCGGGGTGCAGAGGTCGGCGATGCAGTCCGGGCAGAGCGCGGCGTCGGGGCCGATGGCGGTCGTCACGTCGCCGGCAATGCTCTCCAGGATGGCGAAGCCCTGCTCACCGACCTCGGTGTCGACCGACTCGATGCCGTCGATGCGGGCCAGCGGCGGTGCTTCCTTGGGCAGGCGGGCGAGAAACTCGCCCAGTCGGTTGCCGCCGATGGCGATGCTGACGCCGGCCCCGTCATTGCGGATCCAGCCGTTCAGTCCGAGTTCGTTGGCCAGGCGCCAGACGTAGGGACGAAAACCGACGCCCTGGACAAGGCCGCGAACGCGGATCTGCCGGCCGGTCATTTTGTCGCCTGCATCTGCTCCATCTGGCGCTCCAGTTCGGCAACCCGTTGCTTCAGCGCGGCGACAGTTTCGGAGCGCTGACCGCGCTGCGCTTCGAGACCGGCTTCAATATACGAGACCCAGGCCGAGAGGCCGTCGCCCTTGGTCGCCGAGACCCGGAAAATGGTCAGGTGCGGATTGACCCGGCGCGCATTGGCTTCGGCCAGGTCGGCGTCGAATTCGAGGTAGGGCAGCAGGTCGCACTTGTTGAGCAGCATGACGTCGGCGGCACGGAACATGTCCGGATACTTGAGTGGCTTGTCCTCGCCTTCGGTGACCGAGAGGATGGCAACCTTGTGGTGCTCGCCGAGATCGAAGGCGGCCGGGCAGACCAGGTTGCCGACGTTCTCGATCAGGAACAGCGAGTCGTCTTCCGGCTTCAGGCGTTGCAGGGCCTGGCCGACCATGTGGCCGTCGAGGTGGCAGCCCTTGCCGGTGTTGATCTGCAAGGCGGCAACGCCGGTGGCGCGGATGCGCTCGGCGTCGTTCGAGGTCTGCTGGTCGCCTTCGACGACGGCGATCGCCACCTTGTCCTTCAAAAGTTCGATGGTCCGGACAAGCAGCGTGGTCTTGCCGGAGCCCGGGCTGGACACCAGGTTCAGAGCGAAGATGCCGCGCTCGTCGAACCAGCGGCGATTGGCGACGGCATAGGTGTTGTTCTTGGCGAGGATGTCCTGCTCGATCTGCACCATGCGCGACTGGCTTATCCCCGGGGCATGGGCGCGGGCCGGGCCGGTACCGTAATCGAGATCGCCGCCGACGCCGTGCTCGTGGTGCGACGCGCCATGGTCGTGAGCATGTTCGCCGGCATGATCGTGGGGGTGGCTGTGTTCGCTGCCATCTGCGTGGGGGTGCGAATGGGCATGCTCGCTGCCATGGTCGTGCGAGTGACTATGCAACGTTCCATCCGCATGAACGTGGGTGTGTTCGTGCCCGCCTTCCTCGATTTTCACTTCTCCTGCTCCACAACCGCAAACCGTACACATCGTCCCGTCTCCTATTCGACTTACTCGATTTCGATTTCCTTGACCCGCATGTCGGTGCCGCCGGTCGGTTGCACCTGGTAGCTGCCGCACCGCGGACAGGCGCCAAAGCTTTCGCTCATCGGCACCGTCTCGGCGCAGGGCATGCACCAGCCGACCCCGGCACATCGATGATTTCCAGGGCGGCGCCCTGGGCGATGCTGCCGTGTGTCACGGCCTCAAAGCAGAATTTCAGCGCCTCCGGTTCGACCGATGAGAGGCGCCCGATTTCCAGAACCACCAGCTTAACCCGCTGTGCATTTTCACGCTGCGCCGTTTCCTCGACCAGTTGCAGCACGCCCTCGGCGAGCGACATTTCATGCATGGTTGAGCTCCACGAGATGCGGCAGGCAGGGGTCGAGGGTCAGGATGGCCCGCTCGAGCGCCAGCCGTGCTTCCTCGGGCGAGGCAAAGTGCTGCCCGGCGAGCAGGGCAGCAAGGGCGGCGGGGTTGGCGAAAAAATCGTCGGTCGGGGCGGTGATCCGGTAATTCAGGATATGCCCGTCGACGACATGGACAGCATGGGTCAGCACGCCCCGTGCCGTCAGCGTCTGACCGACGCCCCAGCCGTCGGCGCCGGCTGCGCTGATCGGGTAGGGCGCGCCGCCGGCCAGTGCCGCTGCCGCCCGATCCGCCTCGGCCAGCCGTGAGCGATAGGCCGCCGCGACCGAAGTCGGCAGATGCATGGCTGGCGGATGATCGAGCGTGCCCTGCCAATAGGCCAGCCAAGGCTCGGGCGCCAAGCGTTGCGGGACTGAACTCTCCGGGGGGGAGCCATCGTTCAACTTTTCCAGGCATTGCCTGCCCAGGCGGTGCACCGTTTCGAGCAGTTTTTGCGTTTCGAGCACCCGGTTCGGGCCGTGCCGCGCTGCCCGCCAGGTGACGAAGGCGTCCTGGGCAGTCGGCAGTCCGAGCGCCGTCGGCCAGTCGAGCAGCAAGCGCCAGAAATTCTCATGCAGCATTTCGGTCCACAACTCGGCGTCGTCGACCGGGCGGCGCGCCTCGCCTTCCGCCGCCGCCACCGCCGCCTGGGCGACGGCGCGCTGGGCGTGGGCGCACAGCGTGTAGAGGTAGGGCACGGTCTTGACCACCGCATCCGGAATCTGGCCGAAGAACAGCCGGGTGACCGGCGGCCGCTGCAGGTCGACCGCGATGTTCTTCAGGACACCCTCGCTGAACAGGGCGCGAACGGTCAGCAGGCCGGCCGAAGTCATCCGCGCAACCCGAGAAAGGCGCGCCGGGTCGGCGCTGCGGCGGCCGCCGGCGGGGCCAGCGGTTCGGCGAACAGGGCATGCGCCGTGGCCAGCGCGGTCAGCTGCGCGGCTTCATGGGTGGCGAATTCAAGGGCCGGCGAGAACAGCGAGCAGAGGTGGTAAGTGCCCAGGCTGTCTTCCTGGGCCACGATGAATTCGTAGTCGCCGGAAGGGAAGCGCCAGTCATGCTTGCTGCAGGCAGCAAGTATCGGCCAGCCGTCTTGCTGTCCGGGCAGAACGAGCAGATTGATCGCCCACGGTGTGATCATCAGGCCGGCCCAGTGACCTTCGCTCATGCGGCGAAAACCGAGCGCCTCGACTTCGAGGGCCCCGTTGCAGATCGGCACGTCGGCCATCCGGGTGCCAGCGATGTTCGCGAAGACGGTCACCAGTTGCGGCGACGGGTCAGCGGTCCAGAACCTCACTCGGTCACCATGAATTTGTGAGGCGGCGCATCGCAGCCTGGGCAACACCAATCCTCCGGCAGATCGGCAAAGGCCGTGCCGGGCGTAATGCCACGCATGTCGTCGCCGATGGCCGGGTCGTACACCCACCAGCAGATGCCGCACTCCAGGCGGTCACCGGGTTTGACGTCGAGAAAGGAACCTTCGAAACGCATTCCTCCAGCCTATACAGGCTCGGCCATCATGTCGAGATATTCGCGCAGGCGCTCCAGCGAATCGCTGAAATCTTCGTCGGCAGCCAGCGCCACGTCGGGCATGCCGACGATTTCGATCGAATTGAGGATCAGCGTGTCCATGCTGTTGAAGTATTGCACCCACCAGACATTCCGCAGTCGCGTGCTGGTGATCCGGCAGTTGCCGTAGCCGCGCGACAGGATCGAGACCTCGCGATGGCCGAGCCAGCCATACAGCGTGTCGAGATCGGCATCGCTGACCGGGAGCAGGGTCAGATTGATGACGTGGGCGGCCGCGCCGGGTTGCCAGGCAGTGGCCTGCAGGCGTATCTCCTCGACCAGCGCCTGGGCGTTCATGCAGCCGGCCGGGTAGTCCGGGGCGGGCAGCTCGCCGGCCGCCGTCTGCAACATGGCTTCGGTCAGCACCGCGGGAATGGTCCCGGTTTCCAGGCGGTCGAGGACGAAGCGGCCGTCGTCGGCCACTTCCAGGACGCGCCACAGGCCGGCAAAAGCCGTCTCCTGGACGCGCCAGTGACGCGGTGCCGTGGTGAAGGCGCTGACTTCGCCGAAGCCGAGCGACTGGTTGATGACCTCGCGCACGTGGGGCGTCAGGGCCAGCAGGTCGAGTCCGGCGCCGCCGGTGAAGCCGGCCTGTGCCAGGTGCTCGCCGAAAGCGGCGAGCAGTTCGCCGGCTGCGGCTACCGCCTCGGGCGCGACATTGTCCGGCAGGCGCGGCGCCGCGAAGGTTTCCATGCGCGGCATGGGCATGTATTCCGGGGCATCGTCGCCCTGCGAGCCGGGGCCCATGGCGACGACCGAAATCGGGAAGGGACGCAGCGTGGACGGGTTCATGCGCAGGCTCCTGAGGTATTTTCGGCGCGGACCGGAATGCCGATCGGCATGGGCTGGGCCGGGCCATCGAGCAGGCGCGCCACTTCGCTCTGATATTCGCGCCAGTCGCGGATGCCGTTCAGGCCGCCGAGATATTGGCCGTCGCGCAGGAAGACGACGGCCGGGGCGCGGGCAACGCCGAATTTCTGCATCAGCCCGGCGGCAGTGTCGGGACCAGCCACCCAACGGGCAACTTCGGTGCCGAGCGGCTTCAGGGCCTCGGGCAGGATGACGCAGGCGTCGAGCACTTCCAGGTTGCGTTGCGGGTCTTCGGTCAGCAGCAGGGCGATCAGGCCGCCCGGAAATTCCTGGTCGTTGCCGACGACCCGCTGAAAACCGTGCTTCTGCTGCAGTCGGCCAATGGCGGTTTCCAGGCGGTCGAGCGAAGTCGGTCCGGGGGCAAGTTGCAGGCTCATGATTGTTCCGTTCGCAAGAATTCGGGGAGTTGGGGTTCGCGGTCGAGGTCGGCGAAGAAGGCCGTGAAATCGGTGGCGCCGTTCTGGGCGGCGTCGAGTGCAGCCAGTGCGGCATCGATCGCCGCGGCGCGTTCGGCCGTAATCACCTCGTGGGCGGCATCGAGGAAAGTCAGCAGCCAGGTGCCGACGGCTTGCCGGCCGACCAGGCTGAGGCCGACCCGCACTTCGCCGTTGCGGCCCTGGCAGCGGGCGAAGTGCTCGCCGCATTCCAGTACCTGAACCGGGATGCCGAGGCACATCAGATCGCCTCCAAATTCAGGAAACGGGCGTCGCCCAGCCGATAGGCCTGGTCGGCCGGCGGTCGTTCGCCTTCGTAGAGCGCCAAGGCCAGCGCCGGGTTGTTGATGCCTTCCGTCTTGCCCTGGCGCACCACCGGTGTCGCACCCCAGCGTTCGAGCCAGCTCAGGGCGAGCTCCAGCGCCGGGGCGATCTGTGCCTTGACCACGTCGCGCAGGCTGCCGCCGTAGTCTTCCAGCTCTTCCGGCTGGACGCCGATCAGTACCAGTTCGGTCGGCAGCTTGTTGGTCAGCTCGGCCGCCATCAGCACTTCCTGAAAACCGGTCTGGTGCAGGCTCATCTTTTTGGCGCCCATGAAGCGCGGTACCTGATCGCCGATCACTTCGCGCAGCTTGCCCGCCGGGTCGCCGTAATCGACGGCATCGAAGACCAGCAGGCAGTCGGCTTCCTGGACGTAGGGCAGCAGATAAAGGCCCTGCGTGCCGCCATCCATCAGTTCAACCTGGGGCGGAAATTCCCAATCGGCGTTCAGCGCCTCGACGCAGCGGACGCCGAAGCCTTCATCGGCCCACAGGATGTTGCCGATGCCGAGTACCAGTATGCGTTTGCTATTCATTGTGATCGCCTGAAAAAAACGCCCCAGGTACGGCTGTACGCCGGGGCCAACGCAAGGAAAACCTTTAGTCCTTGAACATCCGCCAGCCGCTGATCATCGTCGAGATCAGCGACTGCCGGCTCATGATGTCCTCGCGGATCGCCGCGTAGACATGCACCAGCACGAAAGTCATCATGATCCACATGCCCAGCCGGTGCAGGTTATGGACCTGCATCGAGCCGCCCAGCGCCGGGATCACCCAGCCGAACAGGCTGTCCTGCCAACTGCCCAGGCCGGCCCCTTCGCTGTACAGCGCGAAACCGGTGAACAGCATGCCGACGGCGAGCACCGTGAAGAAAAAGAACATCATCAATTGCGCCATTGGATTGTGGCCAACGTACTTCTTCGGGGTCTTTTCGAGGAACAGATACCAGCGCAACTCGAAGAAGACTTCGTTCCACCACGCCTTGTTGGTAATTGGCAGCTTGAAGATTTGCTTGGCGTGGTGGTTGCCGACGAAAGCCCAGTAAATGCGCCCGAGCAGGCCGACGGCGAAGATGTAGGCGGCGGCGAAATGGGCGAAACGGATATAGCCCATCAGGAAGTTGGCCGAGGCCTCGCCGGGCTGGGTGGGCAACGGCTGGCCGATGAAATAGCCGGTCACCGCCAGGACCACCATGGCCAGGGCATTGACCCAGTGCCACAGGCGGACCGGCGCTTCGTAGACATAGATCGAACGGACCTGTTTGCCGTGCCGTTCGGCTTCCAGCATGTCCTGTTGAGATAGCATGGCAGTCTCCTTAGCGGACTTTCACCGACGTCATTTCCTGGCCGTCCGGGCTCATCACGTGCGTCGAGCAGGCCAGGCAGGGATCGAAGGAATGCAGCGTGCGCAGGATTTCCAGCGGTTCGTCGGCCTTGGCCACCGGGGTGTCCATCAGCGAGGCCTCGAAGGCGCCGATCTGCCCCTTGTGGTCGCGCGGACCGCCGTTCCAGGTGGTCGGTACGACGCACTGGTAGTTGTCGATCTTGGTGTCCTTGATCCTGATCCAGTGGCCGAGCGCACCGCGCGGGGCTTCGGTGAAGCCAGCCCCCTTGGCCTCCTTCGGCCAGGTCGACGGTTCCCATTTGGCGATGTTGGCGGTGTTGAGGTCGCCGGTCTTCAGGTTGGCCATCAGCTTGTCGAACTGCTGGCTCTGCAGCTTGACGCAGTAGGCCGTCTCCAGGCCGCGCGCGGCGGTCCGGCCGAGGGTCGAGAACAGCGCGGTGACCGGCACGTCGAGCTTCTTCAGCGCGCCGTCGACCAGGGCATGGATTTC
Organism: Dechloromonas sp. A34; assembly: GCF_026261605.1. NCBI lineage: Bacteria > Pseudomonadati > Pseudomonadota > Betaproteobacteria > Rhodocyclales > Azonexaceae > Dechloromonas > Dechloromonas sp. A34. Next base: position 943,924 of record NZ_CP102486.1, read on the forward strand.
CGGGTACTGCTTCGGTTGCAGGTAGCCGAGCACCATGCGCGGCAGGCAGCCGACTTCCATGGCGTGGCCGCGCCAGCGCGGCGCCTTGATCCACGAATACTTGGCGCCTTCGTCGAGTTCCTTGATGTTGGTCTTGGTGCCTTTGGTGTTCGGGCCGAGGACGAAGCTCGGCTCGGTGACGCCGTCGAAGGGGTGCAGGCCCTTGGTTTCGTCCGGGTACTTGTACCAGGAGTGGGCGACGAATTCCTGAATCTGCTCCGGGTCGTTGAGATCGACGGGATGGATCTCGTCGAGCTTGCCATTGATGATCGCGCCGCGCGGCAGCAGCAGGTTGCCGGCCGAGTAGTCGTTGGCCTTCTGCGGGATGTCGCCATAGGACATCAGGTTCTTCGACGACAGGCCGCCGCCGTACAGCCAGCCCTTGTAGAAGGAGCCGATGGCCAGCAGGTCGGGGATGTAGACCTGTTCGACGAAATCGGTGCAGCGGTCGATGATGCTCTTGACGAGATTCAGGCGTTCCATGTTGATGGCGCCGACCGCCCCCGTGCCTTCCATATTGATGGCGCAGGGCACGCCGCCGACCAGCCAGTTCGGGTGCGGGTTCTTGCCGCCGAAGATGGTGTGCACCTTGACGATTTCCTTCTGGAAATCGAGCGCTTCGAGATAGTGGGCGACCGCCATCAGGTTGGCTTCCGGCGGCAGCTTGTAGGCCGGATTGCCCCAGTAGCCGTTCATGAAGGGGCCGAGCTGACCGGAGTCGACGAACTTCTTCAGGCGGTTCTGGATGTCGCGGAAATAGCCGGGCGACGACAGCGGCCAGCTGGAAATGCTCTGGGCCAGCGTCGAGGTCGCTTTCGGATCGGCCTTCAGCGCCGAGACCACATCGACCCAGTCGAGCGCGTGCAGGTGGTAGAAATGCACCAGATGGTCGTGAACGTAGAGGTTCAGCTGCATCAGGTTGCGGATGGTGTTGGCGTTTTCCGGAATCTGGATGTTCAGCGCATCCTCGACAGCGCGCACCGAAGTCAGCGCGTGGGTGCCGGTACAGACGCCGCAGATGCGCTCGGTGAAGGCCCAGGCGTCGCGCGGGTCGCGGCCCTTGAGGATGACTTCGAGGCCGCGCCACATGGTGCCGGTGGACACGGCGTTGCGGATCACGTTGTTGTCATCAAGGTTCACTTCCACCCGCAGGTGGCCCTCGATGCGGCAGACCGGGTCGACGACGACGCGCTTGCCGGAGTTATCAACCTTGAAGCCTTGGGTTTCGTAGGCAGCCATCTTATTTTTCCCCCTTCTGTTCTTCAGCCTCGCCAGCCTTCTGGCGGGCGCGGGCCAGTGCCGTCACGGCGGCATGTGCAGCAATCGCGGCGCCAACGGTGCCGGCGGCGGTCTTGCCGATGGTGTCGGCATTGGCTTCGACGCCGAAGGCCTTGATGTCGGTGACGCGGTCGTAGAAGCTGCCCTTGTCCCAGAAACCTTCCTCGGAGCAGCCGATACAGCCATGGCCGGACTGCACCGGCCAGCTGACGCCGCCGTTCCAGCGCATCGAGGAGCAGGCGTTGTAGGTGGTCGGGCCCTTGCAGCCCATCTTGTAGAGGCAGTAACCCTTGCGCGAACCCTCGTCGTCCCAGGCTTCGGCAAACTGGCCGGCATCGAAATGGCCACGGCGATAGCACTTGTCGTGGATGCGCTGGCCGTAGAACATCTTCGGCCGGCCCTGACGGTCGAGTTCGGGAATCCGGTCGAAGGTCAGCATGTAGGTGACGACGCCGGTCATGACTTCGGCGATCGGCGGGCAGCCCGGCACGTTGATGATCGGCTTGCCGGAAATCACCTTGTGCACCGGCGTGGCGCGGGTCGGGTTCGGCTTGGCGGCCTGGACGCAGCCGTAGGAGGCGCAGGCCCCCCAGCTGATCACGGCCTTGGCATCGGCGCAGGTTTCCTTCAAGACTTCGACGAAGGGGCGGCCGCCGTGGATGCAGAACATGCCGTCCTCGTTGAGCGGCGGATTGCCTTCAACGGCAACGATGTAGTTGCCCTTGTATTTCTTCTTGACCTCTTCGATGATCGCCTCGGCCTGGTGGCCGGCGGCGGCCATCAGCGTGTCGTCGTAGTCGAGGGAAAGCATCGAGAGCACGACATCCTTGGTCAGCGGGTGCGCCGAGCGGATGAAGGATTCGGAGCAACAAGTGCACTCCAGGCCGTGCAGCCAGATCACCGGCGTCCGCGCCTTGGTTTCCAGCGCGTGGGCGATGCGCGGCGCGGCGGCACTGCCCAGCCCGAGCGAGGTGGCGGTCAGGCTGCAGAACTTCAGGAAGCTGCGCCGGGTGATCCCCTGGCGGCGCAGCACTTCGTAAAATGTCTCGGTCACGTTCGATCCCCCGTTGTGGTGTCGTGTTGCGTGAGGCCATAACGCAAAGCCCATGCCACGGCTCACCGATTGGAAAGATATTGATATAAATCAAAGGATTTTTCGGACCAGCGGCGATCGACGGACGGACCTTGTTCGTTGGTTGCGGTGGCAAGTTGGCTGCCATACTGGAAATTGCGCTTACAGATGGTCGATGGCCCAAAGATAAGACTCGGGCAATTAGTCGAAATCCTCGCTCAGGCCCTAAAATTATGGGATGACAGCGCACCGAATCATCGATCTGATCCCCTGCCAGAGCGGCCATCTCCACCCCGATGCGTCGTTGGCCGAGGCCGCCACCCTGATGATCGAAAAGCGGATCTCGTCGGTGATCGTCGTCGATGGCGACCGCGCCGTCGGTATCGTCACCGAAGGCGACATGCTGCATGCGATGCGCGAACACCGCGCCGTCGATGTGTCGATCGCTGCCGTGATGACGGCGCCCGTCCACAGCGTCAAGGGCAGCGTCGATTTTCGCCTGGCCTATCGCGAAGCGGCCCGCCTGGGCATCCGCCATATCGTCGTCACAGACGAAAGTGGCCTGCCGGTGGGCGTCGCCAGCGAATCCGATTTTCGCCACCATCTCGGGCCGGATTTCTTTCGTCATCTGCATGATGTCGATTCGCAGATGGACCGGCTGTTCCCGCGTCTGCCGCCCGATGCCTCGCTGGACAGCGCGCTGTCCGCCATGGAAGCAGTGCGCGCGACATGCGCCGTCATCGTTGCCGACCGCAAACCGCTGGGTATCCTGACCGAGCGCGATGTCGTCCGTCTCTTCCTGAATGCCGCCGACAATCCGCCGCTGTCCTCGGTGATGACCCAGCCGGCGATCACGATCGGCGAGGAATGCTCGCTGGCAGAAGCCGCCGCCACGATGACCGCGTGCGGTATCCGCCATCTGGTGGTGGTCGATCGCAGTGGCCATGCCGTCGGCCTGCTCTCCGAACACACGTTGATGCGGCCGCTCGAAATCGATCTGGTCGACGATATGCTGGCCGAGCGTCAGGCACTGACCCAGTCGCGCGATGCGGCCTTGCGCCATACGAAACGCAGCGAACTGTACCAGCGCGCCCTGCTCGACAATTTTCCCTTCCTGGTCTGGCTGAAGGACACCGAATCCCGTTATCTCGAGGTCAATCGCAGCTTCAGCAACGCGGTCGGGGGGAAGTCAGCCGCCGACCTGATCGGCAAGACCGACACTGATTTTTTCCCGCCGGATCTTGCCGGGCACTACCGTAGCGATGATGCGCTGGTCATGGCCAGCCGCCAGGACAAGGTCATCGTCGAGCCCATCCTGATCAATCGGCAGCCCGTCTGGCACGAAACCTACAAGGCGCCGGTCATTGGTGAGGACGGCCAGTTGCTCGGTACGGTCGGCTTTGCCCAGGACATCTCCGCCAAGAAGCGCTCCGAAGAGGGCATGCTGCTGCGCAATGCTGCGCTCTCCGGCCTGATCCGCGGCGATGGCCTGGTCGGCGTCTTCGAACTGATCGCCCTTTCGGTCGAGGCCGAAATGCCGGACTGGATGTGTGCCATCCTGCTCGCCGAGGAAGACGGCAAATATCTGAACTGCACCGCCGCTCCGCGCCTGCCGGAGGAATTCGTCGCTGCCGCCAACGGCGTGCCCATCGCCGAAGGGGTGGGTTCGTGCGGAACGGCCGCCGCCTTGCGCGAGCGCGTCGTCGTCGAAGACGTCTTCCAGCACCCGCACTGGTCCGCCTTTCACGACCTAGCCCGGAACTGCGGTTTTGCCGCCTGTTGGGCCGAACCGATACTCGGCCCGGCCGGCGAGTTGCTGGGCATCTTCGCCGCCTATCACCAGACCCCGGCCCGGCCGCGCGATGACGATCTGGCTCAAATGAACCAGGCCAGCCAGCTGGCCGGGCTGGTCATCGCCCACCAGCGCAGCGCCACCCGCCTGGAGCGCAGCCTGGAAACTTTCCGCGGCATCTTCGACAGCGTCAGCGAAGCGCTGTTCATCCAGTCCGAAGACGGTAGCTTCCTGGACGTCAATCGCGGTGCCGAACAGATTACCGGTCATCCGCGGAGCGCCTTGATTGGTCGTCATTACGCGGACTTCGGCGCGCCCGGCCTCAACGATCAGGCCAGGGCAGACCAGCAGCAGGCGGCCGCCTTCGCCGGCACGCCGCAGATTTTCGAATACTGGGCCGAGGATGCGGTCGGTCGCGTCCTGCCGATCGAGGTCCGGCTGCATCCTGGGGATTACTTCGGGCGGCGGGTAGTGATTGCCTCCATTTTTGATATTACCGAGCGCAGGAATGCCGCGCTCCAGCTCGAAGTCGAGCATGATCTGGCCCAGGCCCTGGCCAGTGGTCTGCCGCGCGAAGCAGTGTTCGGCGTCATTCTGCGTGCCGCCATGCGTTTCCATGAGTTCGATGCCGGCAGTGTCCATGCCCTGCACCCGGACGGTGGCTACCGGCTGGTCACCCAGTCCGGGTTATCGCCCGAATTCGTCGCCGGGAGCGGCGACTACGCTGCCGACAGTGCGCGTGCCGCCCTCGTTCGGGCCGGTCAGGTGGTCTGTAGTTGCAGCTCGGCTCACAGCGAATGCAGTTCCTGCCTGCTCGACGAAAATCCAGCGTTGCTTGATGAAGGCTTGCGCTGCCTGGCCGTTCTACCCTTGGTCGTCGCCGGGCAGAGCGTTGCCTTCCTGCAACTCGGCGGGCACCGGACGACCCAGGTTTCATCGACCACGATGCAGGCGCTGGCAACGCTCGCTCGCCACTTCGCCCAGACCCTGGTGCGTCTTGGCGAACAGGAGGAGGCGCAACGCCAGCAGCAGAACCTCAGTGGTCTGTTCGATGCGGTGGACGATTTCATCTTCATCGTCGACCCTTCCGGACACATCGTGCATCACAACCAGGCCGTCGCCGAGGTGCTGGGTTATGGGCCAAGCGCCCTGCTCGGGGTGCCGGTGGTGAACATTCATCCGGAAGATACTCGTGCCACGGCCCGCCAGCTGGTCGCCGAGATTCTCGCAGGTGGCCGGTCGACGTGCTCGCTGCCCATTCAGCGCGCCAACGGCGAAATCGTGATGGTCGAGACGCGCGCCGTTTCTGGCTCGTGGAACGGCCAGCCGGCTTTTTTCGGGATTGCGCAGGACATCAGCGAGCGCCTGATCGCCGAGGAACGCCAGAAACTGGCGGCCAGCGTCTTCGACAATGCCCACGAGGGCATCATGATCACCGATCCGCGCGGCTGGATCATCGAAGTCAACGCCACCTTCACCGAACTGACCGGCTACACGCGGGACGAGGCGGTCGGCCAGTCGGCCGACCTGCTCAAGTCCGGCCATCACGAACCGGGTGTCTACGACGCGATGTGGCGCACCATTCGCGATGTCGGCTACTGGCGCGGCGAGGTCTGGAACCGGAAAAAATCCGGCGAGATTTTCGTCGAACTGCTGACCATTTCGACGGTCCGCAACCGCAACGGCCAGATTTCGCAATTCGTCGGCATCTTTTCCGATATCACGCTGCTCAAAGAGCACCAGCAGCGTCTCGAACACCTGGCGCATTTCGATGCCCTGACCCAGTTGCCCAACCGCATGCTGCTCGGCGACCGCATGCAGACCGCGATGGCCCAGACCGAACGCAGCGGCAAGGTGCTGGCCGTCTGTTATCTCGATCTCGACGGCTTCAAGCCGGTCAATGACCTCTACGGCCATGCGATCGGCGATCGCCTGCTGGTCGAAGTGGCGCAGCGCCTGAAGACCTGCGTCCGGGCAGGCGATACGGTGTCGCGCCTGGGCGGCGACGAGTTCGTGCTGCTCTTCTCCGGGCTCGACAGTGTGCACGAATGCGATAACGCCATCGGTCGCGTGATTTCGAAGCTGACCCATCCTTTCCAGATCGATGGCCACCTGATCTCGATTTCGGCCAGCATCGGCGTCACCTTGTTCCCGAACGATGGCGCCGACTCGGATACGCTGCTCCGCCATGCCGATCAGGCGATGTATGCCGCCAAGCAGGCTGGGCGCAATCGCTTCCACCTGTTCGACCCGGAAGGCGACCGCCGCGCCCGGGTGCGCCGGGAGGAGTTGAGCCGTCTCCGCGAAGGGCTGGCGCGCGGCGAGTTCGCGCTCTACTACCAGCCCAAGGTCAATATGCGCGAAGGTAGCGTGATCGGTGCCGAAGCGCTGATCCGCTGGCAACATCCAGAGTTGGGCCTGCTGCCGCCCGGCCAGTTCCTGCCGGCGATCGAGGGCAGCGAACTAGCCATCGAGCTCGGCGACTGGGTCATCCGGGAAGCGCTGCAGCAGATGGCGCAGTGGCTTGCCGAGGGCCTGGACATGGCGGTCAGCGTCAATATCGCCGGCAACCATCTGCAAAGCCCCGGCTTCGCCCTGCGCCTGGGCGAACTGCTGGCGGGCTTTCCGCAGGTTTCACCGGCCCGGCTCGAACTCGAGATTCTTGAAACGGCGGCCCTCGAAGACATTGCGCTGGCTGCCGAGATTTTTGCCGAGTGCCGGCAACTGGGCGTCAGCTTCGCGCTCGACGACTTCGGTACCGGCTATTCCTCGCTCACCTACTTCCGCCGTTTACCGGCCGACATCCTGAAAATCGATCAGTCCTTCGTCCGCGACATGCTCGACGACCCGGACGATCTGGCCATTGTCGAGGGGGTCATCGGTCTGACTCAGGCCTTCAAACGCAAGGTGATCGCCGAGGGGGTGGAAAGTGTCGAGCATGGCCTGGTTTTGCTGCTGCTTGGCTGTGACGTGGCGCAGGGTTTCGGCATCGCCCACCCGATGCCAGCCGCGGCGTTGCCGGCATGGGTCGGCCAGTTCCGGCCCGATGAGTTGTGGGGTTCGGCGACCGCCTTCCGCTGGTCGCGCGAGGATCTGCCGATGCTGATCGCCGAGGTCGAGCACACGCGCTGGAAGAAGAAGCTTTACGCCTACCTCGAGGACAGCACGCTCAGTCCGCCGGCTGGCGACCATCGCAGTTGCCGCTTCGGACGCTGGTACTACAGCCCGGAAAGCCGTCACTACGCCGGCGTCGAAGGCTATATCGCGCTCGAAAATACCCATGCCCGACTTCACCAGATCGGCGACGAACTGATCGCCGCCCATCTCCAACGGGAAACCGCCCGCGTCAATCAGTTGCGGCTGGCGCTGGAGGAGGTCAGCGGCGAACTGATTGGCCACCTGCAACAGATCCAGGTCGAAACGCTGATCGCCGGTCAGAAGAGCAAGCGCTAGGCCGGCATTCTCAGTCACCGTTTTCGAGGGTTGTAATGGGCAGGCGCATGCTGATGCACAGACCGCCACCTTCGATGTTTTTCGCACTTACCTGTCCGCCGTGGGCCTCGATCGCATGGCGGGCGATCGATAGTCCAAGACCGTAACCCCTTGCCTTGTCGCCGCGGCGTCCCCGGACGAAGGGTTCGAACAGGGTTTCGAGTTCATCGTCGGGGACGCCGGGTCCGCCGTCGGCAACACTGACCGTGACCTGGCCAGGCTCGGCAACGCCGAGTGCGATGCTGACCGCCGAACCTTCCGGGGTGTGCAGGATGGCGTTGCGAATCACGTTCTCGACGGCGCTCCGCAACAATTCGCTGCGCCCGGCAATCAGGACGTCGCCGGTGGCCTGCAAATCGATTTTTCGGCCACTCTTGCCGGTCTCGAAGCGCGCGTCATCGACGATGTCCACCAGTAGTTCGACGAGGTCGAAACACTCCTCGTCGGGGAGTGCGGCGACGGATTTCAGTCGTGAAAGGGTCAGGGTTTCGCCCAGGGTTTTGTCCAGGCGCTCGATTTCGTAAGCGATCCGGTCGAGCATTTCCCCGGTCTTTGCCGGGGTCTGGCGGGCCAGTTCCAAGGCAATCTGCATGCGTGCGAGGGGGGAGCGCAATTCGTGCGAAACGTCATGAAGAAGCCGGGTCTTCTCCTCGATGGTGCTTTGCAGGCGGCTGGCCATGTCATCGAAGTCCCGCCCGAGATCGGCAATTTCATCGCGTCGTCGGCCGATCAGTCCGCCGACACGGGTGTCCAGATCACCGGCAGCGAACCGCCGGTTGGCCAGATGGAGATGGCGGATCGGGCGATACAGGTACCAGGTGAAGCCAGCCGCGAATAGCAGGCTGACCAGCGCCATGGCCATGACCTCGACACTGGAGGATTCGGCATAGCGATAGACGTGCTGATGTGGCGCGACGGCGGGCAGCATCATGAGCGGCACGAAAAGCGTAAGGTCTTCACCGTTGGCCGTCGCTACCTGCTGAACGGACTTTGCCGCGGGGTTCTTCGCCAGCATGGCCCGGGCCTGGGCGAGCGCCGTTGCCGGGACCGGGCGCTCGAGAATATCCCGGCCCAGGGCATCGACCACCAGTACCGGCAGTTCCCGCTTGCCCGACCACTCCATCAATAGCTGGCGCGCCCCCTCGGTATCGGCGTGGCGCAGAGTGGTTGCAAGCAGTGTGGTGGCTAGTTCGGCGCGAAAACCGATCGACAGTTCGGGGGATTGGCGAAGTTCCGACTGGAACATCGCGTCGACGACAAAATCCACGCAAAAGGTAATGGCGGCGATGGCCAGCCAGAGCGACAAAAAAATCTTCCAGAATAGCCGGCTCGGCACCGGCCAGCCGAGCAGGGCTTGCAGTCTTTTCACGGTTTATGCCCGCAGCAACTGATAGCCAATCCCGTGAATGGTCTGGATCGGTGGCCGGCCGTCGTCGAATTTTCCGAGTTTGCGCCGCAGGTTGCTGACATGCATGTCGAGGCTGCGGTCGTAGCGGGCCGGGGTCCGGCCCAGTACGCGGTTGGCGAGCTCCGCCTTGGTAACGATCTGTCCGGCATGCTCGTATAGAACCTCAAGGACGTTGAACTCGGTACTGGTCAATTGCAGCGCCTCGCCACGCCAACGGGCCACGCGTTTTGCCGAGGACAAGGAGAGGGTTTCGCCAGCGGCCACTTCGGCTGACCGGGCTTCCTGCTTGCCTCCGCTACGGCGCAGGACAGCACGCAGGCGCGCCGCCAGTTCGCGCGGGTTGCAGGGCTTCGGCAGGTAATCGTCGGCCCCCAGTTCAAGTCCGATGATGCGGTCCAGGTCATCGCCCTTGGCGGTCAGCATCAGAACCGGCAATTCGCCGTGCCGACGGATGTGGCGGAGTACTTCGATGCCGCTGATGCCCGGCATCATGACGTCGAGCAGGACCAGATCGAAATTGCCGCTGGTCGCCTCGCGGCATCCGGTCTCGCCATCATGGACGGCGGACACTGCCATGCCTTCGCCGCCCAGATACTCGATCAGCATGTGACAGAAGGCCTGGTCGTCGTCAACCAGCAAGATTTGCGGCAAGCGTATTTCCAAAACAGCATTCTCCGAAGCGATGGTCGAAGCTTACTGTAAAGCACCCGTGATCAGCGGGGCATTCGACACCGGCAAAAGGCGGAATTTTCAATACTTTACATTTGCTGAGCAATGTAAATACCGCAGTCTTTTTGTCGGGTTTGTTGCCGAACCCTGCCGGCGACCAGGGTGCCCCCGGCTATATACCAATTGGTATCTGTTTTGTGCTTTGTAAACAATGCCATACGCGAAGTGTTTTTGAACGACCTGGGCGCTGCCGAAGGAACCGCTGAAGGGTGCCTTGATCGACCGCGTTTGCGCCGAACGATGTCCATGAATGGTGTAGGGGCAAGCCGGGTAAAGAATTGTCAGCTTCCCCCTGGTGGCAGTCGGGCGGTTCATTGACCGTGTCGGCCGCAAAGCGGAATCTTGCCTCCCAAATATCGACTCGGAATTTTCCGTAGCTGCTTCAGGGGGAACTCAAATGAACAAAAAGACCTATTTTCTGCTGTCCGGATCCTTGATCCTGGCGCTGGCCGGCAGCGGCAATCTCCATGCCGCGATCGACGATGCCGATGCCGAGAAATTGCTCAAGGACAGCAAGTGCCTGAAATGCCATGACGTCGAGAAAACCAAGAAAGGCAAGCCCTACAAGAAGATCGCCGCCGAATACAAAGGCAAGGCGAATGCCATGGCCGAGTTGACCAAGCATGTCACGGAACCGAATCAGGTCGAGGTTGAAGGCGAAAAGGTCGATCACGGCACCGTCAAGACACGCGACGCCGCAAGAATTACCAATCTGATCGAGTGGATATTGGCCCGCTGAGGTTTGGCAAGTCAGGGGTTACAAAAGTAAGGCAAGAAAGCACGGGGGTTTGGTCATGAAACGTTTTATTGGAATTGCAGCGGTATTACTGGGGACACTGCTGTCCGCCCCCATCATCGCGGCACCTGCCGCAAAATCTGCTCCGGTTGGGGCGGCGTGCGTCAGCTGCCACGAAGCTGAAACCAAGGCTCACGCCTATCACGGCGACTGCGTCAGCTGCCATACGAGCGCGGCGGATCACGCCAAGGTCGAAGAAGCGCGCGAAAACGCCACAGCCAAGACCGCCAAACCCAAGAGTGTTTTGGCCGGTCTGCCGGAATCGAAGCAATGTCTGACCTGTCACGAGACCGATAGAAAGCGCACACACTTCGCCTTTGCCGAGCACAACAAGGCCGGCGTCCAATGTAACGACTGTCACGGCAACCACACCGACAAGGTCAAAAAGCTGAATGCATCCCAGCTCAAGGGTGGCAAAACTACGGCTCTGTGTGCAACCTGCCACCAGGACGTACTGGCCAAGTTCAACATGCCTTCGCATCATCCCGTCAAGGAAGGCGGCGCCACCTGCACCGGCTGCCATGACCCGCATGCATCCAAGCAAGCCACGCTGGGTGCGGTCACCGAGCAATGCACATCCTGCCATCAGGCTGTTCGTGGCCCCCACGTCTTCGAGCATGCACCGGTCGTCGAAGGTTGCACCACCTGCCATGATCCCCACGGCGCGCCTAATCGCAAGCTGCAAACCATCGCCCAGCCAATGCAGTGCCTGCAATGTCACTCAATTGCCGGCAACCGGCATGGCCTGGGTGGCACCTCCAGCAACGTCGCACCAATCTCCGGTTCCGTTCTGCGCGATTGCGTCAGTTGCCACAGCGCCATCCACGGCAGCTCAACTGACCAGCATCTGAGATTCTGAGGGGAAACATCATGCATGCGAAATCACAGAAGAAAGTCCTGGCCCTCGCCATTGCCGGCCTGTTTGCCTCGCCCTTGTACGCTGCCGAAGCAGTTTCTGAAGGAATGGCCATCATCGGGGAAGTGACCGCCAAGCTCTTTGCCTTCGATTATTTCAAGGGCGCCGACGCAAGCCGTACCCAGTTTCTGGAGCGCTACAACTACCAGAAAGGCATCGGCGACGACAATCGCTCTGGCGCCTATCTCGATCTGGATCTCGATATTGTCGCTAACAATGGTCAGCGCAATGTCTTCGTTCTGAAGCGCGACAGTTTCGGCGAGTACAACCAACGCAATATCCTAAAAGCCAACACTGACCTGTTCGGGGTTACCGGCTACTACAACAATTTCCGCTCCTCCACTGCCGGACTGGGGTTTCTTTACAGCCCGGGACAAATTCCGAGCGGTGGTGTGGATACGACTTACGGAGCAGCATCTCAGACTGGCTTTGTCAGGCAATTCAACAACGACTCGCTTGGGCAAAGTGTTTTCAAGGTTGACCGTCAAACTTACGGTATTGGTGTCGATCTGAAACCTGAAGTGCTTGGCAAGAAGCTCAACGCTTCGCTGGAATACGACGGCTACGCCCGGGACGGCAATCGTTTTGCCACTTACGTGCTGGGAAACGGTGACCTGACAGGTGGCAACGCCAATAAGCGGCCGCTCCGCTGGCGCGGCTTCGATGCCCCGATCGATGAAAAAATGAACCGCTACACCTTCAGCCTGAATGGCTCGCCGGGCGGATTCAATCTGGGCTACGAAGGCCGCCTAGAAAAGTTCGAAAGTAGCCGAAACTTCACGATTGGCGATTTCGGTGCTCAGATTACCGCTCAAGATGCAACTGTCGCGCCCACCAATGCTGCTGTCGCACGCCGTCCTATTCAGTACGCTCCGGACAGCACTCTCATTTCCAACAATTTCCGTTTTGCCAAGAGCTTCGGGGCCACTTCTGTTGCTGCCGGCTATGGCCTATCTGTGCTTGATCAGGATTCGTTCTCGCAACAACAGCAGTTTGTCGGCTACAGCACCGGAAAAATCACCACCAACAGTGCCTATGCCAGCGTCAGCAGCAATATCATCAGTGGCGTTGGTCTGGATGGCTTTATCCGCTACAACCATCGTAAAAACAATTCGGACTTTCCGGTTGCCGGGCTGATCACGCCGACAGCTACTGAAGGTCTTGATGTCCGGATCAACCAGATTGAAGCCTTGAGCTATGGCATCTCTGCCACCATACGGCCCGGCTTCCTGAAATCGACGGCGACTCTTGGCTGGAAACATGAAGACAAGGATCGCGACCTGACCTGGAGTCAGTGGGGTGGTGGTGTAGTCTCGATCAACCAGGCGCAGACCCTCTACCGTAACGACACCCGCGTCGACGAGCTTTTCCTGAAGTGGGTCGCCCGACCGATGCCGGGGCTCATCGTGCGCGTCACGCCTTCCTACGCCCTGGCCAACAGCACCGGCTTGGTAACTGAACCCGAAAGGGCTCTCAATCTGAAAACCCAGCTGAGCTATACGACTACCAAGGGCATTCAGACAAGCGGTTACTACAATTACAAGCGCGCAGAAAACGGCAAAAACGCCTTTACCAGCAGCGCCGCAGGTGGTGCCCTGGGCGCGTCGGTTCAACAGGAGACCGAGAAAACGCTCCAATCGGCAGGCGTTTCGGTGAACGTGCCGGTCAGCGAATGGATCAATACCTACGCCAGTTTCTCGTGGCTTCAGGATAATTTCTCCAGCTACCTGATGCGTAATGACGCTCGTCGCTATGACGCGCCAACGGCAGCCATCAATTTTCTGGCGATCGACCGGCCAAACTACAAGATCGACAGCTATGTCGTCTCACTGGGTGGCGACTGGCAGGTCAGCGATCCGCTACGCTTGAATGCCGGTTATACCTGGACCCAATCGAAGGGCGATACGGCTTCCGGTTACGTCGGTACGCAACTGGCCGCCGGCAACAGCATCGACGGCGTGATCAACAGCAACGTTCATACGCTGACCCTTGGCGTGGACTACGAGTTGAAAAAGCGGATGAAACTGCGAGGCACCTATGTCTATGACTACTACACCGACAACGCCTACACAGCCCTGACCGGGGCTTATCAAGGCCTTATGGTTGGTGTTTCGCTGGGCTTTTGATGCCCCCGACCGCCTTGTTCGCGAGGCGGTCTTCGAAGACTGACAGTTTCCATCAAGGCACGAGCGAATTCCTCGTGCCTTTTTCTTGAGGCGTAAGCCATGCTTAGCACCAAATCCCTCCGCCCGCTGCTTGGCGGATTCCTCTTGAGTGTTGCCCTGTTTTCAGGGGCGGCTGGCGCCACGCCGGCCGCTAGCGACAAACTCGACAATGCAACCTGTCTTTCCTGCCACGACGGAAAGAAAGGCAAGTTGGAAGTCGATGGGGCAGACGGCGAAAAACGTGCCTTGCTATCGGTTCGCGACGCTGCTTTCGGCAAGAGTGTGCATGCAAAAATGGAATGTATCGCTTGCCACAGCGACATCAAGGACAATAAGGCGCCGCACGAAAAAAGCGGGCCGGCGGCAAAAGTTGACTGCGTCCAGTGTCACACCGAGCTCTGGGAAAATGCCCGGAAAGAGGGTAGGGCTACCGAAAAGCCGCGCCTGGGCCTGATCGTAGAAAATATTGAAGCCCACAAGAAATCCTTTCATGGCCGAGCCAACGAGGATGACCCGTCGCGAATCAACGCCGCCTGCGACCAGTGCCACGATACGCATAGCTTCAATATCCCCACAAAGGACAGCCCGGACTATGCCGAATGGCGACTGACCACCCCCAAGGTCTGCGCCAATAGCTGTCACGAGGAGCAACTCGAAGAATATGCAGCCTCGGCACATGGAGCGGCGGTACTGGACAAGGGGGATGCCAAGGCTGCTGTCTGCGTCGATTGCCATACCAGCCACGCCATCGGTGCCACTGCAGCATCTCCAGTCAGGCTGGCAATTACCGAGCGTTGCGGCAACTGCCATGAAGCAAACCTGAAGAGCTACCGGGCAACCTATCACGGCCAAGTTGGTGCTCTGGGGCACGCCTACACGGCCAAGTGTTTCGACTGTCACGGCAGCCACGGTATTCTCAAGGCTGACAACGAGGACTCATCGATTCACCCGAACAATCTGCTGGAAACCTGCCAGAAGTGCCACACCGACAAGAAGCCCGGGATGCGGACGGCGACCGCCGGCTTCGTCAGCTTCGGGCCCCACGCCCATGGTGGTGATTTCAAGAAATACCCCGAAATGTGGATTGCCACGAAATTCATGGTCGGTCTGCTGATCTTCGTCTTTGCCTTCTTTTGGGCGCATTCCGGCCTCTGGTATTACCGTGAATGGAAGGACCGCAAGCAGGGCAAACGCGCCGTTCATGTCAAGACCGAGGGCCTCGATCTCGACGAAACCAAACATTTCAAGCGCTTCCCCTGGGGGTGGCGTATCGCTCACCTGGCCTTTGCCCTGGTCACGATGACTCTGGTGCTGACCGGAACTTCCGCCCTCTTTGCTGAAAGCAGCTGGGCGCCGGTTGTTTCGAACGCCTTGGGCGGACCGCGGCAGCTCGGCCTGATTCATCGCATTGCCGCGGCACTGTTTGTTGGAATCTTCCTGATCCACTTCGTCTATGTCATGCAGAAGCTGTTGCGCGACAAGACTTTCCGCTGGTTTGGCCCGGATTCGCTGATTCCGAATTGGAAGGACTTGGCCGACTGCTGGGGCATGTTCAAGTGGTTCTTCGGCAAGGGGCCGCGGCCACAGTTCGACCGCTGGGCCTACTTCGAGAAGTTCGACTACTGGGCCGTCTTCTGGGGGGTGAACATCATCGGCTGGAGCGGCCTGATGCTGGCTTTTCCGCATATCACGGCGACTTACCTGCCGGGCTGGGTGTTCAACGTCGGGACGCTGGTTCACGGCGAGGAGGCTTTCCTGGCCGCCGTCTTCCTGTTCACTGTGCATTTCTTTAACAATCATTTCCGTCCGGACAAGCTGCCGCCACCGGATATCGTGATGTTCACCGGCACGCAGTCGATCGAGGAATTCCGCCACGACCACCCGGCCCAGTACCAGCGCCTGGTTGATGCTGGCGAACTGGAGAAGTATCTGGTCGATGCCCCGTCGGCGCCGCTGGCCCTGGGTTCGAAGATTCTCGGACTGGTCCTGATTGCCGCCGGCCTGATTTTGCTGGCACTGGTCAGCATAGGCTTCTTCGGCGGCTAGGCAGGCTCCTAGGCACACCAAGGGGAGGGATGCGTCCCTCCCCTTTATTTTGCGGCTGTATTTGTTTGATTCCGCTCAATCTGCCGGTACACTGGCGCGTTCATAATTTGCCGCTGAATTAATTCGGTTTTTTCCCTGATGCTCGAAGCTGACAATCTGGAATGCGTGCGTGGCGAGCGCCGCCTGTTCAAGGGCCTCGGCTTTCGGCTGGAGGCTGGCGAATTGCTCTACCTGCAAGGCAAGAACGGCGCCGGCAAGACCAGCCTGTTGCGCATGCTGATCGGCCTGCTGCCGCCGGAAGCTGGCGAAATTCGCTGGAAGGGCAAATCGATCAAGTCCGACGAGTTTCGCGCCGACCTCTGCTATCTCGGGCATTTGAACGCCATCAAGGAAGAATTGACGCCGCTGGAAAACCTGCTCGCTGCCGCCCGTCTGGCCGAGGAGGATCTCTCCGAGGACGATGCCATCGATGCGCTGGAACAGGTCGGACTGGCCGGCCGTGAGGATCTCGCCTGCAAATATCTCTCGCAAGGCCAGAAGCGACGGGTCGCCCTGGCCCGCCTGGTCAAGGAAAAACGCCCTTTGTGGATACTCGATGAACCCTTCGTTGCGCTCGACGTGGCGGCGGTGGACTGGTTGGCCGGTATCATTTCCGGCCATCTGCAACGCGGCGGTCTGGCCGTGATGACGACCCACCAGCTGGTTACCATTCCGGCCGGCAAGGTCCGCGAATTGCGGCTCTCCTGATGTTCAAGATCGTTACCGCGGTAATCGGCCGCGATCTCAAACTGGCCATGCGGCGGCAGGCGGACATCGTCTCGGCGCTGTTCTTCTTCGTCATCGTGGTCAGCCTGTTTCCGCTCGGCATCGGGCCGGAACCCGATCTGTTGCGCAAGCTGGCGCCCGGTGTGCTCTGGGTCGCGGCGCTGCTTGCCACCATGCTCTCGCTGCCCAGGCTGTTCGCCGACGACCATCGCGACGGCACGCTGGAGCAACTGGCGCTGGCCCCGCATCCGCTCGGCCTGGTGGTGACTGGGAAGGTGATCGCTCACTGGCTGGTCTCCGGTCTGCCGCTGGCGCTGATCGCACCGGTGCTCGGCATCCAGTTCGATCTCTCGGCCGATGCCCTGCTCGTGCTGACCGGCGCCATCCTGCTTGGCACTCCGGCGCTGTCCGGCATCGGCGCCATCGGCGCCGCGCTGACCCTCGGTCTGCGCGGCGGCGGCGTACTGCTCTCGCTGCTCGTATTGCCGCTCTACATACCGGTGCTAATATTCGGCGCTGGCGCAGTGGATGCGACGGTGTCCGGTCTCGGGGGGAAGGGCACCTGTCGCTGCTCGCCGCCCTGACTTTTGCCTCACTTGGCTTTGCCCCTTGGGCATCGGCCGCTGCCTTGAAGATTGCCCTCGAATGAAAGACCGCTTCAATCTTTACCGCTTTGCCTCGCCGGCGACGTTCTACCCCCTGGCCGGTGCGATGATTCCTTATTTCGTCGCCGTTTCGGTTGTCTTCGGTCTCGCCGGGCTGTGGCTCGGCATGCTGGTGGCGCCGACCGACTTTCAGCAGGGTGAGGGCTACCGGATCATCTTCATCCACGTCCCGGCGTCCTGGATGTCGATGTTCATCTACTTGGTGATGGCCTTCTGGGCCGCCATCGGCCTCGCCTTCAACACCCGTCTGTCGGGCATGATGGCCCAGGCCCTGGCCCCGACCGGCGCGCTGATGGCCTTCCTCTCGCTGTGGACCGGTGCCTTGTGGGGCAAACCGATGTGGGGTGCCTGGTGGGTCTGGGATGCCCGGCTGACCTCCGAACTGATCCTGCTTTTCCTCTATATCGGCTACATGGCGCTGACCGCGGCGATCGACGATGCCCGCCGCGCCGACAAGGCTGGGGCGCTGTTGCTGCTGGTCGGCGTCGTCAACATCCCGATCATCTATTTCTCGGTGAAATGGTGGAACACCCTGCACCAGGGCTCCAGCATCAACCTGACCAAGTCCTCGATGGCGACCACGATGCTCTGGGGCATGCTGCTGATGGCGATGTGTTTCTGGATGTATTCGATTGCCGTGGCCTTGATGCGGGCGCGTACCATCATGCTCGAACGCGAGCGCAACAACGACTGGGTCAAGGCCGTGCTGGCCGGAGGTGAAAAATGATCCACTGGAACAGTTTTTCCGATTTCCTCGCCATGGGGGGTACGGTCTATACGTCTGGGGCTCCTTTGGCATGACCGCCCTGATCATGCTTATTGAACCGATTGCCGTTGCGCGCAATCGAAAGATCACCATTGCACGTCTCAAACGCCAGTTGCGCGCTGAAAACAGGAACACTACTGAATGAAATCCCGTCACAAGAAACTCGCCCTGATCGGTGGCGCCCTGGTCATCTTCGGCATCATTGTTTGGCTTGTGCTGAATGCGCTGAACAGCAATATCGCGTTGTTTAAGTCGCCCACCGAGGTGGCATCGGGCCAGTATCCGAAGAATCAAGTCTTCCGCATCGGTGGTCTGGTCAAGGAAAGCAGCCTGGCCCGCGAGGCCGACGGCGTGACCGTCCGTTTTGTCGTTACCGACAACGAAAAGGACGTCACGGTGAACTACAAGGGCATCCTTCCTGACTTGTTCAAGGAAGGGAAGGGCGTTGTTGCCCAGGGCAAGCTGACCACTGAAGGCACCTTCATTGCCAACGAGGTATTGGCCAAGCACGACGAAAACTACATGCCGCCGGAGGCCGCTCAGGCCGTCGGCGACGCTCACGCCCGGGCGGCCGAAAAGAAGGCCGCGGCTGAAGCGGCCGGTACCCCGCCCAAACCCGGCACGAGCTACTGATCATGATCCCCGAACTCGGCAATTTCGCGCTGATCCTCGCCGCATTGGTGGCACTGGTGCTCGGCACGCTGCCCTTGCTCGGCGCCCACAAGAACCGTATGGCCTGGGTCGCTGTGGCCCGCCCTGCGACCTCGGCACTGGCGCTGTTGGTAACTTTCTCCTTTGCTTGCCTGACCCACGCTTTCGTCAATAATGACTTCTCGGTGGTCTATGTCGCCCAGCACTCGAATTCGCTGCTGCCGCTGCAATACCGTGTCGCCGCCGTCTGGGGCGGCCATGAGGGCTCGTTGCTGTTGTGGATGCTGATGCTGACCTGGTGGGCCTTCGCTGTCCGCATGTTGTCGCGACAACTGCCGGAAACCATGGTCGCCCGGGTGCTCGGCACGCTCGGCCTGGTCGCCTTCGGCTTCCTGCTTTTCATCCTGATCACCTCCAACCCCTTCGAGCGCCTGTTGCCGGCAGCCGCTGAAGGCCGTGACCTGAATCCGCTGTTGCAGGACTTCGGGTTGATCATCCACCCCCCCTTGCTCTACATGGGCTACGTCGGTTTCTCGGTGGCCTTTGCCTTCGCCATTGCGGCGCTGCTCTCCGGCCAGTTGGATGCCGCCTGGGCGCGCTGGTCGCGGCCATGGACGACCGCCGCCTGGTGCTTCCTGACCCTGGGCATCGCCATGGGCTCATGGTGGGCTTATTACGAACTGGGCTGGGGCGGCTGGTGGTTCTGGGATCCGGTCGAAAACGCTTCCTTCATGCCCTGGCTGGTTGGCACGGCGCTGGTGCACTCGCTGGCGGTCACTGAAAAGCGCGGCAGCTTCAAGAACTGGACGGTCCTGCTAGCGATTACCGCCTTCTCGCTGTCGCTGCTCGGTACCTTCCTGGTGCGTTCTGGCGTACTGACCTCGGTGCATGCATTCGCTACCGATCCGACTCGCGGCATCTTCATTCTGGTCTTCCTTGTCGCCGTGATTGGCAGTTCGCTAGCGCTCTTCGCCTGGCGGGCCCCCAAGGTCGGCCTGGGCGGGCGTTTTGCGCTGATTTCGCGCGAATCGATGCTGCTCACCAATAACGTGCTGCTCGCCGTCGCCTGCGCCACGGTGCTGCTTGGCACGCTCTATCCACTGCTGATCGATGCGCTGGCGCTGGGCAAGATCTCGGTCGGTCCGCCGTATTTCAACGCGGTATTCGTGCCGGTGATGACGCCCTTGCTCTTCCTGATGGGCATTGGCCCCTTCGCCCACTGGAAGGATGCGTCGATTCCGGAAATCCTGCGTACCGTGCGCTGGGCTTTCGCTGCCGCCATCGTGGTTGCCATCGTCGTGCCGCTGCTCTACGGCACCTGGTCGCCGCTGACCGCCCTCGGTTTGCTGGCCGCGGCGTGGATCGTGCTGGCCGGGGCAATCAATTTTGTCGGGCGCGTGCAGAGCACCCGCGCCGGACAATCCTTCCTGAAGGCGGCGCTCAAGCAGCCGCGCAGCTTCTTCGGCATGCACGTGGCGCACTTCGGGATCGCCGTCTTTGTCGTCGGCGTCACCATGGTAAGCAGCTTCCAGGATGAAAAAGACATCAAGATGGCTCGCGGCGACAGCGTCGATGTCGCCGGCTACCACTTCACCTTCAACGGCGTGAAGACGGTGCAAGGGCCGAACTACGTGGCGGCGCAGGGCGACTTCGATCTGGCGATCAATGGCAAGTTCCAACGCAAGATGAACCCCGAGAAGCGCAACTACCATTCGTCGCAGATGCCAATGACCGAAGCCGCGATCGATGCCGGCTTCCTGCGCGACGTCTATGTTTCGCTCGGTGAACCGATCGACCGCGCGCGGCCGGAAGGCGAGTGGGCGGTGCGCGTCTATTACAAACCCTTTGTCGACTGGATCTGGGGCGGTTGCCTGCTGATGGCACTCGGTGGCCTGCTCGCCATCCTCGACCGGCGCTACCGCGTCAAATCCCGCGCCGCTTCGGCAGTCAATATCCCGGCTGGAACTCAACAAGCATGAACCGTTATTTCTGGATTCTTGGCGGCTTTGCCGCCCTCGTCGTTTTGCTCGCCGTCGGCCTGGGCCTCAATCCGCGCGACGTGCCGTCGCCGCTGGTCGGCAAGCCGGCCCCGGCCTTCAACCTGAACGTGTTGGCAACGCCGGACACGACCCTGGGGCCGAAGGACATGCAGGGCAAGGTCTGGCTGCTCAACGTCTGGTCTTCGTGGTGTGTTTCCTGCCGTGCCGAACACCCGGTGCTGGTCGATTTCTCGCGGAAATCGGACGTCCCGCTGATTGGCCTCAATTACAAAGAAGTGCGCGGTGACGGCGAATTCGATATCAGCAAGATGGCGCCTGAAGACGAGAAGAAACTGGCCTTCCAGCGAGCCAACCGCTGGCTGGCCCAGCATGGTGATCCCTACAAGCTGACCGTGATGGACCTCGATGGCCGGGTCGGCATCGACTACGGCGTCTATGGTGTGCCCGAGACCTACGTCATCGACAAGGGCGGCATCATCCGCATGAAGCATACCGGCCCGATTTCGCCGGACGTGCTCGCCAAGAAGATCATGCCGCTGGTCGCGGAGCTGAGCAAATGAGCTTTCGCGCACTGATCCTGGCCGGCGTGCTGATTTGTTTACCCGGCGTTCCCTCCGTCCTCGCCTCGCCGGCCAGCGAGGCGGCACTGGCGGCGGACCCGGTCGCCGAGAAGCGCCTGCAGAAGCTCTCCGAAGAGTTGCGCTGCCTGGTCTGCCAGAACCAGACGATTGCCGACTCCAATGCCGAGCTGGCCCAGGATCTGCGCCGCGAAATCCGCGGCATGCTCAAGGAAGGCAAGACGGACAAGGAGATCATCGATTTCATGGTCGTCCGCTATGGCGATTTCGTCCTCTACCGGCCACCGGTCAAGGGCGTCACGCTGCTGCTCTGGGGCGGGCCGCTCGCCTTGATGCTGTTCGGTATCTTCGCATTGCTGCGCTACCTGCGCCGTCGTGCCACCCGTATCAATGCCGAAGACCATCCGCTCTCGGCCGATGAAGCCAGTCGCGTCGACGCGCTGCTCAAGGAAGCTGAACCCAAATGACCGTGTTTGCCATTATTGCCACCCTGTTGATCGTGGTGGTCAGTGCCTTTGTTTTGCCGCCTCTCTGGCTTGGTCTGCGCGCTCCCGATGGGCAGGCTGACCGCAAGGAGATTAATCTGGCCATATTCCGTGACCAGTTGGCCGATCTGGAACGCGAAAAAGCTGACGGCACCCTGAGCGAGGCCGATTTCGAGCAGGCACGGCGCGAACTGCAGCGTCGCTTGCTCGAAGAGGTCGAGCCCGCCGATGCATCCGGCGCGGCACAGGCCGGCTACGGCCCGAGTCGCAAGATGGCGATTGTCATTCTGATGCTGCTGCCACCGCTGGCCTTGGTCGGGTACAGCGTTCTCGGCGACCCGAAGGCGCTCGATCCGACCTCGACGCCGGCCGTCGAGCAGGCAAAAGTCACCCCTGAACAGATCAATGGCATGGTCGAGCAACTGGCAGCAAAGATGCAGGCCAATCCGGACGATATGCAGGGATGGCTGATGCTGGCGCGCTCCTACAAGGCGCTCGGCCGTTTTGAAGAAGCCGTGCAAGCGTATGGCAAGGCCGAAAAAGTCGTCAATGAGACGCCGGATCTGCTGGCCAGCTATGCCGAAGCCGTCGCCATGGCCGGTGGCAGTGGCTTGCTCGGCAAACCCCAGCAACTGGTCGAGAAGGCACTGACAATCGATCCCAACCATGGCCACAGTCTTTTCCTGGGCGGTGCGGCGGCGATGGAGGCTGGTGACAACAAGAAAGGCATCGCCTACTGGGAAAAATTGCTGCCGCAGGTCGAGCCGGGATCGGAAATCGAGCAGATGCTGAAGAGCGGCATCGACAAGATGAAGCAGGAAAAACAGGGCTGATCCGATGGTCGATGCCAGCCGCCGGGGCTTCTTGCGCGGTCGGCCCCGGCCGCAGGCCGAGATTCGCCCGCCCTGGGCGCTGCCTGAAGAGGGCTTTATCGACCGCTGTACGCGCTGCAATGACTGCCTGAAAGCCTGTCCGCAAAAAATTCTCGTGATCGGCGACGGTGGCTACCCGACCGTCGATTTCAGCCACGCCGAATGCACCTTTTGCGGTGACTGTGTCGCCGCCTGCCAACCCAGAGCCTTGATGCGTCTCGATAACGCCGCCTTGCCCTGGCAGCGCAAAGCCTTCATCAGCGACGCCTGTCTGGCTCGCCAGGGCGTCGAGTGCCGCATTTGCGGCGACTTCTGCGATGTCCGGGCGATTCGGTTTATGCCGCGCCTAGGCGGCAGCCCTTTACCCGAAATCGACAGCGAACTCTGCACCGGCTGCGGGGCTTGTGTCGCGCCCTGCCCAAGTCGGGCGATTGCCATTCGCTGATCGGCATCTCCGGCGCTTTTCCCCGGCAACGGCGGCGGCCTTGTGCTTTAATTTGCCCTTGCTACCCGACCCGCCTACCGGAGACAAATAAAATGACCCAACAGAAATTCCGCCTCGTCACGCGCAGTGATTTCGACGGCCTGGTCTGTGCCGTGCTGCTCAACGAACTGGACCTGATCGACGACATCAAGTTCGTCCATCCGAAAGACATGCAGGACGGCAAGATCGACATCACCGAACGCGACATCACGACCAATCTGCCCTACGTCGCCGCCGCCCACCTCGCCTTCGATCACCACCTCTCGGAGACCATCCGCAATACCGGCGAGCGCAAGAACCACATCATCGAGCCCGATGCCCCTTCGGCGGCTCGCGTCGTCTACAACTACTACGGTGGCAAGCAGGTTTTTCCGACCATCGCCGACGACATGATGGACGCCGTCGACAAGAGCGATTCGGCGCAGTTCAGCCGCGACGAAATCCTCAATCCGAGCGGCTGGGTACTGCTCAATTACCTGATGGACGCGCGTACCGGCCTCGGTCGTTTTCGCGAATTCCGGATCAGCAACTACACGCTGATGATGGATCTGATCAAATACTGCCGCAATCACAACATCGACGAGATTCTGGCCTTGCCGGATGTCAGTGAGCGGGTCGAGCTCTATTTCGAGCAGTCCGAGAAAGCCAGGGATCAGATTCTGCGCTGCAGTACGGTGCTCAAGAATCTGGTGGTACTCGACCTGCGCCAGGAAGAAACCATCTGGGCGACCAACCGCTTCATGATCTACGCCTTGTTTCCGCAGACCAACATTTCCATTCACGTGCTGTGGGGCGTCCAGAAACAGAATACCGTCTTCGCCACCGGCAAGTCGATTCTCGATCGTGGCAGCCGGACCAATGTCGGCGAACTGATGCTGCAGTACGGTGGCGGCGGCCATCAGGCCGCGGGCACCTGTCAGGTCGACAACGAGCAGGCGGCGGCCACCCTGGCCGCATTGACCGCCCGGATCAACCAGGACGGCTGATTACTGCTTGGCCTTGGGGGCGGGCGGCGAGAGCGGCGGCGGCGAAAAGCCCTGTTCGATCATTTCCGCCTCCAGTTTGATACGCAGGACGAGCAGGCCTTGCAGGTTCTCGCGTGCCTTGTCTGCCACCCAACCGTCGTGGTGGTTGCGCAAACAGGCGTCGATTTCGTAACGGTTGCCCGGATCGACGCCGCAAATCGCGGCATAACGGCGAATCTCGTGATCCAGATCGGCCAGTTCGCGCTCATAATGTTCAAATCCGCTCATGGTTGGAGCATACCCTCGAAGGAGCCTCCATGCACTGGCTAAACCTGCCCGAACCCCGCAAGAATATTGCCCTGGCCTTTCAGGACGTCGCCTCGGCTCGCATCTGGCTGGCCAATCAGCCCCAGGCCCAGGCGCTGCACATGCTGGCCGCCCTGCGCACGCAGATCGAAGCGATCGATAGTGCCGGCCTGGCCCCAAGCTTGGCCGTCGAGCTGCTCAATCTGCTGCGGCGTGCGGCGGTGCCGGCCCAGGCGGCGATCGAGCCGCGCTATTTCCGCAAGGCCCTGCCGCTACCGGAAGAAGATGAGCGTAGTTTCGAGGTCGCCCAGCAGTTATGGACCCGGCTCGGCATCGCCTATATGCGGCTGACGCCGCATTTTCCGCCGGCCGAGAAAGGCCTGCCGCTGAATCGGGCGGCCTGTGCCCTGCGCATGGCGCAATATTGTCACTTCCAGGCAGCCCGCCAGTCTCCGGCGCTGCTCGACCACCTCTTGTTCGGCGTGCTGGCCCAGGCGGCCAGCAACAAGCTGCTGCGCGAGCCGCTGGCCGACCCGGATTTTCCGCATCTTGGCGACTCCAACATCGCCGGCCATCTGGCATGGGCCTTTCTGCTCCGGCTGATCGACCCCTATCGCCTGACCGCCACCCAGCTGATCGTCGCCAACCGGGCGATCAGTCGCTGGCGCGAGCTGACGTCCTTCCTGGTTGCCCCGGACAGCGATCCGAAAGCCAGGAATGTCGATCTCGCCCCGCTCTACGGCGGTCCTCTGCCGGAAGGAGTGCCCTGCTGGCTTGAGGTACGCTCGGTCATCCGCAAGATTCGTCAGCGCATTGAGTCATTGACTGCCGGGCAGTCTCCCGAGTCCCTGAAGCTTGGCCGGGAACTGTCGGCGTCTGCCTGCAGCCGCCTGCTCAAGGAGGTCGAGGCCAGCCTGCGCTCCCAGCAGCGCGAAAGCTCAACCGAAATCGGTGAAATCGAGATCGCCTTCGGTGGCGAGCATGCCTATGCCGTGATCAAAGGCGAGTTCCTCAACCCGGTCGGAAATCTGGATGCAAGTAGTGCTTCGCTTGCGCATCAGCGCATGGCCTTGTTCGGTTTCGATCGGCTTTCCCAGATGCCGACAGCCGTCAAGAAGCTGAACGTGCCTGGGGAAATTTGGACCATGGTCGACGGGATGGCTGTTCGCGCTGCCGACCAGGAGGGCGCGCGACGGCTGGCGCCCTGCCTGATCGCCTCCAGTGCAAAGGGCATGCCCCGCCTGGGGGTTCTCTTCGGACTACAAATGACCGCGGCCAATGCCCTGGTCGCCGGCCTCCACTGGTACGACGAACAGGTCGAAGCGGGCTACCTGAAGCGTCTGGCACCGCATGACCAGCGCGCCCCCAAGGTTCCGGCTTTCGTGCTCCGCACCGATGATGCGATTTCGCTGATTCTTCCGGCCAGCGCGGCGACCCGACTCGAGTTTGGGCTAGCGCTGGAGGGAACATCGCTCGAACATCTGGTCCCGACCGAGGTTCTCGAGCGAGGGGTCGATTTCGTTCGCTATGCTTGCCGGCGGGCCTAACACCACGAATTCAAGGGCTGGCACCAGCGGCAAGAAAAAGGCCCGTCCGGGGACGGGCCTTGCATGGACGATGCACCGCCGGCCGTCAGCGACGGCCGGGTACCATCATTCGAACTCGATGATGATCTGATCCACCGTCAGGCTTTCGCCAGCGGCGGCGGAAACCTTCTTGACCTTGCAATCCTGATCGGCCTTGAGGATGTTTTCCATCTTCATGGCTTCGATCACGGCCAGCTTTTCGCCGGCCTTCACTTCCTGTCCGACCTTGACCGCGACTTCACGGAGCAGGCCCGGCATCGGCGACAGCAGGAACTTGGAGAGGTCGGGGGCCAGCTTCTCGGGCATCAGCGCCAGCAGTTCTGCAGCGCGGGCGCTCATCACCATGAAGTCGGCACGGGTGCCCCAGTGGAACAGGGAGTACTTGGTCTTATGGCGCTCCACTTGCAGCGTGAATTCCTCGCCGTTGCAGGTGCCGTTGAACAGCGACTCGCCCAGCTTCCAGTCGGAGAGGATCTCGTACTTTTCGCCCTTGTATTCGACGTGATAGCCGCCGGGGATCGGACGGGCAATGACCGTATGATTCTCGTTGCCGTTCGGGTTCAACCGAACGACGCACCACTGATCGCTGACGATGCGCTCGTGACCCTGCAACTGGCCGGTGATCGAGGCGGAACGGTCGGTGAAGGCGCGATAGACGTAAGCAGCCACCGAAACCAGCAACGCCGGATCATCGTGCGGCACCATCGAGGCATCGAAGCCCTTCGGATACTCTTCGGCGATGAAACCGGTGTTGAAGTTGCCGGACTGGAAGCGCGGATGCTGCATCAGCGCGGCCTGGAACGGAATGTTCGACGAGATGCCGCGGATCACGAAGCCGTTCAGCGCATCGCGCATCCGGGAAATCGCCTGCTCGCGGGTGGCACCGTGCACAATCAGCTTGGCGATCATCGAGTCGTAGTACATCGAGATCTCACCGCCGTCGTAGACACCGGTATCGACGCGGACCTGACCTGGGATTTCCTTGGGCGGCTGGAACTTGACCAGACGGCCTGTGGAGGGCAGGAAGCCGCGGAACGGGTCTTCAGCGTTGATCCGGCATTCCATGGCCCAGCCGTTGATGCCGACATCGGCCTGGCTGATCGGCAGCTTTTCGCCGTAGGCGACACGGATCATCTGCTCGACCAGATCGAGGCCGGTGATCAGCTCGGTGACTGGGTGTTCGACCTGCAGACGGGTATTCATTTCCAGGAAGTAGAACTCCTTGGTCGCGCCGCTGACGACAAACTCTACCGTACCGGCCGACTCGTAATTCACCGCCCGGGCCAAGGCCACGGCCTGTTCGCCCATCGCCTTGCGCATCTCGGGATCGACGAAGGGGCTCGGCGCTTCTTCGATGACCTTCTGGTGACGACGCTGGATCGAGCAGTCGCGCTCGTTCAGGTAGACGTAGTTGCCGTGCGAGTCGCCCAGCACCTGGATCTCGATGTGGCGCGGCTCGAGCACGTACTTCTCGATGAAAACGCGGTCGTCGCCAAAGGAGTTGCGCGCCTCGTTGACGCAGGAGGAGAAGCCCTCATGCGCTTCGGCATCGTTGAAGGCGACGCGCAGACCCTTGCCGCCGCCGCCGGCCGAGGCCTTGATCATTACCGGATAGCCGATGTTCTTCGCGATCGCGACAGCTTCGTCCGGACCGGCGATGGCATCGTTATAACCAGGGATGGTGTTGACCTTGGCCGCGATGGCCAGTTTCTTGGACTCGATCTTGTCGCCCATCTTGGCCACCGAGTAATGCTTGGGGCCAATGAACTTGATGCCTTCTTCTTCCAGCCGGCGCGAGAACGTGGCGTTCTCGGACAGGAAGCCGTAGCCCGGGTGGACAGCCTCGGCGCCGGTCTGCTTGCAGGCGGCGATGATCTTGTCCATGACCAGGTAGGACTCTTTCGAGGCGGCCGGGCCGATGCAGACGGCTTCGTCAGCCAGGTCGACGTGCAGCGCATCCTTGTCGGCTTCGGAATAGACGGCAACCGTCAGGATGCCCATCTGGCGGGCGGTCTTGATGACGCGGCAGGCGATTTCGCCGCGGTTGGCAATCAGAATTTTCTTGAACATGTTTCTATTTCTCCCTGACGCTTACAGCGGAATATTGCCGTGCTTGCGCCACGGATTTTCCAGTTTCTTGTCGCGCAGCATGGCCAGCGAGCGGGCAATGCGCTTGCGGGTGGCGTGCGGCATGATGACGTCGTCGATGAAGCCACGGGCGCCGGCCACGAACGGGTTGGCGAACTTGGTCTTGTATTCGGCTTCGCGCTCGGCCAGCTTTTCCGGATCGTTCTTTTCCTCGCGGAAAATGATCTCGACGGCACCCTTCGGTCCCATGACCGCGATTTCAGCCGACGGCCAGGCGAGGTTGACGTCGCCGCGCAGGTGCTTGGACGACATCACGTCGTAGGCACCGCCGTAGGCCTTGCGGGTGATCACGGTGACCTTCGGTACGGTGCATTCGGCGTAGGCGTAGAGCAACTTGGCGCCGTGCTTGATGATGCCGCCGTATTCCTGCGTGGTGCCCGGCATGAAGCCCGGGACATCGACGAAGGTGACGACCGGAATATTGAAGGCATCGCAGAAGCGGACAAAACGGGCGGCCTTGATCGAGGACTTGATGTCCAGGCAGCCGGCCAGCACCAGCGGCTGGTTGGCGACGATGCCGACCGGATGGCCGTCGACGCGGCCGAAACCGATGATGATGTTCTTGGCGTAGTCGGCCTGCAGTTCAAAGAAGTCGTTGTCGTCGACGACCTTGATCAGCAGTTCCTTCATGTCATACGGCTTGTTGGCGTTGTCCGGGACCAGCGTGTCCAGCGAGTAGTCCATGCGGTCGACCGGATCGTTGGTCGGCGTGACCGGTGGCTTTTCGCGGTTGTTGGCCGGCAGGAAATTCATGAAGCGACGCAGCATGGACAGGGCTTCGACGTCGTTCTCGAAAGCCAGGTCGGCAACGCCGGACTTGCTGGTGTGGGTCACGGCACCGCCCAGTTCTTCGGCAGTCACATCCTCGTGGGTCACGGTCTTGACGACTTCCGGACCAGTCACGAACATGTAGGAAGAGTCCTTGACCATGAAGATGAAGTCGGTCATCGATGGCGAATACACCGCGCCGCCGGCGCAGGGGCCCATGATCATCGAGATCTGCGGCACGACGCCGGAAGCCATCACGTTGCGCTGGAAGACGTCGGCGTAGCCGCCGAGGGAAGCGACGCCCTCCTGAATGCGGGCGCCGCCCGAGTCGTTGAGGCCGATCACCGGGGCGCCGACCTTCATCGCCTGGTCCATGACCTTGCAGATCTTTTCGGCATGGGTTTCCGACAGCGAACCGCCGAAGACCGTGAAGTCCTGCGAGAAGACAAATACCAGCCGGCCGTTGACCGTGCCGTAGCCGATCACCACGCCGTCGCCCGGCGTCTTTTCGGACTGATCCATGCCGAAGTCGGTGCAGCGGTGCTCCTTGAACATGTCCCATTCCTCGAAGGAATTGGGGTCGAGCAACAGCTCGATGCGTTCGCGGGCAGTCAGCTTGCCCTTCTTGTGCTGGCTGTCGATGCGCTTCTGGCCACCGCCGAGGCGGGCCAGTTCACGCTTTTTTTCCAGCTGGCGGATGATGTCGTGCATAGAAAACTCCCTAAATGGATCGGGTGATTTGAATCAGTGTTTCAGATAGCCGAGCAGGGCATACGCGGCGGCAGCCGGGGTCGTATGACCCTCCTCGACGGAGCGGGTGAAGGCAGGCAGGTTTTCCTGCACTTGCGGGTGATGACGGAAGTACTGACGCAGCCCGGAGTCGATCAGTTGCCACATCCACGATAGTGACTGGTGCTGGCGCTTGGCTTCGAATTCGCCGGTCGGCTTCAAGGCCGCCTGATATTTCTCGATCTGTTCCCAGAACTCGGCAATGCCTTCCTTGTGCAGCGCCGACAGCGCAATGACCGGCGGCGCCCAGTTGGGCGAAGCCGGACGCAGCATGTGCAGCGCATTGCGCCATTGGGCACGGACGACGGCGGTCGCCTGGCGGTCGATATCGGCCTTGTTGATGACCACCAGGTCGGCAATCTCGACGATGCCCTTTTTGATCGCCTGCAAGTCGTCGCCGGCATTCGGCAACTGCAGCAGGCAGAACATGTCGACCATGCCGGCGACGGTCGTTTCCGACTGGCCGACGCCGACCGTCTCGATGATGATCACATCGTAGCCGGAGGCTTCGCAAAGCAGCATCGCCTCGCGCGTCTTCTCGGCGACGCCGCCCAGCGAACCGGCCGACGGGCTGGGCCGGATGAAGGCTTCCACGCGCTGGCTCAATAGTTCCATGCGCGTCTTGTCGCCGAGGATCGAGCCGCCGGACACCGACGATGATGGATCGACGGCGAGCACGGCGAGTTTCTTGCCTTGCTCGATCAGCCAGATACCGAGCGCCTCGATGAAAGTCGACTTGCCAGCGCCCGGGACGCCGGAAATGCCGATGCGGATGGCGTTTCCGGTTTTCGGCAGGAGCGCGGTCAGCACCTGCTGGGCGCGCTGCTGGTGATCATCGCGGGTCGACTCGATCAGCGTGATGGCCTTGGCCAGCGCACGGCGCTGACCGGCCAGCACGCCGTCGACCAGCGACTGGTCGGCAGCGGACAAAATATTGGCACGCACGGGAGCTTCGCCCAGATTCATGCAGCGCTTAGCCGCGCGCCTTGCGGATTTCTTCCAGAACCTTGATGGCCGAATCCTCGATCCGGGTACCCGGTCCGAAGATGGCCTTGGCCCCGGCATTGAACAGGTAGTCGTAGTCCTGTGCCGGGATGACGCCGCCGGCGAAGACGATGATGTCGTCGGCGCCCTGGGCCTTCAACGAATTGACCAGTTCCGGCAGCAGGGTCTTGTGACCGGCGGCTAGCGAGGAGACGCCGATCGCATGCACGTCGTTCTCGATGGCTTGGCGGGCTGCTTCTTCCGGGGTCTGGAAGAGCGGTCCCATGTCGATGTCGAAGCCGAGGTCGGCATAGGCTGTAGCTACCACCTTGGCGCCACGGTCATGGCCATCCTGGCCCAGCTTGGCGATCATGATGCGCGGACGGCGACCTTCTTCTTCGGCGAACTTGGCGACGTCGGCCTTGATCTTTTCCCAGCTTTCCTGTCCTTCCACAACGCCTCCGTATACCCCTGAAATGGTCTGGTTATTGGCACGGAAACGACCGAAAATCTTCTCCAACGCATCGGACACTTCGCCAACCGTGGCGCGCAGGCGCATGGCCTTGACGGTCAGGTCGAGCAGGTTGCCTTCGCCGCTTTCGGCGGCCTTGGTCAGGGCTTCCAGCGCAGCGTTGACCGCAACACTGTCGCGCGTCGCACGAATCTGCTTGAGACGGGCAATCTGCGACTCGCGAACGGCATGGTTGTCGATATCGAGGATGTCGATGGCGTCTTCCTTGGCCAGCTTGTATTTATTGACGCCGACGATGACGTCCTTCCCGGAGTCGATGCGCGCCTGCTTGTCGGCGGCGCAGGTTTCGACCTGCATCTTGGCCCAGCCGGACTCGACGGCCTTGGTCATGCCGCCCATCGCCTCGATTTCCTGGATGATGCCCCAGGCCTTGTCGGCCATGTCCTGGGTCAGCTTTTCCATCATGTAAGAACCGGCCCAGGGATCGACGACGTTGGTGATATGGGTTTCTTCCTGGATGATCAGCTGCGTGTTGCGGGCAATGCGCGACGAGAACTCGGTCGGCAGCGCAATGGCTTCGTCCAGCGCGTTGGTATGCAGCGACTGGGTGCCGCCGAACACGGCCGCCATCGCTTCGATGGTGGTGCGCACAACGTTGTTGTACGGATCCTGCTCGGTCAGTGACCAGCCGGACGTCTGGCTGTGCGTGCGCAGCATCTTGGACTTCGGGCTCTTGGCGTTGAAGCTGGTCATGATGCGATCCCACAACAGCCGGCCGGCGCGCATCTTGGCGATTTCAAGGTAGAAATTCATGCCGACGGCCCAGAAGAAGGACAAACGACCAGCGAAGGTATCGACATCCATGCCGGAAGCAACGCCGGTACGCACGTATTCCATGCCGTCGGCCAGCGTGAAGGCCAGTTCGATCGCCTGGTTGGCGCCGGCTTCCTGGATGTGATAACCGGAAATCGAGATCGAGTTGAACTTCGGCATGTGCTGTGCCGTGTAGCCGAAAATGTCGGCGATGATCTTCATCGACGGCTTGGGCGGATAAATATAGGTATTCCGCACCATGAATTCTTTGAGGATGTCGTTCTGGATGGTGCCGGACAGCTTGTCCTGCGACACGCCCTGCTCTTCGGCGGCAACGATGTAGCCGGCGAGAATCGGCAACACGGCGCCGTTCATGGTCATCGAGACGGAAATCTTGTCGAGCGGGATGCTGTCGAAGAGGATCTTCATGTCCTCGACGGAGTCAATCGCCACGCCGGCTTTGCCGACGTCGCCGGTCACACGGGCGTTGTCCGAGTCGTAACCGCGGTGCGTCGCCAGGTCGAAGGCGACGGAAACACCCTGGCCGCCAGCGGCGAGGGCCTTGCGGTAGAAGGCGTTGGAGGCTTCGGCAGTGGAGAAACCGGCGTACTGGCGGATGGTCCACGGCTTGACGGCGTACATCGTCGGCTGCGGGCCGCGCAGATAGGGCGCGAAGCCGGGCAGGGTGTCGGCGAACTCGAGGCCTGCGACATCGGCCTTGGTGTATAGCGCCTTGACGGCCAGACCTTCCGGGGTGTTCCACACCAGATTCCCGATATCACCGCCCGGTGACTGTTTGGCGGCCGCCTTCTCCCAAGCATCCAGGTTATTGGAATCAAAGAATTTTTCCGACATGACACCCCTCTCGCTGATTCGATTTTTTCAGGCTTATGATGCAGAATTCAAAATTCTACGCTTTGCAGCCTAGCTTGACATACCAAACCTCGCATAATACTGTATCCATAATTATGGACGCAAGTCGGCTAAGCACCGGTTTGCTCATTCACACCACACCATGAACATGAACCGCATTGCACCTACCGCGCTTTACCAGGAAGTGGCCGAGCGCCTGCGCCAGCGCATCTTCAACCACGAACTGACCCCCGGTACCTGGATCGACGAGCAGAAACTCGCCGAGCAGTACGGCATTTCCCGCACGCCGCTGCGCGAAGCGCTCAAGGTGCTGGCTTCGGAAGGCGTGGTTGAACTGAAACCGCGGCGTGGCTGCTACGTCACCGAGATTTCCCGTCAGGACATGGACGACATCTTCCCGCTGATGGCCATGCTCGAAGGTCGATGTGCGCTGGAAGCGGTGCGCCGGGCCAAACTGGCTGACATCCGGGCCTTGAAGGCGATCCACGAAAGGTTGGAGGTGGCGGCCAAGGAGGGGCGGATCGATGCCTTTTTCGAGGCCAACCAGGAGTTCCACCGGCTGATTCAGGAACTGGCCAACAATCGCTGGCTGCTGTCGGTGATCCAGGATCTGCGTAAAGTCCTGAAGCTGTCGCGCCTGCACTCGCTTTCCTTGGAGGGCCGGTTGCAGCAGTCGCTCGAAGAGCACCGCGTGATCATGGCGGCGTTCGAGGCTAACGATCCTGAAAAAGCCGAGAAGCACATGCAGGACCACCTGCTCTCCAGCCGCCAGGCGCTGGCCCGTCAGTACGACAGCAACACCGGCAAGGCTGCCTGACGGTAGTTTGAATGGCCGGCGGGGCCCCGCTCGCCACTGCGCTGACGACTCAGAATAAAAAAACCCCGACAACTTGCGCTGTCGGGGTTTTTCAATGGCGGGGCGAGTTAGTGACTGCTCGCGCCGGATGCGCCGAAGCCTGTTTGAGCCCGGACGTACTGATCTTCAAAAGCCTCGATTTCCTTGCCAGCGCGCACGCTGCTGTCGCTCTTCGAGAAGATGTAGGCGAGCAGGAAGGCAATCGGCATCGCGAACAGTGCCGGCTGGGTGTAAGGGAAGAGCGGTGCCGGATTGTGCAGCACATCGACCCACACCGACTTCGAGAAGACCACGAAGAGCACAGCCGAAACCAGGCCGCCGTAGCCGCCGAACAGCGCGCCGCGGGTGGTCAGGCCTTTCCAGTACATGGAGAGGATGAGCACCGGGAAGTTGGCTGCCGCCGCCACACCGAAGGCCAGGCCGACCATGAAGGCGATGTTCTGCTTCTCGAACAGGATGCCGAGCACGATGGCGACGAAGCCGAGGCAGATCGTGGCGATCCGCGAGACGCGGATTTCGGTGGCTTCCGAAGCCTGCCCCTTCATGATGACGCGAGCGTAGATGTCGTGCGAGATGGCCGAAGCGCCGGCCAGGGCCAGACCGGAGACGACGGCCAGGATGGTCGCGAAAGCCACGGCAGCCAGGAAACCGAGCAGCATGTTGCCGCCGACCGCCTTGGCCAGATGCATGGCGACCATGTTGCCGCCGCCGATCAGCTTGCCACCGACCGTGCCGCCCTCGAAGAACTCGGGGTTCTGGCCGACGATCAGGATGCCGCACAAGCCCATGATGAAGATCACGTTGAAGAAGTAGGCGACGAAACCGGAGGCGTAAAGCACGGACTTGCGGGCTTCCTTGGCGTCGGTGACGGTGAAGAAGCGCATCAGGATGTGCGGCAGGCCGGCGGTGCCGAACATCAGGCCGAGACCGAGCGAGATCGCGGTCACTGGATCGGCCAGCAGGCTGCCCGGCGACATCAGCTTGTCGCCCAGCTTGTGCACGGCCGTGGCTTTTTCCAGCAAGGTCTGGAAGGAGAAGCCAAACTGGCTGAAAGCCAGAATCATGACCAGCGTGCCACCGGCGAGCAGCATGCAGGCCTTGATGATCTGCACCCAGGTTGTGGCGACCATGCCGCCGAAGGTGACGTAGACCATCATCAGGATGCCGACGGCGAAGATCGCGATGTTGTAGTCGAGACCGAAGAGCAGCTTGATCAACTGGCCGGCACCGACCATCTGGGCGATCAGGTAGAAGCAGACCACGGTCAGCGAGGAGATCGCGGCCATGGTGCGCACCTTACCCTGGTCGAGGCGATAGGCGGTGATGTCGGAGAAGGTGAACTTGCCGAGATTGCGCAGGCGTTCGGCCATCAGGAACAGAATGATCGGCCAGCCGGCGAAGAAGGCCAGCATGTAGATGTAGCCGTCGTAGCCCTGGGTGTAGACCATGGCGGTCAGGCCGAGCAGGGTGGCGGCCGACATGTAGTCGCCGGCGATCGCCAAGCCGTTCTGGAAGCCGGTGATGCCGCCGCCGGCGGTGTAGAAGTCGGCGGTCGACTTGGTGCGGCTGGCCGCCCAGTAGGTAATGCCCATCGTCATCGCGACGAAGAGGCAGAACATGATGATGGCGTGCCAGTTGGTCGCCGATTTTTCCATGGCGCCTTCGACCGGCGGGCCGGCATAGGCCATCGCGGCGATCGCGAACAGGCCGAGAGCAGTAGTGAGATGAGTCAGGCGGCGCATCATTTGTTCTCCTTCCAGGCTTCCTTGACGATTTCCTGCGTCAGGGCGTCGAATTCCGTATTGGCACGCTTGACATAAACCGCGGTCAGCACCCAGAAGAAAACGAACATGAAAAATTCGACAGCGACCCCCACTGTCAGCATCGAACCTTCACTGACCGGCTGGCCAAGTGATGCCGGATTAAAGGCCACCACCATCACAAAGCCGTAGAACATGGTTAAAACAATAAAAGCCAGGATCCAGGCAAAACGTCCCCGTCTGCTGACGAGATCCTGGAATTTCGGGTTGGCTCGCATCCGCTCATACATCGCGCTGCTCATGGCATATCCTCCCTAATTAATAATTACCGTAGATCGGCGGGCAGTATTCTATCTTATAGAAGACTGATTTCAGTTGATTTGCATCATCCGAACCTATAATTCCACACCTCACATAGGACGCAGCACATGAGTAAAGTCATCCTTTCCCGCGCCGGTGAAGTCGCCACGCTGACCCTCGACAACCCCGGCAAGCTCAATGCAATCGATCTCGGTATGTGGCAGCAACTGGCTGAAAATATGGCGAAAATTTCCGCCGATCGCGACCTTCGCTGTGTCGTCGTGCGCGGTGCCGGCAACGAGGCTTTCGCCGCCGGTGGCGATCTTGAAGAGTTCGTGACCGGCCGCGCGACGCTCGAACAGGCCCTGCATTACCACGGTCAGGTGGCCGCCGCGCTGAATGCCATCGCCGACTGTCCGCATCCGACTGTTGCCCTGATCCAGGGCGCCTGCATCGGTGGCGGGCTGGAGATTGCCGGCGTCTGCGACCTGCGGATCAGCGGCGAGAGCGCCCGTTTCGGGGCGCCGATCAACAAGCTCGGCTTTTCGATGTACCCCGGTGAAATGGAAGGCCTGCTCAAGCTGGCCGGCCCGGCCGTGATCAAGGAAATCCTGCTCGAAGGGCGCATCCTGACCGCCACCGAGGCCTATGAAAAAGGCCTGCTGACCCGCGTCGTGCCCGATGCCCAGGTCGAGGACGAAGCCTACGCCACGGCCCGCCGTATTGGTGGCGGCGCGCCGCTGGTCGCCGGCTGGCACAAGCAGTGGATCCGCCGGCTGCAGAGCGGTCGGCCGCTCAACGACGAGGAAAAGGCCGCCTCCTTCGCCTTCCTCGACACCGAGGACTACAAAGAAGGTTTGGCCGCCTTCCTGGAAAAGCGCAAGCCGGTCTTCAAGGCGCGCTAAGTTGTCGCCGGCTCAACTGCCCTACAGGCTCCACAGCATCCTGGCCGAGAGCACGAGCAACAGGCCGGCAAAGATCCGCTTCAGGACCTGGATCGGCAGGCGGTGGGCGAGCCGGGCGCCGAACTGGGGGGTCAGTACGCTGGTCAGCAGGATGACGCCGAGCGCCGGCAGATAGACGAAACCCAGGCTGCCCGCCGGCAGTTCGGCATGACCCCAGCCATTCCAGATGTAGCCGACGGTGCCGCCGAGCGCGATCGGCAGGCCGACCGCCGCCGAGGTGCCGATCGCCCGGTGCGGGCGGACATTGCACCAGATCAGGTAGGGCACGGTCAGCGCCCCGCCGCCCATCGCCGCCAGGCTCGCCACCCCGCCGATAACGATGCCGGTCAGGCCCAGTCCGCCGCGTCCAGGCAGGCTGCGGCTCGGTGCCGGGCGCAGGTTGGCGATCATCTGGATGGCGACCAGGAGCATGAAGCCGACGAAGAAGATGGCCAGCGCCTGCGACGAAATGCGGCCGGCCAGCTGGGTGCCGAGCAGCGTGCCGAGCAGGATGCCCGGTGTCAGGTCGCGGACCACCGGCCAGAGCACGGCCTGATGGGCGTGATGGGCGCGCAGGCTGGACAGCGAGGTGAACAGGATGGTCGCCATCGAGGTGCCGAGCGCCAGATGCAGCACTTCGCGGGCGGGAAAGCCCTGGCCGGCGAACAGCACGGTCAGGATGGGCACGACGACCACGCCACCGCCGACCCCG
The DNA here is from genome assembly GCF_026261605.1 of Dechloromonas sp. A34. Taxonomy (NCBI): domain Bacteria; kingdom Pseudomonadati; phylum Pseudomonadota; class Betaproteobacteria; order Rhodocyclales; family Azonexaceae; genus Dechloromonas; species Dechloromonas sp. A34. The sequence continues at coordinate 981,199 of NZ_CP102486.1, forward strand.
AGCAGGCCGGCAAAGAAACCGGCAGCGGCGCCGGTCAGCAGATAGGCGACCAGCGCTTCGCCGGGAATCACCGCGTGTCTCTCATCGGAATATTCGAAAAGTCTGAATTCTATCGGCGGTCGGTCTGAAGCCAGGCGACGATGCCATCGACGCTGCGAAAATCGTCGGCGGCGCGGGCCGGAATCTCCGGTGCGAACTCGTTGAACAACCGGGTCAGGGCATTGCCGGGGCCGATTTCGAGCACGACGTCGGGCTGCAGTTCGACGATGGCCTGCTGGCAGGCCGCCCAGTCGAGCCGCGTGCAGATCTGGCGGGCCAACGCCGCGCCAGCGGCGGCGACGCTACGGGCCGGCGTCGCATCAATGGCGCTGAGTACTGGCACGGGCAGGCGGCCATCGGGCAGGGCGGCCAGGCGTTCCCCGAAAGCGGCCGCCGCCTTGGCCAGCAGCGGCGTATGCGACGGGGTGCGGACCGCAAGATGGACCAGGCGGCTGGCCCCTGCTGCCGCGAATGCCGCGGCGGCGGCGTCGATGCCGGCCCGCGGCCCAGCGACCACCAGATGGCGCGGTGCATTGCGGATGGCGACGGCGAGACCGGCTTCGGCGGCCAGGGTTTCGACCCTTGGGTCATCGAGGCCGAGCACGGCGAGCATGCCGTGCTCGCCGGGCGCTGCGCCGTCCATCAGGCGGGCGCGTTCGACGGTCAGGGCCAGTCCGCTCGCTGCCGGGAAAACGCCGGCCACGCAGCAGGCCGCCATTTCGCCCAGCGAATAGCCGGCGACGCAGATCGGGCGCGGCAATTTCTCCCGCAACTGCTCCCAGAGCAGCATCTGCTGGGCGAAGATCAGGGGCTGGGCGATGGCGTTCCGGGCCAGGATTTCCGATGCCGGGGCGGCGCCTTCCTCGGCGAGGTCGGGCAAGGCGGCCAACAAGGCTTCACGCAGCGGGCCGCCGAGGCCGGCCCTGACTTGTTGCCAGTGGGCCGGGCCTTGTCCGCCCTGGCCGCTGAAGAGGAGGGCGAGGCGCATGCTCAGGCCAGGCCGTCGAGCTCGGCGAGAAACAGGGTCACGCCGAGCAGGTCGGCGGTGCCGCCGGGACTAAGCCGGCGGTCGACGAATTCGCGATCGATGGCGGCGGCGTGCGTCCGCCAGTCGGCGGCGAAGATGCCGCCCGCCGCGAGAAAGCCGGCCGCCGCCCGGTGCGCCTGGGCGAGCCCGGCCGGTCCGCCGCGCCAGAGCAGGTTGGTGTCGTCCAGTTCGGCCATCAGCGCGAACAGGGCCTGGACGGCAGCCAACTCGCCATCGCCGGTCGCCGCCAGTGTCGCCCGGTAGGCCGGCAGCCCGATTTCGCGCGCCGCCGGAAAGCCGCTGGCCGCCTCCTGGCGGGCGCCGCCCGAGCCATAACGGCGGGCGACGACCAGTCCGTGGCTGGGGGGGGCCGAGTCGGGCAGCACATCGGCCGAGGTCAGGATTTCGCGTCCCCAAAGCGCCTCGACGGCCGAGCAGGCCGACTCGGCCCCGACGGGCCGTCCGGCGCCGAGCAGCGCACCGCTCGCCGCGCAGAGCAGGCCGAGGTTGAAGATCGCGCCGCGATGCGTATTGACCCCGCCGGTCGCGGCCAGCATGGCCGACTCGGCGGCGATGCCCAGGGTCTGCAAAGGCGCGAAGCCGGGGGCGGAGCGGCCGCCGGCGGTGATCGCCGGAAAATAGGGGCGCAGCGCATTCAGGCTGCGCAGGAAAGTGCGGAAGTCCATATCGCGATGGCTGCCGTTGCCTTCCGGGGTGACCAGTCCCGGCTTGGGATGCAGTTCGACTTCGCGGTACAGGCTGCGGATGGCGAGGCGACCGATCAGCGCGTCGCCGGGCGCCGGGCTGGCGTCGGGCAGGAGACAGACCGGGCGGGCGGGCAGCGGATTCGGCATGTTCATTCTCCTTGGCAGCGGCTCAGGCGGCCAGTGCGGCCGGGGCCAGCCCGGCGAGCAGCGTATTCAACGGCTTCAGGGTGACCTCGCATTCGCCCTTGACCAGGACCGTCCTGGCACGCGTCGGCTGGCCGGCCAGTTCGGCCCAGGCGACGGCGTCGCCGTTCGGGAAGCGTAGTTCGCCATCCAGCCGGCAAGGGAGATGAGCCGCAGTGCTGGAGAGGGCGGTGAGCGCCAATTCGTACTGCTCGCGATCGGCGACATCGCAAATCAGGTCGATGTCCGATTCGGCATGGCGGTAGCTGTCGCCGCTCAAGGTTTCCCACGCCAGCGAGCCATAGACCCCGAGCCGGGCGCCGCTGCCCTGGATCGCGGTCGCCAGGGCGAGCAGGCCTTGCCCGGTCGACGGTGCCAGTCGTGGCGCGCAGCGTTCGACGCTCAGCGGCGGGCGAATGTCGATGATCTGGCCAGCTTCGACCTGGATGGTCAGGCGTTTGCGCGCTTGGTGTAGCGGCAGGGCCAGGCCCAGGCAGAGCGGCCCACCGCCGTCCGGCTGGCGGGCAGCGACCAGTGGCCGACCCCGGGCGATCCATTGCCGGGCGGCCAGCCAGAAGGGGCTGCCCGCTTCGGCGCAGGGTGTCGTGAAGGTCGTCTCCGGGTGCAGATAAACCAGGTCGTGGCGGCGCATCGCGTCAGGCGCCGATCACTGCGTTGTCGACGGCTTGGGCAATGCCCGCCGCCAGTTGGCGGCCGTCCCGCGCCAGACCGCTGGCCATGCGTTGGTCGCTGGCCGAGGCGCTCTGGCAGGCCGCGGTCAGCGCGGCTTCCAGCAAGGCGGCCGATGGTGCCGGCCAGATTGCCTCGATGCCGCCCATGCGCCGATAGCTCTCGGCGCCCGGCGCGAAGATCGGCGAACTGGCCGCCAGTTCGACCAGGCGTTCATGGGCGATCTTGGTCACCCGTGCCATGGCGCGCAGGTCCATGACTCGGACCTGGGCGTCGGCCAGCGCATAGGCCTGGTCGGCCATCAGGCCGAAGGAGAGGAAGCCGCCGCTGACCGCGTTGGCGGTGACCAGACTGAGCGAGGGGTGGCCCTGGCGGCGGGCGAGGTCGACGCAAGCGGCGAGATGGGCCAGCGAGCCGTTCAGACAAAGCAGTTCCTGGCTGCGCGACAAGGCCTGGCCGCTGGTGTCGACCAGGAAGACCAGAGGCCGGTCGGGATGCTGCTCGATGGTGTCGAGGATGAAACCGGCCAGGGCCAGCGCCATGGCGTGGTCGATAGCCGCCGCATCGGTGGTGCCGAGCACGGCGACCGTACCCTGCGCGGTCTGCGCCTGGCCGGTAATCACCTGGTTGGCCACGGCCACGGTATGGCCGGCCGGGAACAGGGCGTCGAGAATGTCGTTGAGGCTCATGTCGGCAATCCTTCTTTCAAGGCGACCAGGCTGTCGCGGTCGAGCATCGGCACGGCGTCGGGGTCGGCGACGCCGAGCGCGGCCCAGACCTGCAAGCCGTCGCGATAGGTGGCGTAGGCGGCCAGCCGGGTTTCCAGGCGGTGCTGGGTGGCGCGTAAATTGGCTAGCGTCGGTGCCGGTTCCCGCCAGGCGGCGAGCAATTCCACCGTGCCGGCCCGGAAGGCCGGGATGTCATCCTCGACCAGCGCCGCGCAATCGCCCATCAGGTAACGGTGCTTGCCGCCGGTAACGCGCCAGACCAGCGCCCGGTCCTTCGAATCAAATTCCTCGACACCGGCCACCGTCTCGATGACCTCGGGGCCGGAGAGGGCCAGCCGGCCCTCTTCGGAAATCAGGATGGCCGAACAGAGCTTGGCGACAATACCCATGCCGCCAAAGGCGCCGCAACTGCCGCCGATCAGCGCCAGCACGGGCACGCCGGCGGCGCGGGCGTCGAGCACGGCGCGCATGATTTCGGAAATGGCGATCAGGCCGGCATTGGCTTCGTGCAGCCGGACCCCGCCTGAGTCGATGAGCAGCAGCACGGCGGCCGGTTTTTCGAGGATCGCCCGCCGCAACAGGCCGACGATCTTGGCGCCGTGGATTTCGCCGACGGCGCCGCCCATGAACTGGCCTTCCTGCGCCGCGATCAAAACGGCTTGGCCGGCCAGACGGCCGCAGCCGACGACTACGCCGTCGTCGAAGGCGCCGGGCAGGTCGAGCTGGGCGAGGTGGGGGCTGGGCTGCGACTCGGCCGGCGGCAGGATTTCGCGGAAACTGCCGGCATCGAGCAGGCCGGCAATGCGGTGGCGGGCCGTGGCTTCGAACCAGCTATGGCGGGCAGCGAGCGACGGCGTCATTGCGCACCTCCCCGGTATTCGGCCAGGGCCTGGGCCAGCCGCAGGCTGACGACGGCCGGGGTGGCGCCCATGTCGTTGATGGCGATAGCCGTGCCGCCGGCCGGGTGGGTGGCGGCAAAGCTGCCGAGCACGGCTCGCCAGGTCTCGCCGAAACCGCGCGCCGAGGTCTTGATGCGGACGGCGCAGGCGGCCGGCTGGTCGCCTGCCTTGACCAGGATTTCCAGGTTGCCGGAGCCGACCACGCCGCACAGGGCAGGATCGGCGGCCCGCAAAACGGGTGCGGAGTCGAAACGAAAGTCGAGTGTTTCCATGGCGGTCACCAGTTACGGAAGCGGGAAGGGGGCGCGTAGAGGCCGCCCGACCAGCGCACCAGATCCTTGACGGAACGGGCAGCGAGCAGGTCGCGCGTCGCCATGCGTGGGTCGATGCCGAGGTCTTCGGGACGGCGGATGATGCCGCGGTCACGCAGGTTTTCGACCATCACCTTGTCGCGGGCCATGCCGACCGGCGTGAAGCCGGCGACACCGCGGATCGCCTGCTCGCGCTCTTCCGGGCTACGGCAGAGCAGCAGGTTGGCGATGCCTTCCTCGGTCACGATATGGCTGACGTCGTCGCCGTAGATCATGATTGGCGGCAGTTCGGCGCCCATCGACTTCTGCAGCTTCCAGGCATCGAGTTCCTCGACGAAGACTGGTGCCATGTGCTCGCGGAAGGTTTCGACCATCTGGACGACCAGCTTGCGGCCGCGGATGGCGTTCGGCCCGTAGGCCTCGCGCCCGGCTTTCAGCCAGGCCGGGCTGGCGTGGCGCCGACCGTGCGGATCGGAACCCATGTTCGGCGCGCCGCCGAAGCCGGTGATGCGGCCCAGCGTCGCCGTCGAACTGTTGCCAGCCATGTCCATCTGCAAGGTCGAACCGATGAACATGTCGCAGGCGTAGAGGCCTGCCGTTTGGGAAAACGCCCGGTTGGAACGCATGCTGCCATCGGCGCCGGTGAAGAAGACGTCGGAACGGGCCGAGATGTAGGCGTCCATGCCGACTTCCGAACCGAAGCAATGCACCGATTCGACGAAACCGGACTCGATCGCCGGAATCAGTGTCGGGTGCGGATTCAAGGCCCAGTGCGTGCAGATCTTGCCCTTCAGACCGAGATCGGCGGCGTAGGTCGGCAGCAACAGCTCAATCGCCGCGGTGTCGAAGCCGATGCCATGGTTCAGGCGGGTGACGCCATACTCGGCGTAGATGCCCTTGATCGCCATCATCGCCATCAAGACTTGGACTTCGGTGATCTGCGCCGGATCGCGGGTGAATAGCGGCTCGATGTAGTTCGGCTTCGGGCGAGCACGGTGAAATCGACCCAGTCGGCCGGCACGTCGACACGTGGCAGCTTGTCGAGGCGCTCATTGACCTGGGCGATCACGATGCCACCCTTGAAGGCGGTCGCCTCGACAATGGCCGGCGTGTCTTCAGTATTCGGCCCGAGGTAGAGATTGCCCTCGGCATCCGCCGCCTGCGCCGCGATCAACGCCACATTCGGCGTCAGATCCATGAAGTAGCGGCCGAACAGTTCGAGATAGGTATGAATCGCCCCGATCTCAATGCGCTGTTCCTGGACCAGTTTGGCCAGTCGGGCGCCTTGCGGGCCGCTGAAAGAAAAGTCGAGGCGGTTTGCCAGGCCGCGCTCGAAAAGGTCCACATGGCTCGGGAGAGCCAGGACTGACTGGACCATACTGAGGTGATTGATGCGTTCCGGGCTGCAGTCAGCCAGGGACTCGGACAGGAAATCGGCCTGCTTCTGGTTGTTGCCTTCGAGACAGACGCGGTCGCCCGGCTGGATCACGGCTTCAAGCAGGTCGATGATACGGTCGACCGGGATTTCTTTGCCGTTTTTGCCAGCCAGGCCGAGGCTCGCCGCCCGCTCAAGGCGGCGACCACGGCTCTGGCGCAGAGTGTCCCAGTCACGCGGGAGTGGTGCGTTCATGATCGTCTTTCCGCCGACTCAGGAACCGCTGTACTGCGACGGCAGCCAGGTGGCGATTTCCGGGAAGATACAGAGCAGAACGATGCCGAGCGCCATCAGCAGCAGGAAGGGGACGGTGCCCCACATGATTTCCTTGAGCTTGATGTCGGGTGCGATACCGCTGATCACGAACAGGTTGAGGCCAACCGGCGGGTGAATCAGGCCCATTTCCATGAGGATGGTCATGATCACGCCGAACCAGATCAGATCGATACCCAGGGCGTTCAGCGCCGGCAGGATGATAGGCGTGACCATCAGGATGATGGCGACCGGCGGCAGGAAGAAGCCGAGCACGATGAGCAGAATATTGACCCAGAAGAAGAAGGCCCATTTGCTCAGTTCCAGCGAAATCATCCAGGCAGCAGCCGACTGGGTGATGTGCAGATAGCTCATGACATAGGTGTAGAGGAAGGACATCGCGATGATCAGCATGATCATCGACGACTCACGTGCCGTGCCGGAGAGGATGACCTTGAGGTCGCTCCAGCGCCAGCAGCCGTAGATCGCCATGACCATAAGCAGCGCACCGAATGCACCGATGCCGGCGACTTCCGAAGGCGTTGCCCAGCCGCCGTAGAGGGCGACCATGACGATGATGATCAGGCCAAGGAAGGGAGCGAGGCGAGGCAGCGTTTCGAGGCGCTGTTTCCAGCTGAACGACTCTTCCGCCGGCATGGCGATGCCGGTCGAACGATTGGCCGAAATTTTCTCGTTCTTTTCCGCCCAGGATTTGTACACCACCCAGATCGAGAACATCGCCGTCAGCATCAAGCCAGGACCAACACCGGCCATGAATAGCTTGCCGATCGATTGCTCGGTGGCCAGACCATAGAGAATCAAGGTCAGCGACGGTGGAATCAGGATGCCCAGCGTGCCGCCGGCAGCGATCAGGCCAGTCGCCAGGCGCTCGGAATAGCCGCGTTTGCGCATTTCCGGAATGCCCGAGGAACCGATCGCCGAGCAGGTCGCCGGCGAGGAACCGCACATTGCGGCAAACACCGAGCAGGCCAAGGTGTTGGCCAGGCCGAGGCCGCCCGGCACCTTGTACAGCCAGCGGTTCAGCGAGTTGTAGAGATCGGCGCCAGCGCGTGATTTGCCGATCGCCGCGCCCATCATGATGAAGAGCGGAATGGTCAGCAGCGTAAAGCTGTTCAACTCGGAAAAGATGGTTTCAGCGATGATCGACAGCTGCGCCACTGGCATGAAAAAGTACATGAAAATCAGGGCGACCGAGCCAACGGCAAAGGCAATCGGCATCCCGGAAAAGAGGAATACGAAAGTGGCGGCCGCGTAGAGCAGGCCCAAGGTTCCGACGCTCATTTGCGATCTCCTTCGTCGTCATGCTGGATGCGCTCAATCGCCACCTGGATGGCGGCATTGTGCTGCGGCGGTGGGTGATGCGAGCGCATCGCTTCGGGCAGCGAATCCTCGATGAACTGGACAAAAATCTGCAGGGTCAGCGAGGTCATGCCGACTGCCATGGTGGCAAAGACCGGCCACATCTTCGGCGCCCAGGAGGTGTCGCTCATCCGGCCTTCGTCCCAGGCTTCGTAGAACAGGTGCCAACAATTCCAGGCAATGAAGGCGCAAAACAGGAAGGACAACAGATCGGAAAACGCCATCCGCCACTGGGTCCAGCTTGGCGGCGTGATTTCGTCGAGAATCTCGATCGTCACGTGACCACGGTTGAGCTGGGTATGAGCAGCTGCCAGAAAGCTGGAGGCGATCAGTAAATAGATGCAAAACTCGATTTCCCAGTCGGTCGGCCAGGCAAAGAAATAACGGACCGCGACTTCAAAAACGAGAACGCAGGTAGCGATGACGATCAGAAAGGCCGACAGGTAACCCGTCGCAATATTGAAGGCCTTGACCGCTCGGCTGATGAAATATCCGGGGCTCATGATTCACCTTTAAGAAGGATGGGCCGGGCTATGCCCGGCCGGGGGTTACTTGACCGACAGCGCCATGTCGAGCAGGGCGCGACCATCCTTGATGTTCTCGGCGAAATCCTTGAAAGCGGTCTGTTCGGCGACGCCGCGCCAGGCCATGAAGGCTTTGTCATCCATGTCGACCACCTTGGCTCCGGCTTTGGCGAATACGTCGGCCATCCGTTGATCGTCCTTCTTGGCTTCCTCGACGCCAAACTTCTCCAGACTGGCACCGACTTCGCTGATGATCTTCTGTTGTTCCGGGGTCAGCGAGTCATAGAGGCCCTTGGAAATCAGCAGCGGCTCGAACATGAACCAGAAGCTCTTGTTGCGGGCCGTGGTCACGTACTTGCTGAACTCCTGCAGACGGAAACTGATCAGCGAAGTGCTGGAAGTCAGGGCTGCATCGAGCACGCCGGATTGCATTGCACTGTAGATTTCCGAGGACGGCATGCCGGTCACTGCAGCTCCGGCGCCCTTCAACATCTGATCCATTTCCTTGCTGCCGCCGCGGAATTTCAGGCCCTTGGCGTCGTCGGGAACGACCACCGTTTTCTTGGTCGAGGCAATTCCGCCGGCCTGCCAGACCCAGGTGAGGATCTTGATGTTCTTGTCGGCCAGGATGCGGTCCAGTTCCTTGCCGATCGGTGCCGTCTTCCAGCGCATGCCCTGCTCGTAGCTGCTGACCAGGGTCGGCATCAGGGTCAGGTTGACTGCCGGAATCTCGCCGCCGCCATAGGCCAGCGGCACCAGGCTCATGTCGAGCGCACTCTTGCGCAGGGCGCCGATCTGACTGTTGGTCTTCATCAGCGAACTACCCGGATAGATCTCGAACTTCAGACTGCCCTTGGACTGCTTTTCGACTTCGGCAGCAAAGCGGCGGACCAGGCGATCGCGAAAATCGCCATCCTCGGTGGTGGCGGCCGGGAACTGATGCGAAATCTTGATGACGCGCGGCGCCTGGGCGTGAGCCGAGGGTAGGGCACAGGTCAAAGCGGCGGCGGCAATAGCCAGCGTAAGGTGGCGCTTGGTCTTGCTGATCATGGATGTCTCCTCCAGAGTTAATCATGCACGGACGGTGAAACCTCACTGGCTGGCTTATCCTGATTTCAGGAATACCGCACTGTTGTTTGTGTTCAAAAATCACCGTTGTGTATACAAGATAGACATTCATTGAATACTGGTCAACTAATTTCGTATAATTTAATCATTGCTACCTGCTGGAGCCTGGACCATGAGCAGCCCTGCTGAAATTCCCGCCACCACCCGCCAGTCAGAACGCCTCGGCGAACTGATCGAGGAACGCATCGTCACCGGCGTCTATCCGCCCGGGACGCGGCTCGACGAACAGGAGCTGGCCGATACTTTTGGCGTCTCGCGGACACCGGTGCGCGAGGCACTGATCCAGCTCTCTTCGGTCGGGCTGATCGAAATCAAGCCGCGGCGCGGCGCGACGGTGCCCGAGGTCGGGGCTGACCGGGTTTGCGAAATGTTTGAGGTGATGGCCGAGCTGGAGGCGATGTGCGGCCGGCTGGCCGCCCGCCGGATCACGGCGGATGAGCAAATGACGCTGCAAGAGGCGCATCGCGCCTGCGAAGCGGCGCGCGATGCCAATACGCCGGATATCTATTACCAGCTCAACGAGGTTTTCCACCGGCGCATCTACGCAGCCAGCCACAACGGTTTCCTGGTCGAGCAGGCGACTGCGCTGCATCGCCGGCTGCGCCCCTATCGGCGGCTACAGTTGCGGGTCCGCAACCGGATGGCGACTTCGTTCAACGAGCATCAGGCCATCGTCGACGCCATCGTCAAGGGCGACAGCGATCTCGCTGCGGCCCAGTTGCGCGCCCATGTGACGGTTCAGGGAGAGCGTTTCGCCGATCTGGTCGCGACGCTGCGCGATTTCAATGCCGGCGCCTGAGCGGCTTCAGCCGATCAGGCTGTAGAGCATCTTGCTGGCGAGCAGGGCGAGAAAGACGCCGAAGGCGCGCTTGAGTTTCTTAACCGGCAACTTGTGGGCCAGCCGGGCACCGACCGGCGCCATCAGGATGCTCATCACGACGATGCCGACAAAGGCCGGCAGATAGATGTAGCCCAGCGTGTAGGCCGGCAGCCCGGTGTCGTTCCAGCCGGCGACGATGTAGCCGATGGCACCGGCGACGGCAATCGGAAAACCCAGGGCCGACGAGGTGCCGACCGCCGAATGGATGGCGACGTTGCAGAACAGCATGAAGGGCACTGACAGAAAGCCGCCACCGGCCGCGACCAGGCTCGAAACTCCACCGATCACGCCGCCGGCGCTAAACAGCCCGAGCGGGCCGGGCAACTGGCGGTGGGCGTGCGGCTTGAAGTCGAGGATCATCTGGAGTGAGGCGTAATAGACGATGACGACGAAAATCGCCGTCATCGGGCCGGTCGGTACCTGGCCGGCGACCAGTGAGCCGCCGAAGGTGCCGAGCACCAGTCCGGGCGCCATGCTGCGCACGATCTCCCAGCGCACTGCGCCATGCGCATGATGGGCGCGCATGCTGGAAATCGAGGTGAAGACGATGGTCGCCATCGAGGTGCCGAGCGCCAGGTGCATGACGTGTTCCGACGGAAAACCCTGGGCGACGAACAGCATGTACATGAAGGGCACCAGGGTCAGGCCGCCGCCGACGCCGAACAAGCCGGCCACGAAGCCGCCGAATATCCCGAGCAGGGGATAGGTCAACCACCAGAGAGTCATCAGTTTTTCGCCAGAAGCCGGGTTATGCAAGCCCATTCTTCGGCTGTCACCGGCGTGATCGACAGCCGGTTGCCGCGGGCCAGGAGGCGCATGGTAGCAAGTTCCGGGGTTTGCCGCAGTTCGGCCAGCGGCAGGTAGCGCGTCTTCTCTACGAAGCGGACGTCGCGCAGCAGCCAGCGTGGCTCTTCCGGTCTCGACTTGGGGTCGAAATAGTGGCTGTCAGGGACGAACTGGGTGTCGTCCGGGTAGGGCTCGGAGCAGATCTCGCAAATGCCGGCGATGCCCGGAACGGCGCAGCCCGAGTGGTAGAACAGCGCCCGGTCGCCGATCCGCATGCTGTCGCGCATGAAGTTGCGCGCCTGGTAATTGCGCACGCCAAACCAAGGAAGGGTCTGCCCGGGGGCGGCTGCGAGGTCGTCGATCGAGACCTCGGCGGGCTCGGATTTCATCAGCCAGTAGTGCATGTCGTGGTTTCGGAAATGAAAACAGGTGGCAGAAAATCTGCCACCTGTTGAAGGTAGGCCCCCGCAAGTGCCGTCAGGCCGGCATCCTGAACCTGGGTCCAGAGTGGTCGCTTTCCCGTTGTATCAGGAACGCCTGGCTAGAGGCACTCACAACAACAACTTTACGGTCGGCAACCGATGCCAATTAGCATTGGTTCAAGGAATATATGGCCTAAACAAACACCGCAGGGGACGCTCGGCGGGCGGCACCGGGATCAGCAGTGGCGGACTAGATGTCCAGTTGCTGCTGGGGTGCAAGCACGGTATCTATCCGTGCTCCCATGGCACCGATTCTACGCTTTGCGTCGGAAGTATCAACCGCTTCGGAGAATGTTTCTGACGGCCCGGAAAGGTGTTCGTGGGCGATGTTCAGCGCGGCCATCACGGCGACGCGCTCGGCGATGGTGTTCTTGGTGCGCTGGGCGATTTCGCGCATCTTGCCGTCGACCAGATCGACCGCGGCGAGCAGGGCGTCGCGTTCTTCCGGCGTGCAGGCGACGCGGTATTCGCGGCCCATGATCTTGACATCGAGGAAATTCGGTTCGGTGCTCATCTCAGGCCTCCTCGGGCAGCTTGTCGACCAGGCCTTCGAGCCGCTCGCGGGCCGCGGTCATCGTCTGCCGCAGGTGAAGGCGTTCGGCTTCGGCCGCCGCCATCTGATTCTTCAGCACCTCGTTCTCGGCGCGCAACTGGTGCACCAGGGCAACTGCCTGTTCGATCTTCGCTTCAAGCGCTTCGAGTTCCGTATTCATGGGCCGCACTATAGTTGGGAAAATGCCGCATGGTCAAGGACTAAGCCTTTATTCTCAAAGTGGTTTATTGGAAGCGCTCAGGATTTTTCTGATGCGGCGCAACAACGATGCATGTAGAATTCGCGCCGTGTCAGGTGCTGTGCGAGGTTTCTCCAAGCGCAGTTAAACGGGAAAGCGGTGCGTCTCGCAAGAGACAAATCCGCTGCTGCCCCCGCAACGGTAAGCAAGTGCGGGCGCGTCAGAATGCCACTGGGTGACAACCTGGGAAGGCGACGCGCCAAGACTTGCGAGCCCGGATACCGGCCTGGAACACAAGCGGAAGTGCCACGGGGCTGTGGTGCCGGTCGTGTGACCTGTCTTTCCTCCCCCATTGCGCTTCCTTGTCCATGCTATTCCGGCATGCGGGGACGCCCGCCGGGAAAGGAAGATCCATGTATCCACGTTTCAAGCCGCTGGCCGCGCTGCTGCCACTCGTTTTCGCAACCCCGTCGCAAGCCGACACCCCGCTGCTGGTCGCCAGTCTCGACCCGGTGATGGTCACTGCCACCCGCCAGGAGATGCGCAGCTCGGAATTGCTCTCCGACGTCACCGTCGTCGAAAGCGAAGAACTGAAGCAGGCCGGCAATTCCACGCTGGGCGAAATCCTGTCGCGCCAGCCCGGCATCGAGTTCTACTCGCAGGGCAGCAATGGGGCGACCGGCAGCGTCTTCATGCGCGGCACGAGTAGCGGCCATACGCTGGTTCTGGTCGATGGCATGCGCGTCGGTTCGGCCTCGCTGGGGCAGATGTCCTCGTGGTCGCGCATTCCGGCCAGCCAGATCGAACGCATCGAAATCCTGCGCGGTCCGGCCTCCTCGTTGTACGGCAGCGATGCGATCGGCGGCGTGATCCAGATTTTCACGCGCACCGGCAAGGGTCCGTTCCAGGTCAATGCCGAAGCCGGCATCGGTTCCTACAACACTTCGACGCTCACTGCCGGTTTTTCGGGCAGTCAGGCCGACTGGCGTTATTCGCTGAATGCCTCGAGCTATCGGACCGACGGCTTCAACAGCATCAAGAATCCCGCAAACAGTGCCTACAACAAGGATCGCGACGGCTTCGAGAACCAGAGCCTGAGCGGCAGCCTGGGCTATACCCTGGCCAAGGGCCACGAGGTCGGCGCCAGCTTCTTCTACAGCGACGGCGAAAGCCAGTACGACAGCGGTACGACCAAGACAGCGGCCGCCAAGGACTACCGCAACCTGCTGGCGGTCAGCAATTTCTCCACCTATCTGAAGAATGCCTTCACCAGCAACTGGACCAGCACGCTGCGCGCCGGCCATAGCACCGACGATTCGAAGAACACCACCAACGGCGTGCAGAACTCCTTGTTCCGCACTGACCAGGAACAATACGCCTGGCAGAACGACATCCGGACCGCGGTCGGCAATTTTCTGCTCGGCATCGAGCGTCTGGACCAGTCGGTTACCGGCACCGGCAATTTTCGCGTCACCGAGCGCACCGTCGATTCGGCGCTGGTCGGCTGGAACGGCAGTTATCTGGCGCATCGCCTGCAGGCCAACCTGCGTTACGACAACAATTCGCAGTTCGGTGACAAGGCCACCGGTTCCGTAGCCTATGGCTACCGCCTGAATTCGAACTGGCGGGCCAATGTAGGCTACGGCACGGCTTTCAAGGCACCGTCGTTCAACGATCTGTATTTTCCGAAGTCTGGCAAGTTTATCGGCAACCCTGACCTGCTACCGGAGTCATCACGCAATCGCGAGGCCTCTGTGCATTACGAGTCCGGCTTGCATCACGTCTCCTTGACGTGGTTCTTGAATAGCGTCGAGAACCTGATCGTCTGGCCGAGTACCGGAGCTACGATCACGCCGGCGAATGTCAGCAATGCCCGCATCGAGGGTGCAACGCTAGCCTACGAGGGGCAGTTTGCCGGTTTCGACCTGCTTGCCAACTATAACTATCTCGACCCACGCGATACCGATACCAGTCGCCAACTGCCACGACGGGCCAGCAATTATGGAACGGTTTCGATTGGCCAGCAGATTGGGGCCTGGGAGTGGCGCGTTGAACAGTTTGCTAGCGACCGCCGTTTCAGCGACGATAAAAATTTGCTGAAACTGCATGGTTACTCGCTGACCAATCTCTACGGTGCCTACAATTTTGGCCAGAACTGGTCGGTCTTCGCCCGGATCAACAACCTGTTTGACCGCAACTACGAAGTCGTCGCCGACTTCGCCACCCCCGGCACCAACGCCTTCGTCGGCGTCCGCTACAGCCCGAAGTAAGCCGCCATGCCGACCCGCCGCCGCGCTTTCCTGATTCTGCTCAGCCTCGGCCTGCTGGCTGCGGCCAGTTTCGGGCTGGCGCTGACGGTGGGTAGCTACAAGGTGGCGCCGGCCGATGTACTGGCCGCCTTGCTCGGCCATGAGGGTGGCGCCGGCGATGTCGTGCTGCAACTGCGCCTGCCGCGGGCGCTAGCCGGCTTTGCCTGCGGCGGGCTGCTGGCACTGGCCGGAGCGCTGATGCAGGTCCTGCTCCGTAATCCGCTGGCCGATCCCTATGTGCTGGGTATTTCCGGTGGCGCCGGCGTGGGGGCGATGTTCGGTATTTTACTCAGCCTGCCGGTGATCGGTATCGACGGGCTGGCTTTCCTTGGCGCACTCGGCGCCATGTTGCTGGTGTTCGGGCTGGCGCATGGTGACGGCAGCTGGACGCAGACCCGCCTGCTGCTCACCGGTGTCATCGTCGCCGCCGGCTGCGGCGCGCTGGTCGCGCTGATGCTGGCCATCGCGCCGGAGCACAAGCTGCGTGGCATGTTGTTCTGGCTGATGGGCGACCTCGGCCAGAGCGGCCAGTGGTGGCCGCCCGTCGCCGCATTGGGCGTCGCCCTGATTTTTGCCATGCCCTTCGCCCGCGAACTGAACTTGCTGGCGCGCGGCCTGATGCAGGCGCAGGCCCTGGGCGTGGCGGTCAACCGGCTGCGCTACGCGATCTATCTGCTTGCTTCGCTGGCCACCGCCGCCTCGGTGACGACGGCCGGCTCGATCGGCTTCGTCGGCCTCGTCGTGCCGCACCTGGTGCGGTTGACCACCGGCAACGACCAGCGCCTGCTATTGCCGGCCTCGGTGCTGGCCGGTGGTTCGCTGCTCGTGCTGGCCGATACGCTGGCCCGCACCATCATCGCGCCGCAGCAGTTGCCGGTCGGCGTGCTGACGGCGCTGATCGGTGTCCCGGTTTTCCTCTTCCTGTTATCCAGGCAGCCGAAATGAGCCGGCCCTTGCTCGAAGCCCGGCAACTGGTCGTCGAAGTCGGCGGGCGTTGCGTCGTCGACCGCCTTGACGTGGCCGTCACCGCCGGCGAACGGCTGGCCATCCTCGGTCGCAACGGCGCTGGCAAATCGACGTTGTTGTCGACGCTGGCCGGTTTGCGTCCGGCGGCGGGCGGCGCCGTGCTGCTCGACGGCGAGGATTGCGCCCTGCTGCATCCGCGCCAGGCGGCCTTGCGCCGGCCTGGCTGGGGCAGTTCCAGGCCGATCCCTTTGGCTCGACGGTGCTCGAAACCGCAATCACCGGCCGCCACCCGCACCTCGGGCGCTGGGACTGGGAAAGCACGCGCGACGGCGAACTGGCGCGCGCCGCCTTGCAGGCCGTCGGCTTGCAGGGCATGGAGGCGCGGCAGATCCACACGCTCTCCGGCGGCGAACGCCAGCGCCTGGCGATCGCCACGCTGCTGACCCAGGCGGCGCCGCTCTACCTGCTCGACGAACCGCTGTCCCACCTCGACCTCAATCATCAAATGGCGGTGCTCGACCTGTTTGCCGGCACCGCGCGCGAGGGGGGCGCCGGCGTCGTCATGGTCCTGCACGACCCGGCTCTGGCCCACCGCTTCTGCGACCGTGCCCTGCTGCTGTACGGCGACGGTTGCACCGAAAGCGGCCCGGTCGACAGCATTTTGACGGCTGCCAAGCTGTCCGAACTCTACGGCTATGGCCTGCGGCAGATCGAAGATCGCGGCCATCGCTGCTTCATTCCGGAGTAAATATGATTTCCCACGAACAACGCATGCAGAAAAAGAAGGCCGTCATCGACGGCAAGATCGCCGGGGCGCAGGAAGAGCGCGGCGTGCTGGTGATCAATACCGGCAACGGCAAAGGCAAGTCCTCGGCCGCCTTCGGCGTCGTCGCCCGCGCCCTCGGTCACGGCCTCAAGGTCGGCGTCGTGCAGTTCGTCAAGGGGCGTTCGGACACCGGCGAAGAAGCCTTTTTCCGGCAGCAGCCGAATGTCGCCTGGCACGTTGGCGGCGAAGGCTTTACCTGGGAAACCCAGGACAAGGAGCGCGACGCCCGGGCGGCACAGCACGCCTGGAGTGTCGCCTGCGAACACCTGGTCAACCCGGAAATCGGACTCGTCGTGCTCGACGAAATGACCTATGCCTTCAAGTACGGCTGGCTGGAACTCGACGAAGTCATCGCCAAGCTGCTGGCACGTCCGCACATGCAGCACGTCATCATCACCGGCCGCGCCGCACCGCAGTCCCTGCGCGACGTTGCCGACACGGTCAGCGACATCGGAATGGAGAAGCACGCCTTCCAGAGCGGCGTCAAGGCCATGCCCGGCCTCGAGTTCTGAGCCCGGACCGATGACGATCCTCTGCCGTTTCGCCTGCCTGCTGCTCCTTTCGGCTGCCGCCTGGGCGGCGGAAGCCGATGTCCTGTCCAGTATCCCGGCCAATATTCGGGCCGAGGCGCAGATCGTCCGCAGCGAGCGCGACGGGTACTGGGAAAAAGTGCTGCTGGTCAGTTTTCCCGAAGCGCGGCGGACGCTGTCGACCTCCGGTGGCTTGCTCGACGCGCGGGCGGCGCTGAACCATGCCGGCCACCCGCTGCTCTGGCAAAAGGTCGGCATGCGCTTCATGGGCCAGGATGGCCGGGGCGGCAAGGCTTATGCCGCACATGTCCACGAAAACATGGCCAAGCTATTGCATCTGGACAAGTCGGCGGTCGCCCGGATGTCCACGGCGGCCGACATGGACAACCTGGCGATCGTCACCAAGAGCTACGGCCCGCTGACCGTCACCGTGCTGGCGACAGCCGGTGCCAAGACCAATGCCATCCGCACCGGCGTGGACGAAGGGCGCTATATCGAGGACGAACTGCCGGCCGGCACGATCAACATCATAGTGCTGACCAATATCCGGCTGACCGACGCCGCGCTGGCGCGCGCCTTGATTACCGTGACCGAAGGCAAGACGGCTGCCTTGCAGGATTTGAAAGTCCCGAGCACCTACACACCAGACGTGCAGGCGACGGGCACCGGTACCGACAGCATCATCGTCGTCTCCGGCACCATGGGGCCACAGGCTAGTTATACCGGCGGCCACAGCCGGATCGGCGAACTGATCGGCAAGGCCAGCTACGAAGCGGTGCTCGAAGCGCTCGGCAAGCAGAACGGCTTTTTCCTAGCGGGAGCCAAGCGTTTTGCGGCAGGTCCGGAAGCGCCGGCCAAGGCCCTGGATGCCCTGCGCATCGCCCTGCTTCATCTCGATGCCGTGCCCGGCGATGTCGCCGGCAACCGCGCCCGCATCGAGGCCGGCATCGCCGAGGCGGCCGGCCAGGGCGCCGACTGGATCATGACGCCGGAACTGGCCGAAACCGGCTACAACTTCGCGAGCCGCATCGGCACCGGCTGGATCGAGCCCTTTCCCGATGCCTGGATGAGCTCGCTGGCGGCGGTCGCCCGCGACAACCGGGTGGCGCTCTTCGTCGGCTTTGCCGAGCGCGATGGAAAGACTGGCAAATTCCATAATAGCGTCGCGGTGATCGACCGTGCCGGCGTGATCCAGGGCGCCTACCGCAAGCAGCGGGTACATGGCGGCGCCGAAAGCTGGTCCACGCCCGGCGCCGGCGGCGCCCCCTTCATGGTCGATGGCATTCCGGTTGGCCTACTGATCTGCGCCGACACTTACAAGCCGGAACCGGCCGCTGACTATCGCCGGCAAGGCGCCGCCATCCTGCTCGCCCCGGCCAACTGGCCGCCGGTCGACGCCATGGGGCCGGGTGATCTCTGGGAGCGGCGCAGCCGCGAAACCGGCCTGCCGCTGATCGTCAACAACCGTACCGGGCGTGAGCCGGAACTCGATTTCTCGCGTGGCGAAAGCGTCGTCGCGGCCGGCGGCGAGCGGCTGTTCTCGTTCAGCTCCAGTCAGAGCCGCCTGTTTTATGTCGATTGGGATCGCGCTCAAGGCTTCAGCCAGCCTGCCCGATGAGCCGGATGGGAGTCGTGCGCCGCCTGGTCGGCCTGCTGGCGCTTGCCATGCCGCTGCTGGCGCAGGCGGCGACCCTGTTCGGGGTCGTCACCGAGCGCGCCGCACCGACCGCCATCGAAGCGGCGCACCGCCATCTGGCCGGGCATCCGAACGACCGCATCCTGCTGCGCACGCCGGCCCAGATGATGGCGGCCAGCGACCGACAACTTGGCCAGTGGCTCGGCCAGGCTGACAGCGTGCTCGCCGTTTCGGTTTTCGGCGACCCGGCGCGCCGGCTGAAGGATGTGCTGGCACGGCACGCCAAGGCGCAGACGTCCATCCTGGCGATGAACGGCGAAGCCAGCCTGAACCTGATGAGCCGCGACGCGAGCGGCAACCTTAATCATTTCCCGGCCGAAACCCTGCGCCTGCTCGCCGCCGAGGAGCCGCCCGCCACCGCCCTGGCCGCCGCCGAGGCGCTGCCGACGGCCCGCCGCTGGCTGGCGGCGCGCCGCCTCTGGCAGGCCGGCGGGACGGAAAACACGGCCGCGCTGTTCGGCCATCTGCTCGACCCACGGACGAGCCTGCCGGCGGCCAAACCGGAGCCCCGGCTGCGCCTGCGCGTCGGTGAGCGGGAATTGAGCGACGCGGTGGCCTGGGGGCAGGCCGCCAGCCTCGGGCTGACGGCGGTGCCGACCGTGGTCGTCCTCGATCTTGCCAACATGGATGGCAGTGCCCCGGCCGCCCTCTGTCAGCGCATCAACCAGCAAGGCCTGCCCTGTGTGCAAGTGCTGAGCCGCTGGGGCGGCGCCTCGCGCCAGGCGCTGGAACGGCTGCCCGAACTGATTGCCCCGGCCCGGCCGGCGGCGCTGGTCGTGCTGCAGGATTTCGTCGTCGGCGCCGCCGAAGGGCGCGAGGCGGTGACCGAAGCCTTCAAGAAAATCGACGTGCCGGTGTTCAAGGCCATCCGCCTGAGCGAGCGTTTGGCGACGCAATGGCGGCTGTCGCCGGACGGCCTGCCGGCCGACTCGGTGCAGTACCGCGTCGCTCTGCCCGAGTTGCAGGGCATCGGCCAGCCGATCGTCGTCTCGGCACTCGGCAAGGCCCAGCCCGACCGCATGACCGGCATCGAGAGCCGGCCGCCGGTCACGCTGGCCGCCGAAGTCGACCGTCTGGCAGCCCGTATCGGCCGCTGGCTGACCTTGCGCGCCAAGGCCAACCGCGACAAGCGGATCGCCGTCATCTATTACAACCACCCGCCGGGCCGGCAGAACATCGGTGCCGACAATCTCGACGTGCCGGCTTCGCTGTTCGACATGTTGCAGGCGCTGAAGGCGGCCGGCTACGAGGTCGGCGAGCTGCCGGCCTCGCCCGAAGCGCTGCTCGACCGGATCATGGCGCACGGCGTCAATCTGCCGGAAGACCGCGCCGCGCTGCGCGAATTGAGCGCTGCGGTCGACGGGGTCAAGGCTGCCGACTACGCCCGCTGGTTTGCGACATTGCCGGCGCGGGTGCAGGGTGAAATGACCGATGGTCCGCTCGGCCGCCTGCTCGCCGAAGTACTGGAAGCCGAGCAGGCCAACGAAAAGGCGGTCGGCCGCAAACGCGTCGATGCCGTGCTCAAGGAACTGCATCACCTGGTCGAGGGCGCCGACCATCCGAAACGCCAGGCGGCGATCCGCGACCTCAAGGCTTTGGAAGAAGGCTATCTCGCCTGCCTGGCCGATAGGCCCACCCGCCGTTGCGCCACGCAGGCCCCGCTCAGCCGCCGGCTGACCGGCTACGGCATCGAAGGCCTCAAAGGCTGGGGCGCCGCGCCGGGTAAGGTGATGGTCGAAGGCGGCCGGCTGCTGGTGCCGGGCATGACTTTCGGCAACGTCTTCATCGGCCCGCAGCCGCCGCGCGGCTGGGAAGTCGACGAGGAACTGCTGCATGCCAACACCAGCGTCACGCCGCCGCACCAGTACCTGGCCTTCTACCACTGGCTGCGCGACCGCTTCCGGGCCGATGCTGTGGTCCATGTCGGTCGCCATTCGACCTACGAATTCCTGCCCGGCAAGGCCGTCGGCCTGGCCGCCGACGACTACCCGAGCCTGATCGCCGCCGATCTGCCCGGCATCTACCCCTACATTGTCGATGGCGTCGGCGAAGGCACGCAGGCCAAGCGCCGTGGCCTGGCCGTGATGGTCGACCACCTGACCCCGCCGCTCGCCGCGACGCCGCTCTACGACCAGCTGCTGGCCTTGCGCCAGGTGGTCGAGAGCTTCGAGGCGGCCTCCAGCGAATCGCTCAAGGCCCAGGCGGCGCGGACCATGCGCGAGCAGGTCGTGGCCCTCAACCTCAAGGCCGAGCTCGAAGCCTCGATGGCCGACGTGCTGGCGGTGCGCGGCATCGGTTTCGAGGCAGCCGACGACGACCTGCTGGCGCACGAAGTCGGCCATTACCTGACCAAACTGCAGGAAAAGTTCATGCCCTACGGTCTGCACATTTTCGGCCGCAACTGGAGCCAGCAAGCGCTGGACCTGATGCTCGATTCGATGAAGAAGGGCGGCATCGACGATCCGGCCATTTCCGCCAAACTCGCCGATTCGCCGCGCCTCGAAATGATTGGCCTGCTGGCCGGGCTGGACGGCCGCTACATCCCGCCGGGCAAGGGCAACGACCCGCTGCGCTCGCCGGAATCGCTGCCCACCGGCCGCAATTTCCACGCCGTCGATGGCGACATCCTGCCGACCCGGGTCGGCTACCAACTTGGCGAAAAGCTGGCCGCGAAATCGGTGGCGCACGCCCCGAAGGAAGTCCCCTTGGGGGAGAGCAAATCGGATAAAGGCTCCGAAGGCGTCATCCTCTGGGCCTCGGATGCCGTGCGCGACGAAGGCGTCATGGTCGCCTTCGCGCTGGCCATGATGGGCGCGGAGCCGGTGTGGAACGCCCGCGGCATCGTCACCGACGTCCGCCTCAAGCCCGGCGCCGTGCGGCGCGACGTGATCGTCACCACCTCGGGCCTGTTCCGCGATCTCTACCCCAACCTCAACAACCTGATCGACCGCGCCGGCCGCCTGGCGCTGGCCGCCTCCGCCGCCGGCCTGGCCGAACGGCGACCGGAACTCAAGGAGGCGCTGGCCGCCGCCCTTGGCCCGGTATCGACCGCCCAGTGGGGCAGCGAGCCGGTCGGCGACAACCGCGTCGCCCGCGAATGGCAGAACCGCCTCGCCGCCCTCGAACAATCCGGCATGCCACGCCAGGAGGCCGGGCGCGCCGCCGCCCAGCGCATTTTTGGCGATGCGCCGGGCGCCTACGGCACCGGCGTCAATCGGCTGACCGAGCGCTCCGGCGCCTGGCGCGAACGTGACGAAATCGGCCGCGCCTACCGCAACCGCATGGGCCACGCCTACGGCCTCGACGAATCCGGCGAAGCCAGTCACGCCGCCTTCGACTCGGCGCTCGACGGTATCGCCCGCACCTATCACGGCCGGGCCAGCAACCTCTACGGTCTGCTCGACAACAACGACGCCTTCGACTACCTGGGCGGCCTGTCGCTAGCCATCGAAGGCCGTACCGGCCAGCCGCCGGAAGCCATGATCCTGCAGCATGCCGAACCGGGCCGGGCCGATGTCGAGCCGCTGACCACGGCGCTGCTCGGCGAACTGCGTGGCCGCTTCCTCAACCCCGCCTGGCTGAAGCCGCTGATGGGCCACGGCTACGCCGGGGCGCGGACGATGGGCACCGAATTCCTCGAAAACCTCTGGGGCTGGCAGGTAACTCGCCCCGACCTGGTCAAGAACTGGGCCTGGGACGAGGTCAAGGCGGTCTATTTCGACGATTCGCAAAAGCTCGGCCTACCCGCTTTCCTCGGCCAGGGCCACAACGCCCACGTCAAGGCGCACATGCTGGCGATTTTCATGGTCGCCGCCGAAAAGGGCTTCTGGAAAGCTGACGCCGCCACCATCAAGCAGATGGGCGGCGAACTGGCCCGCCTGGTCGCCAAGAACGGCCTGCCCGGCAGCGGCCACACGGCTCCCAATCACCCGATGTGGCAATGGCTGGCCCCGCAGCTCGACGCCGCCGAAGCCCTGGCCCTGGGTGTGACGCTGGCCAAGGCGCGCGGTGAAGTCGTTGCGGCAGCCCCAGCGGTCCGGGCAACCGCTACGGCCAATGCCCAATCGCCGGCAAATACCGGCGAACCCGCCGCTGCCCCGCCGGCGCCCGAAGCCGCCCCGCGCTATTACGAACTGACCGAACCCCCAGCGCCGGCGAGCGATCTCGTCGGCCGCACCCTCAACCTGCTCGGCCTGTTGGCCGCCAGCCTCGCCCTGTTCACGCTCGGCCTGTGGCGCGGCCGGCAGACCGCGTAACCCCTAGGAGTCCCTGATGACCGACCCGCACTCTTTCGCCTGGCTGCACGATGCCGTCACCTGGCTGCTCACCCCGGCCCTCGCCGCCTTGCTGCTGGCCTGCGCTATCGCGCTGATCGAGGCCGGCCTCGCCGTCGGCGAGCGCCTCTCCGGCCTCGCCCGGCTACAGGCCGCCGGCGACGTGGCGCGAGTCCAGGCCGTCGCCCGCCACCGGCTGGAGCGCGCCGACCTGCTCGCCCGCATCCCGCCCATGCTCGGCCTGATGGCCACCATCATCCCGCTCGGACCCGGTCTCGCCGCCCTCGGCAAGGGCGATCCGGCACAACTGGCCAGCGCCGTCACCGTCGCCTTCGACGCCACCGTGCTCGGCCTGGTCGCCGGTATCGCCGGCCTAGTCATCGGCAAGCTGCGCCGCCGCTGGTACGAAGAAGTGCTGGAGAACATGGAATGAGCGAGTTGCAAGCCCGTAAACGGCTGCGCCTCTACTCGAAGCTCGACGCCCGCTTCGACGACCGCGACGAGGACCCTCGCGCCAGCCTGGTCAACCTGGTCGATGTCATGCTGGTCTTCGCCTGCGGCCTGCTCGCCGCGCTGGCGGCCGGCACGCAGCAGGCCCTGAAAGCCCCGAAGCCGGTCGAAAAAGGCCAGCAGATCGAACGCCCGGCCAGCGGCATCACGCAGAACGGCAGCGGCTACGACCGGGTCGGCGAGGTGTTTCGCGATCCGAAGACCGGGAAACTGGTCCTGATCGAACCGGCCGCCCAGCCGGCACAGTAATTATTTTTTCAGCCATGAAGCACGCCTTATATCTCACGGCCACCCTCGTCGCCGTGCTTGCCAGCTCCGGTAGCGCCCAGGCCGCCGGCATCCCGACCCTCCAGGAAGTCACCGTCAACAGTGGCGCCCAAGACCTGACCGGCGTCGCCGACTCGGCGACCGAAGGTACTGTCACCGCCAAGCAACTGGCCAACCGCCCGCTGCTGCGCCCGGCCGAAGTGCTCGAAACCGTGCCCGGCATGATCGTCACCCAGCATTCCGGCGACGGCAAGGCCAACCAGTATTTCCTGCGCGGCTTCAACCTCGACCATGGCAGCGACTTCTCGACCCACCTGATGGGGATGCCCGTCAACATGGTCAGTCACGCCCATGGCCAGGGCTACATGGACCTCAATTTCTTGATTCCCGAGCTGGTCGCCGGCATCAAGTACCGCAAGGGTGTCTACGCGGCGGAGGACGGCGATTTCGCGACCACCGGCAGCGCCCGCATCGACTATCTACGCTGGCTCGACAAGAGCTTTGTGGATATCGGCCTCGGTCAGCACCACTACCGCCGCCTACTCGCCGCCGGTGGCCATAGCCAGGGCGACCTCAACCTGCTCGGCGCCCTTGAGGTGGCCGGCAACGACGGTCCGTGGGATCAGCCGGAGAATCTGGAAAAATTCAACGGTGTACTGCGTCTGACCTCGGGCACCGCCGCCAACGGCTTCGCGCTGACCGGCATGGCCTACCAGGCCGACTGGACGGCCACCGAACATGTGCCGGAACGCGCCATCACCAACGGCGAAATCGGCCGCTATGGCGCGTTGTCCGCTAACGATGGCGGCCATACCCACCGCTACAGCCTGTCCGGCGACTGGGCGAAAACCACCGAGGGCGGGGCCGGCAAGACCAACCTCTATGTCATCGACTACGGCCTGAACCTGTTCTCGGCGCCTTCCGGCTTCATCAGCGGCGCGCAGGGCGACCAGCATGAGCAGGCCGACCAGCGCACGCTCTGGGGCGGCCAGGCCAGCCAGAGCTGGCTTCTCGGCCCGGCCTGGCGGGACACCGAGCTCACGGCCGGCCTGCAACTGCGCCACGACCGGATCGGCAAGGTCGGCCTGTACACCACCGAAAACCGTCGCCGTACCGGCATCGTGCGCGAAGACCGCATCGAGGAAACCGCCATCGCCGCGCTCTTCGAGGCGCGCACGCAATGGACCGGCTGGCTGCGTACCAGCCTCGGCCTGCGCCGCGACCAGATTCGCGCCCAGGCCACCGCGCTGGCCGGCCAGTTCAACCTGGACAACGGCGGCTCGGCCAGCGCCGGGCAGACCAGCCCCAAGCTCGGTGTCGTCTTCGGTCCCTTCCAATTGCTCGGCCAAACCGAGTTCTACGCCAACTGGGGCCATGGCTTCCATAGCAACGATGCGCGTGGCGCCACGGCGCGCACCAATCCGCAGGACGGCTCGGCGGCCAAAGCCGTGCCGCTGATCGTCAAGGCCCGGGCAGCGAACTCGGCCTGCGGGTGGCGCCGCTGCGCGGCTGGAACAGCAGCCTGGCGGTCTGGCAGATGGAACTGGCTTCGGAACTGGTCTTCATCGGCGACGAAGGGGTGACCGAGCCGAAAGGTGCCTCGCGCCGCCATGGTCTTGAATGGTCGAACTACATCACGCCGGCCGACGGCTGGATCGTCGATGCCGACCTCGCCTGGTCGCAGGCCCGCTTCCGGGACGCCAACCCGGACAACGGCGGGCGCCACGTACCGAACGCCATCCCGCTGACCGCCTCGCTCGGCCTCACGGCCGACCACGGCGGCCCGTGGTTCGGCGGCCTGCGCCTGCGCTACCTCGGAGCCTACGCGCTGGAAGAAACCGCCCAGCAGAAATCGACGGCCTTATGGATGGCCAATCTGAAAGCCGGCTACCGGGTCAGCCCCAAGTTACAGCTGACGCTGGACGTGCTCAACCTGTTCGACCGCAAGGCCAACGACATCGAATACTGGGGTGGCGCCTGCACGCGCGGCGAAACGCTCGGTGGCACCTGCGGCGGCGGCATCGACGGCCGCCTGGTCCACCCGCTGGAACCGCGCACCGTTCGCCTCGGCCTGCGCGCCAGCTTCTGAGCCGGCGCCGGCCCGGCTATCATCCCTCCCGCCAACGACAACCGAAACCACATCCATGCCCAGTTGCCCCGCGCTTCTTATTGCCGCCCCGGCCTCCGGCCAGGGCAAGACTACCGTCACCGCCGCGCTGGCTCGCCTGCATGCCCGCCAGGGGCGGCGCGTCACCGTCTTCAAGTGCGGTCCGGATTTTCTCGACCCGCAGATCCACGCCTTCGCCAGCGGCCGACCCTGCCAGAACCTGGATCTCGGCATGTGCGGCGAGGCCGACGCCCAGTGGCGCTTGGCCCGCGCCGCGGCCGACTCCGACCTCATTCTGGTCGAA
Organism: Dechloromonas sp. A34; assembly: GCF_026261605.1. Lineage (NCBI taxonomy): Bacteria > Pseudomonadati > Pseudomonadota > Betaproteobacteria > Rhodocyclales > Azonexaceae > Dechloromonas > Dechloromonas sp. A34. The sequence goes on from NZ_CP102486.1 coordinate 1,007,170, forward strand.
GGCGTCATGGGCCTGTTCGACGGCACGCCCTCCGCGGCCGATATCGCACAGCGCTTCGGCATTCCGGTCATGGCCCTGATCGACGCCGGGGCGATGGCCCAGACCTTCGGTGCCGTCGCCCACGGTCTGGCGACCTACCGGCCCGGCCTGCCCTTTGCCGGCGTGCTCGCCAACCGGGTGGGCAGCGCCCGCCATACCGAGATGCTGCGCGACAGCCTGTCGCCCGGCATGGGCTGGTTCGGCGCCCTGCCGAAAAGCGGCGACAGCCTGCCTGAACGCCACCTCGGGCTGCTGCAGGCGGCCGAGATCACTGATCTCGCGGCTCGCCTCGACAAGCTGGCCGATGCGCTGGCCGCCAGCGCCAGTGTCGATCTGCCACCGGCCGTCGAATTCGCCGAAGAGCCACCACAGGCCGTCGAAGCGCGGCTCGCCGGCCGGCGCATCGCCATCGCCCGTGACGCGGCCTATGGCTTCATCTATCCGGCCAACCTGGAAACCCTCAAGGACCTCGGCGCCGAACTGCACTTCTTCTCGCCGGTGGCCGGCGACCCGCTGCCCGACTGCGATGCGGTCTGGCTGCCCGGCGGCTACCCGGAATTGCACGCCGCCGCGCTGTCTGCCAACCAGCCGCTATGGACGGCGCTGCTCGCCCATGTCGATGCCGGCAAGCCGTTGCTCGCCGAATGCGGCGGCATGATGAGCCTGTTCGAAGAAGTCGTGGACAAGACCGGCCAGAGCCACCGCTTCGCCGGCCTGCTACCCGGCCGTTCGGTGATGCAGCAGCGCCTGGCGGCGCTCGGTACGCAGTTCGTCGAGCTTCCGGAAGGCCGCCTGGCCGGTCACACTTTTCATTACTCGAAGAGCGAAACGCCCTTGAACCCGCTCGTGCGCTCCATGACGCCCGACGGCCGGGCCGGCGAGGCGGTCTTTCGCCGCCAGCGGCTGACCGCCTCCTACGTCCATTTGTACTTCCCATCCAATCCCGCCGCCATCGGCGAACTGCTCGGTCCCTGATGCTTCGATTTTTTGGGATCAAGTATGCGGACTAATCTTGTTTTTGTAGTCGACGCGGTGCTGTAGACTACGTAGCGTAACTTTCATACATGGAGACACAGATGAAAAACTTTGCCCTGATGGCTGCCGCGCTGGTGCTCGGCTTTACGCTGAGCGTCGGCGATGCCGAAGCCAAGCGCCTGGGTGGCGGCACTTCGTCCGGCATGCAACGCCAGTCGGTCACCCCGAGTACCCCGCCGTCGGCCGTCAAGCAGGCGCCGACCGCTGCCCCGGCCGCCGCCCCTGCAGCTCAACCCAAGCGCTCCTGGATGGGACCGCTGGCCGGTCTCGCTGCTGGTCTCGGTCTGGCCGCCCTGGCCTCGCACTTCGGCTTCGGTGAAGAGATGGCCAACATGCTGATGATCGGTCTGCTGATCATGGCCGTGGTCATGGTGATCGGCTTCGTGATGCGCAAGAAAGCGGCGGCCAGCCAGCAAGGCGGCATGCAGTACGCCGGCGCCGGCCTCGGTGGCAAGCAGCCGCCGCAGCCGGAATTCACCCCGGCCGGCGGTTCTGCCTACGCTCCGGCAGCCGCAGCTGCTGCCACGGCCGCTTCGATCCCGGCCGGCTTCGATGTCGAAGCCTTCGTGCGCAACGCCAAGGTCAATTTCATTCGCCTGCAGGCCGCCAACGATGCCGGCAATCTGGACGATATCCGCGAGTTCACGACGCCCGAAATGTTTGGTGAAATCAAGCTGGCGATGGCCGAGCGCGGTACTGTTGCCCAGGAAACCGATGTCGTTCAGCTCAATGCCGAGGTTCTCGACGTTGCCGAGGAAGCCAGCCGCTACGTGGTCAGCATCCGCTTCCACGGCCTGATCCGCGAGGAAAAGGATGCCGTGGCTGGGCCGTTCGATGAAATCTGGAACATGACCAAGCCGACCGACGGCAGCCGCGGCTGGACACTGGCCGGGATTCAGCAGGTCCAGTAAGCAGTACTTTTCGTAATTCAGTAAAGCCGGCGAGGGCGACCCCGCCGGCTTTTTTCGTTAACTGGAGCAGCTGACTTCCAGGCCGCTCGCCCAATCCGGCGGCAGCGCAGCGTAGTCCTCGAACTCGGGCTGCTCGGCGTAAGGATTGCGCAGGCAGGTGAGCAGGCGCCGGACCTCGGAAAAGTCCTTCTCTTTCGCCTGGCGGATAGCCTTTTCGGCCAGCCAATTGCGCAGCACGTATTTCGGGTTGGCGGCGAGCATGGCCGCCTGGCGCTCGGCGTCGTCCCATGGGGTTTGTGCCAGGCGGGCGCGCCAGGTGGCGAGCCAGGCATCGCAGGCAGTACGGTCGACGAAAAGGTCGCGCAGCGCGGCATCGGTTTTTGCCGAATCCCTACCGTCGATCTCCGCCGGCAATCGGGACAGGGTGCGGAAGAACAGCGTGAAGTCCGGCCGGTGCTGTTGCAGCAGGCCGAAGGTCTGGCCGATGAAGGTCTCGTTGTCGTCGAGCGCCTCGCGCAGGCCGAGCTTGGCGCACATCAGGCGTTCGAAGGCGGCTTCGAAGGCCGTGCCGTAGGTGTCGTCGATCGCCTCGCGCGCCTGTTTCGGGCTCTTGATCAGCGGCAGGAAAGCTTCGGCCAGGCAGTAAAGATTCCACTGCGCGACATGCGGCTGGTTGCGGTAGGTATAGCGGCCCTGATGGTCGGAATGGTTGCAGATGTGGCCGGCGTCAAAAGCTTCCATGAAACCGAAGGGGCCGTAGTCCAGCGTCAGGCCGAGGATGGACATGTTGTCGGTATTCATCACGCCGTGCATGAAGCCGACCGCCATCCAGTGGGCCATAAGCTCCCCGGTGCGGCGCGAGACGTCGCGCAGCAGGGCGTCGTAGGGATTCGCCGCTTCCCGGCATTCGGGGCGGAAGGTGTCGATGACGTAATCGGCCAGTTGCTGCAATTCCAGCCCGCGGTCGCGCGAGGCCCAGTGCTCGAAGGAACCGAAGCGGACGAAGCCGGGGGCGACGCGGGTGACGACGGCTGCCGTCTCGGTTTCCTCGCGGCGGATCGGTACATCGGCGCCGATCACGCACAACGCCCGGGTGGTCGGTATGCCGAGGCCGGCCATCGCTTCGGAACAGAGGAATTCGCGGATCGACGAGCGCAGTACGGCGCGGCCGTCGGCGCCGCGCGAGTAGGGCGTGCGGCCCGCGCCCTTGAGCTGGATTTCCCAATGACCGCGCTCGTTGCGCAGGCCGCCCAGGAGGTGCGCCCGGCCGTCGCCCAGTTGCCCGGCCCAGATGCCGAACTGGTGGCCGGAATAGACCGCGGCGAGCGGGTCGGAGCCCGGCAGGATGCGGTTGCCGGCGAATATTTCGGGAAACTCGGGGTGCTGCAACAACTCGGGTGACAAGCCGAGCAGTCCGGCCACCTCATCGCTGATGCCGACGACATAGGGTTCGGGCAGCGGCAGCGGGTTGAGGCGGGTGTAGAAGACTTCGGGCAGGGCGGCAAAACTATTGTCGAAGTCGGGCAGTTCGAGGGGCGGGAATTCCGGGGCGTTCATCGGCGTTTTGTCGGGTTTCTGGCGAGAGATTCGGGTTCTACTGGCCGGCAGCAAATGGCATGCCGGCATGTCCGATGGTCAGAACACCAAATTGGCCGATGGTTCGCGACGCCAGAAGTTTCCGGCAGCCATGGCCAGCGCACGGAAAGTTACTCCTAAAAATATGGCAAATATGGTTTCGTGAGTTTTTTCACAGTCACAGTTGTCGATTTTCTTTACATCGTCAATTTCAATCGATTCGATTTATGGTTTAAGTTATTGTTAATTAGTATTTATTTATAATTGGCTAGTTTATTGCTTGGTGTTATTCGATAACAACTTTGATAAATATGGAATTGCAATCATGCTTAAAGCCTTAGCCTTCGGAACGCTTCTCGCCGTATCCACTCTCGTCAGCGCACACGTCGTGGTGGCGACCGACAATTTCGATACCTACGCCAGCGGTAATCTGAATCTGCAGAATGGCGGCAGCGGCTGGGCCGGCGGTTGGTCGGCGGGATCGGGCGCCGAGTCGGTGGTCAATCAGTCGGGCGATAACTGGCTAGCTTTCACCGGCAACAACAATACGGCTGCTACCCGCACACTTTCCTCGGCGCAAACCGACAAGGTCATCGTCGATTTCAACTTTCAGTATTCCGGCACGCTCAACGACAACGACTTTCTTGCCATCTGGTTCGGCTCGTCGATCGGACCCAATATCGGTCTCAAGGCAAATTGCGGTACCGGGAACTGTACCAATGACCTGTTCGCCCGTACCACCGGAAGCGCTGGCAGCTTCGCGCCGGGAAGCGATCTGGCTAGCAACACCAGTTATCACATCGCTGCCTACCTCTACAAATCACTGGCAAACAGTTCTTTTGATCGGATCGCTCTGTGGGTCAATCCGACGGCCGGCGAAATGGCTTCGCTCACCGGTTGGGATACCCTGTACTCGGGCGCATCCGGCCTTACTTCATTCACTGCCATCGGTGTCCGCACGGCCAACCTCGATGCCGGCGACAGCATAAAGATCGACGATCTCCGCATCCAGACGATCCCGGAGCCGGGCTCCCTTGCCCTGCTGGGCGTGGCGATGATGGGGCTCGCTGCAGTCCGCCGGAAATTCAGTAAATAGACAGGTGGTCAGCACATCGAAAAAGCCGCGACACGATTCGCGGCTTTTTTTCGCCGGCGGCATGGCCGGCTTTCCAAGCGTCATTCCGGCAGCCTCTCAGGACCCGGCAGTGAGGATGCGGTAGCGACCGCCAGTTTCAAGTCACGGGCAGGGCGACTAGAATGTCCTCCCGTTTCCGCCGCTCCTAACCATGTCTCGCCGTTACCCCCTGTCCTTCCTCCTCCTCACCGCTCTCGCCATCCTCTGCCTGATCCCCGGCGTGCTCAGCGTGGCCGGATTCGGTGCGGTGATTCATCCCGTGCTTGACGATCCGATGGCCGGGTTGGCGTTCATCGTTTCCGCCGTCGCCCTGATTGGTTCCGGCGCTTTTCCGCTTGTGATCGAAAAACTCAAGGAAAACGAGGAGGTCTAGGCTTCCCGCATCAGTCGCCAGTACTGGAATTTCAGCGTCGCGGCAGCGCCGGCGACGATAGCCAGGAAGGTGAGGATGGAACCCAGGGCCAGCGTCGAGAACCCGGTGATGCCCTGGCCGACGGTGCAGCCCATGGCGACGACGCCGCCGAAACCCATCAGCGCCGCGCCGAGCAGATGGCTGGCGGTGTCTTCGACGCTGGCGAAACCTTCCCAACGGAAATTCCCGGTGAGCAGCGCCCAGGCGCCGGATCCGGCGATGACGCCGAGCAGCGAGGCGATCCCGAAAGTCAGCTTGCGGCTGGTATCGGACCACAGCATCAGTAGTTCCAGCGCGTAGGCCTGCGGCGCGACGAAAGTCAGCGATTCCATGCGCCCGCTATTGGTGGCGAGGAAGGCTTCTTCCAGCGTGTCCGGGTGTTCGGCGAGATAGCCGAGGTGGCCGCTGACGTACCAGGCAGCGACCACCGTCAGCCCGATGCCGAGGCCGCCGAGCAGGTTGTCGAAGGTCCAGAAATCGCGGTTGAGCAGACAGAAGGCAGTCAGCCCGCCGCCGATGGCGAGCACGGCGAGCCCGAAGGCGGTCTGCGGCTCCAGGCCGGCTGCGGTGAGTAGGGCCGGCAGGTCCTGTCCACCGGGGAAGGTGAGGGCCGCCTTTTCCAGGACATTGACGCGAAAGGCGCCGAACACGCCGCGCAGGGTCATGTAGGCGACCAGACCGAGGACCAGGAAGACCACCACGGATTTGAGGTTGCCGGCGCCGATGCGGATCAGCGTCTTCGAGCCGCAGCCGGAGGCGAGCACCATGCCGATGCCGAAGCAGAGGCCGCCGACCAGGTAGGACAGCCAGGTGAAATTGGGCGTCCGGTAGATCGACTTGCCGAGGTCGATCAGCCCGGCCGCATGCAGCGTCGCCGAGCCGAGGATGGCGACGCCGATGGCCAGCAGCCACATGCGCATGCGACTCCAGTCGCCCATGTTGACGATGTCGGATACCGCGCCCATGGTGCAGAAATGCGTTTTCTGGCCGATCGCCCCGAAGGCGAAAGAGACGGCGAAGGCCAGCCAGAGGACGGTAGTCGACTGCGCGGCAAGGTCCATGCTCAGGCCCGGTAGATCGTCGGGTCGGGCAGGCCGGCGGCGGCGAAGCCTTCGGCGCGCAGGCGGCAGGAATCGCAGACCCCGCAGGCGCGGCCCTGTTCGTCGGCCTGGTAGCAGGAGACGGTCAGCCCGTAGTCCACGCCCAGCGCGGCGCCGGTGCGGATGATCTCGGCTTTGGAAAGATCAATCAGCGGCGCGTGGATGGCCAGCTTGACGCCCTCGACACCGGCCCTGGTGGCCAGATTGGCCATCTTTTCGAAAGCCGCCAAGTACTCCGGCCGGCAATCCGGGTAGCCGGAATAGTCGACGGCATTGATCCCGACGAAAATGTCGCGGCTACCAAGTACTTCGGCCCAGGCCAGGGCCAGCGACAGCATGATGGTGTTGCGGGCCGGCACGTAGGTGACCGGAATGCCCGGCTGGACGCCATCGACCGGGACGTCGATCTTGGCGTCGGTCAGCGCCGAACCGCCGAACTGGGCGAGGCAGAGATTGAGCACGCGATGCTCGACGGCGCCGAGGGCCTTGACCACCCGTTCGGCAGCCTGCAGTTCGGCGCAGTGGCGCTGGCCGTAATTGAACGACAGGCAATAACAGTCAAAACCCTGGCTGCGGGCAATGGCGAGGCAAGTGGCGGAATCGAGTCCACCGGAAAGGAGAACGACGGCTGGCTTCATCATGGGGCGCGAATATACCTGAAATTCGACCGGCTTTGACCCGGTATCTGCTTGTTCCTGCGCTACAATTTGCCGCTTTCCATTGTCCTGCCGGAGATTTCGATGATGCCTCGCCTGTCCGCCCTCGCCGCCGCGCTGATGCTTGCCGGTTCCGCTCACGCCGCCGATCAGATCAAGGTCGGCCTGGTGTCCACGCTGTCCGGTCCGGGCGCCGGCCTGGGGGTCGATATCCGCGACGGTTTCAACCTGGCGATGAAGCATCTGAGCGGCAAACTCGGCGGCCTGCCGGCCGAGGTGCTGATTGCCGACGACCAGCAGAGCCCGGATGTCGCCAAGCAGACCGCCGACAAGTTCCTGAAGAAGGACAAGGTCGATTTCATGACCGGCATCGTCTTCTCCAACATCATGCTCGCCGTCGGCCCGACCGTCTTCGAGAACAAGACCTTCTACATCTCGGCCAATGCCGGCCCCTCGCAGTACGCCGGGGAGCAATGCAATCCTTACTTCTTCAACGTCGCCTGGCAGAACGACAACCTCCACGAGGCAGTCGGCAAGGTGGTGCAGGACAAGGGGTTCAAGAACGTCGTGATCGTCACCCCGAACTACCCAGGCGGCAAGGATGCGGTCTCCGGCTTCAAGCGTTACTACAAGGGCAAGGTCGCCGACGAGGTGTATACCAAGCTCGGCCAGCTCGACTACGCCGCCGAACTGGCGCAGATCCGCGCCCTGAAACCGGATGCACTGTTTTTCTTCCTGCCCGGCGGCATGGGTATCAACTTCGTCAAGCAGTTCGTCGCCGCCGGCTTGTCGCGCGACACGCAGCTGTTCGCCCCCGGCTTCTCGGCCGACGAAGACGTGATCAAGGCGGTCGGCGCGCCGATGATGGGCATGTTCAACTCCTCGCACTGGGCACACGACATGGAAAATGCCGAAAACAAGCGTTTCGTCGCCGATTTCCAAAAGGAATACAACCGTCTGCCGTCGCTCTATGCCTCGCAGGGCTACGATGCAGCGCTGATGATGGACGCTGCCGTGCGCGACGTGAAAGGCAAGGTCGACGACAAGGCGGCATTGCAGAAGGCACTCGAAGCCAAACGCTTCAAGTCGGTACGCGGCGACTTTAGGTTCAACAGCAACCACTACCCGGTACAGAACTACTACTTGCGCGCCATCGGCAAGGATGCGCAGGGCCGGGTGACCAACAAGACCATGGGCACCATCTTCACGAATCACGCTGACGCTTATGTAAGTCAGTGCAAGATGAAGTGACCCAGCTGGTTCTCGAGCAGGCCCTCAACGGCCTGCAGTTCGGGCTCATGCTGTTCCTGCTCGCCGCCGGGCTGACGCTGGTTTTCGGCATCATGGACTGCATCAACCTGGCGCATGGCTCGCTGTACATGGTCGGGGCCTACCTGGTCGCCGCCGCGGCGCAGGCCGCCGATTCATTCTGGATCGGGCTGGGCGCCGGGGTGGCCGGTACCGCGCTGCTCGGCCTGCTGCTCGAACTCTCCCTGTTTCGCCAGCTCTACAAACGCGACCACCTGTCGCAGGTGCTCGCCACTTTCGCACTGATCCTGATCGCCAACGAGGCGGTACGCATGATCTGGGGCGCACAGCCGGTGCTGCTCAATCCGCCGGAGGCGCTGGCCGGCCCGGTCGAGTTTGCACTCTTCGGCGGCGACTTCTTCTACCCAGCCTACCGGCTGGTTATCATCGCTTTCGGCCTGGCCGTCGCCGGGCTGCTCTACCTGCTCGTCGCCAAGAGCCGGGTCGGCATGTGGGTGCGGGCCGGGGCCTCGAACCGGGAAATGACCGAAGCCCTGGGCATCAACGTGCGCGGCCTGTTCACCGCCGTCTTCGTCTTCGGCGCGGCGCTCTGCGCCCTGGCCGGCGGCCTGCTCGGGCCGCTGCTGGCGGTCCAGGTCGGGATGGGTGAGAGCGTGCTGATCGTCGCTTTCGTGGTCATCATCATCGGCGGCATCGGCTCGATCCGCGGTGCCCTGGTCGGCAGCCTGATCGTCGGTACCGTCGATACCCTGGGCCGGGCGCTGCTGCCGACCCTGCTGCGCGCCATCCTGCCGGCTGACGTGGCGTCGACCCTCGGTCCGGCGCTGGCCTCGATCCTGATCTACCTGCTCATGGCCGGCATCCTGTTCTTCAAGCCGCAAGGCCTGTTCCCGGCGCGCGCCTGATGGCCTTCTATCGTCCCGCGCCCTGGCAGAAGCCGCTCGCCGTCGTGCTGCTCTTGGCCCTGCTCGCCTTGCCATCGGTACTGACCGCCTTCGGCCAGGAGTTCTACATCGGCTTTGCCACCCGAGTCCTGATCTTCGCGCTGGCCGCTTCCAGCCTCAACCTCGTGCTCGGCTTCGGCGGCATGTTTTCGCTCGGTCACGCCGCCTTCTTCGGGGCTGGCGCCTATGCGGCGGCGATCTGCCAGGGCAGCGGCATCGGCGAGGCGCTCTTGGCCTTGCCGCTCGCCATGCTCGCCGCCGGCCTGTTTGCGCTGCTGGTCGGGGCGATCAGCCTGCGCACGCGCGGCGTTTATTTCATCATGATCACTCTGGCCTTCGCCCAGATGGCCTACTATCTGTTTATCTCGGCGCGCGCCTGGGGCGGCGACGACGGCCTGCCGCTGGCCGGGCGGATGACCCTGGGTGGCCTCAGCCTGTCCAGCGACAGCGCGCTGTTCTACGTCGCGCTTGGTTGCCTGGCGCTGGCCATCGGCTTTCTCGGCCGCTTGGCCGACGCCCGTTTCGGCCGAGTGATCCAGGCCATCCGCGAAAACGAGACGCGCATGGAAGCGCTCGGCTATCCGGTCTTCCGCTACCGCCTGATCTGTTTCGCGCTGGGCGGCGCCCTGGCCGGTCTGGCCGGCGCGCTGCTCGCCAACCTGACCGGGCTGGCCAGCCCCAACCTGCTGCAATGGACGCAGTCCGGCACGCTGCTGGTCATGGTCATCATCGGCGGTGTCGGCTACCTCTATGGCGGCGTGGTCGGGGCGGTGGTGCTGCTTGGCCTCGAGGAAGTGCTGTCTGGCTTCACGCTGCACTGGCATATCGGCCTCGGCCTGCTGCTGCTTGGCATCGTGCTCTTTGCCCCGAAGGGCGTTGCTGCGCTGTTCGGCAAGCCGCATGGCTGACGCGCTGCTCGAAGTCCGCCGGTTGTCGCGCCGCTTTGCCGCGGTCGACGCGCTGCAGGGCGTCGATTTCAGCGTCGAGGCCGGCGAGGTGCATGCCCTGATCGGACCCAACGGCGCCGGCAAGACGACCTTCATTCACCACGTTTCCGGGGCGCTGCAGCCGGACTCAGGCAGCGTCTATTTTGCCGGCCGCGACGTCACCCGGCTGAGCATGCACCAGCGGGTCGCCGCCGGCATGGCGCGCTCCTATCAGATCACCAACGTCTTCCTCGGCCTCTCGGCGCTCGACAACGTGGCGCTGGCCGTGCAGGGGCGGGCCGATGCCGGCAGTAGTTTCCGCTTCTGGCGGCCGGTGAAGAGCGAAACGACGCTGTTTGATGAGGCGCAGGGCTATCTCGAGCAGGTCGGCCTGCAATCCAAGGCCGACATCGTGGCCGGCAATTTGTCGCACGGCGAGCAGCGGGCGCTGGAACTGGCCATGGCGCTGGCGACGAAGCCGCAATTGTTGCTCCTCGACGAACCGATGGCCGGCACCGGCCCCGAGGAGTCGGCGCGGATGATCGAACTGATCGAGCATCTCGCCCGCCACGTCACCATTCTGTTGGTCGAGCACGACATGGCGGCGGTCTTCCGACTGGCAGACCGCATCTCGGTGCTGGTCAACGGCCGGCTGATCTGTACCGGCACGCCGGATGACGTGAAAAACGATGCCGGCGTACGCCGTGCCTATCTCGGGGACCACGCTTGAGCACCCTGCTCGAAGTCAGCGGCCTGGAAGTCGCCTATGGGCCGAGCCAGGTGCTGTTCGGCCTTGATCTGGCGATGGAAGAAGGCGCGGCGGCCACCCTGCTCGGCCGCAACGGCATGGGCAAGACGACGACGCTGCGCGCGATCTGCGGTTTGCAGCCGGTCAAGGCCGGGACCATCCGTTTCGCCGGCGAACGCATCGACGGCTGGCGGCCGGATCGCATCGGCCGGGCCGGCATCGCGCTGGTGCCGGAAGGCCGGCAGTGCTTTCCCAACCTGACCGTCGACGAGCATCTGGTGGCTTTTTTCGCCAACCGTCGTGGCGTCGGCACGCCATGGACGCCGGCCCGCGTCTACGAACTCTTTCCTCGCCTATGCGAACGCCGGCGCAACCTCGGCAACCAACTCTCGGGCGGCGAACAGCAGATGCTGGCTATCGGCCGCGCCCTGGTCACCAACCCGCGCCTGCTGATTCTCGACGAAGCCACCGAGGGCCTCGCCCCGCTGGTCCGCGACGAGATATGGGTCTGCCTGGCCCGCTTGCGGGCGGCCGGGCAAAGCATCCTGGTCATCGACAAATACGTCGAAAAGCTGATTGCCCTGGCCGACCAGCACACCATCGTCGAACGAGGCCAGGTGGTTTGGCGCGGGACGTCGACCGAGCTGGCCGCCGATCACGGCATCTGGCACCGCTATCTGGGAATCTAGTACCACTAAGGCAAACGCTTGCACTAGGGTGGCGGCAATGGCGGCCTGAGCAGGTTCTGCTCGAAGGCCGCGAAAGGCATCAGCCTGGGCGGTGGTGATGCCGTGAATGATGAAGCGGTCAGGGTTTGGTCAAAAGGGAGATTTCGCGTTCGAGCAGGGCTTCGTCGCCAAGATTCAGTGCAACCAGGCGACGCAGATGCGTCACACTGTCGAGGTCGATCTCGCGGCAGGCCAGCCCGTAGTAGCTGCCCTGATGATGGACGATGGTGCTTTCCATGCGGATACTCGACGCAGCGTCGGCCAGCTGGATTTCCAGGGCACAGTTGCTGCCGACGGTGACGAACAGTTCGTCTTGCGGGCGGATCAGAGCGCCTTTCAGCGACAGGTCGACGACTTCGACCACAAATTCGCCATTCGGGAGAAAAACACGCGCTTCGGTCTTGAATGGAATGCGAGTGAACTGGCGGCGATTTTGCGTCATGGTTGTCCCCTGTTTATTTTCCCTTCATGTTACCCCAAAGCAGTTTGTGCAACTGCATCTGGAAGCGCACGTTCAGGCCGTCTTCGAGAATCCAGCTTGCGAGGTCGGCAGCTTCGACGAGCCCTTGGGCTGGAGAAAGGAGAACCGGGCACAAGGCATCCAGCCGGTGCTGGTGCAATACGTCGCGCGCCCATTCGTAATCGGCCCGCGAGGCGATGACGATCTTGATTTCGTCGCGCGGGTTCAGGAACTTCAGGTTTTCCCAGCGGTTCCTGGCCGACTCGGCGGAATCCGGGGCCTTGAGGTCCATGATCCGCGATACTCGCGGATCGACGGCGGCGATGTCGAGGGCGCCCGAGGTTTCCAGCGAAACGTCGTAACCGGCGTCGCACAGGGCACTCAGCAGGGGCTGGCATTCCTTCTGGGCGAGCGGCTCGCCACCGGTGACGCAGACCTGGCGGGCGGGATATTTCGCGACCTCGGCCAGGATCGACTCGATGCTGGCCGACTCACCACCGGTGAAACTGTAGGTCGTGTCGCACCAGACGCAACGTAGCGGGCAGCCGGTCAGGCGGATAAAGACCGTCGGCAAGCCGACGCGCGAGGCCTCTCCCTGCAGGGAGAAGAAAATTTCGGTGAGGCGCAAGGCCAATTACTTCTTCTTCAGGCGCGTTTTGGCGGATTCGGCAGCCGGCGAGGTCGGGTACTTGGCGATCACCGTTTCCAGCGAGCGCTTGACGCCGGTCGGGTTGCCCAGTTCCTGCTGGCAGGTGGCGATCGCCAGCCAGGCATCGGGCGCCTTGGCACTGTCGGCGTACTTGGTGGTGACCACGCTCTGCGCCTCGATCGCCTTGGTGCAGTTGTGCTGGGCGTACCAGGCATTGCCCAGCCAGTACTGGGCATTGGGGGCCAGCGAACTGTCCGGGTATTTCTGGACGAATCCGCCGAAACTGGCGGCGGCTTCCTTGTATTTTGCTGCCTTGAACTGGTTCAGGGCGGCTTCGTATTCCTGGCCTTCGCGGGCCGGTTCGCCCGCTGGTTTTGCATTGGCAGGCGTGCCGTTGCCGGCCGGATCGCTCGAGGCGGTGGCGGCAGGTGGCGTTTCATACTTGCGCAGGCGCGAGTCGAGGTCGAGATAGAAATCCTGCTGGCGCTTCTTGGCGGTTTCCAGCTCGTAATTCAGGGTTTCGACCTGGCCCCGCAGGCGGGCGATTTCTTCGGCCTGGCGCTGGATCTGGCTGGCCAGATCCAGCTGGGCCTTGGCTTGCTGGTCGAATCGCGCCTCGGTCTTGATCTTCAGATCGGTAACCTGGCGACGCGCTTCTTCGTCGTCGAAAACGCCGGCCTGGGCCTGTACGGCGCCCAGGGCGGCAATCAGAAGGGCGATTCGAACCGGGCGCATGCTTAGAACTCGCCGCGACCGTCGGCAGCCTTGTAGAGGATGTCGGCGCGACGGTTTTCAGACCAGGCGCTTTCGTCGTGACCGGCATTCTTCGGCTTTTCTTCGCCGAGGCTGACCGATTCGACCTGCTCTTCCTTGGCGCCGAGCAGAACCAGCGAACGCTTCACGGCGTCCGAGCGCTTCTGGCCGAGCGACAGGTTGTATTCACGGCTGCCGCGCTCGTCGGTATTGCCCTGGAGCAGAACCTTGAAGCCACGGTTGGCGACCAGGTACTTGGCGTGGGCGGCAACCAGATCCTGGTAGTCGGCCTTGATGTCGTACTTGTCGAGATCGAAGTAGATGCTGCGCTGGGCCAGCTTGCTCTTCGGGTCGGTCAGTTCGCGCGGCAGGCCGTTGGCATCGACGCCGCCGGCAACGACCGGAGCAACCCCGGTGCTGCTGCCGCTACTGCGCGATTCGACGGGGGCGCCGCCTTCGTCGGGAATCGGGGTGGAACTACAACCCAGGATAAGGGCGGACAGCAGGGCGGGAATAAGCAGTTTGTTCATGGAGTTCTCCGGTGAGGATTATTTGAAAAACGGACCCCAGGCCGGTTCGCGCACATCACCTGCGGCGACCGAGAGGCGTTGTTTGATCCTGCCATCGCTGGAAACAGCCGACAGTACGCCGCGCCCGCCGATTTCGGTGGCGATCAGGATCATGCGGCTATTGGGTGCGAAACTGGGGGATTCGTCCTTGTTCGAGTCGGTCAGCACCTGAACCTGGCGGCTGGCCAGATCCATTGCGGTGAGCTGGAAGCGGCCTTCGCGGCGGCTGATGAAGGCGAGGGTCTTGCCGTCGGCCGAGGGGCGCGGCGAAACGTTGTAGCTGCCTTCAAAGGAAACGCGCTGAACATCGCCGCCACCGGCGCCCATCCGATAGATTTGCGGGCTGCCGCCGCGGTCGGAGGTAAAATAGATACTGCCGTCGGGAGCGTAGCGCGGTTCGGTGTCGATGCCCGACGAGTTGGTCAGGCGTTGCGGTCCGCCGCTGCCATCGGCATTGACGACATAAATCTGGGAATTGCCGTCCTTGGACATGACAACGGCCAGCCGGCGACCATCGGGCGACCAGGCTGGCGCCGAATTCGAGCCTTTCTGGTTGGCGACGATGTGGCGCTGGCCAGTCGCCAGCGAATGGACATAAACGATCGGCTTCTTCTTCTCGAAGGAGACATAGGCCAGCTTGCTGCCATCCGGCGACCAGGCCGGCGAGATGATCGGTTCGGTCGAGGTCAGCGCAGTGGCGGCACCTTGGCCATCGGCATCGGCAATCTGTAACAGGAACTGGCCGCGGTTTTTGACGACGTAGGCGATCCGGGTGGAGAAGACGCCCTTTTCACCGGTCAGCTTTTCGTAGATGTAATCGGCGATGCGGTGACCGGCGGCACGCAGTTGCTCGTTGCTGGTCACGTAAGCGGCACCGCCCAGGGAAACTGCTTTTTGCGTGTCGTAAATGCGGAAGCGGGCTTCCATCCGTCCATCCGGGCTGCGCGCCAGGCTGCCGGCGGCCAGTGCGTCGGCGCCCCGGCCTTTCCAGTCGGCGTGATTGATCGGGGAATTCTCGTCGAGAGCGACGCCGGTCGTGTCGACCAGCTTGAACAGGCCGCTGCGCTCGAGGTCGGAACGCACCGTCGCGGTGACGATGCGCGACGCCGCGCCATCGCCGACGAAATCGGCGATCGCCACCGGGATCCGGTTGGCCCCGGCGCCGGTAATCTCGATCGAAAGCTGAGCCTGGGCGAGACTTGCTGTCAACAGGGCCAACGTCAGGAAAATGCGGCGTGAAATGCTGGGCATTGGGTTCATTTTCATAAGGTTTCGCGCGATTTTACTCTTCAAACGGCTTGTACTTGATTTCCAGCGAGCGTTGGAACAATGACGGGTCATCCGGCTTCGGCAAAGGCGAGGATTTCAGGATCGCGCGCTCAATGGCGGTATCCAGTGCGGCATTGCCACTGGAGCGTTTCAGCTTGACGGCGAGAACCTCACCGGAAGGCAATTGACTGACTTCGAAGATTGCCTCGGGGTTCCCCTGAATGCTGGGGGCAGCACGATGTTGCCACGTACCTTGCCGCGTATCTTGCTGGCGTAGTCGGCCATTCCTCGCTTGCTGGCGGAGGCCCGCTGTTCGGCCTCGGCTGCAGCGGCCATCCGGGCCTGCGTACTGGCGGTGGAGCGCTGTTTTTCTTCGCGTTCGAGCATTTCTTTGAACGGGTCGACCCGGGGCTCGGGTTTCTTCGGTTCGGGTTTTGGTTCCGGTTTTTTCGGTTCCGGCTTGGGCGGCTCGGGTTTCTTCGGTTCCGGCTTTTTTTCCTGCTTGATCGCAATGTCCGGTTTTTTGGGCGGGGGTGGTTCGGGCTTCGGTTCGACCTTGGGAATCGGTTTCGGCTCCGGCTTCACTTCCGGTGGAGGGGGCGGCGGCGGAACGTAGGTTGCCGGGGTTGGTTGGGCCGACCACAGTTCGACCTCCATCACTTCCGGCTTGCTGCTTTTCCATTGCACGCCGAGGAAGAGGAATACCAGCAGCCCGACGTGCACCAGGATGGTGAAGGTCAGTGCGTATTTCTTGCCGGGTTCTTCGCGAATTTGGTCGATCATGGATCGTTACTTGGCGGCGGTTTCCAGGCCGACTTTCTGGAATCCGGCGCGTTTGGCTTCGTCCAGCACTTCGATGACATTCTTGTAGGGCGCTTCCTTGTCGCCGGCGATCAGGATGGGCATCTTGTCGTCGGCTTCCTTCAGGCTGACCAGCTGACTCTTCAGCTCTTTGAGACCCTTGATCTTTTTCTCCTTGCCGTCGACATCGAAGATCGACAGCGCGCCGTCTTCCTTGACTTGCACCTTGACGTACTTGTCCGGCTTCTGCGGCGCCGTTCCTGCCGCCGGCAGATCCACCGAGCCGGTGGTCATCATCGGCGTCGCCACCATGAAGATGACGAGCAGCACGAGCATGACGTCGATGTAGGGGACGACGTTGATTTCGTTTTTCAGGCGGCGTTGGCGCATGGCTTAACGCATCTGCCGTTGCAGGATGTTGGAGAACTCTTCCATGAACGACTCGTAGCGCGTCGCCAGGCGGTCGATATCGTGCGAGAAGCGGTTGTAGGCGAGGACCGCGGGAATTGCCGCGAACAGGCCGATGGCGGTGGCGACCAGCGCCTCGGCGATGCCCGGGGCGACCGAAGCGAGGGTCGCCTGGCCGACGTTGGAGAGGCCGCGGAAGGCATGCATGATGCCCCAGACGGTGCCGAACAGGCCGATGTACGGGCTGACCGAGCCGACCGAGGCGAGGAAGGCGAGGTGGGCTTCCAGCGCATCCATTTCGCGCTGGTAGGTGGCGCGCATGGCGCGGCGCGAGCCGTCGACAATGTCCTTGGGGTCAAGGTTCTTCTGGCCCTTGAGCTTGGTGAATTCGCGGAAGCCGGCCTCGAAGATACGCTCCATGGAGCCGGCATGGTGGCGGTCGTTGACCGCGCTGTTGAAGAGGTTATTGAGGTCGCCACCGGACCAGAAATCGCGCTCGAAGGTCTCGGTTTTGGTGCGCGCCAGGCGCACCGAGAACCACTTCATGAAAATGTAGTACCAGGACATGAAGGAGACACCGGCCAGCAGGAGCATCACGGCCTGAACGACGGCGCTGGCTTCGAGAATCAGATGGAAGATGGAAAGGTCCTGAGTGACGTTCATTTAAGCGTTTCCAGTTTGCTGTGCAGGAATTCGGGAATGGCGGAGGGCGTCATGGTGGCCATGTTGACGCAGGCGATCTCGACGGTGCCGGTGACCAGTTCTTCGTCGCCGCGGCGGACGTGCTGGCGGAAGACAACGCGGACGCGGGTCAGTTTTTCGACTTCGAGACCGACCGTCAGCTCGTCGTCGAGGCGGGCGGGCTTCAGGTATTCGCAACTCGCCTTGCGGGCGACGAAGCCGATCCCGGCATCGGCCGCCAGTTGCGACTGGTCATGCCCGGCAAAGCGCATCCACTCGGTACGGCAACGTTCGAAGAACTTCAGGTAATTGGCGTAGTAAACAACCCCGCCGGCGTCCGTATCCTCGTAATAAACCCGAACGGGGATCGAGAAGGCGTTGGGCTTTGGCTCAAATTTCATCGCGGAATTTTACCTTGCAATGCAGCATTATTCTGTAACGGTATGTTTCTGAGCCCATCGTCGGCGAACTAGTACCATAAAGGCAAAGGCTGGTACTAGCGGCGTTGTTTCTTCTTGATCACCGGCTTGGCCTCTGCGTACTGTTCCTGGCTGGCAAAAAAGTGGGCAGCGGCGTCGAGGTCGTCGCTGCTCAGGCCCTTGAATGCTTCGTCCTGCAGGAAGCCGAACTTGCGCTTGCCGCTGACGAACAGGCGGGTCTGCGCCAGCATGTAATCGAGCGACTGGGCAGCCATCAGGGGGGCGTCCTTGTCGGCTTCCCGTCCGTTGTCGGGGTGGCATTCGGCGCAGCGGTTGCGATAAACCTCCTCGCCGCGGGCCTGCTTGGCCGGATCGACTTCCTGTTTTGGGCGAATGGCGCGAATCCCGGCGTAATGCCCGGCGATAACGGCAAGATCGCTGCTCGATAGTTCGGCTGGGATGTGAGTGGCAACAGTGGTCGGCAGGCGCCCTTTCTGCAGCTTGCCGATGGCGTCGGCAAGGTAGGCTTCCAGTTGTCCGTTGAGGTGCGGCAGGCCGGGGCCGGTAGCCAGGCCGTCGCTGCCGTGGCAACGGGAGCAATGCTGTTCGACAAGCGCAGCAGCGTCGGCAGCGAGGGCAGGGGCGCCGGCCAGACAAAGCAGGGAAATCAGAATTTGACGGAATTTCATGGAATCTCCGGGGGCGAACTCGTGGCAGAATTGACAATTAGCCATCGCATTTTACCGGAGAGGACAATGATGACCGGAGCCCGAAGCCTCCTTCTATCGGTCTTTGCCGCCATCGGCCTGCAACTGCCCGCCCCAGCCTCCGCGCAAGCGACCCGCTACGAAGAGCCGATCCGTTATCGTCAGGCGGTGATGACCCTGGTCAAGCGCCATTACGACCAGGTTTCAGGAATGGTCAAGGGCAAGCTGCCGTTCAATCGCGAGGAGCTGAATCGCCATGCCGCCTATCTCGAGATGCTGTCGCGGGTCAGCCTGGATGGCTTCGTCGCCGGATCGCACGAGGGCAACACCAAGGCCCGTCCCGAAATCTGGAAGGAATGGGCGCGCTATCGCGGGCTCAACGAGAAGTTCCAGGCCGAAACGACACGCCTCAAGGAGATTGCTCGTGCTGGCTCGCCGGATGCGGTCAAGGCAGTTGTCGCCGATCTGACCAAAGTCTGCAAGAGCTGCCACGACGATTTCAAGGATTCGTCCGTCGGCAGCTGAGCCGCTGGCGCCGGCTCAGGAATCGGCGAGCAGGTCGCGGACGACGGCGCTGTTCGGTTCGGCCAGTCCGAGGTGGCGGTAGATGGCCGGCGTCGCGATGCGGCCGCGCAGGGTGCGTTGCAGGTAGCCTTGCTGGATCAGGTAGGGTTCGAGCACGTCCTCGATCGTGTCGCGTGCCTCGCCGATCGCCGCTGCCAGATTGTCCACGCCGACCGGGCCGCCGCCGAACTTGTCGATCACCGCCGAGAGCAGCTTGCGGTCCATGATGTCGAGCCCGGCCGCGTCGACGTCGAGCATGGCCAGTGCCGCGTCAGCCACCGGGCTGGTGATCCGGCCGTCGGCCTTGACCTCGGCGTAGTCGCGGACCCGGCGCAGCAGGCGGTTGGCGATTCGCGGCGTGCCGCGCGAGCGCTTGGCGATCTCCAGGGCGCCAGCGGCATCGATCGGTGCGTTGAGCAGCGTCGCCGAGCGGCTGACGATGCTTTGCAGTTCCTCGGCGTTATAGAACTCGAGGCGGGCGACGATGCCGAAGCGGTCGCGCAACGGGTTGGTCAGCATGCCGGCCCGGGTCGTCGCGCCGACCAGCGTGAATGGCGGCAGATCGAGCTTGACCGAACGGGCGGCCGGGCCTTCGCCGATCATGATGTCGATCTGGAAGTCTTCCAGTGCCGGGTAGAGGATTTCCTCGACGACCGGACTCAGGCGGTGGATTTCGTCGATGAACAGCACGTCGTGCGGTTCGAGATTGGTCAGGATGGCGGCCAGATCGCCGGCGCGTTCGAGCACCGGGCCGGAAGTCGAGCGCAGGTTGACGCCCATTTCGGCGGCGACGATATGGGCCAGCGTCGTCTTACCCAGGCCGGGCGGGCCGAAGAGCAGCACGTGGTCGAGCGAATCGCCGCGGTTGCGGGCGGCCTGGATGAAGATTTCCAGTTGTTCGCGAATCTTGACCTGGCCGGTGTAGTCGGCCAGGCGCTTGGGGCGCAGGGCGCGTTCGAGCGCCTCTTCCTGAACGGATTTGGCCTGCGGTGCGATGATTCGCTCAGCTACCAGCTTGTCGGTCTCGATCATGTCGATTTTTCCTCGCGCGTCCAGCGGCTGAGCAGCATGTGGCCGAGGGCGAGCAGCACCGGGCCGAGAAAGATGCCGATGAAGCCGAAGACCAGTACGCCACCGAGCACGCCGAGGCCGATCAGCAGAATCGAAATGCCGGCGCCGCGGGAGATCAGAATCGGTTTGACGAAATTGTCGATGCTGCTGATGACGAAAAGCCCGTAGAGCACCATGAAGATCGCCCAGCCTGTCTGCTCCTGACCCCACAGCCAGGCGGCGGCACCGCCCCAGATCAGCGGCGGCCCGATCGGGATCATCGACAGGAAAAAGATCGCAAAGCCGAGCAGCATGGCGCCCGGTACGCCAGCAATCAGAAAGCCGATCATCGCCACCGTGCCCTGGGCGGCGGCGGTGCCGACAATGCCGAGCATGACGCCGACCACGGTGTCGCGTGTCTTGTCGAGGATTTCCTCGCCCAGTTCGCCGCCCAGCTTGCGGGCGCCGACATAGAGTGCGTGGCTGACTTTCGCCCCGTCGCGATATAGAAAGAAGATCACGAACAGCACCAGCGCCAACTGCAGCAGGCCGTTGGCGGCAATCCCGCCGAGCGCCAGGGCGAATTGGCGGAGCGGGGCGACCATTTGCTTGAGCAGATCATTCAGTTCGTCCCGGTTGCTGGCGACCTGGTGCCAGAAGTGATCGATTTCCGTCCCGATGAAGGGCAGGCCGCTGAGCCAGGCCGGTGGGTCGAGCAGCAAGCCCTGCTCGACATAGGGCTTGGCGAAGTCGAGCAGCTTGTCGGCGCCGTTGGCCAGCGAAGCGGCCAGGAAAACCATCGGCAACAGCATGATCAGCACCAGCAGCAGGGTCATCAGCGTCGCGCCGAGGGCGTCACGCCCGCCGAGCCGGGGCAGCAGCTTTTCCGAATAATAAGGCCAGGTGCAGGCCCAGACCACGAAGGCGAAGAGCACGGCGCCGATGAAAGGCAGCAGCACGGCGATACAGCCGACGATCAGCAGCACCACCAGCGCGATCTGCGCCAGCCGGCGGGGATTCTCTTCGGAGAACATCACGCTTTCGACAGCATCTTGAGGGCCTGGCGGATGCCGTCCGAAGTCCCGATGTCGGGCGGCAGCTGTTTCATCGCGGCCGCGGCTTCCTTCTCGTTGTAGCCGAGGGCGAGCAGGGCATTGGCGATGTCGTGCTTGGCGTCGTCGGCGACTGCATGCAGCGATACGCCGGTGGTTTCGGCGAGCTTGCCCTTGAGTTCGAGCAGCAGGCGCTCGGCCGTCTTCTTGCCGATGCCGGGAATCTTGATCAGGCGGCCGAGTTCCTGTTGCGCCACGGCTGCCGCGAGATCGCCGACCGAGAGGCCGGAGAGCACCGACAACGCCGTGCGGGCGCCGATCCCGGAGACCTTCAGCAACTGGCGGAAGGCAAAGCGTTCGCCTTCGCTGAGGAAGCCATACAGATAGTGCCCGTCTTCGCGCACCGCAAAATGGGTCAGCAATTTGGTCTTCTCGCCCGCCGCTGGCAGGTTGTAGAAGGTGCTCATCGGGACATCGATTTCATAACCGACACCATTCACATCGAGCACGATCTGTGGGGGATTCTTTTCGGCGAGGATGCCGGTCAGTCTTCCGATCATTTCGGGGCAATCTCTTTCTGGAAAAAGTACTGTATTTTCACACAGGGCCTCATCCTATCAGTCGCCCGCCGCGAACGCGATAGCCGGCGGTCGCCAAGGCCCCCAAACCCTGCCCGCCATGGGCGTGGCAAATGGCGCAGGCCAGGGCGTCGGCGGCATCGGCGGTCGGCGCGCCGGTCAGGCTCAAGAGTCTGACCACCATGTGCTGGACCTGTTCCTTGGCCGCCTTGCCCTGGCCAACTACCGCTTGCTTGACCTGCAGCGCCGTGTATTCGGCGACCGGCAGGTCGGCATGAACCAGCGCGCTGAGCGCCGCGCCGCGGGCCTGGCCGAGCAGCAAGGTCGATTGCGGATTGACGTTCACAAAGACCTTTTCCACCGCCGCCTGGTTCGGCTGATAGGTGGCGATCACCTCGCTGATTCCGGCGAACAGCGTCTTGATGCGTTCCGGCAGCGACTGCTTGTCGTTCGACTTGATGCAGCCGCTGGCGACGTAGAGTAACTGGTTGCCGTGCTTCTCGATGACCCCAAAGCCGGTCACGCGCAGACCAGGGTCGATGCCGAGGATGCGCGGGGCGCTCATTTCGAGCGCGCCACGAGATAGACGCCGCTGACGGCCAGCAACATGCCGAATCCGGCAACCAGGCTCAATTGTTCGCCGAACATCAGCCAGGCGATCACCGCCGTTGACAGTGGCGTCAGGTAAAAGAGGCTGGCGACGTTAACCGCACTGCCGCCGCGGATCAGCAGGTTCAACAGGCTGATTGCCCCGATCGAGAGAACCAGCACCAGCCAGCCCAGGGCAAAGACGAAATCGCCGGTCCATTCGATGCGAAAGTCTTCGAACAGGGTGACGGCGATGGCAGTCAGCACGGCGGTCGGCACGAACTGGATGACCGACCCGGTGCGCAGGTCGAACTGGGCACAGAAACGCTTCTGGTAAAGCGTGCCGGCGGTAATGCCGAGCAGGGCGACGAGGGCGGGAATCAGCATCGGCCCCAGTCCGGCATCGCCGAACTTCCCGGAAACGACCAGCCCGACCCCGACGAAACCGAGGGCCAGGCCGCCCCACTGCCGGCCGCTGACTTTTTCACCGAGCAGCCAGCCGGCACCGAGCGCCGTCAGCAAGGGCTGCATGCCGACGACCAGGGCTGTTACGCCGGCTGGCAGGCCATGCTTGATGGCGACAAAGACGCCGCCGAGGTAGATGGCATGCACGAGCACGCCGGAGACGCCGATATGCAGCCACTGCCGCGGCGCTTTCGGCCATGGAGCCCGCGTCGCCAGCGCGATCGCCGTCATCAGCCCGATCACCAGGCCGTAGCGGGTGAGCAGGAAGGACAGCGGCTCGGCATAGGGCAGGCCGTACTTGGCGCCGATGAAACCGGTGCTCCACAGGAAGACGAAGAAGAAGGGGTAGAGTTGCGGCACGGGGCTTTCCAGGGCAAGGCGACGGGCTGCCCGGCGGGGCGGACGCTAGATGAACGGCGGTGGTGGAAACAACGAAGCCCGTTGGCTGCACGGGCTTCAGTGGGGCTGGCCGGCCAGGATGCATCAGGAGCCGGGAGCGGCGTTGATGTCGAGCAACTGGGCGGCGAAGGGTTGGTCTTCCTCGCGGATGTGGCGTTCGAACCAGATTTCCAGGTAACGCAGAAAACTGAAAACGTCGCGCTGTCCGCTGAGTACCACGCTGGCCCAGCCGGTCAGAGTGGTCAAGGTGTCATTGTGCGCCTTGGTATGGTCCGAGAACTCGATCCGGGTTGCCTGAGCGATGCGCTCTTCGGTTTTGAAATGCTCGCGCAGATAGCCCAGCAATTCTTCCACCACCGTCCGGGGCAGTTCGTTTTGCTCGACGCAGAGAAACTTCAGGTTCTCGATGCGGTAGAAAATGCCTTCATGCTGCGCATCGACTTCAGGAATTCCCAGAATCAACAGTTCGGGCAGCAGGCCGCGGGAGGAAATGTCCATGTCGTTCGTTACATCCTGTTCGGCGGGTGGCGTGAATGCCAATGTCCCATCCCGGCAGTGTAGAAGAGCGGCCCGGGTTTTCCAAGCCGCTCTGCAGGTGGCAGATCGACTTACTCGTCCATTACCGCCGTCGTGTAGATCTCCTGGACATCGTCCAGGTTCTCCAGCGCGTCGAGCAGTTTCTGCATCCGGACGGCATCCTCGCCGGTGAATTCGTTTTCGCTTTCCGGCTTCATCGTGACTTCACCGAATTCCGGCTTGAAGCCGGCGGCTTCGAGGGCGTCCTTGACGGTGATGAAGTCGGCCGGCCCGGTGATCACTTCGATCGAGCCGTCGTCGTTGGTATTCACGTCCTCGGCACCGGCCTCGATGGCGGCATCCATCAGTGCCGCCTCGTCGGTGCCCGGGGCGAAGATCATCTGGCCGCAATGCTTGAACTGGAAGACCACGGAACCTTCGGTGCCCATGTTGCCGCCGTACTTGTTGAAAGCGTGGCGGACTTCGGCGACGGTGCGGGTCTTGTTGTCGGTCAGGCAGTCGACCATGATCGCCGCGCCGCCGATCCCGTAGCCTTCGTAGCGGATCTCGACGTAATCGACGCCTTCAAGTTCGCCGGTGCCCTTCTTGATGGCGGTGTCGATCTTGTCCTTGGGCATGTTGACGCCTTTGGCCTTATCCACCGCGACGCGCAGGCGCGGGTTGAAGCCGGCGTCGCCGCCGCCCATCTTGGCGGCAACGGTGATTTCCTTGGCGATCTTGGAGAAGGCGGCGCCGCGCTTCTCGTCCTGGCGACCCTTGCGATGCTGGATATTGGCCCATTTACTATGTCCGGCCATAGCGATTACCTTTCGGGAGAGATATCTGAATGTCGAAAGGCGCGATTTTACTCGACCCGGCAACGCAGGGGAAAAGCTTCCGACTGAATGCCTCTTGGCCTGGATGGTCAAACCGGTTAAAAATGACGTTTGCCCGAGCTTTACTTACCCAATTTCCTATATCGAGCCCCAGACCATGAGCGAACCTCTCTATCTAGCCAAATCCGAAGAGGGCTACCCGGCCCTGCTGCCGCAGATGGCCAACCGCCACGGCCTGATCACCGGCGCCACCGGCACCGGCAAGACGGTGACCCTGCAGTCGATGGCCGAACGGCTCTCCTTCGCCGGCGTGCCGGTCTTCATGGCCGACGTCAAGGGCGACCTCTCGGGCATGGGCGCCGCCGGCACGCCCTCGGAAAAGCTGCTCAAGCGGATCGCCGATCTTGGCCTCGACGGTTTCGCCCCCTACGCCAATCCGGTCGCCTTCTGGGATGTCTTCGGTGAAGGCGGGGTACCGATCCGCGCTACGGTTTCCGACATGGGCCCGCTGCTCCTGTCGCGCCTGCTCAACCTCAACGACACCCAAGGCGGCGTCTTGCAACTGGTCTTCAAGATTGCCGACGACCAGGGGCTGCTGCTGCTCGACCTCAAGGACCTGCGTGCCATGGTCCAGCACGTCGGCGACAACGCCAAGGATTTCACCACCGAATACGGCAACGTCGCCGCCGCCTCGATCGGCGCCATCCAGCGCGGCCTGCTGACGCTGGAAGAGCAGGGCGGTGACATCTTCTTCGGCGAGCCGATGCTCGACATCCACGACCTGATGAAGGTCGACGAGAACGGGCGCGGCGTCATCAACGTGCTGTCCGCCGAGAAACTGATCCACGCCCCGGCGCTGTATTCCACCTTCCTGCTCTGGCTGCTCGCCGAACTGTTCGAGCAGTTGCCGGAAGCCGGCGACCTCGACAAGCCCAAGCTGGTCTTCTTCTTTGACGAAGCGCATTTGTTGTTCAGCGATGCGCCGCAGGCGCTGACCGACAAGGTCGAGCAGGTCGTCCGCCTGATCCGCTCGAAGGGCGTCGGCGTCTATTTCGTCACCCAGAACCCGCTCGACGTCCCGGAAAAGATCCTCGGCCAGCTCGGCAACCGCGTTCAGCACGCGCTGCGCGCCTTCACGCCGCGTGACCAGAAGGCCGTGCAGGCGGCGGCGCAAACCATGCGCGCCAACCCCAAGTTCGACGCCGCGACGGCGATCACCGAACTCGGCGTCGGCGAGGCGCTGGTTTCCTTCCTCGACGAAAAGGGCCGTCCCGCCGTCGTCGAGCGCAGCATGATCTTCCCGCCCGCTTCGCGTCTCGGGCCGCTGAGCGCCGAAGAGCGCCAGGCGATCATCCAGGCCTCGTCGCTGCTCGCCACCTATGGCCAGACCGTCGACCGCGAATCGGCCTACGAACTCCTGCGCGGCAAGCCGGCGGCAAGGCAACCGGCACCGGGCGCCATTCCCGCGCCGCCGGCCGGCAGCGGTGGCCTGAATGCCAACGACTGGGGCAATAGCTCCGGGCAGCAGGCCACGCCCCGTCCCGCACCGGCGCCGCAGCCGCGGCAAAGCGAGCCGGCAGCTCAGGAAAGTGCGGGGGGCGGCATCCTGGGCAGCCTTGGCGATCTACTCGGCGGCAGCACCGGGCCGCGCGGCGGCCGTCGCGAAGGCATACTGGAAGCCGCCGCCAAGAGCGCGGCGCGCGGCATGGCCAGTACCGTCGGCCGCTCGGTCGGGCAACAAATCCTGCGTGGTGTCCTGGGCTCGATCCTCGGCGGGCGTCGCTGACCCTGGCTATGAACTCCCGTTCTGCCCCCGCCATCTGAGTAGCCATTGGCAAGCCATGCCCGGCGACCGTCCGACCAGCATCTTCGGTTACATCGAGCGCTCGCAGAAACGAGGCTATGCCTCGTTTTTCGAGTGGCCGCTGGATCGCAATCTGGCCGAACTGGGCGTCGTCAATTACCTGGTCGCCTCCATGGAAGCGGACCGCCAGACTCTGTTCGAGAACATCCAGAGTCGCGGCCGGGGCAACGACCCACCGGATTGCGAAGCGACCGATCACGAAGGCCGGCGCGTCGCCATCGAAGTCACCGAACTGGTCGATCCCAAGGGTATCGCCAACTACCAGGCGGGGCGCATCGGCGAATGGGCGGTGTGGTCCCGGGACAGCTTCCTGGCCGGCATTACGGATCGTCTGGCCGCCAAGGCCAAGCGCACCGGGGCTTTGAAGGACGGCCCCTACCCGGGTGGCTACGCGGTGGTGATCTTCACCGACGAGCCGCATTTGAATCAGGCCGCCGTCAATTCCTATCTCAAGGGCCATCGCTTCCCGGCCTTCGACGGCCTGGCGATGGCCTTTCTGCTCCTCGGTTACGATCCCGCCATCAAGCGTTGCCCGTGGTTTCGCTTGCGGCTAGCCGACTAGCTCAGCCCTGCCCGGGCGCCAGCGTCTCCAGCGGTATCCGCGATTGCTCGCCATCGCGCAGCCAGGCCAGCGACTCCTGCCACAGGGTGTCGCGGAAGCGGCTGTTGAAATAGCCGAAGTGACCGATCGCCGGGCTGCCGATGCTGTCCGGCGATATCCGCACATGCTGGCGTGGCGCGTTGCGGTAATAGGCGAGTAGCCGGTGCAGGGCGGCCGGCGTGCCGAAGGGGTCGTCGTGCAGGCCGATGGCGAGCAGTTCGCCGCGCATTTCCGGAAAGTGGCGCAGCGGATCGTCGCCGGCCAGACGTTGGTGCCGATAGGCCTGCTCCAGCGAAGCCGGGCGCCGCGCCCACTCGTAAGCGGCGCCGGCCGGCAGGTCCTCGTGCCAGCCCAGGCGGCGCGCCGGGAAATAGCCGCAAAGCGCAGTCAGCGCCGGCATCAGCAAATGCCAGCGCAGCCACATCAGGGCCTTGCCCGGCCCGTAGTCGCGCCAGTAGGCATACTGGGCGCCCACCGTCAGCGCCCGCTCGACCCGGCCGGCCGCTGGTGCCAGGCCGAGCAGCAGGCCGCCGATGCTGTGGCCGACGACGCGCAGCGGCCGCCCGGGAAAGAAACGCTGCGCCTGACGCAGGGCGGCATCGCAGTCGTAGCGTCCCCAGTCGAGCTTGGTGATCTGCCGCCAGCGGCGCAGGCTACCCTGGCGCGAGGCGCCGATGCCGCGGTAGTCGTAGGTCAGCACGGCCATGCCGTGTTCGGCCAGGAAGGCGGCATAGCGATGGTAGTACTCGGCCTTGACTGCGGTTGCCGGGTTGATCACGACCACCGCCTCGGTCGGCCCGACAGAGGGCCAGAGGTGGGCGGCCAGCCGGTAACCGTCGGCGGCGACCAGGACCAGCGCCTGCGGCCGCTCGTTCATGCCCGGCTCCCGGCCGTGGTGCAGAAGCAGAGGCGGGCGCCGGCCAGCGTCGACAGCGCGACCTCGATGCCCGGGCGCAGCGGCCATTGGTCGCCAGCCTGCAGGATGCTGTCCTCGGGGCTGCCGCTTTCGGTCAGCCAGACTTCGCCGGCCTCGCACACCAGGCGACCGGTGCCGGTGACGACCAGGGTTTCGCGGCGCTGCAACTGTACATACAGCGGTGTCGTGTTGGCGGCTTGCAGGATCGGGAACATTTTCCTATCCTCCATTAATGAGATTTATACATGCCGGAATAGCCCGGCGCTCAGCCTCACTCTATGAACAGACGGCTGTTTCGACAAACGGAATATCAGCATCAATGACATGCATTGAACGCATAAATCCATGAGCATCGACCTGCGTCGCCTGCCCCCGCTCGACCACCTCCGCGGCTTCGTCGCCGCCGCCCGCCATGCCAGCTTCACCAAGGCCGGTGCCGCGCTGTTCCTGAGCCAGTCGGCGATCAGCCGGCAGGTCCAGGCGCTGGAGGCGCAGCTCGGCACGCCGCTCTTCCGGCGCAGCACGCGGCGTCTGCACCTGACGCCGGCCGGCGAAACCCTCTACCGGGCCGCGCTCGACGCCTTCACCGTACTCGACGAGGCCGTGCGCGAGATTGCCGCGCCGCGCCATCGTCCCGGCGTGACCCTGTCGACTTCGATCGGCTTCGCCGCCCTTTGGCTGGTCCCCCGCCTCGCCGGCTTCCAGGCCGTGCACCCGGAAATTGGTGTCCGCCTTTCCGCCGAAAACCGCGTCGTCGACCTCGAACTCGACGATGTCGATCTCGCCATCCGCTACTGCGCCCCGGCCGATGCCCCGGCCGGCAGCCGCCGGTTGTTTGTCGAAGCCCTGCTGCCGGTCATCGGCCCGGCCTGCATGCCCGTCTGCCGGCGGTCGCCGGCCTCGACCGCGACACCCTGGGCCAGCTGACCTTGCTCGCCTTCGAGGACGACACGGCCACGGCCGAACCCCGCCTGGGCTGGGAGGCCTGGCTCAAGCCGCTCGGCCTCGCCGCCAGCGACGCCCGCGGCTGCCTGCAATTCAACCACTACGATCAATGCATCGCCGCGGCGCTGGCCGGGCAGGGCGTCGCTCTCGGCCGCGAGCCGCTGATTCGCGACCACCTCGCCGACGGCCGCCTGATCGCCCTGGCACCGCCCCGCCCGGAGCCGGAACGCGCTTACTATCTGCTGGCTGGCCCGAGTGCCGACCGAGCGGCCGTCGCCGCCTTCACCGCCTGGCTGCTCGGCCAGACCGACGCCGCCCCGACCCAGGAATAAGCATGCGCGACCTGCCGCCGCTCCATACCCTGCCCGCCTTCGAGGCCGCCGCCCGCCTCGGCAGCTTCCTCGCCGCCGCCGAAGCCCTGCACCTGACGCCCTCGGCGATCAGCCACCGCATCCGCCTGCTCGAAGATCACCTCGGCCAGCCCCTGTTCGAACGCCGCCATCGGGCCGTCGTCCTCACCGCCAGCGGGCGCCGCTATCTGGCCGTGGTCCGCGACATGCTGTGGCGGCTCGACGAGGCCAGCGGCCTGCTGCGCGCCCCGCAGCGCGAACGGCTGCGCATCTCGGCGGCACCGGCGCTGGCCAGCAAGTGGCTGGTCGGCCGCGTCGCCGCCTATCAGGATACTCATCCCGATATCGAATTCACCCTCGGCACCGCCACCGGCCTCGCACCGCTGCTCGCCGGCGAAGCCGACATCGGCCTGCGCTACGGCGAGGAGGAATGGCCCGGCCTGCTCGCCTGGAAGCTGTTCGAGGAGCGCGTCTTCCCGGTCTGCAGCCCGGCCCTGGCGGCCGGGCTGGCCAGCCCGCAGGACCTCGACCACCGCCGCCTGCTGCGCCACCCGCTGCTCTCCTGGCAGCGCTGGTTCGCCGCCGCCGGCGTCAGCCACCCCGAACCGTCGATCGGCCCGCTCTACGAGGACGCGCTGCTGATGCTCGAAGCTGCCGTCGCCGGCCACGGCGTGGCCCTGATGGCCGGCTCGCTGGCCGCGCCCTATCTGGCGGAAGGCCGCCTGGTCCGCCCCTTCGCGCAGGATTGCGCCGACCGCTGCTTCTACGTCGTCGCCCCGCCGGCCATCCAGGACCGGCCGGCGGCGATGGCCTTCATCCGCTGGCTTGTCCGTGGCGCGCACGACGTGATTTAGGGCGGCCGGGGACGGCGAGCCATCGGCAGCGCCCGGTCGATTTGCTGACGGATGGCGGGCGCCTATCCGCTCGACATGACGGATACCCTTCGTTATGCTGGCCCGATTCCGGCGCACCGCTCGTCACAGCGCCGCGCCGTGTTTCAGCGCCGGCTATCCTCGGCAATAATTTATCAACCCGTGGGGGGCGCCAGTCTGGGCGGCCGTCTTTGACTGATGTGCCAGCCAAGATAGAGAGCGTGTTGCCAGAATGTGTGGCGTATTTGCGGTCTACTTCACGTTGGGCTTGAGTCATGAACTGGCAACTGATTACCGATTCCGAAATGTCGAACTTGACAGTGTCGCAGCGCTTCTTCGAATACGCCATAGCGTATCGAAACGCCGCCTCGGCAATGTGCAACTCTATGGTGGAGACCCAAAGTTTGCGGACCTGGCCAAATGCGAATGTTGTCTTGCTGTTGGCAGCGCATTCGACCGAACTCTTCTTGAAGGGGGCCATATTGGCCCGTGATCCATCGGCGAAAATTGAGCATCACTTTCTTGATTCACTAGGTACCGAATACAAGCGCCTGTTCTCGGAATCGCAGTTTGATTGGGAAATTCCATTTAGAACCGAGTGGGGTGATTTGTCTGAAGCCGAGATTCAAGCGGCACGAAAGACTTCACCGGTTCCAAGCATGCTCTACAGATACCCTGTGTCAAAAGGCGGAAAAGAGTGGAACGGTGCTTTTGGCTTTGAAGCAGGTTCTTTCATGGAGGTTCTGGATCAAGTGGATCGAGACTTTCAAAGAATTATGGGGCATATCGCCCAACCCTCAGTTCCAGCGGATGCCTAACGGCGCCGCTGAACAATAACGTTAGGCACCTATGGTGATGTTCCGCTATCTCGCCGCAACCGCGATCACGTTGGGAATGGGGGGTTACGTGTTGGCCGATGGCTCAATAGCCTTCGCCGCAAAGAGCGAGTACCAACGGTGCCTTCGGGAAACAGAGCGTGCTAGAAAGGAATGCACATTCGGCGGTTGCGGAAATATCTTGGGCTCCTGCTATGAACGTGAAATCACCGTTATCGAGACCGACAGCGAAAAACTCACGCAATCTCTACAGTCGAAGAAATGTGCATTGCAAGCAATTCAGTTGAGTACCAACTTCGCGACCCTCCAAGAAGCAAACTCGAAAATCGATGCGCTGAGTGGCTCATGGTCAGAATTTGACCTCAGAGTAAGAACTTCTCTACTCAAGAATCACGCGTTGCATCTTCTTGCAAAGGAATGCGGTGCCTAACCACTCGGCCAACCGGACCACCGAGAAGCTGCGCTTCTCGCTTCCCTCCGCGCTGCGCGCTTCGGTGGCCGGTTACCTCAAACGTGATGCTTTTGTCTGCCGCAGCAAATCTCACTGCTGGTTGTTGCGAGGAGCGCAAGCAGTCATTTAGGTCCACAGGGTGGACGTGAGCGTCAGTTGATAGGCGCTGGCTGTCGGCATTTCGCGATTGATAACCACCAACCCGGCGCTTCCCGGCGCCGTCGTTGCGGCTAAACTGCGCCTTTCGGCGACTGGCTTGCCAGCGCCTTCCACTGCCCGGCTCGGCGTCAGACCGGGCCAAGCCTCAGCCAGGACCCGTACGTGAGCTTCTTCTCGACCGCCGTCAGTTTTCTTGCCTTGCCCTTTGCCGCAGCCAGTTACCGCAACGACCTGCGGCGAACGCTCATCGCGGCGAGCGCCGATGTCGTCCTGGTGCTGTTTGTGCTGGTCGGCGCCATGCTCGCCACCGTCCTGCCCAGCCTGCCGGCATTCGATGTCGTTACCGACTATCGGCCCAAGATCCCCTTGCGGATTTATACGGCCGATGGCGCGCTGCTCGGGGAGTTCGGCGATGAGCACCGGGACTTCACGCCGATCAAGGAGATTCCCCCGGTCTTGAAGGAGGCGCTGTTGGCGATCGAGGATGCACGCTTCTACGAGCATGGCGGCGTCGATTACCGCGGGGTTGCGCGGGCGCTGGTGGCCGACCTGACCGGCGGTTTTCGTCAGGGTGCCTCGACGATCACCATGCAGGTGGCGCGCACTTTCTTCCTCTCGCAGGAAAAAACCGTGAAGCGCAAATTGACCGAAGTCGTGCTGGCCTACCGCATCGAATCGGCCTTGAGCAAGGACCAGATCCTCGAGCTCTACATGAACCAGATCTACCTCGGCCAGCGCACGCACGGCTTTGCCAGCGCCGCCCGCACCTATTTCAAGAAGCGCCTCCCGGAGCTGACCCTGGCCGAAGCGGCTATGCTGGCTGGCATCCCGCAAAACCCGGCCAAGCACAATCCGGCAGTCAATCCGGTACGGGCCAAGGCCCGCCAGGAGCTTGTCCTGAAGCGCATGTTGCACCTGGGCAAGATCACCCCGGCGCAATTTGATGAGGCCGTCGGCCAGGCGCTCAAGATCGGCCACAGCCTGCAGTTCGAGGCCCATGCCGACCACGTCGCCGAGATGGTGCGCCAGGAGCTCTATGCGCAATACAAGGGCGAGGTCTACACCCAGGGCTTCAATGTCTATACCACGCTCGACAAGGCCGAGCAGAACGCAGCCTACGACTCGGTCCGGCGCAATGTGCTGGCCTACGACCAGCGTCATGGCTACCGCGGGCCGGAAGGTTTTGTCGAGCTGCCGGACGATCCCGACGAACAGGAGGATGCCATCGACCGGGCCCTGGCCAAGCATCCCGGCAGCGACAACCTGATCGCGGCCGTCGTCACCGAAGTCTCCGCCAAGCGCGTACGCGCCGAACCGGCCTCCGGCGACACGCTGGAAATCAAGGGCGACGGGCTGCGCTTTGCCGCCCGCGCCCTGCAGGCGAACGCCAAAATGGATATCAAGATTCGGGTCGGTTCGGTGATCCGCGTCAGCCAGGACGCCAAGGGCCGGTGGTCGATCGCGCAGATGCCGGAAGTCGATGCCGCTTTCGTCGCCTTGAACGCCGAGGATGGTTCTTACCGGGCCCTGGTCGGCGGCTTCGACTTTGCGCGCAATCAGTTCAACCATGTCACCAGCGCCTGGCGCCAGCCGGGGTCGAGCATCAAGCCCTTCGTCTATTCGGCCGCACTGGAAAAGGGCTTTTCACCGGCCACCTTGATGAACGATGCGCCGCTCTCGCTGCCCGGCGGCGAAGGCGGCCAGCCCTGGGAGCCCCGCAACGACGACGGCTTCGATGGCCCGATCAGCCTGCGCGAGGCCCTGGCCCGCTCCAAGAACGTCGTCGCGGTCCGCCTGCTGCAAGCCATCTCGCCGCAATATGCGCGCGACTATCTGCAACGCTTCGGTTTCGATGCCGCCAAACATCCGGCCAATCTGACCATGGTCCTGGGTAGCGGCTCGGTCACCCCGCTGCAGATGGCCGACGCCTACGCGGTGTTCGCCAACGGTGGGTACAAGGTCACTCCCTGGCTGATCCAGAAGGTCACCGATGCCCGCGGCACCGTGCTGTGGGAGGCACCACCGCCGTCAGCCAGGCAGCAAGAGCAACGGGCCATCGACCCCCGCAACGCCTTCATCATCGACAGCATGCTGCGCGAGGTGGTCAGAAGCGGTACTGGCGCCCTGGCGAGCCAGCGCCTGGGACGCAACGACCTGGCCGGCAAGACCGGCACCACCAGCGACGCGGTCGATGGCTGGTTTGCCGGCTACTCCGGGAACGTCGTGGCCGTTTCGTGGATGGGGCACGACCAGCCCAAATCGCTGGGTGGCCGTGAATTTGGCGCGACCCTGGCGCTACCGATCTGGATCGACTACATGCGCCAGGCCCTGTCCGGCAAGCCGCCCAGCGAAAGAAAGCCGCCGCCCGGCGTCTCCAACGTCGACGGGGACTGGCTTTACGATGAATTCAAGGGCGACGACGGGGTCAAGGCCCTGGATGTCGAAGTGTCGCCGCTCAAATCCATTTTCGACACCATACGGAAGATGTTCGGCGGCTGAGTCCGGAAGCGTTTCAGGCGGTGCGCGGCTGACCGGGGTTGCGGGCCTGGTCGGACCGCTTGCGCCAGACGCTGGCCAGCCAGGGCTGTTGCGCCAGCGGCAAGCCGGCCGGGCGATAGTAGTGCTCCAACTCCAGAAACCCGGCCGTTTCGAGAAAACCGCGCCATGCCGCGAGGTCGTGAAAGACCCCGTATCGCCCCTGACTCCAGCCTTCCTCGTTATTCCCCGGGGATTCGAGGTGAACAGGACACCCTCCGGGCGGAGCGCAGCATGCAACTCGCTCAGCACGCCCGGCAACGCCTGGCGCGGCACATGGAATAGCGAAGCGTTGGCGAAGATGCCGTCGAAGTGGCCGGCGGGCAGCTGCAGGGCGAGGAAATCCTGCTCCCACACTGAGCAGCCGCTGTGCTCACGCGCCATGGCAACGAGTTGCGGCGAGCCGTCGAGGCCAACCGCCTCATGCCCCAAGGCGCGGAATGCCGCCAGATCACGCCCGGACCGCAGCCGAAATCGAGAATGTGCCACGGCAGCGCGCCGCGCATGTGGCGCAGCAGCGCCTCAATGTTCTGCTTCACATCGTGGTCGCGCGTCCCTTCCCAAAACTCCGCAGCACGCACGTTGTAGTGGGCGAGGGTCTTCGCGCTGATCTCACTCAGGTCTTCAAGCCGTGATGTCATCGCCTTCCTTCGCTGGCTGGTTGAAGGTAAGTGGCGTGTGGTTTGAGGCACCTCCAGGCGCTCGCCGGTGTCGTTTGACCGGAAGATTGACGATTCGTTTTGTGTCCTCGGTTCGGAGCGGCTGATCCAACTGAGCGCCAGCAGTCTAAATCTTCGCGTCAGTAGATCATCTGGGGCTGTATGACGTGCCTGATCGTCACGCGCTCCGGTCATCCGGCTTTTCCTGGAGCAGAAAAAGCGCCGAATGATCGAAATCAGGAAGCCTTAGTGGCTGAAGTCGGTCAGGAGTGGTGGCCCCCGAAAAAATCGCTCCGTAGCGGACACTGGCGCTGCCCGCATGATTACTGATTGATAAGGAGGTTCGAACGGGATAATCTCCATGTCATTAAAGGCCTTGGAGGTGATTCTGTCGGTCCGTAGTATTAGCAATAACCCAGACGTTTCTGCGTCTGAATAACCGTTAGATTTCTTCAGGGCGGTAGTCACTCACACATGCTTACATTGAGCGGAGTTAGCATATGAAAAATAGATTTGTGCTCCGAAACTCAGTATTAGCTTATTAAAAGCACCAGAATTATTGCCAGTGCATAGACTCAATGGTGGAACTGGGACAAGCCACGAATTCAATATTCACTAGTTTGTGGAGAGCCTGATGTTCGCCTTCCTGTAGGCACCTACATGTTTGGATACGAACCAACATGTGTTTCTCCAATTAGCGATACGGAAGCAGTAATTTCCCCTGAAATCTAACATCTCAATCCGCCGAATCTGGCAAAAGCCGCGCAGTCCTGTGATTTACAACGTCATCTACAAGAAAAACCATGATCCGCTACTCATATAAACTTTACCTCTACGCTGTGTCGACTATTACGCTCATCGGGTCAACCTGTTGGTTCGTGTCTGATCCTTCCTGGGAGCCGGGATTGGCTTCATTCACGGCACTCTGTGCCTGCATAGCATCATTTGTAGGCATCCTTAATGATCAGTTTAATTTTGGGGAATCTCAACGGATATCAAAAATTTCGTCCGGTAAGGATTTTGAATTGATTTCCACCGAGGTGCAAAGCGCGCTTTTTTCATTTACAGATCTGAAAAGCAATCCAAAAAATGACGTGGAACGAATTCTTATTGGTGCATATGGCGTCCTATTCAGGAGGCTGAAACTTCTGTCTATTACAAGTAATGGCGATTTGAAGGCTGTGTCCGATCGGGCCGAAGCATTCCTAAAAAGTATTGCATTTACAGCAAAAGCGGATGTGCAATTTTGTGGAGATTGGAAGGCCGAGGGAGCCAGAACAATCGTGCAATTGGCTTAGGAAAAACTCTAGAAAATATTGAATTGTTTAGGGTTGAAGAATCGGGTGGCACTGCCAAGGCAGAGCCCGTTCGTAAAGCTACCAGCTCCTTGATTTTGATTAAGGCGAGACGAGGTGGGGAACCGGTATTTCTGTTGCGTTGGTCGGATGCCTGGGGCGGGTACTATTGGTTCGTCGGTGGCATTCAAGAACTAAATGAGTCGGCTGATGAATGTGCGGTGCGTGAATTAAATGAGGAGCTTTCAGTATCCACGAAGTGCATTAGAAGTATGACAAAACTATTGAGTGTTCCGGATCGAAGGATTTCGTCAAGGATGCGCGTTTTTACAGAGTACTTTTATAACGTTTACTCCGTGGCTTTGGATGATGATGGAACTTGTTCTGCATTGTTAATAGCTGAGCCAGTTATCCAGAAAACTATAAAAGGCGGACATCCTTATAATCAGCGATGCAAGTGGCACACTTGGGCTGAAATTAAGTCTTCTGTTAGTTTGATGAAGGATGCTGGAGCGGTTGTTCAAGCTATAGAGGCTTATGGCGTGGACAGAATTCCCTTGAGCATCACTGATGATGTCATATGAGTGATGCGCAACTTAATGGCTAACCGGTTGCTCGAGCCGACTGCCCGTTGGCAAGCCTCCGTCAGCATTCCCAATGCTAAGTATTTTTGCTATGGGCAGGGTCATGCCGTAGAAAAATCAATTGAGCCAATAGCTATTTGGTCGAGTGACGTCTGATTGAGCAGCCCAGCACGAGGCGGTCCATATGTCCAATCTAGGATGGTTTTGGTATTCAGCCAAGCCGAGTGCAATGGCGCAGGGGAAGGGATGGTGCGAACGCATGGAGGCTAGGCTTTGTCGTTCGCTGTAACGCATTATGCTGCAAGGCGCGACGTGAATCGGCCCATCGTCTTCTTCGGCGCCTTTGATCGCCACAATTTTGGCGACATCCTGCTCGGGCATGTCGCCGCCGCCGAATGCGAGGCCGGCGAAGGGACGTTTGCCGGACTAGCCGCTCGTGACCTGACGGCTTGGGGTGGGCAGCGCATTGCGGCGCTCGACTCATGGCCGGTGCCGCTGAACCTGATCCACGTCGGCGGGGAGTTGCTCGACTGCTACGCGGCTCAGGCCGCTTATATGCTGGATGAGCCGGGGTTGTGCTGGCGGCGGCAGGCGCCTTACGTGGTGGCCCGGCACGAACTGCCCACTGGTTCGGTTGTCGAGTTCCGGGCGGTCGGTGGCGTTGGGCTGGACGAGCGCGATGTCGGTTTCCGCGCCGAGGTCTTGGCTGCGTTGGCGGAGGCCGGGAGTGTCAGCGTGCGCGAGCGGACGACGCAGGCGCTGTTGCGCGCCGCCGGGATCGATGCCCCGTTGGTGCCGGACCCGGTGACCCGGATTGGCGAACGCTTCGGGGCGCGCATCCGGGCGCGGATTCGGCGTCGCGATCCCTATCTCGCCGTCCAGTTTGCCGCCGAGTGCGCAGACGATGCAACGCTGGCGGCGTTCGCCCGTGGCCTCGAGCGTCTTGGCCTACCCGTCGTGCTCTTCCGGGCCGGGGCCGCGCTGTGGCACGACGCGCTCGAACCCTATCGCCGCCTGGCGGCGCGTTCAGTGCTGCCGATGGAAATATTCGTGTCGCTCGATGTCTGGGACATTTGCGCCCTGATTGCAGGCAGCCGCGGCTATGTCGGGACCAGTCTGCACGGTCGCCTGGTCGCCGAAGCCTTCGCCGTGCCGGCGCTCAGTCTCGAACGCGAAGCGGGGGCGGCCAGGAAGCTGCGCGCCTATCTGGCTACTTGGTCGCCGGGCTGCGTGCCGCTGGCGCCGGAGGTTTTCGCCGATGGTGGCTTCATCTTCCCGCCGTCGCGCTGAGCAGAGCGCGGCGAACCCGCCCGGCTGCGAGCGCTGGCCGGCCAGGCGATGTTGGATGCGCCATGCCGCCGGTTCGCGTCCGGCCAACGGCGAGTATTACGCATGAATTTAATTCAATCGACAGCTCGTCAATTCGTTTGAAGCCGCATCAAGCCGCCGGCATTCTTTCCTCACCGCCATCCTCCGCCTGACGCCCGCCTACCCGGCACCGGCCACCACGGACCCCGCCGCGCCCACACCTTGGCGCGCTCTGCCGACCGGTTCGCCGGTCGATTTCAGGATTTCGAGGAGAACATCATGCAAGACCGCGACGGTTTCATCTGGCTCGACGGCCAGTGGCTGCCCTGGCGCGATGCCAAGGTGCACGTGCTGACCCATACCCTGCATTACGGTTACGGTTGTTTCGAAGGCCTGCGCGCTTACGAAACGGCCGACGGGCCGGCCATCTTCCGGCTTGACGAGCATTTGCGACGGCTCGAGGATTCGGCCCACATTCTCGCCATCGACCTGCCTTTCGACCGGGCGACGCTGGCCGCCGCCTGCCGTGAGGCGGTCAGCAGCAACGGCCTGAGCGCGGCCTACATCCGGCCGCTGGTCTTTCTCGGCGCCGAGAAGCTCGGCGTCGATCCGGCCGGGGCGGCGACGCATGTCATGGTCGCCGCCTGGTCGTGGGGCGCCTATCTCGGCGGCAAGGCGCTGGATGAGGGGATTCGCGTTCGCGTCTCGTCCTATGCCCGGCATCACCCCAACGTCCAGATGTGCCGGGCCAAGGCCATTTCGACCTATGCGAACTCCATCCTCGCCGTCCGCGAGGCGAGGCGCGACGGCTACGACGAGGCGCTGCTGCTCGACACCGACGGCTATGTCGCCGAAGGTTCCAGCGAGAACATCTTCGTCGTGCGCGATGGCGAACTGCTGCAGCCGGAAACCACCTCGGCGCTCGACGGCATCACCCGGCGCACGGTTTGCGCGCTGGCCGCCGATCTCGGGCTGGCCGTGCGCAGCAAGCGGATCACGCGCGACGAGCTGTATTGCGCCGACGAAATCTTCCTGAGCGGGACGGCGGCCGAGATCACCCCAGTGGTCGAGGTCGATCGCCGGCGCATCGGCAGCGGCCGGCCGGGGGCGCTGACCCGCCGGTTGCAGCAGGCCTTCTTCGCTTGCGTGCGCGGCGAGCTGCCGGAACGCCGGGGATGGCTGACGGCGGTTTGAGGAGGCGGCCAAGCAGCGTAACATTAGCGTTTTCTAATTTAATTGGAGTCCCCATGAAAACCTTCCTTCCCGTTGCATTGCTGCTCGCCGCCTTGCCGGCACTGGCCCAGGATCTTGCCGCGCTGACCGCCGACACCAAAAAGACCGTCCTGCCAGTCGTCCCCAAGGTGGTCGCCGCCATGCAGGAAGCCGTCGCCGAGAAGGGCGTGGCGGGGGCCATCCCGGTCTGCAAGGAGACGGCGCCGCAACTGATCAAGGCCAAGCGCGCCGAGACCGGCTGGGACATTCGCCGCGTCAGCCTGAAGACGCGCAATGCCGAGCGCGCCACGCCGGACTTGTGGGAGGCTCGCCAACTGGCCGATTTCAATATCCGCGCCGCCAATGGCGAAAAGCCGGAGACGCTGGAAAAGAGCGAGATCGTACAGATCGGCGGCAAGCCGGTGTTGCGCTACATGAAAGCGTTGCCAGTCGCCGATGTCTGCCTGAAATGCCACGGCCCGGTCGACGGCATGGAAGCCGGCCTGTCGGCCAAGCTGGCCGAAAGCTACCCGCACGATCAGGCGACCGGCTATGTCAAGGGCCAGATTCGCGGCGCGCTGACGGTCAAGCGCCCGCTGTAATGGCGCCGCCCTTGCCGGCCAGATGGTCGAAGAGGGCGGCAGCGGCCGGGCCGAGTGCGGCGCGCGAGCGGATGCACAGTTGCAGGTCGCGCGGCGCCCAGTCGTCGGTGATGTGCACGATCGCCAGTCCACGGCCCGGGCTTACCGAAGAGAGCGGCACCATGCCGATCCCGACGTCGGCCGTCACCATCCGGCAGACGGCATTGAAGCTGCGGACCTGGATGCGGACATCGAGCTGCCCACCGAGCCGGGCGGCAGCATTCATCATGAAGGTGTGAATGGCGCTGCCAGCGTGCAGGCAGACGAAGGGTTCGGCCAGCACTTCGGCAAAGGCCACCGTTTCACGCCCCGCCAGGGGGTGCCCGGCGGGGACGATGAGCACTAGCCGGTCGCGCCGGTAGGGCTGGGTTTGCAGTCCGGCCAGCCCGGGGCCGGCGGCGACGACGCCGATTTCCACCTGCCCGGCCGCCACCGCCTGAATGATCGCCGGGCTGGGTTGTTCCTCGAGGCAGAGCCGGATGCGCGGATGGTCGCGCAGGAAATCGCCGAGGTCTTCCGGCAGAAAACAGTTGATCGCATTGGTGTTGGCGAACACCGTGACCTGGCTGAGCACGCGGCTGGCGTAGGGGGCGAGGTCGGCATGCATCTGTTCGAGCTGGGCGAAAACCTGGCGGGCGTGGCGGAGCAGGGATTCGCCGGCCGGGTCGGGGTCAGGCCGCGGTGGTGGCGGGTGAATAGCGGCGTGCCGAGCCCCGCCTCGAGCTGGGTCAGGCGGTGGCTGGCCGACGACGGGGCGAGATGGATCTGGGCCGCGGCGCGGGTCAGGCTGCCGTTGTCGGCAATCGCCGCCACCAGTCGCAGGTCGGGAAGGTCGTAGACCATGGTTTCGTCCATAACGAATGCTGGCTTTGAATAATACCAATTGCCAAGCCGCTGTGTGGCGTATTCAATAGCATCTCGACGCCCACTGGACGGTCATGTCCGGTCCGGGTAGTGGGTAATCCCGGTCGGCTTTGCCATGTAAATCGTTTGTTTAAATCGAATGCCCCGCCGCATGACCGAAAAACACAATTACCGCCTGGGTTTCTGGCTCGCCATCGGCGCCGCGTTCGGCTTTTCGGCCAAGGCGATTTTTGTCAAGCTGGCCTATCTCGTGCCGGCGGCCGGCGCCGGGCTGTCGCCGGTCGATGCCGTCACCTTGCTCGCCCTGCGCATGGCGTTCGCCGCACCGGCATTCGGGATTGCGGCGCTGAGGACGCGCAGCGCAGCCAGCCTGAGTGGGCGGCAATGGGCCGCCCTGGTCGTGGTCGGGCTGGCCGGTTACTACGGCGCCAGCATTCTCGACTTCTGGGGTCTGATGTTCATTTCCGCCGGCCTCGAGCGGCTGATCCTGTACACCTATCCGACCTTGACCGTACTGCTTGGTGTGGTGTTTTTTGCCAAGCAACTGACCAGCCGCGAGATTCTCGCCTTGGTCCTGACCTACGCCGGCATCGCCGCCGCCTTCGCCCACGATCTCAACCTGGCGAGCGACACCTCCGCGGTGTGGACCGGAGCGGCCCTGGTCTTCGCGTCGAGCCTCTCGTACGCCGTCTATCTCGCTGGCGGTGGGCAACTGATCGCCCGTCTGGGCAGCGGGCGGTTCACGGCGCTGGCCATGGCGGTCGCCACCGGCGCGACCTTCCTGCACTACCTGGTGGCCCGGCCGTGGGACGAGGTCTTGCGGCAGCCATGGCCGATCTATGCCCTGGCCGCCGGCATGGCCCTGGTGTCGACGGTCATTCCGGTCTTCATGCAATCGGCGGCGATCAAGGCCATCGGGGCCGGCCGCGCCTCGATGGTCGGCATGATCGGGCCGCTGCTCACCATCCTGCTCGGCTGGCTGGTGCTGGATGAAAGCCTGTCGCTCTGGCAGCTTGTCGGCTCGGGTTTTGTGGTGCTCGGGGTGATCCTGATCGGTCGTCGCTGAGCGGCCGTGCAGCCCGGTTGGCGA
Source organism: Dechloromonas sp. A34 (assembly GCF_026261605.1). Lineage (NCBI taxonomy): Bacteria > Pseudomonadati > Pseudomonadota > Betaproteobacteria > Rhodocyclales > Azonexaceae > Dechloromonas > Dechloromonas sp. A34. The sequence continues at coordinate 1,048,594 of NZ_CP102486.1, forward strand.
CCGAGTGCAGCGCAACGGGGCGGGATCAGACGCGTTCTTCGACCGCGCGCACCCGTGCCGTCGGCGAAACAGCTTCGGGGAACTCGGCAGCCAGTTTGGCCGGATCGATCAGCGGGGTCGGCGCGACAAAATCGCTGAGGCGCACCGAGGCGATCAGCGCAGCATAGACCGGATCGAGCTGAAGATCGGCGCTTCGTGTGACCGAGTTGGCCAGCAGATTCTGCAGCGCGATGGTGGCGGCCGAAGCGCGGCGATCGGCCGCCTGCGTGTCGGCACTGGCGTCTGCCGCCGCTGCGCTCGGGGCGGGGGCGGCTGCAGGCACGACGGTGTTGGTCGGCACGGCGGTTTCCGGTGCGGTAGTGGCCGCTGTCGTGGTGCCTGGCGGCGTGGTGGGGGTGGCCGCCAGCAACTCGTCTAGCGTCGCCACGGGCGCTGCGGGCGTCAGTTCGAACAGGGTGTTCTGATCGAGCGCCGCAGTTGTCGTGGCCGCCACCTGCGCCAACCGGGCCTCGGCCAGCGAGGCATCGGCGGCCTGGCTTTCGAAGCTGTTCAGTTGTGCGCTCAGGGCGTCAATGGCCTGATCGAGCAGGCCCTGGGTGCCGACCGGGTCGGCCGTGCTGGCGGCATCGAGAATCTGCTGGTCGATGCTCAGCAGCGGAGCGCCGGTGGTCGGTGAGGGCGCGGTCTGGATGCCGATGCCGAGCAGGCTGTCGAAGTCCGAACTGGCGGCGGTGAGGGCGGTCGCCGCCACTTCGTTGAGCGTCGGGGAGAGCGGCGCCGCCGGCAAGGCGTCGGGTGCCGTAACGAACAGGGTTTGCAGACCGGCAACGTTGTCCTGCAAGGCGTTGAAGCTGGCGACCAGGCGCTGGGCTGCGGCTTGGGCGCTCTCCGGCGTAGCTGGATCAGTGGTTTGCGGGGCGCTCAGCTGGTTTTCCGTGGTCGCGACGGCGGATAGCAACTGGCCGGTAATGGAGAGGTCGACCAGGCTCGAGAAGCTGCTCGCCGTTGCCGGGCTGGTGGTCGTCGACACGACAATCGGGGTCGGCGAACTCAGCAGCGGAAATGCCACCGGGGCGACGGTGGAAAAGCCGATGGGCGGAACGGAAATTGATATGGCCAAGGTTGATCCTCCAAGGCTTGAAGCCTCGTTGAATCTTTGGACAACGGAGCGGAGCCGTGGGTTCAGTGCGTGCCTCGAGCGGCAGCGCAATTCCCATCGTTAGCCGAAGATGATATGCCGCGCTTCGGGTTAGAATCGGGCGCATGATCGGAATCCTACTCATCACCCATGGCAGCTACGGCGAGGCACTCGTGCAGAACGCCTGTCATGTGCTGAACAAGCGCCCGGTTCAACTCAATCAGCTCGGCGTCGCCGCCCAGGACGATCCGCTCGACCTGATGCCGCTGGCGCGTCAGATGCTTGGTCTGGTCGACAACGGCAAGGGCGTCCTGGTGCTCACCGACATCTTCGGTGCCAGTCCGGCCAACCTCGCCCACAAACTGCTCGACCCTGGTCGCATCGAAGGCCTGACCGGCGTCAATCTGCCCATGCTGCTGCGTGCCCTGACCTATCGCGAAAAGGGGATGGAAGTCCTGCTCCAGCGCGCCAGGGATGGCGGACGCGATGGCGTTTTCAACATGCTGGACCACTGAAATGCTGACCAGAGACACCGAAATCATCAACAAACTGGGCCTGCATGCCCGGGCCTCGGCCAAGCTGACCCAGCTTGCCGCCAAATACAAGTGCGAGGTCTGGATGTCCAAGGGGGCGCGGCGCATCAACGCCAAGAGCATCATGGGCGTGATGATGCTGGCCGCCGGCAAGGGTTCCAAAATCACCGTCGAAACCGATGGCGCGGACGAGGCAGAGGCGATGGACGCCCTGCTCGCGCTGATCGCCGACTGTTTTGGCGAAGGCGAGTAGCTACATGAGCTTTACCCTTCACGGTCGGGGTGTTTCGGGAGGGATCGCCATCGGGCGGGCCTTGCTGATGTCGCACGCGACGCTGGAGGTGTCGCACCTGACCGTTGCGCCGCGCATGGTCGACAAGGAGATTGCCCGTTTCGATGCCGCGGTGAGGGTCGTCAAGGAAGAGCTGGAAGCCATGAAGGGCGCGACCGAGCATGCGCCGGCCGAACTCTCGGCCTTCATCGACATCCACACCATGTTCCTGGAGGACCCGGAACTGATCGACAAGCCGCGCGAGATCATCCGCGAGCGGCGATGCAATGCCGAATGGGCGCTGGTCCAGCAGATGGAGCACTTGGTCCGCCAGTTCGAACAGTTCGACGACGTCTACCTGCGCGAGCGCAAGCTCGATGTCCGCCAGGTCGTCGAGCGCGTCATCAAGGAACTGCTCGGCCATCCCAGCCGCGCCGTGATGCGCGCCGGCAAGGGGGTCAAGGAAGAGCAGCTGATCGTGGTCGCCCACGACCTGTCGCCGGCCGACGTCATTACCTTCAAGGAACACCGCTTCGCTTCCTTCATCACCGACGTTGGCGGTGCCACCTCGCATACGGCGATCTTGGCGCGCAGCATGGCGATCCCCTCGGTGGTCGGCATGGAAAATGCCCGCTCGCTGATCCGCGACGGCGAGCTGCTGATCGTCGATGGCCAGCGCGGCGTCGTCATCGTCAATCCCGACCCGCGTGTGCTGGATGAATACAAGCTCCGCAAGAACCAGATCGAGCTTGAGGAAACCAAGCTCAAGCGCCTGAAGACGGCCAAGTCGCAGACCATCGACGGCGTCCAGGTGCAGCTGTTCGCCAATATCGAACTGCCCGGTGACATCCCCGAAGCCCTGGAAGGCGGAGCCGAAGGCGTTGGCCTGTTCCGCACCGAATTTCTCTTCCTCGACCGCGGCGACATGCCCGACGAGCGCGAGCAGTACGAGGCCTACAAGCGGGTGGTCAAGGGCATGGCTGGACGGCCGGTGACCATTCGCACCTTCGATCTCGGCAACGACAAGGACCTGCGTCCCGATTCCAGCTTCGGCGACCGCGTCAAGACCAATCCGGCCCTCGGCCGGCGGGCCATCCGCCTGTCGCTGGCCGAGCCGCAGATGTTCCAGACGCAGTTGCGGGCCATCCTGCGTGCCTCGAAATACGGGCCGATCAAGCTCTTGATCCCGATGCTCGCCCATGCCCACGAGATCGACCAGACGCTGGCCGCGCTGGAGCAGGCCAAATCCAGCCTGCGCGGCGAGAAGATCACCTTCGACGAGAACATCGAGGTCGGCGGCATGATCGAAATCCCGGCCGCCGCGCTGGCTATCGGCCTTTTCCTGCGTCGGCTCGATTTCCTCTCGATCGGCACCAACGACCTGATCCAGTACACGCTGGCCATCGACCGTTCCGACGAACAGGTGTCCTCGCTCTACGACCCGCTGCACCCGGCGGTGCTGATGCTGCTCGCCCACACCATTACCAGTGCCGAGAAGGTTGGAGTCCCGGTCTCGGTGTGCGGCGAAATGGCCGGCGACCCCAAGCTGACCCGCCTCTTCCTCGGCATGGGGCTGCGCATCTTCTCGATGCATCCGTCGCAGATCCTCAAGGTCAAGAACCGGGTCCTCAAGGCCGATGTCAGCGATATTGCCCCCACCGTCCGCCGCATGCTGCGCCTCGAAGAGCCGGGCAAGCTGCGCGAGGCGCTGGAAAAGCTCAACGCTTCCTGAGTGCCATGACGACCGGTAGCGCCTGGTTCGTATTGTTCATCGCCGGCCTCTGCGAAATCGGCTGGGCGGTCGGGCTCAAATATACCGCGGGCTTCAGCCGCTTGTGGCCGTCGGTTGCCACGCTGGTGGCGATGGCGGCCAGCGTCGTGCTGCTCGCCTGGTCGTTGAAGGTGCTGCCGCTGGGCACTGCCTATGCGGTGTGGACCGGGATCGGCGCGGTCGGCACGGCGATTCTCGGCATCTTCCTGTTCGGGAGTCGCGGGAAGTGGCGCGCCTGGTCAGCATCGGGCTGATCGTCGCCGGTATTGTCGGGCTCAAGCTGCTGACCCCGGACAGCCACTGAGTTACATCAGGAACAGCGTTGCCAGCCCGAGGAAGATGAAGAAGCCGCCGGAGTCGGTCAGGGCAGTGATCATCACCGAGCCGCCGATGGCCGGATCGGCGCCGAATTTCTGACGGAGCAGCGGGATGCCGACGCCGGCCGAGGCGGCGAGCAGCAGGTTCAGGGTCATCGCCGCCGTCATCACGATACCGAGTTTGAAGCTGCCGTAGAGCCACCAGGCGGCGATGCCAAGCAGGCCGCCCCAGATCAGGCCGTTGATGCTGGCGACGCCGAGTTCCTTGCGCAGCAGGCGGCGCATGGCGTCCGGTTGGACCTGGCCCATGGCGATGGCGCGGACGATCATGGTGATCGTCTGGTTGCCCGAGTTGCCGCCGATGCCGGCGACGATCGGCATCAGCGCGGCAAGCGCCACCAGCTTTTCGATCGAATCCTCGAAGGCGCCGATGACGCGGGAGGCGACGAAGGCGGTGACCAGATTGACGGCCAGCCAGGCCCAGCGGTTTTTCACCGAGTCCCAGACCGAGGCGAAAATGTCTTCTTCCTCGCGCAGACCGGCCTGAGCCAATTGCTCGTGCTCGGCTTCTTCGCGGATGTAGTCCACCACCTCGTTGACCGTCACACGGCCGACCAGCTTGCCCGCCGGATCGACCACCGGGGCCGACACCAGGTCGTAGCGTTCGAAGGCCTTGGCGGCCTCGTCGGCCAGATCGTCAGGTTCGAGTTCGACAAAATCGGTCTGCATCAGGGCACCGACTTCGACCTCGATCTCGTTGACCAGCAGGATATTCAGCGGCAGCACGCCTTTGAGGCGCTCGTCGCGGTCGATCACGAACAGCTGGTCGGTGTGGTCGGGCAGTTCGTCGAAGCGGCGCAGGTAGCGGAGCACGACTTCGAGGGTGACGTCCTCGCGCACGGTGACCATGTCGAAGTCCATGATCGAGCCGACCGAGTCTTCCGGGTAGGACATCGCGGCGCGCAGTTGCTCGCGTTCCTCGACCGAGAGGCCGCGGAAGACATCGTCGATAACGCCCTGCGGCAAGTCGGGGGCGAGGTCGGCCAGCTCGTCGGCGTCGAGCGTCTCGGCGGCGGCGACCAGCTCGGTGCGCTCCATCGAGTCGATCAGGGTCTCGCGGACGGCATCCGAGACTTCGAGCAGGATCTCGCCTTCGCGCTCGGCTTTGACCAGGTCCCAGGCGATTAGACGTTCGTCGAGCGGCAGCGCCTCGAGGATGTAGGCGATGTCGGCCGGGTGCATCGGCTCCAGCTTGTGCTGGAGTTCGTGCAGATGCTGCTTGTGGACGATCTCCTCGACCACGTCGTGGCGCGGCCCCTCCTGCCGGTGCACCAGTTCCTCGACCAGCTTGTGCCGGGCGAGCAGGGTCTGCACCTCGGCGAGGCGCTCCTGCAAGTCGTCGGTGTCGGTCAGCTGGGCTTCTTCGCTCATGGTGCGGTGCCGCAAAAGGTCAGCCATTTTAGCATCCGCCGCATGTCAGGGCTTTGACAAAATCGCCGCTTGAAGCAACCCGGAACGCGGTTTACGGAACCTCGGTCCCCGGCATGCGGCCGAGGATGATCGCCGTCTTGCGACCGAGGCCGGCGGCGCCGCGATTGCGGTCGTAGTAACGCGGGTTCGGCACCATCCCGGCCAGGCGCGCCGCCTGCTCGGGGCCGAGCTGGGCGGCGCCGATGTTGTAGTAATGGCGGGCGGCTGCCTCGGCGCCGAAAACGCCGTTACCCCACTCGATCACGTTCAGGTAGACCTCGAGAATCCGCCGTTTGCTCCACAGGTTTTCCAGCATCAGCGTGATGATCGCTTCCTCGGCCTTGCGCACATATGACTTGGTCGGCGTCAGGAAAAGGTTTTTCGCCAATTGCTGACTGATGGTCGAACCGCCGGCCGCGAAGCGTTTCCGTTTCTGGTTCTTTTCCATGGCTTTCTGCATGCCTTCCCAGTCGAAGCCTTCATGATCGACGAACTTGGCGTCTTCGGCCGCGACGATGGCGCGTTTCAGGTGGATGGAAATCCGCTCGTAGGGTACCCACTGTTTCTTCAACTGGGCATCCGGTTTCTTTTCTCGTAACTCGCCGAGGCGGATTTCCATGAAGCGCGTCGTGCCCGGGTTGCCCCAGCCCCAGAACAGCACCCAGCCGAGCAGCCAGAGCTGCCAGGCGAGAAAAAGCCCGAGCAGGCCGAGCAGGGCCCATTTGACGTAGTGGCCGACGATTCTCATCGGGACAACTGGGGCGCCGGCCGCCTAGTACCACAAGGACAAAGGCAGGCACTAGCCATTGATGTCGAAGCAGAGGTATTTGACTTCCAGGTATTCCTCAATGCCGTAGGCCGAACCTTCGCGCCCGATGCCGGACTGCTTGATGCCGCCGAAGGGGGCGACCTCGTTCGAAATCAGGCCGGTATTGATGCCGACCATGCCGTATTCCAGCGCCTCGCTGACTCGCCAGCAGCGGCCGATGTCGCGGCTGAAGAAATAGGCGGCCAAGCCGAATTCGGTATCGTTGGCCATCGCGATGGCCTGCTGCTCGGTGTCGAAGCGGAAGAGCGGGGCGACCGGACCGAAGGTTTCCTCGCGCGCCACCTTCATCTCGGTCGTGACATCGGCCAGCACGGTCGGCTGGTAGAAGTTGCCACCCAGGGCGTGGCGGGCGCCGCCGCTGAGCACGCGGGCGCCCTTGCTCAGTGCATCGGCGACATGGGCCTCGACCTTGGCCAGGCCGGCGGCGTTGATCAGCGGCCCCTGGGTGACACCGGCCTCGGTGCCGGGGCCGACCTTGAGGCTGCGGCTCTTTTCGGCCAGCTTGGCAGCGAATTCCTCGTAGATGCCCGACTGCACCAGGAAGCGGTTGGCGCAGACGCAGGTCTGGCCGGTGTTGCGGTACTTGGCGGTGATCGCGCCATCGACTGCGGCATCGACATCGGCGTCGTCGAAGACGATGAAGGGGGCGTTGCCGCCCAGTTCGAGTGACAGCTTTTTGACAGTCGGAGCGCTCTGCGCCATCAGCAGGCGGCCGACGGCGGTCGAACCGGTGAAGGAGAGCTTGCGGACGATCGGGCTGGCGGTCAGTTCGCCGCCGATGGCCTGCGGGTTGCCGGTCACGACGTTGAAGACGCCGGCCGGGAATCCTGCCTGTTCGGCCAGGGCGGCCAGGGCCAGCGCGGTTAATGGCGTCGCCTCGGCCGGCTTGACGACCACCGGGCAGCCGGCGGCGAGCGCCGGGGCCACCTTGCGGGTGATCATCGCGAGCGGGAAATTCCACGGCGTGATCGCGGCGCAGACGCCGATCGGCTGCTTGATGACCACCAGGCGCTTGTCGGCGGTCGGGCTGGGGATGCTTTCACCGTAAGTGCGCTTGCCTTCCTCGGCGAACCATTCGACGAAGGAGGCGCCGTAAATCACTTCGCCGCGAGCCTCGGCCAGCGGCTTGCCGCCTTCGGCGGTGATCAATTGGGCGAGATCGTCGGCGTTGTCGAGAATCAGCTTGAACCAGGTCAGCAGCAACTGGCCGCGCTGTTTGGCGGTCAGCGCCCGCCAGGCCGGCCAGGCCGCCTCGGCTGCCGCGATGGCGCGCCGGGTTTCGGCGGCGCCGCAGCGCGGGACTTCGGCCAGTAAATCGCCGGTGGCCGGGTCGAGTACCGCCAGTACGGCCTTGTCGTCGGCCGCGATCCATTGCCCGCCAATCAGGTTGGCGGTGCGCAGCAATTGCCTGTTCTGTAGATTCATGGTCTTGAAAAATCTCGAAAAAACGGTAAGTTGCGAATTGTTCGATGAAAACACTTTAACTAAATGCGACTTTCGGTTCTGATCCCCATTTCCTTCGCGGCCTTGTTGCTGGCGGCCTGTAGCGGCCCGGCAACCCGGCCGCCGGCGGAAACTATAGCGCATGCCCCGGCGACGGTCAGCGAGAAAGGCAACGAGGTGGCGCTCTACGCCCTGGGCCTGATCGATACCGACTACAAATTCGGTGGCAAGAACCCGGAAGCCGGTCTCGATTGCAGCGGCATGGTCAGCTATATCTATGGCAAGGTCGCCGGTCTGAAGGTGCAGGGCAGTGCCGCCGACATCGCGCGCAATGGCCGGCCGATCGGACGCGCCGCTTTGCGACCGGGCGATCTGGTATTTTTCAATACCCGCAACCGGGCCTACTCGCATGTCGGCATCTATCTCGGCGACGCCCGCTTTATCCACGCTCCGTCGACCAACGGCAAGGTGCGCATCGACCATTTGAACGACCGCTACTACGCGCAGCGTTTCGAGGCGGCCCGTACCTTCTTCGACTAAGCTTTCGGGATCGCCATGGACGCCAGTCCCGGCTGAGGGTAGAATGCGGCCTCCCAAGCGCCCGTAGCTCAGCTGGATAGAGTACTGCCCTCCGAAGGCAGGGGTCGGACGTTCGAATCGTCTCGGGCGCGCCAAACACAGATGAAGCTGGGCACTTTCGCCATGAAAGTGCCCATTTTTATTTCCGGATGTTATGTCCGGTGCGGTAGCCAACAGCATCGTTTCATGGCGGCTTTTGCCAGCCCGATTCCCGGGGGGCAATGGCCGCATGTACAGGCGGTTGCTAGTCTCAACGCGCTCGGAAGCTCTTTCTGGTTGTCGCGCTGAGCGTTTTGTCAGAAAAATGGTCTACCTCGGCGAGCGCTGCGCAAAGCATCTTGTAGTTGGCTATAACGAATTGGTATTTCGAGTCTGCGTATGTATTTCACCCCCTTAACCGATTGCTCCGAAAATCCCTGTCGGCCCGGCATCCGAGGGCTGGCGAGGACGAACGACTTTGCCATGCAGCTTGCTGATTCTCAACCCGTTGCCGTGCCTCCGTCGTGGGCAGAGTCCGGGGATCTCGAGGGCTGGGTGCACGCCACCGAAGCCTTCTGTGTTTCTCAGGGGCCGGGTATCCGCTACGTGCTGACCCTGTCCGGTTGCCCGCTCCGTTGTCAGTATTGCCATTCGCCGGACACCTGGTTCCGGCACGAAGGTGCCCCGGCGCTGGTGACCGATGTGCTGGCCGACATTGCGCGGCGCAAAGGGGTGTTGCGAGGGCGCGGGGGCGTTACCTTGAGCGGCGGCGAACCGTTGATGCAGGCCAAGTTCTGCAAAACCATCCTGCAAGGTTGCAAGGCGATGGGCTTGCACACCGCGCTGGATACCTCGGGTTACTTTGGTGACTTTGCCGACGACGAATTGCTGGCCGAAGTCGATCTTGTGCTGCTCGATATCAAAACGATTTCGGAGGAGCGCTATCGCGATCTGACAGGTGTCGAACTCGAACCAACGCTCCGCTTTGCCAACGTCCTGGCCGCCTTGAACAAGGCAGTATGGCTTAGGTTCGTGCTGGTTCCGGGGGTAACCGACGACCTTGAGGATGTCGGGCGCCTGGCCAAATTTGCGGCACAGTTGGGAAATATCGAACGCGTCGAAGTTTTGCCCTTTGGCAAGCAGGGCGAGCACAAGTGGCGCGATCGCGGCCTGGACTATCGGTTGGCAGGCATCAAGCCGCCAGCGGAGGAATTGCTCGAGCAGGTGCGCAATCTGTTTCGCGCCGAAGGCCTGGCGGTGGTTTGAGGCTCGGCAGCGCATGCTGCTTTCGGAGCTTGCAGGGTGGCCGTTAAAGGGCCTTGCCCGAGTTCGGTGGTGTGCGCCGAAATATATCGAACTGAAAATTTCATCGCTGAGACTTGAAATCGCCAAGTGCCGCCCCTATTATTAGCACTCAACGGAGACGAGTGCTAATTCGCCGCCCGCTCCGATCCCGGGAAGTGCAAAGCGCTAACCGGCCAATTTCCACCATGTTGAAACTCAATATCAGGAGTCAGCTCTATGAATATCCGTCCTTTGCACGACCGAGTGATCGTCAAGCGCGTTGAAGCCGAGCGTACCACCGCTTCCGGCATCGTCATCCCCGATTCCGCTGGCGAAAAGCCGGATCAGGGCGAAGTTCTGGCCGTCGGCCCGGGCAAGCGTGACGACAGCGGCAAGCTGAACGCGCCGGACGTCAAGGTTGGCGACCGTGTCCTGTTCGGCAAGTATGCCGGCCAGGCTGTCAAGGTCGATGGCCAGGAAGTCCTGGTCATGCGTGAAGAAGACATCATGGGCGTGCTGGTTGCTTAAGCGCCGCGTCTACTAACTTACAGAATTCAGGAGAAATAAATGGCAGCTAAAGAAGTCAAATTCGGTGATTCCGCCCGTGCACGCATGGTCGAAGGCATCAACATCCTGGCTGATGCGGTCAAGGTCACCCTCGGTCCCAAGGGCCGCAATGTCGTGCTCGAGCGCTCCTTCGGCGGCCCGACCGTCACCAAGGACGGCGTTTCCGTCGCCAAGGAAATCGAACTGAAGGACAAGTTCGCCAACATGGGCGCCCAGATGGTTAAGGAAGTCGCTTCCAAGACCTCCGACATCGCCGGTGACGGCACCACTACCGCCACCGTGCTGGCCCAGTCGATCGTCCGCGAAGGCATGAAGTTCGTTGCCGCCGGCATGAACCCGATGGACCTGAAGCGCGGCATCGACAAGGCAGTCGTCGCTACCATCGCCGAACTGCAGGCTTTCTCGAAGCCCTGTACGACCACCAAGGAAATCGCCCAGGTTGGTTCAATCTCCGCCAACTCCGATTCCGACATCGGCGAAATCATCGCTAATGCCATGGAAAAGGTCGGCAAAGAAGGCGTCATCACCGTTGAAGACGGCAAGTCCCTGGCCAACGAACTCGACGTCGTCGAAGGCATGCAGTTCGACCGCGGCTACCTGTCCCCGTACTTCATCAACAACGGCGACAAGCAGCAAGCCCTGCTCGAAAACCCGTTCGTCCTGCTCTTCGACAAGAAGATCTCCAACATCCGCGACCTGCTGCCGATTCTGGAACAAGTCGCCAAGGCCGGCCGTCCGCTGCTGATCATCGCTGAAGATGTCGATGGCGAAGCCCTGGCAACCCTGGTCGTGAACAACATCCGCGGCATCCTGAAGACCGTTGCCGTCAAGGCCCCGGGCTTCGGCGACCGTCGCAAGGCCATGTTGGAAGACATCGCCATCCTGACCGGCGGCACCGTGATTGCCGAGGAAACCGGCCTGACGCTGGAAAAGGCTGTCCTGAAGGATCTGGGCCAGGCCAAGCGTATCGAAGTCGCCAAGGAAAACACCACGATCATCGACGGCGCCGGCGAAGCTGCTGCCATCGAAGCCCGCGTCAAGCAGATCCGCGTCCAGATCGAGGAAGCGACCTCCGATTACGACAAGGAAAAGCTCCAGGAACGTGTGGCCAAGCTGGCTGGCGGCGTTGCCGTGATCAAGGTTGGTGCTGCCACCGAAGTCGAAATGAAGGAAAAGAAGGCCCGCGTTGAAGACGCCCTGCACGCTACCCGCGCTGCCGTGGAAGAAGGCATCGTCGCCGGCGGCGGCGTTGCCCTGATCCGCGCCCGTGCTGCCGTTGGCAAGCTCAAGGGTGACAACCACGACCAGGACGCCGGTATCAAGATCGTCCTGCGCGCCATGGAGCAGCCGCTCCGTGAAATCGTCGCCAATGCCGGTGACGAGCCGTCTGTCGTGGTCGACAAGGTCCAGCGTGGCAAGGGTAACTACGGTTACAACGCTTCCACCGGCGAGTACGGCGACATGGTCGAAATGGGCGTGCTGGATCCGACCAAGGTCACCCGCACCGCTCTGCAGAACGCCGCCTCCGTGGCCGGCCTGATGCTGACCACCGAGTGCATGGTTGCCGAACTGGCTGAAGACAAGCCGGCCGGCGGCATGCCCGACATGAGCGGCATGGGCGGTATGGGCGGCATGGGCGGCATGGGGATGTAATTCCCGCCTTCCAGCTGCACTGTCAGTAAAAAGCCCCGCCTCGTGCGGGGCTTTTTTATTGCAGATCAAGGAAATCATTAAACCTTTTGTAACGCTCTGTAAGTTGCTTGTAAGAACGCCTCTCTAAATTACGCTCCGCAGCAATGCCTCTATAAACACAAAGTCTGAGGAGCAAATCAATGCAAAACGTTTTGGATAGGGTTACAGCAAACCCGAAATTCCTGGAGTTTGTTGCCATGCGCAGCAAGTACTCCATCATCATGGCCATCGTCAGTGCCGCCGCTTACTACGGCTTTATCCTGCTGGTCGCTTTCGACAAGGAATTCCTGGCCAAGAAGATCGGCGAGGGTTACACGATGAGTGTCGGCGTGCCGATCGGCGTCGCGGTCATCGTCTTCACCATCCTGCTGACCTGGATCTACGTTCGTCGGGCCAACACCGAGTTCGATTCGATCAACGAAGCCCTGATCAAGGAGGCACAGAAGTAAGATGAATAAATTCACCAAAATCCTCGCCGGTCTCCTGGCGCTGGCCGTTGCCGGTGGCGCCATCGCCGCTGGTGCCGACCTTGGCAATACCCAAAAGCAGGCCACCAACTGGACGGCCATCGTCATGTTTGCCATCTTCGTCGGCGGAACGCTCTACATCACCAAGTGGGCTGCTTCCAAGACCAAGTCGGCTGCCGACTTCTACACCGGCGGCGGTGGTATCACCGGCTTCCAGAACGGCCTGGCAATTGCCGGCGACTACATGTCTGCCGCGTCCTTCCTGGGTATTTCCGGTCTCGTTTTCGCCAACGGCTTCGACGGCCTGATCTTCTCGATCGGCTGGCTGGTCGGCTGGCCGGTCATCACCTTCCTGATGGCCGAGCGTCTGCGCAACCTGGGCAAGTTCACGTTCGCTGACGTGGCTTCCTATCGTTTCGCCCAGACCCCGGTCCGCATCTTCGCGGCTTCCGCTTCTCTGGTCATCGTTGCCTTCTACATGATTGCGCAGATGGTCGGTGCCGGTCAGCTGATCAAGGTGCTTTTCGGCATGGAATACCTCTACGCCGAAATCCTGGTCGGTTCCGTGATGATGATGTACGTGCTGTTCGGCGGCATGACGGCAACCACCTGGGTGCAGATCATCAAGGCCTGCATGCTCCTCGGCGGTGCCACCTTCATGGCAGTCTCGGTTCTGCTGCAATTCGGCTTCTCGCCGGAAGCGCTGTTCACCAAGGCTGTTGAAGTGCACTCCAAGGGTGATGCTCTGATGTCGCCGGGCGCCCTGATCAAGGATCCGATCTCTGCTATCTCCGTCGGTATGGCCCTGATGTTCGGTACCGCTGGTCTGCCGCACATCCTGATGCGCTTCTTCACCGTGCCGAACGCCAAGGAAGCCCGCAAGTCGGTTGCCTGGGCGACCACCTGGATCGGTTACTTCTACATCCTGACCTTCATCATCGGTTTCGGCGCCATCACCAACCTGGTTCAGAATCCGGGCGACTTCTACGTCGGCGGCGAACTGGCCAAGGGTCTGAAGGGCGGCGGCAACATGGCTGCTGTGCATCTGGCCAAGGCTGTCGGTGGTGACTTGTTCCTCGGCTTCATCTCGGCCGTGGCTTTCGCAACGATTCTGGCTGTGGTTGCTGGTCTGACTCTGTCCGGCGCTTCTGCCGTGTCCCATGACCTGTACGCTTCCGTGTTCAACAAAGGCTGCTCTTCCGAACAGGAATTGCGCGTCTCCAAGATCACGACCGTCTGTCTGGGTGTCCTGGCTGTGGTTCTCGGTATCGCCTTCGAGAAGGAAAACGTCGCCTACATGGTGATGCTGGCCTTCGTTATCGCCTGCTCCTCCAACTTCCCGGTGCTCTTCATGTCCGTGCTGTGGAAGAACTGCACGACCAAGGGCGCTGTCGTCGGCGGCTTCGTCGGTCTGGCTTCTGCCGTGATCCTGACGATTGGTTCTGCCAGCGTCTGGGAAGCAGTTATCGGCAACCCGAAGGGCTCCGCCTGGTTCCCGTACAACTCGGCTGCCATCTTCTCGATGACCGCTGCCTTCGTGACCATCTGGCTGGTGTCCATCCTGGACAACTCCGAACAGGCCAAGAAGGAACGTGCTCTGTACCCGTCGCAGCAACTGCGCTCGGAAACCGGTCTGGGTGCCTCCGGCGCCTCTGGCCACTAATCGACAAAACACCGTCGCAAAAAAGCCCGGGTTTCGACCTGGGCTTTTTTTCGTCTACGTGTTTGGTGATTTGATTCCCTGAGCATCAGCCTTCCGGAATCGTGGACGTGCTGGTGCACTGCGGAAATTGCAGTGGGTTTTATTTGTTAGACTAGCGGACTTGAGGGGAAAAAACGGTAGGGGGTTGCCCAGTGCAGGATCGGGCGACCCCCTGAGTCCCGGCTGACGCCATGGACTCCAAAGACCATAAAAGGAGAACAGCCCGCGCAGGATATTGCAGCAGGCTTACAAAAATCTTACGTCGCTTGGATAATCCGATAAATGCGCATTCTCATCGCTGAAGACGACGCCATCATTGCTGATGGACTGGCCCGTTCACTGCGTCAGGCAGGATATGCCGTCGACTGGGCACCGAACGGCCTGGAGGCCGACACTGCCCTGATGACGGTTTCTTACGACTTGCTGATCCTCGATCTCGGCCTGCCGAAATTGCCTGGGCTCGAGGTCCTCAAGCGCCTGCGTTCCCGCAGTTCGCAAACCCCGGTGCTGATCCTGACCGCGCTCGATGGCACCGGCGACCGCGTCAAAGGGCTGGATCTCGGGGCCGACGACTACATGGTCAAGCCCTTCGAGCTGGCCGAACTGGAAGCACGGGTTCGCGCCCTGACCCGGCGCTCGGCCGGAACTACGCCAACCATTCTGTGCGGCTTGCTGACCTATGATCAGGTCGGTCGGGTGGCGCAGATCCAGGGGCAGCCCCTCGATCTTTCGGCACGTGAGATCGGGCTGCTCGAAATCCTGCTTGCCCGCATGGGGCGTCTGGTCAGCAAGGATCAACTGGTCGACCATTTGTGTGGCTGGGGTGAAGAGGTTAGTCACAATGCCATCGAAGTCTATGTGCACCGTCTGCGCAAGAAGCTGGAGCCGGGGGGCGTGAAGATTGCCACCGTGCGCGGCCTGGGTTATTGCCTTGAACGACCGCAAGGCGAGTAGTCTGTCCTCACCTTCTTCCGAAACCGAGCGTTCGCTATTTGGCGAAATTCTCGATTGGATGCTGGCCCCCTGCTTTTTGTCTGGCCGCTGAGCATTGCTTTTACCCACTATTTCGCCAACAACGTAGCGAACTTTCCCTACGACCAAGCCCTGCGCGAGCATGTCGCGGCGATCGCCCGCCAGGTCAAGCTGGTCAATGGCAAACCGCTGCTCACCCTTCCGGCATCGGCCCGGGCGCTGCTCCGCGCCGATGAAACCGATAGCGTCTATTTCCATGTCGTGACCCGCGACGGCAAGTTCCTCGCCGGCGACCGCGATCTCCCGATTCCGGAACAATTTGTGGAAAAGGAAGTCATTCCTGGCGAAATCTATCTGCGTGACGCCGAGTTCAATGGTCAGGACCTGCGTTTCGCTTACACCTATCTTGCGGAGCCACAGTTGCCGAAAGCGGCCTGGGTCGTCGTCGAGGTCGCCGAGACCACCGAGAAACGCAACCAGCTGGCCAACAAGATCGTCGCCAGTGTCATCCTGCCGCAGTTCATCATCATTCCGCTCGCCGTCATGCTCGTCTGGTTCGGCCTCTCGCGTGGTTTGCGGCCGCTGACCCGTCTGCGCAAGACCATCGAGACGCGTGATCCCGGCGATCTCTCGCCAATTGCCACGCGCCGCGTACCGGAGGAGTTGGAGCCGCTGGTCGAGGCCTTCAACGAAATGCTCGAGCGGATGAAGAAGAACGTCGAAGCGCAGCAGCGTTTCGTCGCCGATGCCGCGCACCAGATGCGGACGCCGCTGACCGGCCTGAAAACCCAGGCCCAGTTCGCCATTCGCGAGCGCGACCCGGAAGCCTTGCGCCATGCCCTGCGCCAGATCGCCACCGGCGTCGATCGCGCCGGCCGCCTGGTCAACCAGTTGCTGACTTTGGCCCGCACCGAAGGCGGTAGCGAACCGGCGCAACAGAAACACGAACCGCTCGATCTCGCGCTGTTGATCCGCGAAGTGATCGAGGGGTGGGTGATGGTCGCGATCGAAAAAGGCATCGACCTTGGCTACGAATCGGAGGGGCCGGCGATGATCACCGGTAATGCCTTCCTGCTCCGCGAGCTGGCCAAGAACCTGATCGACAACGGGCTGCGCTATACCCCGCCGGGGGGGCACGTGACCTGCCGGATACTGGCCAATGCGGCGACCGTCGTCTTCGAGGTCGAGGATGACGGGGTCGGGATTACCGAAGAGCAGTCCGAACTGGTCTTCGAGCGTTTCTATCGCGTCGATGATGCGACCACCGAGGGCAGCGGTCTCGGTCTCGCCATCGTTCAGGAAATTGCCATGCAGCACGACTCGAAGGCCAGTCTGCACCCCAATCCGCGCGGCCAGGGGGCGGTGGCGCGGGTCGTTTTCGCCGCCTGGCGGCCACCGCCGCCGCCACCGCCGCCGCCGGACGACTATTCCGAGCTCTATCGGCAGTCGCCGCCGATCGGTCCATGAGTGACTTTCCGCCGGAATGCCTCTTTATGTCTCAATCCTGTTGCGGAGTGGTGTCGACATCGCTATAATGCGCCCTCCTTTTGGCCAATTAGCTCAGTTGGTAGAGCAGCGGATTGAAAATCCGCGTGTCCGTGGTTCGATTCCGCGATTGGCCACCAGAATATATCCTTGAATTTCAAGGAAAAACGCCAACCACCCGTGGTTGGCGTTTTGCATTGCGGAATCTGATCGCGTTCCGTTATTATCCTGCTGTACGTGCAACGTCCAGTACCACCGTTCCCGCAGTTTCATCCGCCGATATGGCGACTAGAGGAGGCCTCTTGGCCAAACCAAACTACCAGTTCGAAAAGCGCCAGAGAGATCTCGCCAAGAAAAACAAACAGGAAGAAAAACGTCGCCAGAAGTTGGCTGGGAAGCCTGGCGATAATAGCGAGTCGGCGGACGCCGCGGCGGAATCCGAGGCTGTCATGCCGGCGGCAGGTACTACTGGCGTTGGGACTCCCTGACGCGGCAATGCCATTTCTACTGACCTCCGCTTGCCTCGGACGTCAGGCGGACGGTTTGGTCTGAGGAGAGGCATATCCGTTCCACTCGCGCAACTGCCGCAGTAGCCCGCCTCAACCGGCGGGCCGAAGGGCATCGCTATTTGATGGTAATCACCAGTTCAGGCCTGTTCACCTTGCGCGAGCAACTTGAATCCGGGCTCCAGGAACTGACTGCGCCCCTGGATCTGGATGCCTTCGTGCGCTTCGTTGATGCGCAGGGGCCGCAAGAGGTCAAGCGAATTTCAAAGTACGATGCGGCTTTTGCCAAGCAGCTAGTCAAAAAAACATCATGACACTCCGGCATTGGTGGCTCTTTCAGCCATCAATGCGGCGGCCACCGGTACATCCGGTCCGGCCAGAATCAAACAGGTAGAACCCGTGGCCGACCAGACCAAGGCAATCATCCGCATCGAAGCGTTGGCGCCGGAGTTTTCCGACGCGGCATGCGCGTTGGCGGACGAACTTCATCTGCCGCTAGCCGGCGAATCCGAATTTGTTCTACAACTGGGTGCCGATGGCCTGCAACTGCAGGAACTCGGGGTCGGAGCGGCCGGGCCGGTGCGGGTCGATTTTGTCGACGGGGCCTTGGCTCACCGCCGTCAGCAAGGGGGCGGCAATGGCCAGATGATTGCCAAGGCGGTCGGCATCCAGCCGGGTATCCGGCCGCTGATTCTCGATGCAACAGCCGGTTTGGGGCGCGATGCCTTCGTGCTGGCGCAACTGGGCTGCGCGGTCACGCTGATAGAACGTCAGCCCTTGATTGGCGCCTTGCTGGCGGATGGCCTGCGGCGCGCCCGGCTCGATGCGGAGGTCGGGCCGATCATGGCGCGCATGCAGTTGCTGTCCGGCGACGCCATTGAACTGATGACGGCCTGGTCGGGCGATCCGCCGCAGGTCATCTATCTGGACCCGATGTTCCCCCACCGCGACAAGAGTTCGCTGGTCAAGAAGGAGATGCGACTATTTCGCCCCTTGGTCGGTGACGACGACGACGCCCCCGAACTCCTGAAGGCGGCGCTGGCGCTGGCCAGCCACCGGGTCGTCGTCAAGCGGCCGCGCAAGGCCCCGGCCATCGCCGGTCAGGCGCCGGGGTATGTACTGGAGGGGAAATCCAGCCGCTTCGACATTTATCCGAAAAAGGCACTGAAGCCCAAGCCGGGCCCGCTCGCGACGATTGAGTGAAGCTGGACCCGGCTCAATGGGGGTCGGCGAAGCGATGGGCGATATCGGCGAATTCGCTGTGCAGGCCGAGAAACACCTCGACCAGGGAAGGATCGAAGTGCTGCCCCTGTTCGGAAGAGATAATCTCCATCGCCTCATCGACGGCCAGCGATTCCTTGTACACGCGTTTGCTGGTCAGCGCATCGAAGACGTCGGCCAGGGCCATGATGCGGGCGGCCAGCGGAATGGCTTCGCCTTGCAGTCGATCCGGATAGCCGTTGCCATCCCAGCGTTCGTGATGGGAGCGGGCAATCTGCCGGGCGACATCTAGGAATGCCAGCGGCGTGCCATCGTTGGGGTAGATCGAATGATCGGCATCCCTGACCCGTTGCATGGCAGCCGCGATCGAGTCGGCGCCGATCCGGCTGTGGGTCTTCATGATCTCGAATTCTTCAGGAGTGAAACGCCCGGGCTTGAGCAGAATGTGATCGGGGATGCCGACTTTTCCGATGTCATGCAGGGGGGCGGCGCGGACGATCAGCTTGAGCTGATCGTCGGGCAGGATGGCTTGATAGCGGGGATGGTCGCGCAAGGCATCGGCCAGGATCTGGACGTAAGCCTGGGTGCGATAGAGATGGTTCCCCGTATCGGAATCACGCGTCTCGGCAAGGATGGCAAGGGCGTGCAGGCTGGCGTTCTGGGTCAGTTCGTTGTCATGCATGCGGTGGGCAACTTCGGATTCGAGGAAGGCGTTTTGGTCCTTCAGCCAATCCTTGGCACGCTTGTTTTCGAGCTGGGTCCGGACACGTGCCAGAACGACCAGCGGCTTGATTGGTTTGGTGATGTAATCCGCAGCGCCCAGTTCCAGGCCCATCTCTTCGTCGGTCGCGCCATCCTTTGCGGTGACGAAGATGATTGGTATTTCCCGGGTCAGCGGGTTTTCCTTGAGGCGGGCGAGAACCTGGTAGCCGTCCATCTCGGGCATCATCACATCGAGCAGTATCAGGTCGGGACGGGGGGCGGAGAGTGCCGCCCGCAGGGCTTTTTCACCGGAGTTGGCGACTTTGACCCGGTAGTGGTTCTCGAGAAGTTCGCCGAGAATCGCCAGATTTTCGGCCTGGTCATCGACGACGAGCACGGTATGGGCGACCGTCATTTTTCCTGCCTCAAGCGGGCCAGCGCTTCGTCGTAGCGAAACTGGTTGATTTCCAGACCCACTGCATCAGCCATGGGCTGTCCCAGGGCTCCGGAGAGGGCCTGATGGTGCTGTTCAAAGTAGCGGCGTGCTGCCATGTCTGCCGTTTCGAGAAGAAATTGAAGCCGTTGGACGATCTGCTGCGGCGCGGGCTGCTCGGACTGAAGCGACCCCGTCAGTCCGCTCGCGGGGGCTGCCGGTTTGATTGCCCGAATCGCCTCGATCAGGCGGGGCAGTTCGTCCGACAGGCGGATCAGGAGATCGTCGCTGGCTTGGCCGGCCCTCTGCTTGATCGCCAGCTCGAGGTCGGCAGCCAGTTGGCGAATTTCCATGGCTCCTATGTTACTCGCGCTACCTTTGAGCGTGTGAGCGATTCGTTCCGCTTCGGGGTAGTGCTGTTGGGCCAGGTGGCTGCGCAACTGCTCCACCGTCTCGGCCTGACTTTCGGCGAACAGGCGGAGGACGCGCTGGTAGGAGGCCGCTTTGCCAGAGACGATCTTCAAGCCGGCGGCAGCGTCGAGCCCCTTGATTGCGATCGGTTCGGCGACTGGTGAAGAGGTTATTTCCTGGGCCGCGCTCGGGGCGCTGGCAAGCATGCGCTCGTCTGTGACACAGGCGTTGGCCGGCAACCACTTGAGCAGCGCATCGATCAAGGTTTTGGGATCGACCGGCTTGGCCACATGGTCGTTCATGCCGGCGGCCAGGCAAGCCTGGCGATCCTCGGCAAAGGCATTGGCAGTCATCGCCAGAATCGGCACCTGCCCGCCGTTCGGCAGGCGGCGGATTTCCCGGCTGGCGGTCAGGCCGTCCATGCGCGGCATCTGGATATCCATCAGGATCAGGTCATAGCTGGTCGAACGGGCCATGTCCAGGGCCATCTGGCCATCCTCGGCGAGATCGACGACGAGGCCGGCATCGTGCAGCAATTCCAGAGCGACCTCCTGATTGACTACATTGTCTTCGACCAGCAGGATGTGCCGTCCCTTGATCCGGCTGGGGTCGGGCAATTCGGTGGCCGCCGGGTGGGGGGCGGGAACGTGTGTGCCGGTGATGATCTCGGCAACGGTGTCGTACAAACTGGACGGCGTGATCGGTTTGGCCAGCACGCCGTCGATGCTCCCGCGCTGCAAGAGGTCCGGCGCGACCTCAAAGCCGGGGGCGGTGGTCAGAATGATTTTCGGGGGCGGGGGGGCGACCGACTGACGAATGCGATCGGCGGTATGCATACATTCGAGGCCGGGCATCCGGGCGTCGACCAGTATCAGGTTGAACGGGGCATTGGCGGTCCCGGCCGCGGCGATCGTCGTCAGGGCCGTCTCGGCGTCGGCGGCGGTTGCCGCCTGCATGCCGAAGCTTTGCAGAACCCGGCAGGTGGCGTCGCGGGCAGCCGCCAGGTCGTCGATCACCAGCGCCCGCAGATTGGCGGTCGGCAGTCGAGCTGGCGGCGTCTCATCCACGGCCCGCTGTAGCGGAACGTTCAGCCAGAAGGTGCTGCCCTGGCCGAGCTGGCTGTCGACACCAACCGTGCCGCCGAGCAAGCTGCCGAGGCGCTTGCAGATGGCCAGGCCGAGCCCGGTGCCGCCGAACTTGCGGGTGGTCGAGGTATCGGCCTGTTCGAAAGCCTGGAACAGTCGGGCCTGCTGTTCATCACTGAGTCCAATCCCGGTATCGGCGATTTCAAAGCGGACCGCCAAGCGATCACCATCCTGGGCGAGCAGTCTGGCCCGACAGACGATATTGCCGCGTTCGGTAAATTTGACCGCATTACTGGCGAAATTGACCAGAACCTGGCCCAGCCGGACTGGATCACCGCGCAGTAACGGTGGCAGCTTGGGGTCGATATCGATGACGATTTCGAGCCCTTTTTCAGCCGCCTTGCCGCCCACCAAATCGTGCAGGTTGGTGAATACCTGCTCCAGTGCGAAATCGGAGGATTCGATAGTCAGTTTTCCGGCTTCGATCTTCGAAAAGTCGAGCACGTCGTTGATGATACTCAACAGGTGCTGTGCCGACTGGGTGACCTTGTCGAGCTGGCTGATCTGGCGCTGCACGACGGCATCGCGGCGGATCAGATAGGTCAGGCCGACGATGGCATTCAACGGGGTTCGAATCTCATGGCTCATGTTCGCCAGGAAGGCGCTCTTCGCCTGGTTGGCCTCTTCGGCGGCGGCCTTGGCCTCGGCGAGTTCGGTGGTGCGGGCCGAGACCAGCTCTTCGAGATGGTTGCGGTGGCGGATTAGTTCGGTCTGAACCTTGCGATGTTCGGTAATGTCGTGGGCCAGACCGAGGACGCCGATCAGCCGGCCGTCGCTGGCGCGCATCGGGGTCTTGGTCGTTTCGAACAGCCCCCGGTAGCCGTCGGCCTTGAAGGTCAGCCATTCCTCGTTGACCGAGGATTGATTGGCTTCGGCCGCCTGGCGATCATGGCGGCGGAAGAAGTCGGCGGTCTCCCGATCGACGAAATCGTAATCGGTCTTGCCGACGATGGCACTTTCGGGGGCTCCGTACAGCCGCTCGAACTGGGGATTGCAGGTCAGATAGACGCCCTCCGGATCCTTCAGCCAGATTAGTGACGGAATGGTCGACACCAGGGTTCGCAGTTGGGTGCGTTCAAACTCCAGTTCGCCCAGCGTATTTTTCAGATTGTCCTGAATGCCGAGCAATTGCTGTTCGGTACGCCGGATCAGGTAGAACATCGCGGCCGCGAAGAGGGTCAGGGCCAGGAAGCTGAGCAGCGGCACCGAGATCAGCAAGTTCTTGGTGCGCTGCAACTGGCCTTCGCTTTCCTGGCGAATCCGGGCATCCAGGGCGTAGAGATCGTCGAGCAGGAAATCCTGGCGTTGCTGCAGGAAGTCGATCGCATTCACCAGCGTGCGCACCGCGACGTAGTATTCACCGCTTTCGTTGGCATTCAAGCCCTCGCCGAAACGGCGCAGCAAGGACTTCTCCATCAGGTTGCCTTCGCTGAACAGCGAATTGTCGAGCTGGCGCTCGATGTCGTCGATTTCGCCGCGGATCAAATGCCAGTCTGAGGGCAGGGCTTCGACTTCGACCGGTACCGCCTGGGTCAGATCACCCAGCCGTCGTTCGAAATCGCTGACTGACTTTTCCCAGCGTCCGCGCTGCTTGATCAACTCCGGCGTCGAGAGCAGGCGTTCGGTGTGGTATTTCAGAGCCAGCACCGATTTGTAGGCATCGTCCACCGTGCGTTGGCGGGCGACGACGGCGCTGTAGTCGAAGACCAGGTAGGCAACGGTGGCGCCGCTGATCAGGGCGCCGAGGATGAGCAAGCCGAAGCCATACAGCGAGAGGGTCCGGATGCTGAGTTGGCTGAAGCGCACGGCGGGCTGGTGTCTTAATGGCCGAGGTTGAGGGAGGCCTTGTAGTAGGAGATCTGCTTTTCCCGACCCAGCCGGTCCGTGATCTTTTCCCACTCCGCAGCGGCCTGGTCGAGCGCCTTCTGGGGCTTCAATTCCCCGCTGACCGCCTTGTGGACATAATCGTCGAATACCTTGTAGTACTCGCCGGCGCCGGGAATCGTGATGTCGTAGACGACGTTGGGATTGGATAGCGAGGTGGTGATTTCATCGAGATAGGCCTTGGCCGAATCGGTCGAGAAGCCCGACTGGTTCCACGAGGCCGGGTCGGCAAAGTGCGAGCGCCGGGACGGGTTGACGGCCGTGCCGCTGAGCGCGGTGAATTTCTTGGTCAGCTCTTTCGCGGTCATGTGCGAAGCGAACTCGAAGGCCAGTGCCTTGTGCTTCGAGGCCTTGCTGACAAAGAAGGTCCAGTTGCCGCTGATCGAGGAGACCTGGTTCGGTTGCTTGTCCCAGTGGCCGGTCGTCGCGTTGAATACTTCGCGGCTGCCCGGGATCTGGCTGTAGCCGATCTTGTCCTTGATCACTGAAGCCGGCGAATTGACGGCATGCACCCCCATGTCGGCCCAGTCGATGGCCATCGCGGTCTGTCCTGAAACAAAGCTGTTGCGCACGTCGTGGCCGGCGAAATTGGCCATGCCGGGTGGGCCAAACTTCATGGTGTCGATCCAGATCGCCAGCGCACGAGCGAAGCCCGGATTGTTGATGCGCGGCTTGAGTGTCTCAGGATCGAAGTAGTAGGCCGGATCGTCGGGGTGTTTGGCGTGGGCGGCGGCCTGGGCGAAAAACTGCAGCATCGAGATATCGCCGACGACGCGGTTGCCGGCGATTCCGTAGTCGGCCTTGCCGTCCCCGCTCCAGTCCCAGCCGGTGAAGAACTCGGCGATGTCGCGATATTCCTGCCAGGTGGCGGGGGGGCCAAGTCGTATTTGTATTTCTTCTTGAAGCGCGCCTGATATTCCGGGTTGGCGAACAGGTCCTTGCGGTAGTAAAGATTGATGCAGTCGCCGTCATACGGCATGCCGTAGGCCACCTTGTTCCAGGAGAGCACGGTGTTACGGTAGATCGGCAGGACATCGTCCCAGTCCAGTTTGGTCTTGATCGCCTCGGGGACCGGTTCGATATGGTTGCCGCCGAGCAGGGTACCGCTCCACATCGAAATGGCGACATAAATATCGAAATTGGCCTCGGGCGACTTCAGCGATTGATCGATCTTCTCGATGGTTTCGTTCCAGCCCGGTGTCAGGACACGGACCTTGGCGCCGGTGCGCGCCTCGAAACTCTCCACTTCGTCGAGGATAGGCCCGCGAATCAGCCGGGCGTCGAGCTTGGGGACAATGACCGAGATCGACTGACCTTCGAAGGGGCGGCTGATCGGTCTGGACGGGGCCTCGACGGGTTTTTCTCCGCAAGCCGCGAGCAATGCCAGGGTAATGACAGCCAGGCCAAAGCGTTTCATGATCGCTCCCTATTTGATGCCCGTTATTTTTTTGAAGTTATAGGGGCATTATAGGCTGCAGTAGGTCTTGCGGGAGATGACCTGGCTCAGCTGTCGCCAGCCTCGTAGGTCGATAGCGTCACCCCGGCATGAGCGAGAACGTCGCGTATCGCCTTGATGTCGTTCTTGCTGCAGGTACTGCTGTTGTGGGGATGGTGCAGAAAGGCCTCGACCTTGTTCAGCGTGATCTTGAAGCGGGCGCCGTGCGACGGTTCGATTTCGGCGCCGAGGTGGTTGAGTAGCGATTCGACTTCGCGCCAGTGGATATTGGCCGACGGGGGATCCTGGAAGATGCTGCGCATCAGGTGGGCGTGCTTGTGGCTCATGGTGAAGCTCCCGGCAGGTTAGGCCCGTATATTTTATGCCTGTGGCGCAGCGCCGTCAGGCTAAAACGAACTTCAACAGGGCCAGGGCGAGCAGGGTATAGCCGGCCGCCACCAGGTCGTCGGCCATCACGCCGAAGCCGTTCTTGACGTGTTGATCGAAATAGCGGGCCGGTTGCGGCTTGGTGATGTCGAAGTAACGGAACAGCGCGAAGGCGCTGAGCTGCCAGTAGAAGGCGTCGGGGGTGAGCAGCAGGACCAGCCAGAACGGCACGATCTCGTCCCAGACGATGCTGCCGTGGTCGGGATCACCGATGGCCCGGCCGGTGACGTCGATGACCCAGATGCCGAGCAGGTAGGCGCCGCCCAGAAAGGCGAGCAGGCCGAAATCCGAGAACCAGGGGCGGAAGTAGTAGAAGGTGACCCACGCGAACAGCGTGCCGACCGTGCCCGGAGCCCATTGCGACAGGCCGCTGCCGCATCCCAGGGCGAGGAAGTGCGCCGGGTGGGCGAAGAGGAATTTAAGGCTGGGCGGCTTGCTCAAAGTGGTCATAACCGTGGTGCGCGAATTCGACCGGCTTGTCGTCCGGGTCGAGGACGGTGACCTGGCTGGCCGGGCCGGCGACGATGTCGCCGATGCACCACAGCGGCAGTTCGAGTCGGGCGGCAATCTGGCCGATGGCGAGATGTTGGGCGAATGGTGCCGTGAAGCAGAGCTCGTAGTCGTCGCCGCCGGCCAGCTGGCATTCCAGCGCCAGGCGGCGGAGGTCGGCGTCGTAGCTCGGGCCTTTGGGCAGGTGCGGCAACTGGACCAGTTTGACGGCAGCGGCGCATCCGGAACGTTCGGCGATATGGCCGAGGTCGGCCAGCAGGCCGTCGGAAACGTCGATCGCCGCTGTGGCGACACCGAGCAGGGCCTGGCCGAGGGCGACCCGCGGCCGCGGCTTTTCGAGGGCGCCGATGCACAGGCGCGGCCACGGTTCGGGCAGTTGGATCTTGCCCTGCAGCTGGGCGAGGCCGAGGCTGGCCAGGCCGGGGCGGCCGGAGACCCAGATCTGGTCGCCGACTTTGGCGCCGTCGCGGCGTAGCGCCTGGCCGGGCTGCACTTCGCCCATGGCGGTGATGCACAGGTTGAGCGGCCCCTTGGTGGTGTCGCCACCGACCACGTCGACGCCGTATTCGTTGGCGCAGGCGAAGAAACCGTCGGCGAAGCGGGCGATCCAGGCTTCGTCGGCCGCCGGCATGGCGCCGGCCAGGGTCACCCAGCGCGGCGTGGCGCCCATTGCGGCGAGGTCGGAAAGATTGACGGCGAGCGCCTTCCAGCCCAGATTCTTGGGATCGGTGTCGGGCAGGAAGTGGGTGCCGGCGACCAGCATGTCGGTGGTCACGGCGAGTTGCATGCCCGGTGTCGGCTGGAGCAGGGCGCAATCGTCGCCGGGGCCGAGCACGGCCGAGGGGGTCGGCCGGGTGAAATACTTGTCGATCAGCGCAAACTCACCGGCCATCGGCTCAGCGGGCCTTCTTCTTGGCGGCGACCTCGTCGGCGCGGGTGACGGCAGCAATCTTGTCGAGCACGCCATTGACGTACTTGTGGCCATCGGTACCGCCGAAGGACTTGGCCAGTTCGATGGCTTCGTTGATGATCACGCGGTAGGGGGTTTCCGGATGATTGTTCATCTCGAAGGCGCCCATCAGCAGCACGCAGGCTTCGATCGGCGACAGTTCGCTGAACGGGCGGTCGAGATGGGCCGTCACTTGCGAAACCAGCGGCTCGCGCTGGCCGATGACGCCGCGCAGCGTGCCGACGAAGAACTCGCGGTCGGCCTTGGCGAAGCCTTCCATTTCCGGGGCGTAGGCTTCGATGGCGGCCTCGTCGGCACCGCCGACGCGCCACTGGTAGAGGCCTTGCAGCACGAATTCGCGAGCCCGGCGGCGGGCCGATTTGGGCGGTGCCTTAGGCTCTTCGGGGTGCTCGGTGTCGCTGAGGAACGTGGTCATTGGTTGAGTGCTTTCTGGAGATTGGCCATCTCGACGGCAGCCTGGGCGCAGTCGGCGCCCTTCGGTTGCATGCGGACTTCGGCCTGTTCGTCGGTTTCGCAGGTCAGGATACCGTTGGCGATCGGGACGCCGGTATCGAGCTGGACTTCCATGATGGCGCGGCAGGAATCGTTGGAGACGACTTCGAAATGATAGGTCTCGCCGCGGATCACCGCACCGAGCGCGACCAGCGCGTCGAAGCTGCCGCTCTGCGCCATGGTCTGCAGGACGAGCGGAATTTCCAGGGCGCCGGGAACATTGGCGATGGTCATGTCGGCATCGGCGACGCCCAGGCGCTTGAGTTCATCGACGCAGGCCGAGAGCAGCCCTTCGCAGATCGGCAGGTTGAAGCGGCTCATCACGATGCCGACTTTGAGACCGGCGCCGTTGAGGTTGTTGTCGAATTCGAAAATATTGTCGAAGCGGGACATGGCTTAGAGCTCCGCAGGAGAGGTGACGAAACCGGTGACTTCGAGGTCGAAGCCGGTCATGGAGGGCATCTTGCGCGGGCTGGAGAGCAGGCGCATCTTGGAGACACCGAGGTCGCGCAGGATCTGGGCGCCGATGCCGTAGGTGCGCGGGTCCCACTTCTGCTGAACGCGCGGTGAGTTTGCGTTAACCTCGCCGGTCAGGCGGGTGAGCAGGGCTTCGCCGTCTTCCGGGCGGTGCATGAGGACGATCACGCCGTGGCCGTTCTTGGCCAGCGCCGCCTGCGCCTCGTCGATCGAGAAGGATTGCTGCTTGCTGCCCGGGTCGAGGAAGTCGAGTACCGACAGCGGCTCATGGACGCGGACCAGGGTTTCGCCACCGGCCGGGATCGTGCCCTTGACCAGGGCCAGGTGGGTGGCGCCGCCGGAACGGTCGACATAGGCGTGCAGTGCAAATTCGCCGTGGGCGGTACTGATCGTCTTGGTGGTGACGCGCTCGACCAGGGTTTCCGAGGCGGCACGGTAGTGGATCAGGTCGGCAATGGTGCCGATCTTCAGCGCGTGTTCCTTGGCGAAGTCGAGCAGTTCGGGCAGGCGGGCCATCGTGCCGTCGTCGTTCATGATTTCGCAGATCACCGAGGACGGCTCGAGGCCGGCCATGCCGGCCAGGTCACAGCCGGCTTCGGTATGCCCGGCGCGAACCAGGACGCCGCCTTCGCGGGCGGTGATCGGGAAGACGTGGCCGGGCTGCACGATATCGTCGGCGGTCGACGCCTTGTTCACAGCAACCTGAATGGTACGGGCGCGGTCGGCGGCGGAAATGCCGGTGGTGACGCCCTCGGCGGCCTCGATCGAGACCGTAAAGGCGGTGCCGTATTGGGTCTTGTTGTTGCGTGCCATCTGGACCAGGCCGAGCTTCTTGCAGCGGGCCTCGGTCAGCGTCAGGCAGACCAGACCACGGCCGAACTTGGCCATGAAATTGATCGCTTCCGGCGTGATGTGTTCGGCGGCCATGACGAGGTCGCCCTCGTTCTCACGGTCTTCTTCATCGACCAGGATGACCATGCGGCCAGCCTTCAGCTCGGCGACAATTTCAGCGGTGGTGGCAATGGCGGGATGGGGGGGCATGGGGTTCCGAAAACGGCAAAAATGAGGGGTGCTATTTTCGCAGAAACAGGCGATTAGCGGGCGGCTTTAGTGCGCGGGCGCGCTCAGGGTAAGTAGGCTTCGACCTGGATGCGCAGGCGGACTTCGTCGCCGACGAAAGGCAGGCCGTTGCTTAGTCCGAAGTCCGAGCGGCGCAGGCTGCCCTGGGCATCGGCGCCGCAAACCCGCTTGCGGCTGGCCAGGTTGAGGCCGCACTTGAAGCGGCTGATTTCCAGGCGCAAGGGCTTGAGGACGCCGAGCATGACCAGCGTTCCTTCGACGGCGACCAGCTTGTCCTGTTCGAAGACGAAGCGCTGGCTGCGGAACAGCAGGTCGGGGAAGTCGCCGGCATTGAACCAGTCGGCGCCGCGCAACACTTCGTCGCGCGCGGCAAGGCCGGTATCGAGCGAGGCGACATCGATCCGGATGTCGACCTTGCCGCTGCGTGCTTCCGGATCGAATTCGAGGCTGCCCGAACTGCGGTTGAACTGGCCGCGCTGGGTCGAGAAGCCGAGATGGTCGATCTCGAAGCTGGCGTAGGTGTGCTCGGGATCGATTGCATATTCCAAGGCCGCCACCGGAAGGGCAAGGCTGGCAAAACAGGCGATGAGAAAGGCTTTGAATGGCACGGTCGGTGCTCGGCAGGGCGAAAGATGCTGACGGGAAGTCCAATTATGACCGCGTCAGGCATCGGCCGTTCCCGAATGCAGGCAAAATGTCGGGCAGTCCGCTTACAGCTGCCACCGCCATGCGCCACGCCCTCCTCTTCTCAGTCTTCGTCATTGCCTCCTGCGGCCTGGCCTATGAGCTGATTGCCGGTGCCCTGTCGTCCTACCTGCTCGGCGACTCGGTGACGCAGTTCTCGACGGTGATCGGCACCTATCTGTTCGCGATGGGCGCCGGATCATGGCTGTCGAAATACATCACGCGCGACCTGATCGGCCGCTTCATCCAGATCGAACTGATGGTCGGCCTGCTCGGCGGCTTTTCGGCGATCGGCCTGTTCCTGGTCTTTACCTGGCTGGCTGGGCCGTTCAAGCTGGTGCTCTATCTGGCGGTATTCGCGGTCGGGGTACTGGTCGGCCTGGAAATCCCGCTGGTCATGCGCATCCTGAAGCGCGAACTGGCCTTCAAGGACCTGGTGTCGCAGGTGCTGACTTTCGATTACCTTGGGGCCCTGGCGGTTTCCATCCTCTTTCCGCTGGTCCTCGCGCCGCAGATCGGCATGGTCCGCACTGGCCTGCTCTTCGGTGTCCTCAATGTCGCCGTGGCGCTGTGGGCGCTGCACCTGTTCCGCGACCAGTTGCCAGGCCGGCGCTGGCTGGCCGTCCAGTCATGGACGGTGTTCGGCTTGCTGACGGCGGGCTTTGCCGGTGCCGGACAGCTGATGACGCTGGCCGAAGCCCATCTCTACGCTGACGAGATCGTCTATGCCGAGACCACTCCCTATCAGCGTATCGTCGTCACGCGCTGGCGCGACGATCTGCGGCTCTTCCTGAACAACAACCTGCAGTTTTCGTCACACGACGAATACCGTTACCACGAAGCCCTGGTCCATCCCGGGCTGGCCAGCCTGCCCGGTGCCAAGCGGGTGCTGGTGCTGGGCGGCGGCGACGGTCTGGCGGTGCGCGAAATTCTTAAATATCCGAATGTCGAGGCGGTGACCCTGGTCGACCTCGATCCGGCGATGACCGGACTGTTCGCGAGCGCGCCGCAACTGGTCGCCCTGAATGACGGGGCGCTCAAATCGGAACGGGTTCGCGTCGTCAATGCCGACGCGCTGCAATGGCTCGAGGACAGCCGTGAATTCTTCGACTTCATCGTCATCGACTTTCCCGATCCGGCCAATTTCGCGCTCGGCAAGCTCTATACCTCGGCCTTCTACCGCCTGCTCGAAAAGCGGCTGTCGGCACGCGGCTTGATCGTCGTCCAGTCGACTTCGCCGCTCTATGCCCGGCAGTCCTTCTGGTGCGTGGTGACGACCCTGGAAGACGTCGGCTTCAAGACAGCGCCCTATCATGCGCTGGTGCCGTCGTTCGGCGAATGGGGCTTCATCATTGCCGGTCGCCAGGTGTTTGTGCCGGCAGCGCCGGCCATGCCGCCGACCCGCTTCCTGACTCCGGAGACGCTGCCCGGACTGTTCAGTTTCCCGGCCGATATGGCGCGCCTGCCGGTCGAGGTCAACCGGCTGAACAACCAGGTTCTGGTGCGCTACTTCGAGGCCGAGTGGCGCAAGGTCATTCGCTGAGCGGCGGCTGCGCCCGCAGGTAGGCGATCAGGGCGTCGAAGGGCAGCGGCTTGCTGTAGAGGTAGCCCTGTAGGTAGTCGCAGCCGAGCCGTGACAGGAACTCGCTCTGCATCTGGGTTTCGACGCCTTCGGCGACCAGTTCCAGCCCGAGGTTGTGGCCCAGGGCAATGATGGCGGCGCAGATCGAGGCGTCGTTGGCATCGGTTTCGATGTCGCTGACGAAGGAGCGGTCGAGTTTCAGGCGCTTGATCGGCAGGTGTTTCAGGTAGGCCAATGAGGAGTGGCCGGTGCCGAAATCGTCGATCGCCAGCTTGATGCCCATGCCGGCCAGTTGATCGAGAATGTTCAGCGTGACGTCCGGATTTTGCATCGCCGTGCTCTCGGTGATTTCCAGTTCGATGGCGTCAGGTTCCAGTTCGTAGCAGGCGAGGGCGCCGCGGACGAGGAGCAGCAGGTTTTCATGGCGCAACTGCTGGGCCGAGATGTTGATCGCGACGCGAATGCCATGGATGTCGAGCAGTCGCATTTCGTGGATCAGGCGGCAGCATTCCCAGACGACCCAGTCGCCCAGTGGCTGGATGAGGCCGGTTTCCTCGGCGATCGGGATGAAGCGCAGTGGCGAGATGGCGCCCAGAATGGGCGATTTCCAGCGCAGCAGCGCCTCGAGTCCGACGACACGGCCGGTTTTGGCCGCGATCTGGGGTTGCAGGTGCAGCGAGAACTGGCAGGTTTCGGGCAGTCCGATCGAAGCCATTGCCTGGCGCAGCGCGTTTTCCATCTGCAGCCGTTCGCCGGCCGCTTCGTTCATCCGGCTGGCGTAGAACTGGTAGTTGTTGCGCCCGGCATTCTTGGCGTGATACATCGCCGAATCGGCATTGCGCAGCAAGATGCCGGGATCCCCGCCATCGCTCGGAAAGACGCTGATGCCGATGCTCGGTGTCGTGTACAGCTGGTGCTCGTTGACCCGGTAGTTCTCGGCCAGGGCAACCTGAATCTTGTCGGCGACGCGGGCGGCGGTCAGCGGCCCTTCGATTTCCGGCAGGACGACGACGAACTCGTCACCCCCCAGACGGGCAACCAGGTCGCTGGTGCGGACCGATTCGCGCAGGCGTACAGCAACCTGCTGCAGCAGCGAGTCGCCGACATGGTGGCCGAGGGTGTCGTTGATGTTCTTGAAATTGTCGAGGTCGATCAGCATCAGCGCCAACTTGCGCTTGTCCCGGGTACAGATGCGCAGCGCGTGTGCCAGTTGGGCCTCGAAGGCCAGCCGGTTGGGCAGGTGGGTCAGGGCGTCGTGATAGGCGAGCTGGGCGAGACGGTCGGCCGCCTGCTTGCTGGCGCTGATGTCGGTGAAGTTGGCGACGTAGTTCCGGACCTGGCCGTTGGCGTCGCGCAGTACGGAAATGCACAGCCACTTCGGATAGAGGCTGCCATCCTTGCGCTTGTCCCAGATTTCACCTTCCCAGAAGTCGTATTGGGAGATGCCTTCCCACATCGCGGCATAGAATTCCGGCCCGGCATTGCCCGAGGCCAGGATGCTCGGGTTCTGGCCGAGGGCTTCGCTGGCCGAGTAGCCGGTCAGCCGGGTGAAGGCGGCATTGACCGCGATGATCTGGTTTTTCCCATCGGAAACCAGCACGGCCTCGTGACTCTGTTCGTAGGCGCGCCACAACACCTCCAGCGACAGTTTTGGGCTGTCGTCGGCAACGTCTGCCGGGCCGGAGGTGTCGGACGTCATGCGCTGCTTAGACGTTGAACAGGAAGTTCAGGACGTCGCCATCCTTGACCACGTATTCCTTGCCTTCGGCGCGCATCTTGCCGGCTTCCTTGGCTCCGGCCTCGCCCTTGTAGGCGATGAAGTCGTCGAAAGCGATGGTCTGGGCACGGATGAAGCCGCGCTCAAAGTCGGTGTGGATGACGCCGGCAGCTTGCGGCGCGGTGTCGCCCTGATGGATGGTCCAGGCGCGGACTTCCTTGACGCCGGCGGTGAAGTAGGTGGCCAGGCCGAGTAGCTTGTAACCGGCGTGGATCAGGCGGTCGAGGCCGGGTTCTTCGAGGCCGAGGTCAGCTAGGAACATCTGCTTTTCTTCATCTTCAAGATCGGCGATTTCGGCTTCGATGGCAGCACAGACGGAAACGACTTCGGCCTTCTCGGTCGCGGCATGGGCGCGCACGGCATCGAGGAAGGGGTTGTTCTCGAAGCCGCTCTCGGCGACGTTGGCGACGTAGAGCACGGGCTTGGCGGTAATCAGGCAGAAGGGCTTGAGCAGCGCCAGCTCTTCCTTGGAGAAGTCGAGGCCGCGCACCGCCTTGGCCTGGTCGAGCTGGGCGAAACACTTCTCGAGCACGGCAACCAGGATCTTGGCTTCCTTGTCGCCGGAGCTGGCCGGGCGGCGGTAGCGGTTGAGCGCCTTTTCGACGGTCGCCATGTCGGCCAGCGCCAGTTCGGTATCGATGACTTCGATGTCGCGCAGCGGATCGACGCCACCCGAGACGTGAATCACGTTGTCGTCGGCGAAGCAGCGCACGACATGCACGACGGCATCGGTTTCGCGGATATTGGCCAGGAACTGGTTGCCCAGGCCTTCACCCTTCGAGGCTCCGGCGACCAGGCCGGCAATGTCGACGAATTCGACGATGGCGTACTGCATGCGCTGCGGCTTGACGATCTCGGCGAGCTGGCCCATCCGCTTGTCCGGCACTTCGACGATGCCGACATTGGGCTCGATGGTGCAGAACGGATAGTTTTCAGCCGCGATGCCCGACTTGGTCAGGGCGTTGAAGAGGGTGGATTTGCCGACGTTGGGCAGGCCGACGATGCCGCATTTCAAAGACATGGATTTTCCTAAGGTTTTGCCAACTAAACGGCTTTGCCGTGCAACTGTTGTTGGGCGCCGGCAAAGTCGCCGGCGGCAAGTTTGGGCCAGGCCAGCAGGCTGCGGGCGAGGGCGTGTTCGATGTCCGGCAGTTCTTCCTTGCGCGGCTGGTGCAGGACAAAATCGACGACCTGTTGCGCCAGGCCCAGCGTGCGCGGGTGGCCGATGCCGAGGCGCAGGCGCCAGAAATCCGGCGTGCCGAGCTTGGCCTGGATGTCCTTGAGGCCGTTGTGGCCGCCGTTGCCGCCACCCTGCTTCAAGCGGATGCCGCCCGGTGGCAGGTCGAGTTCGTCATGGATGACGAGAATCTCTTGTACAGGAATCTTGTAGAAATTGGCCAGTGCCGCAACGGCCTGGCCGGAGCGGTTCATGAAAGTGGTCGGTTGCAATAGCCAGGTTTCACCGGCGCGCGCCGCCCGACCGAAGAACTTGGCCTGCGGTGCGAGGGCAACTTTCAGCTTGTCGGCCAGCTGGTCGACAAACCAGAAGCCGACGTTGTGTCGGGTCGCTTCGTATTCCGGTCCGGGGTTGCCGAGGCCGACGATCAGGCGCGGTGGGTTCATGGCTATAAGTGCGAAAAAGCCGCCGGCGGCAATTTGCCAGCGGCGGCCAGTACAGCGGGATGCCGGAAATTACTCGGCAGCAGCTTCGCCTTCGGCGGCTTCTTCGGACGAGCCGCCCTTGCCGACGATACCGACGACGACGGAGTCGTCAGCGGTGTGGTGCACCAGCTTGACGCCCTTCGGCAGCTTGAGCTGGGAGAGGTGGATGCTGTCGCCAATCTTCAGGGCGCTGAGGTCGACTTCGATGAACTCGGGCAGATCCTTGGCCAAACACTGGACATCGACTTCGGTCGTGACGTGGTTGACCAGGCCGCCATTGAGCTTGACGCCCGGAGCGACTTCTTCGTTGACGAAGTGCAGGGGTACCTTGACGTGCAGTTCGTGGGTGGCGTCAACGCGCTGGAAATCGACGTGCAGGACGAGCGGCTTGTAGGCGTGCACTTGCGTATCGCGCAGCAGAACCGCTTGCTTCTTGCCGTCGAGAACCAGAGTGATGATGGTGGAGTGGAAGGCTTCCTTCTTCAACTTCAGCAGCAGGTCGTTGTGTTCCACTTCGATCGATTGCGGGGCGGCTTCGCCACCGTAGACAATACCCGGCACATTACCGGCGCGACGCAGGCGGCGGCTCGCACCCGTTCCCTGCAACGTACGCGCTTGGGCGATCAGTTCAAATGTCATTGTGTTACTCCAGAGTGTTTCCCGGTCCGCGACCAGAACGGGAAGGTTAAAAAACTTAGTCGATGAACAGCGAGGAGACGGAATCGTCGTTGCTGATCCGGCGAATGGTTTCGGCCATGATTTCGGCCACGGAAAGCTGGCGGATGCGCGTCGAGGCAGCGGCATCGTCGCGCAGCGGAATGGTGTCGGTGACGACCAGGGCATCGAGGTCGGAGGTGTTCACTCGCTCGACGGCCGGACCGGACAGGACCGGATGGGTACAGTAGGCGACGACCTTCTTGGCACCGTTGGCCTTCAGGGCGGTAGCAGCCTTGCACAGGGTGCCGGCGGTGTCGACCATGTCGTCCATGATGATGCAGGTGCGGCCGTCGACTTCACCGATGATGTTCATCACTTCGGAGACATTGGCCTTCGGACGGCGCTTGTCGATGATCGCCAGGTCGCATTCGAGGCGCTTGGCCAGCGAGCGGGCGCGAACGACGCCGCCGTGGTCGGGCGAAACGACCAGCGGATTTTCGTAATTCTGCTTGCGGATGTCGTCGAGCAGGATGGGCAGGGCGTAGATGTTATCGACCGGAATGTCGAAAAAGCCCTGGATCTGTTCGGCGTGGAGGTCCATGGTCAGCACGCGGTCGACGCCGGAGGCGGCGAGCATGTTGGCGACCAGTTTGGCGGCGATGGGCACGCGCGAGGAGCGCGAACGGCGGTCCTGGCGGGCATAGCCGAAATAGGGGATGGCGGCGGTGATGCGACCAGCTGAAGCGCGCTTCAGCGAATCGACCATGACCAGCAGTTCCATCAGATTGTCGTTGCAGGGCGCGCAGGTGGATTGCAGCACGAAGATGTCGCGACCGCGCACGTGCTCCTGCAATTCGACACTGACTTCGCCGTCGGAGAAACGGCCGACGTTGGCTCGCCCAAGGTCAACATTGAGTTGGGATGCAACGTCTACCGCCAGTTTCGGGTTGGCGTTGCCGGTGAAGACCATCAAGCTGTTGTAGGCCATTTCGACATTCCTCGGGGCTGTATATGCAGAATGCGCACTTTGCCCGCCACAATGAAAATCGGGCAGGCTTGTGACCTGCCCGAAGGAAGCTTGGCTGGGGAAGAAGGATTCGAACCTTCGAATGCCGGAATCAAAATCCGGTGCCTTGACCAACTTGGCGACTCCCCAGCGGGTTCGTATGCACGGGTTCGCGTGCAAGCGAGGCGCGGATATTACACAACTCGTGACCTGGCGTCCAGCTTTTTGTCAAAAATTTGCCATTGGGTGCTCGGCCAGGCCGTCGGCAACCCAGCCACTCATGCCGACCGGAAGCTGTCCAAGAACCTCTTCCGCGTCGGCCCGTGTCGAAAAGCTGGCAAAGACGCAGGCGCCCGAGCCAGTCATCATCGCTTGCGGTGCGCGCTGTTTCAGCCAGTTCAGGTGCTCGGCGACCAGAGGGAAGCGCGTGCAGGCGACCGGTTCGAGATCGTTGTGGCCGACGCCGGGCTGCCAGTCGGCCGGAGTGATGGCCAGCGTGTCGCGTTTGAGTTCCGGGGCGCCGAAGATGGCCGCGGTTGGTACGTGCACCGGCGGGTGCAAGACCAAGTAGCTTGCGGCCGGTAGTTCCAGATCGGTGAATGACTCGCCAACGCCCTCGGCAAAGGTGTTGTGACCATGGACGAAGACCGGCACGTCGGCGCCTAGGGTGAGGCCGAGTTTCTCCAGGGCGCTCCGGCTCAGGCCGGTCTGCCACAAATGATTGAGAGCGAGCAGCACGGTGGCGGCGTCGGAACTGCCGCCGCCCAGTCCGCCGCCCATCGGCAGTTGTTTGTCGAGATGAATGGTGGCGCCTTGCCGGCAACCGGTGGCCTGCTGCAGCAGGCGGGCGGCGCGGACGGTGAGGTCGGTTTCCGGCGGGACGCCGGGGATCGGCTGAGCCAGTAAGATTTCGGCGTCGTTGCGCGGTGTGAAACGAAGCTGGTCGGCGCGGCTGATGAAACGGAAGACCGTTTGCAATAAGTGATAGCCGTCGGCGCGGCGCCCGACGACGTGTAGAAAGAGGTTCAGTTTGGCCGGCGCCGGCCAGCTGCTATCCCAGTTCCAGGCCCTCACGGCTGGTCCTTCCATTCCTCGATGCGCAGCCGCAGTTCAATTTCGCCGTCGCGGCTCAGGGTGACGCGGGCCGGCAGAGCGGTACTGGTCTCGTCCTCGTAGCCATAGTCCACCTGCCAACCGGCTTCGCGCAGTCGACTCGGACGGTTGTGGACATCATTGACGATCTGCGCCCGGCCGCTTGAGCGACCCAGCAGCCAGGCTGGCATCTGGGTGACGGGCAGGCGCTGACCGGTGACCTCTTCCATCAGCGCATCGGCGTCGGACGATTCGCGGGTTGCGCCGTCGGCGGTTTTCAGGCGGGACAAGCCTGGTGTCGTTTCGATCTCGGCCAGGCCGTAGCCGAGTGGGCTGGATACCAGAACGCGGTTGTCGCCGCTCTTGTAGATCCACGACAGGCGGCCGCCGGAACTTTGCGGGGCCTGGTCGGGCAGCGTGACGCGTAGCGCAAAGCGGGCCTCCAGCGCGAAGTCGCGCAGCTGGTCGCGGCCTGGCAGCGCTGCCGGAGGCAGGCTGGTGCAGCCGGCGGCGAGCAGGGTGCCGGCAAGGATGGCGGTAAAACGCAAGCTCAAGGCAGCAGCTTCTTGATGGCAGCAGCGAGTACTTCGTTTTCCGGGTGA
Source organism: Dechloromonas sp. A34 (assembly GCF_026261605.1). NCBI lineage: Bacteria > Pseudomonadati > Pseudomonadota > Betaproteobacteria > Rhodocyclales > Azonexaceae > Dechloromonas > Dechloromonas sp. A34. Next base: position 1,085,868 of record NZ_CP102486.1, read on the forward strand.
TCCTTGGCTGCACTTCTCAGCAGGCGACTGGCGTCGTCCTTGCGGCCCATGGTCCACATGACTTCGCCGAGGTGAGCAGCGATTTCGGGGTCAGCCCTGAGCTTGTAGGCTTTTTCCAGAGTCTTCAGAGCGGCGTCGAGTTTGCCCTGGCGATAGAGCACCCAGCCCAGGCTATCGGTGATGAAGGGGTCGTCGGGCAACTGGCGCAATGCCTTGGCGATCATTTCCTCGGCTTCAGTCAGCCGGACATTGCGTTCGGCGAAGGAATAGCCGAGGGCGTTCAGGGCGTGGGCATGATCGGGTTTCAGTTTGATCAGATGGGCGAGATGGGTTTCGAGGATTTCCGGCTTGCCGATGCGCTCGGCGGTCAGTGCCGTTTCGTAGAGCAGTTCGGGGTTGTCCGGGTGGCTGGTGAGCGCGGTCTCGAGAACGATATAGGCATCGTTCAGGCGTCCGGCTTCGCGCAGCAACTGGGCTTCGGCCAGGATCAACTGGGCACGTTCCGCTTCCGTGCCGCCGCGCGTGCTGTGCAGCAGTTCGCGCGCTTCTTCAAGCTTGCCCTGTTGGAGCAGGATCTGCGCGGTGCGCGAACGGGCAGCAATATATTGTTCGCCGGCTGTGACCTGGCGGTAGTGCTCGAGGGCGGCTTCCGGTTTTTTCTGTTCCTGGTCGAGCTGGCCGAGGAAGAAGTGTACGGTGCTCTTGTCCGGGAAATCGGTTTTCAGCAGCCGTTCGAGCTGGGCGCGCCCGGTTTCGGCATCGCCATGTTGCAGGGCGAGCATGGCTACCGGGTAGATGACTTCTGGGTTGTCCGGGTTTTCCTTGATCAGGTGGTCGAAATGCTTGCGCGACTCGTCGAACTGTTTGTCGCTGATCAGCAGGCGGGCCAGCATTAGTCGGGCATCCCGGGCTCCGGGATAGCGGCCGACGAAATCGTTCAGGCTGTCGATCGCGGTCGGATTCGACTGCCGGGCCTGGAGTTGGGCGCGAGCAAGGGCGGCGGCCTCCCAGTCGGGGCGCAGTTGCAGCGCCTTTTCGGTTTCCGAGAGGGCGCGCAGGTTGTCGCCGGCGGCTGAGGCCGCCTGAGCCATGGCGTAGTGCGCTTCTGGCAGGCCATCGTACGGTGTGGCGACGCGATCGACCAGTTTCTGCACGGCTTGTTTGTCGGTGTGCTTGGCCAGCGTGCGGTTCAGTTGCAGCAGGTTAGTGGCGAGATTGGCCTTGTCCTGTTCGAGCAGGCTCGCTAGTTGGGGGGCCAGGTCGTCCAGACGGTTGGTCACGACGAGCAGCGATGATTGTGTCTGTCGCGCTTTGGTCGAGTCCGGCTCGACTTCGAGCCAGATCCGGCTGAGTTCGAGGGCGCGGTCATATTGGCGGGCGAAGGCGGCAACCTCGGTGGCCCGGGACAGCACCTTCGGGTCGCGGGTGCGCAGGGCGAGGTCGCTCCAGGCGTCGACACCGAGCTTGATCTCGCCGCGCTGCAGGGCGAACTCGCCGAGCAGCGACTGGAAAACGGTACGCGCCAGGATGTTCTCGGAGGAGGCTTGTGTCGTGGCCCGCTTGGCTGCCGCCTTGGCGGGGGGCTCGCCGGCGGCCTGGCTGAGGCCGGCATGGGTCAGACCCAGAGCCAGGGATAGGGCGGCGGCGATGAACTTCGGGAACATGGTCAGCTTTCAGTCGGGGATGCGTCTTTGAACGCATAGAATCGCATAAGTTTGCGATGGTATTTGGGATTGGTTGGAGGAACAAGCGATGCCGGAATTGCCGGAAGTCGAAGTATGTCGGCGCGGCCTGCGGCCGGAACTGGAAGGAGTCATCATTGAGGGCGTTGTCTGCCGCGTCCCGAAGCTGCGCCAGGATATTCCGCCCGAACTGGGGGGGCTGCTACCGGGCTGCCGTGTGCTGGCGGTTCGCCGGCGCGGCAAGTACCTGCTGCTCGATTGCTGGAAGGAAGAGGTCGAAGGTTGTCTGATCATCCATCTCGGCATGTCTGGCAACCTGCGCTTTGTGCCGCACCATCTGCCGCCGGCCAAACACGATCACTTCGATCTGGTGCTGGCCGGACAGACCCTGCGCTTCGGCGACCCGCGCCGCTTCGGCGTCATCGCCTGGCAGCCGGGGCCGCCGGCGGCGGCCGAGCAACATCCGCTGCTGGTCAGCCAGGGCGTCGAGCCGTTGTCCGAAGCGTTCACGGCCGACTGGCTGCACGCTGCCGTCAGTCGGCGGAGCGCCCCGATCAAGCCGGTCCTGATGGACAGTCATCTGCTGGTTGGGGTCGGCAACATCTATGCCTCGGAGAGCCTGTTCCGCGCCGGCATCTCGCCTTTGCGGGCGGCTAACCGGATCAGTCGGGCGCGCTATGCGCTGCTCGTGCCGGCCATCCGCGAAACCCTGGCGGATGCGATTGCGGCCGGGGGGAGCAGTATCCGCGATTATGTTCATAGCGACGGCGGGGCGGGCTGCTTTCAGATTCAGGCCGCTGTCTATGACCGTGCCGGGCAACCCTGTCTGCGCTGTGGCGGCGTGGTCCGGCAGATTCGCCAGGCTGGGCGGAGTACCTATTATTGCCCTCTCTGCCAGCATTAATTGGCGGGTCCAAGCCCCTGTTTCTATGCTAAATTGAAAGCTCTGTACGTATCCATGGTGCATGATATGTCGCTTGCCAATCAATTTGCCGCCTACACCGCCTGGCGTTCGCGCCTTTCCTCGCATATTGCGGAATTTCAGGAATGGCTCTCCCAGAACGAGTTGTCGGACGCCCAGACCGATCTGCGCCTCGCCCAGTTGCTCGAGCGCCTGCGCGAAGACCGCCTGAACGTGGCTTTCGTCGCCGAGTTCTCGCGCGGCAAGTCGGAACTGATCAACGCGATTTTCTTCGCCGAATACGGCAACCGCATGCTGCCCTCGTCGGCTGGCCGGACGACCATGTGTCCGACCGAGCTGTTGTTCGAGGAAAACAAGTTGCCCTGCATCGAACTGTTGCCGATTCAGACGCGCGCTTCGAACTCCAGTGTGACCGAATACAAGCGCTTTCCCGACGAGTGGACGGTCGTCAATCTCGATATCGAGTCGCCGGAAGCGATGCAGGATGCCCTTCGCCATGTCAGCGAGACGACCCGGGTAACGCCGGAGGACGCGGCGCGTCTCGGCTTCGAGCTTGGTAAGGGCGAGATCGATTTCTACAAGGTGGGTGACGACGGCCTGGTCGAGGTGCCGCAATGGCGCCACGCCATCATCAATTTCCCGCACCCGCTGCTCAAGCAGGGGCTGATCATTCTCGACACCCCGGGTTTGAACGCCATCGGTGCCGAGCCGGAACTGACCTTGTCGTTGCTGCCCAATGCGCACGCCGTGCTCTTCATCCTCGGTGCCGATACCGGGGTGACCCAGTCCGACATGGCGATCTGGAAGGAACATATCTGTGCCGGCGGCACGGCCAAGCGCGGCCGCATGGTGGTGCTCAACAAGATCGACGGCCAGTGGGACGAGTTGAAGACGGCCGACGAAATCGATGCCGAAATCCGCAAGCAGGTAGAGTCCAGCGCCGGTATTCTCGGCCTGCCGGCCAGCCAGGTCTTTCCGGTCTCGGCCCAGAAGGGGCTGGTTGCCAAGATCAACGGCGACCACGATCTGCTCGAAAGGAGCCGGCTGCCGCTACTCGAATCGGCATTGTCTGTGGAACTGATCCCGGCCAAGCGCGACATCGTCTGCGACAACACGGAAAGCGAGTTCGGCGATGTCAGCCTGCGCGTGCGCGGCCTGCTCGAATCCCGCCTCGCCGGCCTGCGCGAGCAACTGACCGAACTGACCGAACTGCGTGGCAAGAACAAGGGCGTGGTCGAATACATGATGGGCAAGGTCCGGGCCGAGAAGGACGAGTTCGAATCCGGCCTGCAGCGCTACTACGCTGTGCGCAGCGTGTTTTCGACCCTGACCAACAAGTTGTTCGGCCATCTTGGCCTCGATACCTTGCGTCAGCTCACCCACGAAACCCGCGAAGCGATGCTCGAAGCGGCTTTTTCGAAAACGCTGTCGGAGGCGATGGGGCGCTTTTTCGGACGTTCGCACGATGCGCTCAACAAGTCGAACGACGAGATCAAGGAAATTTTGGCAATGATGGAAGCCGTGTACAAACGGTTTGCCGTCGAACATGGTTTGAAACTCGGTTCGCCAACGGCTTTCTCCCTACTCCGTTACGAAAAGGAGCTTGACCGCCTGCAGGCCTGGTGCGACTCGCATCTGAACACCATGGTTAGCCTGCTGACGCACGACAAGCGCAACATCACGCAGAAATTCTTCGAGGAAGTGGCGGTCCAGGTGCGGCGTGCCTTCGAGCATGCCAACAAGGATGCCGAAGTCTGGCTGCGGGCGATCATGGCGCCGATGGAGACCCAGGTCCGCGAGCACCAGATCCAGTTGAAGCGTCGCCTGGAAAGCATCAAGCGTATCCATCAGGCGACCGACACATTGGAAGATCGCATTGCGGAACTGGAGAGCGTCGAGAAAAACCTTCTGGAGCAGATCCAGTCGCTAGAGGAGGTGGCCAGTAGGGTTCGGGAAATGCTGCTGCCGCTCGAAACGGAACAGTTGCAGGCGGCCTGAGCTGCCCGCCAGAGGGCTTTTTTGAGTTGTAAACGGCAAAAAACCCGCGAAATTCGCGGGTTTTTTATTGGGCAGTGAAAACTCAGGGGCGCTTGTTGCCGGTGAGTTTTTCGTACTTGACCCACAGCACGTCTTCGGTTTCGACATGGTTCGGGTCTTTCGGAATGCAATCTACCGGACAGACCTGCACGCATTGCGGTTCGTCGTAGTGGCCGACGCATTCGGTGCACTTGTTGGGGTCGATCTGATAGATCTCTTCGCCTTGGGAAATGGCCTCGTTCGGGCATTCCGGTTCGCACACGTCGCAGTTGATGCATTCGTCGGTAATAATCAGAGACATAGCTGTTCCTCTCTCGGTTAAGCTGTGGTTTTCGCCCGCAGGCGCTTTTGGACACAAGGTTGCACAAATTTGCTGACATCGCCGCCCAGGCGCGCAATTTCGCGCACCATCGTGGCGGAGATGAACATGTACTGTTCGCCCGGGGTTAGAAACACGGTTTCGACCTCGGGATAGACGCTACGGTTCATTCCCGCCATCTGAAATTCGTATTCGAAGTCGGAGACGGCCCGCAGTCCTCGGACGACCACCTTGGCGCCTTGCTCATGGACGAAGTTCATGAGCAAGGTATTGAAGCCGACGATTTCGACATTCTTGACGTCGCCGAGGATTTCCTGGGCCATTTCGACGCGCTCGGCTAGCGAGAAGCGCGGTTGCTTGGACGGGCTTTCGGCGATCGCCAGGATCAGCTTGTCGAACAGGCTGGCGGCTCGGCGCACAAGGTCTTCATGGCCGAGGGTGATCGGGTCGAAAGTGCCCGGATAGATCGCCACGCGATGATTGAGTTTGTTCAAGCTGATGGCCGCCGCAACAAGTGAAAGTGGACTTCGCCCGCCTTGCCATGGCGCTCCGTGCGCCAATCGCCTAGCGATTCGATTTCATGCTCGGCCTCGACGTAGATCGCCCCGTCTTCATTCAGCACGCCGGGAAGAAGTGGCTCCAGGCGGGAAATCCAGCCTTTGTTATAGGGTGGATCGAGGAAGACAAGATCGAATTTCGCCTTGGGCGAGGCCAAATATTGTATCGCATCTGCGCGGATGATCTCGATTTCGCGCGGATTTTGCAGTATTTCGGCGTTTTCCTGCAGTGCGGCCAGCACTTTGGGTGCCTGTTCAATCATCACGACGCGGGTGGCACCGCGCGAGGCGGCCTCGAAGCCGAGGGCGCCGCTGCCGGCGAAGAGGTCGAGGCAATGCCAGCCGTCCAGTTCCTGGCCCAGCCAGTTGAACAGCGTTTCGCGGACGCGGTCGGGGGTCGGGCGCAGGCCTTCGCTGTCCGGAAACTTCAGGACGCGTCGGCGATACTGGCCGCCAATGATGCGGACCGAGTTCAATCGGCAGCGACCGTCACGGTAATCAGGCCATCCTTCCGAACATGGCGGGCAAAGGCTTGTCTGATGGCATCGGCGGTCACCGCCTGTACCTTGGTCTGGTACTGATCGAGGTAATCGAGCGGCAGGCCGTAGAAGCCAATCGCCGCGGTGTTGTCGAGCAGCTTCTTGTTGCTGTCCAGACGCAGCGGGAAACTGCCGGTCAGATTGGCTTTGGCGGCAGTCAACTCGTCCGCCGTCGGGCCATCCTTCAGGAAGCCGTCGAGCACTTCGCTGGCCACCTTGATCGCCTCCCCGGCTTGCGAACGCTTGGTCTGCAAGCCGATCTGGAAGGGGCCGGCCTGACGCAGGGGGGCGACGTAGCTGTAGACACTGTAGGCGTAGCCGCGCTTGTCGCGAACTTCCTTGATCAGGCGCGAGACGAAGCCGCCGCCGCCCAGGGTGTAGTTGCCGACCAGCAGTGGGAAGTAGTCCGGGTTGCCGCGCTCGATGGCGGGCAGGCCGAGATAGATGTGCGCCTGGCTGGCTGGGTGAGGGAGCCTGGTGATGCCGGCCTTGGGCATCTCGGGGGGCTCGGTAGCACTGCGGCCTGGCCCTTGGGCAGGCCGGCCGCGAGGCCCTCGGCGATCTTCTCGGCGTCGGCCCGCGAAATGTCGCCGACCAGCGTGATGCTGGCGTTGGCCGGGTTGTAGTAGCGGCCATGGAAGGCGACGAGGTCATCGCGATTCAGCGTCGCGACGCTGTCCGGGGTGGCCTGCCGGCCGTACGGGTGGTTTGGGTACATGGCCGCCCAGAAGGCCTTGCCGGCGATGCTGTCCGGCCGGGTCATGGCTTCCTTGAGACCGGCAATGGTGCGGGCCTTTTCGCGTTCCAGGATGGCCGCTTCGAACCGGGGCTTGTGGAGCACGCTGCGCAGGATATCGAGCGCCGGTTCCTGTTTGTCCTTGGCCGAAAGGGTGCGCAGGGTCACGCTGGCGCGATCGGTATCGGCGCTGCCGCCAAGATTGGCGCCGATGTCGGCCAGCTGTTCGGCAATCGCGGTCTCGTCGCGGCTTCCGGCGCCGAGATCGAGGGCGGCCAGGGTCAGCGCGGCGAGGCCGGATTTGCCGGCCGGGTCGAACATCGAGCCGGCGGCGAAGTCGACCTGGACGTCGAGCATCGGCAGGACGCGGCTGGCGACGAAATAGACGCGGGCGCCGGATGGCGATACCCAGTGCTCAATCTTGGCCCCGGCCAGCGCACTTTGCGCGATCAACAGGGCGGTTATTGCGGTCAGCAGCTTTTTCATGGTGTTTTTCTGGTGCCAGCTTTGGGTTTCATGGAACATCAATGGCGGGTGGCGGCGGCCGACCGGCGTGGTTTGCCGTCGAGCGGCTGCGGATCGAGTACGCCGACGGTCAGCGTGTCGTCGGTGAGATATTTCCTGGCGACGCCCTGTACTTCGGCGGCGGTGACCTTCTGCAGTTTTTCCAGCATGCGGTTCAGCTTGCGGTAGGAAAGGCCGACCGATTCGATCTGGCCGATTTCCATCGCCTGACCGAACATCGAATCGAGCTTGAAGACCTGGCTGGCCAGCAATTGCGCCTTGGCGCGCCGGAGTTCGGCTTCGCTGACGCCGTCCTTCTGAATCAGGGCAATCTCGGTGCGCAGGGCAGCTTCGAGATCGGCCGCGGTCTTGCCTTCGGACGGGCTGCCATGCAGATAGAACATGCCCGGGCCGCGGGCCGTAGCATCATAGTCGATGCCGATGGCCAGCGCGATCTTGTCTTCGCGCACCAGTTTCTTGTTGAAGCGGGCGGCATCGTGGCCGTCGAGAATGCTGCTCAGAATGTCCAGCGCGTAGGGTTCGCTGTCGGTGTCGATATCGCGCAGGATGGGTGCCTTGTAACCCATGATCAGCACCGGCAGTTCGGCCGGCGCCTTGACGGTGACCCGGCGGGGGCCTTCCTGGGCCGGCTCGATCGGCTGCTTGCGGGCAGGCAGGGCGCGGCCCGCGAGCGGACCGTAATGTTTCTCGGCAAGGGCGAACACCACCTGATGATCGACATCGCCGGTGATGACGACATAGGCGTTGTTCGGCACGTACCAAGTGTCGTACCAGGCTTTGGCGTCGGCGGCGGTCATCGTTTCCAGGTCGTTCATCCAGCCGATGATCGGCCGGCGATAGGGGTGGGCCTGGAAGGCAGCGGCGTTCATCTGCTCGAAAAGCTTGGCCTGCGGATTGTCGTCGGTGCGCATGCGGCGCTCTTCCATGACGACCTTGATCTCCTGGGCGAATTCCGTGGCCCCGACGTTCAAATGGCGCATACGGTCGGCTTCGAGACGCATCATTTCGTCCAGCTTCTCCTTTGGCACCTGCTGGAAATAGGCCGTGTAGTCGCGGCTGGTGAAGGCGTTGTCACGGCCACCGGCTGCGGCGACCAGGCGATTGAATTCGCCGGGCCCGACGCTCGGCGTACCCTTGAACATCATGTGCTCCAGAACGTGGGCGACGCCCGAGGCACCATCGACCTCGTCCATGGCGCCGATGCGGTACCAGACCATCTGGACGGCGGTCGGGGCGCGGCGGTCTTCCTTGACGATGATCCGCAGGCCGTTCTTCAGCGTCGTTTCGTAGGGATTGGCGTGGGCCACGGTCAACAGCCAGGGGGCGAGCAAAAAGGGAATGAGGTGTCGCATGCGCATTGGGGGGGTGGTCTTTCTGCTAGAATTCGTGCCTGATTTTGCATCAATCCGGCGGCATCTTAACGGCTTGCCGCCCAACTGTCAGCTTGGCTTGAGACCTCTTTCCCCATGTTCAGTTTCCTGAAAAAATCCGCCTCCGATCCGAAAGCGGAAGCGCCTGCTGCGCCTTCCTGGCGCGAACGCCTGTTCAAGGGGCTGGCCAAGACCCGCGCCCAGTGGGGGGGCAAGCTAAAGTCGATCTTCTCGCGCGGCAAGGTTGACGACGAGTTGCTGGAAGAGCTGGAGTCGCTGCTGTTGACCAGCGATTGCGGCATCGAGGCAACCCAGCATCTGCTCGACGAGCTGAAGAAAGCCGCCAAGCGCGACAAGCTGGATACGCCGGAAGCCATCCAGAAAGCGCTGGCCGATGCCCTGCTCGAAACCCTGCAGCCGCTTGAACAGCCGCTCGATGTCAGCGGCCACAAGCCTTACGTGATCATGATTGCCGGGGTCAACGGGGCTGGTAAGACGACCTCGATCGGCAAGCTGGCCAAGTATTTCCAGGATCAGGGCAAGAGCGTACTGCTCGCCGCCGGCGATACCTTCCGTGCCGCCGCCCGCGAGCAGCTGGAAACCTGGGGGCAACGCAACAACGTGACGGTCATTGCGCAGGACAACGGCGATCCGGCGGCGGTGGTCTTCGACGCCATCTCGGCCGCCAAGGCACGCGGCATCGATATCGTGCTGGCCGATACCGCTGGTCGTCTGCCGACCCAGTTGCACCTGATGGAAGAAATCGCCAAGGTGCGCCGCGTCATCAAGAAGGTCGCCCCGAGCGGTCCGCACGAAACGCTGCTCGTCCTCGACGCCAACATCGGCCAGAACGCGCTGCAGCAGGTCAAGGCCTTCGACAAGGCGATTCACGTTACCGGCCTGGTCCTGACCAAGCTCGACGGCACGGCCAAGGGCGGCGTCGTCACCGCCATCGCCCGCCAGTGCCCGAAGCCGATCCGCTTCATCGGGGTCGGCGAGCAGATCGACGACCTGCGTCCCTTCTCCGCCAAAGATTTCGTCGACGCCCTGTTTGAATGATTGTCGCCAGCAACCTGAGCAAGCGCTACCCGGGCGGTTATGAGGCCGTCAAGGAAGTCGATTTTTCCATCGAAGCCGGCCAGATGGTCTTCATCACCGGCCACTCCGGCGCCGGCAAGACGACGCTGGTCAAGCTGATCGCCTCGCTCGAGCGCCCGACTGCCGGCAGTCTGGTGGTCAATGGCCAGAATCTGGCGGCGCTGCGGCGCAGTGCCATCCCTTATTTGCGGCGCAACCTCGGCCTGGTTTTCCAGGACCAGCGCCTGCTCTTCGATCGCAGCGTGCTCGACAATGTGCTGCTCCCACTGCAGATCGTCGGCCTGCCCCGCCGCGAGGCCATCCGGCGCGCCCAGGCGGCGCTCGACAAGGTCGGCCTGCTGGCTCGTGAAAAGGCCCGGCCGATCGCCCTTTCCGGCGGCGAGCAACAACGCCTGGCGATCGCCCGCGCCGTAGTCAATCGGCCGACCGTGCTGCTCGCCGACGAGCCGACGGGCAATCTCGATGCCGAATCGGCGGCGGAGATCCTGGAAATCTTCGCTGATTTCCATCGCGTCGGCGTGACGGTGGTGGTCGCCACCCACGACCAGAACTGGATCGAACGCTATCACCCGAATGTCTTGCGCCTCGATCACGGGAGGCTGGTATGAACGCCTGGTTCGGTCACCATCGCGCAGCCGTCGGGTCCGCCGTTCGTCGCCTGTGGTCGACGCCGCTCAACACGCTGCTTTCCCTGCTGGTCATCGGTATCGCGCTGACCCTGCCGGGTTTCGGTTATGTCGTGCTCGACAATTTGCGCGACCTCGGGCGCAACGCCTCGGGCGTGCAGCAGATCAGCCTGTTCATGAATCTGGATGTCGGCAAGAAGGACGTCGGAGAGATCGAAGGCCGACTGCGGGCGGCAGCGACCGGCAAGTGGCGCTTCGTGCCCAAGGAAGAGGCCCTGAAACGGATGCAGAAGAGCGAGGGCATGGCGGAGATCGTCGCCAGCCTGCCGCGCAATCCCTTGCCCGACGCCTTCATCGTCGAACCGAGCAATACCGAGCCCGAGGCCCTGGAAATCCTGCGCAAGGAAATCGCCGGCTGGCCCAAGGTCGCCCATGTTCAGCTCGATTCGGCCTGGGTCAAGCGCTTCGACGCTTTTCTCAAGCTCGGCAAGCTGGCCTTGTCGATGCTGGCCGGGCTCTTCGCCGCCGGCCTGGTCGCCGTCACCTTCAACACCATCCGCCTGCAGGTCATGGCCCAGACGGCTGAAATCGAGGTGGCGCGGATGATCGGCGCGACTGATTCCTTCATTCGCCGCCCGTTCTATTATTTCGGCGCGCTCCAGGGCGGCCTCGGCGGGCTGCTCGCCGCGGGACTGGTGCTCAGCGGACTACGCCTGCTGGCCGCTCCGGTAGGCGATCTGGCAACGCTTTACGGAGCCAGTTTCAGCCTGCATACGCCGGGTGTCGGCGAAGTGGCGGCGCTCGCCGGCATAGGGGCCTTGCTCGGCTGGCTGGGGGCGCAACTGTCGGTCAGCCTGTCGCTCCGGAAGTTTGACTAGTCACAGAGACCTGGCGCCCGGCCTCAACCGGCGCGAGTTTCTTTGTGCCGTCGGCGCGGCGGCCATCGCCGGATGTGGGCCCGTCGGAAAACCACCTCTGCCGCCGGGGGAATTGCTCGGCATGTCATTGGCGCGGGGGCATCGCCTGCGCGACGGCGGTTTCCCAGCACCCTCCGAGGTCCGCAAGACCGGCGTGCTGGTCGTCGGCGGAGGTATTTCCGGCCTTTCGGCCGCCTGGCAACTCGCCAAGGCGGGCGTCGACGATTTCCTGGTGCTCGAAATGGAAAGCGAAGCCGGTGGCAATTCGCGCGCCGGCCACAGCGAGTTGGTTGCTTATCCGTGGGGTGCCCACTATCTGCCACTGCCGACGCCTGAGGCGAACTGGGTGCGTGAACTGCTCGGCGAACTGGGCGTCTTGCAGGGCGACCCGGGTGCCGACCGGCCGGTGTATGAGGAAAGATGTCTCTGCGCCACCCCGCAGGAACGGGTCTATCGCAACGGATTGTGGGAAGAGGGCATGCTGCCGCAACGCGGGATCGATGCCGCGGAACGCGATCAGCAGCGCCGTTTCCACGAACGCATGAATGACCTGAAGCGGGCCACGGGGCGCGATGGCCGGCGCGTCTTCGCGATCCCCATGGAGCTCTCCAGCCGCGACCCCGAGTGGCTGGCCCTGGACCGGATTTCCTTCGCGCAGTGGCTGAGCGACAACGGTTTCACCATGCCGACCGTGCACTGGCTGGCCAACTATGCCTGTCGCGACGATTACGGCATGGCGCATGAACAGACCTCAGCCTGGGCCGGCCTGCACTATTTCGCCTGCCGCAATGGCGAGGCCGCCAACGCCGCCAGCGACACCGTGCTCACCGCACCGGAGGGCAATGCCTGGCTGGCACGAGGGCTGGCCCGCCGGGCCGCCGGGCGGATTCTGACCGACGCGCTGGTCTGGCGTATCGAGGAAGGCAAGCACGGGGTCACGGTCGATGCCATGCTCGGCGACAAGTCGGTGCGCTTCGCGGCGCGGCAGTTGATCTGGGCCGCCCCGGCTTTCGTCCTGCCCCGGGTCTGGCCGGCGATGCCGGCCGAACTGCGGGCGGCCGCCCGGGGCGGCGACTACGCGCCCTGGCTGACCGCCAACCTGCATTTGTCCGATTTCCCCGAGGAGCGCCACGGGGCACCGCCAGCCTGGGACAACGTGCTTTACCACAGTGCCGGTCTCGGTTACGTGGTGGCGACCCAGCAACTGATCCGGCGTCGGCTGAGCGGGACCGTTTTTACCTGGTACCGTGCCCTGCACGATGTGCCGCCGGCCGAGGGGCGCCGCCTGTTGCTGACGACGCCGCGCGAGGTATGGGCCGAGGGGGTTCTGACCGAGCTGGAAGGGATTCATCCCGATATTCGGCGCCTGACCACGCGCCTCGACGTCTTCCGCAATGCGCATGCCATGCGCCGCCCGGTGCCGGGCAGCCTGTGGGGCGGGCCGCGTCAACTGCTGGCCGGCTATCGCAGTCGGCATCTGACGCTGGCGCATGCCGACCTCTCGGGATTTTCCCTGTTCGAGGAAGCGCAATACCGTGGGGTGATCGCCGCTGAACGCGTCATGTTATCCATTTGAGTTAATGACATTGGCTTGACCGTGAGGCTTTGATGCTGCATAGTGCCCGCCTTTCGGCGCCTTCTTTGGGCCCGGCAAACCGCTCAACCAAGATGGGGAATGATGATGCGAAAAGGATTTGATATTGGCTCGAAGGCATCCGCGCTGGCCGTTTCTTTCGGTTTCTTGCTGGCTGCCTGTGGTGGCAACGGTGGGACCGGAGTGACCGCCGACAACGTTTCCGGTTTGACGGCGGCCGGTGCCTCGGCACTGAAAGCGGCAACCTTGAACGATGCCGATGTCAAGGAGCTTTCCGACAAGTCATGCGCCTCGCTCGATGCATCATCCAAAATCGCTGCACCGAAAAGCAAGGAAGCACTGCGCCTGGCCAAGATCGTCAAGGGCATGCCGGCGACCGTCAATGGGGTGGCGATCAACTACAAGGTCTATGTCACCAAGGACGTCAATGCCTGGGCCATGAACAACGGCTGCGTGCGGGTTTACTCCGGCCTGCTCGGGCTGATGAACGACGACGAGGTGCGGGCGGTGGTCGGCCATGAAATCGGTCACGTTGCCCTCGGCCATTCCAAGGCGACGATGCAAACCGCTTATGCCGCATCGGCTGCCCGCCAGGTGGCTGCTTCCGCCGGGAATTCGGCAGTTGCCGCGATCAGCCAGTCGCAACTGGGCGAACTCGCCGAAAAGCTGGTCAATGCACAATTCTCCCAGGTTCAGGAGAGCGCTGCGGATGACCATGCCTACGACGTGCTAAAGGGCGGCAAGTTCAAGCTCAACGGTTTGGTGACGGCCTTCGAGAAGCTGGCCAAGCTCGGCGATAACAGCAGCATGTTCAGCTCGCATCCGCCGTCCAGCGAACGGGCCCAGCGCATGCGCGAGAAAATTGCCGCCAAGAAGTAAGCGAATTTCTGCCGCCTGATCAGGCGGTTCGGGAGCGACAAAGGAGCCGGCGTTTGCCGGCTCTTTCATGTCAGTTTGCCGTATGTCGGTTCTTCAGCGATAAAGCAAAAAATCCGCCCGCGTTGCCTCCCAGGCCTGTTCGTCAGTTGTCGTCAGGGCGTCGAGCTCTTCGGGCCGGGCTCTCGGGTCGTCCACCCATTCCCGCAGCAACGGCGAGCCGTTGATCAGGTCGATGGCCAGCCGGTCATGTTCGTATTCGTAGGCAAAGTCGCGCCACAGCGGGTAATCCGGGGCAAGGCGGCGGATCGCCTTGAAGGCCAGGGCCTGCAGGCGCCAGGGGCGGAAGGCGGCATGCTCGTAGTGCGGCGCCTCGGCATGGATCTGTATGCCGTTGCACAACCGGCCGGCATGTTTGTGGAAGGTCGGCTCGAACCAGATGTTGCGCAGCTTGCAGCCGGTCAGCCAGTCTGGGGCTAACGACTGCATCTCTTCGAGGATGGCGCACGCGTCGAGATCCGGTGCGCCGAACAGCTCCAGCGGCCGGGTCGTGCCACGGCCCTCGGAAAGCGTACAGCCTTCGAGCAGCACCGTGCCGGCATAGGCCCGGGCCATCGCCAGGTTGGGGGCGTTCGGGCTGGGGTTGATCCAGGTTCGTTCGCCGAGCGGCCAACCGTGGCCGGGGGCGGCTTCCGGCTGCCAGCCCTGCATGGTGACGACCTGGCAATCGACATCGAGCTTTAACGTGGCGATGAACCACTGCGCCAGTTCGCCCATGGTCAGGCCGTGGCGCATCGGCAGCGGACCGGCGCCGACGAAGCTTTCCCAGCCTTCGCGCAGGGTCAGGCCCTCGACCGGCCGGCCAGCCGGGTTCGGGCGGTCAAGCACCCAGACCGCTTTGCCATGCCGGGCGGCGGCTTCGAGCACATAGCGCAGTGTCGTGATGAAAGTGTAGATGCGGCAACCGAGGTCTTGCAGGTCGACCAGTAGCACGTCGAAGCTGTCCATCATCGCATCGGTGGGCCGGCGCACCTCGCCGTACAGGCTGAAGACGGGGATGCCGAGTTGCGGGTCGAGGAAGTCAGGCGATTCGACCATGTTGTCCTGCTTGTCGCCGCGCAAGCCATGCTGCGGACCGAAGGCAGCGCTCAGCTTGATCTCCGGGACCGCCGCCAGGGCGTCGAGCGTATGGCCGAGGTCGGCGGTGACCGAGGCCGGGTGGGCGAGCAGGGCGATGCGCCGGCCGGCCAGCGGGCGGCGCAGGGCGGGGTCGGCGATAAACCGGTCGATACCGAATTGAAGGTGCGAGGTCATGGGGTTTCGAGTTGCAGAGTGAAACTGGATCGGAGGTGGAAGTCAGGAGCAGGGCCGCCGTGGCTGAGCGCCCAGTAGCTCCTGCTCCCGTCGCTGCCTTCGATGACCGCGCTCAGGCCGACGTGCAGCATGGCCGCGGTTGGCAGGAGGGCGCGGGCGATTGTCGCGTCGAGTTGGAAACCATCGGGCAGTAGGCGGAAGGTGCTGAGGGGAGCGAGCGGTGCCTGGAAGCGCTCGTCGCGGCCGCGGTAATCGGTGAAGCGGTAGGCTGCCCACTGGCCGGAAGGCGAGAAATTGAATTCCCGATAGTCGGTGCCGCTGTCGCTGGCGATGAAGGCTTCGCAGCAGGTGTGCTGCCACAGGCCGTCGGTCGCCGTTGCCGGCGAGGGCGGCGGGATGATGAAGTCGTGTGGGTCGCCAGTCAGGCGAAAGTTCAGCGCCAGGCCGTTGGCCGAATAGTCAGCGGCAACCGCAAGCGCGATGATCCCGCTGGCTGCTGAGGCCGGGTGGCAGACGAGTGCGTTCAGGTGACGGCCGGACACGGCGATATTTTCCGGGAGTTGTGCAGGGCCGTAGTTTAGCTGCCCTGGGGGGCGCCGGCCAAACGGCTGCTGCCTAACCGGCGGGGTGCTGCGCCGGCTGGGGCGCTGCGCCAACCGGTAGCTGCCGGTAGTTCCCCAAACCGCCTGACATGGCAAGGCATGGCGTTTTGGTTTAAGTTACCGCCTTTGCCAAAAATGCTTGTAGGGATATAAGAAAATGACACCGCTGCGCATCAATCTGGAACAGGAAGAAATCCCCACCCACTGGTACAACGTCGTCGCCGACATGCCCAATCCGCCATCGCCGCCGCTCGGGCCGGATGGCCAGCCGGTGCCGCCGGAGGCGATGGGGGCAATCTTCCCGGGGCCGATTCTTGAACAGGAAATGTCGGCCGAGCGCTGGATCGCCATCCCCGAAGAAGTCCGCCAGATCTACGCCCTGTGGCGCCCGGCGCCGCTCTGCCGGGCCTTGCGTCTGGAACAGGCCCTCGGTACGCCGGCCAAGATATTCTACAAATACGAAGGCGTCTCGCCGGCCGGTTCGCACAAGCCGAACTCTGCCGTGCCGCAGGCTTTCTACAACAAGCTGGCCGGCACCAAAAAGCTGACTACCGAAACCGGCGCCGGCCAGTGGGGCTCGTCGATCGCCTTCGCCGGCCAGATGTTCGGCCTGCCGGTGCGCGTCTTCATGGTCAAGGTCAGCTATGAGCAGAAGCCTTTCCGCCGCTCGATGATGCAGACCTGGGGCGCCGATGTCTTCTCCAGCCCGACCAACCTGACCAATGCCGGGCGCGCCGCGCTGGCCGCCGACCCCAATAACCAGGGCTCGCTCGGCCTGGCGATTTCCGAAGCCGTCGAGGAAGCAGCCGCCGATCCCGGTACCTGCTACACGCTGGGCTCGGTACTCAACCACGTGCTGCTGCACCAGACGGTGATCGGCCTCGAGGCCAAGAAGCAGTTCGACAAGATCGGCCTCTACCCCGATGTGATCTTCGGGCCTTGCGGCGGGGGCTCCAGCTTTGGCGGCATCGCCTTCCCCTTTCTCGCCGACAAAGCCGCCGGCGACAAGCGGGCGACCAACCTGCGCTGCGTCGCCGTCGAGCCGACTTCCTGCCCGACCCTGACCAAGGGCCATTACGCCTACGATTACGGTGACGTGTCTGGCTATACGCCGATCATGAAAATGTACACGCTGGGTCATGACTTCATGCCGCCCGGCATTCATGCCGGCGGTCTGCGCTACCACGGCGATTCGCCGCTCGTCTCGCAATTGCTGAATGAAGGCCGGATCGAGGCGCTGGCCGTGCCACAGGTCGCGACCTTCGATGCCGGCGTCCAGTTTGCGCGGGCCGAGGGCATCATTCCGGCGCCGGAGTCCTGCCATGCCATTCGCGCCGCCATCGACGAAGCGCTCAGGTGCAAGGCGACCGGCGAGCCGAAGACCATCCTGTTCAGCCTGACCGGTCACGGCCACTTCGACATGGCTTCCTACGACAAGTATTTCGCCGGTCAGCTGGAAGACTTCGATTACCCGGCCGAGGCGATCGCCGAGTCGCTGAAACATCTGCCCAAGGTCGGCTGATCCGTGAAAACGCTTGTTTTCCTGCTGGTCCTCGCCAACTTGCTGTTCTATGCCTTCAGCGCCGGCTACTTCGGCCGGCCGGACAACCCGGATGCCGTGCGCGTCGAGAAGCAGGTGCTGCCCGAGCGCATGCGCATCGTTTCGCGCGGCGAGGCCCCAGCCAGTCCCGCCAAAGCGGTGGAGCCGGTCAAGCCGGAGGTTGTCGCCGAGGCGCCCAGGGCCGAGCCGGTGACCAAGGTTGAGGAGCCGGCAGCGGTTTGTCTGGCCTGGGAACATCTGCCGCCAGTGGATGCCGAGCGGGTCGCTTCCCTGGTCTCGAGCAAGTTTGCCGAGTTCAAGGTGGTTCGTCGGGTGGTGGCCAGCGAAGGCAATGGCTGGGGGGTATTCGTTCCGCCCCTGGCGGGCAAGGCCGATGCCGAAAGAAAGGCGACGGAACTGCGTCAGCTCGGCGTGACGGACTATTTCATCGTTCAGGACGGCCCCATTCGCAACGCCATTTCGCTGGGCATCTTCTCCAGCGAGAAGGGGGCGCAGGAGCGGCTGGCCGAGCTCAAGGAGAAGGGCGTGCGCTCGGCGCGCGTGATGCCCCGCCCGGGCAAGGACAGCACAGTCAATGTTCAGGCAACCGGGCCGGCCTCATCCAAGGAGGCCCTGCTCGCGGCGATCGGCAAGGCCGTGCCGAAGTCAGACGTTGTGGGCTGCAAGTGAGCGATTTTGTTGTCGGCCTGACCGGTGGCATCGGCAGCGGCAAAAGCACGGTGGCCGAGCTCTTTGTCGAGTTTGGCGCAGTGCTGGTCGATACCGACGCCATCGCCCATGAGCTGACGGGGCCCGGTGGCGCGGCAATGCCGGCGCTGCGGGCCGAGTTCGGGGCGGCGATTGCCGGCGCCGATGGCGCGCTGGATCGGGCTGCGATGCGGCAGCGGGTTTTTGCCGATCCGGCGGCGAGGGAAAGGCTGGAGGCGATCCTGCATCCGCTGATTCGCCGCTTGTCCGATGAGCGCTGCCGGGCAGCTTGCTCGCCCTATGTCATCCTGGCGGTTCCCCTGCTGGTCGAGTCCGGCGCTTATCGCGAACGCTGCGACCGGATTGTCGTGGTCGATTGTCCGGAAAGCCTGCAGATCCAGCGGGTTATGACCCGCAACGGCTTGTCGGCAGCCGAGGTCGAAGCCATCATGGCCGCCCAGGCCAGCCGTCAGCAACGACTTGCCGTGGCCGATGATGTTGTGCTCAATGACGCCGATTTTTCCCGGTTGCGCGACCAGGTTCAGGAGCTGCATCGAAAGTATCTACTACTTTTAGCTGAAATACCTAAAGCAAGCTGTTGAGATTTGCACGCAAATAGCTCAAAATCCACACAATTTTCCGTTTCTTCGGACACTGGCCGCGTGATAACTTACGAATACCCGTTCAACGAACGCATCCGCACGCTGCTGCGTCTGGAGGATCTGTTCGAAAAAACGGCGCATTTCGCTCAGGGCGATGGCCAGCTCGAGCACCACACGGCGCTCGTCACGATGTTCGAAATCCTTGAGGTGGCCGGTCGCGCCGACCTTAAGATGGACCTCATCCAGGAACTCGAACGGCAGCGCCAGACCTTGCTGGCCTATCGCAACAATCCCGATATTTCGGAGGAGGCGCTCTCCGGCGCACTCTACGAAATTGAACAATCATCGGCGGCGTTGCTTGGCATGACCGGCAAGATCGGCCAATACATGCGCGACAACGACTGGCTGATGGGTATCAAGAGCCGGGCGGCGATTCCCGGTGGGGTCTGCGAATTCGATCTGCCGTCTTATCACTGGTGGCTGCACCGCGATCCTGAAATGCGTCGCGAGGCACTGGCGGGATGGACCAAGCCGCTGATGCCGCTACGCGACGCGGCAGCCATCGTGCTGCGCCTGCTGCGCTCAAGCGGCCGGCCGAAGAGCTACACGGCGCCGAACGGCCAGTTTCAGCTCAACCTTGGCGGGACCGCGGCCCAGATGGTGCGCGTGACGCTCGATATCGACGAGCCGGCAATTCCCGAAGTCAGCGCCAACAAGTATTTTCTCAACATCCGCTTCACCAAGCCGCCGACCAGCGAACTCAAGGCGCGGGGCTGCGAGCGCGATGTCGCCTTCGACCTGACCTTCTGCAATCTCTGATGGCCGAGAACAAGGTTCGCAAGGTTCGTTGCCCGCAGTGTGGCGGCGAATCGCTGTGGTCGCCGGAGAATCCGTGGCGGCCGTTCTGTTCCGAACGCTGCAAGCAGATCGATCTCGGTTGCTGGGCCAGCGACTCGTACCGGATTCCGGTGCAGACGCAGCCGGGCGAAGTGGACGGCGAACTGCCCGACTCGCCGGAATCCTGAGTTACCAGCCGCGCATCAGCGCGATACCGTGGGCGCCGTGTCGTTGCGCTGCGGCCAACATCTCCAGCTTCATGCCGCCCAGGGCGAACACCGGCAGCGTATTGCCCTGCACTTGGCGCTCGAACTCCACCCAGCCCAGGCCATCCGATTCCGGGTGGGTCGGCGTCGGCAGGACCGCTCCGAGCAGCGCGTAGTCCAGTCCCAGTTCGCCGGCCCGGGCGATTTCCGCGGCGCTGTGGCAGGAGGCACCGAGCCAGGTGAATTCGGGACGGCTGGTGCAGCTGGCCAGCCGGCCAGCAGATAGGTGCAGGCCATCGGCACCGACTTGGCGGGCGATTTCTTCATCGTCATTGATGACCACCAGCGCCCCATGATCGTGGGCGAGGCGGACAACGGCCTCGGCGAAGCGCAAACGTTGCGCCGGCGGACAGCCTTTGTCGCGGACCTGGATCAGACGCAGGCCGGCCTCCAGGGCTTGTTCCAGGCGTTCGAGCTGGCGCTCGGCGCCCTCGGCTTCGGCCATCGTGATCGCCATCGCGGTCGGCATGGCCAGCGCCTTGAGAATCGGATCGTTGGCCGGCAGGATGGGGGCGACGCTGGCGGCGGCGCCGCACTGCTGCCAGGCGACCGCCGAATGCTCGAGCGGGGCGGTGATGCCGATCTCGCCCTCCCAGGCCGTAACCCGCCAGAAATTGAGGCGCACCGTGGCGTGCGGGTAGGTGAATTGACGGGTCAGCCACGGCGAGCAGGCGGTGACGGTGATCCCGAGTTCTTCCTGCAATTCGCGAATCAGCGCGGCGCGCACCGTTTCGCCGGGCTCTACCTTGCCGCCGGGGAATTCCCAGTAGCCGGCGTAGACCTTGCCCTCCGGGCGCTGGGCGAGCACGAATTCCCGGCCGTCCGCCCGCAACATCACGGCTGCAGCGACTTCGACGATAGTGCTCATCAGCCGGTCTTCTTCGTTGTCTTCTGCTGGCCGGCCAGGTCGCGGGCGAATTGCCAGGCGACGCGACCGGAGCGCGAGCCGCGGCTCAGTGCCCAGTTCAGCGCATCGCGTTCGCAGGCGGCGATTACCTTGTCGCTGACGCCAAGGTAGCGTAGCCAGTGATTGACGATGTTCAGATAGTCGTCCTGGCTGAAGGGGTAGAAGGAGATCCACAGGCCGAAGCGTTCGGAAAGCGAGATTTTCTCCTCGGTCGCTTCGCCGGGGTGGATCTCGTCGTCGACGCGTTTTGTTTCCAGATTCTCCGAAAAATACTCCGGCATCAAATGGCGGCGGTTCGAGGTGGCATAAATCAGCACGTTGTCGGGCGGTGCCGCGACCGAGCCGTCGAGAACTGATTTCAGAGCTTTGTAGGCGGTTTCGCCGGCCTCGAAGGACAGGTCGTCGCAGAAGATGATGAAACGTTCCGGCCGGCCTTCGATGAGATCGACGATGTCCGGCAGGTCGACCAGATCCTCCTTGTCGACCTCGATCAGGCGCAGGCCCTGGGCGGCGTATTCATTGAGCACCGCCTTGACCAGCGACGACTTGCCGGAACCGCGCGAACCGGTCAGCAGCACGTTGTTGGCGGTCTTGCCGGCGACGAACTGGCGCGTGTTGGCGGTGATGCGTTCCTTCTGGTCGTCGATGTTGTTGAGATCGGCGAGGCGGATCGGATGCGGGTGGCGCACGGCCTGCAGCCAGCCGCGCTCGTGGCTCTTGCGCCAGCGGAAGGCGATCGCCGCCGCCCAGTCGAGCGCCGGGGGCGGCGGCGGCAGGGTGGCCGCAAAGCGCTCGAGGGTGGCCTCGGCACGGGCAAGCAGGCGTTCGAACTGAAGGGGATCGGTCATCGGGGCAGGTATACTTTGGGCGAAGCCCCGAACTCTATCGAAACCCATGCCAAAAATCCAAGCCGCTTTCCTTCTTGCCCTCAGCTTGCTGGCCGGCTGCTCGACGGTCCCGCGCAGCGAACCGTCGCTGGCAGCCTGCGCGCCCTGCGCGGCCTGCCCCAGTTGTCCGCCGGTGCAGGCAGCCGCCACGCCGCCGGTTTTTTCGCGCAGCCTGCTGCCGGGCACCTGGGCCGACTTGCCAGGCTGGGCTGAAGACGACCACGCCGCCGCCTGGCCGGCCTTTCTGCTGTCTTGCCGCGGCATGGCCAGCAAACCCCATGGCCCGGCCTGGAAGCGGGTCTGTGATCTGGCGCGGGCGAGCGATGGCAAGGCGGGCCACAATGCGCGACGCTTCTTCGAGCAAAATCTGCAGCCCTATGCCGTCGCCGCTGGCGATGCCCTTGCTCAGGGCGCCACATCGCCGGCGGCCAGCGGGATGATCACCGGCTATTACGAGCCGCTGCTGCGCGGCAGCCGCAACCGCGTCAAGGGCTTCGAACAGCCGGTGCGGGGCGTCCCCGACGATTTGCTGACCATCGACCTGTCGGCGGTTTTCCCCGAACTCAAGGACAAGCGCGTGCGCGGCCGCCTGGAGGGCAACAAGGTTGTCCCTTACTGGTCGCGGGCCGAAATCGGCGCCCGCGGCGATGCCTTGCCGAGCAAGACGCTGCTTTACGTAGACGATGCAGTCGAGTTGTTCTTTCTCCAGGTCCAGGGCTCGGGGCGCGTCAAGCTCAAAGATGGCAGCACGGTGCGCCTGAATTACGCCGATCAGAACGGCCATCCCTATCAGTCGATTGGCCGGCTCCTGGTCGAACGCGGTGAACTGAAGCTGGAAGAGGCCTCGATGCAGGGCATCCAGGCCTGGGCGCGGGCCAACCCGGCACGGCTGGATGAGCTGCTCAATGCCAATCCAAGCTATGTCTTCTTCCGCGAAGCGCCAAGCGGCAACGATGGTCCGATCGGCGCGCTGGGCGTGCCCTTGACGGCCGAGCGGAGCATTGCCGTCGATCCGCGTTCGGTGCCGCTGGGCGTTCCGGTCTTTCTGGCAACCACCCGGCCCAACTCGGCGCAGCCGATGAATCGCCTGGTCATGGCCCAGGATACCGGCGGGGCGATCAAGGGGGCGGTGCGCGCCGACTTTTTCTGGGGCTTCGGCAAGGCTGCCGGTGAGCAAGCCGGACGCATGAAACAGAGCGGCCGCCTGTGGGTTCTGCTGCCCCCCGAGGCCGCCCCGAAATAAGGCATGGTTGCACCGATAGTGAGCGCGTGGTTCGTTTTTCGCACCAAACAGGTGCTGTTTTTCGCGGAATGCAATTTGCAACGCACTGATTTGTAACATCTTTGATGCACTGGAATGGTGCTTGCTTTTCACCCCGGATTCTTTGTCTGGGGGTTTCATGGAAACAGTTCAATCCGGCAGCAATGTGCTGTTCATCCTGCTTGGTGCCATCATGGTGCTGGCTATGCATGCAGGTTTCGCCTTTCTCGAGGTCGGTACCGTTCGTAAGAAGAGCCAGGTTAATGCCCTGGTCAAGATCCTGACCGATTTCGGCATGTCGACCATTGCCTATTTTTTCATCGGTTACAGCATCGCCTACGGCGTCAATTTCTTCTCCGGCGTCGAGACGCTGATGGAGAAGAACGGCTACGAGCTGACCAAATTCTTCTTCCTGCTGACTTTCGCCGCCGCCATTCCGGCCATCATCTCGGGCGGCATTGCCGAGCGCGCCAAGTTCAATCCGCAGTTGATCGCCACCTTCCTGCTGGTCGGTTTCGTCTATCCCTTCTATGAGGGCATTGCCTGGAACCAGGCGTTCGGCATTCAGGCCTGGTTGAAGGCGAGCTTCGGCGCCGAATTCCACGATTTCGCCGGTTCCGTCGTGGTGCATGCCATGGGCGGCTGGATCGCGCTGCCCGCCGTGCTCCTGCTCGGTGCGCGTTACGGACGCTACACCAAGGATGGTCGGATGTCGGCGCATCCGCCCTCATCGATTCCTTTCCTGGCGCTGGGGGCGTGGATACTGACCGTCGGCTGGTTCGGCTTCAATGTTATGAGCGCGCAGACGCTGGACAAGATTTCCGGTCTGGTGGCCCTCAATTCGTTGATGGCCATGGTCGGCGGTACCCTGGTGGCGCTGGTCGTCGGCAAGAACGACCCGGGCTTCGTGCACAACGGTCCGCTCGCCGGCCTGGTCGCCGTCTGCGCCGGTTCCGACCTGATGCACCCGATCGGGGCGCTGGCAGTCGGCGGTATCGCGGGCGGTCTGTTCGTCGTGATGTTCACCCTGACCCAGAACCGCTGGAAGATCGACGACGTGCTCGGCGTCTGGCCGCTGCATGGCCTCTGCGGCGCCTGGGGTGGGATTGCCGCGGGCATCTTCGGCAGCACGGCACTCGGCGGGGCGGGTGGCGTCTCCCTGATGTCGCAATTGATCATGACCGGGCTGGCCATCGTGGTCGCCCTGGCCGGCAGCCTGCTCGTCTATGGCAGCCTGAAAGCCGTCATCGGTCTGCGTCTGGGCCAGGAGGAAGAATACGAAGGCGCCGACCTCAGCATCCACAAGATCACTTCAACACCGGAGCGCGAACCGAACTGGTAACAGTGATCAGAAACAATTAAGTCTGTCGGACTGTAGTTATTGGAGAGGCCCGGCGATTGCCGGGCCTCTATTTTTGAACTTTGTTCGGCCAGCGCCGCCGTTCGCAGCCGGCAGAAAAGGACGATCGATGAGCGTCAGCCGAGCCGGGCCGCTTCGATCGCAGTGATGTCGATCTTCCCCATCTGCATCATCGCCTCGAAAGCGCGCTTGGCCGCCGCGCGATCGGGGTCGGTGATCGCGGCAGTAAGGGCGCGTGGCGTGATCTGCCACGACAGGCCCCACTTGTCCTTGCACCAGCCGCATGCGCTTTCCTGGCCACCGTTTCGGACAATTGCATTCCACAAACGGTCGGTTTCGGCCTGGTCGTCAGTCGCGACCTGGAAGGAGAAAGCCTCGTTGTGCTTGAATTCCGGCCCCCCGTTCAGGCCGATACAAGGGAGGCCGATAACGCTGAACTCGACCACCAAGACATCGCCCTGCTTGCCAGCGGGATAGTCGCCAGGCGCGCGATGGATCGTTCCCACCGCGCTGTCTGGAAATGTCTCGGCATAGAATTGTGCGGCTTCTACTGCAGTGCCGTTGAACCAGAGGCAAATCGTGTTCTTGCTGACCATTTTGGTTCTCCGATAGATGAAGGACATGGCTCAAACCATGAAGACCGCCCGATTTCTTGGGTAATTAACCGCTTGTGGCCGTGTGCACGGATTGGGAATCATGCCAGCCAGCGGTCAAACGGTTCAGCAGTTTGACCGCTGGCTGGCGCTTAAATTTCAGCTTGTTCCTGCGTTACGCTTTATCCCGCTCGACCTGATGGAAGCCGAGGGCTATGGTGAGTACATTGAACAAGTGGAGGTTTGGTAATGGCTAATCCTGAACGCGCAGTCCTTGCCGGCGGATGCTTCTGGGGTATGCAGGAGCTGATTCGTCGCCTGCCGGGCGTCCTCGCCACCCGTGTCGGTTACACCGGCGGCGAAGTGCCTCACGCTACCTATCGCAACCACGGCAGACATGCGGAGGGGATCGAAATAGTGTTCGATCCCGACCGGCTGAGCTACCGACAGTTATTGGAATATTTCTTCCAGATCCACAATCCCTCGACGCGCGACCGCCAGGGCAACGACAGCGGACCGTCCTATCGCTCGGCAATCTTCTATGTCGACGATCGCCAGCGACAGGTCGCGCTCGATACCATTGCCGACGTCAATGCGTCCGGACTCTGGCCCGGCGAGGTGGTGACCGAGGTCGAACCGGCCGGCGATTTCTGGGAGGCCGAGCCCGAGCACCAGGATTATCTCGAACGCCATCCCGGCGGCTACACCTGCCACTTTCCCCGTGCCAACTGGATTCTCCCGCGACGAGGCGCGAAAGCAGAGGGGTAGCTGTACAACACACCTGCAGGGATGGTCACGAAAATCCGTGACCATCGCTATCTGCCTCATCTGAGGGCTTGCGGAGTCCCGTAAAGCCTGCAGTCCAAGCAGAATCAGCCTGGATCAAGCTTTCGCGTCGTGGGCGGCGCTCAGTTTTTCCGACACGAACTCGCCCCGGGACGTCGAGTTGTTTTCCTGGTTGTTCGCCGCGCACCAGGCAAAGAACTCTTCGGGAACGATCTGGCATTCAAGGGCGAGAACGCCCGAGCGCTGGAAGTTTCGGCGCGCGGCAACGGCCATCGTTTTCCATTTTGTGAATGACTCCTCGAAACATTCGGGGTCGGTGGCCGTGGCCTTGACCTGGCTCCAGGTTTCCTCGGTGTACCAAGTGACGCCGATGACCAGCGACTGGCTGCGGCGTTTTGCTTTCAAGCTTTGGTATAGCGTCGGTTTTCTCATATTCAAGTGGGGGCGGGAATTAGCAAGGCGTCTGGCGGTGTTTGTCCGGACGTACCGACCTTGTGTCGGGTACGGGTAGCGATGGCCATTATCGCTTGTGCATTGCATTGGCGGGTACTATCCGTTTTTGTTCATCGAAGAGAAGCAATTTCCGCATGCAAATAGAAGTTAATGAGAAGCCCAAGTACGCCGTGGTGGCGGCCGTGCAATTGCCGAGCGTCAGCGATATCGAGTTCGAGGCGTCGCTGGCCGAGTTGCGCGAGCTGGCTAAGACACTGGGCTTCGAAGTCGTCCGCACCTTCATCCAGAAACGCGCCGGCTTCGATACGACGGCTTACCTGGGCGTCGGCAAGCGCCAGGAAATCCACCACTTCGTGAACAACGAAGCTGGTTATGTGGAAACCGCCAGCGCCGGCCCGTGCGAGATCGATGCCATTCTCGTTGACCACGAGATTTCACCGTCGCAGGCGCGCAATCTCGAAGTCGAGGTCGGCTGCGAGGTCATGGACCGCACCATGGTCATCCTCGAAATTTTTCACCGCAATGCGCGTTCCCGCGCCGCCAAGGCGCAGGTCGAAATCGCCCGTCTCGGCTACATGGCGCCGCGCCTGCGCGAGGCGGCCAAGCTGGCCGGGCCGCAGGGGCGGCAGCGCAGCGGCGTCGGCGGCCGCGGGGCGGGCGAGTCGGCCACCGAACTGGATCGCCGCAAGATCCGCGACCGGATCGCCGAACTGCAACTGGAAATCGTCGCCATGGACGCCGAGCGCCAGACGCAGCGCGCCCGCCGCCAGGAGCGCCAGGGCCTGGCCAGCGTCGCGCTGGTCGGCTACACCAATGCTGGCAAGTCCACGCTGATGCGGGCGCTGACCGGCAGCGAGGTGCTGGTCGCCAACAAGCTGTTCGCGACGCTCGACACCACCGTGCGCACCCTCTACCCGGAAAGCGTGCCGCGTGTGCTGGTCAGCGACACAGTCGGTTTCATCAAGAACCTGCCACACGGCCTCGTCGCCTCCTTCAAGTCCACGCTCGACGAAGCGCTCGACGCCGCGCTGCTGCTTCATGTCATCGATGCCAGCGACCCCGGCTTCGAACGCCAGCTCGAGGTTACCGACAAGGTGCTGGCCGAGATCGCGGCCGATGGCGTGCCCCGCCTGCGCGTCTTCAACAAGATCGATTACGTCGGCGATGAGACGGCCCAGGCAGAATGCGAAGCGGCGCTGCGGGCGCAGTATCCGGATTGTGTCGTGATGAGCGCCCGCCGGCCGGAGGATGTTGCCCGGCTGCACCAGACGATCGTCGCGTTTTTTCAGCGGGATCTGGTCGAGACTGAGCTCTTTCTGCCCTGGTCGGCCCAGCAACTGCGCGGCGAACTTTACGCCAGGTGCCAGGTGCTGGCGGAGCGCGCCGACGGTGATGGTGCCTTCTTCCATATCCGCGGCGAGGCGGGTACCGTGGCCAGCCTGCGCCAGCAGTTTGGCGAGGCGCGCTGACGATCATGAGCCAGCCGACCGTTCTTGTTACCGGGGCCAGTCGTCGCGTCGGTGCCGCCATTGTGCGCGAACTGCACCAGGCGGGCCTGAACGTGGCCATCCACTACCGGCACTCGGCAGCGCCCGCGGCGGCACTGGCCGATGAATTGAATGCCTTGCGCCCGGCTTCGGCGGCGATCTTCGCAGCCGATCTCGACTGCCTGGAAGACATTCCCGGGCTGGTCGATGCCGTCATCTCCCGCTTTGGCGGCTTGTTTGCCCTGGTTAACAATGCCTCCACCTTCTTCCCGACGCCGGTCGGCAGTGTCGACGCGGCGATCTGGGACAATCTCCTGAGTTCCAATCTGCGGGCTCCGTTCTTCCTCGCTCAGGCTGCCGCTCCCCACCTCAAGGCAAGCGGCGGGAGCATCGTCAATATCACCGACATTCATGCCGAGCGGCCGCTCGCCGGCTTCCCGGTCTATTGCGCCGCCAAGGGCGGGCTGCTCAATCTGACGCGGGCGCTGGCCATCGAACTGGCTCCGGCGATCAGAGCCAACGCGGTGGCGCCAGGGGCGATCGACTGGCCGGAAGACCGTGCGGCCTTTTCGCCGAAAGAACAGGCAGCGATCGTCGAGCACACGCTATTGAAGCGGGTGGGCACGCCCCGCGACGTAGCGCGGGCAGTCAAGTTCCTGATCCTCGATGCGCCTTACGTGACGGGCCAGGTTCTCAACATCGATGGCGGCAGGAGCGCGCATCTTTCTTCTCCCGACAAATAATTGGCTTCTGCCAGTTTCTTGCCGGTTGTGAGGTATTTCACTGCCTGCTGTCTGGCCCTGGCGTAAATTGACTGCATCCAGGGAAAGAACATTCCTTAGATGGAAGCGACGTAATTTGGTGACGAGGGATGTCATGCGCAGGATCAACGAACAACGCTCGAATGCCGATCGGCGGGCCACCGAAATCGGACCGCCGGACGGTTGGCGCGAGCGGCGCAAGACGGTCGAGCGGCGGCGGCCCGAGGTTCAGGAAATTCCGTTTTCCGAATGGCTTTCGCACTTGCCCGGCAAGCTGGTCAAGGAAACTCACGAAGCGTGACCTGATCGCTCAGTCATCTCGAAAAGCAGAAGGCCTCGCCATTGGGCGAGGCCTTCTGCTTTTCAGTCTCTTGGTGGGGCAAGGATTTGGCGGTCCGGCCCGTGTAGTGGAAGACCTTAGTCTTCCTTTTCGTAGACCACGTCAGCGCGCCGGTTTTCGGCCCAGGATTCCTCGTCGTGGCCCTTCAGCTTGGGCTTGTCTTCTCCTAGCGTTTTAATGACGACCTGCTTTTTCGGCGCGCCATGGCCGATCATCGTGTTGCGGACCGTCTCGGCCCGCTTCAGGCCGAGTTGGCGATTGAAGTCGCTGCTGCCGCGCTCGTCGGCATTGCCTTCAATGCGGACGCGGGCCTTCGGGTTGGCGACCAGATAGCGAGCGTGAGCGCGCAGGGCGGGATCGTAGTCGGCCTTCATGCCGGCGCTGTTGTAGTCGAAATAGACGCTGCGCTGCGTGCGCAGGCCGGTCTGATCCATTCTGATCGACGACTCGGGTGCGGTGGGGGGGGCGTCCTTTGCCGGCAGGTTGTTCTGGCTGGGCTGGCTGGTTGTCGCGGGTTGAGTTTCGCTTTGCAGTTCCGCCGGGACCGGTTGGCCGAGCAGGCCTGGATGCACCTTGAGCGGGCCGCTCTGCGAGATATGCTTGCTCGGCGGGAGGTCTTCCTTCATCGCGGCACAGGCGGCGAGCAGGGAGGAAAGAAGGAGGGTGACTGGCAGGGAGGCGCGCATCTGGGCAATTTCGGCGGCGTGGAGAATGTCGAATGATAGCCGCTCGATGAATTGGCGAACAGGGTTGAATATTCTCGGGAGGGGTCGGAGTCGTATTTTTATGCTGGAATGCGATAATCAAATGCTAATTTTGTCTTTGTGGTTATAAATGATTCGGCTAAATTGCCCATCGTCATTCGATGAGGTGAGCCATGTCCCAATTCCGCAAATCAATTTCCGGCCTTCTGCTGGCCCTGGTGGCCAGCGCCGCCCTGGCCGATGCCACGCTGCTCAATACGTCCTATGACGTTGCCCGCGATGTCTACAAGGATTACAACCCGCTGTTCCAGAAGTACTGGAAGGCGAAGGCGGGTGAAAGTATCGAACTGAAGCAGTCGCACGGTGGTTCCACCAAGCAGGTGCGCGCCGTCGCCGATGGCCTGGAAGCAGATGTGGTGACCATGAATCAGGCCAACGACATCGAGTTCCTGGCCGAAAAAGGGCTAGTCGCCAAGGACTGGACCAAGAAATTCCCGAACAACGCCTCGCCCTATACCTCGACCATGGTCTTCATTGTCCGCAAGGGTAATCCGAAGGGCATCAAGGACTGGTCCGACGTTGCCGCCACGGGCGTCCAGATGATCATTCCGCACCCGAAAAACACCGGCAACGGCCGCAACACCTATTTGTCGGCCTGGGCCTGGGCGCTCAAGCAGCCGGGCGGCAACGACAAGACAGCGCAGGAATTCCTCGGCAAGCTGCTCAAGAACGCCCCGCTGTTCGCCGCTGGCGGCCGCGATGCGACGACGACCTTCATGCAGCGCCGGATGGGCGATGTGTTGATCACCTTCGAATCCGAAGCCGAGATGATCGCCAAGGAATTCGGCAAGGGCGAGTTCGAGGTGGTCTATCCCAGCCTGACCATGCAGACCGAGTTTCCGGTGGCGCTGGTCGAGAAGGTGGTGGACAAGAAGGGCACCCGCAAGCAGGCCCAGGCTTACCTCGAATACCTGTGGTCCAAGGAAGGTCAGGAGAATGCCGCGCAGAACTACCTGCGGCCGCGCGACCCGGAAATCCTCAAGAAGTACGCCGCGTCTTTCCCGCCGGTCAAGACCTTTACCGTCGATGAAGTGTTCGGTGGTGCCAACAAGGCCTTCGCCACGCACTTCAAGGATGGCGGCAGCTTCGACCAGATCTACGTGCAGAAATAAATGGCGGCAAAAACCCACCGCGTGTTGCCCGGCTTCGGTCTGGCGCTGGGCTACACGCTGGTCTATCTCTCGCTGTTGATCCTGCTGCCCCTGGGCGGCATGGTCTTGAAGGCGTCCGAACTCGGCTTCGGGCAGATCATCGACATCGCCCTCGGCGAGCGCTCGCTGGCCGCCTTTCGCGTGACCTTCGGCGCCTCGCTGCTGGCGGCGACGATCAATGCCTTCTTCGGCCTGATCGTGGCCTGGGTCCTGGTGCGCTATCCCTTCCCCGGCAAGCGCTTTGTCGATGCCCTGGTCGATCTGCCTTTCGCGCTGCCGACCGCGGTCGCCGGCATCACGCTGGCCACGCTCTATGCCGGCAACGGCTGGCTCGGCCGCTACCTCGAACCGCTCGGCTTGAAGATCGCCTATACGCCGTGGGGCATCGTCGTTGCCCTGACCTTCATCACGCTGCCCTTCGTCGTCCGCACCCTGCAGCCGGTGATCGAGGACATCGAGACCGAAGTCGAGGAGGCTGCCGCCTCGCTCGGCGCTTCGCGCTGGCAGACCTTCGTCAAGGTCATTTTTCCGGCCATCTTCCCGGCCCTGCTCACCGGCTTCGCGCTGGCCTTCGCCCGCGCCGTCGGCGAGTACGGCTCGGTGATCTTCATTGCCGGCAACCTGCCGCTGATTTCGGAAATCACCCCCTTGCTGATCATTTCCAAGCTCGAGCAATACGATGTGCTGGGCGCCACGGCGCTGGCCGTGGTCATGCTCGCCCTGTCCTTCATGTTGCTGCTGGCGGTCAATGTCCTGCAGTGGTGGACGGCCAATCGCCACAAGAACAGCGAGCCGCTCGAAGTCGCCGCGGCCAAGGCTGGAGCCGCCTCATGAAATCGACCCGGGCCACCCAGGAGCCGCGCTGGGTTCGTTACAGCCTGCTGACTATCGGCCTCGGCTTCCTGTTCTTCTTCCTCGGCTTGCCGCTGCTCGCCGTCTTCGTCGAGGCCCTGGCCCAGGGCGTGCCGGTCTATCTCGAAGCGCTCAAGGAGCCGGAAACCGCCTCGGCGATCTGGCTGACCATAGTCATCGCGCTCGCCGTGCTGCCCTTCAATATCCTGTTCGGCGTCGCCGCCGCCTGGGCCATCGCCAAATTCGAGTTCAAGGGCAAGAGCCTCTTGATCACGCTGATCGACCTGCCGTTCGCGGTCAGCCCGGTGGTCGCCGGCCTGATCTTCATCCTGCTTTTCGGTTCGCAGGGTACTTTCGGCGCCTTCCTTGCCGAACACGACCTCAAGATCATCTTCGCTGTGCCGGGCATGATCCTCGCCACGTTGTTCATCACCTTCCCCTTCATCGCCCGCGAACTGATACCGCTCATGCAGGCGCAGGGCAAGGATGAGGAAGAGGCCGCGGTATCGCTCGGCGCCTCGGGTTGGCGATGTTCATGCGCGTCACCCTGCCCAACATCAAGTGGGGCCTGCTCTACGGGGTGATCCTGTCGAATGCCCGGGCGATGGGCGAGTTCGGCGCGGTGTCGGTGGTTTCCGGCCACATCCGCGGCGAGACCAACACCCTGCCGCTGCACGTCGAGATCCTCTACAACGAATACAACGCCATCGGCGCCTTTGCCGCAGCTTCCATCCTCGCCCTGTTGGCCCTGGTCACGCTGGTCGCCAAGACCGTCGTCGAATGGCGCATGAAGAAGGAAACCGAAATGCTGAATACCGTGCTGGCGCCGGAGAAAACCTGATGAGCATCGAAATCCGCAACATCTCCAAGCGCTTCGGCAATTTCGTCGCGCTCGACAACATCAACCTCGACATCCCGACCGGCGAACTGGTCGCCCTGCTCGGCCCCTCGGGCTGCGGCAAGACGACGCTGCTGCGGATCATCGCCGGTATGGAAAGCGCCGACGGCGGCGAGGTCCTGTTCTCGGGAGAAGATGCTACCCACCTGCATGCCCGCGAGCGCGAAGTCGGCTTCGTCTTCCAGCATTACGCCCTGTTTCGCCACATGACGGTGTTCGAGAACGTCGCCTTCGGCCTGCGCGTCAAGCCGCGCAAGGAGCGGCCGTCGGACGCCGAGATCAAGCGCCGGGTCATGGAACTGCTCGGCCTGGTCCAGCTCGACTGGCTGGCCGACCGCTATCCGTCGCAGCTGTCCGGCGGCCAGCGCCAGCGCATCGCCCTGGCCCGGGCGCTCGCCGTCGAGCCGAAAGTGCTGCTGCTCGACGAACCCTTCGGCGCCCTCGACACCAAGGTGCGCAAGGAACTGCGCCGCTGGCTGCGCCGCCTGCACGACGACATGCACATCTCCAGTGTCTTCGTGACTCACGACCAGGAAGAGGCGCTCGAAGTCGCCGACCGCGTGGTCGTCATGAACCACGGCAAGATCGAGCAGATCGGCTCGCCGGACGAGGTCTATTCCAGCCCGGCCTCGCCCTTTGTCTATCAATTCCTGGGCAATGTGAACGTTTTTCACAGCCGGCAGCAGGGCGCCTATGCCGAGGTCGAGCGCGGCGCGGCGGCCGAGAAGGCGATGGCCTTCGTCCGCCCTCACGATATCGACATCACCCATCAGCCGAGCGATGAAGGGCTGCAGGCCACGGTGCAGCATGTCCATCCGATCGGTCCGGTGGTGCGCATCGAGTTGCTGCACGGCAGCGAAATCATCGAGGTCGAGCTGTCGCGCGAGCGGCACGAGGCGCTGCAGCTGGCGGCCGGCCAATGCGTCTGGTTCCGGCCGCGCCAGATGAAAGTGTTCGGCGCCGACGCCGAGCCCCTGTCGGCACCCGAAAAGCAGGCGTTTTTGTTCTGATCCTGCGCAAGGGAGGCCTCCGGGGGCGGGTGCTATAATCGGCCCCCATTTCGTGCACGCCAGCCCAATCCGGTGATCTTTACCCTCGGCATCAACCATCACTCCGCACCGCTCGCCATTCGTGAGCGGGTGGCGTTCAATGCCGACAAACTGCATCACGCCCTGGCCGACCTGACCCACAGCCAGCCGGTCAAGGAAGTGGCGATCCTCTCGACCTGCAACCGCACCGAAATCTACTGCTCGGCCGAAACGCCAGAAGTGGTGATCGACTGGCTGGCCCGCTACCACCAGCTCGAACGCAGCGAATTCGCGCCCTACCTCTACACCCACGACCAGCCGGAAGCGATCCGCCACGCCTTCCGCGTCGCCAGCGGCCTCGATTCGATGGTTATCGGCGAGCCGCAGATTCTCGGCCAGATGAAGGACGCCGTGCGCGTCGCCGAAGAGAGCGGCACGCTCGGCACGCAACTGCACAAGCTCTTCCAGCGCTCCTTCTCGGTCGCCAAGGAAGTGCGCAGCACGACGGCGATCGGCGCCAACATCGTCTCGATGGCGGCGGCCGGGGTGCATCTGGCCGAGCGCATTTTCGAGTCGCTGGAGACCCAGCGCATCCTGTTCATCGGCGCCGGCGAAATGATCGAACTGTGCGCCGCCCATTTTTGCGCTCGCCAGCCGAAGCAGGTCACCATCGCCAACCGCACGCTGGAACGCGGCCGGGCACTGGCCGAGCGCTTCAACGGCACGGCCATTCGCCTCGATGAACTGGGCGAGCACCTAGCGCAGAACGATATCGTGGTTTCCTGCACGGCCAGTCCGTTGCCCATCATCGGGCTCGGCATGGTCGAGCGGGCGGTCAAGGCGCGCCGGCATCGGCCGATGTTCATGGTCGACCTGGCGGTGCCGCGCGATATCGAAGAAGAAGTCGGTGAGCTGGACGATGTCTTCCTGTACACGGTCGACGATCTGGCCCAGGTCGTCGAAAGCGGCATGGAGTCGCGGCAGGCGGCCGTGGTCGAGGCCGAGGACATCATTGCCACCCGGGTGCACGATTTTCTCGGTTGGCTGCAGGCGCGCGAGGTCGTGCCGGTCATCCGTTCGCTGCGCGATTCGGCCGAACGCATGCGCCGGCATGAGCTTGAGCACGCTGTCAAGCTGCTGGCCAAGGGCGAGGCGCCGGAAAAGGTGCTTGATCACCTGTCGCACCGCCTGACCAATAAATTGCTGCACGCCCCGACCCAGGCACTGAATCAGGCCGAAGGCGGCGAACGCAGCGAACTGCAGTCCGCGGTCAGCCGGCTCTTCCACCTGCATTCAAACGACTGAGCGGCAGTCGTGCGCCGCCGGCAAGCGGCGTTCTCGGGTACCATTACGCCCCCCTGAACCATTTAGCTGACCGGCTCCCGAAATGAAATCGAGCATCCGCCAAAAACTGGTATTGCTGGTCGATCGCCTCGACGAGATCGATCGCATGTTGTCGGCGCCGGGCACGGCCAACGACATGGACCAGTTCCGCAAGCTGTCGCGCGAACGCTCCGAAATCGAGCCGGTCATCGTCCAGTTCAATGCCTTTCGCCTGGCTGAAAACGATCTGGCCGAAGCCGAAGCGATGCGCGACGATCCGGAAATGCGCGATTTCGCCGAAGAGGAAATCGCCAGCGCCAAGGCGCGCCTGCCCGAACTCGAAATCGAATTGCAGAAGCTGTTGTTGCCGAAGGACCCCAACGACGAGCGCAGCGTGCTGCTCGAAATTCGTGCCGGGACTGGCGGCGACGAGTCGGCACTGTTCGCCGGCGATCTTTTCCGCATGTATTCGCGCTACGCCGAGCGCCAGCGCTGGCAGGTCGAAGTGATGTCGGCCAGCGAGTCCGAACTTGGCGGTTATCGCGAAATCATTTGCCGGATCGGCGGCAACGGCGCCTATTCCCGGCTCAAGTTCGAATCCGGCGGCCATCGGGTGCAGCGCGTGCCGGAAACCGAAACCCAGGGCCGCATCCATACCTCGGCCTGTACCGTGGCGATCATGCCGGAAGTCGATGAGGTCGAGGACGTCAACCTCAATCCGGCCGACCTGCGCATCGATACCTTCCGCGCCTCCGGGGCCGGCGGGCAACACATCAACAAAACCGACTCGGCGGTGCGCATCACGCATATCCCGACCGGCATCGTCGCCGAATGCCAGGATGGCCGCTCGCAGCATGCCAACAAGGCATCGGCGATGAAGGTGCTGGCGGCACGCATCAAGGACGTCCAGGTCCGCGCCCAGCAGGCCCATATCTCGAGCACCCGCAAGAGCCTGATCGGCTCCGGCGACCGTTCCGAGCGCATCCGTACCTACAACTTCCCGCAGGGCCGGATTACCGATCACCGCATCAACCTGACGCTGTACAAGATCGCCGCGATCATGGACGGCGACATGGACGAACTGCTCGGCGCGCTGGCCGCCGAACACCAGGCCGACCTGCTGGCCGAACTGGCCGAGCA
Organism: Dechloromonas sp. A34; assembly: GCF_026261605.1. Taxonomy (NCBI): domain Bacteria; kingdom Pseudomonadati; phylum Pseudomonadota; class Betaproteobacteria; order Rhodocyclales; family Azonexaceae; genus Dechloromonas; species Dechloromonas sp. A34. The sequence goes on from NZ_CP102486.1 coordinate 1,121,526, forward strand.
GAACTGAGCATGACCCTGGGCGAGGCGCTGGCCGCAGCCAGGCAGCGGATCGACCGGCTCGACGCCCGCCTGCTGCTGCAATATGCCACCGGCTTCAGCCATGCCGACCTGCTGGCGCGGCCGGAAACGCCGATTATCGCGCCGGCTTACACGCAGTTTTCAGAATGGGTCGAGCGCCGCGCCGCCGGCGAGCCGCTGGCCTACCTGGTCGGCGAGGCCGAGTTCCGCGGCCAGGTTTTTCAGGTGTCGCCGGCGGTATTGATCCCGCGGCCGGAAACCGAGGTTCTGATCGATCTGGCCCTGGAAAAGCTGCGTGGTCTGAGTACGCCGAGAGTGCTCGATCTCGGTACCGGCTCAGGCATCGTCGCCATCTCGCTGGCCCTGGAGTGTCCGGCGGCCGAGGTGGTGGCGGTCGATATTTCGCCGGAAGCAGTGACCGTCGCCCGCAACAACGCCGGGCGTCTGGGGGCGGCGGTCGATTTCCGCACTAGCGACTGGTATGCAAACCTGGCCGGCGAGCATTTCGATCTGATCGCCTCCAACCCGCCCTACGTTGCCGGCGGCGACCCGCATCTGGCGCTCGACGGCCTGCCCTACGAGCCGCAACTGGCGCTGACCGATGGCGCCGACGGCCTAGACTGCATCCGGCGCATCGTGGCCACTGCGGCGGCGCACCTGAATCCGGGCGGCTGGCTGCTCTTTGAGCACGGCTACGATCAGGGCGAGGCGAGCCGGAACTTATTGGCTGCAGCCGGGTTCAAAGAAACATTCACTCATCCCGACCTGGCCGGCACCGACCGTGTTTCAGGCGCTTATCTGTAATCTGGAGAAACCATGTCTGACGTGCAGCAACGCATCCGCGAAACCGTGACCAACAATCCTGTCGTCCTTTACATGAAGGGCGATGCCCGTTTTCCGCAATGCGGGTTCTCCGCCACTGCGGTGCAGATTCTCAAGGTCTGTGGGGTCAATGAATTCGTCACGGTCAATGTGCTGGCCGACGAGGAAATCCGCAATGGCGTCAAGGAATACGCCAACTGGCCGACCATCCCCCAGCTTTACATCAAGGGTGAGTTTGTCGGCGGTTGCGACATCATGAAAGAGATGTACCAGGCCGGAGAACTGCAGAAGCTGCTTGAAGGCATTGCCCAGGCCTGACCGGTTTTGCCGACAACAAAAAGCCCGCCTCTTCCGGCGGGCTTTTTGTTGTCGGCTGCCGCTTACAGGGCGGCCGTGAATTCCTCGTAGGCGCGGACCGCTTCGGCGGCATACATCAGGGCCGGGCCGCCGCCCATGTACACGCAGACGCCCAGGGTTTCCATCAGTTGTTCGCGGGTTACGCCGAGACGGATCAGGGCCTTGACGTGGTAGCCCAGGCAACCGTCGCAGCGCTGGGTGACGCCGATGGCCAAGGCCAGCAACTCCTTGTCCAGTTCGCTGAGGGCGCCGGCTTTCATCGCGTTGCTGCTCAGGGCGCCGAAGCCCTGCATGGTGTCCGGGATTTCCTTGCGAAGCGTACCCAGGGCCTTGGACAGATCGCCGGTGATGGTGCGGAAGGATTTGCTCATGCCGGATTCCTTGTTAATTATATAAGCGAATGCTTATTATAGTTCCCGGCGAGCCAGCCTGGCAAATCCGCTTCAGAGCCCGGCCAGACGCTGGTTGGCGAGGGCCAGGCGGCTGGCGAGGACTTGCACAAAGCCTTGGTAAAAGTGCATGCGGCAGGTTTCCGAGGCCTGCAGTAGGGCTTCGCCGCGGACCGTGACGATGTCGGCACTGCTCAGGGCCACGACATCGGCGCCGCGGATCGGCGGGTTCTGGCGGCTGATCAGTGCCATTTCGCCGAAACAGTCGCCCTTGACCAGAATATTCAAGGTCTTGCCGCCCTTGCACACCTTGAGTTGTCCTTCGGCCAGGAAACAGAAGAAATCGCCGGGTTCGCCGTCGTGCATGATGAAGCTGCCGGGGTCAGCGCGCCGCCACTCCGAAAAACGCATCACTTCCCAGATCTCGACATCGCTGAAATCGGCAAAGAACGGGAGGGCGCGCAGGATGTCGTATTTTTCGGTATCGACGAATTCGGCCCGGGTCTGCTGCAATTGACGCTGGCGCACCACCCGGGCGAGATCCTGGGCGAAGGCTTCCCAGGTCTGGTAGCGGGTGGCGCTGTCCTTGGCCATCGCCTTGCCGACGATGGCGTCGAGCGCTGGCGGCAGGCCGGTGCGCAGTGCCGAAGGCTTCGGGGCCTCGCTGTGGATGATCTGATAGACCATGTTGAACTGGTTGTCGGCCTCGAAGGGCAGGCGGCCGGTGAGCAACTGGAACATCACGACGCCGAGCGAATAGATGTCCGTGCGGTGGTCGAGCGGCGATTCCAGCACCTGCTCGGGCGACATGTAGGCCGGCGAGCCGATGCCGGAAACCTGGGTACGCTCGTTATGACCGTTGGTGATGGCCGCCCCGAAGTCGGAAATCTTGATGTCGGTCTCACCGACCAGCAGGATGTTGGCCGGCTTGATGTCGCGGTGGGTGATGCCCAGACGGTGCGCGAAATTGAGCGCCCGGGTACATTTGAAAATCATCTCGACGACACGGTTCACCGCTAGCAGGCGCGAGGGCTGGACATAGGCTTCCAGCGTGCCGCCGGCGACGTATTCCATGACGATGTAGCAGAGTTTTTCGGCGACCACCGCATCGTAGATCTGCACGATGTGCGGGTGATTCAACTTGCCGACCAGCGATGCCTCGTTCAGGAAGAGGTGGGTGTAGAGCTTGCCTTTCTTGGGGTCGTTCAACACCTCGGGGGAGGCGACCTTGATCGCCACGTCGCGCTGGGCGAAGGGGTCGTGAGCCAGGTAGACCGTACTGCTCGCCCCTTCGCCAAGCTTCCTGATCAGCTCGTACTTGCCGAGCTTCCTAATCATTTTTTAGAGGCGGTTACGGGCCCGGGCGATGGCGGCGCGGACCTGTTCAGGGGCGGTGCCACCGATGTGGTTGCGCGAAGCCAGCGAGCCTTCGACGGTCAGGACGGCGAAGACGTCGGCTTCGACCTGCGGGCAGAAGGCCTGCAATTCGGCCAGGGAGAGTTGCGGCAGATCGACACCCTTCTGCTCGGCGGCCTTGACGGCATGGCCGACGGCTTCGTGCGCGTCGCGGAAGGGCAAGCCCTTCTTGACCAGGTAGTCGGCGAGGTCGGTGGCCGTGGCGAAACCTTGGGTCAGCGCGGCTTTCATGGCTTCCGGGCGAACCGTGATGCCACAGGCCATGTCGGCAAAGATGCGCAAGGTGTCGGTCACCGTATCGACGGCGTCGAACAACGGTTCCTTGTCTTCCTGGTTGTCCTTGTTGTAGGCCAAGGGCTGCGATTTCATCAGGGTCAAGAGGCTCATCAACTGGCCATAGACGCGGCCGGTCTTGCCGCGCGCCAGTTCCGGCACATCCGGGTTCTTCTTCTGCGGCATGATCGAGGAGCCGGTGCAGAAGCGGTCGGCGATCTGGATGAAGCCGACGCGCGGGCTCATCCACAGCACCAGTTCTTCCGAGAGGCGGCTGATGTGCATCATCAAGAGCGAACAGGCGGCAGTGAATTCGATGGCGAAATCGCGGTCGGACACGGCATCCAGCGAGTTTTCGCAGACGCCGTCGAAGCCCAGTTCGGCGGCAACGAATTCGCGGTCGATCGGGTAAGTCGTGCCGGCCAGGGCGGCGGCGCCGAGCGGCAGGCGGTTGGTGCGTTTGCGGGCATCGGCGAAACGCTCGGCATCGCGGCCGAACATTTCGAAATAGGCCAGCACGTGGTGCCCAAAGGTGACCGGCTGGGCAACCTGCATGTGCGTGAAGCCGGGCATCGGCGTCGCGGCTTCCTTGTCGGCCAGGTCAACCAGCGCGCTGCGGAAGGCCTTGATCAGGACCAGAATGTCATCGATCGCATCGCGCAAGTAGAGGCGGATGTCGGTGGCGACCTGGTCGTTGCGCGAACGGCCGGTGTGCAGGCGCTTGCCGGCATCGCCGACGAGCGCGGTAAGGCGTTTTTCGATATTCAGGTGCACGTCTTCGAGGTCAAGTGACCATTCGAACTGGCCCGCTTCGATTTCCGCGGTGACGATGGCCATGCCGCGCTCGATGTCAGCCAGGTCGGCAGCGGCGATGATGCCCTGCTTGGCGAGCATCCTGGCGTGGGCCAGCGAACCGCGGATGTCCTGGCGCCACATGCGCTGGTCGAAATCGACCGAAGCGGTGTAACGTTTGACGAGATCGGAAACCGGTTCTGAGAAACGGCCGGCCCAAGTGTATTGCGTGGCGTTGGAAGTCATGACTGTGGTCTAGAATGGGGCGGTTAAGCGAAAAACGCGTCGAGAATGACAAGTATACGGCACTTTCCTGCGACTCACCCCTTGCCCGACTGGCGCAATTTCGGGGTGATGCTCCGTGTCCTGCTCGGCGTCAATCTCCTGGCCTTGCTCGCCGCGCTGGTCCAAGTTCCCGACTTGCCAGCCTTGCCGGGGCGTTACGTCGAGCTGACCGCCGTTGTCGAGCCCTGGTTGCTGATCTACCTGGGCTTGTTGTCCATCCTGCGCAATGCCTTGTGGCGCTTGCCGCTACGCCTCGGGCAGGGGCTGGTTCTGGCGCTTGCCGGTGGGCTGGCCTTCGGCCTCCATGCCTACTGGCAGTCGCTGATGCCCGGCGATTCCGGCAGCCCTTGGCGTGCTGCCGTGCTGGCTACTGCGATCGCAGCGGCCTTGCTCGGCTACTTCGAACTGCGCTCGGGGGCCTTCTCGCCTGCCCAGGCGGAGGCGCGGCTGGCTGCGCTGAACGCCCGCATCCGGCCGCACTTCCTGTTCAATTCGCTGAATGCCGTGCTTTCGTTGATCCGGGCCCGACCGCAGCAGGCCGAAGAAGCATTGGAGTCATTGTCCGACCTGTTCCGGGCGGCGATGCGCGATCCCGGCGAACTGGTCAGCCTGTCAGATGAAATTGAGCTCGGCAAACAATACCTGGATTTGGAACGGCTGCGCCTCGGCGAGCGGCTGGCGGTCGACTGGCAAATCGGGATAGTTCCCCTGGATTTGCCGATCCCGCCGCTGATGTTGCAGCCGCTGCTGGAGAATGCCGTCTATCACGGCATCGAGCCGGCACCCGAAGGCGGGACTGTGCGTATCGCCATCGCCCAGCGTGACGAAGTGCTGAGCATTTCGATCACCAATCCGACTACAGCTCATTACCACCGTGCAGCCGGTAACCAGATCGCCGTCGCCAATCTCCGCGAGCGCCTGGCCTTGTATTACGATCTCGAGGCCAGGCTCGAGATCAATGCCGGCGAGCAGCTTTACGAGGTCCGCATTTCACTGCCATGCCCAAAGAAAATCCCCTGAAAATCCTGCTGGTCGATGACGAGCCGCTGGCTCGGGAGCGCCTGCGCGCCCTGCTCGCCGATATCGCCATGCAGTTGCCGAGCGAAGTCGTCGGAGAGGCTGGCAACGGCGTGCAGGCCCTAGCTTTTTTGCGTGAACATCCGGTCGATGTCGTGTTGGTCGATATTCGCATGCCGGGCATGGATGGCATCGAGCTGGTCGGTCATCTCGGTGCTTGCGAAAAACCGCCGGCGGTCATTTTCACGACGGCCTACGACAATTATGCGGTGCAGGCTTTCGATCTCAACGCGGTCGACTATCTACTCAAGCCGGTGCGCACCCAGCGCCTGTTGGTCGCCTTGCAGAAGGCGCGCGGTGCGCAGCCGCCCGATGCCGAAATGCTCGCCGGCATCGGCCGCGCGGTGCGCGGCGGCGGGCGGACCCACCTCTCCTGCCATGAGCGCGGCCGCCTGCTGCTGGTTCCGGTGGCGGAGGTGCTCTACTTCAAGGCCGACCTCAAGTACGTCACGGCCCGTACCGTCGAGCGCGAATTCCTGCTCGACGAGGCGCTGACCCATCTCGAGGGCGAGTTTGCCGACCGTTTCATCCGTCTGCACCGGGCGGTCCTGGTTGCCAAGAACGCGCTGGCCGGTTTCGAGAAGGCAGCCGACGACGATGCCGATGCCTACGGCTGGGCGCTGCTGCGCGGGGTGACGGACAAGCTGCCGGTCAGTCGCCGCCAATGGGGCGCGGCCAAGGCGGCCCTGGTCAGCTGAAGCGGGTTAGCCGCCGGCTACAGCCTGCAGTATGGGTTCAACTATGCGCGAGGCGGCGCGGCGCGGCACGAAATGGTCATCGAGCAGGCGCTCGATCCGGAAAAACACTTCGTGGCGCGAGAAGGGCTTTTTCATGAAATCGTCGGCACCGATCCGGGTGCCGAAAAACTGTTCCATGGCCTGCTCGTTGCCGCTCATCATGATCACCGGAATGTCGCGGGTCCGCGGATCGCGGCGAATCGCGCGCAGGGCTGCGAAGCCGTTCATGCCGGGGAGCATGATGTCGAGAAAGATCAGTTCCGGGCGGTGGTGCTGTAGCTGGGTCAGGCCGCTCTCCGCGTCCAGCGCTTCGAGCGTCTCGTAACCCGCCGAGCGCAGGAATTTCCTGAGGACGGTGACGATGGTCTTGGAGTCATCGATGATCAGTACCTGGGTGCCTTCGCGGGCATTGACCCGCTGCCGGGTCCGGCGTTCGCCGGCCGCGAGTTCGGGTAATGCCTCGGGGTGGGGTAGCGACGGCTCTTCTCGTCTGAATAGCGCCCTGAGTTGTTCCAGTATGCCCACGACTACTCCCTTCAATAGATCGATCGCACGCTTCGGGTCCCGTGTCGAGCCGAATCTTGCGGCGACACGGCGTCCGAAATTGCGCTATGTCTTTCTATTTTAGGATGCTAATTGCATTTAACCGTGGCTATTTGACCTGTGTTGAGAAATATTTCCGCTTTTACGTTGATTCTTGTCCGAGAACTTTCGAAATCACCTCGAAAACGTCACCAGACAGCCCGGGTTGCCGGCGGATCATTTCCAGGGCTTGGCGCGCTGCCGTCTGGCGGTTGGCGTCGAATTTCTTCCAGCGGTCGAAGCAGCGCGCCAGCCGCGAGGCGACTTGCGGATTGAGCGGATCGAGCTCGATGATCCGTTCGGCCAGGAAGGCATAACCGCTTCCGTCGGCGGCGTTGAAGCGGACAAGGTTGGCGCCGAAGTTGCGGAGCAGCGAATAGACCTTGTTCGGATTGGTGATATCGAAGGCCGGGTGGGCGGTGAGCTTCTTGACCGTGGCCAGCGTGCTCGGCAGGCGGCTGCCGGACTGGGCGACCAGCCATTTGTCGACGACCAGCGCTTCGTGCTGCCAGCGCTGGTAGAAATCGGCGAGCGCCGGTTCGCGTTCCGGGCAGTCGGTCTGGGCCAGTGCGGCGAGCGCGGCGAACTGGTCGGTCATGTTGTCGGCGCTGTCGAATTGCCGAACGGCCAGTTGGCGTGCGGATTCCGTGTTCAGCTCGAGCAGGTAGCCGAGGCAGGTGTTGCGCAGGGCGCGGCGGCCGGCTTCCGCGCTGCTCGGGCTATAGGCTGCGCTGGCGGCGAGCGCGGCATAGACGCCGGCGAACTCGGCTGCCAGCTGTTCGGCCAAGTGCCGGCGCAGGGCATTGCGCGCGGCATGCAGGGCATCCGGATCGATTTCGGCGAGGGCCTCGGCCAGGGTCGATTCGCCGGGCAGGGTCAGGGCTTCGGCGACGAAGGCAGCGCCGCGTTGGTTGTGGGTGTGCAGCAGACGGCGCGCCGCATCGACGAAACCGGCCGGCCAGGCCGGTTCGCGGCCGGTGGCGATCGCTGCCGTGGCTTCGAGAATCAGTTGCGAGGCCAGGCGCTGGCCGGCCTCCCAGGCGTTGAAGGCATCGCTCTCGAAGGCCAGCAGGTGGGTCAGCTGCTGCGGGCTGTAGGCGAAATCGAGCACGACCGGGGCCGAAAAGTCACGCAGCAGCGAGGGCACGGGTTCGGCGCCAATGTCTTCGAAGGCAAAGGCCTGCGTGGTCTCCGTGAGCAGCAGGGTCTGTTCGCTGCCGGGCAGGATGTTTCCGGTCGCATCGAACAGCGCGACGCGGATCGGGATCAGGTAGGGCTGCCGGTCGCTGGCCCGCGGGTTGCTCTGGCTGAAACTCAGCGTGTAGCGGCGGGCCGGCGCATCGTAACGGGCGGTCGCCGCAACCTGCGGCGTGCCGGGCTGGGCATACCAGCGCATGAATTGCGTGAAGTCGAAACCCGAGGCGGCGGCCATCGCGGCGACGAAATCCTCGCAGGTCACGGCCTGGCCGTCGTGGCGGCGGAAGTATTCGTCCATGCCCTTTCGGAAGCCGTCGCGGCCGATCAGCGTCTGGATCATGCGGACGACTTCGGCGCCCTTTTCGTAGACGGTCGCCGTGTAGAAATTGTTGATCTCGACGAAGGAAGCCGGGCGCACCGGATGCGCCATCGGGCCGGAATCCTCGGGGAACTGCGCAGCACGCAGGCCGCGCACCTCGCGGATACGGGCCGTTGACTGGTCGTGCAGATCGGCGCCGAATTCCTGGTCGCGGAAGACGGTCAGGCCTTCCTTCAGCGAGAGCTGGAACCAGTCGCGGCAGGTGACGCGGTTGCCGGTCCAGTTGTGAAAATACTCATGGGCGACGACGCGGTCGATGTTCTCGAAATCGACGTCGGTCGCCACGTCGGAGCGGGCCAGCACGTACTTGGTGTTGAAGATGTTGAGGCCCTTGTTCTCCATGGCCCCCATGTTGAAGTCGCCGACGGCGACGATCATGTAATGCTCGAGGTCGCATTCCAGGCCGAAACGCTGTTCGTCCCAGCGCATCGATTTCTGCAGCGCCGCCATGGCATGCGGGCACTGGTCGAGCTTGCCCGGCTCGACGTAGATGGCGAGCTGCACCGTGCGTCCGGAGGCGGTCTGGAAAGTGTCGAACAGGCCGTCGAGCTTGCCGGCGACGACGGCGAACAGATAGGCCGGTTTCTTGAAGGGGTCGGCCCAGCGCGCCCAGTGGCGGCCATTCGGCTCGTCGCCCGAGGCGACCGGGTTGCCGTTGGCGAGCAGCACCGGGTAAGTCGCCTGGTCGGCATGGAGCGTCACCGTATAGGTCGCCATGACGTCCGGGCGGTCGAGGAACCAGGTGATGCGGCGGAAACCCTGTGCCTCGCACTGCGTGAAATAGCCGTCCTTGGAACGGTAGAGGCCGGAAAGGCGGGTGTTCTTGTCGGGCTGGATGCGGACCACGGTGCGCAGCGTGAAGGCTGCCGGCACGTCGGCGATGGTCAGCGTGCTGTCGCTCTGCGCGAACGGGACGCTGGCGCCGTCGAGCGTCACGCTCAAAGTTTCCAGCTCGTCGCCATCGAGTACCAGCGGCTGGCCGGCGCTGGCCGGATTGCGTCGCATCGCCAGGGTGGCGGTGACGGTGGTGCCGCCGGGTTCGATGTTGAAATCGAGATCGACGGTGTCGACCAGGTAGGCGGGCGGGGTGTAGTCCTTCAGATAAACGGTTTGGGGGGTATCGGTTTTCATTGTTTTGACGGAGCTGGGGGGGAAGCCACCGATGATACGTCAAACTTGGTTTAGCCAATTTTCTGGGGCGTGTGGCGCGCTTGCTTTCAAGCCTTTTGAGAGGCTCACAGAGGGGCTACTTCGTGCCCTTTGCGGACATAGCCAGATTTGGAAAGTGGTCATTCAGGAACGCGCGAGGTCGCCTGCAACGAAGTGTCAGGGACCGGTCTCACTTCAATGAAGCGCGGTAAATAGTTCCATCCTTACCTCCAACAAAAACAGACGTACCGGTTCGAGATACCTCTAGCGATACGATTTCCGTTGGCACGGGCTGCTCCTTAATGAGTTTTCCCGTGCCTACGTCCCATGTAAGTAGTCGCTTGTCCTGTCCTCCGGATACAACTTGCTTTCCGTCTGGCGAGATCCGTATTGCTCTGATGTCCATGGTATGTCCGGTCATTCGCCTAAGTTCAAGGCCAGTACTAAGTTCCCACACCAGCAGCGTCTTTCGATCAATGCCATACGAAACCGCAAGGTTGTTGCTAATTGCCATAGCGAGTGGCCCGCCCTTGTAAGCTTTGCCTTGAATGATCGACAACTGCTTGCACGTTGATAAGTCCCACGTTCGGATGCTTTGATCCTGGCTTGCGGAGATGGCATTCTTTCCGTCATTGAAGAAGTTCACGGTCGTCAACGCGTACATGCGTTCATGCCCGTTCAATTGGCATATCGATTTTCCCGTAGCGCGATTCCACAGAATCAGTGCGCCGCCCTGTCCCGCAGAAAGAATGCGATCACCTCGCGGCGAGACTGAAACGACATTGACTCCCCAGGGATGTTCTACAAGCCTGCGTTCGCTATTTAACTCCCTCAAATTCCAAATCTCGACGGCTTTGTCTAAGCCACCAGAAACAGCAAATGCTCCGTCGGGAGCGAATTTCACATCAAAGGCCGCGTAGAGATTGGCAACGTGATGTGCGTTGAAGTGCGCCAGTTCCTTCTTGGATGGGACGTCCCAAAATCGAATTCCATCGCTATCGCTTGCGGATAGAGCCTTCGTTTCATCCGGCGAGAGCGCGATTGCCATAACCCAGGCTGTATGGCCACGCAAAACTGGGACTACATCGTCTGCCGCAAACAAGGATTGTGAAATAGCAACCAACGCCACAATTAGTAGCGATGTGCGGACGTTTACACCAAAGATTCGGATGGCGGCCATTTCAAGATTCCTAACGACGCTGTGGAAAAATCGTGTTCATACCGCCATCGTGCCTTAAACCATATGGAATAACAAACTAACCATTTGTCACGAATGGCAGCTATGGAGCGATTTCTTGAGTGCATGGAAATGGCCGGGTGTTGCCGGTCGCATTCTCCGTTTTGCCCCCCCTCCAGCGAATGCTGCCTTTCTGGAATCAGCGCTTGGCCTCCAGCCCAAAACGCGTCAGGCGCACGTCCACGGTGACCGACAGCGCGGTCAGTGCTGCCGCCTTGGCCCGGCCCTCGGCGCTGGCGCGGTAGAGGTGCGGGGTCATGGCCAGCAGGTCGGCGATCTGTTCCGCGCCGCTGAGGTCCAGCAGGTAGCGGACGGTTTCGGTGGCCAGGACCGTGAAGCCTTCTGGTGCTTGGGCCTCGATCGTGCGTTCCGGCTTCAGCGTGGGATAGATGATTTCGCGCAGTTCGCGCAGGTGGTCCGGTCCGGCATCGACTTGCAGCAGTTGGCCGTCCGCTTTCAGGACGCGGGCGAACTCGGCATAGACCGGGAAACCGAACATGCACAGGATGCGGTCGAGCGTGCCGGGCAGCACCGGCAGGTTGGCGTTGCTGCCGACGACCCAGTTGGGCCGCGGGTCCTGTTTCGCGGCGGATAGTACTGCCCACTTCGAAATGTCCAGGCCGAGCAGGGCCAGGGTTTGTCCGGCACCGGCTGCGGCGGCCAGCTGGCGCAGGTAGTAGCCTTCGCCACAGCCGGCGTCGAGGCAGCGGGGCGTAGCGCCGGGCGGCAGATCGACCAGTACGGCGCGGCTGACGGCGGCGGCAATCGGCTGGTAAGCGCCGGCATTGAGGAATCGCCGGCGGGCGGCGACCATTTCCTTGCTGTCGCCGGGATCGCGCGAGCGCTTTTGCTGCACCGGCAGCAAGTGGGTATAGCCTTGGCTGGCAATATCGAAACTATGGCCGGCGGCGCAGCGCCAAGTCGGGCCGTTGCGGTGCAGCGGCGCCCCGTCGAGCGGGCAGGCCAGGGCTTGAAAAGGAATGATGTTCATCGATGAGGCGGTTCGGATTAGGGGGCGTTCAGCGGCGTTGCCAGACCTGCCAGCGTTCGTGCCCGGCGAAGACCGGGATCGAGTCGCCGACTGCAATGTCTTCGAGACGCACGAAGTTCGGGGCCAGCAGTTCATCCAGTTGTTCCGGCAGGATGCCGAAGGGCGGGCCTTTGGGCTTGTCGCAAACGAAGAAGTAGCCGGCGAGCCGGGCGCCGGAGGGGAGCAGTTCGGCGATGCGCCGGCCCCAGTCGGCCCACAGCTTGCGCGGCAGGGCGCAGAGGAAGGCGCGCTCGTAGATCAGGGCGTAGGGGGTGGCGGGGTTAAAGGTGAAAAAGTCGGCGCAGACGAGGTCTACCTTGGCATCCCCCAGCACCGCGCGGGCGGTGGCGACGGCGGCCGGTGCGAAATCGAGGGCGGTGACCGGCCAGCCCCGTTCGGCCAGATGGCGGGCCTCCCAGGCGCTGCCGCAGCCGGGGATCAGGGTGTTGAAGGGGGCAGGTTGGGCGGCGATGAAAGCGGCAAAGGCCTCCGGCACTTTTCCCGCATCCCACGGCGTGACGCCTTCGGCAAAGCGCTTGCTCCAGAAGTCCGGGTGTTCTGGGCGCTGCTCGGGCGGCTTGATCTGGGTCGAAGAGGGCGACTGGTCGCTCATGCTAAGATTGCCCTCCTTGAAAACTCTGCTGTCTGCCGCTCATGTCCGCTCCGTCCAAGATCGTTATCGCCTCCCGCGAATCCCGCCTCGCCATGTGGCAGGCTGTTCATGTTCAAGGCCGACTGGCGAGTCTAAATCCGGGGGCGGAGGTTGTCATTCTCGGCATGACGACCAAAGGCGACCAGATCCTCGACCGCCCGCTCGCCGAAATCGGCGGCAAGGGTCTGTTCATCAAGGAACTGGAAGTCGCGATGCAGGAAGGCAAGGCCCACCTCGCCGTGCATTCGATGAAGGACGTGCCGATGGTGATGCCGGAAGGCTTCGTGCTGGCCGCCATCTCGGCCCGCGAAAATCCGCGCGACGCCTTCGTCTCGAACAAGTATGCCGGGCTCGACGACCTGCCGGCCGGGGCCGTGGTCGGTACTTCCAGCCTGCGCCGCGAATCCATCCTGCGCGCCAAGTATCCGCAACTGGTCATCAAGAGCCTGCGCGGCAATCTCGATACCCGCCTGAAGAAGCTCGATGCCGGCGAGTACGATGCGATCATCCTCGCTGCCGCCGGCCTGATCCGCCTCGGCCTGGAAAACCGCATCAAGGCGGTGCTCACCGCTGAACAGTCGCTGCCCGCTCCCGGCCAGGGCGCGCTCGGCATCGAACTGATCGATGGCGCGGCTGACATGGCCGACGTCGTTGCGCCCTTGAATGACCCGGAAACTGCCCACTGCGTCAAGGCCGAACGCGCCTTCTCGCGCGCCCTGGGCGGCAGCTGCCAGGTGCCGCTCGGCGGCTACGCGATCATCGACAACGGCCAGCTCTGGTTGCGCGGTTTCGTCGCCACCGCAGACGGCAAGGAAATGGTCAGCGCCGAACTGCGCGGCGACCCGGCCGACGACGAAGCGCTCGGCCGGCAACTGGCCGAACAACTACGCGCCCAAGGCGCCGACGCCATCCTGGAAAAGCTCGCCCACTGCAAATGAGCCAGACCGGCCCGCTTGCCGGCCGCACCATCGTCGTCACCCGGCCGCTGGCCCAGGCCGGGCCGCTGGCCCAGGCCATCGAAGCAGCCGGCGGCAAGCCGCTGATTTTCCCGCTGCTCGAGATTTTCCCGGCTTCGGACCCGCAGCCGCTGGCTGCGGCCGTCGACCGATTGGGCGACTATGCGCTGGCGGTCTTCATCAGTCCGAATGCGGTAGACCATGCATTGCCGGCCATTCTGGCGCGCGGAGCATGGCCGGCAAGTTTGCAGCCCGCCGCGGTCGGCCAGGGGACCGTGAAGGCGTTGTTGGCGCACGGCGTCGCCGGCTGCATCGCGCCGACCGAGCGCTTCGATTCGGAAACCCTGCTCGCCTTGCCGGCATTGGCAAAAGAAGCCGTCGTCGGCCAACGGGTCGCCATCTTTCGCGGCGACGGCGGGCGCGAGCTGCTGGCCGACACCTTGCGTGAGCGCGGGGCGACTGTGGATTGCATCACCTGCTACCGCCGCTCGGGCCCTTCCGATGGCGTGGCGCCCCTGCTGCGCGCCTGGCGCGCCGGGCAATTGGATGCCCTGACCGTTTCGAGCAGCGAAGGCCTGCGCCATCTGCTTGATCTGCTTGACGGCGAGGGGCGCGATTTCCTGCGCAAGACGCCGCTTTTCGTCCCCCATGCCCGGATTGCGGACAACGCAGCGGCATTGGGTTTGAGCAACATTATCCTGAGCGGGGCAGCCGACGCTGGCATCATGGCCGCCTTACTTGCTTATAATTGGCCGGCATGATGCCTGATAACGATAATTCCTCTCCCCCGATCGTGACCCCAACGCCTACTCCGACCAGCGCTGCCTGGCGAAATCCCTGGTTGTTCATTGCACTCGCCGCCCTCGTTTTGGCCGGCTGGCAATGGCTGGAAACCCGACAGCAACTGGCTGGCATGCAGGATCAGGTGGCTCGCCGCCTGGCCGCGGCCGAGGCCAGCGCCACGGAAGAACTCGGCGCCCGCAAACAGTTGCTGGCCCAGGTCGACGACCTGCAGGCCAAGCTCGGTGCGCTCGAAGGCAAGCTGGCCGAATTCCAGGGGCAGAGCGAATCGATGCAGGCTCTTTACCAGGATCTGACGCGCAGCCGCGAGGAAGCGATCCTGCTCGAAGTCGAGCAGGCCATTACGCTGGCCGGGCAACAACTGCAACTGGCGGGCAACGTGCCGGTCGCCGTGCTCGCCTTGCAGTCGGCCGATGCCCGGTTGGCCCGCCTCGACCGGCCGCAGTATCTGCCGCTGCGCAAGGCGCTGGCCAAGGATCTGGCCAGACTGAACGCGCTACCCTTCGTCGACGTGCCGGGCGTTAGCCTGCGTCTCGAACAGGTGGTGGCCGGCATCGACAAGCTGCCGCTGGCCGCCTACGATCGGCCGCTCGGCCAGGCCAAGCCGGCACCCGCCGGCGGAATGCTGCCCTGGTGGCAGCGCACTGGCGGCGAGATCTGGCAGGAAGTCAAAGGTCTGGTTCGCATTCAGCGCTTCGACCGCGAAGAGGCGGTCCTGCTGGCGCCCGGTCAGAATTTTTTCCTGCGAGAGAACCTCAAGCTGCGCCTGCTCAACGCCCGTCTGGCCCTGCTCTCGCGCGATCAATGGACTTTTCGCAACGAGTTGAAGGTCACCCAGGACTGGCTGCGCCGTCATTTCGTCGCCGATGACAAGCTTGTCCAGTCGGTCCAGACGACGCTGGGCCAGATGATGGCCACCGAGATCAACGTCGAGTTGCCTAACCTGAACGACAGCCAGATGGCGCTGCGCGCTGTCCGTAGCGTCAAGGAAAAGCGGTGAGGGGCCTGTTCTGGGTTCTGGCGCTGTTTGCGCTGGCGGTGGCCGTTGCCCTCGGGGCACGGCTCAACGACGGCTATGTGTTGCTGGTTTTTCCGCCTTGGCGTGCCGAGATTTCGCTGAATCTGTTCCTGCTCGCCCTAGCCGCGCTGTTCGTCACGCTTTATGTCCTGTTGCGTGGGCTGGCGCTGACTTTCGGTCTGCCGCAGCGCGTGCGCCAGTATCGCGCCGGACGGCAGCGCGAACAGGCCAGCCTGGTCTTTCAGGATGCCGTGCGCCTGCTCTTCGAGGGGCGCTTCGGCCAGGCCCTGAAGAAAGCGACCGAGGCCCATGCCGCCGGTACGGCGCCCGGGCTTTCTGCGCTGATCGCGGCGCGGGCCGCGCAGCGCATGCGCGAAGGGCAAAAGCAGCAGGGCTGGATGGCGCGCGCCAAGATCGACGATCCGCGGACCGAAGCGGCGACCCTGATGCTGGAAGCCGAAATGATGAACGAGGCGCGTCGTTTCGACGAGGCGCTGGCAGCGCTCGAAAAGCTGCAGGACAAGCAGGGTCGCCATATTGCCGCGCTGCGTCTGGAACTGCGGGCCCGTCAGGGCTTGGGTGACTGGGACGGTGTCTTGAAACTGGCACGCCAGTTGGCTAAGCGCGACGCCCTGCCGGGCGAGGTGATCGGCGAAATTCGAACTCAGGCCCACCTTGGGAACATTGCCAGGCGGACCTCCGATCAGGGCCAACTGACTTCCTATCTGCGCACCGTGCCGGAAGAAGAGCGCGGCCGGCGGGTTGTTCTCGCCGGGGTGCGAGCCTTGGTTGCGCAAGGCGCTGAGGCTGAGGCGCAGAAGTTGATCGAGGCGGTTCTCGATGCCGCGGACAATGGCGAGTGGCAACCCGAGCTGGTGGCCATCTATGGTCGCTTGAGCGGTGGCGCGCAGACGGCGCGTATCGCCAAGTGCGAAGCCTGGCTGCGCCGGCATCCCGACGATGCCCGTTTGCTCAAGGCACTGGGCCGGATGTGCCTGCGCCAGCGCCTGTGGGGCAAGGCGCAAAGCTACCTGGAAGCATCTCTGGCCGTCGAGCCGACGCCGGAAGCGCATCTTGAACTGGCGCGCCTGTGCGATCAGCTCGAGCGTCCGGAGGAGGCCAACAAACATTATCGGGCCAGTGCCTTGCTGGATATGCACTAGTGGCAGCCTTCGGGGTTGTGGCACCAGGCCTTGGCCAAAAGCAGCGGAGGGGAAAATGCTGACTATCGACATGCGCAAGATCTACAACTTCTATCCTGTCGAGCCGGCACCAGATCCCGCTGCGCTGCCGACCGGCGGCGATCTCTACTACGAATGCCTGGAATGCTCCGCTGTCGTCAATTCGGTGCCGCATATCAAGGCCGCCTGCATTTGCGGCAACCTGGCGGGCAGCGGCGGTAAGCTGACCGTGGGCAACCCGGCGCGGGTCCGGGTGGTCAGGGGTAAGCTGAAGTAATCAAACCCAGTCGGTCGGCTTGAGGAAAACCTCGTAAAGCTCGGCTTCCGGCGTGCCGGCTTCCGGCTGCCAGTCATAGCGCCATTTGACGATCGGCGGCAGCGACATCAGGATCGATTCGGTACGCCCGCCCGACTGCAGGCCGAACAGCGTGCCGCGATCCCAGACCAGATTGAATTCGACATAGCGCCCCCGGCGATAGGCCTGGAAGTCGCGTTCGCGTTCGCCGTAGGGTGTGTCGCGGTGTTTGGCGAGGAGCGGCAGGTAGGCCTGGGTGAAGGCATTGCCGACCGCCCGGGTCAGGCTGAAGCAGCGTTCGAAGCCGCCTTCGTTGAGATCGTCGAAAAAGATGCCGCCGACGCCGCGCGGTTCCTTGCGGTGCTTCAGGAAAAAATACTCGTCGCACCATTTCTTGTATTCGGCATGAACCCCGTCGCCGAACGGGCTTAGTGCATCCTTGCAGGTCTGATGGAAATGGATGACATCGTCGCGCTGGCCGTAATAGGGCGTCAGGTCCATGCCGCCGCCGAACCACCAGACATCCTCCTCGCCGGTCTTGCTGGCGACGAAGCAGCGGACATTCATGTGGGCGGTCGGGCAGTAGGGGTTGCGCGGATGCAGGACCAGCGAGACGCCCATTGCTTCCCAGGCGCGGCCGGCGAGTTGCGGGCGGACGGCGGTGGCCGAAACCGGCAGCGAGGTACCGGTGACGTGCGAGAAATTGACGCCGCCGCGCTCGAAGAAATCACCTTCCTCGATTAGTCGAGAAATGCCGCCGCCGCCTTCCGGGCGATCCCAGCTGTCGGTACGAAAGGGCTGGCCGTCGAAGGCTTCCAGCTCGGCGACGATGCGGCTTTGCAAGCCGGTGAAGAAATTCTTTAGGCGGGTGGTGTCCATGCAGTCTCCAGAAATGAAAAACGGGCGGCTCATCTACGAAAATGAGCCGCCCGTCTGAGTGGGGTGCGCCGAATTGGTTCAGCGGCTGATTGCGCGTTGGCCGCTCATCGTGCTATCGCACGATGTCCAATGTCCTTGCGGAACTGCATGCCTTCGAAGTGGAGCTGAACGGCCGATTCGTAGGCCAGTTTCTGGGCCAGTTTGACATTCTCGCCGAGCGCCGTGACGCAGAGCACGCGACCTCCGCTGGTCACCACCTTGCTGTCCAGCGTCGCCGTGCCGGCATGGAAGACGTGAGCATCTTCCCCGAAGCTGTTGCCGTTCGGCAGGCCGGTAATCAGGTCGCCCTTGCGTGGGGTGTCCGGGTAGTTGGCTGCAGCCAGCACGACGCCGAGTGCGACGCGGCGGTCCCATTCGGCCTCGACCTGATCGAGCGTGCCGTCGATGCCGTGTTCAAGCAGATCCACGAAATCAGATTTCAGACGCATCAGGATCGGCTGGGTTTCAGGGTCGCCCATGCGGCAGTTGAATTCCAGCGTCTTCAGCGAGCCGTCCTTGCCGATCATCAGGCCGGCGTAGAGAAAACCGGTGAAGGGAATGCCGTCGGCCGCCATGCCACGCACCGTCGGCAGGATGATTTCGCGCATGGCCTTGGCGTGCACTTCCGGGGTGACGCACGGGGCGGGGGAGTAGGCGCCCATGCCGCCGGTGTTCGGGCCCTGGTCGCCGTCGAAAATGCGCTTGTGGTCCTGGCTGGATGCCAGGGCGAGCACGTTCTTGCCGTCGACCATGACGATGAAGCTGGCCTCCTCGCCATCGAGGAAGTCCTCGATGACGACGCGGGCGCCAGCATCGCCGAGCTTGTTGCCGGACAGCATGTCGTCGATCGCGGCGTGGGCTTCCTCAAGATTCATCGCGACAACGACGCCTTTGCCGGCGGCCAGGCCGTCGGCCTTGATAACGATCGGCGCGCCTTGCCGGTCAATGTAAGCATGGGCTGCGGCGGTGTCCGAGAAGGTCTCGAAACCGGCGGTCGGGATGTTGTGGCGGGCCATGAAGCGCTTGGCGAAATCCTTCGAGGATTCGAGCTGGGCGGCTTCCTTCGTTGGGCCGAATATCTTCAGGCCGCGGGTCCGGAAGACATTGACCACGCCTGCCGCCAGCGGGGCCTCGGGCCGACCACGGTGAGGTGGATCTTGTTCTGCTCGGCGAAATCAGCCAGGGCTTCCGGATCGGTGAGGTTGATGTTTTCCAGCTCATGCTCGCGCGCCGTACCGGCGTTGCCGGGGGCGACGTATACCTTTTGCAGGCCGGGCGTCTTGGCCAGGCGCCAGGCCATGGCGTGCTCGCGGCCGCCGGAACCGATTACCAGTAGTTTCATGGTTGATCTTTTCTCGAAGAGTCTTGTTGCTGTTGCGCCATCGTCCCCGCATTGGCGGGAACGATGTATTTTGCTTGCTTAATGCAAAGCGATCAAATCAATGGCGGAAGTGGCGGGCGCCGGTGAAGACCATGGCCAGTCCGTGCTCGTCGGCGGCGGCGATGACTTCCTCGTCGCGCATCGATCCGCCCGGCTGGATGACGGCCTTGGCGCCGGCCGCGGCCAGCACATCGACGCCGTCGCGGAACGGGAAGAAGGCATCGGAAGCCACGACCGAGCCGTTCAGGTCAAGGCCGGCATGCTGTGCCTTAATGCTGGCGATCTTGGTCGAATCGACGCGGCTCATCTGGCCGGCGCCGACGCCGAGCGTCATGCCACCGCCGCAGAAGACGATGGCATTCGATTTCACGAACTTGGCGACGCGTTCGGCGAACAGCAGGTCTTCGATCTGCTGCGCAGTCGGCTGGACCTTGGTGACGATCTTCAGGCCGGATGCCTGCGCCGTGAAGTTGTCGGCCGTCTGGACCAGCAGGCCGCCACCGACGCGCTTGTATTCCAGCGTATTCAGCTCACGGGAAATCGGCACGATCAGGACGCGCAGGTTCTGCTTGGCGGCCAGCGCAGCCTTGGCTTCGGCAGTGAAGGCCGGGCGATCAGCACTTCGACGAAGTGCTTGCGCTCGCTCATGGCATTGACGACGTCGAGGCCGACTTCGCCGTTGAAGGCGATGATGCCGCCAAAGGCCGAGGTCGAGTCGGTCTTGAAAGCCTTTTCATAGGCGCCGAGCAGCGTGCCGTCGATGGCGACGCCGCAGGGGTTGGCGTGCTTGACGATGACGCAGGCCGGGACGTCGAAGGTCTTGACGCATTCCCAGGCGGCATCGGAGTCGCCGATGTTGTTGTAGGACAGTTCCTTGCCCTGCAACTGGGTATAAGCGGCGATGCTGCCAGCGACCGGGTTGGTGTCGCGGTAGAAGGCGGCGCTCTGGTGCGAGTTCTCACCGTAGCGCAGGGTTTCGACGCGGTCGAAGGCGAGTTGCAGCTTGGTCGGGAAGATGGCCGGGACCGGTGCGGCGTCGGCCGGCTTGGCTTCGGCACCCTCATCGAGGCCGGTCAGCCAGTTGGCGATCATGCTGTCGTAGCGGGCGGTGTGCGTGAAGGCCTTCTTGGCCAGACCGAAGCGGGTGGCCAGTTGCAGGGCGCCAGCGTTGGCCTGCATTTCAGCGAGCAGCGGGGCGTAGTCTTCCGGATCTGTGACGATGGCGACGCCGGCGTAGTTCTTGGCCGAGGAGCGGACCATGGCCGGACCGCCGATGTCGATATTCTCGATGGCGTCTTCCAGCGTAACGCCGGCCTTGGCGATGGTCGCGGCGAACGGGTAGAGGTTCACGCAGACGAGGTCGATGGTCGGGATGCCGTGGGCTTCGATGGTCGCCAAATGTTCCGGCAGGTCGCGGCGGGCAAGGATGCCGCCATGCACCTTCGGGTGCAGGGTCTTGACGCGGCCATCGAGCATTTCCGGGAAGCCGGTGTAGTCGCCGATTTCGGTGACGGTCAGGCCGGCATCGCGCAGCATCTTGGCGGTGCCGCCGGTGGACAGCAGCTTGACGCCCTGGGCGGCAAGGCCCTGAGCGAATTCAAGAACGCCGGTTTTGTCGGAAACGGAAATCAGTGCTTGCTTGATGGTCATGGTTTGGGTCGAGCTATTGGGAATTAGGTGTTGGCGACTTGGATCGAACGGTCAGGATCGGCGGCCGGAAACTGGCGGCGCGATCCGCGATCCTCAAAGCAACTGGTGTTCGGTCAGTTTCTTGCGCAGCGTATTGCGGTTGATGCCCAGCATGTCGGAAGCCAGCGTCTGGTTGCCGCCCGCCTTGGCGAGAACGACCTCCAGCATTGGCTTTTCGACGCTCTTGAGTACCATGTCATAGATTGCGCAGGGTTTTTCGCCATCGAGATCGCGAAAATATTGCTCGAGTGCCCCCAGCACGCAAGCGGAAATATCTTGTTGTTGGCTCATGCTGCCAACGCCTCCTCTATGTATTTTAAGTGTTGATGTTCTGCCGCCAGACGACAGAAGAAGTCGTTCACTGCCTGCATCTGTTGGTCGATGCTGGGCAGGGCGTTCATTTCCTTGCGAAATGCCGCCGAGCCAACCAGTCCTTTGGTGTACCAGGAAATGTGCTTGCGGGCGACCTTGAAACCCGTTTCCGGGCCGTAAAACGCATAGAGGTCCTCGAGATGCGCCAGCAGGATGCTGTGAATCTCGGTGACCTCGGCCGGCGGCAGATGCTCGCCGGTTTTCAGGTAGTGCTCGATTTCGCGGAACAGCCAGGGGCGGCCCTGGGCGGCGCGGCCGATCATGATGCCGTCGGCCCCGGTGACGTCGAGCACGTGTTTGGCTTTTTCCGGCGTCGTGATGTCGCCGTTGGCGATCACCGGAATCCGGATCAGCGTCTTGACCATGGCGATGGTGTCGTACTCGGCTTCGCCGGTGTATTGCTGGCAACGCGTCCGGCCGTGGATGGCAACAGCACGGATGCCGGCAGCCTCGGCGATGCGCGCGATGGTCGGCGCGTTGCGGTTGGCCAGATTCCAGCCGGTGCGGAATTTCAGGGTGACCGGGGTGTCGGGCACGGCACCGACGACGGCGTCGAGAATCTTGCCGACCAGTTCTTCGTCCTGCATCAGGGCGGAACCGGCCATCACGTTACAGACCTTCTTGGCCGGGCAGCCCATGTTGATATCGATGATCTGGGCGCCGTTGTCGACGTTGTGCTTGGCGGCCTCGGCCATCATCTTGGGGTCGGCGCCGGCGATCTGCACCGAGATCGGCGCGACTTCGCCCGTGTGATTGGCCCGGCGCAACGTCTTGGCGCTGCCGTAGAGCAGCGAATTGGAGGTGACCATCTCGGAAACCGCCAGGCCGGCGCCCAGCTTCTTGCACAGCTGGCGGAACGGACGATCGGTAACCCCGGCCATCGGCGCGACGAACAGATTGTTGCGAAGCTGGAAACCGGCGAAATCCATAGACGTAGACAGGGCTGGGCAAGACTGGGAAGCCGCGCATTTTACCCCAGTCGGCGCCTAAAAAATAGTCAAATCGTGAAGGCGAGAGAGAGCAGCAGGGCGAAGGCCAGTTGCAGGCCGGCGGTCGCGGCCAGGATGGCGTTGAAGACCCGGCCCGGCGGATTCTGCTGGAAGCGCCGGATCAGGCCGATGGCCAGCGGCAGCGCGAGAAGGGGCAGGGCGGCCGGCCAGCCGAGACGGCCGAGCAGCGGGAGCAGAAGGAAAGGTGCGAGAATTTCTGCACTATAGAACAGCCGGGTGGCCGGCCGGCCGAGGCGGACGGCCAGGGTGTTCTTGCCGTTGGCGGCATCGCCGTCGAGGTCGCGATAGTTGTTGACGGTGATCACGGCGGCGGCGTGGATGCCGACCAGCGTCGCGGCGATCAGCGCCGCCGGTCCGAAGCTCAGCGTTTGCAGGTAGTAGCTGCCGCCGACGGCGACCAGCCCGAAGAAGACAAAGACGAAGAGCTCGCCGAGCGGACCATAGGCGATTGGCTTCGGCCCGCCGGTATAGGCCCAGCCGGCAGCCAGCGAGGCGAGGCCGATGACGACGATCGGCCAGCCGCCATGGCGGACGAGATAGATGCCGCAGGCGAAGGCCAGCGCGAAGGCGAGCCAGGCACCGGCCCTGACCTGGCTGGCGCTGAGCCAGCCCTCCGCGGTGGCGCGCTGGGGGCCGAGGCGGCCGGGGGTATCGGTGCCGCGCAGGAAGTCGCCGACGTCGTTGAAGAGGTTGGTGCCGATCTGGATGAAGGCGGCGCCGAGCGCGGCGGCGAGTAGTGGCAACCACAACAGATGGCCGCTGTCGTGCCAGGCGGCGGCGGTGCCGACCAGCACCGGCGACAGCGAGACCGACAGGGTTTTCGGCCGGCAAGCGAGAAACCAGGCGCCCAGGCGTCCGGGTTTCACGGCCAAGCGCGGGCGCCCCAGATCATGCGCTTGGCGACAAAGTGACGGGCCGGCGGGCAAAGGTCGAGCGCCAGCAGGCCGAGGCCGCGGGCGATCTTCAGCGGTCCGAAGTCGTTCGAGAAGCTGCGGACGATGCCGTCGGTAAAGAAGGCGCTGCCCTGGCGGTCGAGGCGGCGGCTGGCGGCGTAGCGCTTCAGGCTGGCCGGGGCGATGCCATCGGCGAGCAGGGTTTCGGCCAGTTGCCAGGCGTCGCGGATGCCGAGGTTGAAGCCCTGGCCGGAAACCGGGTGCAGGGTCTGGGCGGTGTTGCCGATCCAGACTTCACGCCCTTTTGCCAGCGTCTCGCGCATGCGTAGCGCCAGCGGGAAGCGGCTGCGCGGGCCGGGCTTGGCGAAGCTCAGGCGCTGGCCGAACTGGGCCTGCAGGGCGGCGGTGAAGGCGGTGTCGTCGAGCACCATCACGGCGTCGGCCTTGGCCGGCGGCAGCGTGAACACGATCGAGTATTCGTCGCCGAGCGGCAGCAGGGCGAGCGGACCGTCGGGCGTGAAACGCTCCCAGGCGCGCCGGCCGTGGCCGGGCGTCGGCGTGATTTCGGCGATCACCGCGTGCTGCGCGTAATCGCTTACCTTGACGCCCGGATCGTCGCCCGGCGTGCCTTCGGCATGCACCAACAGTTTTGTTTCGATCCGGCGGGTTTGGCCGTCGTGACGCAGCGTGACCGTGACCTGATCGGCGGCCGGCGCGATGTCGAGAATCTCGATGCTGTCGCGCCGGGCATCGGCCGCCAGGCGGGCGGCCAGGGCAGCAGCGAGGTCGCGGTAGCGGACGACGTAGCCGAGGGCTGGCAGATCGTAGTCGGCGTGGTTGAGCACGGTGCGGCCGAAGCCGTCCTTCTGTGAGACATGAATGGTTTCGATCGGCGTTGCGGCGCGCGTCGGCCAGGCCTGGAGCTGTTCCAGCAACTGGCGGGCGCCGTAGGACAGGGCGAGGGCGCGCGGGTCGGCCTGCTGGGCGTCTGTCGAACGGCGGTCGAGCAGCAGCGATTGCTGCCGACCGGCAGCGAGCGCCAGGTGCAGCGTCATGCCGACCGGGCCGGCACCGAGAATCAAAACGTCGACCGGCTCGACCACCGGCTCAGTCATGACGCATTACTTCCTCGATCTCGGCGACGGTTTTGGGGGCCGTGGTGTAGACATGGCAGCCCTCCGCGGTGACCCGCACGTCGTCCTCGATGCGGATGCCGATGCCGGCCAGGGCGGGCGGGATGTCGTCGGCCGGGCGGATGTAGAGGCCGGGTTCGACGGTCAACGTCATGCCGGGGACCAGTTTCGCCCATTCGTCGCCGACCTTGTACTCGCCGGCATCGTGCACGTCGAGGCCGAGCCAGTGGCCGGTGCGGTGCATGTAGAAGCGCTTGTAGTCGCCCTTTGCGATCAGGTTGTCGCGGTCGCCGGCGAGCAGCTTGAGGTCGATCAGGCCCTGGGTCAGGACTTGCACCGCGGCATCGTGGCCTTCCATGAAGTGGCGGCCGGGAGCGGTGGCGGCGATGGCGGCGGTCTGGGCGGCCAGCACGATTTCGTAGACGTCCCGTTGCGCCGCATTGAAGCGGCCATTGACCGGGAAGGTCCGGGTGATGTCGGCGGCGTAGCCGGCGACTTCGCAGCCGGCGTCGATCAGGACCAGGGTGTGGTCGTTGAGCACCTTGTCGTTGGCGACGTAGTGCAGCACGCAGGCATTGGCGCCGCCGGCGACGATCGGCGTGTAGGCGTGGGCGTCGGCGCCGCGTTTGCGGAATTCGTAGCTCAGTTCGGCTTCCAGTTCGTACTCGGCGACGCCGGGGCGACAGGCGTGCATGGCGCGGGCGTGGCCGGCACTGGCAATGTCGGCGGAGCGTTGCTGGATGTCGGCCTCGGCGGCATCCTTGACCAGGCGCATGGCGTCGAGCTCAAAGCGCAGGTCGTGGATGGCGCGCGGCGCCCGCTTGCCGGCCCGGGTCTGGGTGCGGACTTCGTTCAGGGCCTTGGCGATCCGGGCGTCCCATTCGGCGTCGTGGCCGACGGCGTGCCACAGTGTGTCGCGGTCGACCAGGAATTCGGCCAGTTTCTTGTCGAGCTGCTCGATCGGGTAGGCGGCATCGAAGCCGAAAGCGGTCTTGGCGGCTTTCGGACCGTAGCGGTAGCCGTCCCAGATTTCCCGCTCTTCATGTTTTTCGCGGCAGAAGAGGATGGCTTTGGGTTTTTTGCCGCCGATCAGGACGACCACGGCTTCCGGTTCGGGGAAGCCAGTCAGGTACCAGAAGTAGCTGTCGAAGCGATAGAGGTGGTGGGCGTCGCGGTTGCGGATAACTTCCGGCGCCGTCGGTACGATGGCGACGCCGTCGCCGATGGTTTGCAGCAGGCGCCGGCGGCGGGCGATGAAGTGGGCGTGGCTCATGAATTCCTCAGTTCCTGGTCGCGCAGTTGTTGGTCCAACTCGGCCAGGCGTTGTGGTGTTCCTACGTCGACCCAGCGGCAGGCATGACGTTCCCCGGTCAGGGTGCCGGCGGCGATCGCGGCGTCGAGTAGGGGGCGGAGTTTCATCACGGTTCCCGGTGCGATGCCGGCAAAGAAGCTCGGCGAAAAGACGCCAATACCGGCGTAGGTCAGCGTTTGCCCACTGCTGGCGTAAGTGACGCGCTCGCCGTCCAGGCTGAAATCGCCGCCGGCATGGTGGGCCGGGTTTTCGACCATCACCAGATGGGCGATTTTCCCCTCCAACTGTCGGGCACGATTGAAATCCCAGTCGCAATAGATGTCGCCGTTGACCACCAGAAAGGGCTGGTCGCCGAGCAGCGGCAGCGCCGTGGCGATGCCGCCGGCGGTTTCCAGGGCGCCCGGCGGTTCGGGCGAGTAGGCGATGTGCAGGCCCCATGGCGAACCGTTGCCGAGGGTCGCTTCGATCTGCGCGCCGAGATGGGCGTGGTTGATGACCACGTCGCGGAAACCGGCCGCCGCCAGCCGTTCCAGATGCCAGGCGATCAGCGGCTTGCCGCCGGCCATGAGCAGCGGCTTGGGGGTGTGGTCGGTCAGCGGGCGCATGCGTTCGCCGCGGCCGGCGGCGAGAATCATCGCTTTCATCGGGAATTATTTGTGGCGATAACCGATTTGCTGGGTGTTGCCTTCCAGCGTGTCGAGCAGATTGAGCAGCGGCTTCAACTGGAGGTAGCGGGCGGCGGTCTTGCGGGCGTAGTTCATGAAACGCGGCAGGTCGTCGACGTACTTGTCCTTGCCATCGCGGTATTTCAGGCGGCAGAAGATGCCGAGCACCTTGAGATGGCGCTGCAGGCCCATCAATTCGTAGTCGCGCCAGAAATCGCCGAAGTCGGCGCGCACCGGCAGGCCGGCGGCGCGCGCCTTTTCCCAGTAGCGGACGACCCAGTCGATTTCCTGTTCCTCATCCCAGGAAATGAAGGCGTCGCGGAACAGCGAGACCACGTCGTAGGAAATCGGGCCGAGTACGGCGTCCTGGAAGTCGATGATGCCCGGCGTCAGGCGGGGTTCGTTTTCAACCACCATCAGGTTGCGCGGCATGAAGTCGCGGTGGGTGTACACCTTGGGTTGGGCCAGCGCGCTGTTGATCAGAAACTTGAAGGTTCGGTCGAGCATGGCTTTTTCGTCATCGCTCAACTGATAACCGAGGTGGCGGCCGACGAACCATTCCGGGAAGAGATCCAGTTCGCGGCGCAGCAGCGTGGCATCGTAGGGTGGCAGGGTGCTCGCCTTGGATGAAAGTTGCCACTTGACCAGGACGTCGAGCACCGGGCGAATCAGCAGATCGGCCAGGCTGAGGTCGGCGTTCAGGGCGTCGAGATAGCCGATGCGGCCGAGGTCGGTGAGGACCAGGAAGCCGTTGTCGAGATCCTGGTCGAGGATGCGCGGCGCCGCCAGATCGGCCTTGGCGAGCAGGCCGGCGACGTGAATGAAGGGTTTGCAGTCCTCTTTTTCTGGCGGCGCGTCCATCAGGATGCGCGTGCCGCCATCCGGCCAGGTCAGCCGAAAATAGCGGCGGAAGCTGGCATCGGCCGAGGCCGGTGTGATCCGGACGGACTGGCCGGGGAAGCGACTGGCAACCCAGTCGGTAACAAGTTGGTCGCGCGGCGTGGCTTGCATAAGCGGGCAGGGTTCGGTTCGTTGTAAAATGGCGCGATTTTAACACTCGGGCATCGGCCGTTCCGGTCCCCAACCTTCACTGATCGCCTTGATGCCCGGTTTTTCCCGCCGTCCGCTTGCCGTTTTCATCTGTTGCATGTTTGCCGGCATGCAGGCGAGCCATGCCGCTAGCGATTCGCTGCGTCTGGCGGCGCCGAATGGCGATGCCAACAATGCCCCGCTCGTTGATGTTCCTGCTGCAGCGGTTCTGCTGGCAGCTAACGATACGCCAGTCGACCTGCGGGTCGAGCGCAAATTCAATGTCCTCGGCAAGAAGCGGGTGCCGCTGGTGCCGGGTGTTGGCATCGAGCATCCCGTGGACTTGAAGAAGGACGACAACTACCCGATGTTCCTGGTCGCCGATTCGATCGAAGGTCGGGCTGGTGAAGTGACCGAGGCCGAAGGCAATGTCGAGCTGCGCAAGGCCGGCTCCTTGCTCTTTGCCGACAAGCTGACCTATCGGCTGCTCGAAGATGAGGTCGAGGCGACCGGCAATGTCCGGCTGTTGCAGGAAGGGACCGAGGTCGAGACCCCGCACCTGCGCATGAAACTCACCGAGCAGATCGGTTTTGCCGAACAGGCCGACTACCACATCGTCAAGGATGTGGCGAGCAAGTTCTACCGCCAGCACCAGACGGTGGTCACGGTGGCGAGCAGCAATGCCGTGTCGACTGGGGCGCCGATGATGCTCAATGTGCCGAACAGCTATGGCCTGCCGACCACTTCGCCACCGCGGCGGCCCTCGGAGGCGAGCGGTCATGCCGAGCGCACCGATTTCGAGGGTGAGAACCAGATCCAACTGACCGATGCGACCTACTCGACTTGCAAGCCGGGGCAGACCGACTGGTATCTGCGGGCCGCCGAAATGCATCTTGATTATGACCGGGAGGTCGCCGACGCCAGCCATGCCTCGCTGTGGTTCATGGGGGCGCCGATTTTTTATTCGCCGGTCGCTTCGTTTTCCCTGAACCGCCAACGCCATTCGGGTTTCCTGAATCCGTACTATTCCGTGTCGACGCGGAACGGCCTGGATTTCACCGTCCCTTATTACTGGGCCATCGCACCTAATTACGAGGCCACGCTGTATCCGCGTTACATGGCCAAGCGCGGCTTCCAGGTGGGGGGCGAAGTACAGTATCTCGATCATAATTTCCGCGGCACAACCCGCGCCGAGTACTTGCCGAATGACGAACTCTACGGCAGCCGGCGTTACGCCTATAACATCCAGCACCAGCACATTCTGGGGCGGGGAGCTTCGGCGGCGGTACTCTGGCAAGGGGTTTCCGACGACCTCTACTGGGAGGATATGTCGTCCCGCCTGCTGCAGACCTCGCAGACCCAGTTGCCGAAACAGCTGACCCTAGCCTACACGCCATTCTCCTGGTTGCAGACCAACATGCAGTTATTGCGCTATCAGACTCTGCAGCCCGATCCGGACAACCCGATCGCCCGCCCGTACTTTCTCGAGCCGCAAATCAATATCGTCGGCTACAAGCCAAACGTGCTGAAAACCGATCTCAGCCTGCTCGGCCAGTATTCGCGCTTTACGCACCCGGACAAAGTTTCGGGCGACCGCTTCGTCCTCTATCCGCAGGTCGCGTTGCCGATTGTGCACCCGGCCTTCCAGATCACCCCGAAGTTTGGCGTCCACATGACGCAGTACGGGCTCGAACAGCAAGCGGTCGGAGAACCGACCAGCATTTCCCGGACCCTGCCGGTCTTCACCCTCGATTCGACAGTGGTTTTCGAGCGCGAAAGCCGCTGGCTGGACTCCGACTATATCCAGACCCTGGAGCCGCGGCTTTACTATGTGAATATCCCCTACAAGGACCAGAGCAAGATACCGGTCTTCGATGCCGGTCTCTCCGACTTCAACTTTGCGCAGATCTTCGCCGAGAACCGCTACAGCGGCCTGGATCGCATCAACGACGCCAACCAGCTGACGGCCGCCGTGACGACGCGTTTCCTCGATGCCAATACCGGTGTCGAGCGCTTCAAGGCGATGCTCGGCCAGCGCTATTATTTCAAGCCGCAACGGGTGACCATTCCGGGAGAGACTGCCCGCAACGCCGATTTCTCCAATCTGGTTGCGGCGGTCAATGGCCTGGTCCTGCCCAAGACCTATGCCGACGCCGCTTGGGAATACAACTACAAAGACGGCGCCAGCGAGCGTTTCTCGGTCGGTGCCCGCTTTCAGCCCGAACTGGGCAAGGTGCTGAGCGCCAGCTACCGTTACACGCGCGACCCATTGACCAATCAGGGGACGGTGGACCAGATCGACATCGCCGGTCAGTGGCCGCTTTCGGCCAAGTGGTATGCTGTCGGCCGCTACAATTACTCGCTGCGCGATGCGCAATTGCTCGAAGCCATCGCTGGTGTCGAATACAACGCCGGGTGCTGGGCCTTGCGCGTGGTTGGCCAGCGCCTCGAGGCGCTTTCCGGGACACCCAACACCTCGGTCTTCGTCCAACTCGAACTCAACGATTTCGCCAGTATCGGCTCCAACCCGCTGGGCCTGCTCCGGCGCAGCATTCCGGGTTACGGCAAAACCAACGAACTGCCCGTCAGCGGCAGCCTGCTCACCACACCATGATCTCCATGCCCAAACTTATTCGTCTGTTTGCCCTGATTTGTTGTCTGGGCGCCATTGCCGCCACCACGCTGCCGGCTGGCGCAGCGGAGCCGATCGAAGCTGACCGCATTGTCGCCGTCGTCGGCAGCGAAGTGGTGACTTACCATGAGCTGCGCAATCGCCTGGAGTCGGCGCTCAAGCAACTGCAAAAGCAGGGCACTCCGCTGCCGCCCCAGGACGTGCTTGAGCGTCAGATGCTGGAGCGTGTCATCATGGACCAGGTGCAGTTGCTGTACGCCCGCGAATCCGGCCTGCGTATCGATGACAGCCAGCTTGACCAGGCCATCGGCCGGATTGCCGCCGGCAACAAGCTGAGCCCGGCCCAGTTCCGCGAGGCGCTGGAAAAGGATGGCATTCAATACGCCAAATTTCGCGAGGAAATCCGCAACGAAATGACCATGGTTCGCTTGCGCGAACGGGAAGTGGACAGCAAGCTGGTCATTTCCGATGGCGAGATCGACAACTATCTGGCCAATCAGGCCGCGACCGGTGGCGGCGAAGAATACCAGCTCGCCCACATCCTCCTGCGCGCGCCCGAATCGGCCAGTCCCGAGCAACTCCAAAAACTCCGCGTGCGTGGCGAGCAGGCCCTGCAACGGGCCCGGGCAGGCGAAAACTTTGCCGAGCTGACCGCGGCTTTTTCCGATGCGCCCGATGCCTTGCAGGGTGGCAGCCTCGGCTGGCGGATGCTCGACCGGATGCCTTCGATCTACGCCGAGGTGGCGGCCAAACTGCAGTTGGGTGAAACCAGCGAGTTGCTACGCTCCTCGGCCGGTTTTCATATCGTCAAGCTGTTCGCCAAGCGCGGCGGCAGCGCCCCGGCTTCGGTGCAGCAGACGCATGCCCGCCATATCCTGTTGCGCATCAACGAGGTGGTTTCCGAATCGGAAGCCCGGCGCAAGATGGAGAATGTCCGTGAGCGCATCGTCAATGGCGTCGATTTCGCCGAACAGGCCCGTCTCTATTCCCAGGACGGCTCGGCCTCCAAGGGCGGCGATCTCGGCTGGCTGAATCCGGGCGACACCGTACCCGAATTTGAGCGGGCGATGGATGCCCTGAAGCCCAATGAACTCAGCCAGGTCGTCCAGTCGCCCTTCGGCATGCACCTGATCCAGGTTGTCGAGCGCCGCGAGCGCGATGTCTCGGCCGAGCGCCAGCGGGCCGTTGCCCGCCAGGCACTGCGCGAACGCAAGCTCGACGAGGCCTATCAGGACTGGCTGCGGCAGTTGCGCGACCGGACCTACGTCGAAAACCGCCTCGAAGAGAAATAATGCCCCCGATCATTGCGGTGACCAGCGGCGAGCCGGCCGGCATTGGTCCGGAACTCTGTCTGCGCCTGGCCGAGTACGTCGGCGATGTCCGCCCGGTCATTCTCGGAGACTGCAATCTGCTTGCCGAACGGGCAGCCGCTCTCGGGCTCAAGCTAGCTCTGCGTGACTACGTCCCGAACGGGGCCTCCAAGAATGGTGTTCTCGATGTGCTGCATATCCCGCTGGCCAAGCCTTCGATCGCCGGACAGTTGAATGTCGCCAACGGTGCCTATGTGCTGGCCCTGCTCGATCGCGCGCTGGCCGGTTGCCAATCGGGCGAATTCGCGGCGATGGCGACAGCGCCAGTGCACAAGGGCGTCATCAACGAAGGCGGTGTCCATTTCACCGGCCACACCGAATATCTCGCCGACAAAACTGCCACGCCGCTGGTCGTCATGATGCTCGCCGGCAATACCGAGCGCGGACCGCTGCGCGTCGCCCTGGTCACCACGCACCTGCCTTTGAAGGACGTACCGGCGGCGATCACTGCCGACGTGCTGGAAAAAACCCTGCGCATCCTGCATGCCGACCTGCAGCAGAAATACGGGCTGACCAGCCCGCGCATACTGGTCGCCGGCCTCAACCCACACGCCGGTGAGGGCGGTTATCTCGGCCGTGAGGAAATCGAGGTCATCTCGCCGGTACTGGAAAAACTGCGCGCCGAGGGCATGCGCCTCTCTGGGCCACATCCCGCCGACACCATGTTTACGCCGCCGGTCCTGGCCCAGGGCGACGCCGTGCTCGCCATGTACCACGACCAGGGGCTGACGGCACTCAAGTACGCCACCTTCGGGCATGGCATCAATGTCACGCTCGGCCTGCCCATTATCCGCACCTCGGTCGATCACGGTACGGCGCTGGAGCTGGCCGGCAGTGGCCGGGCCGATCCCGGCAGTCTGTTTGAAGCGGTCGCCGAAGCGGCCAGAATGGCGGTGCAGCAATGAAAGGCCATGTCGCACGCAAGCGCTTCGGGCAGAATTTCCTGGTCGATGGCGGCATCATTGCGGCCATCGTTTCGGCGATTGACCCGCAGCGCAGTGATACCGTCGTCGAAATTGGCCCCGGCCTGGGGGCGATCACTGAACCGCTGATGGCCCGCCTTGATCATCTGCACGTCGTCGAGATCGACCGCGATCTGATCGCTCGCCTGAAAAAGCAGCATGCGCCCGAGCGCATGACCATCCATGAAGGCGATGCACTGGCTTTCGATTTCGCCAGCATCGGCAGCGGCCTGCGCCTGGTCGGCAACCTGCCCTACAACATCTCGACGCCGCTGCTTTTCCATCTGGCGGAATACGTCGGTGTCGTGCACGACATGCACTTCATGCTGCAGAAGGAAGTCGTCGAGCGCATGGTGGCGGTTCCCGGCGAATCCGATTTCGGTCGCCTGTCGGTGATGCTGCAATACCGCTTTCATCTCGAATGGCTGATCGATGTCCCGCCCGAGAGCTTCGATCCGTCGCCCAAGGTCCAGTCGGCCGTGGTCCGGTTGATCCCGAAGGATGTGTCCGAACTCGAAGCGAAGAGCCAGCAAAAGCTTTCGCAGGTCGTGCAGGCAGCCTTCTCACAGCGTCGCAAGATGTTGCGCAACACGCTCAAGGGCGTGTTGAACGATGCCGGCTTTGCCGAGCTTGGCATCCTGCCGACCTGCCGCGCCGAAGATATTCCCGTCGCAGACTACGTCCGCATCGCCAACTACCTGACGTAAGTCAAGTTGACATAGAAAAACCCGCCGCGGCGGGTTTTTCAACTGCTCCGAAGAATTACTTCTTCAGCGGGCAGGTGCTCAGGCCGAGCATCGGGTAAAGCGGGCACCAGCCCATCAGGCCGGTGGCGAGCGGGACGATGCCGATATAGCCCCAGACCGGCAGCAGGCCGGCTACGGTGGCGCCGATCAGGCTAGCGCCAACGATAATGCGCAAAATTTTGTCGATACCGCCAACATTGCTTTTCATGATGAGATCTCCGTCGAGTAGTGGGTACGGCGATCACTTTAGCCAGCGTTGGTGACGCAGTATGTAACCTGTGTCACACAGAAGCTATTTTTTGCAGCCCGTTACGATCGATGATGGTCAGTTGTTCCCGGCCGAGGCTCACCAGACCCTGAGCGGCGAAGCCCTTGAGCAGGCGGCTGACGATTTCGCGAACGCTGCCCAGTTCGTCGGCCAGTTGCTGATGGGTGACAAAGAGTACGTCATCCTGGCGGGCCATCAGCAGTTTGGCCAGGCGCTGGTCGAGGCGGGCAAAAGCGACTTCCTCGACCAGTTGCATCAGTTCCCCGATGCGCTCGGCGAACAGATGGAAAATGAAATCGCGGAAGGCCGGGTATTCGAACATCAGCCGTGAGAAGGTCGGCAAGGGCAGAATGGTCAGCGTCAGCGGCGTTTCGGCGATGCCGCGCGCGTTGTAATCGGTGTGACCGAGCAGGCAACTTGACGAGATGATGCAGGAGCCCCCGGGCGTGACGCGATAGAGCATCAGTTCGCGCCCGCTCGCTGCCAGCTTGACGACCTTGATGCTGCCTTCGAGCAGCAGGGGAAAGCCTTGGCAGGGCTGGTGCTCGGCGAAGACCTGGCTGCCAGCCGGCAGGTGCATCACGGCTTGCGGCGAGAGCAAGGGGGCCAACTGCTCGGCCGTCAGACCGGCCAGTGCCGGATACAAACCGCGGATTTTTTGCGGATCGACCGTGTTTGCCGGCAAGCGCCCCTGTGGTGCTGCGTCCGTCATGGCGTCAACTCAACGTGGCCCAAACCGGCGCGTGGTCGGAAGGGCGTTCGCGCTTGCGCGGGGCGCGGTCGATGCCGGCCGCCGTGCACCGTTCAGCAAGCGCCGGCGAGAGCAGGATGTGATCGATCCGCAGTCCCTGGTTTTTCTGGAAGCCGAGCATCCGGTAATCCCACCACGAGAAGGTCTTTTCCGGTTGGTCGAAGAGCCGGAAGCTGTCTTCCAGCCCCAGGCCGCACAGGCGCTGGAAAGCGGCGCGCTCGGGTTCGGATACCAGAATGCAGCCGGCCCAGGCCACGGGGTCATGAACGTCGCGGTCGTCGGGGGCGATGTTGTAGTCGCCGCACAGGGCCAGCTTGGGATGGGCCGCCAGTTCCTCTTCCAGCCACTCGGCCAGGGCATCGAGCCAGCGCAGTTTGTAGTCGTATTTGTCACTACCGACGGCCTGGCCGTTGGGCATATAGGCGCAGACGATACGGGTGTCGCCGACCGTGCCGGTGATCAGCCGCTTCTGTTCGTCGGGGAAGTGCGGGTTGCCGCAGACGACATCGCTGATCGGCTGGCGGGCCAGCAAGGCGACCCCGTTATAGGTCTTCTGGCCGGAAAAGGCGACCTGATAGCCGGCGGCCTCGATCTCGGCGCGCGGGAAATTCTGGTCTTCCAGCTTCAATTCCTGCAGACACACCGCGTCCGGCTGTTGTTCGGCAAGCCAGTCGAGCAGGTGAGGAAGGCGGACCTTCAGCGAATTGACGTTCCAGCTGGCGATTTTCATGGCGGGGGATGCGATCGGGGGACACGCCATTTTGCCACAGCCATGGTCTTCGGCCGCTTGCCGATGGCCACGGCGGGTAAGGGTCAGTTGGCTTTTTCGGCAGGTTGCAGGCCACCCGATGGTTTACTGCCGAATGGTGCGCTTTTCGGGTAGCCCGCAAGGTCAAGCAGATTGTTGTAGGCGCCGGCTTCAAAGCCCCGCTGGGTCTGTTTGCCGACGCTCAGCGAGGGCACGAAGACGTCGCCGACCAACTGCTTCAACTCGTTGGCATCTTCCGCCTTTTGCAGCATTTTTTCGGTGAAGGGTACGCCCCGCTTGTTGAGCAGATCCCGGGCCTGGACGCACTCGGTGGTGCAATCGGCGGCGGTGTATAGCGTCACCGGAAAGTTTTCCCTGGCCTTGCGCGTCGCGAAAGGCAGGTCATCGCTACTCTCGGCTTTCTCTCCGACCCTGGACAAAGCTTTGGCCTTGCCAGGGGGCGGGGTGTCGGAAATGATGATGCGGCCGCTAGGGTCGATCCAGCGATAGGCCTGGGCAGCGGCCTGGAGGCTGGTCAGCGCCAAGCAAAGCATGAGCAGAAAACGCATTTTCTTCTCCATCGGGAGGTTGCTTACGCCGCAATCATACCGCTATGCCGGAGCAGTGCGTCGACACTGGGTTCGCGGCCGCGGAAGGCCTTGAAGGAGTCGATGGCTGGACGCGAGCCGCCGACCGCGAGGATCTCGTCGAGGAAGCGCCGGCCGGTCGTGGCGTCGAACGGATCGCCGGCTTCCTCGAAGGCGGCATAGGCATCGGCCGACAGCACTTCCGCCCACTTGTAGCTGAAATAGCCGGCGCCGTAACCGCCGCCGAAAATGTGCGAGAAGCTGTTCGGGAAGCGGTGCCATTCCGGCGGGATGAGCACGGCGACTTCCTTGCGCACTTCGCCCAGCAGGTCCATCACGCTGTGCGGACCGGCCGGGTCGAAGCCGGCGTGCAGCAGCATGTCGAACAGCGAGAACTCGATCTGGCGCACCGCCATCATGCCGCTTTGGAAATTCTTGGCAGCCAGCATCTTGTCGAACAGTTCGCGCGGCAGGTGGGCGCCGCTATCGACATGGGCGGTCATGCCTTCGACGACCTCCCACTCCCAGCAATAGTTTTCCATGAACTGCGAAGGTAGCTCGACGGCATCCCACTCGACGCCATGGATGCCGGAAACGCCGAGTTCCTCGCCGCGGGTCAGCAGATGGTGCAGGCCGTGGCCGGTTTCGTGGAAGAGCGTGGTGACTTCGTCGTGGGTGAAGGTGGCGGGCTTGTCGCCGACCGGGCGCGAGAAGTTGCAGTTCAGGTAGGCGATCGGCTTCTGAATGCCGCCGGTGGTACGCCGCCGGGAGCGGGCTTCGTCCATCCAGGCGCCGCCGCGCTTGGTTTCGCGGGCGTAGAGATCGAGGTAGAACTGGCCGACCAGATCGCCGGCCGGGGATTCCAGCCGGTAGAAACGGACGTCCTCGTGCCAGACCGGCGCGCTGTCCGGCTTGACCTTGACGTTGAACAGGCTCTCGATGACCTTGAACAGGCCGCCCAGCACTTTGGGTTCGGTGAAGTACTGCTTCACTTCCTGTTCCGAGAAGGCATAGCGCTTCTGCAACAGCTTTTCCGAAACGTAGGCGGCATCCCAGGGCTGGAAATCGGCGAGGCCGAGTTCGTCCTTGGCGAAGGCGCGCAGTTCGGCGATGTCCTTGGCGGCGAAGGGTTTGGCCTTGGCCGCCAGTTCGCGCAGGAAGGCGAGTACTTGTTCCGGCGTATCGGCCATCTTGGGCGCGAGCGAGACTTCGGCGAAATTCTTGTAGCCGAGCATCTGTGCATCTTCGCGGCGCAGTTCCAGCATGCGCTGGATGATCGGCGTGTTGTCCCATTCCGGCTTGCTCGAGCCGTCGTGGAATTCGGCGGCGCGGGTGGCGTAGGCGCGGTACATTCGGGCGCGCAGTTCGCGGTTGTCGGCGTACTGCATGACCGGGCCGTAGGAGGGAGCGTGCAGGCTGAAGCGCCAGCCGGCGACGCCGGCCTTTTCGGCGGCGGTGCGGGCGGCTTCGATGGCGTCGGCGGGCAGACCGGAAAGCAGCGCTTCGTCGGTGATCACTTCGGCGAAGGCGTTGGTGGCATCGAGCACGTTTTCCGAGAACTTGGCGGAGAGTTGCGACAACTCCTCCATGATCGCCTGGAAGCGCGGTTTCTGATCTTCCGGCAATTCGGCGCCGCTCAGGCGGAAGTCGCGCACCTCGTTGTCGACGACCTTCTTCTGTTCGACGGAGAGGGTGGCGTATTCGGCGCTGGCGCGCAGCGCCTTGTATTTCTCGAACAGCTTCAGGTTCTGACCGAGTTCGGCGTAGAAGCGCGAGACCTCGGGCAGCATCTCGTTGTAGGCCTCGCGCCAGGCCGGCACGTCGTTGACCGAGTGCAGGTGGCCAACGATGCCCCAGGCTCGACCGAAGGGTTCCAGGCCATCGGCCAGCGCCCCGGCAAAATCCCGCCAGGTGGCCGGGGTGGCGTCGGCGGTCAGACGCTCGACCAACTCGCGGCCGGCGATTAACAGCGATTCGATGGCCGGTTTGACATGTTCCGGTTGAACGGTGTCGAAACGTGGCAGGTCGGAGAAGTCGAGCAGGGGATTGACGGTCGTCATTTTTATATTCCGGGCAAGAAAAACGGGCGGTCCAGGCCGCCCGTTGGA
The DNA here is from genome assembly GCF_026261605.1 of Dechloromonas sp. A34. Classification (NCBI taxonomy): domain Bacteria; kingdom Pseudomonadati; phylum Pseudomonadota; class Betaproteobacteria; order Rhodocyclales; family Azonexaceae; genus Dechloromonas; species Dechloromonas sp. A34. The sequence goes on from NZ_CP102486.1 coordinate 1,158,743, forward strand.
TCTGGGGGCATAACCCTCATTCTACAAGCTCTCGGTAGGCATGCCACGAGGCGTGGCCGAGGATTGGCATGATCAGGATCAGACCGAACAACAAAGTGGCAAATCCGGTCAGCGTCAGCGTGACGATCAGCGCCGCCCACAGCAGGAGTGGCCCGGCATTGGCAATGCAGGCATCGAGGCTGGTCATCATCGCCGTGACGATGTCGCTGTCGCGGTCGAGCATCATCGGTACCGCGACCACGGCCAGCGCGAAGACGACCAAGGCCAGCAGCGCGCCCAAGGCGAACCAGACGACGACGAAGGCACCATGTTCGCCGCTGAGGACGACCTCCTTGAGAAAGGCGCCGCTGTCGAGGTCGCTGCTCGCACCGAGCAGGGCAAAGGCGACGGCTGAAAAGCGCTCCCAGAGAATGGCGGTTAGTCCGAGGAAGAGGCCGAAAAAAGCCAGCGACTGGCCGCTGCGCCGGAAGCAGCGGAGCGAGTCGATGAACATGATCTTCTCGCCCCTGGCGGTGCGCCGGCTCAATTCGTAGAGTCCGGCGGCCAGTAGCGGGGCAACCAGAAAGAAGCCGGAAATCGCGACGCTGACCAGATGGGGATGGCGAATGATCGACAGCAGGATCAGGTCGCCAGCAAGAGCGAATAGCGTTCCGTAGGCTAGCGAGGGCAGAGGATTGGCTTGCAGATCACGCCAACCGGACTGCAACCAGAAGAAAGGCCGCTTCCAGCTGATCTGGCGAATGGTCGGCAAGGACGCGCCGGCTTGGCGAAAATTCTGGATTGGTCTCATTGCAGCCTCCCGACAGCGGTGCGGACCAATCTTGGACCCGGCCATGGCGGCCGGGTTCCTTTGTTAGCTGCTTACAGCGTCTTGCCGGTCAGCCGCTCGTAGGCCTCGATGTACTTGGCGCTGGTGCGGGCGATGACATCGGCCGGCAGCTTGGGGCCGGGCGCCTTCTTGCCCCAGTCCAGGGTTTCCAGGTAGTCGCGGACGAACTGCTTGTCGTAGGACGGCGGGTTCTTGCCTTCCTCGTACTGGTCGGCCGGCCAGAAACGCGAGGAGTCCGGGGTCAGGGCCTCGTCGATCAGGTGCAGGGTGCCGGCGGCGTCGATGCCGAACTCGAACTTGGTGTCGGCGATGATGATGCCGCGGCCCTTGGCGTAGGCGCAGGCTTCTTCGTAGAGGCGGATGGCGGCGATGCGGGCTTCATCGGCCAGTTGGGCGCCGTTCTTGCCGGTGCCAGCCAGGGCTTCGGCCAGGTCGGCAGCACAGTTGGCCTGGGCGACGGCGAAGGAGACGTTTTCGTCATGATCGCCGACGGCAGCCTTGGTCGCCGGCGTGAAGATCGGGGCAGGCAGTTTCTGCGCCATTTTCAGGCCGGTGGGCAGGGCGATGCCGCAGATGGCGCCGGTTTCCTGGTAGTCCTTCCAGCCCGAACCGATCACGTACCCGCGAACCACCGCCTCGATCGGCAGCGGCCGCAGGCGCTTGACGACGACGGCGCGGCCGCGGACCTGCTCGCGCTCGTTCTCGGCGACGACGGATTCGGGATCGATGCCGGTCAGCTGGTTGGGCACGATGTGGCCGAGCTTCGCGAACCAGAAATCGGCGACGGCGGTCAGCACTTCGCCCTTGCGCGGAATCGGGTCGGGCAGGATGACGTCGAAGGCCGACAGGCGGTCGGTGGTGACGATCAGCAGCTTGTCGGCGTCTACGGCGTAGATGTCGCGGACCTTGCCCTTGGAGAGCAGCGGCAGGCTGGTGATGGACGACTGGTAAAGAGGAGTGGTCACGGCAATGATCCCGAAAGCAAAGGGGTGGATTATAAATTAATGCGCGCCACCTTCTTCGGCGGTGAGCTTTTTGCGCATGCGATGGGTGCCCCAGGCGACGACCCCGGCGATCACCGGAATCGAAATGGCGGTGAGGACGTCAGGCGAGAGATGGTGCAGATCCTTGGTGCCCTTGGCCAGGTATTGCACCAGTTGCGAGCCGTAATAGGTGAGCACGACTACCGACAGGCCTTCGACGGTTTCCTGCAGACGCAGTTGCAGCCGGGCGCGGCGGTTCATCTGCGAGAGCAGTTCCTGGTTCTGGCGCTCGAGTTCGATATCGACCCGGGTGCGCAGCAACTGGCTGTTGCGGGCGACGCGGCCGGACAGTTCCTCCTGGCGGCGGCTGATCGCCTCGCAGGTCGCCATCGCCGGCACCAGCCGGCGCTGCATGAATTCGTCGATGGTCGGCAGGCCGGGGATGCGGATTTCACGCAGTTCGGCGATGCGCTGGGCGACCAGGCCGTGGTAGGCGTTGGCCGCGCCGAAGCGGAAGGTGGTGCGGGCGACCGAGTGTTCGACCTCGGCGGCGAGTTTGGAGAGGGTGGCCAGCACCATGCGTTCGTCTTCCGGCGAGTGGGCCTGACCGATGTTGTCCATCAGCTCGGCCAGCTTCTTCTCGGCGCCGAACAGCCAGCCGCTGACTTCCTTGGCGACCGGCAGGCCGAGCAGCGCCATCATCCGGTAGGTCTCGATCTCGACCAGGCGCTGCACGGTGCGCCCGGCCTGGCGCTGGGTCATGCCGGCATCGAGCACGAGGAAACGCGAGAAGCCGTTGTCGATCTTGAAGTCGGTGAACACCCAGGCGTTGCCGTCGGCGATCTGCGAAGCGACCATCTGGCGGCCGCTCGGGTTGAGCTTGGCGAGCACTGATTCCGGGCTCAGTTCAGTCGTCGGGCGCAGCTCGACATGGGTGGCGACGATCAGCTTGCCGGGAATCGCCGCCAGCCAGTCCGGGTGCACGGCGTCGAAGGCGGTGGCGTCCGGATCGAGCGTCTCGCCGGCAGGCAGCGGGCGGAAGAAGGTGTAGGTCGAAAACTCGGTATGCATCTCCCAGCGCAGCCGGAAGGAGCCGGCATCGATCATCTGGTGCGCCTCGGAGCTTTCGATGGCGTTGCAGACCTGCGACTGGGTCAGCCGCGTCAGGTTGGCGCGTTCCTCGTCGACGTGGCTGCGGGCGCGCTTGAACACCAGTTGCGAGACGAGCAGCGGCCCCTGCAATGGAGTCGGCGGGCGGGCGTGGAACTCGTTGTTGAGGCGTTGCCGCAGCGGATGTTCTTCCAGTTCGGCAATCGTGAATCGCGGGTGCATGGCAGATGAGGACGGGGTTGGTTGGCGCGGAACGGCTGCGCGGATTCTAGCATTCAGGCGCTGGCGGCTTCGCTCCGCCGCAGGTAGCGGTCGAATTCCTGCGTCAAACCGGGGGCGGCGTGCTCGAGCAGGAAACTGCGGAACTTCTGGCCGGCCGGCAGCAGGCGTTTGCTGTTCATGTGCACGACATACCAGGTGCGCTCGATCGGCGTGCCGATCACGTCGAGCAAGCTGATTTCGCTGGTCTTCAGCTCCAGCGGCAGGGTATGCAGCGAGAGCAGGCTGACGCCCATGCCGGCCATCACCGCCTGCTTGATCGTTTCGTTGCTGCCCATGCTGATCGTGCGGGCCGGCGTGAACAGGTGGTTCTTGAACATTTCCTCGGCGACCCGCCGCGAGCCCGAGCCTTCCTCGCGCAAGAGGAAGGTTTCCTGCCGCAATTCGTGCATGTCGAAGCGCCGGGCCTCGCGCAGCGGATGGTCGGCCGGCGCGATCAGCACGTAGGGGTGGCTGGCCATCGGCTCGGCATGGGCATCGATCTCGACCGGGATGCGGCCCATGACGGCGAGGTCGATGGCGTTGTCCTGCAGTTTCTGGAGCAGCGCCTCGCGGTTACCGACGGTGAACTGCACCTCGACCCCGGGATGGTCCTGCGAAAACTTGGCGAGCAGCTTGGGCATGAAGTATTTGGCGGTACTGACCAGGCCGACCGACAACTGGCCGACCTCGGCACCGAGCAGGCCCTGCAGGTTGGCCTCGGCATCCTTGATTTCGCCGAGCACGCGCAGCGCGTGGTGGACCAGCATCTCGCCAGCCTCGGTCAGCGCGACGCCGCGCCCCATGCGCTCGAACAGCGGCAGGCCGACGTTTTCCTCGAGTTGCTTCAACTGCATCGAAATCGCCGGCGGCGTTAGGTGCAATTCCTCGGCGGCACGGGCATAGCTCAGGTGGCGGGCGGCGACCACGAAGATCTGCAACTGGCGTAGGGTTAGGGTGCGGATGAAGTTCATGTTCAGGGGGGCTTCGATTTGGTGGGGGTTTGGTAAGTTTTAGTTTAACGCTGTTGGGTGGTTAATTGGCTTGGGTTTCCGCCTTGCTGGCGGGCGTACTTTCTTTTGTGTGGCCAAAAGAAAGTAGCCAAAGAAAAGGCCACCCCTGGGTCGGTGCCGGGCTACGCCCGGTTCCCTGCGCTACTCGAAACGCCGGGCGGCTGCGGAACTCGGGGCTGCGCCCCTCAAACAGTCCTCGCCGACTGCCCCCGGCGCTTCTGCGTTGCTCGGCACCTCTCAAGGGGCCCGGAAAAACGAGCCGTGGTGAAACGGTGGCACGGTCATTCCCGCGCAGGCGGGAATCCATGTATGAGACTGGACTCCCGCCTATGCGGGAGTGACGGTTGGCCCGGGATGTTTTTGACTTCGGGTCCCCGTGTGGAGCGCCGAGCAACGGAGCTGCTGGCGGAGAAAGGGCGAGGACTGTCTGAGGCCCGTAGGGCCGAGTTCCGCAGCCCCCGCCAGTAGCGAGTAGCGCAGGGGAGTCGGCGCAGCCGACCGCGTAACCCGGGGTCGCCTTCTTTTTGGCTACTTTTTCTTGGCGAAGCAAGAAAAAGTACGCCCGCCAACAAGGCGGAACCCCAAGCTCATCAACAGGAAAATAACCATGATTAACGGGCGGTACCGCTCTTGCCTAACCAGCTACCGCCCCACCGAGAACGGTTACGCCGCCGGCCGCAACTTATGCCGCCACCCCGGATAAAGCTTGTCCGCATCCTGCGGGAACGACTCGAAGGCCCGCGCAAATTCGTAATGATCACGCGCCCAATCCACCGGATCGGCCCCGGCCTTCCAGCAGTCGTAGGCCTGGCGCAGCGAGCGAGCCCCGGCCGCCGGCGAATCGATGTGGCCGTAGGCGCCGCCGCCGGCCGTGTTGATCACGTTGCCGTGGCCGAGGTTGTCGAAGAAACCCGGCAGGCGCAGGGCGTTCATGCCCCCCGAGATGATCGGCGTCGTCGGCCGCATGCCGTACCACTCCTGGTGGTAGGCCGGGCCGCTATAGCTGTCGCGCTCGATGATGTAGGCGCAGGCGCGGTCGTCCTTGTCGCCTTCCATCTTGCCGTAGCCCATGGTCCCGACATGGATGCCGGAAGCGCCCTGCAGGCGGCTCATCTTGGCCAGCACGTAGGCGGTGTAGCCGCGCTTCGAGGAGGGCGAGGTGACGGCGCCGTGGCCGGCGCGGTGGTAATGCAGGTACTGGTTGGGGTACTGCCGGCGGGCGGTGGTGATCATGCCCGGGCCGCCGACATAGCCATCGACCAGGAAAGCCAGCTTGTCGGCATCGGGGCCGAAGGCGGCGAGGGCGAAATCGGCGCGGGCGCACATCTCGTAATGGTCGTCGGCCGTGATGTTCATCGAGAACAGCTTGGCCTCGCCGGTTTCGTCCATTGCCCGTTTCATCGCGTCATAGACCAGCGGGATGGTTTTGCGCAGCGGTGCGAAGGTCTGGTTGCCCTGCGGCTCGTCGTTCTTGATGAAATCGCCGCCCAGCCAGAACTGGTAGGCGGCCTCGGCGAAGGGTTCGGGGCGCAGGCCGAGCTTGGGCTTGATGATGGTGCCGGAGATATAGCCGCCGTCCTTGACCGGCCGGCCGAGGATGCGCCACAGCGTGCTGATGTCCGTCGCCGGCCCGTCGAACAGCTCGATGGCGCGGCGCGGCATGTGGAAGTCGTACATCTTGGCATGCTCGATGTCGCCCATGCCCTGGTTGTTGCCGATGGTCAGCGTCAGGAAGGAGGCCATCATCATCCGGCCATCGGTGATGTTGCGGTCGAAGAGGTCGAGCGGGTAGGCGATGCGCATGTCCTCGCTGGCCTCGTCGATTTGGTAAACCAGCGCATCGACGCCCTTGGTGAAATCGTCAGTGGTGCACACCTCGACATTGGTCCCGGTCGAGGACTCGGCGGCGAAGTGGGCGGCAGCCTCGAGGTAGCCGTGGCCGGGCTTCGGTTTCATCTTGTAGGCGCACAGAATGTGGCGGCCGCCGGCGATCAGGTCGGCTTCCTTCAGGCTCAGGTCGGCGTAACGCTTGCTTTGGTCCATCGTGTCTCTCCTTTGGTGTGCGGAAGGCGTGCTGCGATGGAGTGAATGCTAGGGGGCGTTATAGGTAAATAAAAGTCAAAGATTTTTATTGGATTAGTCAGCTATCGATTATCGATGGCTTGCTCCAATTGGTGACTCAGGTGGCCGGGTTCGAGAAGAAGGAGGTTGATATTCCATATGGTTCTGGGCACGATGTTGGGATCAATAAATGGCCTCAACCTCTGCGGCTGCCCTACCCAAAATTACTGTGCAGTAACTGTATATGGTCAAATTTTTCGCGCTTCTTCTCGCTGCTATCGGATTCTTAATGCTTGGATTAGGGCTAGCCCTGATGCACGAGCATCCCGCTATGTTGGCGCTCGGGGTTGCCGGAGCCGCCATAACCTATTTTGCTTACTCTATGAATAGGGGGCGCGAGAAATCTCTTATAGCGCAGCATGACAAAGAAATAGTGCGTCGGAGCGAGGCTCTAGCGAAGACTCCTTGGGAAAATGGAAAATCCCTGGAGGTAAGAACCGGCAGTGCCAAGTTTTTGATTGCATTGCTAATGCTCGCCGCAAGCGTTTTGTTTGCTTACTCTTCAGCATCCGCAACTGAACCCAGATGGGGAGTGTTTGTGGGAAGCGTCTTGTTCTCCGCTGTCGTGCTATTTTCTGTAGTTCGATTACTGCCCGGCATGGCGAAACCGGCACTAGTGCTCAGCAACCGAGGTTTCCAAACTCCATTGCACGGAACTGTTCCATGGCGTGAGGTTGACGGAATAAATCTTCAACAGATCGCGCTGCGAGGCAGCACAACCAATACTCTGAATTTTCGAGTTGAAAACTATGCCGAAGGCGCTGACTGCATTCACTGGACGGAGCGGTTATTGGCGGTTTTTGGACTTGGCGTTCTAAAACGCAAAGTCGTCGTCGTCTTGTTGAATGGTGCAAGCGAAAAGCCGGAGACTGTTTACGCAATCGCAAGGTTCCTTTGGCAACAAAATACAGGCATGAACCATGAGTGGAACCCGATGTTCTCGAATGAGTTCAATCAGGCAGCGCGGCGAGTTCATGAGTTTAGGAATCGTTACAAAGACCCAGATGCATCCGCTGCAGGCCTGCTCAGTGAACCGGACAAGGCACTTAAGGAATTGGAACAATTTCGTCAGGACATGGACACCGTAAACTCGGAACGACGGCGCACCATAAGCAAAATCAATTGGATGGTGGCACTCAGCATATTGGGCATTGTTGCCACATTTCTTTGGCCTGTAGTGAAGCGGCATATTTAGCTGATGGGCCGCTTCCCAGAAGGCTGGTCCGTCAGTTCAGGGCACGAAGTGCCCTTTCCGCCCGAAACCTAGACATTCCGTGCTTCATTTGGCCAGCCAAACCCCTCCAGGCCCGCCAACACCTGAAGCGCCCCCCGAAAATCCTGCCCTGCCGTGTATTCGCTGACCGTGACCACGGTCGGTATCCCCGCGCCCAGGGCGGCGCGCAGGCCGTTGGCTGAATCTTCGATGGCGAGGCAGGCGCCGCCCGGCAGGCCGAGTCGTGCGAGTACCCAGTGGTAGATATCCGGCGCCGGCTTCTTGGCCGGCACGACGTCGCCGGCGCCGATTACCTCAAACCACTCCGCTGAGTCCGGGGCCAGGCTGGCGCGGAGCAGGGCGGCGACGTTTTCCGGCGAGGTGGTGGTGGCGATCGCCAGCCGGATGCCGGCCCGCCGGGCGGCGGCGATCAGTTCGGCAACGCCGGGGCGCAGCGGCAGTTTCCCTTGCTCGACCCGGCGGACGTAGTGCGCCGTCTTGGCGGCGTGCAGCTTTTTCATCAGATCATCGAAGTCAGGCCGCGCCGCGATGGCCGGGGCCTGGCGTTCGGCATAGTGGCGGATACGCTCCTTGCCGCCGGTGATGTCGAGCAGGCGGCCGTAGCTTTCGGCGTCCCAGTGCCAGTCCAGGGCGTGCTCGGCAAAGGCCTGGTTGAAAGCCGGGCGGTGGCCGTCGCGCTCGGTTTCGGCCAGCGTGCCATCGACATCGAAGATGATTGCCTGGGGGCGTTTCATGCCAAAAACGATAGCCGCCTGCCGGGGCGGGCGCCAGTCAGGATTGCTGAAGTCGATCTTAAGTGGATTTCGTATTAAGCAATCTATTAACCACTCAGTAAAAAACACTGACTATTGCTTAATTAATAATAGTCTTATCTTTACGTTCATCGCGGTAAGGCTATCGACAGGAGTCATCATGCAATTCGGACGCACCACGCTTTCCAAATTCGTCATCGAGCAAGCCCGGCTGCAGAACAGCGAGCTCGGTGCCCTGCTCATCGACGTCGCCGCCGCGGTCAAGACGATTTCCGCAATGGTCGGCAAGGGGGCGCTGGGCGGCAACCTCGGCGCGCTGGACAGCACCAATGTCCAGGGCGAGGTCCAGAAGAAGCTCGACGTGCTGACCAACGAGGCAATCCTGCGCCATTGCGAGTGGGGCGGCCAGCTGGCCGGCATGGCTTCCGAGGAGATGGACGAGCCCTATGCCATCCCCAACGAATACCCGCGCGGCCGCTACCTGCTGGTTTTCGATCCGCTGGACGGCTCCTCGAACAGCGACGTCAATGTCTCGGTCGGCACCATCTTCTCGATCTTCGCCCGGCCGACTGCCGGCGACGCCCAGCCCGGCGACTACCTGCGCCCCGGCTGCGAACAACTGGCCGCCGGCTACGCCATCTACGGCCCATCGACGATGATGGTGCTGACCCTCGGCAATGGCACGCACGGCTTCACGCTGGACCGCGAGAACGGCAATTTCATCCTGACCCACCCGGATATCCGGGTTCCGGAAGAGACCACCGAATTCGCCATCAACAGCTCGAACGAGCGTTTCTGGGAGCCGCCGGTGCAGCGCTACGTCAGCGAGTGCAAGGCCGGCAAGACCGGTGTCCGCGCCACCGACTTCAACATGCGCTGGATCGCCTCGATGGTTGCCGAGGTGCACCGCATCCTGATCCGTGGCGGCATCTTCATGTATCCCAAGGACAGCAAGGACCCGAGCAAGCCCGGGCGGCTGCGCCTGCTCTACGAAGCCAACCCGATGGCGATGCTGATCGAGCAGGCCGGCGGGGCGGCCAGTACCGGCCGCCAGCGCATCCTCGACGTGCAGCCGGAGGCCCTGCACCAGCGCGTGCCGGTGATCCTCGGTTCGAAAAATGAAGTGGAGCGCCTGGAGCGCTACCACCGCGATTACGACAATGGCAGCGACCGCCCCTTCGTTTCGCCGCTGTTCGCCGAACGCTCGCTGTTCCGCGACGAATCGCACGCCTGAATTCACAGTTAAGGGAGAGAGTCATGTCCGTCAAACACCCGATCATCGCCATCACCGGCTCGTCCGGCGCCGGCACCAGCACGGTAATGCAGAGCTTTCAGCACATCTTCCGCCGCGAGCAGTTGAAGGCGCAGATCGTCGAGGGCGATTCCTTCCACCGCTACGACCGGCTGGCCATGCGCGCCGAAATGAAAGCCCAGGAAGAGGCGGGCAACCGCAACTTCAGCCACTTCGGCCCGGAAGCCAACCTGCTCAAGGAGCTGCAGCAACTCTTCGTCAGCTACGGCCAGCACGGCGGCGGCCAGGTCCGAAAATACCTGCACGATGCCGGCGAGGCCGAGCCTTTCGGCCAGGAGCCGGGCACCTTCACGCCCTGGCAGGACATCAGCGAAGCCACCGACCTGATGTTCTACGAAGGGCTGCACGGCGCTTATGCCGATGAGACCATCGACATCGCCAAACAGGTCGATCTCTGCATCGGCGTCGTCCCCACCATCAATCTGGAGTGGATCCAGAAGCTGCACCGCGACCAGAAAATGCGCGGCTATTCGCAGGAGGCGGTGACCGACACCATCCTGCGCCGCATGCCGGACTACGTCAGCCACCTCTGCCCGCAGTTCTCGCGCACCCACGTCAATTTCCAGCGCGTGCCGATCGTCGATACCTCTAACCCCTTCATCGCCCGCGACATCCCGAGCGCCGACGAAAGCATGGTGGTGATCCGCTTCGCCAACCCGAAGGGCATCGACTTCCAGTATCTGGTCAGCATCCTGCACGGCGGCATGATGACCCGCCCGAACACGCTGGTCGTGCCCGGCGGCAAGATGGGCCTCGCCATGCAGATGATCTTCACGCCGATGATCCTGCGCCTGATGGACCAGAAGCGCCGCGCCTGACCAAAGAACAAGGAGAGAGACATGAGTGAACCGATTTCCCGCCGCGAGCTGGCCAACGCCGTCCGCTTCCTCGCCATCGATGCGGTCGAAAAAGCCAAGTCCGGCCACCCCGGCGCCCCGATGGGCATGGCCGACATCGCCGAAGTGCTGTGGCGCGACCACCTGAAACACAACCCGGCCAATCCGGCCTGGGGAGACCGCGACCGCTTCGTGCTCTCGAACGGCCACGCCTCGATGCTGCTCTATGCGTTGCTCCACCTGACCGGCTACGACCTGCCGCTGAGCGAACTGAAAAACTTCCGCCAACTCGGCAGCAAGACCGCCGGCCATCCGGAAGTCGGCCATACGCCGGGCGTCGAGACCACCACCGGGCCGCTCGGCCAGGGCCTGGCCAACGCGGTCGGCATGGCGCTCGCTGAGAAGCTGCTGGCCCAGCAGTTCAACCGCCCCGGTTTTCCCGTGGTCGATCACCGGACCTGGGTCTTCCTTGGCGACGGCTGCCTGATGGAAGGCATCAGCCATGAGGCCTGCTCGCTGGCCGGCGTCTGGGGGCTGGACAAGCTGGTCTGCTTCTACGACGACAACGGCATCTCGATCGACGGCCATGTCGAGGGCTGGTTCCGCGACGACACGGTAGCCCGTTTCCGGGCCTACGGTTGGAACGTCATCGGCCCGCTCAACGGCCACAACAGCCGCGCCATCGAAGAGGCCATCGCGACCGCCAGGCAGGGCAACGGCCAGCCGACGCTGATCGTCTGCCGGACCACGATCGGCTGGGGCGCGCCGCACAAGGCCGGCTCGCATGACGTACATGGCGCCCCGCTCGGTGCCGACGAGAGTGCGGCTACCCGCAGTGCCCTCGGCTGGCCCTACGGCGCTTTCGAGGTGCCCGAAGCCATCCGTCAGGCCTGGGATGGCCGCACTGCCGGCGCCGCCGCCGAAGCCGGCTGGAACGACCTGTTCGCCCGCTACCGCGCCAGCTTCCCGGAACTGGCCGGCGAATACGAACGGCGCATGGCGGGCGGCCTGCCGAGCGACTGGGCCGACATCCGCCGCCGCCTGGTCGACCGCGCCAGCGACCGCCAGGGTGCCATCGCCACCCGCAAATCCTCGCAAAACTGCCTCGACCTGCTGGTCGAACGGGTTCCCGAACTGCTCGGCGGCTCGGCGGACCTCACCGGCTCCAACCTGACCGCCGGCAAGACCAGCCGCGCCTGGCACAACACGCCGCCCGAGGAGGTGCCCAACTACCTGTCCTACGGCGTGCGCGAATTCGGCATGGCGGCGATCATCAACGGCGTCGCCCTGCATCGCGGCCTCGTCCCCTACGCCGGCACTTTTGCCGTCTTCTCCGACTACGCCCGCAACGCCATCCGGATGAGCGCCCTGATGCAGCAGCGCGTCGTTCATGTCCTGACCCACGACTCGATCGGCCTCGGCGAGGACGGCCCGACTCACCAGCCGATCGAGCACGCCGCCAGCCTGCGCCTGATTCCCGGCCTCGACCTCTGGCGGCCGTGCGACGAGCTGGAAACCGCCGTCGCCTGGACCCTGGCTCTGGAGCGCCAGGACGGCCCCTCGGCCCTGATGCTGTCGCGCCAGAACCTGCCGCAATACAGCGCGATGGCCGGCAAGGCCGACGACATTAGGCGCGGCGGCTACATCCTGGCCGAAGGCGACGGCCCGCTGCAGGCGGTGATCATCGCCACCGGCTCGGAAGTCGCGCTCGCCATGCAGGCCCAGGCCGAACTCAAGGCCCAGGGCGTCGCCGTGCGCGTCGTCTCGATGCCCTGCACGCAGCGTTTCGACCGCCAGCCGGTGGCCTGGAAGAAACAGGTGCTGCCGAGCGATGTCTGCCGCATCGCCATCGAAGCCGGCCATCCCGATCTCTGGCACAAGTACGTCGGGCTCGACGGCGAGGTGCTGGGCATCGCGTCCTTCGGCGCCTCGGGGCCGGCTGCCGCGCTCTACGAGCACTTCGGCCTGACCGCCGGACATCTGGTGCAGACGGTACTGCGCACCATCGCCAGCTCGGGCGGCAACGACGGCGACTTTTAACTAACGGACTTCCGTCATCCCCGTGCCAACGGGGATCCAGCACCAAAGGCATGGATTCCCGCACCCCAAGGGTACTTCCTTCGGGGCGCCTGCGCGGGAATGACGGGGCCCCTTTGCCCAAAGAATTCATCATCAAATCAGGAGACAACACCATGCCTATACGGGTGGCAATCAACGGCTTCGGCCGTATCGGACGCATGGCCTTCCGGGCCATCGCCCGGGAGGCGGAGTTCGCGGACCTCGAGATCGTCGGCATCAACGATCTGCTGGCCCCGGACTATCTCGCCTACATGCTTAAATACGACTCGGTGCATGGCAATTTCGCCGGCGAGGTTGCGGTCGACGGCGATCATCTGCTCGTCGATGGCCGGCGGATCCGGCTCAGCGCCGTCAAGGACCCGGCCGAGCTGAGGTGGGACGAGGTCGGGGCCGACGTCGTGATCGAGGCGACCGGGTTGTTCCTTACCCAGGACAGCTGCCGCAAACACCTCGTCGCCGGCGCCCGTAAGGTCGTCCAGTCGGCGCCGGCCAAGGACGAGACGCCGATGTTCGTCTATGGCGTCAATCACCAGAAGTACGCCGGTGAAGCCATCGTCTCGGCCGCCTCGTGCACGACCAATTGCCTGGCGCCGGTGGCCAAGGTGCTGCATGACCGCTTCGGCATCCGGCGCGGCCTGATGAGCACAGTGCATGCCGCCACCGCCACCCAGAAGACGGTCGACGGCCCGTCCGGCAAGGACTGGCGCGGCGGGCGCGGCATCCTGGAAAACATCATCCCGTCCTCGACCGGCGCCGCCAAGGCGGTCGGCAAGGTCATTCCGGAACTCGCCGGCAAGCTGACCGGCATGGCCTTCCGGGTGCCGACTTCCGACGTTTCGGTTGTCGACCTGACCGTCGAGCTGCGCCAGGAAGCATCCTACGCCGACATCTGCCAGGCGATGCGGGAAGCCGCCGCCGGCGGCCTCAAGGGCGTGCTCGGCTACACCGACGACAAGGTCGTGTCGACCGACTTCCGCGGCTGCCGGATGCCCTCGGTCTTCGACGCCGGGGCCGGCATCGCGCTCGACCCGACCTTCGTCAAGGTCGTCGCCTGGTACGACAACGAGTACGGCTACACCTGCAACCTGCTGCGCTTCCTGCAGCACGTCGCCGACTGAAAGGACCTCCATGGCTCTGATTTCCCTGCGCCAGCTGCTCGACCACGCGGCCGAACACAGCTACGGCCTGCCCGCCTTCAACGTCAATAACCTGGAGCAGATCCAGGCCATCATGCAGGCCGCCGCGGCCTGCGACAGCCCGGTCATCCTGCAGGCCTCGGCCGGGGCGCGCAATTACGCCGGCGAGCCTTTTCTCAGGAAGCTGGTCGAGGCCGCCATCGAACAGTATCCGGACATTCCGGTCTGCCTGCACCAGGACCACGGCACCTCGCCGGCCGTCTGCCAGCAATCGATGCGCAGCGGCTTCTCGAGCGTCATGATGGACGGCTCGCTGGGCCCAGACGGCAAGACGCCGGCCAGTTACGCCTACAACGTCCTGGTGACCAGCAAGGTGGTCGAGATGGCTCACGCCATCGGCGTTTCGGTCGAAGGCGAACTCGGCTGCCTGGGCTCGCTGGAAACCGGCGAGGCGGGCGAGGAAGACGGCATCGGCGCCGCCGGCAAGCTCGACCATGCGCAACTGCTGACCGATCCCGACGAGGCCGCCGACTTCGTCGCCCGGACCGGCGTCGATGCGCTGGCCATCGCCATCGGCACCAGCCACGGCGCCTACAAGTTCACCCGGCCGCCGACCGGGGAGATCCTCGCCATCGACCGCATCAAGGCCATCCATGCCCGCATCCCGGATACCCATCTGGTGATGCACGGCTCGTCGTCGGTGCCGCAGGAATGGCTGGCGGTCATCCGCCAGTACGGCGGGCGGATCAAGGAAACCTATGGCGTGCCGGTCGCGGAGATCGTCGAGGGCATCCGCCACGGCGTGCGCAAGGTCAATATCGACACCGACATCCGGCTGGCGATGACCGGCGCCATGCGCCAGGCGATGGCCGAGAAGCCCGAGGAATTCGATCCGCGCGCTTTCCTGAAGGCGGCGGTAGTGGCCGCCCGCGACCTCTGCAAACTGCGCTTCGAGGCTTTCGGTGCGGCCGGGCAGGCCAGCCGGATCAAGCCGCTGGCGCTCGACAAAATGGTGGCGCGCTACCGCTAGCGCGTCACGCAAGCAGCTTCACTCTGCGAGCTTGCGTCGTTTTCGGCCCCGCTTGTCGGGGCCATTTTTTGCGATGGAGAAGCCCATGAGCCAAGCCGATTTCATCATCGCGCCGAGCATCCTTTCCGCCAACTTCGCCAAGCTCGGCGAGGAGGTGGCCAATGTCATCGCGTCCGGCGCCGACTGGATCCACTTCGACGTGATGGACAACCACTACGTCCCCAACCTGACCATCGGGCCGCTGGTTTGCGAGGCGATCCGGCCGTGCACGACGGCCCCGATCGACGTCCACCTGATGGTCAAGCCGGTGGATCGCATCATTCCCGATTTCGCCAAGGCCGGCGCCAACATCATCACCTTCCACCCGGAAGCCGCCGAGCACGTGGACCGCAGCCTGGCGCTGATCCGCGATGCCGGCTGCCAAGGCGGCCTGGTCTTCAACCCTGCGACGCCGCTCGATTACCTGGACTACGTGCTCGACAAGGTCGACGTCGTGCTGTTGATGAGCGTCAATCCCGGCTTCGGCGGCCAGAAATTCATTCCCGGCACGCTGGCCAAGGCCCGCCAGGCGCGGGCCAAACTCGACGCCTATGAAAAGGACAGCGGCCGGCGTATCCGTCTCGAGATCGACGGTGGCGTGAACGTCGCCAACATTGCCGGCATCGCCCGCGCCGGCGTCGATGCCTTCGTCGCCGGCTCCGCCGTCTACGGTGCCGGCCAGGACAGCGACCCGCATCGCTACGATTCGATCATCGGCGCCCTGCGTCGGGCGCTGCGCGAAGCGTTGTGATGCGGGCCGGCCAAGCGCGCGCGCCGCGCCGCGGCTCAGGAGGGTTTGCGCCCGGCTGCCGTCTGTGCCGTATTGCTGGGCGGTGGCGTGTAGTCGGGGACCTTGTTCTTGACCGCCGGCTGGGCCATCAGGTAGGCATAAACGGCGCGCAAGTCCTTCTCCGGCAGCGCGGACAGGGCTTGCCAGGGCATCGGCGGCAGGATCGGGCGGGCGACCCCGACATGCTTGCCGGTGCGCATGGCCTGGATGAAGTCGCGCTGCGTCCAGGCCCCGATGCCAGTTTCGCGGTCGGGCGTCAGATTGGCGGAGTAGGTCATGCCCCAGGGGCCGACGAAGGCGGTCATCGTCGCCGAGCCGGCCCAGTTCCATTCGGCGGCCAGCTTGGGCGGGGGCGGCAGTTGCAGGGTTTCCGGGTGGCCGGAGAGGCCGCGCGCAAGGTCCTTTTCCGGGCCGTTCGGCCCCATCTTGAACGGCGTGTGGCAATCCATGCAGCCGCCGACGCCGACCAGCAGGGCGCCGCGCTTGACGAGGGCGTCCCGGCCTTCGGCCTGGGCAGGTGTTTGGAAAAGGGTGCAGGCGAGGGCGGCTGCGGTGAGGGTGATCTGTTTGAGGTTGGGATGCATTGTGATGACTCCGTTGTTATCGATGTGAGAGCTTGAAAATCAGGCGGTTTGCAGGTTGCACAGCCGCGCCGCGGCCGCGGCGATGGCTTCGGCCTGGGGCACGAAAGCCTGTTCCAGCGGGTAGCTGGCGGCGACCGGGGCATCCGGCCCGCCGAGGCGGACGATCGGTGCTTTGAGGGCGGCAAAGGCTTCTTCGGCGACCACGGCGGCGATCTCGGCACCGACGCCGCACAGGCGGTTGGCCTCATGGACGACGACCAGGCGCCCGGTCTTGTGCACCGAGGCGAGTACGGTGGCGGTGTCCAGCGGCTTCAGGCTGCGCAGGTCGATGACTTCGGCGGCGATGCCCTGGGCGGCCAAGCTGTCTGCCGCCTGCAGGCAGTGGTGCACGGTCTTGCCGTAGGAGACCAGGGTCACGTCGCGTCCGTCGCGGACGATGGTAGCCTGGCCCAGCGGCACCACCGTCTCCTCGGCCGGCACCTCGCCGGGCTGGTAGAGGAGGCCGATGTCGAGGAAGAAGAGCACCGGGTTGTCGTCGCGGATCGCCGCCTTGAGCAGGCCCTTGGCATCGGCCGGGGTGCTCGGCATGACCACCTTGAGACCGGGGCTGTGCACGAACCAGGCCTCGACGTTGTGGTTGTGCTGGGCGCCGACGCCCCAGCCGGCGCCGGTCATGGCGAGGGTGACGAGGGGGAAGGAAAACTGGCCGCCGGACATGTAGCGCAGCTTGCCGGCGCTATTCACCAGTTCGTCCATGGCGTAGCAGAGGAAGGGCGCGAAGAGCAGGTCGATGACCGGGCGCAGGCCGCTGCCGGCGGCGCCGACCGCCGTGCCGGCGATGATGCCTTCGGCGAGCGGCGTGTTGCGAACGCGGCGGGCGCCGAATTCTTCGACCAGGTCGTGGCGTTTGGTGGCGATGCCTTCGCCGAAGGCGATGACATTGCGGTCGCGGCGCATTTCCTCGGTGAGGGCGGCGCCGACGGCATCGTAAAGGGTCAGGGTAGGCATGCGGGTTCCTCAGGCGTAAACGTCGCGGGTCAGATCGGCCGCGGCGGGGTAGGGGGAGGCGTCGGCAAACGCCTGGGCCACGGCGATCCGGCTGGCCACCTTGTCGGCCAGGCGGGCGGCGCCGGCCGCGCTCAGGCTGCCGTCGGCGAGCAGGCGCTCGCGGTAGCCGGCAAGCGGGTCGCGGGCGAGCCAGGCGGCATGCTCGGCGGGGTCCACGTAGGCCTGGTCGTCCGGCTCGAAATGACCCCGGCTGCGGTAGGTATAGGTTTCCAGCAGGTAGGGGCGGCCGCTGTCGCGGACCGCCGCGACAGCGGTTTGGGCGGCGGCGAGCACGGCGTCGACGTCGTTGCCGTCTACCGTGCGGGCGGCAATGCCGTAGCCGGCTGCCCAGTCGGACACGTGGTCGTGGTTCATGGCTTCGCGGCGATGGACGAAGGCCTGCCACTGGTTGTTCTCGCAGACGTAGAGGATGGGCAGGTTCCACAGTGCGGCGAGGTTCAGCGATTCGTGGAAGCTGCCTTCGCAGGCGGCGCCGTCGCCGAAGAAGCAGACAACGATGCCCGGCTTGCCGAGCATGGTCTGCGCCAGGGCGACGCCGGGGCGAGCGAGAGCTCGGCGCCGACGATGGTCGAAGTGAGGACGACGCCGAGTTCCTTGACCGAAATGTGCAGCGAACCGCTGCGCCCCTTGCAGTAGCCGTCGCGGCGGCCCATGACTTCGGCCAACAGGCGGCCGGGGTCGGCGCCGCGGGCGAGCAGGTGGCCGGCGCTGCGGTGGTTGGTGAGGATCAGGTCATCGCCGGCGAGAGCGTTGACGACGCCGACGGCGGCGGCTTCCTGGCCGACCGAGGTGCAGGTGCCAGGCACCTTGCCGGCGCTGCTGCCGGCGACGATGGCTTCCTCGTAGGCACGGACGAGCAGCATCTGCTCGAAGAGGGCGATGCGGTCGATCGCGGGGTGTTCTGAGTTCATCGAAACTCCTGTTCGGTGGCTGGTGATCCCAGTCTAGGCGGCGGAAAAATGGCCGCAAGATGGCTGGCCGCTGCTTAAGAATCTTTTAAGAAGCCTTGAGCAAAGATTTAAGAAAGCCTGGCCGGAACCCGGTTTTTGGCCCGCGCCGCGGGGGCGGGGCGTGCCCCGCGCGCCGCTCTGCCGCATAATCGAACCAAGTCCATTAAAGAGGTTCTGATTGAACATGTTGGCAAGCGACGACCTACGCCAGCCACGGCCCGGCGAAATCGGCATCGATGCGGCGCAATTGCGTCCCGGCGTCTATGTCCGCCTGCCCGTGCCGTGGATGGAGCACCAGTTCATGTTCGGTGCTTTCGTCATCGCCGACGATGACCAAGTGCGCCAGATCAAGGCCTTGAACCTGGCGCAGCTCTATTGCGATCCGACGCGCAGCCGGGTGCCGCCGCTGCCCAAGCCGGCCGTGGCGCCTCCCCCCGACCCGGTCGACCTGGCCGAGCAGGCGCGTCTGGCTGCCGTCAAGGCGACGCAGATGGCCGAGAAGATGGAACGCGCCAAGGTGATGAGCGAGTTGCGCGGGCGCCTCGACAAGGCGCAGAAGCATTACATCGGTTCGGCGCTGGCAATCGGCAGCGCCTTCAAGACCTTCGAGTCGCGGCCCGAGGAGAGCGTCCGCCAGGTCACCCAGGTCAGCGAGTTGTCGGTGACGGCGCTGCTCGCCGACCCCGACAGCGCGATCGTGCTGATCGCCGAAAAGGCTCAGGCCGACGGCAATGCCGCCCATTCACTGTCGGTCATGACGCTCGCCCTGCTGCTCGGCAAGCAAGCTCGGCTGCCCGGCGAAGCCCTCTGCGCGCTTGGCATCGCCGCCCTGCTCCACGACATCGGCAAGTTGACGATCAGCTCGTCGATCCTGCGCAATGCGGCCCGCAACAAGCACGAGGAGGCGGTCTATCAGAGCCATTGCCGGGCCGGCTACGAAGCCGCCCAGCGTTCCGGCCGCCTGGCGCAGCCGATCCTGGCCGCCATCCTGTCGCACCATGAACGGATCGACGGCAGCGGCTATCCGGATCGCCTGGTCGATAAGGACATCCCGGTCGCCGCCCGGGTGGTCGCCATCGCCAACCGTTTCGACAACCTGGCCAACCCGATCGACCCGCGCCGCGCCCTGTCGCCTTCGGAGGCCCTGGCCACGATGTGGAGCAAGGAGAAGGCGCATTTCGACACCGTGTTGTTGCAGCTTTTCATCCGCGCCATGGGCGTCTATCCGCCCGGCTCCATCGTTCAATTGAGCGACGGCCGGGTCGGCGCGGTGGTCGCCTCGGCCACCACCGACCATCCGCTCTGCCCCCAGGTCATGATCTACGCGCCGGAAGTGCCGCGCCGGCAGGCGATCATCGTCGATCTGGCCGGCAATGAGGCGTTGCGGATCGAGCGTCCGCTCCGGCTGCAGGAACGCCCCGACGACGAACTCGATTACCTGCTGCCGCGCCGCAAGCTGAACTGGTTCCACGCGAGCGAAACGCCTTAGTAGCTTCCTGCCTTACCCCGTGGTCAGTTGCAGGGGGCGCGCGACGTGCAGGGCAAAGCGGCCGCGCCCGGTCTTGGCCAGGCCGATGCCGGCGTCGCGTTCGGCCAGCCGGCGCTGGAGCAGCACCAGTCGGGCTTCCAGGTTGTCGCTGACCCCGGGCAGGCGGAGCCGGGTGTCGAGCCGCAATTCCTTGTTGGTGAAGCTGCTCCGCCCGCGCTCGACGAAATCTCTGAGCAGCGCCCAGAGGATGGCGCCGGCGACGCCCTTGATCAGGTATTCGTCGCCCAGGAAGACGCTGTCGTTGGCGGCGAAGTGGCGGACCACCAGCGGCGGCCCGGCCGGTGCGGGGGCGCTGCTCTCGGCCGCCGGCGGCTCTTCGGCCAGTTCTTCGGCCTGCTGGTGGTGATGGATGGCGAGGCCGAGCTGGCCGGCGAAGGCGACCAGCGCATCCTCGTCGTCGTAGCCGAAATGCAGGTCGGCTACGCTTTCGACGTAAAGCACGCCGAGCAGGCGGTCGAAGACGGTGATCGGAACTGCCAGCTGGCTGGCCGCGTCGGGCAGGCCGGGGAGCGGAATGGCCGTCTCCAGCGTATCGCCGTGGCCGTCGGCGGCGATCCGTTCGCGTACGGTGCGGCCGTAGGTGTACTCGCTGGTCATGAAGCCGATGCGGATCGGCGTTCGTTCACGGGCGCTGATGCCGATCACCCCGGCCCCGACCGGGATTTCCGAACCGATGCCGGACTCCGGGTAGCCGCAGCTGGCCAGGGTATAGAGCCGGCCGCGTCCTTCGTCGTGCATCAGCAGCATGACGTGGTCGATGCCGAATTCGCTGCCCAGGCAGGCCAGGGCGGTTTCGAGCAGGCATTCCAGCGTCGTGCAGCCGGCCAGGCGCTGACTGGCCCGGCGCAGCGCAGTCAGGTAATTGACCGGGGGCGGCGGCGGCGCCACGGTCGTTCCCGGCACCTGCTCGATGGTCAGCACGCGGTAGATATCCGAACCGAGCAGGTGAAAGACGCCGCTCATCCCGGTATGCGAAGCGATGCCGGCGAGCTTGGCCTTCATCTGCTCGAACAGCGGGCCGCTGGTTTCGGTGCGCAGGTAGCGCAGGGTCAGCCGGTACTGGGCGCCGGTCAGGTGGCTGGTGAGCAGCAGGCGGACTGGCGAATCGGCCAGGATGTTCTGCCGGGTGCGGTTGAAGAACTGGTAGGAGAGGGCAACATGCTCGTTGTCGATGAACTGGACTTGCGAGAGGTAGGCCAGGTTGGGCATGCCGGCCGTGTCGCAGGTGGCGATGTGCCCGGGAATGATGCCTTCCAGGCATTCACGGATGGTTTCCAGACGTACGCTCATGACGATCCGGCGATCGGTTCGCCGGCTTTCGGGCCGGGGGTTTGCGAAAAGGCGGCCGAAGGCGAATAGACCACGGTCACCAGATCTTCCGTCGCGCAGGCGAAGACCGCACGCACCACCGCTTCGGTCATGCCGAGCGGCAGAACCTCGCGAACGAAGTCGGTGATGTGGGCCTCGATGATCGGCAGGTCGCCGGCTTCAAAGGGCAGGATCCGGGCATCGACGCCTTTCAGCTGCAGCGTGCGGTTGCTGCTCGGCAGGCTGAAGACATTGGCCACCCGGCCACTGGCCCGGATGTGGTCGAGCAGGTCGGTCGCTTGCGAGCGCTGGATGAAGATGCCAATTTGCCGTCCGCCGTCGATCAGCTTGCAGCCCATTCCCCGGCTCATGCTCGGCAGGCGATCGCTGCCGCAGGCAGCCAGGCTGATGCTGACTCCGGTCAGGATGAAAGCGGCGTTGTCGCTATCCAGCATGGGTATCGAGGATGAGGGGAAAGCACCGATCATATCGCCATCGCCGCCGGGATAAAAGGTGTGGGTCGCCGGCCGCATCCGGCAAATTCATGGACCCCAAAAAGCGACAGCCGCCTGGCGGCGGCTGTCGTAACTCGCGGCGTGGGCCGTGTTACCTGACGATCTGGTTGAGCTCGCCCTTGGCGTAACGCTCGGCCATCTTTTCCAGCGGAATGGCCTTGATCTTGCTCGCCTGGCCGGCGCAGCCGAAGGCTTCGAAGCGGGCCAGGCAGATCTTCTTGGCGGCTTCGCGGGCCGGCTTCAGGTAGTCGCGCGGGTCGAACTTGGTGGGGTTCTCGACCAGGTAGCGGCGCACGGCGCCGGTCATCGCCAGGCGGATGTCGGTGTCGATATTGATCTTGCGCACGCCGTGGGCGATACCCTTGACGATTTCCTCGACCGGCACGCCGTAGGTTTCCTTCATGTCGCCGCCGAATTCGCGGATTTCGGCGAGTAGTTCCTGCGGCACCGACGACGAGCCATGCATCACCAGGTGGGTGTTCGGGATGCGGGCGTGGATTTCCTTGATGCGGTCGATGGCCAGGATGTCGCCGGTCGGCTTCTTGGTGAACTTGTAGGCGCCGTGGCTGGTGCCGATGGCGATGGCCAGCGCGTCGCAGTTGGTCTGCTTGACGAAGTCGGCGGCCTGGTCGACGTCGGTCAGCAGCTGTTCGCGGGTCATGTGGCCGTCGGCGCCGTGGCCGTCTTCCTTGTCGCCCTTCATGGTTTCCAGCGAACCGAGGACGCCGAGTTCGGCTTCGACCGAGACGCCGATGGCGTGGGCGAACTTGACCGTTTCCTTGGATACGGCGACGTTGTAGTCGTAGGAGGCGACAGTCTTGCCATCAGCTTCCAGCGAGCCGTCCATCATCACGGACGTAAAGCCGGAACGGATCGCCGACATGCAGACGGCCGGGCTCTGGCCATGGTCCTGGTGCATGACGATGGGCAGGTGCGGATAGGCTTCGAGGGCGGCCAGGATCTGGTGGCGCAGGAAGGGCTCGCCGGCGTATTTGCGGGCGCCGGCCGAGGCCTGCATGATGACCGGGGCATCGATCTGGCTGGCTGCTTCGCAGATGGCCCAGACCTGTTCCATATTGTTGACGTTGAAAGCGGGCAGACCGTAGCCGTTTTCGGCGGCGTGGTCGAGCAGTTGGCGCATGGAGACGAGCGGCATGGGAACTCCTGTTCGGTAACGTGTTTAGCTAATCGGCTTATTTTAAAGGATTTGATGATCGCCGACCCGGACGATCTTCAGGGTATTGGTGCCGCCGGTGGAGCCGATTGGTTCGCCGATGGTCAGCGCGATGAGGTCGCCCTTTTGTACGACACCGCGATCGATCAGGAGTTGCTCGGCTTCGGCCAGCAGGAGGTCGCGGTCGGTGTGCTGCTGCTTCATCGGTAGCGGGCAGACGCCGCGGTAGAGCACCATGTGGCCGACCGACTCGGCATCCGGGGTCAGTGCGTAGATCGGCACGCCGCAGTTCAGGCGGCTCATCCAGAGCGCGGTCGAGCCGGACTGGGTGAGAGCGGCGATGGCCTTGACCTTGAGGTGATGCGCCGTCCAGATCGCGGCCATGGCGATCGACTGGTCGATGCGGGTGAATACGCGGTCGAGAAATTCGCGGTCGAGCGTGACTTCCGCCGAGCGCTCGGCTTCGACGCAGATGCGGCCCATCGATTCGACGGTCTCGACCGGGTACTTGCCGGCCGCGGTTTCGGCCGAGAGCATCACGGCATCGGTGCCGTCGAGCACGGCGTTGGCGACGTCGGAGACTTCGGCGCGGGTCGGCACCGGCGACTGGATCATCGATTCCATCATCTGCGTCGCAGTGATGGTCAGCTTGTTCTTGTCGCGCGCCATGCGGATCATCCGCTTTTGCAGAGCCGGCACCGTGGCATCGCCGACTTCGACGGCGAGGTCGCCGCGCGCCACCATGATGCCGTCGGAGGCGTCGAGGATTTCCGCCAGATTGGTGATCGCCTCGACCCGCTCGATCTTGGCGATCAGTACCGCCGAGCTTCCGGCGGCGCGCAACAGCTGGCGCGCCATGTACATGTCGGCGGCACTTTTCGGGAAGGAAACGGCGACGAAATCGACGCCGATCTGCGCCGCCGTCTTGATGTCGTCCATGTCCTTGGCGGTCAGCGCCGGTGCGGTCAGTCCGCCGCCCTGGCGATTGATCCCCTTGTTGTTGGAGAGCTCACCGCCGACCAGCACGCGGGTGTGGATTTCATGACCGCGCACGCCTTCGACGACCAGCTTGAGGCGGCCGTCGTCGAGCAGCAGGATGTCGCCGACAATGACATCCTTGGGCAGATCCTTGTAGTCGAGGCCGACACGTTCCTGGTCGCCGAGCGCGCACTGGGCATCGAGGATGAAGTTTTCGCCGATGACCAGCGTGATCTTGCCGGTCGCGAACTTGCCGACGCGGATTTTCGGCCCCTGCAGGTCGCCGAGAATGCCGACCGTGCGCCCGTACTTGGCCGCCGCGGCACGGATGCCGTCGGCCCGCGCCTTGTGGTCTTCGGCTGTGCCGTGGGAAAAGTTCATGCGCACCACATCGACCCCGGCCTGTACCAGGCGTTCCTGAACTTCCGGTGACGATGAGGCGGGACCCAGCGTGGCAACGATCTTGGTGTGACGCAACATCTCTTGTCTCTTCCCGTTATTTGATTTCTTTTTGACTGGCGTGTTCAAAAGCAGACCGCAACATTGCGGTCTGCTTTTCCAACTTACTTCGCGGCACGTTCCTCGAGCACGGCGATGGCCGGCAGGGTCTTGCCTTCGAGGAATTCCAGGAAGGCACCACCGCCGGTGGAGATGTAGCCGACGTCGTCATGGATGTGGAACTTGGCGATGGCGGCCAGGGTGTCGCCGCCGCCGGCGATCGAGAAGGCTTCGGAGTGGGCAATGGCGGAGGCCATCATCTTGGTGCCGCCGGCGAACTGCGGCAGTTCGAAGACGCCGACCGGGCCATTCCAGACGATGGTGCCGGCGTTGGCGATGATTTCGGCAAACTTGGCCGCCGTCTTCGGGCCGACGTCAAGAATACGGTCGTTGGCGTGCACGTCTTCGACGGCAATCTTGTTGGCGCGGGCCAGGGCCGAGACTTCATCGGCGACGACGACGTCGGTCGGCAGCGGCACTTCGGCACCACGCTCCTTCATGATGTCCATGATGGCGTGCGCTTCCTTGACCAGGTCCGGTTCGGCCAGCGAGTGGCCGATGCGCTTGCCGTCGGCGAGCAGGAAGGTGTTGGCGATGCCGCCGCCGACGATCAGCTGGTCGACCTTGCTGGCCAACGACTTGAGGATGGTCAGCTTGGAGGAGACCTTGGAGCCGCCGACGATGGCGACCAGCGGGCGCTTCGGCTCGTGCAGGGCCTTGGACAAGGCGTCGATCTCGGCGCCCATCAGGATGCCGGCGCAGGCCACCGGGGCGTATTTGGCAATGCCGTGGGTGGTCGCTTCGGCGCGGTGGGCGGTGCCGAAGGCGTCATTGACGTAGATGTCGCAGAGCTTGGCCATCTTCTGGGCCAGTTCGTCGTTGTTCTTCTTCTCGCCCTTGTTGACGCGACAGTTTTCGAGCAGCACGACTTCGCCCGGCTTGACTTCGAAGCCGCCGTCCACCCAGTCCGTGATCAGGCGGACCGAGGTGTGCAGCATCTGGCCGAGGCGGACGGCGACCGGCATCAGGCTGTCTTCGTGGTGCAGTTCGCCTTCGGTCGGGCGGCCGAGGTGCGAGGTGACCATCACTGCCGCACCCTTTTCCAGGCAGTACTTGATCGACGGCAGCGAGGCGCGGATGCGGGTATCTTCGGTGATGTTGCCGGCTTCGTCCTGCGGCACGTTCAAGTCGGCGCGGATGAAGACGCGCTTGCCGGAGACGTCGAGGTCGGTGAGTTTGTTGACGTTCATGGGTTCCTCCTGAGGATTATTAAATGACGGATTCTTGCGTCCAGCGTTGTGACCAGTAGTCGGCCACTTCTAGCATGCGGTTGGCAAAGCCCCATTCGTTGTCAAACCAGACGAACAGGTTTACCAAATGGGTGCCGGCGGTCCGCGTCTGGCTGCCATCGACGATGGCCGAATGCGGGTCGTGGTTGAAATCGATCGAGGCGTGTGCCTCTTCGGAGTAGGCGATCAGTTTTTTCAGCGGACCGCCGGCGGCTTCGGCGAGCAGGCGGTTGATGCTGGGCGCCGAGACCGGGCGCTGGGTGCTGATAGTCAGGTCGATGGCCGAGACGTTCAGGGTCGGGACGCGGATCGCCTTGGCCTGGACGCGCCCGCCCAGTTGCGGCAGCAGGCGTTCGACGCCGCGGGCCAGCCCGGTCGACACCGGGATGATCGACTGCATCGCCGAGCGTGTGCGGCGCAGGTCGTCGTGGTGATAGCCGTCGATCAGCGGCTGGTCGTTCATGACCGAATGCAGGGTAGTGAGCAGCACCTGCTCGATGCCGATCTCGCGGTCGAGCAGCGAAAGGACGGGAACGATGGCATTGGTCGTGCAGGAAGCGGCCGAGACCAGGCGCTCGTTGCCGCTCAGGCTGTGCTGGTTGATGCCATTGACGATGGTCGCATCGACGTCCTCGCCACCGGCCCCGGGGTGCGAGAGCAGCAGGCGCGGGCAACCGGCAGCGATGAAACGGCTGAGCTCGGCGCGGCTGCCGTAGGCGCCGGAACATTCGACCAGCAGGTCGATGCCCTGGCCTCGCCAGTCGACCGCTTCCGGCTGGCGGGCATGGCTGACCGCGATGCGCTGGCCGTCGATCAGCAGGCTGTTGTCGCCGATCTCGACTCGGCCGGGAAAACGGCCGTGTGTCGAATCGTAGCGCGACAGATAGGCGATGCTCTCGAGATTGGCCGGCTCGTTGATGGCAACGACCTGCAGACGGTGATCCGCCGGGTTCTCCAGCAGCGCCCGCAGAAAACAGCGGCCGATCCGGCCGTAGCCGTTGATGGCAAGACGCAGGGGAGAGTTTTTGGGCACGGTTCCGATGGCTTTTCTGCGGGGTGAAACAAAAGGGGCCTTGCGGCCCCCTTTTTGCAACAAACAGCTTACTTGGCGTTCATCCAGGCGCGGGCAGCGTCCAGCATACGGCAGGAGTAGCCCCATTCGTTGTCGTACCAGGCCAGGACCTTGACCAGCGTGCTGCCATCTTCGCCCTTGATGACGCGGGTCTGCGTCGCATCGAAGGTCGAGGAAACGGTGGTGTGGTTGAAGTCGGAGGAGACCAGCGGCTCGTTGTTGACGTCGAGGATGCCCTTGAGCGGACCGTTGGCGGCGGCGGTCATCAAGGCGTTGATTTCTTCCTTGGTGGTGGCGCGCTCGGCGGTGAAGGTCAGGTCGACCAGTGAGACGTTGATGGTCGGCACGCGCAGCGCAAAACCATCGACCTTGCCAACCAGTTGCGGCAGCACGAGACCGACTGCCTTGGCAGCGCCGGTCTTGGTCGGGATTATGTTGGCGGCGGCGGCACGGGCACGGCGCAGGTCCTTGTGGCGGACGTCGACGGTGACCTGGTCGTTGGTGTAGGCGTGGATGGTGGTCATCAGGCCCTGCTTGATGCCGATCGCGTCGGACAGGATCTTGGCGACCGGGGCCAGGCAATTGGTTGTGCACGAGGCGTTGGAGACGACGGTCATGTCGGCCTTCAACGCACCTTCATTGACACCGACGACGATGGTGGTGTCGACATCATCGCCGCCCGGGGCGGAAATCAGCACGCGCTTGGCGCCCTGTTCGAGCAGCGCGCCGGCCTTTACCTTGGAGGTGTAGGCACCGGTGCATTCGAGCAGAATGTCGACGCCGTGGTCGGCCCAGTTGATGTCCTTCGGGTTCTTGGTCGAGTAGAAGGCGATCTTCTTGCCGTCAACGATGATGCAGTTCTCACCTTCGGTCTCGACGCTGGTGCGGAAACGACCGTGCGTGGTGTCGTACTTCAGCAGATGGGCGTTGGTGGCCAGGTCGCCGGCCGCGTTGATGGCGACGACGTCGAACTCGTTCTGCAGACCCTGCTCGTAAATGGCGCGCAGTGTGCAGCGTCCGATACGACCGAAACCGTTGATTGCAACCTTGATAGCCATGAAGCCTCTCCTCTGGAAAAAACCGTAAAAATCAGGACAAAAGTTCTTTTGCCGTCTTGACGACGTTGCCGACGGTGAACCCGAACAATTCAAAGAGCTGGCCGGCCGGTGCCGACTCGCCGAAATGGTCGAGACCGATCACGGCGCCGTGCAGGCCGACATACTTGCGCCAGAAGTCGGGATGCGCAGCTTCGATGGCGATGCGGGTCTTGCAGGCGCCGACCACGGATTTCCTGTACTCCTCACTCTGCCGGTCGAAGACGTTGGTGCAGGGCATCGAGACGACGCGTGTCGCGATGCCTTCGCCGGCCAGCGCGGCCTGGGCGTCGAGCGCCAGCTTGATTTCGGAGCCGGTAGCGATGAAGGTGATCCGCGGTTCGCCGACGCAGTCGGAGAGCACGTAGCCGCCCTTGGCGATGTCGGCATCGGCAACCTTCTGCGTCACGGTCGGCAGGTTCTGGCGGGACAGGGCGAGCAGGCTGGGGCCGGTGGTCCGTTCGATGGCCGCCGTCCAGGCGATGGCCGTTTCGGTGGCATCGGCCGGGCGCCAGACGTCGAGGTTGGGAATGATGCGCAGGCTGGGGATGTGCTCGACCGGCTGGTGGGTCGGGCCGTCTTCGCCGAGGCCGATCGAGTCATGGGTATAGACCATGATCTGGCGTTGCTTCATGAGCGCCGCCATGCGGATGGCGTTGCGGGCGTAATCCGAGAAGACCAGGAAGGTGGCGGTGTAGGGAATCAGGCCGCCATGCAGGGCGAGGCCGTTGGCAATCGCTGTCATGCCGAATTCGCGGACGCCGTAGTAGCAGTAGTTGCCGCCTTCTGTGCGGGTGACGCCCTTGCTGCCCTTGACGAAGGTCAGGTTGGAGCCGGCCAGGTCGGCCGAGCCGCCGAAGACTTCCGGTACCGCCGGGACCAGCGCGGCGATGGCGTTCTGCGAAGCCTTGCGGCTGGCGATGTTTTCGGCTTTCTCGCGGCAGGCAGCGATGTAGGTCGCCTTGGTCGCTGCCCAGTCGGCCGGCAGTTGGCGCTGCATGACGCGGCGCTCGAACTCGCCGGCTTCGGCCGGGAAGGTGGCTTGGTAGGCCTTGAAGCGGGTGGTCCAGTTTTCCTCGAAGGTGGCGCCGCGCGGCTTGCCGTTCCAGGCGGCGTACACGTCGCCCGGAATTTCGAAGGGCGCGTGGTTCCAGCCGATGTAGGCGCGGGCGGCGGCGATTTCGTCCTTGCCGAGCGGGGCTCCGTGGCAATCGTGGCTGCCCTGCTTGTTCGGGGCACCCATGCCGATGGTGGTCTTGCAGCAGATCAGGCTCGGTTTGTCGGTGACCGCCTTGGCGGCGAGCAGCGCGCGTTCGATGGC
This sequence comes from Dechloromonas sp. A34, assembly GCF_026261605.1. Classification (NCBI taxonomy): domain Bacteria; kingdom Pseudomonadati; phylum Pseudomonadota; class Betaproteobacteria; order Rhodocyclales; family Azonexaceae; genus Dechloromonas; species Dechloromonas sp. A34. Next base: position 1,187,665 of record NZ_CP102486.1, read on the forward strand.
TTCGCTGTCATGGCCATCGACATCGGCGACGACATGCCAGCCGTAAGCTGCGAAACGCTTTGGCGTGTTGTCGGTGAACCAGCCTTCGACGTGACCGTCGATGGAAATGCCGTTGTCGTCCCAGAAGGCGATCAGCTTGCCCAGGCCGAGGGTGCCGGCCAGCGAGCAGGCTTCATGGGAAATGCCTTCCATCAGGCAGCCGTCGCCGAGGAAAGCGTAGGTGTGGTGATTGACGATTTCGTGGCCGGGCTTGTTGAACTCGGCGGCCAGCACCTTTTCGGCCAGTGCGAAGCCGACGGCGTTGCTGATGCCCTGGCCGAGCGGGCCGGTCGTCGTTTCGATACCGGCGGTGTAGCCGAATTCCGGGTGGCCCGGCGTCTTGGCGTGGAGCTGGCGGAAATTCTTCAGGTCGTCGATCGACAGGTCGTAGCCGGTCAGATGGAGCAGGGCGTAGACCAGCATCGAGCCATGGCCGTTCGACATCACGAAACGGTCGCGGTCGGGCCAGTGCGGGTTGGCCGGATTGTGACGCAGGTGGCGACGCCAGAGCACTTCGGCAATTTCGGCCATCCCCATCGGGGCGCCGGGATGCCCGGAATTGGCCTGCTGCACGGCATCCATGGCCAGGGCGCGGATGGCGCCGGTCAGGGGTGAAAACTTGGGAGGGTTGCTGACGCTCATGATCCGGAATTCCAGCCTGCTGAAAAGGTGAAATTATCCGGGAAAAGGGCCCTTTTGGGTAGGGCGAAGTTGGCATCCGGCAGGTAAAAAGCCTGCCGGAGTACCCAGTTACATCTTCGGGTCGTAATTGATCATCATCAGCACGCCACGGCCACCACCCCAGCTACCGCCGGTGTAGGAAACGCTGCCCTGGCCGCGATAGACGACCTCGTAGCGGTAACGGTCAGTACCGTAATAGAAAGGAATGAAGGCCTTGCCGGTGGGCATGGTGCGTACGTCGTTGCTGGTGCCGCCGAGGATGCGTTCGACTTCCGGTTGTTCCATGCCGATCTGCAGCTTGGCCCATTTGCTGCCCGGCGGGATGTTGCCGTAAACCTCACCCTCGAAGGTGCCGTCGCGCGACTTGACGATGCGCGGCTTACTGGCTTCGGCCGGTTTCTCGGCCTCCTTGGTGGGGGCCGGTTCGGCAGCCTTGGTCGCGGTGGCGGCGGTCTTCGGTTTGGCCGGCTCGCAATCGACGGCTTCCGGTTCGGTCTTGGTGGTGGTCTTGGTCGAGGTCGTCTTTTTGGTGGTCTTGGTCTTGGACTTTGCAGTGGTCTTCTTGGTCGTCGATTCGGGCGGGCATTCCGGCTTGCTGGCTACCGGGGCCGCGGCAGGGGCTGGTGTGGCGGCTGCTGCGGGTGTGCTGTCGGGCTTGGTTTCCTTGCTGGCACAGCCGGCGCCGACGGCGGCGACGGCGACGATGAGGGCGAGGGTAGGCAGATGCATGGCGGAATTCCTCCGGGGCGTGGATGGGGTCAATTTACATCAATTCAGGCGGCATGATATCCGGCGACGCGTTCGACCTCGTTCTTCGAACCGAGGATGACCGGCACGCGCTGGTGCAGCCGCTCCGGCACGATGTCGAGAATGCGCTGGCGACCAGTGGTGGCGGCGCCGCCGGCCTGTTCGACCAGCATTGCCATCGGGTTGGCTTCGTACATCAGGCGCAGCTTGCCGCCCTGTTGGCGGACCTTCTCGTCCATCGGGTACATGAAGATGCCGCCGCGGGTCATGATGCGATGCACGTCGGCCACCATCGAGGCCACCCAGCGCATGTTGTAGTCCTTGCCGAGGGGGCCTTCCTTGCCCGCCTGCATTTCGCCGACATAGCGCTGGACCGGCGCTTCCCAGAAGCGCTGGTTGGCCATGTTGATGGCGAATTCCTTGGTCTCGGCTGGAATCTGCACCTGGTCCTGGGTCAGGATGAAGACGCCCTGTTCGCGGTCGAGGGTGAAGACGGCGACGCCGTCGCCGACGGTCAGCACGAGCAGCGTGGTCGGGCCATAGACGGCATAGCCGGCGGCGACCTGGGCGGTACCCGGTTGCAGGAAGGCGGCTTCGGCGGCGGCCGGGGTCGATAGATCGGCGCCTTCCGGGCACTTGAGCACCGAGAAAATGGTGCCGATCGAGACATTGACGTCGATGTTTGAGGAGCCGTCGAGCGGGTCGAAAGTCAGCAGGTACTCGCCCTTGGGGAAACGGTGCGGCACCAGGTGGGGCAGGTCCATTTCCTCGGAGGCCATGGCCGCCAGGTGGCCACCCCATTCGTTGGCTTCGAGCAGGATTTCATTGGACAGTACGTCGAGCTTCTTCTGCGCTTCGCCCTGCACGTTGTCGCTGCCGGCTTCGCCGAGCACGCCGCCCAGGCCGCCCTTGCCGATGGCGATCGAAATCGCCTGGCAGGCGCGGGAGACGATTTCGATCAGGAATTTCAGGTCGGCGGTGATGACGCCTTTGTTGCGTTGTTCTTCGGTGAGATAGCGGGCCAGCGTGCGCTCTGCCATGGCGGGTTCCTGCAGTGAACGAAAGCGCGAATTTTAACCCGGCACTTCGCAGGCGTGCAGAAAGGCAAAGGCGGCGGCGCTGCTCAGCGGCTTGCTGAACAAATAGCCCTGGACTTCGTCGCAACCGTTGGTGCGCAGCAGTTCGAGCTGGTCTTCGGTCTCCACCCCTTCGGCGATGACGTTGAGGCCCAGCGAATGGGCCAGCGCGATGGTGCCGAAGGCGATGGCGCGGTCGTTGAGGTCGTGTTCGATATCGGCGACGAAGGAGCGGTCGATCTTCAGGTGGTCGATCGGGAACAGCTTGAGGTAGGCCAGCGAGGAATAGCCGGTGCCGAAATCGTCGATCGCCAGCGAGACGCCCATGCGCCCGAGGCGCTCGAGAATGAGCACGGCCTCTTCCGGGTTTTCCATCACCGAACTTTCAGTGATCTCCAGTTCCAGCAATTCGGGCGGCAGGCCGGACTCGGCGAGCACGCCGGCCACCGTCTCGCAGAAGTCGCGGCGCCGCAACTGGCGGGCCGAGACATTGACTGCCATGCGGATCGGCGTCAGGCCGGCGTCGATCCAGTGCTTCATCTCACGGCAGGCATTGAGCAGCACCCATTCGCCGATCTCGACGATGATGCCGCTCTCCTCGGCGACCGGGATGAAGCGGTCCGGGGCGATCATGCCGTCGGTCGGGTGATGCCAGCGGACCAGCGCCTCGACCCCGGTCGGCTGCCGGCGGTCGGCGCGGAACTGGGGCTGGAAACAGAGCGCCAGTTCGTTGCGGGCGATGGCGTGGCGCAGCTTGCGCTCGATATCGAGGCGCTCGGCGGTGACCCGGTTCATGTCGGCGGCGAAGAACTGGAAATTGTTCCGGCCGGCCGCCTTGGCGTGATACATCGCGGTGTCGGCATTTTTCAGGATGCTGTCGCCGTCCGGGCCGTCGTCCGGGAAGATGCTGATGCCGATCGACGGGCTGGTGTGCAGTTCGTGGCCCTCGGCCTCGATTGCCGTTGACAGCGTCGCGACGATCTTGCTGGCGACGATGGCGGCGTCCGACGGCGAGTTGATGCCGGGCAGAATGACGACGAACTCGTCGCCGCCGAGGCGGGCGACGAAGTCGGTTTCGCGGACGACGCTGGACAGCCGGCAGGCGACTTCGCGCAGCATTTCGTCGCCGACCTGGTGGCCAAGCGTGTCGTTGATGATCTTGAAGCGGTCGAGATCGATGAACATGATCGCGATGCTCCACTGGTGGCGGCGCGCCTCGGGCAGCAACTGGGCGAGGCGCATGAGCAGCGCGAGGCGGTTGGGCAGGCCGGTCAGCGCGTCGTGCTGGGCGATATGCCGCATCCGTTCCTCGGTCTGCCGGCGTTCGGTGATATCGGCGAGAATCCAGATGTAGTGGGCCGCCATCCCACTGTGCGGGTCGTCGACGCGGGTGACGCGGATGCCGGCCGGGAAATCGCCACCATTCTTCTTGGTGATTTCCAGCTCGCCGTTCCACGAGCCGCGCCGGGCAATACCTTCCTGGAAGACTTCGGGCGTTTCTTCCTTGGGCAGATTGATCAGTCCGAAAACCGTATGGCCGAGCAGCTCGAAGGGCTCGTAGCCGGTCATCTGGCTGGTCGCCGGATTGATCGAGAGAATGCGGTGGGCGTCGTCGGTGAAGATGATGCCGGCCGGCGTGTGGGTGAACACCTTTTGCGCCAGTTGGTCACGCTCGGCGCTGGTGCGGCGCTCGGTGACGTCGGTGTAGATGGTGACAAAGCCGCCGTCGGCCAGGGGGACGCCGCGGATGTCCAGGGTTCGGCCATTCGGCCGGGTGCGCTCGATATGGTGGTGCGTCGGTTTCCTGGCGCGCGCCAGCAATTCGCCGACAATGGTTTCCGGATCGCCCGGGCCGTATTCGCCACGCTCGGCATTGAAGCGAAAGATGCTCTCCAGGGTGACCGGTCCCTGATCAATCAGCGTCGGCGGCAGGTCGAGCAGGCGGAGCAGTTCCTGGTTGTGGAGGATCAGTTGCTGATCCTTGTCGAACAGGCTGACTGCGCTCGGGATGCTCTCGATCACCGTCTGCAGCAAGTCGTGCTGGGCGCGCAGGGCTTCTTCGGCCGCCTTGCGCTCGGTGATGTCGGTGTAGGTAGTGATGAAACCGGTCAGTTGGCCGTCGATGAAGAGCGGTTCGCCCTGGACGAGATGGGTGCGGCCGCTGGGCCGGGTGCGTTCGAAGCTATGGGCCTCGAATTTTTCGGCTAGTTCGGTTTTCCGGCGAACATGCGTATCGACATCGCCGGGCCCGTATTCGCCGCGCAGTGCCGGGATGCGGATCAGGTCGGAAAAATGAACCCCGTCGTATACCGCCTCGGCCGGCAGATTCAGAACCTCAAGGAAGCCGTCGTTCCAGACCCGCAGGCGCAGATTTTCGTCGAAGACACTGATGCCTTGCGGCATGCTGGACAGCACCGCCTTCAGGTAGGCGTGCTGGCGCCGGGTTTCGCCGTTTGATGCAGAGGTGTCCAAGGGTTCCAAAATGGCCATTTAACGCGTTGTACAGTGGTAAATGATAGCCCATGCCCCAGGCCGGAAAATGAGGTGGCGCAAGTTTTTGGCTATTACGCGGCGGTGTCGCCCCGCCACTTGATCGAGCAACCGATCGAGGCGATCTGGGCGGTGGGTCCATGGCCGCTGGCGGCGATTTCGCGCATCGCCTCGAACAGCTCGCGGGGGGCGTCGGGCGGGCCGGGGTTGCGCCCGGAGGCGTCGAGCCGGCCGCGATATTGCAGCTCCAGGCGGGCGTTGTAGCCGAAGAAATCCGGCGTGCACACCGCACCATAGGCGCGGGCGACCTGCTGGCTTTCGTCGTAGAGATAGGGAAAGGGGAAGGCCAGTTCGGCGGCCCATTGTTGCATCTTGTCGGGCGCGTCTTCCGGGTAGTCGGCGACATCATTGCTCATGATCGCGACGCAGCCGATGCCGTGGCCGGCCAGTTCGCGGCAGTCGCGCAGCAGGCGGTCGATGATCGCCTTGACGAAGGGGCAATGATTGCAGATGAACATCACCAGCAAACCATTGGGGCCACGGCAACTGGCCAGCGAATGGCGCCTGCCATCGGTGCCAGGCAGGTCGAAATCGATCGCCGGCTGGCCAAAATTACATACAGGCGGGTTTAATGCGACCATCTGTTCCCCTCCAAAAGGCATTTCGCCCATAATAGCATCGATGAATCTGCACCGTTTTTACTGCCGAGAAGCCCTTGCACCGGGCGCCCATGTCGAATTGCCCGAACCGGTGGCGCGCCACGCGGTGCGCGTCCTGCGCCTGCCGCCCGGGGCGCCGATGGTGCTCTTCGACGGGCGCGGCGGCGAATACCCGGCGCGCATCGAACGCATCGAGCGCGACCGCGTGCTGGCCGAGCTCGGCGCCTGGCAGGATGTCGAACGCGAGTCGCCGCTGGCGATCACCCTGGTACAGGCCCTGCAGGTTGGCGAGAAAATGGATTTCACCATCCAGAAGGCCGTCGAGCTCGGCGTCCGCGACATCGTGCCGGTCGAAAGCCGGCGCAGTGTCATGCGCCTGGCCGGCGAGCGCGCCGCCAAGCGGGTGGCCCACTGGCAGGGCGTCGCTGCCGCGGCCTGCGAACAATGCGGGCGCAATCAGGTGCCGCTGGTCGCGCCGCTGGAGAAGCTGGAAAACTGGCTGGCGCGCCCGACCCACGCCGCCTTGCGCCTGATGCTGGCGCCGGATGCCGAACAGACGCTGGTCGAGATTCCGCCGGCTGGAGAAGTGCAACTGTTGATCGGGTCGGAAGGGGGACTCGATCCGCAGGAGGTGATCGCGGCGACGCAGGCCGGTTTTCGGGCGGTCCGCCTGGGGCCGCGCGTGCTGCGCACGGAAACGGCGGGTCTGGCTGCGCTGGCGGCCATGCAGGCCATCTGGGGTGATTTCAGGGAGGGGTAGAACAATGTTCGAATCAGCTGAGCTGGGCCACAAGATCGACAAGGAAACCTTCAAGAAAGAGGTGCCGAAACTGCGCGCCGCCCTGCTTGATGTGCAGTACGACATGCTGGAGAAGAAGGAATTTCCGGTCGTCATCCTGATCAGCGGTGTCGATGGCAGCGGCAAGGGCGAAACCATCAACTTGCTCTACTCGTGGATGGACCCGCGCCATATCTCGACGCTGGCCTTTTCCGCCCCGACTGACGAAGAGCTGGCCCGCCCCTACATGTGGCGCTACTGGCGTGCCCTGCCGCCGCGCGGCAAGGTCGGCATCTTCGCCGGTTCCTGGTATTCGCAGCCGATTACCGACCGCATCACTGGCCATATGCGCCGTTCCGAAATGGACGAGCGCCTCGACGACATCAATCGTTTCGAGGCCATGCTGGTCAATGAGGGGGCGCTGGTCCTCAAGTTCTGGTTCCACCTTTCGAAGGACGGCCAGAAGACGCGGCTCAAGGCCCTGGAAAAGGATCCGCGCACAGCCTGGCGGGTGACCAAGGAAAGCTACGACCGCCTGAAGACCTACGGCAAGTTGCAGGAAGTCGCCGGCCATGTGCTGCGCGTCAGCAATACGGCGCATGCGCCGTGGATCATCGTCGAGGGCACCGACGACGAATACCGCTCACTGACCGTCGGCCGCATCGTACTCGACGCCATGCAGCGCCGCCTGCAGCAGGAAGGTCGGCAGCAGGTGCCGGTGGCGCCGCCGATCGTCCATACCATCGACCAGAAGAACGTGCTCAGTGCCCTCGACCTCAAGCTGAAACTGGACAAGAAGGCCTACGAGACGCAACTGGCCAAGTACCAGGCCCGGCTCTCGGAACTGGTGCGCGATCCGCGCTTCGTCGGCAAGCGCTCGCTGGTCATGGTCTTCGAAGGGGCGGACGCGGCCGGCAAGGGCGGCAGCATCCGCCGCATCGGGTCGGCGATGGATGCCCGGCAATACCAGATCGTGCCGATCGCCGCGCCGACCGAGGAAGAACGGGCGCAACCGTATTTGTGGCGTTTCTGGCGCCACCTGCCACGCCTTGGCCGGGCCGCGATCTTCGACCGCTCCTGGTACGGTCGCGTGCTCGTCGAACGGGTCGAGGGCTTCTGCTCCGAGGCCGACTGGCTGCGCGCCTATGCCGAGATCAACGACTTCGAGCACCAGATGGTCGATGCCGGTGCCATCGTCGTCAAATTCTGGCTGCAGATCAGCGCCGACGAGCAGTTGCGTCGTTTCAAGGAGCGCCAGGACACCGAGTTCAAGCGCTTCAAGATCACCGAAGAGGACTGGCGCAACCGCGAGAAATGGGATCAGTACGTCTCCGCCGTCTGCGACATGGTCGACCGCACGTCAACCGGGCTGGCGCCCTGGACGTTGGTTGAGGCCAACGACAAGAACTACGCCCGGGTCAAGGTGCTGAAAACGGTGTGCGAGCGCCTGGAAAGCGCCTTGAAGGACGACGACGGAAAATACGGCGACAAATGAGCGATACCCCTTACGACGAACACTTCGTTTCCTGGTTCCGGGCGGTCACGCCCTACATCAACGCCTTCCGCGGCAAGACCTTCGTCATTGCCTTCGGCGGCAAGGCGGTGGCCAGCGAGTTCGCCAAGACGCTGGCCTACGATGTCAATCTGCTGGTCAGCCTGGGCATCCGCCTGGTGCTGGTGCATGGGGCGCGACCGCAGATCGAGGAAGAGCTGCTCGAGAAGAATCTGGAGTCGATCTACCACCGCGGCTACCGGGTGACCGACGCGGCGGCACTCGATTGCGTGCTCGACGCGGTGGGCAGCGTCTATCTCGAAATCGAGGCCATGCTCTCGCAGGGCCTGCCCAACACGCCGATGGCCAATAGCCGGATTCGCGTGATCGGCGGCAATTTCATCACCGGCCAGCCGATCGGCGTCCTCGACGGCATCGACATGCAGTACGCCGGCAAGGTGCGCAAGGTCGACGCCGAGGGCATCAATGCCCAGCTCGGCCTCGGCAACATCGTCCTGCTCAACTGCGAAGGGCCGTCGCCGACCGGCGAAATCTTCAACCTGCAGATGGAAGAGGCGGCCGAGGCCGTGGCCGTGGCGATCCGCGCCGACAAGCTGGTCTATCTGACCGACAGCCGCGGGGTGACCGACAAGGAAGGTGAACTGCTCGACGCGATGACCGCCGACGAGGTGGACAAGACGCTGAGCGGCGGCGAGTGGCTGTCGCCCGACATCCGCCGCTACCTGCCGTGCACCGTGCGGGCGACGCGGGCCGGCGTTGGCCGCGTACACCTGATCAGCTACGAGCATGACGGCGCCCTGCTGCGCGAGTTGTTCACCCACGACGGGGTGGGCACCGTGGTCACCCGCGAATCGCTGGAAAACATCCGCGAGGCCAAGCCCGACGACATCGCCGCCCTGATCGCATTGATCGAGCCGATGGAGCAGGAGGGCATCCTGGTGCATCGGCCGCGCGAACTGCTCGAACGCGAAATCGAGCATTTCTCGATCATGCTCCACGACAACATCATCGTCGGCTGTGCGGCGCTCTATCCGCACTCCGAGGAAGAGGCCGAACTTGCCTGTCTGGCCGTGTCGCCCGACCAGCGCGAATGGGGTTACGGCGAGCAGCTCATGAAGCGCATCGAGAAACGCGCCAAGAAAATGGGCATCAAGCGCCTCTTCGTGCTGACCACGCGCACCGAGCACTGGTTCGTCGAACGCGGCTTCAAGCTGGTCAGCGTGGACGACCTGCCGGCCAAGAAGCGCGACATGTACAACTATCAGCGGCGTTCGAAAGTTCTGTTCAAGACTTTATAATCTGCCGCATCAACCCCCTGGAGTTTCACATGGCACGTACCGTCAATTGCATCAAACTCGGCCGCGAGGCCGAAGGCCTGGATTTCCCGCCCTATCCGGGCGAGCTCGGCAAGCGCATTTTCGAATCGGTCTCGAAAGAGGCCTGGCAGCAGTGGATCAAGATGCAGACCATGCTGATCAACGAAAACCGCCTGAACCTGGTCGATGCGCGGCACCGCAAGTATCTGGCCGAGCAGGTTGAAAAGCATTTCTTCGGCGACGGCGCCGACCAGATCCAGGGTTACGTTCCCCCCAAGCCCTGATCCGGAAAAACCTCAACGAAGACCCGCTACGGCGGGTCTTCGCTTTTCAGGCCATCTTGTTCAGCGCAAAGAGCAGCAGTGCGCTGCCCGGAATGGCCGCGATGGCCAGGCGAAAGCTCGTGCGGCGCAGGCCTTCCCCGAGTTCCTCGATGAACTGCTCCATGCCATCGAACAACTCGGGAAAGGCGGCGATGTCGCTGCGACCGGTTTTTTCCATGGCAGTCTCCAAAGTCAGGTGGTAATCGGCTGGCCGTCGGGGCGGGTGATTGCGAGAGTGGCCGAACGCGGCCGCCCGCCGACGGCTTCCGGGAACTGGCTGGCCGGCCAGGCCGAGATCGCGGTCGGCCGAGCCGGGTCGGAACGTTCGCTGGTGCCTTCGCCGGGATGCTGGATATTGACGAAAAGTGTTTTGCCATCCGGCGTGGTCGTCATGCCGGTCAGTTCGCAGCCTTTCGGGCCGGTCAGGAAGCGGCGGGTTTCGCCGCTCCGCACATCGGCGACCAGCATCTGGTTGTTGCCGAGGCGGGCGTAGTCGCCCTGGTTCAGGACGCTGGTCGAGACGTCGGTCTGGATCCACAGCCGCCCGGCCCGGTCGAACCACAGGCCGTCCGGGCTGCCGTAGGCATCGCCCTTGATGGTACCGCGCTGGCCTGCGCTGGCATGCTGTGGGTCGCCGGTCAAGGCGAAGATGTCCCAGTCGAAGGTATTGGCCGCCGCATCCTGGCGACTTTCGCGCCAGCGCACGATATGGCCGAAGACGTTATCGGGGCGCGGGTTCGCGGCGTTCAGGCCGGCTCCGGCCGGGGTCCCGCGCTGGCTGTTGTTGGTCAGCGTGACATAGACCTCGCGACTCTGCGGATGCACCGCGATCCATTCCGGTCGGTCCATCTTGGTGGCGCCGGCGAGGTCGGCGGCCTGCCGGCAGCGGATCGCCACATCGCCCTGGTTGCTGAAGCCGTATTCGGGAGTCAGCGCCCCATTCGGATATTTTTCGCCGTGGCGCAGTGGCAGCCAGCGGCCTTTGCCATCGTCGCCAAAGCGGGCGACGTAGAGCGTGCCATGGTCGAGCAGGGTGGCAGTGTCGCTCTGCCCGGCGATGTAACGGTCGCGCGAGACGAACTTGTAGATGTATTCGAAACGCTCGTCGTCGCCCATATAGACGACGACCCGGCCGTCGCGGGCGAGGGTGACGGTGGCCCCCTCGTGCTTGAAGCGGCCGAGCGCGGTGCGTTTGACCGGCGCCGCCTGCGGGTTCCAGGGATCGATCTCGACCACCCAGCCGAAGCGGTTGGCTTCGTTCGGGTGGCGCGCCAGATCGAAGCGCTCGTCGAATTCGTGCCAACGGTAGCCGGCCGTCTTGCCGCTGATGCCGTAGCGCATCTGATCGGCGCTCGGCGTCGTCGGGGCCTTGAAGTAGCCGTTGAAATTCTCTTCGCAAGTCAGGTAGGTGCCCCAGGGCGTGACGCCCATCGCGCAGTTGTTCAGCGTGCCGAGCGCGAATTCGCCCCAGCGGTCGGTGGCGGTCAGCATCGCCGGGTGGGCGCGGGCCGGGCCGCTGATCCGGCACGGCGTATCGGCCGTGATCCGGCGCGCCCAGCGCGAGGGGCGGACGACCTGCCAGCCGTCCTTGGCGCGGCGCACTTCGATCACCGAAACGCCTGTCGCCGCCTTCGACTTGGCGACCTTCTCGGCACTCCAGTCAGCCATGCCGCCGACGTGGAGCAGGCCGTCGTCGGTGTATTCGTGATTGATGCAGATCAGGCCGTGCGTCGAGGAAGCATTGCCGCGTTCGACGAAAGGGAAGAAGTGCATGCCGTCGTGATGCATGCCGGCCTGCTGCAACTGCTCGGCGGCGCTGTCGGCGGCGTCGGCTCTGGCGCGCGGCCCGTCGGACACCGGATCGCCCCAGGCGTAGAGCAGCTGGGCGGCAAAGCCGCTGGCCAGGCGAACTTCGTCGGCGGTGGACGCGCTCAGCGTGGCGAAGTCGGGGAGCCGGCCGGCGGCCAGGGCGGGGAGCGGGAGGCCGACCGCGGCCAGCGCCCCGCCTCCGGCGGTCAGTACGGCGGCGGCGAGCAGGCGGCGGCGAAACGGATCGGCCAGGTTGTCCGGTGTCGGGTTGGCGATGGAGTCGGCAGCGGGTTCGAAGCAGGAATTCGGCATGGCGGTCCACGGGTAGTCGGTTGCCGGCAACTATCGCCAGCCATTGTTGCAGGAGCATGACGACGGCTTGTCACAGTAGCTTAACGAGCCCGCCCTATCGTGTCGCACTCCTTCTCCTGTCTCAGGTAGCGTTGTGTTGAAAAACGGATATGAATTTCTTCTTGGCCGCCTCGGCTTTCGCGGCTTCTTCGTCACCATCGGCCTGGTCTTTACCCTGGCCTTTCTGGCGGTCGCACTGCCGCATCTGCTCTTGCGCTGGGAAGCCAGGCAGGCCGCCGAGGCGCGTCTCGAAGCGATCCGCCTGAGCGAACCAGCGCGCCAATTGCTGCGTGAATTGCGTCAGCACCGGGCCCGGCTGTTCTTTGCCGGCGCCGGCGATGCCCAGGCGGCCACCGACTTGCCGGCCAGGATGCCCGAGCTTGCCGCCGTCCAGGATGGCGGCGACAAGCTGCGCGAACTGCTCGCCATCAGCCCGGAAGACAGCGCCGGACGCAAGCGGATGCAGTGGTTCGCCGCTTTCAGCGAGGCGAGCGATGGCCTGCAGCAGCAGATCACCGAGCGCCTGGGCAGTGCCGGCGGCATGCCGGGCGACG